>NZ_ML133569.1 GCF_003985125.1 Rhizobium phaseoli
GCTTGCGAAGATCATTTGAAAGAGGTCGAGTCATCCGATGCTGGCCTCCACTCCAGCCAGCATCTTGAATCACAAAACAGCCAAAAACGGAATCCCTTCCGATTCAACTAAATCCAGATACGCTCTAGCACCTCGATGCCGGCGGTCTGGCAACGTCGCAGGAAAGCCATCACCCGCACGGCAAGTGTGGGGTCATAGAACAGGTCGCCGACAAGGAGGAGATCAGGCTCCTTCGGCGGTGGTGCCGCGATGATATCGGCGGCGACGGCAATGATGTCCACGCTGTTGAGCGTCGCGTTAAGGCCGATTGCGGCGATGGCATTGGCATCGACATCAATCGCCGTCACGGCGGCAGCCCCGGCCTTGGCTGCCGCGATGGCGACGAGCCCGGAGCCGGCCCCGAGATCAAGGACGCGGCGGCCGGCGACCACTTCCGGGCGATCGAGCAGATGGCGGGCAAGCACGGCGCCACCGGCCCAGGGATAGGCCCAGTAAGGTGGCGGAGCAGTTTCGCCACGGCCGGCGAGCCGCCAGAGCCCGCTCGCGGGTCCCGCTGTGTGAAGCAGAATCTCGGGAATGGACGGAACCGTCGAGATCGGCAGATTGGCCTGGATGAAGGCGGCCGGATCGAGACGCGACGTGCCGGGGCTTTTCATCGCCGTCTGATCCCTCCGATTATGAAATCCACCAATTCGGCGCCGCTACCGGCGCAATCAGCCGGGCTTCTTCTTGGAAAACTTGCCCTTCGCTCCGGCGCTGCCTTTGCCCTCATATTTGCCGCCCTCGAATTTCGGCTTGTCGTATCTGGGCTTGTCGGATTTCGGGCCATCGAAGCCGGGCTTGCCGGGTTTCTTGCTCCACGGCTTGCTGTCGCGTCGCTCCTGGCCGGCATTGTCAGCTGCAGCATAACCACCGGCCGACCCCTTGCCGAACTTCTTTTTCGGCCGCTCGTCGCGGAAGGCGTCGCCCGGCCGTTCGTCACGCGACGACTTGCCGGCATAGGGCTTCGGCGCCGCCGCGCGGCTGAAATCCGGCGTGCCGGAAAGCCTGGTGACGCGGATGCCGCGTTCGAGCGTCTTGTTCGGCCCGAGAGCCTCCTGGAAGCTATCCGCGCTTGCTACGGCGATCTCGACATAGGTTTCCTCGGGCTGCATCTTGATCGCGCCGATCTCGCGCTTCGTTACGTTGCCGTTGCGGCAGAGCATCGGGATCAGCCAGCGCGGCTCGGCATTCTGCTTGCGCCCGACCGAGACGGAGAACCAGACGCTGGGGCCGAAATCCTCGCGCGGTCCCTTCTGCGCCGGCTCATAAGACACGGCATTGTCGCGGCGCTTGCGACTGCCCCCGTCCTGCACGGTGACCTCGATCAGGTCCTCCGGCGCCGAATGATTGGTGCGATAGAGACGCAGGAAGGCAGCGGCGAGCTTTTCGGCGCCGTGGCTGGAGAGAAGCTGCTGCACCAGCCCCTGCTCTTCCTCCTGCGGAGCGTCGTGAAAAATCGGATCGGCGAGCAGCCGCTCGTCGTCGCGCTCGTTCACTTCCTCGGCCGAGGGCGGCCGCGCCCAGGCGGCCGAAATACCGGCATTCTCGAGCAGGCGCTCGGCCTTGCGTCGTGCATTCAGCGGCACGATCATGGCGCTGATGCCTTTGCGCCCGGCCCGGCCGGTGCGGCCGCTCCGATGCAGCAGCGTTTCCGGATTGGTCGGCAGGTCGGCATGGATGACGAGATCGAGGCCCGGCAGATCGATGCCGCGGGCGGCGACGTCGGTTGCGATGCAGACGCGTGCGCGCCCGTCGCGCATCGCCTGCAGCGCATGGCTGCGTTCGTTCTGCGTCAGCTCGCCGGAAAGCGCCACGACCGAAAAATTGCGGTTGTTGAAGCGCGCGGTCAGATGATTGACGGCGGCACGCGTCGAACAGAAGACGATGGCGTTGGTCGCTTCGTAATAACGCAGCACGTTGATGATCGCGTTCTCGCGGTCGCTCGGGGCCACCATCAGCGCGCGATATTCGATATCGACATGCTGCTTTTCCTCGGCCGCAGTGCTGATGCGCACCGCATCGCGCTGATAGCTCTTGGCAAGCTTGGCGATCGCTGCCGGCACGGTTGCCGAAAACATCAGAGTCCGGCGCTCGTCCGGGGCTGAATCGAGAATGAATTCCAGGTCCTCGCGGAAGCCGAGATCGAGCATTTCGTCGGCCTCGTCGAGCACGGCGGCCTTCAGATCCGACATGTCGAGCGCCCGGCGGCGGATATGGTCGCAGAGCCGGCCGGGCGTGCCGACGACGATATGGGCGCCGCGTTCCAGCGCTCGGCGCTCGCTGCGGATATCCATGCCGCCGACGCAGCTGGCGATCACTGCGCCGGTCATCTCGTAAAGCCATTCGAGCTCGCGTTTCACCTGCAGCGCAAGCTCGCGGGTCGGGGCGATGACGAGGGCGAGCGGGGCACCGGCATTGCCGAAGCGTTCGCTGCCCTCAAGCAGCGTCGGCGCCAGCGCCAGCCCGAAGGCGACGGTCTTGCCGGAACCGGTCTGGGCGGAGACCAGAGCGTCGGACGCGGCAAGATCAGGATCGAGCATCGACTTCTGCACCGGGGTGAGTTCGGCGTAACCGCGCTTCTGCAACGCCTTGGCGATCGCCGGAACGACGCCGTTGAATTCTGTCATGAGTTCGATCTTTCGGAGCTGTCAGGCGCGAAATGCGCCATGGCCGGAGCCAGCCGGCGGGATATTTGCGCCGTTCCTAGCCGCTCCCGCAGCGATTGTCAAAGCGTGCGGCTGCGCCACAGCCAGGCGTCGATATGGCTTGCCCGGCCGCGCAGCTCCGTTTCCAGCGGCCCCTCCATGCGGCCGGCCTTCAGCAGGACGCTGTCGGTGCCTGCGGCGCGGACGATTTCGGCGCTCAGCGCCAGCTCGACACCGTTGCGGGCGGCGACCTCCATCAGCCGGGCGCCGACATTCACCGTGTCGCCCGCCGCGGTGATCTGCTGCCGATCGCCGGTGCCAAGCCGCGAGGCAGCGATCGGGCCGCAATGGGCGCCAACCTTGAAGCCGATCTTCTTTTCGGCAAAGCCCGCATGCGCGCCAAGCCAGGCCCGCGTACGCTCGCAGAGGCCGACCGCGCAGGCGGCTGCACGGGCGGCATCGTCATCGGCCGGCTCCGGCAGGCCGAACAGGATCATTGCCCCATCGCCCATGAAGCTGGTGATGGCGCCACCGTGCGAGCGGGCCTCCTCGTCGATGATTTCGAAGAAACCGCTCAGCACTTCGCTGACCTTGACCGGTCCGAGCTTTTCGCTGAGACCCGTGAATCCCGAGAGATCGATGAAGATGACGGCAGCCTTCTGGCGCACCGGCGCGGCAAGGAAATTCGGATCGCGCGCCAACCATTCGCCAAGGCCGGGAGCCTCGATGCGCTGCAAGAGGGCGCTCTGCTCGGCGAAATGGCGGGCGCGGCCGCGATCGAGCCAGAGTTCGGCCGCACCGAGCATCAATGCCGGCGGCAGCGCCGCGGCGATCGGCAGCGCCGCACTCAGCCAATAGCCATGGGCAAAGGCCGACAGATTGAGCATGGCCCAGACCACCAGAACCAGCACGATAATGAGGTAACCCGCGGCACTCCGCCGCCAAGCCACCAGCGAAACGAGCAGAAGCGCCAGGCCAATGGCCGTGGCGGCGTCGATCAGTCTCATCCTGTGATCGCGCACCATGCCGTCGCTGGCGACGAGATGGGTGATTGCCGTCGACATCACCTCGACCCCGGGCATGACGGGATCGAATGGCGTCGGGAAGACGTCGCCGCCGCCGGTGACCGTCGAACCGATGACGACGATGCGGTCTGCCACCGCTGCCCCCGGCAGCTTGCCGTCAAGCGCATCAGCGGCGCTGAAGGTGGCGATCCTGCCGCGCCCGCCATAGAAGGTCACCGGCAGGCGCTGCCCGATATCCGTGGGAATACGCAGTGCTCCGAGCGTGACGGCATCGCGCTCGATGCTGGGGTCGGCGCCGAGCGCCACCGAGGCGACACGCAGCGGAAAAGCCGGGTCCAGCCGGTCGGCGCTGCGCGAAATCAGCGGAATGAAACGCGGCGTACCGGTCTGATCGGTGGCGACATTGACGATGCCGACCGCGGCCGCTTCGGCAAAGCGCGGGAGCGGCAGCAGAAGCTGGCTTGCCTCGGGGATGGCGGCCAACGGATCCTCGGCGGCATCGGTGACCCGCTGCCTGCTTCGCGCAAAGGTGGCCGCGCCCGCGATGACGGTTGGCCCCTGGCGCAAGGCGGCGGTCAGCGCTGCATCACCCTCCTCCGGTCCGGGATCGACGAGCAGAATGTCGAGCGCCAGAGCTTTCGGCTTGCCCGCAGCGATCGCGCCGACAAGGCGGGCAAGCGTGACCCGGTCGAGCGGATAGCCGTGGGCGGCGGCAGTGCGGTCATCGATCGCGACGATCGACACGACAGGCGGCGGCTCTCTTGCCCCGACGACGAGGCTGCGGATATCCGCAAGCGTCGCCTCCATCCGGTCGAGAAGGCCGACCTCGCCGTTGAGATTGAGATAACCGAGCGCCGCGCCCCAGAGACCGGCGAACAGCAGCGCGATCACGGTCAACAGACGATGGCTCATGATATTATTGGCCGAGGCGGGCAAGAAGGGCAGCGATGCGCGGTGCCGGCCAGCGGCGCACGACAAGAGGTTCGGTTGAGCTGGACACATCGACGCCCTCGCCCGGCGACAGTACCACAGGCTCGCCGGCCGGCCGACGGACAGCCACGCTGCCCCTGACCACCAGCACCGAGGTCTTGCCGCCTGCGACGTCGACCGCCCATTGCGTACCGCGCACGGCAGCAATTGCCTGCGGCGTCACCACCTGGAAGCCACCTGTGTGCTGACTGCTGTCGACATCGACGAGAATGGCCTTGCGCCGCAGAGACGCTGAATCGGGACTGCCGTCATGGTTGCGATCGGAAAGGCGGAAAGACGCACCGGCCTCTGCCGTCACCTTGACTCCGCCGGGGCAGCTCAGCACCTGACGGGCGCCGGCGTCACGTGATATCGCGCAGCCCGCAGACTGCGCCAAGGCCGCCTCATGCGGAACGAGGCCGGCAGCCAGCGCGGCGACAAACAGGTTGCGAATCGTCGTATGCATGGAAAGCCCCCGTGACCGTGCGGAACAACTTCTGCGAAAGCGCCCGCCAACCGTCTTCTTCCATATCAGGCATGATAGCCGAATTCCGATATTTCCCTAGGCGAAAAAGCAGACCGGTGAGACTGCCGGCGAATTCTCAGGCACCGCTTTTCATCTGCGGCGCCGGCCCGGCATAACGCGCACGCGGCCGGATCAACTCTCCGCTTTCGATCTGCTCCATCGCATGCGCCAGCCAGCCGGTGGAACGGGCAAGCGAAAAAATAATGATCGGCGCCTCTCGCGGCAGATCGAAGGCGGCGGCCATGGCGGAAAGCGCGAAATCGACATTGACCTTCTCGCCGACCATCTCCTCGCCCGTTTCCCGAAGCTCGGCAAATTGCGGCGACAGGGAAAAGTGCGAAAGCAGCGCCAAAGCCCTGATATCGCCATCGGGGTAGAGCGGGTGGCCGAAGGCCGAGAGGTGATTTCCCTGGACAAGCGAGCGGCGGATCGCCTGCTCCGCGCCGAGCGCCGAAGATGACTCGATCAGGGCGTCGACGCCTTGCCAGGCGGCGCCGTGCAGCGGCCCCGTCAGCGTCGCGAGACCCGAGAGCACGGCAGCCGACAAGGCGGCACCTGCCGAGGCAGTGACCCGCGCCGCAAAGGCCGAGGCGTTGAGTTCGTGATCGGCAAGCAATACCAGCGCCCGGCGCAGGCAGTCGGCGGCATCCGGCCGTTCCCAGCTTGCCGCCAGCCGCAGATGCAGCGGCTGGTCCGCCGGCCCCGGCGCCAGCGCATCGGCAATGGTCGAGAGCACGCCGTGCGCCTCGCGCCGTAGCGCTGCTTGCGATCGGCCGATCGATGGCAGATCCGCCGTTACCCGATCTGCCAGCGCCAGGAACGCAGCCTGAAGCGACGGCGGGGCATTTCCGGAGCCTGTACCCGAGAACAATGTTTCCGCGCCATTCCACAGCAGCGCCGCCGTCTGCTCCAGCGTCGCCGCCTCGGCGAACTCGGCGGCATCCCGTCCGCGATAGAAAAGCCGTCCCGCGATGATGGTGGAAATCGCCGAGGAGAGAATCGGGTCGCCCCAGCGGATCGACTCGGCAGCAACCGTTTCGGCCTTGCGGCGGCCGGCATGGCGTTCGGCCAGTCGCTGCACGTCGGCCGCCTGGTAAAGGCTGCGGCGCGGATCGGCGGGATCGGGCTTGGCGCGGATGCGCCCGCGGCTGACATTGGCGTAAAGCGTCTGCGGCTTGGTCTTCAGCGCCTGCAGCGCCTCCTCGGCGGTCAGCCACGGCATCGGAGCCTCATATTGATCAATTGCATCAAGATTGACGTCAATGAGACTAGGTCGGATCATCCTTATCGTAAAGGAGAAACAATATGAAAAACGGCTTGGAAGACGTCATCGCCGCCGAGACGCAGCTCTCGGATGTCGATGGCGAAGCGGGGCGGCTGATCATCCGCGGCGTATCGCTGGATCATCTCGTCGCGGGCGGGACCTATGAGGGCGTTGCCGCCCTCTTGCTCGATGGCCTGATGGAGCGGAGCTTCGATCAAGCGGAATTGCGCGGCTGGCTGGCGCAAGCGCGAACGAACGTCTTCGTCCACATCGAGGCCGCCGACGCCGCCCTGCTCGCACTGCCGCCGGTCGATGCGATGCGGGCGCTAATCGCCCGGTTGCCCGATGGCGACGATTTCGACACGGCGCTCGCCCTTCTGGCAGCGCCCGCAGTCTTCCTGCCCGCGATTCTCAGGCTGCAGCGCGACCAAAAACCGATCGCGCCCGACGTTGCGCTGTCGCAGGCGGCCGATATCCTGCGCATGCTGACCGGAAAATTGCCGAGCAAGGAGCAGGTCGCGGCGCTCGATACCTATCTCGTCACGATCTCAGACCACGGCCTCAACGCCTCGACCTTCGCATCGCGGGTCATCGCCTCGACACAGGCCGGCCTCACCTCTTCCGTGCTGGCGGCGCTGAGCGCGCTGAAAGGACCGCTGCATGGCGGCGCGCCCGGACCTGTCCTCGACATGCTGGATGCCGTGGGAACGGCGGAGAATGCCGGCCGTTGGCTTGGCGAAGCGCTTGATCGCGGCGAAAGGCTGATGGGCTTCGGCCACCGCGTCTACCGCGTGCGCGATCCGCGCGCCGATGCGCTGAAAGGCGCGCTAAAGCCGCTGATCGCTTCGGGACAGGTGGACAGCGCCCGCGGCGCGCTGGCCGAAGCAGTGGAGGACGCTGCGTTGGCAATCCTGAAGGCGCGCAAGCCGGATCGGCCACTCGACGTCAATGTCGAATTCTATACTGCGCTGCTGCTCGAAGCGCTCGGCTTCCCGCGGCAAGCCTTTACCGGCGTGTTCGCAATCGGCCGCACGGTCGGTTGGCTGGCGCATGCGCGCGAACAGGCGCTCGACGGGCGGCTGATTCGCCCGCGTTCGGTCTATATTGGGCCGTTGCCGGCGGCTGCATGAAGGCTGATCCGGCAGGATCTCCGGATCCGATCCAGATCGCGCAAAATCGCGCGATCTGGTGCCGCGCTCGTCAAACGAGACGGCTCTGTTCCGTTGCTGCTTCGATGAAGCTCGCAAACAGCGGATGCGGGTCGAGCGGGCGGCTCTTCAATTCGGGATGATACTGCACGCCGATGAACCAGGGGTGATCGGGATATTCGATCGTCTCCGGCAGAACGCCATCCGGCGACATGCCGGAGAAAACGAGGCCGCAGCTCTCGAGCCGGTCCTTGTAGTCGATATTGACCTCGTAGCGGTGGCGATGACGTTCGGAAATATCGGTCGAACCGTAGATTTCCGAGATCTTCGTGCCCTTCTTCAGCGCGGCCTTGTAGGCGCCGAGCCGCATCGTGCCGCCGAGATCGCCGGCCGCGGTGCGCTTCTGCAACTCGTTGCCCTTGACCCATTCGGTCATCAGGCCGACCACCGGCTCTTTCGCAGGGCCGAACTCGGTCGATGAAGCATCCGGCACGTCGGCGAGATTACGCGCCGCCTCGATAACGGCCATCTGCATGCCGAAGCAGATGCCGAAATACGGCACCTTGCGCTCGCGAGCAAAACGCGCCGCATGAATCTTGCCTTCGGAGCCACGCTCGCCGAAGCCGCCCGGCACGAGGATGCCATGCACCTTTTCCAGATAGGGTGCCGGATCTTCCTTCTCGAAGACCTCAGACTCGATCCATTCGAGCTTGACCTTGACGCGATTGGCGATGCCGCCATGATGCAGCGCCTCGATCAACGATTTATAGGCATCCTTGAGGCCGGTATATTTGCCGACGATCGCGATCGTCACTTCGCCTTCCGGCGTGCGGATGCGATTGCAGACCTCTTCCCACTGGTCGAGGCGCGGCTTCGGCGCCGGCTCGATGCCGAAGGCGGCGAGCACTTCGTCGTCGAGGCCTTCCTTGTGGTAGGCCATCGGCACGTCGTAGATATTGGCGACATCGAGCGCCTGGATGACGGCGGACGGGCGAACATTGCAGAACAGCGAGAGTTTGCGGCGCTCGGCTTCCGGAATTTCGCGATCGGCGCGCACCAGCAGGATATCGGGATGAATGCCGAGCGCCTGCAGTTCCTTCACGGAGTGCTGGGTCGGCTTGGTCTTCAGTTCGCCGGCCGCCGGAATATAGGGCATCAGCGTCAGATGGACGTAGACGGCGGTGCCGCGCGGCAGGTCGTTGCCGAGCTGGCGGATCGCCTCCATGAACGGCATCGCCTCGATGTCGCCGACCGTGCCGCCGATCTCGCAGATGACGAAATCGTAGTCTTTATTGCCCTCGGTGACGAAATCCTTGATCTCGTTGGTGACGTGCGGAATGACCTGCACCGTCGCGCCGAGATAGTCGCCGCGCCGTTCCTTGTCGATGATGTTCTTGTAGATGCGACCGGTGGTGATGTTGTCGGTCTTGGTTGCCGAACGCCCGGTGAAGCGCTCGTAGTGACCGAGATCGAGATCGGTTTCCGCGCCGTCGTCGGTGACGAAGACCTCGCCGTGCTGGGTCGGGCTCATCGTGCCCGGATCCACGTTCAGATAGGGATCGAGTTTGCGAAGCCGGACCCGATAACCACGAGCCTGCAGCAAGGCTCCGAGAGCCGCGGCCGCGATTCCTTTTCCGAGGGAGGAAACCACGCCGCCAGTGATGAATACGTATCGCGCCATGGGATTCACCGGATACCTTTTCAAAATCGATTCCACCAGCCCAAAAATTCTTTTCCAGAACTTTCGAAGCCTGACGCGGAATCTGAACAAAAGAAAACCGGCAGACCCGAGGGCCTGCCGGCGGTTTATGTCGAAGACCGGTTTACTGTCCCGTCGGGACGCCGGAGGGCTGAGCCGGCGCCGGCGCGGCCGGAGCTGCTGGCGTTGCCGGGGCAGTCGTTGACGGAGCGGTTGCTGCCGGCGCATCCGTTGAAGGCGCGCTGGCCGCCGGGGCCTGGGCTGCCGGAGTTTGTGCGGCCGGAGCGGGCGCGGCGGCGCCGCTGCTCGGAACCCCGTTGCCGGCCGGCTGGTTGGCCGGAGCCTGTGCGCCGCCGCCGAGCGAATCGAGAATGCCGTTGCCCTGGCCGCTCGTGGCTGGGATGCGGTTGAGGATGTCGCTTGGACGGCCCTCGTAACGCGTCAGTATGCCGAGGCCGAGCGACGTCAGAAAGAACAGCGTGGCAAGGATCGCGGTCGTCCGCGTCAGCGCATTGGCCGTGCCACGGGCCGACATGAAGCCCGAACCGCCGCCGATGCCGAGGCCGCCGCCTTCCGAGCGCTGAATGAGCACGACGCCGACGAGGGCGAGCACGATCATGAGATGGATGACAATCAATACTGTCTGCATGGGTCCAGTCCTGCCCGTCTGGAGACGGACATAAGTAAGAATTCTGGCGGCTCTTTACATGAGGCTCTCGCCTATTCCAAGCCCTTCGGCCAGGAATAAACCAAGCAATGAACAATGCCTCAGGCGAGCAGCGCCTCGTAGGCCCGGTAGATGGCGAGGAAGTCGGCGGCTTTCAAGCTCGCGCCGCCGATCAGCGCGCCGTCGACATTGGCAATGCCCATCAGTTCGCCGGCATTGGCCGGTTTGACCGATCCGCCATAGAGAAGGCGCATCTTGCGGCCCTCTTCGCCGAAGCGCGCCGCCATTTCGGCGCGCATGAAGGCATGCGCCTTTTCCACGTCGCTCGATGTCGGCGTGACCCCGGTACCGATCGCCCAGATCGGCTCATAGGCGATGACAGTGTTTTCGGCGGTTGCGCCGTCGGGAACGGAGGCCGAAAGCTGGCGCTTGATGATGTCGAGCGCCTGACCGGCGCGGCGTTCGTCCGCCGTCTCGCCGATGCAGATGATCGCCGTCAGCCCGGCGGCAAAGGCAGCCTCCGCCTTGGCGCGCACCAGATGGTCCGTTTCGGCGTGGTCGGTGCGGCGTTCGGAATGGCCGACGATCACATAGGTGCCGAAACTGTCGGCGATCATTTCGGCCGAGATGTCGCCGGTATGCGCCCCGGACGCCTTTTGATGGCAGTCCTGCGCGCCGATCGAAAGCGGGCTGTCGGTGCAAAGCGCGGTCGCTACATAGAGCAGCGTCGCCGGCGGGCAGATCAGCGCCTCGACCTTATCGGCGAGCGGCGGGCGAACACCTTCGGCGATCGCCTTGATCTGATCCAGAGAGGCACGCGTGCCGTTCATTTTCCAATTTCCCGCCACGAGCGGGCGCACGTCAGGTGTCATGCCGGCCTTCCCTAATCTGCTTATGCCTGCGGCCATATCAAAAGCTTGCGGCAAAGAAAAGCATCATGCCCCTGGCGTAAGGGGAATCTCGGCGATCCTAGGCAAATTTTGCCGTTAGGTCGCAAGAATCCAGTTCAATACCCTGCGCCAGTCGACCATCCGGATCGGCGTTCCGTGATTGCCGGTCTGAAACAGCGTGAAGCGCGCCGGATATTTCGCCTTGTGCAGTTTTTCGAACAGCGCCTGCTGGTCGCCGGCGGCATAGACCGGATCACGGCTGCCATGCGCGAACCAGAGCGGCAGCTTCGCCTTGTAGAAGGCGCTTTTGGTGAAATCGGGATCGGTGACGCCGCTCATGATCAGCATGCCCTTCAGCCGCTGGACGCTGGCCTCATCGCGGGCAATGCCCCAGCAGACCTGGCTGCCCATCGAGGCGCAGGACAGGATGACCGGCCGGCCAGGCGATTGAGCGCTGGCATAGCGGATGAGGCCGGCAATGGCGGCAACGCCGTTGCTGTCGAAGCTCTTGACCGTCGGCGAATAGTAGACGCCGCCATTGCCGGCAGCGAGGTTCTTTAGCCGGTTGAAATTGCCGCCGAAACTGTAATCGTTGGCCCCGAGCCGGCGGTCGCCGTCGCGGCCATGGATGAAGATCACCGTGAAGGCGGCATTTTGCGCCGGTCCCACCCTGGTGACATCGAGGTTGATACCGTCGAGGGAGAGCGTTTCGTCCGCCTGGGCCTTGCGGATGCCGAGCGACACATATTTCTGCTGCACCCGCTTTTGCGGCACCTGGTCGCGGCCGTTGATATCGCGCATCTCGTCGTAATCGACGACCTCGAAAGCACCGTCGTCGCCCGTCTGCAGAATGGTCTGCTTGGAGAACAGTTCGTCCTTGAAGGGCGCCAGCGCGCCGGCCGCCTGCGCCGGCCCGCCTGATGACAGCATGGCCGCGGATAGGAAAAACGCCGCAATTGCGGATATAACAGTGCAATCACTTGTGGACATTCGCATGCGGATGGTTTCCTGAAGCCTGCCGCCGCTTGCCATTCCGCGCCCGGCAACGCAAATCATGTGTCAAACTCCGCCCAAATTGGCGGTGTCGCGTATAGAGGTGCTTTCTGGCAGAATCTGCCTGATTCGCAAACGTGGCATGAAATGCGGTGATTTTGGGTCGGCGGCGGATGCAAGCCCAAGACAGGATGAAGATCTGAACGGCTCCATGGACGATAGCAACGACCTTTTTTCCGGACTGCCCCTTTCTGAAAAACGCGAGGAGGCGCAGAAGCCTGCGGCTGCGGCCGAACGGCCAGCACCCGCCACCGCGACACCGCCCGCCGCCTCTGCGCGCCCGGCGCCCGCCGGATCGAATTCGGACGAATACGGCGCCTCGTCGATCCGCGTCCTCGAAGGCCTCGAACCGGTGCGCATGCGCCCGGGCATGTATATCGGCGGCACCGACGAAAAGGCACTGCATCACCTCTTTGCCGAAGTCATCGACAATGCGATGGACGAAGCGGTTGCCGGACACGCCAATTTCATCGAGGTGCATCTCGATCTGCAGGGCTATCTCACCGTCACCGACAACGGCCGCGGCATTCCGGTCGAGAACCATCCGCAGGTGCCGGGCAAATCGACGCTCGAAGTCATCATGACCAAGCTGCATGCGGGCGGCAAATTCGACGGCAAGGCCTACGAGACATCGGGCGGTCTGCACGGCGTAGGCGTCTCGGTCGTCAACGCGCTGTCCGACTTCCTCGAGGTCGAGGTGGCGCGCAACCGCAAGCTCTATCGCCAGCGCTTCTCCCGCGGTCTGCCGCAAGGCGGGCTCGAGGAATTGGGCGACGTCCACAATCGCCGCGGCACCCGCGTGCGCTTCCATCCCGACGCCCAGATCTTCGGCGAGCATATGAAGTTCGACGCCGCCCGCGTCTTTCGCATGGCGCGCTCAAAGGCCTATTTGTTCGGCGGCGTCGAGATTCGCTGGAGCTGCGACGCCGGCGTTCTGCCGGAAGGCTCGGAGGTGCCCGACAAGGCGGTCTTCCACTTCCCCGGCGGCCTGAAGGACTATCTCCAGGCGACGATGGGCAAGGAGTTCACCGTCACCCGCGAAATCTTTGCCGGCAAGACCGAGAAAGCCAGCGGCCACGGCTCGATGGAATGGGCGATCACCTGGTATGGCGGCGACCCGCAGGTGCATTCCTATTGCAACACCATCCCGACCCCCGAAGGCGGCACGCATGAGGCCGGCCTGCGCATCGCGCTGACCAAGGGGCTGAAAGCCTATGCCGAGCTGACGCAGAACAAGCGCGCCGCGCAGATCACCACCGACGACGTGATGATCTCGGCCGTCGGCATGCTGTCGGTCTTCATCCGCGAGCCGGAATTTGTCGGTCAGACCAAGGACAAGCTGGCGACCGTCGAGGCCCAGCGCATCGTCGAGAACGCGCTGCGCGACCCCTTCGATCACTATCTCGCCGACAATCCGAACGAGGCGGCCAAGCTGCTCGATTGGGTGATCGAGCGCGCCGAGGAGCGTCTGCGCCGCCGCAAGGAAAAGGAAGTCAACCGCAAGACCGCAGTGCGCAAGCTGCGCCTGCCCGGCAAGCTCGCCGACTGCTCGCAGAATACCGCCGAAGGCGCCGAACTTTTCATCGTCGAGGGTGACTCGGCAGGCGGTTCGGCCAAGCAGGCGCGCAACCGCGCCAACCAGGCGATCCTGCCGCTGCGCGGCAAGATCCTTAACGTCGCCAGCGCCGGCCGCGAGAAATTCGGCGCCAATCAGCAGCTCGCCGATCTCATCCAGGCGCTCGGCTGCGGCACCCGCGCGAAGTATCGTCAGGAAGATCTGCGCTACGAGCGCATCATCGTCATGACCGATGCCGACGTCGACGGCGCCCACATTGCTTCGCTGCTCATCACCTTCTTTTATCAGGAGATGCCGGAGCTGGTGCGCGGCGGTCACCTCTTCCTCGCCGTTCCGCCGCTCTACAAGATCACGCAGGGGGCGAAATCCGCCTATGCTCGCGACGACAATCATCGCGCCGAACTGATGCAGACGGAATTCAAGGGCAAGGCCAAGGTCGAGATCAGCCGCTTCAAAGGCCTCGGCGAAATGATGCCTGCCCAGCTCAAGGAAACCACCATGGACCCGTCCAAGCGCACCCTGCTCCGGGTGCTGATCGACGAGGTGGATTTCGAGGGCACACGCAGTGCCGTCGACGATCTCATGGGCACCAAGCCCGAGGCCCGCTTCCGCTTCATCCAGGAGCGCGCCGCCTTCGCCGAAAACCTCGATATTTAAGCAGGCCTGGAGCGCGCCGACCCGCTCGGCGCGCCCTCATTTTAGCATTCGCGATTTCACGGAACTGACGAAGAACCGTAACAGCTCCGTCAAATAACCGGCGCATGAAGCGGTCGGCGCGTTCCCTCCCCGGGGCGGAACGCCTGCGTTCGAACCTTTTCAACCTTTGCCGGATATTTGCCATGACCAAGCGTTTTCTCGCGACTGCCGCTTTCGTTCTCCTGTCCAGCACCGTCACTGCTAGCGCCACCGATATCGGCGCCACCTTCGAGACCGCCTGCCCCTTCGGCGATTGCGCCGCCGGCATTTCGCTCTCCTATCTCGGTGAATTTGTCATCGCGACCGGCCAAATGGAAAACGGCGTCGAATTCGGCGGCATTTCCGGCCTCGATTTCGATGCCGCCACCGGCCACTATTTGGCCATCAGCGACGATCGCTCGGACAAGGCCCCGGCCCGCTTCTATGAACTCGACGTCAATGTCGACGCGTCCGGCCTGAAGGCTGTTTCCATCGTCAAGCATGTGACGCTGAAGGACAAGAATGGCGAGCCTTTCGCGGCAAAAACCGTCGATCCGGAATCGATCCGTTTCGGCAAGGACGGCATCTATTGGGGCAGCGAGGGCGACGCCAAGGTGCTGTTGCCGCCGTTCATCCGCGTCGCCGCGCCGGACGGGTCGTTCCTGCGCGAATTCAAGCTGCCGGAAGGTTTTGCGCCGACCATCGACAAGTCCGCCGGCATCCGCGACAATCTCGCCTTCGAGGATCTCGCCATCGCACCCTCGGGCGACGTTTTCGTCGGCGTCGAAGCCGCCCTTTACCAGGACGGCCCGAAGCCGTCGCTGACCACGGGCAGCCTGTCGCGCATCATCCGTTATGACGGCGCAACCGGCGAGCCGAAGGCGCAATATGTTTACCCGGTCTCGCCGATTCCGCAGGCCGCCGCCAAGGCCGACGGCGGCAACGACAACGGCATGTCGGAAATGCTCGCTCTCGACGATCACCGCCTGCTCGCCGCCGAGCGAAGCTATGCCGAAGGCGTCGGCAATAACATCAAGATCATGATGATGGATCTCGCCGATGCGACCGACATTTCCGCCATCGCCTCGCTCGCCAAGAACGACCAGCGTGTCGTCCCGGTTCGCAAGAGCCAGATCCTCGATCTCAGAGCCATCGGCCTTGTCCCCGACAATATCGAGGCCATGTCGCTGGGCAAGGCCAAGGATGGCACCGATGTCCTCATTCTCGGCTCGGACAACAATTTCTCGGCCGCGCAGAAGACGCAATTCTACGCCTTCAAGATTTTGCGTCGTCCGCAACAGTAAGACATCGGCACTGGCGGCTGAATAGCGACGCTTTGTATACGCTTTCACGGCGCGCACCTTGAAACCGCCGGGTTCATAGCCCATAACCAGAAGACAAGAATAAGAAGAGGCGCGCGTGGGTGTGTTTGACCGTCAGAGAAGCAATCATGAACCGCGATGGCTGGGCTCGTCGGCGCCGACACGCACGCCGCTGATCCCCTCCATCTCCGCGGCGCGCTGGCTGCTGGTGCTGATCGTCGCCGCCGGCGTCTATTTCTTCTACGGCTTCCTCGTGCCGGTGCTGGCCGCTCTCGTTATCGGCTTCGCCAGCTGGCCGCTCTACCGCAAGCTTCTTGCCCGTGTCGGCGGCAATACGACGATCGCTGCGACCATCGCCATCATCATGATCGTCACCTTTCTGGTCATTCCGATCGGATTTGCGGCCACCTATACGACGGGCGAAGTGCGCACCTGGCTCGCCTGGGCTATCCACGCCAACCGTTCAGGCGCCTCGACACCCGGCTGGATCGCCGCCTTGCCGTTTGCCGGCCCCTATCTCGATGAGCTTTGGACAAAGTATATCGGCAGCCCGGGCGCGCTCGGCGAGCTCATCCAGGCGGTCAGCGGCGCCCACATCGGCAATATCTATCGTGCCGTCCTGGCGGCCGGCGGTGGCGCCTTCCATCTTCTGCTGACGCTGCTCTTCATGCTGATCGCGCTGTTCTTCGTCTATCGCGACGGCTTCTCCTTCTCCAAGCAGCTCGACATGCTCGGCGAGCGCATCCTGCCGAACCGCTGGGAACGCATTTCCCGGGTCGTGCCGGCGACAATCAGCTCCACCGTCATGGGTATGACGCTGATTGCGATCGGCGAGGGCATCGTACTCGGCCTTGCCTATTGGATCGCTGGCGTGCCGTCGCCGGTGACGCTCGGCGTGCTGACGGGCGTGATGGCGCTGATACCAGGCGGTGCGCCGCTCTCGTTCACGCTGGTCTCGATCTATCTCCTGGCGAGCGGCTCGCATGTTGCCGGCGTCGGCCTCTTCGTCTGGGGCACGGTCGAGCTCTTCATCGTCGACAAGACACTGCGGCCGAAGCTCGTCGGCGGTCCGATCAAGCTGCCCTTCCTGCCGACCTTCTTCGGCCTTGTCGGCGGCGTCAAGACGATGGGCTTCCTCGGCCTCTTCATCGGCCCGGTGCTGATGGCGCTGATCGTCGCCATCTGGCGCGAATGGATCCACGAGGCCCGCAACGCCGACACTGGCGAGCGGGGCCCGCAGATCGTCATCGACGAACAGGCCCCACCGTCGAAGCCGATCTCCCGCGTCGCCGAAGGCTGAAGCTGGGCCGCTCGTCGCTATCCCAGCCGTTTTTCCATGAACAGGCTGAGCGGGTCCGGCAGATAGGCGCCGAAGGCCTCGATCTCCCGATATCCGTATTTGCGATAGAGAGCGATCGCCTCGGGCTGGTAGATGCCGGTTTCGAGACGGATCGCCGTCAGCCGCTTTTCCCTCGCGACCGCCTCCAGCGCGTTCATCAGGCCGCTGGCAATTCTCAGTCCCCTCGCCTGCGGGTCGACGAACATGCGCTTGATCTCTGCGGTTCCGTCGCCGGCCTCCACCAATGCGCAGCATCCGACGATTGCGCCAAGGTTGCGCGCGACGAAGAAACTCACTGAGGGCTTTTCCAGGAGAGAAAGATCCACCAGATGATTGCTCTCGGCCGGATAGAGCGATTGCGCATAGGCATCGGAAAGATCGAGAAGGCGGATGATGCCCTCTTGCCGCGGCGGCTCCTGGGCGATGGTGACGGACATGCAAACTCCCGATGCTGGCGAGACGCAATTTTTCCCCGACGTGACGCAGAGTTAATGCTCTTGCCTTCATTCGGTTGGAATTGCGCCGTCTAAGGCAATATCGGGTTCAATAGCCAAGGAAGCAGAATATGCAAGCGGTGCTCATCGCAATGACGATTCTCGGTTGCGACGATTCCGTCAGCCAGTGCAGCTATGTCGCGACCGTCGACAAGCGTTGGGAAACGGTCGCCGCCTGCGATGCCGAAGCCGAGCGTCGGCTGAAGGCCTATGCCAATGTCAGCTATCCCTCGGTGATCGCGGTCTGCGAGGCGCCGAAAGCTCTCGCCGCCGCCGAACCGCCGAAGTCGGCGCCCGTGCCGGCCTCGATTCCTGCGCCCGAGCCTGTCGAAGAACCCGTGGGAAAACTGGCGAGCTTCGCTGAAAATATCGCCGGCCAGGTCCGCGCACACCTTCCCTCGGGCCAGGACTTCAAGGAAACGCTCTCCAAACCGGTGCACTTCGTATCCGCGAGCTATTCCTGGGTGGTGACACGGATAGCCGATTAAAGCATGTCGAGCAAAAGTGCGCGGTTTTCGGCAACGACATGCGTGAAAACCAAGAGCTAAAGCGCAAGGAGCGAATCTGAAAGATCACGATGCGCTTTAGGCCGCGGCTAGCGCGGCATAGACGCGCGCTGATTGCCGCTGTTCGGCGACGTGCAGCTTCTCCACCATATCGAGCAGTTCGCCGACCGCGCCATGTGCGCCGTCGTGACGGCGGAATTTTTCGAGAAGTCGACCGCAGACCGTGCCGAGCACGCTGCCGGGCGCCTTGCGGGCCGCCTCGCGCCACAAAAGCGTCGCCTCCACGAAGATCACGCTGATATCCCTCGGCAGACCGGCGGATTCATAAAGCGCGCGCACTGCATGCATGCGCCCCGTCGCCAGGATCGCACGCACGCGGCGCTCACCGCAGCCGGTCAGATCGACGATCGCTCCGGCGAAGAAGTCCACCTTGCCCGAGCAGAGGGCATGCATCAGGAAGGACGGCGTCAGGCGGCCGTTGAGGCGCAAATGTTCGACGAGGTCGGGTATCTCCCGCGGGGCTATATCGCCGGCGATCGATACGATCGCCGCTTCCGTCGCCTCGCGGCTGATCCGCTGCAGCCGCTGCAGCCCGATCGCCGCTTGGGCGAGCGGCAGACCGATCAGCGCATTGCTGACATGCTGGGTGAGCAGCTGGCGGGCGTCGGCCGGAAGATCACTGCGTTCGAGAAGCAGATTACGGATATCGCAGCAGCCACCGAGCCGTTCGGCGATGCGCTTCAACGAAAGGCTGGAAATGACAGCGCCCTCATTCTCGAGCAGGCAGAGCAGCTCCTCTTCATCGCCGACCTCGGCAAGGGCGGCCGACACCGGCCGCGTCACGCGCGCCCTCGCAGCGATCAGCATCCGGGTTGCGCCATTGCCGCGTGCGGCGAGATCGACGAGATCAGCATCGGTCAGAAGCGGCGAACAGGTTACGGCGTGGCAGGCGATCTCAGGCTGATCTGCGGCAAGCGAAAGGACCAGGCTGCGCGGCGCGTCGGGCGACCAGGCGACCGCCTCGGCAAGTGCCAGCCGCACGCGCGGCGACGGATCGTCGAGCAGGAAGGTCATCGCCATCTCGGCCGCCGCCCGCTCCTCCGCGCTCATCCGAGATTGCAGATAGGCTCGACCGAGTGCGTTCGCGGCCCGGGCCCGATCGCCGGTCTTGGCCGTTTCAATCCAACGAAGGAAAGCTTCTACGATCACGCGACGCCCCAGCACTTGAACGCGATTCCCTCGCGTTCCTTTCATTGCTGCGACCGTAGCGGCAAAAGGTTTAAGATTCGTTCACCATATTTCTTAAGCCTTTGTATGCCTTCGCGTCAGCGATCGACCTGCGGCCGAAGCATCTCGAAGACATCGCTGCCCTCGCTGTAATCCATGTAGCCCATGCGGGCCACAGGCCGTGCGATCGACATGTCGAGGCGGCCGTCCCTGACAATCGCCTCGTCGATGCGGATGCCGATGACCTCGCCGAACACCATGACATTTTCGGACGGCGCACCCGACAGCGTCTTCGGCTCGATGATCTCGGTGACCCTGCATTCGAGCACCGCGAAAGCCTCGCCGACATAGGGGGCATCGATGAGTTCGGCCTGCTTGGCCGTCAGCCCGGCGAAGCCGAATTCGCTCTCGCCGTAGGGCAGTGCGGCCGAAGAGAGGTTCATCTTTTCGGCGAGATCGCGGCTGACGAAATTGCAGGTGAAGACGCCGGTCTCGGCCGCGTTGCGCTGGCTGTGTTTGCGCCCGGCGGAAGAAAACATCACCAGCTTCGGCCGGTCGGCGACGGCGTTGAAGAAGGAATAGGGCGCGAGATTGATCGAACCGTCCCTGCCCTTGCTGCCGATCCAGCCGATCGGCCGCGGCGACACGATTGCCTTGAAGGGATCATGCGCCAGCCCATGGCGGTTGCTGTCGGTCGTGTAGAACATCAATCCTCTCCGCCGACCCAGGTGACGGTATCGGCAAGCTCCGGGCGCGGCCGCTCGATTGCCGGAAATGTCGTCGAGCCGATATGGATGAACCCCGCCACCTTTTCATCGGATCCGACGCCAAGCAGCGGATAGGCGCGCTCGTCATAGGCGAACCACTCCGTCAGCCAGTTGGCAACGTAACCATGAGCATTGGCCGACAGGATGACGTTGAGGCAGAGGGCGCCGGCCGACATCAGCTGCTCCCATTCCGGGATCTTGATGTGCGGCCCCGCCTTGCTGACGACTGCCACGACCACAGGCGCGCGGGTGAAGCGGGTGCGCTCGACCTGGATCATCTCTTCGGAAAGGTCGGGTTTCGTCTCGAGCGCCAGCTTCAGCAGCGCCTCGCCGAGGCGGACGCGTTCCTGCCCGCGAAAGACGATAAAGCGCCACGGCGCGATCTTGCCGTGATCGGGAACACGCGAGGCGAGACGCAGGATTTCCTCGATTTCGGCCTTCTCGGGGCCAGGTTCGCACATCTGGAAAGCAGGGATGGAGCGGCGCACGGCGAGATAGTCGATCAGCTTGATGTCGGATTTCATGCGGGAGAAACTTTCATTTTTATGCTGCTGCAAAGCGTGGGTCTTGAATTTGCCATCGCGTTGGTCTTGAAGTGGCCTTTGCGATTTCAGAAGTCAATCGGTTCACGAAACAGATGTTTGGCATTTCGCCTTTTGCACGCCTCGGCCTCGCCATCGTCCTGATGGTCGTGACGCCCCTCGGCGCCGGCGCGCAGGACGCTTTCAAGGACTTCAAGCAGATCGAATCGACGCCGAAGATGCCGAAGCTCAACGCTTTCATCGCGCCCGGCACCGCCCCTGAAGCCGCCAAGCTGCGCGACGTCGCGATGGAAGCCAAGCTGACGGCTGACGGCACGCCGGTCGAGGATGGTCTGTCCTGGTACGTCTTCAGCCCGATCGCCGGAACCGACGGCAAGCTGCCGCTGATCGCCAGCGCCAAGGGCGGGCCCGCCGCGTTCCAGCTCGCTCCGGGCGACTATTTCGTCAATGTCTCCTTCGGCCGCGCCGGCGTCACCAAGAAGCTGACGGTACCGGCCGACGGCGAGGTCGACAAGCAGGTGATGGTGCTCGATGCCGGCGGCCTGCTACTCAATGCCGTTTCCGGCACGGATGCCCGCATCCGACCCGATGAGCTCAGCTTCTCGATCTATTCCTCGGAAGTGCGCGACGATGGCGAGCGCGGCCTCGTCGTGGCCGACGTCTCGCCGAACACGGTCGTGCGCCTCAATGCCGGCACCTATCACATCGTTTCAGAATACGGCAACGTCAATGCCGTGATCCGCGCCGACATCCAGGTCGAGGCCGGCAAACTGACCGAGGCGACGATCCAGCACCGCGCCGCCCAGATCACTTTCAAGCTGGTCTCCGAAGCCGGCGGTGAGGCGATCGCCGATACGGCCTGGTCGATTCTGACGGCAGCCGGCGACAGCGTCGGCGAAAGCGTCAGCGCCTTCCCGACCATGGTGCTTGCGGAAGGCGAATATTCGGCCGTTGCCCGCAACAAGGACAAGATCTACCAGCGCGATTTCACCGTCGTTGCCGGCAAGAACACCGATGTCGAGGTTCTGATGAAGGACCAGCAGCCGCAGCAGCCGGCAAGCGCGGCCCGCACGGTGCAGCAGGTGCCTGCCGGCACACCGACGCCGCCGGGCGTTCAGCCGATCCCCGAAACGCCTCTGCCCTCCTATGAACAGCTCGCGCCGCAGAGTGGCGACGGCGCCAGCCTCGATTGATCTCACCGCAAGCGCTGCCGGCTCATCCGCGCGGTCTGGGCCGCTTCGAAGGCGCCATGACGCCTTCCTTAAGCAGCCGCACCGCCTCGTGCCGGGTCTTCATATTCATCGCCAGGGCCTCCCGGGTCTCTTCAAAGGAAATCGGCAACGAATAGGACGCCATCTCCGGCACCCTCAGGAGGTCGTTGTGAATGAGTATCTTGAAGGGACGACCGAGTTGTTCGGCAAGCGCCAGGATAGCGATGCCGTCGCCGATGCCGAAAGGGTGATTAGCGACGATGACGATCGGCTCAGTGGGAAAGGGTTCTAGCGGCCAGTGGCCCTTGACGTCGATCGCGACGTCGATGAGATCGAGCGTCCTGGCGAAGACGCGATCGCCTTTTTCCGATGATGTCGCGGCGCCAGATCTGGTAGAGGCAGGCATAGTGATTGCGGCCCGAAATCCCCTCGATCGAGCGGATCAGCCACCGCTTCAGCCGCGGATCTGCGTCATTGGCATAGGATAGTTCTTTGAAGCGCACGCCGGCCCCGGGATGATCCACTCTCCGTTCGCGACAACATTATTGCGCTTTCATATCAGATTTCCGACAGCGCCGGTTGGCGCTGCCGGATAGGACATTGTCAGGCCGCCCTGGCTTTTTTTGCTTCGGCCTTGCGGCGGATATCCGGCGGCGTCGCCTCGAGCGTCAGGCTCTCGACGGCGGCGTCGAGCCGCATCGAAACCTGGTCCTGGCTGCCGAGGCGGCGGATGTTGACCGTGCGCTCCTCGGCTTCCTTCCTGCCGCAGACGATGATGACCGGAACCTTGGTGACCGAGTGCTCGCGGATCTTGTAGTTGATCTTCTCGTTCCGGAAGTCGGTTTCGACGTTGAGACCGGCATCACGCAGCGCCTCGGCCACCTCAAGCCCGTAGGCATCGGCCTCCGAGGTGATCGTCGCGACCACCACCTGCAGCGGCGATACCCAGAGCGGCATATGGCCGGCGAAGTTCTCGATCAGGATGCCCAGGAAGCGTTCCATCGAGCCGCAGATGGCACGGTGGATCATCACCGGCTGCGTCTTTTCGGAGTTGCTGTCGATGTAGAAGGCGCCGAAACGTTCCGGCAGGTTGAAGTCGACCTGCGTCGTGCCGCACTGCCATTCGCGGCCGATCGCATCCTTCAGCGTATATTCGAACTTCGGACCGTAGAAGGCGCCCTCGCCCGGCAGAATGCCGGTCTTGATGCGGCCCTCGGACTGCGCCTCGATCGTCTTCAAAACGTCGGTCATCACGGCTTCCGCGCGATCCCAGAGCGCATCGGAACCGACGCGTTTTTCCGGCCGGGTGGAAAGCTTGACGACGATTTCCTTGAAGCCGAAATCTTCATAAACCGAGAGGATCAGGTCGTTGATCTTCAGGCATTCGGCCGCCATCTGCTCGTCGGTGCAGAAGATATGCGCGTCGTCCTGCGTAAACCCGCGCACACGCATCAGCCCGTGCAGCGCGCCCGACGGCTCGTAGCGATGCACCAGGCCGAATTCGGCAAGCCGGATCGGCAGCTCGCGATAGGACTTCAGGCCGTGTTTGAAGATCTGCACATGGCCGGGGCAGTTCATCGGCTTCAGCGCAAAGACGCGGTTGTCGGCTTCCTTGTCTTCGGGATGGGTCATCGCATGCGCCGATTTCACGGCGAACATGTTTTCCTGATACCAGCCCCAGTGACCCGAGGTTTCCCAAAGCGACGTGTCGAGCACCTGCGGCGCGTTGACTTCCTGATAATCGGCGGCGAGACGACGGCGCATATAAGCGACGAGCGTCTGGAAAATGCGCCAGCCCTTGCCGTGCCAGAAGACGACACCGGGGCCTTCCTCCTGAAAGTGGAAGAGGTCCATTTCCCGGCCGAGCTTGCGATGATCGCGCTTCTCGGCTTCGGCCAGCATATGCAGGTAATTGTCGAGATCGGCCTGGTCAGCCCATGCCGTGCCGTAGATACGAGACAGCATGGCGTTGTTGCTGTCGCCGCGCCAATAGGCGCCGGCAACCTTCATCAGTTTGAAGGCGGTGCCGACCTGGCCGGTGGAGGCCATGTGCGGACCGCGGCAAAGATCGAACCAGTCGCCCTGATGATAGATCTTCAGATCCTGTCCTTCCGGGATCGCATCGACGAGCTCGACCTTGTACTGTTCGCCCTTGGCGGCAAAAACTTCCTTGGCCTTCTCGCGCGACCAGATCTGCTTGGTGAAGGGCGCGTTGCGGGCGATGATCTCCTTCATCTTCTTTTCGATCTTCGGCAGATCGTCGGGCGTAAACGGCTCGTTCTTGGCGAAGTCGTAATAGAAGCCGTTTTCGATGACCGGGCCGATCGTCACCTGGGTGCCGGGCCAGAGTTCCTGCACGGCCTCGGCCATCACGTGCGCGGCGTCATGCCGGATAAGCTCCAGTGCGCGCCCGTCCTTGCGGGTGATGATCTCGATCTTGCCATCCGTAACGGCATCGGAAAGGTCGCGCACGGCGCCGTCGATCGCAATGGCGACGGCACTCTTGGCAAGCGACTTGGAAATGGATTCGGCGACATCCTTGCCGGTTGCGCCAGCCGGGAAGCTGCGCACGGAACCATCGGGAAATGCCAGGGAAATAGCTTGGGACATCGAAATTCTCCTTGTCCAGTCCCGCCAACGAATGCGGGTGGTTGAAACGAAGCGTCATCCACGCGGGAGGGCGCTGCCGCCTGATACCCAGATTTGCCTCGGGAGTAAAGAAGAAGCGGGTCTACATGATCATCTGAGCAAGGCCGCAGACCGTGTTCCAATTGCGCATCGTACCGATGCCTATCCGCTTGGTGGTCAGCGCCGACAGCAGTTTGGACTGGCTCGGTTTGCCGGCGAAATCGATCCAGAGGTCGCCGCCGACGATGGCGATGCGTTGGCCTTCCGTCATCAGCGGCTTCAACGCCTCGACCTTCTTCGGGTCGACCGGCAGGCGCATCACCCGGACGATCACCTGGTCGCCGCTGCCGTCCCTGAACGGATTGGTGCTGCAAAGCGCCATCCAGGTGCAGTCGCTGCGCACGATGATATCGACATGTTTTCCGAATTTCTCTTCGAAACCCTCCTCCAGCGCGACCTCGAGTTCATGCGGCCGCATTTCGTCGGCTTCGAAAACAAGATTGCCGGTCGAAACCAGCGTGCGCGGTTCGCGATAACCAAGCTCTTTGGCAAGCGCGCGCAAATCTTCCATGATCACACGGCGATCGGGCGTCAGGACGATGCTGTGCAGGAGGGCGATGAAGGTGCTCATGGCCGCCAGGACTCCTCGTTATCCCAGGTGAGAAACCACGGTCACCGAATGGTGACCATACCTCACCCGTCGTCGCCGTCGTCTCTTCGACACGCACGCAACTTCGCCTGATGTCGTCATGGCGCTCACCCTCTTTTGCGTCCGAGGGAGAGATACCGCCAGGGCGTCCACCAGTAGAAGTCGTCGCCGAGCGTCTCGGGCACCGGGTCGAGGCCGCTGGTTCCGCCCGGGCCGCAGCGGCTGACGCGAAACAGCGTCATCCAGCCGCCGGCCCACAATCCATGGCGAGCGACCGACTCATAGCCATATTCGGAGCAGGTCGGGATATGACGGCAGGAATTGCCGACAAAGCCAGACAGCGTCAACTGATAGAGGCGGATCAGCCCCATGCCGAGCAGGCGGTCGGGAGTTTTGCGGAATGCACCGGTATAATTGCGGGAATAGCGCGCAGATCTTTTCCGCGGCTGGCTCGATCCGGCCGCGCCGCCATCGCCCTCATCGTCAGCCTGCCGGACGCAGAACTCGCACATCTCGGTTACGCCTCGATCACTTCCGCCCGTGTCGCCTCGATCTGCCCGATCGCATCGACGACCGCATCGAAGGTCAGCATCGTCGAAGCATGGCGGGCCTTGTAGTCGCGCACGGGCAAGAGGTAGCGCATGTCTTCGAACCGTCCGCCGGGCCCCGCCCCGTCCGCCTTCAGCATAGCAAGCATGTCCTCGCGGGCCTGTCGCAATTCACCCGATGTAGCGCCGACGACATGGCGGGCCATGATCGAGGACGATGCCTGGCCAAGCGCGCAGGCCTTCACGTCATGAGAAAAGCCAGTAACGACATCGCCGTCCATCTTCAGCCAGATCCGCACCTTGGAGCCGCAAAGCTTGGAGTGTGCCTGGGCGGTCGCATCGGCGTCCGCCAGCGTGCCGGTCAACGGAATATTGCCGGCGAATTCGAGGATTTTGCTGTTGTAGATGTCGTCCATGCTGGGTTTCCGCTCCAAAATCGCTGCGGATCGGCCTTAATGGTGCTGTTATTGTTATTGAAACAAAAAACACACCGTGTCATGTGAGGATACTTACATACGATGGCCGTCTTCCTATATGTATGTCGTTCGAAGGCCATCAAAATGCAATGGCCTTGTGTAAGTTTGATTGGGAAACCGTGCCGGACGGGCGTTGAATTTGCCCTGAAAGCCCCGGAGCCTGCCAAAGGTGCATGAATTCCCGCATGGGACTGACCAGTGGCAATTCCGACAGATGGGTCCGCGGTGCGGACCAGGAGACCATTGATCATGGACGCCATCGTGAAGAACTTTCCGCAGCCGAACCGCGACTCGGACCGCCCCTCCCAGCAGGAGGCGGAGGAAGCCGTGCGCGTTCTGCTGCGCTGGGCCGGTGACGATCCGACACGCGAAGGCCTCATCGAGACGCCCGCCCGTGTCGCCAAGGCCTATCGCGAGCTGTTCGCCGGTTACGACATGGCGCCGGAGGACGTGCTCGGCCGGACCTTCGAAGAGGTCGCAGGCTACGACGACATGGTGCTCGTCAAGGACATTCCCTTCTACTCGCATTGCGAACATCACATGGTGCCGATCATCGGCAAGGCCCATGTCGCCTATATGCCGGATGGACGCGTGCTCGGCCTGTCGAAGATTGCCCGTGTCGTCGAGATCTATGGCCGCCGCCTGCAGACGCAGGAAACGATGACGGCGCAGATTGCCCGCGCCATCGACGATACGCTGCAGCCGCGCGGTGTTGCGGTGATGATCGAGGCCGAACATATGTGCATGGCGATGCGCGGCGTTCAGAAGCAGGGTTCGACGACATTGACGACCACGTTCACGGGAACGTTCAAGACGGAACCGGCCGATCAGGCCCGTTTCATGAGCATGGTGCGGAGCCGCTGATACGGCTCCCGCAGGAGGGCCGCGATGAGTCACCTGATCTTCAATCAACCATCCGAGGACAAGTCGGCGTTGGAAGACGCCGGCGATTTCACGCCGCGTTTCGATGATCGCGGCCTGATCACCGCGATCGTGACCGACGCCGGCGACGGTGAACTGCTGATGGTGGCGCATATGAACGCCCAGGCGCTGGCGCTGACCATCCAGACCGGCACGGCCCACTATTTCAGCCGATCGCGCGGCAAGATCTGGAAGAAGGGCGAGACCTCGGGCAACCTTCAGACGGTGAAGGAAATTCGCACCGATTGCGATCAGGACGCCATCTGGCTGAAGGTCGAAGTCGCCGGCCATGACGCCACCTGTCACACCGGCCGCCGTTCCTGCTTCTATCGCACCGTCACGCTTCGCGAGGGAAAACCGATGCTCGATATCGTCGACGACGAACGTCATTTCGATCCGCAAGACATCTACGGAAAATAGGTCGAACTTCCCGGCATCTGCCCCTTATTGTGCCAGAAACCGCTTCTATATACCATTTGGCAACTGATCGGGCACACTATCTGAGATACGTGTTCTGCTGGGAGGGGAGAGCGCAATGCTGAACTGGAGTCTGCATCGTCAAAGCGCTGAAGGCGAAGGTTCCGGTTCCGGCATGTCGACGATACTCGAGACAATCCCCTCCCCTGCGCCTGTCAAAAAAATCAAGATCGCGCTCGCGCTTGGCGGCGGCGCGGCCCGCGGCTGGGCCCATATCGGCGTATTGCGCGCCCTTGACGAAGCCGGGGTCGAAATCGGCATGATTGCCGGCACGTCGATCGGCGCCCTGGTCGGCGGCTGCTATCTTGCCGGCAAACTCGACGAACTCGAAACCTTCGCACGCTCGCTGACCATGCGCCGGATCGCAAGCCTGCTCGATCTGACCATCGGCGGCAGCGGCTTGTTCGGCGGCATGCGGCTGACCAAGCGCATGCAGGAGCATCTCGAGGGCCTGAATGTCGAGGATCTGGACCGGCCTTTTGTCGCGGTCGCCGCCGAGGTCAATACCGGCCACGAGGTCTGGATCGCCAATGGTTCGCTGATCACGGCGCTGCGCGCTTCCTATGCCCTGCCCGGCATTTTCGAGCCGGTGCGCAGCAATCACCGCACGCTGGTCGACGGCGCGCTGGTCAATCCCGTTCCCGTTTCCGTTTGCCGCGCCTATGAGCAGCCGCTGGTCGTCGCCGTCAATCTCAATTACGATCTTTACGGCCGCTCGGCCGTCGTCCGGCACAATGCCAGCCTCTCGCCCCAGGAAGTGCAGAAACAGGAAGAGGCGCCCTATGCCCGCCTCGGCATGACCGGCGTCATGGTGCAGGCCTTCAACATCATCCAGGACAGGATTGCCCGCGCCCGCCTTGCCGGCGATCCGCCCGATATTTCGCTGCAGCCGCGTCTCAGCTATATCGGTCTTTCAGAATTCCACAGGGCGGGCGAGGCGATCGAACGCGGCTACGAGGAAGCCAGAGCCAGGCTTCCCGAAATCAAGCGCATGCAGGAAGTCTACGCCAGCGCTCCGTGAGGCGTCGCCCCGCAACAGCAGCTTGGGCGACGGCATCCTTCGGACCAATGGGGCAAGCTCAGCCGGCAATATAGGCCTTGATATCCTCGGCCTCGCGCTCGACTTCGGCAATCCGCGATTTCACCACGTCGCCGATCGAGATGATGCCGGCAAGCTTGCCGTGGCTTTCCACCGGCACGTGACGGAAACGGCGGCTGGTCATCAGCTCCATCAACTCGTTGACGGTCGTCTCCTCATGGCAGCGATAGACCTTCGCGGTCATGACTTGGCCGAGCGACTGGTCGAGGCCATCCTTGCCGTGTTTGGCGATGGCATGCACGAGATCGCGCTCGGTGAACATGCCCGAAATCCGATTCTCCATGCCGACGACGACGATGGCGCCGATCTTTTTCTTGCTGAGGATGACGGCTGCCTCGGCGACGGTCGTGTTAGGCCCGGCGGTAACGACGTCCCTGCCCTTCAGGTCGAGGATTGCTTTGACTGAACTGGTCATTCGAACCTCCTATCTCGGAACTGCAACGCTTGTTACAGCTATCCGCGGCGGTTTCTCCCCCCAATCGCGGATGCTTCGATGGTGCACTGCCCCGCTCAGGATTGCAACAGATCCTTGTCCGCTTCCGCCGCTTCCTCAGGCGGCTGCGGTGCCCGGTCAAACAGCGAAAACAGAAAGAAGCCGAAGACGAAGCCGCCAATATGCGCGTCCCAGGCAATCTCCTGATCGCTGTCGCCGACGAGCGGGATGCCGACGGCGATCAGGGCGTTGCCGACCAGCCAGAGCAGCATGAAGATGACGACGGTCCGGCTCTTCAGCGCCTCGACGATGGAAAGCCGCGCATTGAGATGCGCCGCCAGCATAGGGCGCCGCTCAGCAGGAAAGGCGAAGCGGCAGGCTGCCCCCATCAGCCCGGATATGACGCCGGACGCACCGATCAGCAGCGACACGTCTCCCCAGTTGAGCACCGCGTGCAGGCCCGCGGAAGCAGTGGCGGAAAACAGCCAGAACAACACGAATCGCAGCGCCCCGATGCGACGCACGACCGGCGCGCCGAAGGCCATCAGCCAGAAGGCGTTGAAGACGATATGCTGGACGCTGCCGTGCAGCAGCGAATAGGTGACCGGCGTCCAGAACAGCTCCAGGCCCTGCTGCGACAGCGGAATCACGTAGTGGGCGGGCACGAAGCCAAAGGTGAAGAGCAGCCAGCCGACAGCATCGTCGGAGAGGACGAGCGCTTGCACCGCATAAATGACGACAAGCAGGCAAAGGCTGAAGAACAGCGCCGGCGGAAGGTTGAAGACCGGCACGCGCGGGGGACGCGCCGGCGGCTGGGCCTCGAAAGGTTCGGGCACCTTCTGCGGCTCGCCCGTCTGCTCATTCATCTGTGTTCGCCTCGTTGTGGCCTCAGCCATACAGGAGCGATGGTCAAAAAAAAAGCCGCCCGAAATGTTGGGCGGCGTAACCGGGAACCCTGAGGAAAGATCTCGGCCCGGGCAGGTTGTGCAGAACTTCGAAAGTCGAAGTGATGGCACGACAGTGTCACGACAGGCGCCACGCCTCAACCGAAACCCTTTCTTAACCTTAACGGCCGGGATTTGGCATGAAATCCGCAAGGTAGAAGTTGTCCGGGCAATGAGTGCCCGAAAATGATCCGGAATGGGACAGGTTGGTGTGAAATGCGTGTGCAAACGACCATCGAAATTTTTGACTATTGGAACCGTATCCGCGGCGCTGCCGATGCGCCGCTGAAATCTCAGGTCGAACCGTCCGCCGTACCCCATCTACTGCAAAGTCTGTTTATCCTTGAGGCGCGCGAGGACGGCGACATCGTTTTCCGGCTCGCCGGTACCCGCATCTGCGATCTCTTTGGACGGGACCTGCGCGGCGAACGGTTCTCCTCGCTCTGGGCGCATGGCCAGCACGCGGATATCGAACGCACCGCGATCGGTGTCATGGACCACGCGATGCCGGCCCTGTTCAATACCACCGGCTACAGCATCGTCGGGCACCAGGCCTCGTTCGAGATCATCATGATGCCGCTGCGGTCGTCCAACGGCGCTTGCGACCGGGTGCTCGGCGCGATCGCGCCGGTGGCGGCTGCAAGCTGGCTGGAGATCGTGCCGCTCGAATTCCTGGCGCTCGACCGCAGCCGCCTGCTGCCGGAAAAATTCAGCAAGGTCGCACCGGCCGAACTGCGCCCGATCAACGAGAGCGTCGCGGCAAAAAGCATCGGGTTCGGCCAAGCCATGCGCCGCGTGGTGTCGCAGCTGCTGAGTGCCGAGGCGCGCTGAGCGTCTCGTTTCAGCACAGCCGCCATACTCGTTTTCGGCTATGTCGCAAGAGGCCAAACAACCTTCTGTTAATGGATTGTGGGTAAAGATTGGTTTCTGCGATTTTCATGAAGAAGCCTTTTGATGCACTCGTTCCAGCCAGCTCAGACGCAACGACCTGCGCCGCGCCCTGAACAAGGCGTATTCCAGCGCGTGCCGATCAATATGCAGGGCCGGCTGATGCTTGCAAACTACGAGGAGTTCGAATGCATGGTGATCGACATGTCGCCCGGCGATATGTACGTCACCTGCCCCGGCCGGCCGCGCGCCAACGAACGCGTCGTCGCCTATATCGACCATCTCGGGCGCGTCGAAGGTTATGTCCAGACGCTCGACGGCCGCGGCTTCACTATGTCGATCAATGCCACCGAGCGCAAACGCGAAAAGCTCGCCGCTCAGCTCACTTGGCTTGCCAATAAGCACGAGCTCGGCCTGCCGGAAGATCGCCGCCACGACCGCCTGTCCCCGCGCGACATCAAGACCGAACTGACGCTCGATGATGGCACGCGATATGCCTGCCGTATCATGGACCTTTCGCTCTCGGGCGCGGCCATCGACGTCGAAATGCGTCCGTCGATCGGCACGGCCGTACGTCTCGGCAATATGCGCGGCCGTGTCGTACGCCATTTCGTCGAGGGTGTGGCAATCGAATTCCTGTCGATCCAGTCCCGCGAGACGCTGCGGGAATTCCTCTGACAGCTGCTGCCAGCGCCGGCGCGCACCCGGTCAGGTCGTGTCGACAACGGCCTGGATTTAACCGCAACAGATCTGCAAGCGGCAACAAAATCCGGCTTTGAAAAGCAGGGGCGAAATCCTGTCGCAAGTTGTTCCACCCAGTAGATATCTAATATTATGAGTGGAACAACCTGCGACACCGATCAGCCGGAGGCAGGTCGCGAAAATCGGGTATGCGCCCGGCAGTGCCGCCTCTTCCCTTCGTCATCGACATGATGGATAAGATCCGCCTCGACCGCAGAGGCACCGATGTCAGCTCTCTATCCGGAAATCGAACCCTATGATCATGGTCTGCTCGATACAGGCGACGGCAATCTGATCTATTGGGAGACCTGCGGAAATCCGATTGGGCGGCCGGCACTGGTGCTGCATGGTGGGCCGGGCTCCGGCTGTTCGACCGACGCCCGACGCCAGTTCGATCCGGCGGCCTACCGGATCGTCCTCTTCGACCAGCGCAATTGCGGCCGAAGCCTGCCGAGTGCGGCCGATCCCGCGACCAATCTTTCCCTGAACACGACCTGGCATCTCGTGGCCGATATCGAAAGACTGCGGCTTCTTCTCGGCATCGACAGCTGGTTGCTTTTCGGCAACTCCTGGGGCTCGACGCTGGTGCTCGCCTATGCCGAAACGCATCCGCAGCGGGTCGCCGCGATCGTCCTGTCGGGCGTCACCACCACGCGGCGACAGGAAATCGACTGGCTCTGTCGCGGCATGGCGCCGCTCTTTCCGGAAGAATGGCATCGTTTCCGTCAGGGAATTCCCTCCAGCATGCAGGGGCTGGATGCGGACATGGCTAGAGACTACCACCGGCTCCTCAACGATCCGGACCAGCAGACATGTCTGAAGGCGGCGCGCGATTGGCATGACTGGGAGGCAGCCTCGATCCTGCTCGCCGACCCGGACGGCCTGCCGCGCCGCTGGGCCGATCCGGCCTCTGTGCTGACGCGCGCCCGCATCATCACCCATTACTTTACCAACGGCGCCTGGCTTGAGGACAGCCAGCTGCTAAAGAACGCTGACCGGCTCGCCGGCATTCCTGGCATCCTGCTGCAGGGAAGGTTCGACATCGAGGCGCCGCTTGTCACCGCCTGGGAACTGGCGCGCGCCTGGCCCAAAAGTGAACTCCGGGTTCTTCCGCACGCTTCCCATTCCACCGGAAATCCCGATATGAGCGCGGCGATCATCGCCGCCACCGACCACTTTCGCGATTTCTCCCAAAAATAATTTTTCCGTTTGAGTCGGTGAGCGCGGTGTTTTTCCGGTGATCAGCCGGACAATTCGCGTCATTCCGGCTTTTTGTCGGAAGACCGCGTGCCGCCTGCAAGGGTCGCCTTCCCGCAGGCATTTACTCCGCTCAGCGAAAACCCTTAATGGCCGGGCGGCAGCACCGCCTCTGCGAGCGAAAAAGCCTTGCTGCGTAAATTACAATTTTAATCGACTTCGAGACAAATACACCTCGAATTTTATGCGCATTCGAGTTTGTTTTTAGCCGAGTTTTATCGGCATTTGATTCAACTAAGCATTTAATTCTATTGCGTAATTTTGCGTGAGATAAAAACGTCTGTGTCATTGTCGCCTCAACTTAGGGGAGACGGCAATGACGACTGCGAATATCCTGAAAGGCGGCCTTCTGGCCGGTGTCATCGCGATGACCATGGCAGGCTCTGGACAGGCGACGCCCGCCCGCATGGCCCTGGCAGGCAATGCCAGCCCGCCGATCGGACATTACGAATTCTGCAAGGCGAATCCGAAGGAATGCGCCTATGCCGGCGGCGATGCCGGACCGGCCATCCTCACCGAGGATCGCTGGAAGGAAATTCTCAAGGTCAACTACACCGTCAATTCGTCGATCCAGCCGGAAACGGATGAGCAGATCTACGGCGTCGAAGAGCGCTGGGCCTATCCGACCAGCGTCGGCGACTGCGAGGACTATGCGCTGCTGAAGCGCAAGATGCTGATCGACGACGGCTTCTCGCCATCCGACACGCTGATAACTGTCGTGCTGCAGCCGAACGGCGAAGGCCATGCCGTGCTGACGGTGCGCACCGATCATGGCGACTTCATTCTCGACAACATGCGCAACAAGGTGCTGCTGTGGTCGGACACCGAATATACCTATCTGAAGCGCCAGTCCGCCGACGACCCGGCCCGCTGGTCGAAGCTTCAGGATGGCCGCGCTGTCGCCGTCGGTAGCGTCAAGTAAGCAGTGACCCGCCGGCCAATCCGGCGCAGGTTTCGGCCCGGTCAGTCCCCGCATCCCGTCCCCGACCGGTGCCTAAGAGCCGTTCCCGCTGTCCCGGGAACGGCTCGCTTCATTTTGGGGCACAAGCGGCAGCTTACGCCTCCCAAATCTTAGCAATTTATTAACCCTGCCGGTCTGATCATGCCGATCAGATTCATCATCGGCACCGGCGGCTCATGTTCTTCCTGCGGCGGACCGAAACGCAACGAGCCGCCATGAGCCATGCCGCGCAAAGCGCCCCCGAAGAGCAGCCGCTGCTTTCCATGGGATTTCTCCTCCGCACGACGGCGGTGATCGCCGTCCTGGCTGTCCTGACCGTCGCCATCAGCATCGGCGGCCGTTGGTTCGGCCGGCACATCTCGCTTGCCGGCAACAGCGACAGCCCAGCTGAAATCACGCTGACCATCGGCCGCGACACGGTGAAACTGCCTGAAAATACCATCCGCTTCCCGAGCCAGCGGCATGAAGGGGCGGCCGAGCGCGTCGATCTCTACCTCGCCTGGCCTGACATGCGGGGTTACGGCAAGGACAATCATCTTCGGTTCGACGATGTCGCCCAATCCTCCGGCCTGATCTTCCTGCAAATCGCCCAGAGCACCATGTCGCGCGACATGTCCGGTCGGCTGGAGCCGATCTATTCGCACTTGATCGAAGGACCAGCCGAGGCTTTTCGCGACGGATTGACGCTCCACCGTCTTCGCGCCGACGCCGGTTATGGAGAAGAAGTGCTGCTGACGGCAGCCGTCAAGGGCGGAGCGGACTACGTCGTGCGCTGCATCTTGCCTTCAACCCCGGACAAGGCGACGAGCGGAGACTGCCAGCGAGATATCAAGGTCGGCAAGGATCTTAGCGTCCTTTACCGCTTTTCGAGCAGCCATCTCGACGACTGGGAACATATTGATGCCGCGATCCGCACCTTTGTGGAGGCGCGGCTTATGAACCGTTCTGCGACAGGTCCCTAAAATGCTTCGGGACGGCGAGTGAAACGATTCATCATAAACGGATTGGTAACGCTGAATCGGTATTTTCTAAAGACGAGCTGTGCGGCGGGGGGTGTGCGGTTCCTGCCCAATATCTGAAATGCAAGCGAAGAGTGGAATAGTGTCAAGGTCAGTCTCCTCCGTATCATCGTTCCGGTCCGGCAGCTTTTTCGCAAAGCTCCTGGCGATCCTTTCGATGGCCGTCACGGTCGTCCTGGTCGATTCGGTCAATGCCGAAGCGGAAGCGGCCAATCCGAAATATGCGGGCATCGTCGTCGACGCCAGGACCGGCAATGTCCTCTACAGCGAGAACGCCGATCGGCTGCAATATCCCGCCTCGCTGACCAAGATGATGACCCTCTACATGACCTTCGAGGCATTGGAGCAGGGTCGCATCCGCCTCGACACGCCGGTCCCCTTCTCCGCTCACGCCGCCGCCCAGGCGCCGACCAAACTCGGCGTGCGCGCCGGCGGCACGATCACCGTCGAGCAAGGCATCCTCGGCCTTGTCACCCTGTCGGCCAACGATGCCGCGACAGCGCTCGGCGAGATGCTGGGCGGCAGCGAAGATCGCTTCGCCCAGATGATGACGGCCAAGGCGCATGCGCTCGGCATGACGCGCACCACCTATCGTAACGCCAACGGCCTGCCGAATACGGCGCAGATGACGACGGCGCGCGACCAAGCCCGCCTCGGCATCGCCCTTCGCCAGCATTTCCCGCAATATTACGGTTATTTCTCCACCCGCGCCTTCAAATTCGGCACCCGGACGATCCGCAGCCATAACCGCCTGGTCGGCTCGGTGCGCGGCGTCGACGGCATCAAGACAGGATACACGCGCGCCGCCGGCTTCAATCTGGTGAGTTCGGTGCAGGTTGACGGCAAGTCGATCGTCAGCGTCGTGCTCGGCGGTACTTCGGGGCCGGCTCGCGACGCACAGATGCGCAATTTGATCGCCACCTATCTGCCGAAAGCATCGAGCCGCGGCGGATCTTCGCAGCTGATCGCTCAGGCAGCCCCTGCCCCGGCGATGATCGAAACGCCCGCCCCCGTCCAGCCGCAGAAGGCCGCACAGGTCGCCCGGCAGGCCGTGCCACAGCAGCAGGTTGCTCCCCAGCAGGTCGCAAAGACGATCACCGCGGCGCAGCCGCCGATTTCCGCCGCTGCCGCCGATCTTGGCCTGCCGCGTAAGGGGCCGCTGCCGGACGCCCGCTATCAGGTTGCCGAGACAGAAGTCGCCTATACCGAAACATCCGCCACGAAGTCCGACAATCCGCTGGTTGCCCAGGCTATGCCGGCACCGACCAAGGTTAAGATCACGAGCTTCAAGCAGCAGGCTCCCGCCGCCGCACCTGCCGAACCGGACAGCGCCACGGTCGATCATGTCACGACTGCTTCGACCAGCGCTGCCCCAGCAAGCGCCGCGCCTGCGGGCTGGGTGGTACAGGTCGGCGTCTCGCCGAGCCGGCAGATGGCCATGGACCTCCTGGAAGGCGCCAAGACCAAGGGCGGCAAGGCGCTGGCCTCGGCAAAACCCTTCGCCGTCGCCTACGGCCGCGGCAATGACCAGGTCTACCGCGCCCGGTTCGGCGGCTTCGACGATCAGCGCGATGCGGTCAACGCCTGCAAGGCCTTGAAGAAGGCCGGCATCAAGTGCTGGGCGGCTGCACAATGAGCTATCCGATGCTGTCTGCAGCATGGCCGGCAGCATCGGTCACGGCCGGAATCGGTGTTTGCGTTTCCGGCCACCATTCTTGAACTCGATCAGTAGTGCGTACGGGGAAGACAATGGCGATTAATGAGAATTTTCCGGGAATGCCAGGCGAGCGCCGCATCGGGGCCAGAGGGCGCTCAGCCCTGCATCCGCTGCACGAAGCGGCACTGCGGCTCGCCGAGATGGGCCTGCAGCGGCCGAGAGCGAAATCTGCCAAGACGCGCGATCTCATCAATCTGCTGCTTTGCCACGGCGCCCGCGCCTGGCGCTATTCCCAGCCGGAAGCCCGGATCCATCTGCATGTGACCTCGCCCGACGGCAGCGCCCCAGTGCAATTGCGCCTGCGCTGAGCCGCCGGCGCTATCGGCAACTGTTGTATTCTGCGACAGCGTTAGAGCAGGCCAAGCTCGGTAAGCTCGCGCCGCAGGTCGGCCGGCATTTCGGCGATGCCGGCGCCCAGACTCGTCAGATCGGCCGGCACGTCATCCTGCGTATAGTAGCGCCAGCCCTGGAACGGCCGCTTCGGCTGTACCGCCGTTTCGATGACTTCGGGACCAAGCATCAGGCGGCAGCGTGATATCCCTTCGTCGTCGGTGAAGGTCTCGATGTCGAGCAGCCGCTGTCTCGCCTGCACCTGCCCTTTGATCACCCAGTAGAGCGAGCCGCCGTCAAGCAGCTCCTCCATGCGTTTAGGCACCATGCGGGTCGTATGCACGGAATGCGGCTCGAGTCCGGCGGCAATGGCGCGCAGCGAACGCTCCGCCACCCATTCGCGCAGATCGTCGATCGAGTCGGCGCCGACACAGAGTTTGATGAGATGCAATGCCATACCGCCGTTGAAATCCTTTTGGCGGCGAGCGTCAAGCGCCGACGGCATGCCGCACGACACTGTGCAGCGGTTTTGCGCCTGCCTGAAAATGTCGAACCGTTCTAACGCGGTCGCAAACTCAGCATTCGACGACATTGACGGCGAGCCCGCCGGTCGAGGTTTCCTTGTATTTCTCGCTCATGTCGTGGCCGGTCTGGCGCATCGTCTCAATGCAGGCGTCCAGCGGCACGAAGTGCTGGCCGTCGCCCTTGACGGCGAGCGACGCCGCCGTGACGGCCTTGACCGCCCCGAGCGCGTTGCGCTCGATGCAGGGAACCTGCACGAGACCGGCAACCGGATCGCAGGTCATGCCGAGATGATGTTCGAGCGCGATCTCGGCGGCGTTCTCGATCTGCTCCGGCGTGCCGCCCATCACGGCGGCAAGGCCGGCAGCCGCCATTGCCGCGGCCGAGCCGACCTCGCCCTGACAGCCGACCTCGGCCCCCGAGATCGAGGCATTGTGCTTGATGATGCCGCCGATGGCGGCAGCCGTCAGCAGATAATCGCGAATACCGTTCTGGTCCCAGTCCTCGTGAAAATGCTCGTAATAGCGGATCGTCGCCGGAATGACGCCGGCCGCCCCGTTGGTTGGCGCGGTGACGACGCGGCCGCCGGCTGCGTTTTCCTCGTTGACGGCCATCGCATAGACGCTCAGCCAATCATTGGCGAGCAGAGGATTGACGCGATTGCTGCGCCACTCCTCCTGCAGCTTGTCGTGGATCCTGCGGGCGCGGCGCTTGACGTTGAGGCCGCCCGGCATGACGCCCTCGACTTTGAGACCGCGCTCGATGCAGGAGCGCATTGCCTCCCAGATGCGGTCGAGCCCCTGATCGAGCTCTTCTTGGCTGCGCTGGCTCTCCTCGTTCGCCCGCTTCATCTGCGCGATCGAAAGCCCCGAGCGCTCCGCCATGTCGAGCATCTGCCTGGCGGTCGCGAACGGATAGGGCACGCGCGTACCGCCCGCGACGTTTTTCTTCGCCCGCATCTGCTCCAGCTCGGTGTCGGTGACGACGAAGCCACCGCCGACTGAATAATAGATGCGTTTCAGCAGCAGCCGGCCGTCCCGGTCAAAGGCGGAAAAGATCATACCGTTGGCATGGCCGGGCAGCGGCTGCTTCTTGTCGAAAACCAGGTCGGTCTTCGGCTGGAACTGATAGGCGGGATGGCCCACCGGCGTGATGCGGCCGGTGCGATCGACCGTATCGATGATACCGTCCATCTTGTCGGGATCGACGCTGTCGGGTGCTTCACCCATCAGCCCCAGAATGACCGCCCTGCCCGTTCCGTGGCCGATACCGGTATGGGCGAGCGAACCATGCAGACTGACGTTGATTGCAGCGACCTGCGCGCCCGATGACGGGCGTGGCCATTCATTCGACAGGATCAGATCGAGAAACCGGTTGGCAGCCGACATCGGACCCATCGTGTGCGAGCTCGACGGCCCGACACCGATCTTGAACACGTCGAATACCGAAAGAAACATGGATGCGCCTTTTGAATATGAGGTTGCAAGCTTAAGCAAGGTCGGTTTCGAACCCGTGCGGGCCACCGACATCGCCTGCAGCCGATGCGACATTCCGGGGACCATACACCCGGAGAACGACGCCGAAAAGCGGGGGCAGTTTTCAGACGACATCACGCTCTAACTATTTAATTTGGAACAGGATTCAAATCTTGAGCCAAGCCTGCCCGAAATCATCCTGTTTCGGCGCATCGGCCGGAATATCGGAATCGCTTTTCGGAAAGTACGATCTCTCGATTCAACGTGTTACGGCGCCCTTTCGGGCCAAAATCCGGCGGCCCGCCCTTCCGGTCATTGCAGCATTTCGATGCATATGTAAGGTGGCCGCACTTCATGCGGAGACTGAATCACTGATGACGACGGCGGACTACATTGCTCTGGCCTTCTTTGCCTGCGTCTGGATGGGCTATTCCTGGCTGCTGAAGGGCCGCACCTTCTTCGGCCGCACCAGTCTGACCCATGCGATGACCGAACGGCGCCGCGAATGGATCTACAATTCGCTGCGCCGCGACCTGAAGATGATCGACACGCAGATCATGGCCGGCCTGCAGAACGGCACGGCCTTTTTCGCCTCGACCTCGATCTTCGCAATTGGCAGCTGCTTCGCGTTGCTCGGCGCCACCGAGAAGGTCGACGCGGTCTTCGCCGACCTACCCTTCGTCTTCCATGGCGGCCATGCCGCCTTCGAGATGAAGGTCGGCGGACTGGCGGCGCTTTTCGGTTATGCCTTCTTCAAGTTCGGCTGGTCCTATCGGCTGTTCAACTACTGCACCATTCTCTTCGGCTCGATCCCGATGCTGCGCGACGCCGAGAGTGATGTCATCGCCGCCGAGCGGGCCGCCGAGCGCGTCATCCGCATGAACGTCATTGCCGGCAGCAATTTCAACGAAGGCCTCAGGGCGATCTTCCTGTCGATCGGCTACCTCGGCTGGTTCATCAACCCTTATGTCTTCATGATGACGACGGCGATCGTCATCTTCGTGCTGACGCGGCGGCAATTTTTCTCGCAGGCGCGGCTGGCGATCATGGATGCCGGCCCGCCGTCCAATCTCCACCTTTCTCCCGTTCGCCGCGACATTCCGTCGAGCGGCGGAAGCGATTTGCCCGAGGGACTTTGATGACAATGCCGGCACTGCAGGCCGATGCGGCAGCGAGGCCGCCGCGCATCGGACTATTGGACACGGCCCGCGGCATCGCGCTGATCGCCATGGCGAGCTACCATTTCACCTGGGACATGGAGTTCATGGGATATCTCGCGCCGGGCACGGCCGAGACCGGCTGGCTGAAGATCTATGCCCGGGCGATCGCCACGACCTTTCTCTTCATCGTCGGCGTCAGTCTGGTGCTCTCCAGCACGCCGGCGATTCGCTGGCCATCCTTCTGGAAGCGTTTCGGCATGATTGCCGCGGCGGCCGCGGCCATTTCGATCGCTACCCGGATCGCCATGCCGGACGGCTGGATCTATTTCGGCATCCTGCATTGCATCGCGGTGCTGACGCTCATCGGCATCGTTTTCATCCGGCTGCCGCTCGCCGTCACGCTCATCGTCACGCTGGCGCTGCTCACCGCCTGGATCATCGACAATTTCGGCACGCCGGACCTGTTGCGCTCGTCCTTTTTCGATCCGCGATATCTCGCCTGGATCGGCCTTGCCGCCATGCCGGAACGGTCGAACGACTACGTGCCGCTGTTTCCCTGGGCGACGCCGTTCTTTGCCGGACTGAGCTTCGCCTTGATCGCCATCAGAACCAGGCTGCCGCACCGGCTTGCCGCCCTTGGCACCGGCTCCTGGTGGCCGGCGCGGCTTGGCCGCCACAGCCTTGCCTTCTACCTCATCCACCAACCGGTGCTGATCGCCATCGCCTACGGGATTTCCCTGCTTGTCCCGCCGCCGATGCCGGATCCGGCGGAAACTTACCTAAGGCAATGCAACTCCACCTGCGTGATGCAACAGGGCGAAGCGCTCTGCCACAGCTTCTGCCAATGTACGCTCGGAAAATTGCAGGCCCAAAGCCTGCTGATCCCACTGCAGGCAAACGAGATCAACGTCCAGAAGGATGAACGGGTCCAGACGCTCGTCACCGAATGCAGCGCCGAGGCTGAATAAGGGGCGAGCAAAGGCTCCTGCCCGTTCTCAGGTGGTGACGCCGATTTCGGCGAGGCGGCCGAGGCAGGCCTCTTCGATATTGTCGAGTTCCGTCAGCGTGTCGTCTATATCCTTGCGCTTCTGGCGCAGGTCCTCACGCTTCTCGTCGACGCGCTTCATCAGAAGCTTCAGCTGGCCGAGCTCGCCGGGCGGCTCCTTGTAGACCTGGATGATCTCGCGGATTTCCGCGATGGTGAAACCGATTCGCCGCCCGCGCAGGATTTCGCCGATCAGCCGTCGGTCCGCCGGACGGAAGAGACGGGTACGCCCCCGCCGCTCCGGATGGATCAGTCCCTCGTCTTCATAGAACCGCAGCGTGCGCGTCGAGACACCGAATTCGCGCGTGAGCTCCGTTATGCTGTAATATTTGTTCACCGGCATGTGTTCCCCGTCGTCGAACCGGTAATAATATTGACTTTTACGTAATAGTCAATTTCGAGGCCCATTCAGATGCCGAACCACCAGGTCGCGATGCCGAGAAAGGCGAAGAAGCCGGTACAATCTGTCACCGTCGTGACGAAGACCGAGGACGCGATGGCCGGGTCAGCCCCCATCTTGTCGAGCAGCAGCGGCAGCAGGATCCCGGCAAGGGCTGCCGCCATCAGATTGATGATCATCGCCGCCGCGATAACCCCGCCGAGCTGGTAGTCGTTAAACCAGACTGCTGCGATCGCGCCCATGATCGTCGCGAAGACGGCGCCGTTGAGAATGCCGACGCCCGCCTCCCTGCGGATGATGCGGCCGGCGTTGTAGATGTCGAGATCGCGGGTGGCGAGCGCGCGCACCGTCACCGTCATCGTCTGCGTGCCGGCATTGCCGCCCATCGAGGCGACGATCGGCATCAGCACCGCGAGCGCGATCATCTTCTCGATCGAGGCGTCGAACAGTCCGATGACGCTGGCCGACAGCATCGCCGTGGCAAGGTTGATCAGCAGCCAGAGGAAACGCGAGCGCGCCGTCGACAGCACATTATCCGACAGTTCTTCGTCGCCGACGCCGCCGAGGCGCTTGATGTCCTCGTCCGCCTCTTCATGGATGACGTCAACGACGTCGTCGATGGTCAGCACGCCGACCAGTCGGTCGTTTTCGTCAACGACGGCAGCTGACAGAAGGTCGTACTGTTCGAAGAGTTGGGCGGCCTCTTCCTGGTCCATCTCGGCCGGAACCGGATGGTTGGTTTCGCGCATGATCTGCTCGATCTTCGTCTGCCGCTTGGTGCGCAGGATCTGATCGAGATCGACGGCGCCGAGCAGCTTGAAGGTCGGATCGATGACGAAGATCTGCGAGAAGGAATAGGGTAGATTCTCCTCGTCGCGCATGTAGTCGATCGTCTGGCCGACCGTCCAGAACGGCGGCACGGCGACGAATTCCGTCTGCATGCGGCGCCCGGCCGAACTTTCTGGGTAGTCGAGCGCCCGGCGCAGCCGCACCCGTTCGGTAAACGGCAGCTGCGCAAGGATCTCTTCCCGGTCTTCCTTGTCGAGATCTTCGAGAATGTAGACGGCATCGTCCGAATCGAGATCGCCGATCGCCGCGGCAATTTGCTCATTCGGCATCTGGTCAACGATCTCGCGGCGGATCGCCTCGTCGACCTCGGTCAGCGCCGTCATGTCGAAATCTTCGCCGAGCAGGCGCACCAGCGCCAGGCGCTGATCCGGCTGGATCGATTCCAGCAGATCGCCTATTTCGGATTCATGCAGGCGGGCGACATTCTGGCGCAGGAACAGCGTATCGCAATCGGCGATCGCGGCGCCGACGAGGGCCAGGAAATCGCCGCGAACATTGCCGTCCTCGTCGTAAATATCCGCTTCCTCGTCATCGCGCCGGCGAATGCGGTCTTCCGTGTCGGTCGTCGTCATCTGCCGCCCTCGCCCCTGGTTCGAATTTCAACGACGGCCGCGCCGCATTCGCAAATGTCGGCCGAAAACACATTGTCAACAAGCGGATAAGCGAATCCCGCGCAAGGCTCCCGCAGTCGGAATTCCTGCTCCTGCTAGCTCAAAGCGTCCCTGCCGTAAAGCGTCAAACCGCGCTTCCTGATGACAATGCCTGCGGCCGACTATAGTTTCCCCACCCGCTCAACCAGAGGAAGCCGCTTCATGTCTATCCGTCCGATCCTGCGCTATCCACATCCGGGCCTGAAGACCGTCTGCGCGCCGGTGACGGCCTTCGATGCCTCGCTCGCCGCGCTGGCCGACGACCTGCTGGCGACAATGCGCGCGGCCCCCGGCGTCGGCATCACCGCCGCCCATATCGGCGTCTTCCTGCGCGTGATGGTGCTCGAGCTGGACAGGGCCGACGGCGTGCGCCTCTATGTTAATCCTGCGATCACCTGGCGGTCGCAGGAGACGATGATCCATGCCGAGGGCAGCGTCTCCATGCCCGGCGCGACCGATGACATCACGCGCCCGCGGGCGATCCGCTTTCGCTACCAGGATGTCGACGGCAGGATGCATGACGAGGCCGCCGAAGATTTCCTCGCCATTTGCATCCAGCACGAGGTCGACCAGCTCGACGGAATCTTCTGGCTGCAGCGGCTTTCGCGGCTGAAGCGCGACCGCCTCGTCAAAAAATGGGAGAAGGCGCAAGGCTGACAAATCGCCCGGCGCACCGAACCATTCGCCCCTGTCGACGTTCTCCCGCAGAGAAACAAGGAGCGACTATAATGGCAAGGATCGGTGACAAGACCCCGATTTCACGCGAGCCCCCGGAGCTTTCCCGCGAGGAGGATTATCGCGACCTCGAAGAACGCAATCTCGACGATGGCTGGCCCTATGCCGACGGCACCGCTGCCAGCGATCCGGCCAACCGCCCCTACGGCGAGACCAAGGCCAATTTCGACAGCGATCCCAACCAGGGCTTTCGCATCGATGGCACGGATAAGGACGGCAACGAGAACCGCCTGAAGGATTCGCTGCGCGCCGGCACGATCGATCGCGACGACAGCGACGAGCTCGAGGCGCGGGTAACCGACAATCTCGAAAACATTCCCGACGTGGACATCAACAGCATCGAGGTCCATGCCGACGGGCACGTCATCACCCTGGAAGGCTCGGTGGAGACGATCGCCATTGCCCGCAAGGTCGAGCTCTGCGCGCTTGCAGTCGACGGCGTTCATCACGTCCGCAACAGGCTGCAGCTGACCGGTGTCGACGCCCATATCCCCAACGAAGACTGAACGTCCCGCCCGATGGCGATCATAACGGGAGGCGCGCTGCCGCCTCCGTTTGGCTCTGTGCAATATTACCAAAAGTTAACAATTTTCGATTGTAGCGAGCGCGGGCAATCTGTTGCCCTTTTTGTTAGGCGGCTGACGTCACGGCCACGTCAATTTCATTGACAAGACCGTGATTTCATTTGAACAAAAGGTTTCCGACCCACCGTTTTCCGTTCACACTTTCGCCTCAATTGCGGCGCGAACTCTGAACTCGCCGGGGATGGTTTATGTTGTTGAATTCAACAACAGATTGAGGAGAAGAAACCATGCGCATCAAATTTGCCCTCGCCGCATCCCTGTTCGCCGTCAGCCTCGCAGGCGCTGCCTTCGCTCAGCCGACATATTCCGACGATTATACCAATGACAGTGATGGCTTCGCGCCGAGCCCGATGTCCAAGCCCGCTCCGGTTCACTACAGCAACCGCAAGGCTCCGGCCTATTCCAGCGATTACACCAATGACAGCGACGGTTTCGCCCCGTCCGCCATGGCCGCCCCCGCCGTCGACAAGACGGCGACCGCAAGCATCAAGCCCCTGCCCCCGTGCCACAGCATGGTCGGTCCGAGCGGCTCCCATACCAAGGGTGCCGACAGCGGCGCCTCGCGCACCGAAGCCTGCCGCGCAACCCATTGATCCAACAGCAAGGGGCCGGAAATCCGGCCCCTTCCTTCCAATCCGCTTCGAACCCGCTCAGAACACGAATGGCACGAGCCGGTAACGCGTCGTGGCCATGAAGGTGGTATAGGCCGGATCCTCCTTGAGCAGCCGTTCCTCCGCCAGAAGGCGCAGACATTGCGCGGAGAGCGCCGTCGCATAAATGGCGAAATTCAAGAGCGACGGATTGGCCAGGAAGAAACTGACATGCGTCATCAAATAGCCCGCATACATCGGGTGGCGGACAAGCCTGTAGGGGCCGCCGATCTTGACGCCACGATTGGCGGGCACCAGACCGAAGCTTCTCCGCAATACCAGCTTTGCCGATATTTGCAGGATAAAGCCGAGGCACATCACCATTCCACAGAGCCAGAGCGGCGCAAGCGGCTCCGTCGTCGTTGGCGAGACGAGCAGCGGGAAGAGCGTTCCTATGGCGGTGACAGTCCAGTCATAGACCCTTAGCGACGCATTCCTCGTCGGCCGGCGGGTCAGGATCAGAAAGGCGGCAGCGCCTTCCGAGACGAGCAGCAGGCAATCGATAATCGCTCTGTCACCGTGCGCCTGCGGCAGAATGCGCAGTACAATCGCGACAAAGAGATAGACGACCAGAACTTTCTCGATGATGTCGAGGACCAAATAGATGTCGAGGAACGACCCGCCTGTCGCGTCTTTTATCTTCATAATTCCCAATGCTTCCGCCGATACACACCGGACCGATATATATCCTGGCTGCAGCTAATGACGGGTTAAGCCGTTTACGGGAAATCTCGTATAGCGTCTCAAAATGAGATCGCGATGTTCGAGAACCGCTGATCGCTTGAGTCGCGGTTCAGATCGGTGCGACGTGTATCACTGTCGTCGATGCCCATGTCCGACGCAGCGGCAGCGACGGCCAGCCGGCCGTGTCAGACAAATAAAGTTATTAAGCTATGCCGAATTCGTCGCCCGGCGAGCGTTCCCTGAAAGGGATGGTGCGGTCGAGAAGACTCGAACTTCCACGGGTTGCCCCACAGCGACCTCAACGCTGCGCGTCTACCAATTCCGCCACGACCGCATCGTGGTAGGTGCCGATTTGCGTCGGCGGGGCAGCATGTAGCAAAAGCATTTGGGGTGCACAAGGGCGATATGACAGTTTTTTTGAAAACCTTTCACAGCATTTGAATTGGCTGAAAAACGGGTCCATATAGGTTGCCTGCCGCCCCTATATATCAGGCATTTCGGGGCAAGCGGCAAGGAATGGCCATGCTTCGCACCGATCTCGAATTCTCCATGCTCCCCAAACTCGATAGCCGCCCCGTGCGCTGGCGCATCGCCGATGGGCTCGTCGCCTATGAGGAAGCGGTGGTAGCGATGGAGCGGGAGGTGGCGGCGATCGCAGAGGGCGGCGACGAGCTCGTCTGGCTCGTCGAGCATCCGCCGCTCTACACCGCCGGCACCAGCGCCAATGCGGGTGACCTCGTCCAGCCGGATCGCTTCCCGGTCTTTGCGACGGGACGCGGCGGCGAATATACCTATCACGGACCCGGTCAGCGCGTCGCCTACGTCATGCTTGACCTGAAGCGCCGCCGCCAGGACGTGCGCGCCTTCGTCGCCGCCCTCGAGGAGGTCGTCATCCGCACGCTCGACATGATGAACGTGCGCGGCGAGCGGCGCGAGGATCGCGTCGGCGTCTGGGTGCGCCGGCCGGAAAAACCGTTGCTGGCCGACGGAACCATGGCTGAAGACAAGATCGCCGCCCTCGGCATCCGCTTGCGCAAATGGGTGACCTTCCACGGCCTGTCGCTGAACGTCGATCCGGATCTCGATCATTTCAGCGGCATCGTGCCCTGCGGGATATCGGCCTATGGCGTGACCAGCCTCGTCGACCTCGGCCTGCCTGTCATGATGGCGGATGTCGACATCAGGCTACGCGCCGCTTTCGAGACGGTTTTTGGCGAGACAGTGAACGAGCCTTGACCGCTTGCGAGGTTTGACGGCTTGATTTGCCCGGCTTTCCCGTGATTGATGGGCGCCTTTCCCGCAAGAATCGGCAGCCATGTCAGAGCCCCATCAAAACTCCCTGCAGGGCATGGCCATCATGTCCGGCGCCATGTTCATCCTGCCGATCATGGACGCCATCGCCAAATACATGGCGACCTTCGAGGCGATGTCGCCGGGCCAGGTGACTTTCTACCGATTCTTTTTCCAGATCGCCTGCACCCTGCCGATCCTCGTTGCGCTTTTCGGGTTCAAGGCGTTTTCGGCCAAGCGACCCTGGATGAATATTCTGCGCGGCGTGCTGCACGGGGCTGCAAGCCTGCTGTTCTTCGTCGCCGTCAAATACATGCCGCTTGCCGACGTCTTCGCCATCTATTTCGTCGAGCCCTTCATGTTGACCGCGATGTCGGCTGTGTTCCTCGGAGAGAAGGTCGGCTGGCGGCGCTGGATGGCGATCGCAGTCGGTTTCGGCGGCGCGATGATCGTCATTCAGCCCAGTTACGAGATTTTCGGCCTCAAGGCGCTGCTGCCGGTCGCCTGCGCCTTTCTGTTCTCGCTCTATCTTTTCCTCAACCGCGCAATCGGCGAGGCCGATTCGCCGCTCACCATGCAGACGATGGCCGGCATTGGCGGGACGGTTTTCATGGCCGCCGCCCTGCTCGTCGGCAGCGGCGCCGGCAGCGCGGATTTCGCCATCTCCCTGCCCGCCTCCGGTCTCGGTCTCGGGCTGCTTCTCGCCCTCGGCTCGATCTCCGGATATGCGCATATGCTGGTGGTCCGGGCTTTCCGGCTGGCGCCGCTGTCGCTGCTCGCACCTTTCCAATATTTCGAGATCATCTCGGCCACCGTCCTCGGCTATGCGTTGTTCAACGATTTCCCGAGTTTTTCCAAGTGGATCGGCATCTTCATCATCGTTGCATCGGGCCTTTTCATCATCTGGCGCGAGCGGCAGCAGCACAATCGCTAAAATCCCCTTGATTTCGGGAATATCGGGTTAACGCCCCTTCTTGAGGGATCGTCAATTCGCAAGCGATAAAACTGTCCCTGGCTTCATGATGAGGCCTGGAGTTAAAACATGAGCGAATTTCGTCTCGCTTTTCCGGCCTGCGTGGTGGCCGGCAAGCATCGGCTGGCGGCCGAAGATATCGTATTGCTGCGCAAACATGCCTTTCCCGAGGGAATCCGGACATCCCAGGATGTCGCGGCGATGTTGGCGCTCAACAATTCCTGTCCTGAAAAATGTGCCGAGTGGAACGCTTTCTTCGTGGAGCAGCTCGCCGGTTTCATCGTCAATCACACCTATCCGCAGGGCTCGTTGGATGAAATCAACGTTGCCTGGATCATGCGCATGTTCACGACCGATGGCGTCGTCAACTCGGCGCTGGAGCTCGAGCTCATTCTCCACGTCATGGAGATTTCGGCCGATGTTCCGGGTGAACTGCGCGCACTTGCCCTCGACCAGCTGCGCCTGGCGATCACAGACGGCATCGGCGGCTACAAGCTGTCGCGCGCCGCCGACCGCAGGAGCATCACCCGCCAGGACGTCGACTTTACGATGCGCATCTTCAGAAGCATCGCCGCGGGCGGCGTCATCGCCGTATCTCCGGCCGAATACGGCGTCTTCCAGCAGATCGAGCAGGCAACCCTGCCGGCTGCCAACCATCCGCACTGGGCCGGCATCATGGCTGCCGTCGAACTGCGCGATCGTGCCGAGCCGCGCCGCAGCCGCTGGCTTCGCATCGTCGACGAAGAGCCGGTCGCCGAAGCCGCCGTCGCCTGAGCCTTCTCAAGCCCGATTGTGCGTTCCGGTGTTTTGTGCGTAAAACTCCGGAACGCATTTCTGGGTGGAGTCTCGATGTTCAAGAAAATCCTGATCGCGAATCGCGGCGAGATTGCCTGCCGCGTGATCAAGACTGCGCGCCGCATGGGCATTTCGACCGTTGCGGTCTATTCGGATGCGGATCGGGATGCGCTGCATGTCGAGATGGCTGATGAGGCCGTGCATATCGGCCCCGCTGCAGCATCGGAAAGTTATCTTGTCGCCGAAAGGATCATCGCCGCCTGCAAGGCGACGGGCGCCGAAGCGGTTCATCCCGGTTACGGCTTTCTTTCCGAGCGTGCCTCCTTTTGCGCCGAGCTGGAAAAGCAGGGCATCGTCTTCATCGGCCCGAAGCCGAAGGCGATCATGGCGATGGGCGACAAGATCGAATCGAAGAAATTTGCCAATGCCGCCGGCGTCTCCACCGTGCCCGGCCATCTCGGCGTCATCGAGGATGCCGCCCATGCGGAAACGATCGCAGGCGGCATCGGCTATCCCGTCATGATCAAGGCCTCGGCCGGCGGCGGCGGCAAGGGCATGCGCATCGCCTGGAACCAGGCTGAGGTCCGCGACGGCTTCGAGCGCGCCCGCTCTGAGGCGAAAAGCTCCTTCGGCGACGACCGCGTCTTCATCGAGAAGTTCGTCGTCGAGCCGCGCCATATCGAGATCCAGGTGCTGGCCGATGCGCATGGCAATGTCGTTTATCTCGGCGAGCGGGAATGCTCGATCCAGCGGCGCAACCAGAAAGTGGCCGAAGAGGCGCCCTCGCCTTTCCTCGACGAAAACACCCGCAAGGCCATGGGCGAACAATCGGTGGCGCTGGCGAGGGCCGTCGAATATCAGAGCGCCGGCACCGTCGAATTCATCGTCGACCGCGACCGCAACTTCTATTTCCTCGAAATGAACACCCGTCTTCAGGTCGAGCACCCCGTCACCGAGCTCGTCACCGGCATCGATCTCGTCGAACAAATGATCCGCGTCGCGGCCGGAGAGCCGCTCAGCTTCGGCCAGGAGGATGTCAGCCTCGATGGCTGGGCGATCGAAAGCCGGCTCTATGCCGAAGATCCCTACCGCAATTTCCTGCCTTCGATCGGCCGCCTGACGCGCTACCGCCCGCCGGCGGAAGGCCGCAGCGGCAACGTCGTCATCCGCAACGATACTGGCGTCTTCGAGGGTGCGGAGATCTCGATGTATTACGACCCGATGATCGCCAAGCTCTGCACCTGGGCGCCGACGCGCGGCGAGGCGATCGACGCCATGGGCCGGGCGCTCGATGGATTCGTCGTCGACGGCATCGAACACAATATCCCCTTCCTGTCGGCGCTGATGAAACATCCACGCTGGCGTGAGGGCCGGCTTTCCACCGGTTTCATCGCCGAGGAATATCCTGAAGGCTTCGCACCGATGAAGCCGGACGGGCGGGAGGAAGCCACGCTTGCTGCGATAGCGCTGTCGGCTTCACTTATCGAAACGAACCGCCGCGAAGGTTTTGTCGATCGCCTGCGCGCCGCGTCCGGCGCACTGCGTGAGCATTGGGTGGTCAAAACAGGCGAAAACTACGTCGATGTCAGATTGCTCGACGGCCTCGTCACCATCCCCTTCGATATGGACATGGCGATAGAAGGCGAAAACCGGAGCGTTGTCACCGATTGGAGACCGGGAGATCCGGTCTGGAGCGGCAAGGTCGGCGGCCGGGATATTAAGGCCCAGATCCGTCCCGTTCTCAGCGGCTTGCGCATCGACTGGCAGGGGCTGTCCGTCACCGCCAAGGTCTTTTCGCCGCGCCATGCCGAACTCGACAGGCTGATGCCGGTAAAGCTGCCGCCCGATACGTCCAAGCTTCTGCTCTGCCCGATGCCCGGCCTCGTCGTGTCGATCGCGGTCGCCGAGGGCCAGGAGGTCAAGGCCGGTGAGACGCTTGCGATCGTCGAGGCGATGAAGATGGAGAATGTCTTGCGCGCCGACCGCGATCTCGTGGTCTCGAAGATCAATGCCGCAGCTGGCGAAAGCCTTGCCGTCGATGCGGTGATCATGGAATTCGCTTGAGCCGGGCTCACCGGCCATGCCAAGCTTCGTCCGATATAAGCAGTCGGAAACCGACAAAATCATCAGGGAGATCTAAAGATGGACGTTCGCGCCGCCGTAGCCGTTCAGGCCGGAAAACCGCTCGAAGTGATGACCGTGCAGCTGGAGGGGCCGAAGGCCGGCGAGGTGCTGGTCGAGGTCAAGGCGACCGGCATCTGCCACACCGACGATTTCACCCTGTCCGGCGCCGATCCGGAAGGCCTGTTCCCTGCTATTCTCGGCCATGAGGGTGCCGGCATCGTCGTCGACGTCGGCCCGGGTGTGACCTCGGTCAAGAAGGGTGACCACGTCATTCCGCTCTACACACCGGAATGCCGCGAATGCTATTCCTGCCTGTCGCGCAAGACCAATCTCTGCACCGCCATCCGCTCGACCCAGGGCCAGGGTGTGATGCCGGATGGCACCTCGCGCTTCTCGATCGGCAAGGACAAGATCCATCACTATATGGGCTGCTCGACCTTCGCCAATTACACCGTGCTGCCGGAGATTGCGCTGGCCAAGGTCAATCCCGACGCCCCTTTCGACAAGATCTGCTATATCGGCTGCGGCGTCACCACCGGCATCGGCGCGGTGATCAACACCGCCAAGGTCGAGATCGGTTCGACGGCGATCGTCTTCGGTCTCGGCGGCATCGGCCTCAACGTGCTGCAGGGGCTGCGGCTTGCCGGCGCCGACATGATCATCGGCGTCGACATCAATCCTGACCGCAAGGCCTGGGGCGAGAAGTTCGGCATGACGCATTTCGTCAATCCGAAGGAAGTCGGCGACGACATCGTGCCCTATCTCGTCAACATGACGAAGCGCAATGGCGACCTGATCGGCGGCGCCGACTATACCTTCGACTGCACCGGCAACACCAAGGTGATGCGCCAGGCGCTGGAAGCCTCCCATCGCGGCTGGGGCAAGTCAGTCATCATCGGCGTGGCCGGCGCCGGCCAGGAGATCTCCACCCGGCCGTTCCAGCTGGTGACCGGCCGCAACTGGATGGGCACCGCCTTCGGTGGCGCCCGCGGCCGCACCGACGTGCCGAAGATCGTCGACTGGTACATGCAGGGCAAGATCCAGATCGATCCGATGATCACCCACGCCATGCCGCTCGAAGACATTAACAAGGGCTTCGAGATGATGCACAAGGGTGAGAGCATCCGCGGCGTGGTCGTGTATTGATGGTTGCGACGCCCTACACCGCCGACCTCAAGAGTGTCGATGAGCTCCCCGCGCGCGAACTCTACGACCTCTTGAAGATGCGCGTGGATGTCTTCGTCGTCGAGCAGAACTGCCCCTATCCGGAACTCGACGGCAAGGATATCGATGCCCTGCATCTACGGCTGATGGAGAGGGGCGAGCTCCTGGCTTCGGCGCGGATTTTGAAACCGCATGAGCCGCAGGATCCGTCAAAGATCGGTCGCGTCGTCGTCTCGCCCGCCCATCGCGGCAAGCGGCTGGGCGATGCATTGATGAGCGAAGCGATCTCTGCTTGCGAACGGCTTTATCCGGCAAACCCCATCGCCTTGTCGGCGCAGGCCCACCTGCGCCGATTCTACGAAGCCTTCGGTTTCGTCGTGGCATCGGAGGAATATCTGGAAGACGGCATCCCCCATGTCGATATGATCAGACTGCCGGTTGTTCAGCCGGCATGAGGATATCATCATGATCTACGTCGATGCCGATGCCTGCCCGGTGAAGCCGGAAGTCCTGAAAGTTGCCGAACGCCACGGCCTCGAAGTCACCTTCGTCGCCAATTCCGGCCTGCGCCCGTCGCGCGATCCGATGGTTCACAACGTCATCGTCTCCAACGCCTTCGACGCCGCCGACAACTGGATCGCCGAGCACGCCGGTCCGGGCGATGTCGTCGTTACGGCCGACGTGCCGCTCGCCGTGCGCTGCGTCGTCACCGGCGCTTTCGTCAGCGGCCCGACGGGCCGTGTCTTCGACGAGAGCAATATCGGCATGGCAAGCGCCATGCGCGATCTCGGCGCGCATCTGCGCGAAACCGGTGAGAGCAAGGGCTATAACGCCGCCTTCAGCCCGAAAGACCGCTCACGCTTCCTCGAAACCTTCGACCGGCTCTGCCGCCGCGCCAAGAGCCTTTCCACCGAGGCTGGCGGGAGGCCCTGATCACGCTCGCATGAAACGGGTGGCATGGCGGCCATGCGGATTCCTACCTTGAACACAGCCGTCCCCTCACGCATATAGACACAATCGCAGACGACTGCGGCGTCCTGAGGATGCAACGTCGCGGGGACGGCCTCGCTCTTGAACAAGGAGAGTCGCATGGCCTGGTTTCTGCTTTTTCTTGCCGGCCTTTTCGAATGTGGTTGGGCAATCGGCCTTAAATATACCGACGGTTTCACGCGGCCGTTGCCGACGGCGTTGACTGTCATATCCATGGTGGTCAGCGTCGTGCTGCTCGGCTTGGCGGTGAAATATCTGCCGATCGGCACCGCCTATGCGGTCTGGACCGGCATCGGCACGGTCGGCACCGTGCTGCTCGGCGTCTGGTTGCTCGGCGATGAGGCAAGTGTCTCCCGTCTTGCCTGTATCCTCCTGATCGTCGGCGGCATCGCCGGTCTCAAGCTGACCGCCTGACCAGGAAATTGCTGCGGGGCATTAGAACGCCCCGCAGCTATGTCTGCTCAGGCCGTCTTGCGGTTATCGACGGCAAAGGCGCCGGGACCGGAGAAGAACAGGTAGAGGAAGACGAAGCAGAACAGGATTGCAGCGTCGCCCTGGTTGACGGCCGGGAAGAAGCTGTTCGGGGCATGCGCCATGAAATAGGCGACCGCCATTTCGCCGGCGAGCAGGAAGGCGACGGGGCGGGTCAGCAGGCCGACGAGAATGAGGATGCCGCCGACAAGCTCGAGAAGAGCCGCAAACAGCATCAGCGGCGGCAGCGAGCCGGACATCTGCGAAGCGGGAAAGCCGAAAAGCTTCATCGTGCCGTGTTCGATGAACAGCAGCGCGGTTATAATTCTGAGAGCGGCCAGCCCATAAGGGCGATAGGCGGAAAGACGCTCGAAAGTTGACATTAAACCTCTCCATTTAAACCAATGCAGCCGAGCGTTAGCTTGTCCCCGGGAAGGATTGAACACACGGATCGCTGACGGCCGTTCACTTTTTCGACAGCGGATAAACACCCGGCCGCGCGACTTTATTCGATAAAAAATCTCAGAGCGGGATGTTGTCGTGTTTCTTCCAGGGATTGGCGAGGTCCTTGTTGCGCAGCATCTTCAGGCCGCGCGCCAGCCGCCGCCGGGTCGAATGCGGCATGATCACCTCATCGACATAACCGCGCTCGGCGGCGACAAAGGGTGAAAGAAACCGGTCCTCGTACATTTTCGTATGTTCGGCGATCTTTTCGGGATCGGCGATATCCTTGCGGAAGATGATCTCGACCGCGCCCTTGGCGCCCATCACGGCGATCTGCGCCGTCGGCCAGGCATAGTTCAAGTCGCCGCGCAGATGCTTCGACGCCATCACATCATAAGCGCCGCCGAAAGCCTTGCGTGTGATAACGGTGAGCTTCGGCACCGTCGCCTCGGCATAAGCAAAGAGCAGCTTGGCGCCATGCTTGATAAGCCCGCCATATTCCTGTGCGGTGCCCGGCAGGAAGCCCGGCACGTCGACGAAGGTGACGATCGGGATGTTGAAGCAGTCGCAGAAGCGCACGAAGCGGGCGGCCTTGCGCGAGGCGTCGCTGTCGAGCACGCCGGCCAGCACCATCGGCTGGTTGGCGACGAAACCGACGGTCGAACCTTCGACGCGGCCAAAGCCGCAGACGATGTTTCCGGCAAAACTCGCCTGGATCTCGAAGAAATCCCCCTCGTCCGCCACCTTCCGGATCAGTTCCTTGATGTCGTAAGGTTTGTTGGCGCTCGCCGGCACCAGCGTATCGAGCGAGGCGTCGGTCTCCGTTACCGACTGGTAACATTCGATCTCGGGCAGCGGCGCGGTGTTCGACAGCGGCAGGAAATCGATCAGCCGACGCACCTGCAGCAGCGTTTCGACATCATTGTCATAAGCGCCGTCAGCAATCGACGAGCGCGTCGTATGCACCTTCGCGCCGCCGAGCTCCTCAGCGGTTACCGTTTCGTTGGTCACCGTTTTCACCACGTCGGGCCCGGTGACGAACATGTAGGAGGTATCGCGCACCATGAAGATGAAATCGGTCATGGCAGGCGAATAGACGTCGCCGCCGGCACAAGGACCCATGATCACCGAAATCTGCGGGATGACGCCGGAAGCGAGCACGTTGCGCTGGAATACCTCGGCGTAACCGCCGAGGGCCGCCACACCTTCTTGGATGCGGGCGCCGCCGGCATCATAGATGCCGACGATCGGCGCGCGGTTCTTCAGCGCCATGTCCTGCACCTTCATGATCTTCTCGGCATGCGCTTCCGAAAGCGAGCCCCCGAAGACGGTGAAGTCCTTGGCGAAGACGAAGACGGTGCGGCCGTTGACCGTGCCCCAGCCGGTGACGACGCCATCGCCGGCGATACGGCTCTTGTCCATGCCGAAATCGGTCGAGCGATGTTCGACAAACATGTCGAACTCCTCGAAGGAGCCTTCGTCGAGGAAGAGGTCGATGCGCTCGCGCGCGGTCAGCTTGCCGCGCTTGTGCTGGGCCTCGATACGCGCCTTGCCGCCGCCAAGGCGGGCGACGCCGCGGCGGCGTTCCAGTTCTTCAAGAATTTCCTTCATGCGATCTCCTTTGCCGCTGCGTAGGCTAGCGGCTACGTCCGCTGAGCGAGAAAACCGAGCGAATCCTGGCTGCCACGTCTTCGGCGATGATTTCGTCGGCAAGCTTGGGATCGGCGGCCATGCTGGTCACGTCGAAGGCGCTGACGGCGATCACCGACCCATCCTCCACCGAAGCCGCGTCGACGCTGATCTTGGCGACGTTGCGATCCTTCTGGAAGCCGAGGCCTTTCTGGATTGATATCACGCGGATCGTCAGCACAACCCGCGGCAGCACGGTATCACGCACGGTGGCATTGATGGCGGCATTGACGCGGTCGTTGATGCCGGAGAGCAGCTCGGCCGGCATGTTCGGGCCGGAGAGAACGACGGCGCTGCGCACATCGTAGAGCGGCGTCGCAGGCTTCGGGCCAAAAAGGCTGGCGCAGGCCGTGAGCGTAATACAGACGAGTGCGGCCCGGCAAAAACACGACCTCAGCCAATTCATCGCAAAATCCCGCACCACCCCGTTGGAGTCGCAGATTTCGTCATAATGTCCGGGAAGGCAATATGTTTCAGTCGCTTAGGGCGAAAAAAACATCCGCTGCCGCCTTGAACTCGACAAAGCGCTTGGCGCGGCGCTCCTCAGCCTCCTCGTCGCGTCCCCAGTGCTCGATCGTCCAGTCCTCGTCGAGATGGGCAAGCGACCACACCTCTTCGACGGTCAGCCGGCCCTCGGCGAAGGCGAGCGCCAGAATTGCCGAGCCGGTCAGCGTGGTGATGGTGTGGAGAGCAGCGAGCGCCATCGGGCTCTGATGCCGCGCCAGCGTAACGGCAAAGGCTGCAGTCGCCTCGCGCGGCTGCTCATGGTGCATCACCCCTTCAATGAGGATGAAGCGGGCGCCCAGATCATTTGCCGCCCAGTCGATCACCGGATCCCAGCGCTGCCGCTGGCGCTCGACCAGCAGTTCGGGTCCGTCTGCGCGGTAGCAGAGAAGGTCGCTCGAGGAAAAACGCAGAATGTCTTCGAAGATCGCCTGCGCATTGGTCGCCACCCCGTCGAGCGCGGTATTGACCAGCCGCGTCGCCGGCATGGTGACGGGATCGATCTCCTCACCCTGGGCCCGCCATTCGGCGGCGACAAGCTGCGCGAGCGCCTCGGTCGGCACGGCGAGGACCTGCCGCGCCGGCGTGCGGACCATCTTGCCGTCGAGGGTGATCGCAAAACCACCCTCGTGTTCGGCGACGGCGACCTCGGCATAGAAGCGCTTAGGCAGCGGCTTCTTCATCTGGATCTGCGCGCGGCGGATGGGATCGGGATGGCTCAGGCCTTCGGAAAGATCGTTCAGCAGATCGCGCATGGCATCACCTCAGGAAAAATGGCGCAATATCTCGTTTGGATGATAGGCGATCGCATCGGCGCCATTGGCGATCAGTTCATCCACGCTGGCATAGCCCCAGGCAACGCCGATAGCCTTGGCGCCGGCAGCCTTTGCCATCTGCATATCGTAAACCGCGTCGCCAATGACAATGGCGTCGCGCGCATTCATGCCGGTTTCGTCGCAGCATTCCGTCACCATGGCCGGGTGCGGTTTCGACGGGCAATCGTCGGCGGTGCGGGCAACGACAAAATGCTGGTCGAAACCGTGCGTCTCCATCACCAGATTCAGTCCGCGCCGGGATTTTCCCGTCACCGCTCCGATCAGCAGGTCCTCGCGGCCGCTGATCGCATCGATCATCTCGCGAATGCCGGGAAACAGCGGCTCTCTGTAGTCGAGATCCTGGCGCACGACGGTAAACAGCGATTTGTAATGCGCCGTCATGTCGATGTCCTGCTGCTCGACATGTGGTCTGCCTTGCATCCGGGCGATCGCTATATCGAGCGACAGGCCGATAATGGCCTTGGTGTCCTCGAACCGAGGTTCCGGCTTGCCGAATTTGTCGAAAGTCCGTCGCATGGTTTCATGGATCAGCCCGGCGCTGTCGACCAGCGTGCCGTCGCAATCGAAAAGAGCGAGTTTCATTCGCTGTCCCTTTCAGCGCCGGCAAGGTCGAGACCGAGCAGGTTCCAGGTCTGCACCATATGCGGCGGCAGCGGCGCGCTGACGCGCAGGCGGCCGCCGGATGGATGCGGGATGTCAATGTGGCGCGCGTGCAGGTGCAGCTTCTTCTGGATCCCGCCCGGAAAATCCCAATTCGGATCGTCGTCGAAATATTTCGGATCGCCGATGATCGGATGACCGATATGCAGGGCATGCACACGCAGCTGGTGGGTACGGCCGGTATACGGCTCCATTTCAAGCCATGCGAGATTCTGCGCCGCCGTCTCCAGCACGCGGTAGAAGGAAATCGCATGGTCGGCGCCGTCTTCGCCGTGTTTAGCGATGCGCATGCGGTCGCCATCGGCCGTCGCTTCCTTGACGAGCCAGGTCGAGATCTTATCCTCGTGCTTGCGCGGCACGCCCTTGACCAACGCCCAATAGGTTTTCTTGGTGTCGCGCTCGCGGAAGGCGGCGGTCAGCTTCTGTGCGGCGCCGCGGGTGCGAGCGATGACGAGAACGCCCGAGGTGTCGCGGTCGAGGCGGTGAACGAGCCGCGGCTTTTCGCCCTTCGGGCTGGTCCAGGCTTCGAGCATCTGGTCGATGTGCCGGGCCACGCCGGAGCCGCCCTGCACCGCAATACCGGGCGGCTTGTTGAGCACGATCACCTTTTCGTCCTCATGCAGCACCATGCGCGACAGGAGGTCGAAATCGCTGGAATGCTTGAGATCCTTGCCGGCGATCGGTCCCGATTTCAGCTTCGCATCGACATCGAGCGGCGGCACGCGCACCGTCTGGCCGGGCTGCACGCGCGCATCCGATTTGACACGGCCGCCGTCGACGCGCACCTGGCCGGAGCGCAACAGCTTCTGCAGCGGACCGAAGCCGAGCCCGGGAAAATGCACCTTGAACCAGCGATCGAGCCGCATGCCGGCTTCGTCGGGTTCAACCTTGATATGTTCTATGCCAGCCATACTCGATCTTTCGGAAATTGCCGCACGGGCCGAGCCGGCGTTCTTGCCGCAGCCTTTAGAGCATTTTCACACAAAACGGAAACCGGAATCGAAATCAGGCCAAAGCGCGCATGACGGCGAGCCCTGATATGACCGCCGCCATCGAAAGCCCGACACTTGCAGCGATGTAGATCCCGCCGGTGATGGCCTCGCCGCGCTCGAACAGGGAGATCGCATCCAGCGAGAAGGCCGAGAAAGTGGTGAAGCCGCCGAGAAAGCCGGTAATCAGCAAGAGGCGCAGCTCCATTGAGGCGTTGAACCTGCGCGCGATCAGCTCGGCGAAGACGCCGATGACGAAGCAGCCGACCACATTGACGGCGAGCGTGCCCCAGGGAAAGGCGGGCCCCATGAGCCTCAGCGCCCATTGGCCGACGTAATATCTGAGGACGGAACCGATCGCGCCGCCGAGGGCGACAAGGAAAGCCTGAATCATAGACCGGATTTACCGCAATTCGGGATCAACTCCAATCGAGTCGCACGAAATCCTGCCAGTCGGTAAAATGCCAATGATTTTCTTACGATAGCGCCAAGATCATGCCGATACCGTGACGGCATGACGCAGCTCCTGTCCATATCGGCCAACACCGCCGCCGTTGCCTTCGAATCGCTGAGGATCCCGCAGCGTGTGGCAACGAGCACGGCGGCGCGTGATGCAAAGCGCATTGCCGACCGGCAATTGAAGGCCGAAAACCTTGATGAAGCCGAGGAGCCCTCCAGCATCATTCAATCGACGGAAGTGGCGCTCGACCTGATGACCAAAGGCAACCGCCAGCCGCAGACCGGCCTCAGGCAGGCGCTGCAATCCTACGAGGACGTCTGACACAGCCACTTTCCGAACGAAGCCAGACCTTGTCATGAGCCCGCAGCCACGGCCGCGGGCTCATGGACTGCGCTGTCACTTGCTCTGGGCCGAAAGCACCTGCAGCACAAGGTCGACCTTGCCGGCCTTCTCGAAGATAAGGGTCACGGGAACGGTATCGCCCTGCTTGAACGGCGTTTTCACCTTCTGGAACATCAGATGCAGGTTGCCGGGCTCGAGCTTGACGGTTTCGCCGGCGGCGATGGCGACGCCATCCTTCAGCTGTCGCATCCGCATGACATTGTCCTTCGTTTCCATCGCATGGATCTGAACTTCACCTGATACCGGCGAGGTTACCGACAGCAGGCGATCGTCCGTCTGGCCGCTGTTCTTCACCGTGAAGAAGCCGCCGCCGACCGGCTGGCCGGGCAGCATCGCCTTGGCGAAGCCGCCGGAGATTTCGAGGTCTCCGGCCTTGACCGTTTCGCCGGCCGGCGCAGCAGCGCCCATGCCGGTCATGTCCATGCCGGTCTTACCGGTCATGTCCATACCGGCCATATCCATGCCGGCCATGTCGTGGTCGTGACCATGGCTATCCCCCGCGACGACTTTCAGGAGCGGCGCCGGGCTTTTCATCCCATGTGGGTCGCCGCCGTCCTTCGCCACCTGATCCCAGGCGGTGACCGCATCGCCGCACATCTGGGTCACCGGGAAGGCGAGCGAGGTGCCGGCTTCAACCCCTGACACCTTACCCTGGATGACGAAGGTGTCGTAGAAGTCGTCGGAGAGATTGCCGTTCTTCCAACGAATCTCGACCGCGCCCGTCTTCACCTTGTCGCCGTGATTGTCATAGGTCTTCTGGTAGTCGCCTTTGATCACTTCGAGTTCCCAGCCGGCCTTCGGCTGCGGCTTGGCGAAGACGAAGCCTTCCGGCAGCTTGACCCGCACCTCAGTGGTCGCCTTGCCGTCGCAGCCATGCGGCACCTGCAGCGTGGCGAGAATCGTGCTTTCCTGGCTCGCCTCCTTGTCGAGGAAGCTCACATGCGCCTCGGCGTCGGCAAAGGCGGTTGCAGAAAGAAGGACGGCAAACGGGAATGCCTTGCCAAATGTCTTGATGGTCTTCATCGGATATCTCCTCGCCGGCCGAAAATTTCTGTTGGGCGGACCGGCATGCTTCATCATCGGTTGCAAAGGCAGATCAGATGAGGACCGGAGGGGCGCGGGAGTTCGGTCGGCTGACGGCGCTGACGCCGGCAACGGCTGAGGTCTCGATCGGGGGATTGATGAGCGAGGCGAGCTTGCGCTCGAGCCATGAACCCGCATCCGGCGTCGGCAGGATCACCGAGGCTGACAGTCGGCAGGCTTCGCAATTCGGCTTGAAGGCAACAGTCTTGTCGCCGGTGTCTCTCACGGTAACGCAGAGCGAGGCAAAGCTGCCGTCGGGCAGCACATAGGCAGCCGCATCATAACCGTCGGAAGCGACAGCCTGCGGCGCCTGGTGGGCAAAGCCGAGCAAAAGCAGGCTCAAGGCGCAAAACATGCGCAAAAAGAGCGTTGCTTTCAGTCCGTTCTGCCGCATGAGATCCCCTTCAACAGCATGTCGCGATAGCCGGTTTCCTCTTGGATTGCAAAAGCAGATTTGCCGCAGCCGGGGGCCGGACCTGACTATGGCGACAAAAATTTGTCCGGTCACGACATTTGGCCTTGCCAAGCGCCACGCTCGCCGGATAATTGCGACCAACCCTGTTGGGAGAATCCGGTGCATTCGTCACCGGTGCCGAAGGAGCAACCGCCCCGGAAACTCTCAGGCCAAAGGACCAGCAAGGGGCAGACGGAACTCTGGAGAGAAGCGTTCTCGAAACGCTCGCCGAAGGGATAACAATCTCAGGCGTCAAGGACAGAGGGGGCTCAGGAGAGAAGCGCGCAGCCGCGCCTTCAGATTTGAGCCCGCGCCTTCGCAACAAGGCGCAAACCCCGGAGGCGTCGTTTGGACGATACTGCTGCCCTGAAGAAAACCCCGCTGCATGCCCTGCATCTTTCGCTCGGCGCCCGCATGGTGCCGTTCGCGGGTTACGACATGCCGGTACAATATCCCGCCGGCGTGATGAAGGAACATCTTCATACCCGTACCGAAGCCGGCCTCTTCGACGTCTCCCATATGGGTCAGGTCATCGTGAAGGCGAAGTCGGGCAGCTATGAGGATGCGGCGCTGGCGCTCGAAAGCCTCGTGCCTGTCGACATCCTCGGCCTTCCCGAAGGTCGCCAGCGCTACGGTTTCTTCACCGACGACACCGGCGGCATTCTCGACGATCTGATGATCACCCATCTCGATGACCACCTGTTCGTCGTCGTCAACGCTTCCTGCAAGGAGGCGGACCTCGCCCATCTGCAGGCCCATATCGGTGACCAGTGCGACATCACGCTGCTGAACCGCGCTTTGATCGCGCTGCAGGGGCCGCGCGCCGTCGAGGTTCTCGCCGAACTCTGGGCCGATGTCGCGGCAATGAAGTTCATGGACGTGCGCCACTGCCGCCTGCACGACGTTTCCTGTCTCGTCTCGCGCTCGGGCTATAGCGGCGAGGACGGCTTCGAAATCTCGATTCCATCAGACAAGGCCGAGGATGTCACCATGCGGTTGCTCGAACATCCCGACGTTCAGGCAATCGGTCTCGGCGCCCGCGATTCGCTGCGCCTGGAAGCCGGCCTCTGCCTCTATGGCAACGATATCGACGCGTCCACCTCGCCGGTCGAGGCAGCGCTGGAATGGGCGATGCAGAAGGCGCGACGGGCCGGCGGCGCACGCGCCGGCGGTTTTCCGGGCTCCGGCCGCATTCTCTCCGAACTCGAAAACGGCGCCGCCCGCCGCCGCGTGGGCCTGAAGCCGGAAGGCAAGGCGCCGGTTCGCGGCCATGCCAAACTCTATGCCGATGCCGAGGGCCAGACCGAAATCGGCGAAGTCACCTCGGGCGGCTTCGGCCCCAGCGTCGAAGGACCCGTCGCCATGGGCTACGTTCCGGTCTCTCATGCCGTGGCCGGCACGCAGGTTTATGCCGAGGTGCGCGGCAAGTTCCTGCCGGTCACCGTCTCCGCCCTGCCCTTCGTTACGCCGACCTACAAACGCTGAAACTCTGTTTCCGAAAGGATTTTTCCATGCTGAAATTTACCGCTGAACATGAATGGCTTGAACTCGACGGCGATGTCGCAACCGTCGGCATCACCACCTACGCCGTCGAACAGCTGGGCGATCTCGTCTTCGTCGAACTGCCGGAAGTCGGCAAGAGCTTTTCGAAGAACGACGATGCGGCGACCGTCGAATCCGTCAAGGCAGCCTCCGAAGTCTATTGTCCACTTGACGGCGAGATCACCGCTGTCAACGACGCGATCGTCGCCGATCCCTCGCTCATCAATTCCGATCCGCAAGGCGCCGGCTGGTTCTTCAAGCTGAAGCTCAAGAATCGCGCCGATGCCGACGGCCTGCTCGATGAGGCCGCCTACAAGGAGCTCACCGCGTAATGACGACGCCGACCGAATTCCAGTTCACCGATTACCAGCCCTACGATTTCGCCAATCGCCGCCATATCGGCCCGTCGCCGGCCGAGATGACCGACATGCTGAAGGTGATCGGTTTTAACAGCCTCGACGGCCTGATCGACGCGACGCTGCCGCCCACCATCCGCCAGAAAGCGCCGCTCGTCTGGGGCGCGCCGATGACCGAGCGCGAGGCGCTCGACAAACTGCGCGAGACCGCCAACAAGAACAAGGTGCTCGTCTCGCTGATCGGCCAAGGCTACTACGGCACGATCACGCCGCCGGTCATCCAGCGCAACATCCTGGAGAATCCCGCCTGGTACACGGCTTACACGCCTTACCAGCCGGAGATCAGCCAGGGCCGCCTGGAAGCGCTCCTGAATTACCAGACGATGGTCTGCGACTTGACCGGCCTCGATGTCGCCAACGCCTCGCTGCTCGACGAGGCGACCGCCGCTGCCGAAGGCATGGCGATGGCCGAGCGGGTCTCCAAGTCGAAGGCCAAGGCCTTCTTCGTCGATGCCGACTGCCATCCGCAGACCATTGCCCTGATCCGCACCCGTGCCGAACCGCTCGGCTGGAGCGTCATCGTCGGCAATCCCTTCACCGATCTCGATCCCGTCGACGTCTTCGGCGCGATCTTCCAGTATCCCGGCACCCATGGCCACGTGCATGATTTCACCGGCCTGATCGCACGCCTGCACCAGGCCGGCGCCATATCAGTGGTCGCGGCCGATATCCTGGCGCTGACGCTGCTGAAATCGCCCGGCGAAATGGGCGCCGACATCGCCGTCGGCTCCTCGCAGCGCTTCGGTGTCCCGGTCGGCTACGGCGGCCCGCATGCGGCCTATATGGCGGTCAAGGACGCCATCAAGCGCTCCATGCCCGGCCGCCTTGTCGGCGTTTCCGTCGATGCCCGCGGCAACCGCGCCTACCGCCTGTCGCTGCAGACCCGCGAACAGCATATCCGCCGCGAGAAGGCGACGTCGAACATCTGCACCGCCCAGGTGCTGCTCGCCGTCATGGCCTCGATGTATGCGGTCTTCCACGGGCCCGATGGCATCAAGGCGATCGCCCAGCAGGTGCACCAGAAGGCCGTGCTGATGGCCAAGGGCCTGGAAAAGCTTGGCTATAAGATCGAGCCGGAATGCTTCTTCGACACGATCACCGTCGATGTCGGCCACATGCAGGGTCTCATCCTGCGCGCCGCCGTTGCCGAGGGCGTCAATCTGCGCAAGGTCGGCGAGACGAAGATCGGCATGAGCCTCGACGAGCGCACCCGACCCGCGACCCTCGAAGCCGTCTGGCGTGCCTTCGGCGGCAATTTCACCATCGCCGATTTCGAGCCGTCCTATCGGCTGCCGAAGGGCCTGCTCCGGACGACCGATTATCTCGCCCATCCGATCTTCCACATGAATCGGGCCGAGAGCGAGATGACCCGCTATATCCGCCGGCTCTCCGACCGGGATCTGGCGCTCGACCGCGCCATGATCCCGCTCGGTTCCTGCACGATGAAGCTCAATGCGACGGCGGAAATGCTGCCGATCACCTGGCCGGAATTTTCCGACATCCATCCCTTCGTGCCGGCCGACCAGGCGCTCGGTTATCGCGAGATGCTCGACGACCTGACGGAAAAGCTCTGCGCCGTCACCGGCTACGACGCCTTCTCGATGCAGCCGAATTCCGGCGCGCAAGGCGAATATGCCGGCCTGCTGACGATCCGCAACTACCACATCGCCAATGGCGAGGGCCATCGTGACGTCTGCCTGATCCCGACCTCCGCGCACGGCACCAACCCGGCCTCGGCCCAGATGGTCGGCATGAAGGTGGTCGTCGTCAAGGTGCGCGAGAATGGCGACATCGACATGGAGGATTTCCGCGCCAAGGCCGAGGAGCATGCGGCAAATCTTTCCTGTTGCATGATCACCTACCCTTCGACGCACGGTGTGTTCGAGGAGACGGTCAAGGAGATCTGCGAGCTGGTGCACAAGCACGGCGGCCAGGTCTATCTTGACGGCGCCAACATGAACGCCATGGTCGGCCTGTCCCGCCCTGGTGACATCGGCTCCGACGTGTCCCATCTCAACCTGCACAAGACCTTCTGCATCCCGCACGGCGGCGGCGGTCCCGGCATGGGTCCGATCGGCGTCAAGGCGCATCTGGCGCCCCACCTGCCCGGCCATCCCGAGACCGACGGCCGTCCGGGCGCGGTGTCGGCCGCTGCCTTCGGCTCGGCTTCGATCCTGCCGATCTCCTGGAGCTATTGCCTGATGATGGGCGGCGAAGGCCTGACGCAGGCGACCAAGGTGGCGATCCTCAACGCCAACTATATCGCCGCCCGGCTGAAGGGCGCCTATGACGTGCTCTACAAGTCGAAGACCGGCCGTGTGGCGCATGAATGCATCATCGACACGCGGCCGCTGGTCGACAGTTCAGGCGTCACCGTCGACGACGTCGCCAAGCGGCTGATCGACTGCGGCTTCCATGCGCCGACCATGAGCTGGCCGGTATCAGGCACGCTGATGATCGAGCCGACGGAAAGCGAGACCAAGGCCGAGCTCGACCGCTTCTGCGAGGCGATGCTGGCGATCCGCGAGGAAGCCCGCGCCATCGAGGACGGCCGGATGGACAAGGTCAACAACCCGCTGAAGAACGCCCCGCACACGGTGGAAGATCTTGTCGGCGAATGGGATCGGCCCTACAGCCGGGAACAGGCCTGCTTCCCGCCCGGCGCCTTCCGCGTCGACAAATACTGGTCGCCGGTCAACCGCGTCGACAACGTCTATGGCGACCGCAACCTGATCTGCACCTGCCCGCCGGTCGAAAGCTACGCCGAGGCAGCGGAGTAACAGCAATCTGCAAGCCCTCCGGCACCGTTCTGGAGGGCTTGCACGCGGGGCCTTGCATAGGCGGCGAGCGGCGGAATGAACTCGGCCCCCTTTCACGGCATTGGATTCAAATTTAACCTTTCTTAGCAAGTCTCTGTTAGCAATTCAAAATGGGCGGTTTTCCCTACCGGAAACGTCGCCGTCGATCTTGGTTTTGCGTGCAGGTTCTTATGCGCTCATCGGCTGTATCAGCAATTCTCCTCGCCGCCGTGATCCTGTCGGGATGCTCCACGAGCTCTGGCGCCGAAGACGTGCTCACCCCTGTGCCGTCGAAGGAAACCACCAATGCCATCGCGAAGCCGACCGGTCCGATACCGGCCGCCGCCGTTGGCGACGCCGCCCCGCAGGCAAGCCCGCCGCAGGAAGTATTGAGCTGGACGGGACCGGTTCCGGAACCTCAAGCGCTGGTACCGGCGGAAAGACCGGTTGGCATGCCGATGCCGACGGAAAGGCCGGTTGCGATGTTGATGCCTGCCAATCCGGGGATCGACCCGGAGGCAGGTCCGAAATCACCGACACGCTCGCGAATTTATAGCCACCGTTTCCGCGACGCCAAGCCGATCAACTTCGGCTCGACCTCACCCCGAAAGCTTGCCGTGCATGGCGTCGACGTCTCGCGCTGGCAAGGCGAGATCGATTGGGACACTCTGCGGCAGCAGGGGGCGAACTTCGTCTACATCAAGGCGACCGACGGCGGCGATCATCTCGATCCGATGTTCAGGAAGAACTGGCGCCGGGCCAAGGAAGCCGGCCTGAAACACGGCGCCTACCATTTCTTCTACTGGTGTCGCACGGCCGGTGAACAGGCCGACTGGTTCATCCGCAACGTGCCGAGAGAAGCAAACGCGCTTCCGCCGGTGATCGACGTCGAATGGAACGGCGAATCGAGCTGCAAGCGGCGCATTTCCCCGGCCCGCGTCCGGGAGAAGATGCAGGTCTTCATGGACAAGCTGGAGCGCTATTATGGCCAGCGCCCGATCATCTACACGGCACCGGATTTCTACCGCGACAATTTGAAGGGCCAGATGCTCGACTATCCCTTCTGGCTGCGCTCGGTCGCCGCCCACCCGTCGAAGGTCTATCCGGGCCGCAAGTGGCTGTTCTGGCAATATTCCGGCTCCGGCCTCTCCGACGGCGTCGACGGCAAGATCGACCTAAACGTCTTCAACGGCAGCGAAAGCGACTGGCACGATTGGGTGGCGTCGCGATAGCGAAACCGGATCCGTGCCAATCCGGAACAGCTGGAGCGGCAGGCCGCGCCGGCTATAGCTTTTCGCTAACGCAACGCCTTCAGCATTCCCTAAATCCTTGCAGGTAAAAGACGATCATCCAGTTCTGGGGAAACGGCTGATGAGCATATCGGGCATTACCAACATTGCTCTTTCGGGAATGCGGGCGCAGATGACCCGGATCGGCGCGATCGCCAACAATGTCGCCAACAGCAGCACGCCGGGTTACGCCAGGCTGAACACCAGCCTCACCTCCACTGAACCGGGCGTGCAGGCCATCGTCGAACCAACGACTTCGGACGTCGATCCGGCCACCGAACTGACCGAGATGATCGAAGCCGAACAGGCCTACAAGGCAAACGCCGCTGTCTTCGAGACCGGCGCCGACATGTGGGAAATGCTGATGAGCATTAAACGCGACTGAGCGCGATTCTCGAAGTTATTGTTATAAATTTTCGGATCGGTCCTCTGTCCGTTTGCCTACTGACTCGGCCATCACGAAATCAGCCGCCCTGCACCATCTCAGGAAAGAATTCCGCTTGCGCCGCATTACCCTATCAATCCTTCTGAATTTAGCCCTGATAACCAGCGCTGGCGCTAACGAAGACCTTTCCGGTGTTTGGCGTGATTTGTTCACACGCTGTCGGATCGCCGTGGAGACCGGTAAAGACTTTGACGCGACAGGATTACGCGACCTTGGGCGTAGCGTGAGAACGGTGCCCCCCATAACTGCTCCGGGGGTACCCTTTCCACTTCTACATGGATACAAAATGGCAGAACAACGCTGGGAGGTTCCAGGATCTCGTTTCGTTGTCGTGGAAGCCGAGTACCCACCAGATGGTGGCAAATCAAGACGTTCGTGCAAACTCGAACTCGCTCAGGGAGCGGAACCAATTTCCACGGAGGAGGAAAAGCTACTGAGAGCGACATTCTTCGTCGAACGGGGTGAGCTCCTCAGCACCGGACGCCACGAATATTGGAACCCGGATTCGTTATTTTCCACCAATCTTGGTATTCGACTGGCAGGGAACAATCCCTACGGCTGCCGCGTGGTCTCTTTCCTGGACATCGACACACGATCCCATTCACAGTCGTTTTTTCAGACAGGTTCCGCTGAGCAGGACGCAGCATGCGGTGCGGCACCTCGTTTCACTCATCCATAAATTGAAACGACTTGAACCGGATTCCTCCGGAATGATCGGCGGAAATTTCTAGCCAGCCTGCCGGGTTAGGAATGCGCCGGCTCGCTCTGGCGCTGCGCGGCAAGGGCCGCGAGATCGGCGGGCTTCAATTCGACGGATTCGCCGCAGCCGCAGGCCGATGTCTGGTTCGGGTTGGTGAAGGTGAAGCCGGAGCGCAGCGTCGTCTGCTCGAAGCCCATTTCGGTGCCGAGCAGATAGAGCACGGCCGATGGCTCGACCCAGACCCTGGCGCCATCGCGCTCGATCAGGTCGTCCTTGGCATTGGGCTCGGTCACCAGATCGATGGTATATTCCATCCCGGCGCAGCCGCCCTTCTTGATGCCGACGCGAACGCCTTTGGCCTCCGGGCCGGAATTTTCGACGATCGCTTTGACGCGGGCCGCGGCCCCTTCCGTCATGCTCATCACTGCAAAGCCCATCGGCTTCATCTCCTTCCGCAACCGGGGTCAAGATCCGGTGCTTCGTGATTCAAATGTAGTCGTCCGGGGTAAACGGATCAATACCGGCCGACTTAATACCAGCCGACAGCGACCTGCGCCTCTTCCGACATGCGGTCCGGCGTCCATGGCGGATCGAAGGTCATTTCGACTTCGACGCCGGACACGCCTTCGACGGCGCCGACGGCGTTTTCCACCCAGCCCGGCATCTCGCCGGCGACCGGGCAGCCGGGCGCGGTGAGCGTCATCATGATCTTCACCATCCTGTCGTCCTCGATGTCGATCTTGTAGATCAGACCGAGTTCGAAGATGTCGGCGGGAATTTCCGGGTCGTACACCGTCTTCAGCGCGCCGATGACGTCGTCGCTCAACCGTGCCAACTCATCGGCCGGGATGCTGGAATGCACGATGCCTTCGCGCACATCGATCTTCTGTTCGCTTTCGTCCAGGCTCATCACGGACACTCCTCAAGCAAAGAACTTGCGCGCATATTCAAGCGCATCGGCCAGGGCATCGACCTCGGCGCGGGTATTGTACATGCCGAAGGATGCACGGCATGTGGAGGTGACGCCGAAGCGTTTCAAGAGCGGCATGGCGCAATGGGTGCCGGCACGCACCGCAACGCCCTGCCGGTCGATCACCATCGAGACGTCGTGGGCGTGGATGCCGGCAAGCTCGAAGGAAAAGATGCTGCCCTTGTCGGGCGCCGTGCCGAAAACGCGCAGCGAATTGACCGATTTCAGCCGTTCGACCGCGTAAGCGGCAAGATCGGCCTCGTGCCGGGCGATCGCCTCGCGGCCGACCTTCTCCATATAGTCGAGCGCATAACCGAGCCCGATCGCCTGGACGATCGGCGGCGTGCCGGCTTCGAAGCGATGCGGCGGATCGTTATAGGTGACCGCGTCCTCGGCGACCTCGAAGATCATCTCGCCGCCGCCCTGGAATGGGCGCATCTGGGCAAGCCGTTCCTTCTTGCCGTAGAGCACGCCGATGCCCGACGGGCCGTAGAGCTTGTGGCCGGTCATGACATACCAGTCGCAATCGATATCCTGCACGTCGACCGGCAGATGCACGGCGCCCTGGCTGCCGTCGATCAAGACCGGAATGCCGCGCTCATGGGCGATGCGGCAGACCTCCTTGACGGGAACGATCGTGCCGAGCGCATTCGACATATGGGTGATGGCGACGAGCTTGGTGCGCTCCGTCAGGCTCTTCTCGAAATCCTCGATATGGAAGGCGCCCTCGTCGTCAACAGGCACCCAGACCAGTTTCGCGCCCTGCCGCTCGCGGATGAAGTGCCAGGGCACGATGTTGGAGTGGTGCTCCATGATCGTCAGGACGATCTCGTCACCCTCCCCGATCTGAGGCATGCCCCAGCCGTAGGCGACCGTATTGATCGCTTCGGTCGAATTCTTGGTGAAGACGATGTCGTTGACAGAAGGAGCGTTGAGGAAGCGGCGCACCTTCTCGCGCGCCGCCTCGTAGGCATCCGTCGCGACATTGGAGAGATAATGCAGGCCGCGATGCACATTGGCATATTCGCGGGCGTAGGCATGCGAGATGGCGTCGATCACCACCTGCGGCTTCTGGGCCGAGGCGCCGTTGTCGAGATAGACCAGCGGCTTGCCATGCACCTTCTCCGCCAGGATCGGAAAATCCCGGCGGATGGCTTCGACATCGTATGGCGTGGCCGGCACGATCTTGTCCATTATTATATCCGATCAGGCGTGCTTCTCGAGCCAGGCCGAGATTACGCCTTCCAGCGCCTCGACCAGGGCTTCATCTTCCAGTTCCTCGACAATCTCGGCGACGAAGGCATTGACGAGCATCGCCCGCGCCTTGTTCTCCGGAATGCCGCGCGCCATCATGTAATAGAGATGGTTGGCGTCGATATCGGTCACGGTCGCGCCATGGCCGCACTGGACGTCGTCGGCGAAGATCTCGAGCTCGGGCTTGACCGAGAACTCGGCATCGTCGGACATCAGCAGCGTATTGCAAGCCATCTTGGCGTCGGTCTTCTGCGCATCGGGCGCCACCCGGATCATGCCCTGGAAGACACCCTTGGCACGGTCGAAGACGACGTTGCGGATCACCTCGGTCGAGCCGGTATGCGGCACGTCGTGGCCGAGCACCATCGTCACGTCGGTATGGCTGTCTGCCCCGAGCAGGTTGATGCCGCGCAGCGTCAGATCGGCGCCCTCGCCCGTCACCTTGATGTGCAGTTCCTGGCGCACCAGCTTGCCGCCGGCATTGATGACGAACAGGCGAAGCTTGGCATCGGCGCCGAGATCGATGCGGATCTGGCCGAGATGCGTATCGTCAGCGCCCTGCTGCTGCAGGATGATCCAGGTCAGCTCCGTGCCTTTGCCGACGGTAATGTCACTGATATGAGACACGAAGGCGGCGTCACCCGTCACCGCACGGTGACGTTCGATAACGGTTGCCTGGACGCCGGCGCCGAATGAAACGGGAAGGCGCGTATGCGTTTGCCCGCCGGCATGGATGAACTGGATCTCGAGCGGATCTTCAAGATCGGTATTATCAGGCACGTCGACCACATAACCGTCGCGCACGAAACTGCCATTGATGCGGCCGACCGCATCGTCGCCGCCGAGCGCATCGAGCCCGCCTGCGGCCGAGCCGTCGCGCAGACTTTCGCTATAGGCTGACACGCCGAGACCCTCTGCGGCCGCCTTCTGATTGGCATGGCCCTGGATCACCGCCAGCACACTGGAACCCGCGACGAGCGGCTCAAGCGGGTCGGAGCCGGCGTCGCCTGCCTGCGACGGCAAGCCGCGCAGCAGGTTTTTGAAGTCAGTGTAATGCCAGGCTTCGATGCGGCGCGTCGGCAGGCCGGCCTTCTTCAGGTCATCGAGAAGCCGGTCGCGCAGCGCCGTCACCGCGCCATTGCCCGGCAGGTCACCGATCTGCTGGTTGAAGGCCTCGATCAGCGCCGTTTCGGCCGCGGTCAGGCGACTCGTCGTCTGCATGTTCATGGAGGTCGTCCTTTCCACCCGAACTCAGGCCGCCGCGCCGATGATATCGGCATAGCCGTTGGCTTCGAGCTCATGCGCCAGCGTCTTGTCGCCCGACTTGATCACCTGGCCCTTGTAGAGCACGTGAACGGTATCAGGCACGATATAGTCGAGCAGGCGCTGATAGTGGGTGATGACGACGACGGCGCGATCGGGCGAACGCAGCGCGTTGACGCCGTCGGCGACGATCTTCAGCGCGTCGATGTCGAGGCCGGAATCGGTTTCGTCGAGCACGCAGAGTTTCGGCTCGAGCAACGCCATCTGCAGGATCTCGGCGCGCTTCTTCTCGCCGCCGGAGAAGCCGACGTTGAGCGGACGCTTCAGCATCTCGGTGTTGATCTGCAGCTTGGCCGCGGCATCCTTGACGCGGCGCATGAAATCCGGCGTTGTCAGCTCGTCCTCGCCGCGCGCCTTGCGCTGCTCGTTCATCGCCACCTTGAGGAACTGCATGGTGGCGACACCGGGGATTTCGACCGGGTACTGGAAGGCAAGGAAAACACCCTTGGCGGCGCGTTCGGCCGGATCGAGTTCGAGAATGCTCTCGCCGTTATAAAGAATATCGCCCTCGGTCACTTCATAGTCTTCACGACCCGACAGCACATAGGAAAGCGTAGACTTGCCGGAGCCGTTCGGGCCCATGATGGCGGCCACTTCCCCGGCTTTCACCGTCAGGTTCAGGCCACGGATGATCTCGGTGCCATCTTCGGCAATGCGGGCATGAAGGTTTCTGATTTCAAGCATCTTTGGTTCCTGCGTTTTCTCTGCGTAGCTCACCAGAGCCTCGCGTAATTTCTAAGGACATCGACCTGTTGCGCTCGGCGCTACCGCGCCAAAAAACGAATGACACGGAAAACCGCGAGCGTTACGAACCAAAACCATTCGAGAATCTGAATAATCTTTCCTGGTTTTTCCATGCGCTGCTGGAGAAACACGTAAGGCTGCTCCGGCGGCGTTTCCGTCTCGTACCTTTGCTCGCGGGGGCGAATTTTCGCCAATATCTCCCCGCGCATATTCTCCAGACGTTCAAGAATGCGCTTCTTGTCCGTCTCGTCCATATCAGCCTACAGAGCCTTCAAGCGAAATGCTGATCAGCTTCTGCGCCTCGACGGCAAATTCCATCGGCAACTCCTGCAGCACTTCCTTGACGAAGCCGTTGACGATCAGGGCGATCGCCGCTTCGGTCGGGATACCGCGCTGCAGGCAATAGAACAGCTGGTCCTCGGAGATCTTCGAGGTCGTCGCTTCGTGCTCGAACTGCGCCGTCGAATTCTTTGCTTCGATGTAGGGCACGGTATGAGCGCCGCACTTGTCGCCGATCAGCAGTGAATCGCACTGGGTGAAGTTGCGCGCGTTCGATGCCTTGCGATGAGCCGAGACCTGGCCGCGGTAGGTATTGTTGGAAACACCGGCGGCGATACCCTTGGAGACGATGCGGCTCGAGGTGTTCTTGCCGAGATGGATCATCTTGGTGCCGCTGTCGATCTGCTGATGGCCGTTCGAGACGGCGATCGAATAGAATTCGCCTCTGGAGTCGTCGCCGCGCAGAATGCAGGACGGATATTTCCAGGTGATGGCCGAGCCGGTTTCGACCTGCGTCCAGGAGATCTTCGAGCGGTCGCCGCGGCAATCGCCGCGCTTGGTGACGAAATTGTAGATGCCGCCCTTGCCTTCCTTGTCACCAGGATACCAGTTCTGGACGGTAGAATATTTAATCTCGGCATCGTCGAGCGCCACGAGCTCGACCACGGCGGCATGCAGCTGGTTTTCATCGCGCTGCGGGGCCGTGCAACCTTCGAGGTAGGAGACGTAGGCGCCTTCCTCGGCGATGATCAGCGTGCGCTCGAACTGGCCGGTGCCCTTCTCGTTGATGCGGAAATAGGTGGAGAGCTCCATCGGGCAGCGAACGCCCTTCGGCACGAAGACGAAGGAGCCGTCGGTAAAGACAGCCGAATTGAGCGTCGCGTAGTAATTGTCCGAGGTCGGCACGACCGAACCGAGATATTTCCGCACGAGATCGGGATATTCGCGGATGGCTTCCGAGATCGACATGAAGATCACGCCGGCCTTCTTCAGCTCCGCCTTGAAGGTGGTGACCACCGAGACGCTGTCGAAAACCGCGTCGACAGCGATCTTCGGCTTCTCGACGCCGGCCAGGATCTCCTGCTCACGCAGCGGAATGCCGAGCTTCTCGTAGACCTTCAACAGCTCCGGATCGACCTCGTCGAGCGACTTCGGACCCGGCGCGCTTTTCGGCGCGGCATAATAGTGGATGTCGTTGAAATCGATCTTCGGATAATTGACGCGCGCCCAGGTCGGCTCTTCCAGCGTCAGCCAGCGCCGATAGGCCTCCAGACGCCATTCCAGCATCCACTCCGGCTCCTGCTTCTTGGCCGAGATGAAGCGGATGATATCCTCGGACAGGCCCTTGGGCGCCTTGTCCATTTCGATGACAGTCTCGAAACCGTATTTGTACTGGTCCACATCGATCAGGCGTACCTGGTCGATCGTTTCCTGCACGGCAGCCATTTCGTTCTCCAATCTCGCCGGATACAAGGTCCGGCAGCTTGTAGCGTCTATGGGCAATTTCCTTGCCCTGATGGTCGGACAATTCCTTGCCCCGATGGTCGGGCAATATCTTGCCCTGATGGTCGGGCAATATCTTGCCCTGATGGTCGGGCAATATCTTGCCCTGATGGTCGGGCAATATCTTGCCCTGATGTAAGAGGCCAAAAGGGACTTTTCAGCCCGATTGGCAAGCGGAAATTTGCATTTCCGCAAGTTTATATCAGGTCAGGCCGCCTCGCCCGCCGACCTGCGCCGGCAGGCGATCTTCGCAAAAGCGGCAATCGCCCTGTCTATATCCTCTTCCGTGGTCGAAAAGCCGAGCGAGATGCGCAGCGCGCCAAGCTTGGCATCGCGTCCCATCGCCGTCAGCACATGGCTTTCGCCGAGCCGGCCGGACGAGCAGGCCGAGCCTGCCGAAAGTGCCACGCCTTCGAGATCGAAGGCGATCTGCCCGGTCTCGGCCTTCAGCCCCGGCAAGGTGAAGAAGATGGTATTGGCGACACGCTCGCCGCCCTCGCCGTGGATGATCACGTCCGCCGCCGCCTGGCGCATGCCGGCTTCCAGCCGCTGGCGCAGCGCGCCGATGGCGGCGTTGCGCGTCTCCAGTTCATTCGCTGCCACCTCGGCCGCCGCGCCGAAGCCGATCAGCGCCAGTGAATTCTGCGTCCCCGACCGGTGACCACGCTCCTGCCCACCGCCCTGGATCAGCGGCCGCGGCATCAGCGCCTCGCCGCGCGCAATCAGCGCGCCGGCGCCCTTCGGCCCGCCGATCTTGTGCGAGGAGACAATGATGAAATCGGCGCCGAACCTGTCGATATCGAGCGTGATGCGGCCGGCGGCCTGCACAGCATCGACCACGAAGAGCCCGCCATGCGCGTGAACGATCCTTGCCGCCGCCTCGACCGGCTGGACGATGCCCGTCTCGTTGTTGACGAGCATGATGGCGACCATCGGCAGACCGGCAGCCTTGTCATGAGCATCGAGCAAAGCACCGAGCGCATCGAGATCGACGGTGCCGGCTTCGGTCACCGGAATCTCCGTCATCTTCTCTTTGGCGAAACGCCCGCCCTCACGCACGGCCGGATGCTCGATCGCGGAAAAATAGAGATGGCCGAGCCGCAGCGGCGTCCGCCCCATGCGGAATTCCGGCGTCAGCACCAGATTGGCGGCTTCGGTAGCACCACTGGTGAAGACGACATTGCCGGGTTCGGTGCCGGCAAGGGCGGCCACCTGGCGTCGCGCACCCTCGATGGCGGCGCGCGCGGCGCGGCCTTCTCCATGCACGCTGTTCGGATTGCCAAACACGTCGATGGCGCGCATGATCGCCTCGCGTGCTGCCGGGTGCAGCGGCGCTGTGGCATTCCAGTCGAGATAAAGGCGTGGCGGCGCCATGATCTTCAGTCCTGCGCTTGACGAGCTTGCTTCAGCACCCGCGGCTCATTTTTCTTGAAATTTCCGCCGGGCTTGCCTTATGACACGTTCCACGAAGCGTGGATCGCCATGCAAGTTTCGAATTGTTCTAAACTGCGTTTTAGAAAAGCTGACAACATTAGTCAAGTCATGTTGTCGTCCGACGCAGCGCGAACGCGAAATAAAACCCGGAGTACCAATGCCCGAAGTTATTTTCAACGGCCCAGCCGGCCGTCTTGAAGGCCGCTACCAGCCCTCCAAGGAAAAAAGCGCGCCCATCGCCCTGATTTTGCATCCACATCCGCAGTTCGGCGGCACGATGAACAATCAGATCGTCTACCAGCTCTTCTACATGTTCCAGAAGCGCGGGTTCACGACGTTGCGCTTCAATTTCCGGGGCATCGGCCGCAGCCAGGGCGAATTCGACCACGGCGCCGGCGAATTGTCGGATGCCGCCTCGGCGCTCGACTGGGTGCAGAGCCTGCATCCCGATTCGAAGACCTGTTGGGTCGCCGGTTATTCCTTCGGTTCCTGGATCGGCATGCAGCTCCTGATGCGCCGGCCGGAGATCGAGGGCTTCATGTCGATCGCCCCGCAGCCCAATACCTACGACTTCTCCTTCCTGGCGCCCTGCCCCTCCTCCGGCCTGATCATCAACGGCGAGGCCGACAAGGTGGCGCCGGAAAAGGACGTCAACGGCCTCGTTGAGAAGCTGAAGACGCAGAAGGGCATTCTCATCACCCATCGCACCGTGGCCAACGCCAACCACTTCTTCAACGGTCAGGTGGAGACGCTGATGAGCGAATGCGAGGACTATCTCGACCGCCGCCTCAATGGCGAACTGGTGCCGGAGCCGGCCGCCAAGCGGATCCGCTAAAGCGTAGCGCGAACCCTCGTCCCTTTAAGAGGCGCTCGCCCCCTGCGGGCCGATTGTGCCGCAACAGATCACCTTACCGTGTTGCAATATATTTTGCAGTGCGGTAGGGTCCCCGCGATCGAAACAGAAGCGAGGTCCGCAAATGACCAAGTCGTTCGGGGAAGTCCTGGATAAGTATCAAGGAATCGGTCCGGGATTTGATTTTCTTCGAATTGGTCTCGCCTTTTCTATCGTCCTGACCCATTCGTTTTTGCTGACTGGAAACGATGCTTTCATCAGGGGCTCGATATTCTGGTTTACCGAATACGCTCTTGTTCCGATGTTCTTTGCCCTGAGCGGATTCCTGATCGCCGGCAGTGCCCAGCGGCTGAGCCTGCGGAATTTCCTGATCAACCGCGGATTGCGCATCGTACCGGCTCTTGCCGTCGATATCGTCGTCTGTTCGCTGATCATCGGCCCGATCGTCACGATCGTCTATCACTCCGAATATTTCACCGACCCGCGCTTCTTCAAATACTTCCTGAACATCGTCGGCTGGATCCATTACGAGCTGCCGGGCGTGTTCCAGGACAATCCGAGCCAGAAGGTCAATGGCGCTCTGTGGACGGTTCCCTGGGAAATCTTCTGCTACATCATCATGTCGTTTCTGATGATCACCGCCATCGTCAAGACGCGCTACAAGCTGCTCGCGGTGACGGCCGCCTATATCGTCATCGGTCTCATCGTGCAGAAGATGCCCTATCTCCTGCCTGATACAGTCAAGCCCGTCGCCCGCTTCCTGTTCATGAGTCGCGGTTCGCAGCTGATAACCGCCTTCCTGATGGGCATCGTCGCTTTCCAGTTCAAAGCGGTCATTCCGCATTCGCGCTGGATCTTCGCCGCCGCCTGCCTCGTTTGCGTCGCCGCCATTCTCACTCTCGACAGCCGGGCGATTGAATCGGTGATCAACCGGCCCCTCGTCATCACCTCGCTTGTTTACATGACGGTCTTCATCGGTCTGTCGGAAGTCCCGATCCCCGCCTTCTTCCGGAAAGGCGACTATTCCTACGGTGTCTATCTCTATCACGACCCCTTCCTGCAGATCTGGATAAGCGCATTCCCCTCGGTCTTTCTCTATCCGAAATATGGGGCGCTGGCGCTCTATGCCGTCGGCTTGCCTTCGGCTCTCGCTGTCGCGGTGCTGTCCTGGCACTTCATCGAGAAGCCGATCCTCGGCCTTCGCAAGAAGTTCTCGTTCATCGCCCAGGTCAGGGGCGTCGAGGACGGCCATCAGGGCGGACGCGTCCGGCCGCTTGCCGTCAAGAGTTAAGCTTTGCCGGCCGCATGTCAGCGGTCATCTCGAAAGCCATATCGAGCACTCCATCAATCAGGATCGGCGCACGTTCGCGCATGCCGATCTTCCTGAGAACGCGCTGCGAGGCGATGTTTTCGGGATGCGTGAAGGCAATGAAACCGGACGCAAGTCCCCTTTCGAAGAACCAGTCGGCCAGAGCGCTCGCCGCTTCTGTTGCCAGGCCCTTGCCCCACACCTCCTCGATCAGGGAATAACCGAGTTCGAACTGCTCGCTCCCGAACCGCGAAATGCCGGCGCGGCCGACGAAACGTCCATCCTCGGCGACAATCTTGTATTTGGTCGTGCCGTCGCGCGCCTGTTCTTCGAACCAGCCCCGCAGCCGTTCAGCGGCCTTCTCCGGGCTCCAGGGCGCGCTGTCGGGAAGATAGCGGGTCGTTGCCATTGTCGAATGCAGCTGCTGGACAAGGGCCGCATCGCCTTCGTCCCACATGACGAATCTGAGCCGCGGCGTCTTCAGGATGATCCTGTCGCTCATGGCGTTGCGAGCACACCGCCGCTGACGGGAGCGCTGACCCCGGTCGTGCCTGGAAACGTCAACGGCAGCCCGTCCAGCGAGCGGACGGCGAGATAGGCCCAGGCCTCTGCCTCCATCGCATCGCCGTCGAAGCCTGCCTCCTCGGCGGTCAATACGCGCGATCCCCGCTCTTCGGCCATGGCCGAGAACTCCGCCATGAGAGTGCGGTTCAGCCGCCCGCCGCCGCAGACGATATAGATTGACGGGTTCTCCGGCAGGAAACTGGCAGATTTGACGATCGAGGCGGCAGCGACGTGCGCGAGTGTGCGGGCACCGTCTTCGAGGCTCGCCTCTCCCTGATCAAGCGGCGCAAAATCACCTCGGTCGAGCGAGCGGCGAACATTGCCACGGAAGAACGGGCTCTCCAGATATCGCTCCGTGACAGCGGTCACGACCTTGCCGCGTCCGCCGATTTCGCCGCCGGGATCATAGGTTTTGCCGGTCTGCATCTCCACCCATTGGTCGATCAGCGTATTGCCCGGCCCGCTGTCGAAGGCGACGATCCGGCCGTCCGTACCGATGAAGGTCAAATTGGAGATACCGCCAATGTTGACGAAGCAGACCGCCTGCCCCGCCTGCTGGAATTTTCCCGCAAGCGCGGCGTGATAGGCCGGCACCAGCGGCGCGCCCTGCCCGCCATGCACCATATCGTTGGCGCGCATGTCATAGACCACCGATATGCCGGTGCGCCGAGCGAGGTCGCCGCCATCGCCAATCTGAATCGTCAGTCCTTCATCGGGCCGGTGAAGCACGGTCTGGCCATGAAAGCCGAGAACATCGACAGCATCAGCCGAAAGCCCGAAACGTTCAAGGAATGCCGTAACGGCAGTTACATGCCGCCCGGTCAGTTCAAGCTCGATGTCGCGAAGCTCGCCGGGCCGCTCGTTCCTGTCGCAGAGGGGACGGGCCAGTTGCAGCGCCCGTTTGAGCCGCTCGCGAAACGCCGCATCATAAGGCACGCCCAGGAACGGCCCACGCTCGATGAAGCCACGGCCGTCGGTTCTGATCAACGCGACATCGATTCCGTCCATCGACGTGCCGCTCATCAGACCGATCGCGGTCCTGATGACATCCATGAGGCTTCCTTCCCGTGCGATTCCCGGATGCACTTTTGTAAAAACAGTGCTAAACGCGCCGCGACAGATCAACAACAACGAAGTTGCGTAAGGCCACACGGGACCGAGCGCAGACACCAAGAGACGAAAGCCATGTCCGAGTTCAAGTCCGATTTCCTCCGCACGCTGAAAGAACGCGGTTTCATTCATCAGATCTCTGATGAGCGCGGCCTCGACGACCTGTTCGCCAAGGAAACCGTGACGGCCTATATCGGCTACGACCCGACGGCATCGAGCCTTCACGTCGGTCATCTCACCCAGATCATGATGCTGCACTGGCTGCAGGCGACGGGCCACCGCCCGATTTCGCTGATGGGCGGCGGCACCGGCATGGTCGGCGATCCCTCCTTCAAGGAGGAGGCGCGCAAGCTGATGACGATCGAGACAATCGAGCAGAATATCGCCTCGATCAAGAGCTGCTTCTCGAACTATCTCGATTACGACAAATCCGGCAACGCCGCGCTGATGATCAACAACGCCGAATGGCTGCGCTCGTTGAATTACCTCGAATTCCTGCGCGATGTCGGCCGCCATTTCTCGGTCAACCGCATGCTGTCCTTCGACAGCGTGAAGACGCGCCTTGACCGCGAACAGTCCCTGTCCTTCCTGGAATTCAACTACATGATCCTCCAGGCCTATGATTTCGTCGAGCTGGCCAAGCGCTACGGTTGCCGTCTGCAGATGGGCGGTTCGGATCAGTGGGGCAATATCGTCAACGGCATCGATCTCGGTCACCGCATGGGGACGCCGCAGCTCTATGCACTGACCTCGCCGCTGCTGACGACGTCGTCCGGCGCCAAGATGGGCAAATCGGCATCCGGCGCGGTCTGGCTGAATGCCGACCTGCTGCCCGTCTATGACTTCTGGCAATATTGGCGCAACACCGAGGATGCCGATGTGCCACGCTTCCTCAAGCTCTTCACCACCTTGCCGATGGATGAAATCGCACGGCTTTCGGCGCTCGGCGGTTCGGAACTGAACGAGGTCAAGAAGATCCTGGCAACCGAAGTCACCGCAATCCTGCACGGCCGCGCAGCTGCTGAGCAGGCAGCGGAAACGGCGCGCAAGACCTTCGAGGAAGGCGGGCTTTCGGAAAACCTGCCGTCGGTCGATATCCCAGGCACCGAACTCGACGGCGGCATCGGCCTGCTGTCGTTGATGGTCCGCGCCGGCCTTGCCGGCTCCAACGGTGAGGCCCGCCGCCACGTCCAAGGCGGCGCAGTCCGCATCAACGACGAGGCGGTGAGCGATGAACGCCGCCTGATCGGCAGCGACGAGATTACCGCCGACGGCGTCATCAAGCTCTCGCTCGGTAAGAAGAAGCACATACTGATCCGCCGCGCGGCGTAAGCGGCAGCAAATGAGAACAGTGACAGTGGCCGGCGCTTAGCCGGCCTTTTTCATTTCGCTGAAGGCGCTGGCGAGGCAGACGATCACTCGACACCAGGCCGAGATATCGCATCCGTTCGTTCGACCGCTTGAAAGACATAGGGTGGTGGATTGACGTCTGTAGCGGGTGGCACGCGTGACCACCAACTGATCGAGAAGATCGGCGGCGTCACCGTCGCGTCGAGAGGCACGATGAGGATATGGTCGGAGCGGACGGTCTGCGGCCTCAGTCGCGCTCCCTTTTCTACGGCATAGGAAAACTGGTGGCCAAACGTGACTGCGATCACGGCGGCAGATGCGAAAGAGATTGTCCGGGCGCACAGCATGGCATTCTCCGCCGGCCACGGTTTTCCGGCCGAACCTTATCTTACATCAGAACAAGCTAAAATGTTCCGGCATCGATGACGAAATTGTCGGCCGAACTTGCCCGCCAGCCGGCCACGCACCGCCTGATCGGAACCTTTTCCGCCCGGCGGGATTTGCGACCAGATGGATTGGAGAGCCGGCATGATCAACGACCTCTGGTATAAGAACGCCGTCATCTACTGCCTGTCCGTCGAGACCTTCATGGATGCGAACGGCGATGGCGTCGGTGATTTTCAGGGCCTGATGCGCCGCCTCGACTATCTCTCCGGCCTCGGCGTGACGGCGATCTGGCTGATGCCGTTCCAGGAGTCTCCCGGCCGCGACGACGGCTACGACGTCTCCGATTATTACAATGTCGACCGGCGTTATGGCACGCTCGGCGATTTCGTCGAATTCACCCACGGCGCCAAGCAGCGCGGCATCCGGGTGCTGATCGATCTCGTGATCAATCACACGTCGAAGGATCATCCTTGGTTTCAGGACGCCAGGAGCGATCCGCATTCGCGCTATCGTGAATGGTACGTGTGGTCGGACAAAAAGCCTGCGAATGCCGATCATGGCATGGTCTTCCCCGGCGTGCAGAAGACTACCTGGACCCATGACGAAAAAGCCGAGGCCTACTATTTCCACCGCTTCTATGATCACCAGCCCGACCTCAACACGTCCAATCCCGAGGTGCAGGCCGAGATCCTCAAGATCATGGGCTTCTGGATCCAGCTCGGCGTCTCGGGCTTTCGGATGGATGCCGCCCCCTTCATCATCGCGACCAAAGGCGCCGAGGTCACCAAGCCGGTCGAGCAGTTCGATATGCTGCGGAAGTTTCGCGAATTCCTGCAATGGCGCCTCGGCGACTCCATCGTCCTGGCGGAGGCCAATATCCTGCCGAAGGACAATTTCGAATATTTCGGCGACGATGGCGACCGTATGCAGATGATGTTCAATTTCCAGGTCAACCAAGCGCTGTTTTATGCCTTCGCCAGCGCCGATACCCGGCCGCTGAAGAAGGCGATGGAGGCAACGAAACCGCGGCCGGCAACCGCGCAATGGGGCCTCTTTCTGCGCAACCACGACGAGCTGGATCTCGGGCGGCTGACGGACAAACAGCGCGGCGCTGTCTTTGCCGAATTCGGGCCTGACAAGAACATGCAGCTCTATGACCGCGGCATTCGCCGCCGGCTGGCGCCGATGCTTGGCGGCGACCGCCGCAGGATCGAAATGGCCTACAGCCTGCTGTTTTCGCTGCCCGGAACGCCCGTTATCCGCTACGGCGACGAGATCGGCATGGGCGACGATCTGAACCTGCCGGAGCGCGATTGCGCCCGCACGCCGATGCAGTGGTCGACCGAGCCGGAAGGCGGCTTCACCAAAAGCCCGAAACCGATCACCCCTGTGATCAAGGACGGTCCCTACGGCTTCGAGCATATCAATGTCGCCGAACAGCGGCGCGATCCGAACTCGCTGTTGAACTGGACCGAGCGGATGATCCGAATGCGCAAGGAAGCTCCGGAGATCGGCTGGGGCAATTTCTGCGTGGTCGACACCGGCGACGACGGCGTGCTGGCGCTTCGTTACGACTGGCGCGGCAATTCCGTCTTGATCCTGCACAATCTGCATGCGCAGCCGGCGGAAGTGACCTTCGATCCCGATATCGGCGAAGACGGGCGACAGCTGATCGATATTGCCGATGGCGCAAGCAGCAGCGCCGACGAGAAAGGCCGTCACACCGTCCGGCTCGATGCCTACGGCTATCGCTGGTATCGTGTCGGCGGCCTCGACTATCTCCTCAGGCGCAAGGAAATTTAGGCTTCTGGCTTGCCCGTCTTATTGAAACTCGAAGATTTGCCGGAAAACACCGGGCGCGATGATCGAAAGCGGGTTGATCTGCAGGTTCGGCTGGTCGAACTTGCCGGTCAACTTGAAGGTGATGCCGATCAGTCCGCGGTCGCTGCCATTGCCGAGGATGACCCCGATCAGCGGCAGTTCGGCGAACAGGCGATTGAGACCGTAGGCGGGCATGAAGGTGCCGGTCATATCCATATTGCCCTTGCGGTCGCGCACCACACCCTGGAAGGTCGCACCGATCTGGTCGCCGCGCAACACGCCGTTCTCGATACCGATCATGCCGTTGCGCGAGACGATGCGGGCAAAACCGCGCTGGAAGCGTTGCGACGAAGTGTCAATGTCGCGTTTGACGGCCTCGTTGAGGCTGCGCTGCTCGTTTCCGACGGGTGTCGAGACGATCGAACGCAGGCGCTGTTCGTTGACGATCGAGAAGCGGCGCACATCGAGCGAGCCGTCCCAGCCGCCCTCAGCACCCAGCCGGATCGCCAGATTGAGCAGGCCGCCCTGCATATGCTGGTAGAGATCGGCGAAACGCGAGACTGCGCCCGCATCACCGCTGGTGATGTTGATGACGCCGCCATCCTTCATCTGGCTGACAACCGCTTCGCCGCTGTCGGTGATGCCGGAAAAATTCAGTGCCTGCAGCTTGTCGCCGCGCAGTGACAGCTGCGCCTGGAAGTTGCCGACCTTCTCGTCGTTGAAGCCGATGACGTTTTTCAGCCTGGCGCGCACCGACACGCCGGTGTTGTCGGCATTCCCACCATCCTCGTCGCCGGAGCCCGATTTCAACCGCGCGATTACCGGCCGCGCATCGGCGCTGTCGCCGGAGACGGAAACGTCGAAATTGCCTTTGCTGCGCTTCACCGACAGGGCGAAATCATCAAGCGAGGAGAGCCTGACGCTGTCGAAATCGGCCGAGATCAGTCCCGCCTTGCCGACATTCAGCGAACCAGTGGCGCCGAAACCGTCGCCTTTCAGCCGGAAGTTCCTGATCTGGATATTGTCGGTCGGGCCGGATGTTTCGAATTCAGCCGTGGCGGCAATGCCGCTGCCTTTCGACCAGCCGATCCAGGGCAGTTCGAGCAGCGACTTGGTGAGATCCAGCTGGACGTCCTGCCGGTCCTCGTCGATCCGCGTCAGCACCATTTTCACGCTGCCGCCGACGATGCCGGAAAGGCCGGGCACCAGCCTGTTGCGCTGCTCCTCGGAGAGTGTCGCGGTGATCACCCGTTGCCGCGCCGCGCTGTCGGATGCCTCGACCGGCTCGGTCAGATCGATGTCGGCCGGGACACCGTCGATCTCTGCCTTGGCGTCAAGCGTGATCTGTTTCGGATTGCCGTTCAAAGTACCGTCGAGATTGCTGATCGTCCGGCCGGAAAACGGCTTGGCGAGATTGACGTCCGCAAGCTTCATAACCGCCGTCCATTCGGCCGGCGGGGGGTTCTGCGAGGAGAGCAGGCCGAAATGCGCCTTCACGTTCGCGTCGATGTGTCCCTTGAAATCGTCGGGCGTGAAGCCGGCGCGCTGCAGCACCCGGATCGGTTTGTAGGTCAACAGCTCGCCGACGGCATCCGCCGCACCCGAGACGGCAAGATTGATATCGGCCATCAGCGGTTTGTCGTAGGCGGAGGGTATGACGAACGTTCCCTGCCCGAGGCCAACGGACCGGCCGGAGGGGAAATAGGAAGTGCCGCTTTTGATCGAAATCGTCGCAACAGGACCGGTCAGGTCGAAATGCGCCGCCGTATCGCGCACCGGCGGAATGTCGCCGGCAACGTTCATCCGCGCGCCGGCGATGTCGAAGCCGATGCGGATTTGGTTGGCGTCGAGTTTCAATCCCTTGCCGCCGGCTGCCTCGTCGAGCCGTCCAAATGGGATGAAGACGGATATGGCGGCGTCGGTGACGGTGCCGCCAAAGAGATTGCCGTGCACCCATGTGCGCACCTTGGGTGCCATCCAGAACGGCCAGAGCTGCTTGATCGCCGTCGTCTGCAGCTCTCTGGACTGCCCGGCGAAGCTGATTTCCGGCGATTTATCGCCGAGCTTGACGTGCAACGCCCCGTAAAGCGCGCCGAGCGGACTGGAAACGGTCATGTTGGGAAACAGGAATTCCCGCCCGGCGACCATATAACGTCCGGTCGCCTGGATATCGAAGGAGAGCGGCTGTTCGCCGGAGCCGCCAGGCGCGGCGGTGCCGCCGCTGACAAGCACGTCGATGCCGAAGCCCTTGCCGGCTTTCGGATCAAGTTTGTCGAGATCGATCAGCGCGCCGTTGAGAGGAACCGTGGTCGCGCCGAATTGGGCGTTCGACTTGGCGATCTCGAGCGTCTGCTTGGCGAAATCGTAGACCAGGTTGATTTGTCCGCCCGACAGTTCCTGCGGATCGCCATCCGCATAAATCAGGCCAGGATCAATATCGACCGTTGCAGCAAGTGCTGGCTGCGCGCCGTCGCGCTCCCTGGTCGCCGAAACCGTCAGGTCGACGAAGGCGCTGAGCCCCTGCCGTATCACGCCCTGATCGTTGCGTTTCAGCGCAAAGGGCGTGAGGTCGGCGTGCTTGAGCGTCGCAACCACCCTCGACACCTGGCCGCCTTCCTTCTCGGCCAGCACGTCGAGTTCCGCCACCTCGCCGTTCAGCGCAACCTCACCTGTCAATTGCAGCGAGGATGGACCGACATGCGCGAAGACGAGATTGTCGACGACGAGCGATAACGGGCCGTTTGCGGTATCGGCCAATTTAACGTCGATGCCGGAGATGCGCACGGAATTGGTCGAGCCGCGTGTCACGATGCTATCGAACATGTCGAGCTGCGAGAAGATCTTCTCCATCGCCGCCGGCATGGCGTCGATGCGCAGATCGTCGAGCTTGATAGGATTGCCGGAGGGCAGAAGCGCCGTATCGAGCGCGATATCGTCTGCTTCTATATCGGCGACGGCGATACGGCCGCGGAAGAGCTGCAGCGGATCGAGCCCGAGCCGCACCGAACCCGTGGTCGACAGGTGCTGGCCGCTCTGCTGGTCGATCATATTGACGTTGCGCGCTTCGAGCGCCAGCCGGAAGTCGGAGGTGAAGCGGATGACCGTGGAGCCGACTTCGGCGCGGTAGCGCGGTCCGGCCACACTGTTCAGCGCCGCCTGCGCCTGCTGCGACAGCGGTTTGTCGAACATGCCGCTTTCGACGGTGAAGACGATCGCCGCGAGAATCAGGAGAATCAGTCCCAGAAAGCCGCAGGTCAGCTTCGCCGTGCGCCGCATCGGCGACCGCGGCGGCGGGCAATGAACGATGATCGGATCCTCGGCCTGGGCGGACGGCAAGCGGTCCAGCGCAACGATATCCTTCTTGCGAAACGTGACCTTTTCGCCGCGGATGGCTGACATGCGCCCTCGGGCTCTCCCTTAAATCGAAGAATTGAACCCGGTCATGCTGGACGGGTTTCCGTCCACTATATAATTCGGGGAGAGAGAGTGTCATCCACAAACCCGGCAAAAGAAAGGTTTTCCCAATGGCGGTTCCCGGCATCGGTGCCCTGGCCCCCGATTTCAATCTCCCCCGCGACGGCGGCGGTCGCGTCTCGCTTTCCGATTTTCACGGCAAGCCGCTGGTGCTGTTCTTCTATCCGAAGGATGACACCACAGGCTGCACCGCCGAATCGCTGGCTTTCTCGGCGCTGGCGCTGGAGTTTGAAGCAGCCGGCGCTGCCGTGATCGGCATGTCGCCCGATTCGGCCGCCTGCCACGACAAGTTCATCAGGAAACACCGTCTTTCGGTGGCGCTCGCCTCCGACGAGGAGAAGACAACGCTGCAGGCCTATGGCGTCTGGAAGGAAAAGAGCATGTACGGCCGCAACTTCATGGGCGTCGAGCGCACCACGTTCCTCATCCGCCACGATGGCACGATCGCGACGATTTGGCAGAAGGTGAAAGTGCAGGGCCATGCCGAAACCGTGCTCGAGGCCGTCAGGAATCTGGCCGCGTGACCGGTGATTTCGCGATAAGCTCGTTGCGCGGCGGCGCCATCGACGCCATCCGCTCGGCCGATCTCGGCCGCAAGACGGCCCTTGCGCAGGAAAGCGCCACCCGCTGGTTCGCCCGCCGGGTGTCGCTGCGCTCGCCGCTCGACGCCGCCCTGCCGGAAAGACCAGGCCGTCCCGACAAACCGCTGCTGACGCCGCCGACCCAGGTAGAGAAGCGCTCGCTGCACACGCTGAAGGGCCGGATCGCCCTGCTGCATGCCATCGCCCATATCGAGCTTAACGCCGTCGATCTGGCGCTCGATATCGTTGCGCGATTCGCGACCGAACAGGTGCCGAATTCCTTCTTCGACGGCTGGATGCAGGTCGCTTTCGAGGAGGCGAAACATTTCCGCATGGTGCGCGCCCGCCTCAACAATCTCGGCGCCGATTACGGCGATCTTCCCGCCCATGACGGGTTGTGGCAGGCGGCCCATTCGACGCGCAACGACCTGACGGCAAGGCTCGCCGTCGTGCCGCTGATTCTCGAAGCCCGCGGCCTCGACGTCACGCCGTCGCTGCAGGCCAAGATGCGCGAGACCGGCGATCTCGAAAGCGCTGCCGTTCTCGATGTCATCTATAACGACGAAAAGGGCCATGTCGCCGTCGGCGCCAAATGGTTCCGTTTTCTCTGCGCCCGCGAAAAGCGCGATCCGGCAAAGGCCTTTCAGGAGCTGGTGCGCGCTAATTTCCGCGGGCCGCTGAAGCCGCCCTTCAACGATCTCGCCCGTGCCGAAGCCGGACTGACGCCGTCCTTCTACCGCTCGCTGGCATCGATCAGCCACGCCTGAGGTGATTGATTTTCTGGCGCAAATGACGGCCGCGAAAGCATTCATTAACCATAACCGTGTCTAATTTTCCGAAAGAGGCGTAGAGCATCAATCGGGAGAGCCTGCGTGAACAGCGGACATCAGCACCGGGTATTCGGCAGGCGGGCGCAGGAACACATCCTCATCCTGGCAAGTGGCGACAAGGTGCGCCACATGACGGTCCGGCCATGGATGGCAGCACTTGCCTTCTGCTTCGTCGGCGTCTTCTCGATCGGCTATCTCCTGGCGACCTCCTACCTCGTGCTGCGCGACGACCTGATCGGCGCCACCATGGCACGCCAGGCCCGCATGCAGCATGACTACGAGGACCGCATCGCTGCCCTTCGCTCGCAGGTCGACCGCATCACCTCCCGCCAGCTTCTTGACCAGCAGCTGGTCGAGGATAAGGTCGACAAGCTGATGGAGCAGCAGATGGCGCTCACCTCGCGCCACGGCAAGCTCGACAACCTGCTCGACCGCGCCGAAAGCTCCGGCCTGACGGAAAAGGATGGCGCCCTGCCCGCGCCGTCATCGCCCGTCCAATCCTTTGCCCCCGATATCAAGGACAAGCGCGCTTCACTCACCGGCGGCCTCGAGGCGATCGAAAGACAGCTGGCGAGCGGCGCGCCCGCTGACGCGACGCCCGACAATTCGACGCTTGCCTATGTCCCGTCCGCCGAGACGGTCGGCGACCGCGCCGACCGGATCTTCTCCAAGGTGACGCTGTCGCTGAAGGATGTCGAGCAGGACCAGCGCAACCGCGTCGAGCAGCTGACGAGTGACGCCGGCCATGCCGCCAGCGCCATCGAAACCGTGCTGACCCGCTTCAAGATTCCTGTGCCTGAGGAGACGGCCGCGGCCAGACAGGAAGAGGAGAGTGCTGTCGGCGGCCCCTATCTGGAGCCCGAGAGCAACGACGACTTCAACAATTCGCTGGCCGCGCTCGACGGCGCGCTGACCCGGCTGGAGGCCGTGCGCAGCACTGCCGAGTCCCTGCCCTTCCGCAACCCCGCCATCGGCAAGGAAGTCACCAGCCCCTTCGGCAACCGCCGCGACCCGTTCCTCGGCCGCCTGGCCCTCCATTCCGGCATCGACTTCCGCTTTTCGCCGGGCGAAAGGATCCGCCCGACGGCGCCCGGCAAGGTCACCGCCGCCGGCTGGACCGGCGGCTACGGCAACATGGTCGAGATCGACCACGGCAACGGCATCTCGACGCGCTATGGCCATATGTCACAGGTTATGGTGAAGGTCGGCGACACGGTCGGCCGCAATGACGTCATCGGCCTTGCCGGCAGCACGGGCCGTTCGACCGGTACCCATCTGCACTATGAAGTGCGCCAGAACGGCCAGGCGGTAGATCCAGTATACTTCATGAATGCCGGCCTTAAACTCGCGACCTATATCAAGTAACAGCCATCAAGTAACCATCGCTTCACTCTGCACGGAGTGCCGCCTCTCTATTTCTTGACTTGCCAGCCATTCGGGGCTATGTCGCGCTGCATTGCGGCATGCAATCCCGCCGACTCGTTCAGAGCTCGGCCGAACCGGAACGGAAACAGTTTTCCCTTTGACGACATTTGCTGACCTTGGCTTGAGCCAAAAAGTGCTATCCGCTGTTGCCGACGCGGGCTATTCGACCCCCACGCCCATCCAGGCGGGGGCCATTCCCTTTGCGCTCGAGCGCCGCGATATTTGCGGCATCGCGCAGACCGGCACCGGCAAGACGGCATCCTTCGTGCTGCCGATGCTGTCGCTATTGGAAAAGGGCCGTGCCCGCGCGCGCATGCCCCGCACGCTGATCCTCGAGCCGACCCGCGAACTTGCTGCCCAGGTCGCCGAGAATTTCGAAAAATACGGCAAGAACCATCGTCTGAACGTTGCCCTTTTGATCGGCGGCGTGTCCTTCGAGGACCAGGACCGCAAGCTCGAGCGCGGCGCCGATGTGCTGATCTGCACGCCCGGCCGCCTGCTCGACCATTTCGAGCGCGGCAAGCTCTTGATGAGCGGTGTAGAGATCCTCGTCATCGACGAAGCCGACCGCATGCTCGACATGGGCTTCATCCCCGATATCGAGCGTATCGCCAAGCTGATCCCCTTCACCCGCCAGACGCTGTTCTTCTCGGCGACCATGCCGCCGGAAATCCAGAAGCTCGCCGACCGCTTCCTGCAGAATCCGGAGCGCGTCGAGGTGGCAAAGCCGGCCTCGGCGGCAAAGACGGTGACGCAGCGCTTCGTTGCATCGCACAGCAAGGATTACGAGAAGCGCGCTGTCCTGCGCGAACTCGTGCGCGCCCAGGGCGAACTGAAGAACGCCATCATCTTCTGCAACCGCAAGAAGGATGTCGCCGATCTTTTCCGCTCGCTCGAGCGCCACGGCTTCTCCGTCGGTGCGCTGCATGGCGACATGGACCAGCGTTCGCGCACGACCATGCTGCAAAACTTCCGTGACGGCAATCTCCAGCTGCTGGTTGCCTCCGACGTCGCCGCCCGCGGCCTCGACATTCCCGATGTCAGCCACGTCTTCAATTTCGACGTGCCGATCCACTCCGAGGATTATGTCCACCGCATCGGCCGCACCGGCCGTGCCGGCCGCTCGGGTGCTGCCTTCACGCTCGTCACCAAGCGCGACACCAAATTCGTCGATGCGATCGAGAAGCTGATCGGCGAAAAGGTCGAATGGCTGAATGGCGATCTGAACTCGCTGCCGCCTGCCGAAGAAGGCAAGGACAGCGATCGCCCGCGGCGCAACGGACGCGAGCGCGGCGACAAGGATCGTGGGCGCGGACGCGGCAATCGCGGCGCTGCGAGTCATAAATCTGATAACGACATCCAGGATAATGACGTCCAAGTGATTGAAGCAGCACCAGCAAGGGCCGAAGTCTTGAAGAACGAGCGCAAAGCAGAGCAGAAGCCGCAAAACAATGCGCGCAACAATCGGCCCTACCCGGCAAACGACGACAGCCGCGACCGCCGCCGTCATCGCGATCACGACGACGGCCCGACCCCGGTCGGTTTCGGTGACGACATCCCGGCCTTCATGCTGATCGCCGGCAGCGCCAAGGTCTGAGCATCCGATGGGCAAGCCCGGTCTCGATTTCCCGGGCTTCGGCGTCGGCCTGGTCATTGTGCGTGACGCCAAGGTTCTTCTCTATAAACGCGTGCGTCCACCGGAAGCCGGCTATTGGAACATTGTCGGCGGCAAGGTCGACCACATGGAGCCGGCTGAAGAAGCCGCGCGCCGCGAGGCCGAAGAAGAAACCGGCCTCAGGATCGGTCGGATCGAGCAAATCGGCATGACCGAGCAGATTATCGATACCGACCGCCAGCACTGGATTTCACTTCTTTATCTCGCCCACGATGTCGAAGGCGAACCGCAATTGACGGAACCGGATAAACTTTCGGATTTCGGCTGGTTTTCGCTGACGGATCTGCCCGAGCCGCTATCGGCGTTCACCAAGGCGGCGATATCGACCCTGCCCGCAATCAAACGCGGTTAGAGCCTTTCCTGGTTAGATTGAAGCATTCTGCCGGAGCAGGTTTTCGTCAGGGCAGAGGCGATTGGCGATGGGCATACCCCCAGGTATGTCCGAGCCGATCGCCTCTGATCCTGGCTAGAGATGCCCGGCCCACCGGCCGCACCGCTTCGCCGTGGCGAAGCGATCAGTGCGTCCGGCGATTCCTAAGTCTTGCAGATTTGCCTGGCAAATCTGCGGGAGGGTTGGCTGAAACGGGCCGGCTGATCGACTGGCCGGCTTGGCCGTAGAGCTGGGCTACGACGCGCGCCGGCCGGTCGACCATCCGACTCCGTTTGAGCCAACAGAATGATTCAATCTAACCAGGAAAGGCTCTAGCCCTCGGCGCGAAGCGCTGCCTCATAGGCCAGCCGCACCCATTTCGCCATCAGATCGGGATCGTCGTAGGCCTCCTCGGGGATCGACCAGTAGGGCATTTTCACCGGCTTGCCCTTCTTGCCCTCATAGGCCCATTGCGTGGCGCCGGCGGCGGCAAATTCCGGGGCACTTGTCTCGTCGGCCTTCAGCAGCATCTCGTCGCGCACTTCGACCGCGACGATGCGCCCGAGGTGATAAATGCCCTTGCCGCCGAACATACGCTTGATCGTGACGGGGCCGAGCCCCTGAAACATTTCCTCGATCCCGGCATTGTCCATTCTCAGTCCCTCGAATACCCGGCCAGCCGGATCACAGCGTGTGATAATCCCGGTTCATATAGATGAGTGCCGGATGCTTCTCGCTGAAGCGGACGGCGGCGACTTCGCCGAAGATGACGTTGTGGGTCGGCATTTCCTTGATGTCGGTCACCCGGCAGTCGAAGGCGGCAAGCGCATCGGCAAGGACCGGCGCGCCGGTGACGAGGGTGTCGAAACGGGCGCTGGCGAAGCGTTCCTCATCGGTGAGCGCCGTGCGTCCGGAGAAAGCGTCGGCGACGCCCTGGTGGTGAGCGCCGAGCGTATTCAGCACGAAGATGCCGCTGCGGAAAAAAATCTCGTTCTTTGGATTGGTGTTGTTCAGGCAGATCAGCACCGAGGCCGGATTATCCGAGACCGAGCAGGCAGCCGTGATGGTGACGCCCCGACGCAAGCCTTCCGTAGCCGTCGTCACGAGCTGCACATGGCCGGCGTAGCGGCTCATGGCATCCCGATAAAGGCCGGGGTCGATATGCTGCCTGTTCAACACCTGCGTCTCCATGCGCTCTTCTGCCGACTGCATACAATTACATAGCAATGCAAAGTCCTGCAGCGTCCTTTGCGTCACCGAAACGACGCCCTGCGCTGCTGTTCGACTTCCATCGCGCCAATATGGCGAGCATCGGTTACCTTTTCTACAATAGGACCGGTGAAAAGCATTGGGTTGCGCTTGTTTTTCTTTGACGATCGCGGCCTTGCGGATAAAAGGGCATGGACGATGGCTAGGGATCTCCGCCTTTCATGATCAACCTGCGTGGCATAGCAGCCGTTCTGATGCTGCTGGGAGCGGCGGCGCAAGGCCATGCGGCCGGCGTGACGATCGGCGTCGTTGCGCCCCGGAATGGCCCGCTCGCCCTGCTCGGCGCCCAGATTGCTGCCGGCGCCGGTTTCGAGATCCAGCAGTCAGGCAATACGCTCGTCGCGGTCAACGAGACCTGCGAAGACAATAGCGGGGCGGCAGTCGGCGATGCGCTTGTCGCGGCCAAGGTGCAGATCGCCGTCGGCTTTCTTTGTAGCGAGACGCTCGAAGGCGCCCTGCCGAAGCTCAAGGATGCCCGTATCCCGGCGATCACCGTCTCCGTGCGCTCCCGTATCCTGATGGAGGATGCGCTGAAAAACGGCTGGCCGCTCTTCCGCATGGCGCCTGCCGATGGCGCCGAGGCGGCAAAGATCAATGAAGTGATCCTGAAGGATTGGGCCGCCGATCCGATCGCCCTGATCGAGGACGGCACCATTCACGGCCGCGAACTGACGGAAGCGGTGCGCAATACGCTGGAACAGAACGGCCTGAAACCCGTCTTCACCGATACCTATCGCCCGGGGCAGGAGCAGCAGATCGCTCTTGTCCGCCGCCTGAAACGGGCCGGCGCCACCAGGGTTTTCGTCGGCGGCGACCGCAACGACGTCGCCGTCATCGCCCGCGACGCGGAGGCTGAGAACATCCCGCTCGCCATCCTCGGTGGCGACGCCATGCGCGCCGCCGATCAGCCGCTGCCGCTCGGGCCTGGCGTGCGCGCCGTCGCCCTGCCCGAATATGCCGTCCTGCCGGAGGCCGCGGCGACGGCCGAAACGCTGCGCGCCAAAGGGATCGAGCCGGAAGGTTATGTTTTGCCATCGCTGGCAGCGGCATTGATTGCCGGCCAGGCGGCCGAAGCCGCCGCTGCGGCCGGCAAGCCCCCCCAGGAGACGCTGCTCGGCACGACATTCCAGACTCCGGTCGGTGCCGTCGCCTTCACCGGCACGCATGAACTGTCGCAAAACCCGTACCGTCTGCTCGAATGGCGCGGCAACGGCTTTTTTCCACCGGCTGCGCCGACGCAATGAGCGGCCGTCAGCCTTGAATTCCGGCGCCGTGCTCGGCTGGCGCCCATAGGAGAGTAAGACTTGATGACGCTGCCCATTCGCATTGCCCCCTCGATCCTCGCGGCGGATTTCGCCAGGCTCGGCGAGGAGGTGCGCAATGTCACCGCCGCCGGGGCCGACTGGATCCACCTCGACGTGATGGATGGGCATTTCGTGCCGAACATCTCCTTCGGCCCGGATGTCATCAAGTCGCTGCGCGCCTATACCGATGCCACCTTCGACTGCCACCTGATGATCTCGCCGGTCGACGACTATCTCGAAGCCTTCGCCAAGGCCGGCTGCGACCGCATCACCGTCCACGCCGAATCCGGGCCGCATCTGCACCGGTCGCTGCAGACCGTCCGCAATCTCGGCAAGAAGGTCGGGGTGACACTCAATCCGGCAACTCCGCTCAGCGCCATCGAGAACGTGCTCGACGATGTCGACCTCATCCTCATTATGTCGGTCAATCCAGGCTTCGGCGGACAGAAGTTCATTCCGGCAATGGCGGCCAAGATCGCGGCGGCAAAATCAATGATCGGAGACAGGCCGATCGAGCTTGAGGTCGATGGCGGCGTCACCGTGGAGACGGCGCCGGCAATCGCCCGCGCCGGCGGTAACGTCCTCGTCGCCGGTTCGGCGATTTTCAAGGGCGGCACGGTCGAGAATTATCGCAAGACCGTCGCCGATCTGCGCCAGGCAGCCGAAGGGGCACGATCATGAAGAAGCAGCTTTTCATCGGCGGCCTGCTGGCCGCGGCACTGGCTGGCCTGCCCGGCGCGTCACTTGCCGGCGACATTGCCAGCATCCAGCCGATCGGCTTTTCCGCCGACGGCAAGGTCTTCGCGTTCCAGGAGTTCGGCATCAAGGAGGGCAGCAATGTCCCCTATTCCAACACCTATTTCATCGATACCGACAATGGCCAGTATCTCGAAGGCACGCCCTTCCGCACCGAGCTGACCGACAAGGACGCCAATCTTTCCAAGGCACGGCGGCAGAACCTGACGGCGGCGCGCGGCCAGATGGACAAATACGATCTGCTGACCAACCCCGGCCTGATTGCCGCCTTCAATCCGCCGACCGAACTCGGCTCTCCCGCAAAGACGCTGCGCTACACGACACTTGCAACCGACGGCCCGCCGAAATCGCCCTACACGCTTTCGCTCGGCGAGTTGCCGATAGCGGCGCCGACGGACTGCGCGGCGGTCGCCAAGCGGGTCCTCGGCTTCAGCCTGCAGATGATCGAGAAGGAAGGCGTTCCGAACCGGCAGGCAGCGCGCCAGGTGCAAACGGTTCCGACCGAGCGCGCGTGCTCGGTCGAATATAGAATCGGCGGCGCCGTCGTCTATCAGCCGGAAGCGGGAAACCAGGTTCATATCGCCCTGGTGCTGGCCTTCGATGCGCAAAGGAACGGGCGCTGGATCGCCGTTCCGGTTCATCCCTGAGCCTGGATCATTCCAGAATGGAGCGCCGGAGGAGCCGCATACGCGCGGCATGGCCGCCCTACCCCGATCTGGTTGCCGGCGCGCCGCTCTGGGGCATGCAGATGCTCGTCTCCGCCATGCTCGGCCTTTATCTGCGCAACGGCCTGGAGACGAGCCGCCTTGCCGAAGTCGCCGCGCTCTATTTCCTCGGAGGCCTGCTCGCCTGGCCCTTCGCTTTGCCGACCGCCCGCTTCCTCGCCTATGGCAAGCCGCCGGAGGCGCGTTTCGCCGCCTTTTTCGTGACGCTGATCGCGGCCACGATCGCCATGACCGCCTTCCTCTTCGCGATGGAATATCGGATCTTCTATTCGCGCTGGCACGCGCCCTTCGGAAGCAGCATCTGGGTCTTCCAGTTCATCTTCACCAGCATCAGCGCCGTCTATCAGTTCCTGGTGATCGGTCTGCGCCTTTTCCTGCCGCTCGGTCTCGTCTGCCTTGTGGTCAGCAGCTATTATCTTGCGAAACGCATGCGTTGAGATTGCCGCCCGTCTTTGCTACAGGGGCGCTGAAGCAATTTCAGCAAAAGTGTTCAGCGGTCTTGCGCCCGAAATTGCGCAAAAACAGAACATTGACGCACAAACCTCTTGAAGTGAAGGCAGCCGCCCATGATCCCGCGTTATTCCCGGCCCGAAATGGTCGCCATCTGGTCTCCCGAAACCAAGTTCCGCATCTGGTTCGAGATCGAGGCGCATGCCTGCGACGCGCTGGCCGAGCTCGGCGTCATCCCGAAATCGGCGGCAAAGACCATCTGGGAAAAAGGCGGTGCGGCCACCTTCGACGTCGCCCGGATCGACGAGATCGAGGCTGTCACCAAGCATGACGTCATCGCCTTCCTGACCCATCTCGCCGAGATCGTCGGCCCGGATGCGCGCTTCGTCCACCAGGGCATGACCTCGTCAGACGTGCTCGACACCTGCTTCAACGTCCAGCTGGTGCGCGCCACCGATATTCTGATTGCCGATCTCGACCGGCTGCTGGCAGCGCTGAAAACCCGCGCCTTCGAACACAAGGACACCGTCACCATCGGTCGCTCGCACGGCATCCATGCCGAGCCTACCACCTTCGGCGTCAAGCTGGCTCTCGCCTATGCCGAATTCGAGCGCTGCCGCCAGCGCCTCGTCGCCGCCCGCGAGGAAGTCGCGACCTGCGCCATCTCCGGCGCCGTCGGCACCTTCGCCAATATCGATCCGCGCGTCGAGGAACATGTCGCCGAGGCGCTTGGCCTGAAGGCCGAGCCGGTCTCGACCCAGGTCATCCCGCGCGACCGCCACGCCATGTACTTCGCCACCCTCGGCGTCGTCGCCTCCTCGATCGAGCGGCTCGCGACCGAGATCCGCCACCTGCAGCGCACCGAGGTTCTGGAGGCCGAGGAATATTTCTCGCCCGGCCAGAAGGGCTCCTCGGCCATGCCGCACAAGCGCAACCCGGTTCTCACCGAAAACCTCACCGGCCTCGCCCGCATGGTCCGCTCCTACGCCCTACCGGCCATGGAAAACGTCGCCCTCTGGCACGAGCGCGATATCTCTCACTCCTCGGTCGAGCGCATGATCGGCCCCGACGCTACCGTCACCCTCGATTTCGCCCTCTCACGTCTGGCCGGCGTCATCGAAAAGCTGTTGGTCTACCCGGAGAACATGGAGAAGAACCTCAACAAGTTCCGCGGCCTCGTCCACTCCCAACGCGTCCTCCTGGCGCTGACCCAGGCTGGCACCTCCCGCGAGGACGCCTACCGCCTGGTGCAGCGCAACGCCATGAAGGTCTGGGAACAGGGCAAGGATTTCCTGGAAGAGCTGCTGGCGGATGCGGAGGTCCGCGCGGCGCTGTCCGAGGAGGATATTCGCGAGAAGTTCGACCTTGGCTATCATACCAAGCACGTCGATACGATCTTCCGGCGGGTGTTTGGAGCCGCATAAGGATTCTTTTCTGCGTCATGGCGGCGCCTTCCGGCGCCGTTGTCTCCTGCGCGTGTCTACCCGACGCTCCGTCTTAGCCGCAGCCTGATCATGACCGGAAAGTAGATGCATGTCGCAAGGAGAGAAGGAGCGGACACAATCAGGATAATTTCCAATATTGCCATGTCCTTCCGTGTAAGATCATTTATCCCACCGCGCATCAAAAAGAACGACGCAACGATGAAAACCAACGTTGCGATAAAGATGACGGATCCCCACAAAAATGGGCGTGAATTTACTGCCGCATATTTAATGCGACAAAAATAAACAATAAAAAAACGATCGGAAGCGAAAGAAAAAACTTCGCGAACAGCAGACCAAGGCCTAGATCACTGAAGAAAAATGGCAAATGGCCCAATGGCAGCCCTATGAGATAGGCCTGAAAAAACAATTCGACCTGCGGTTCTCTGAGAAAGGAATCGCGCATTTCCCCCTGCAAAACAGCTTTAGACCCGACATGCGTTATAAATGCATATTGAGGAATTCAGCTCTTCTCAAGCGGTCGTTGCTTCATCTTCGAGCCCTTAGCATTCGCCGATCGCTTACGCGCATCGGTCTTTTTCGGCGCAGCGGCTTCCACGGCCTCCGCAGTTCTGCAAGCCTCCGTCTCGCCCCTGCCCTTGGCAGCCTTGGCGACCAGCTGGTCGAGATGTTTCAGCTCCTCCTCGTCGAGATTTTCGATGCCGATGAAGCGATTTTCGGCATGGCTTGTCAGGATGATTTCGTTGAGTTTGGCCTGGATCGCCCGCGTGTCGCGCGTCTGTGCGTTCTGCAGCACGAAGACCATCAGGAAGGTGATGATGGTCGTGCCGGTGTTGATGATCAGCTGCCAGGTTTCCGAATAGTCGAAGAAGGGCCCGAGCAACGCCCAGATGATGACGATGCTCAGGGCCAGGATGAAGATGACGGGCTTGCCCGCCCATTCTGATGTCTTGGTTGCGAAGCGGGCAAACAGATGCTTCATCGTTACCTCTGAAATCCTCCCTCGGAGCCATATTTAAACTCCGAGGTAGGTTCGGAGGTTCCCCTGAAGAATCGGAATCCGAAATCTCCGAGGGGCAAAACCGTGGCTACGCGGCCTCCCGCGCAACCAGCTTGCGATAGAGATGCCAGGTCGCATGGCCGAGGATCGGGATGACGAGCGCAAGCCCGGCAAAGACGGGGATCGTGCCGATGACGAGGAGTGCGGCGACGATCAGACCCCAGAGCAGCACCGGCACCGGATTGATGATCGTGGCGCGGATCGAGGTCACGACGGCGGCGACCGCCCCGACATCGCGGTCGAGCAGCAGCGGAAAGGTGATGACGGAGATCGCCAGCACCACCAGCGCGAAGCCGAAGCCGATGAGATTGCCCCAGATGATCAGCTGCAGGCCTTCAGCCGTACCGAAAACCTGGCGGGTGAAATCCGTCATGGTGCGCGGAAACACTTCTCCGAGGAGATTGGTATAAAGCGTCTGCGCCGTCACCAGCCAGACGACGAAAAGCCCAAAAAGCATCAGCCCGACCGCGACGATCGACGGCAATGCCGGCGAATGGCGCACGTCGAGTGCATGCGTCCATGACGTATCGAGTCCATCCTCGCGCCGGCGACTGATCTCATAAAGGCCGATCGCCGCGATCGGTCCGATCAGCACAAAACCGGACATCAGCGGGAAGACCATCGGCAGAAGATTGGCGCCGGAGGTCCATAGCGTCAGAAAGACGCCTGCGATCGGGTACATCAGGCACAGGAACACGTAATGCGAGGGTTTTTCCTTAAAATCCTCGAACCCGCGCTTCAATGCGTCGAAGACGTCAGCAATGCCAATGCGATTGACGACGGGCCGCGCCAAGCTGTCGCTGGCACCCGTCATGACATGAAATGCCGCCATGGCTTTCTCCTCCTCAGCCGAGATTGGTCGGCAGCGGCACGCATCGGCGGGCAAGCCGACACGAAATCCGCAACCGGCACTGGAGCAATATAACAAATATCAAGGCGCGTGTCGCTCTCTCCCTTGATGCCCCTCTTGACATCTTCGACAGGCTTTCTCACATCGGCGGCACTATGAAAGCCTCAGACGCAGATATCCTCATCATCCCCGGCTATACCAATTCCGGCCCCGGCCATTGGCAGAGCCGCTGGGAAGCGAAGCTCAGCACGGCGCGGCGCGTCGAACAGGCGGAATGGACGAAGCCGGTCCGCGAGGACTGGATCGCCCGCATCGCCGAGGAGGTGAACGCCTCGACCCGGCCCGTCGTGCTTGTCGCCCATTCGCTCGGCGTGCCCTCGGCGATCCACGCCATCCCGCTTTTCCGCAACCGGGTGGCAGGAGCCTTCTTCGTAGCCCCGCCCGATGTCACCAATCCCGATATCCGCCCGAAGCATCTGATGACCTTCGGCCCCTATCCGCGCGATCCGCTGCCCTTCCCGTCGATCACCGTCGCCAGCCGCAACGATCCGTTCGGCAGCTATGAGCATGCCGACGATATGGCCAGCAGCTGGGGCTCGTTTCTCGTCGATGCCGGTGAAGCGGGACATATCAATGCCGATTCCGGTCACGGTCCCTGGCCGGAGGGCACCATGGTCTTTGCCCAGTTCCTGAGCCGTCTCTCTGCTGATTGAGGAAAACCGCCTTCTCGTTAATTCAGCAATTGCTTTCTAAGTCTTTCTTAATGGAAAGACAGCAGACTGCGCCCGAGATGAATAAGCGAGAATGCCCGTGAAGAAAGCCCATCCAGAGGCCGAGAGCCCGCATGGCGATGCCGCAGCGGCTGCGGCAGGCGTCGACGGGGCAGCCGGCGATGCCGAGCTGGCGGAGCGGGAGAGCCGATGGAACCATGCGCTGGTCGGCTCGGGCCTCGGCGTATGGGATCACAACTATCGGCTCGACCGGAAATATTACTCGCCCACGTGGAAAACCATTCGCGGCATGGCGCCCGACGAGGTGGTCGCTGGCGATTACGATGCATGGCTGCAGCTCGTCCATCCCGATGACCGAGATTTCGTCGCGCATGCCATCGAGCGCCAGAACGCCGGCGACCCGAATTTTCAGATCTTCCAGTATCGTGAGCGCCACAGGGACGGCCACTGGGTCTGGATCGACTGCCGCGGCGCTTGCGTGGAATGGGACGAGAACGGCGTACCGTCACGCATCGTCGGCACGGATATCGATATCACCGCCCGCAAGGAAGCCGAGGAGACGCTGTCGCGCCTGTCACGCCGGCTCGACCTGGCGCTGGAGATTTCCCATATCGGCGTTTTCGAGGCCGATATAGAGAATGATACGGTCGAATGGGACGATCGCCTCATCGCGATTTACGGCCTGCAGGGCGCCTCGCATCAGATCGCGAGCGATGCCTGGGCGAAAAGCCTGCATCCCGACGACCGCGAACGGGTGCTCGGCCTCGCCGGCAGCAGCGTCGAAAGCGGCAGCGATTTCCAGCAGGAATATCGCATCATCCGTGGTGACGGCGTCGAACGCATCATCCGCGCCCGCTCGGCCTTTTTCGTCGATGGCAACGGCCACCGCAAGCTGATCGGCGCCAACTGGGACGTCACCGAGGACGTCGCGTTGCGCAATGAGCTGCAGCGCGCCAAGGATCTGGCCGAGGCCCGCAACCGCGAACTCGAAGCCGCCAAAGAGAGCATCGAGCGCTTGGCGCTGCATGATTACCTCACCGATCTGCCGAACCGGCGCTATCTCGACAAGATGCTGGAAGAGCGCTCGGCCGAATGTCGCGCCAAGGGCCTTGCCCTGGCGATCCTCCACGTCGATCTCGACCGCTTCAAGCAGATCAACGACACGCTTGGTCACCGCGCCGGCGACGCCATGCTCCAGCACGCGGCGAATGTGCTCAGAAACTCCGTCCGCGCCGCCGATTTCGTCGCCCGCATCGGCGGCGATGAATTCGTCATCCTCTGCACCATGGATGTCGCGTCGAAGAAAATCGGCGGCCTTGCCCAACGCATCATTCACAAATTGCGCAAACCCGTCAGATATGAGGGGCACGACTGCCGTTTCGGCGCCAGCATCGGTATCGCCATCGATAGCAGTCCGAAGCTCGACGCCAAGCAGACGCTGCTTGATGCCGATATCGCGCTCTATCGCGCCAAGGGCCTCGGCCGCAACCGCTTCGAATTCTTCTCGGCGTCAGCCCGCCGCGACATTGTTTTGGCCAAACATCTCGCCGACGAGATCCTGATCGGCCTCGAGCGCAACGAATTCGTGCCCTTCTATCAATTGCAGTTCGATGCCCGCACGCTCGATGTCACCGGCGTCGAGACGCTCGCCCGCTGGCAGCATCCCCGGCACGGGCTGCTGGCGCCCGACCGCTTTCTCGATATCGCCGAGGATCTCGACGTCGTCTCGACGATCGACGCGCTAATCCTGGAGCGCGCGCTGGCCGACCGCCGCGCCTGGATCAAGGAGGGCTTGTCGATCCGGAAAGTATCGGTCAACGTTTCCGCCCGCCGGCTTGCCGATCCCGATCTCGGCAAGAAGCTCCGCGCCCTGAAGATTGAACCCGGTGCCATCGCCTTCGAACTGCTGGAATCGATCTCGCTCGACGATTGCGACGAGCTGGTGACGGCCAACCTTAAGAAGCTGCGCAAGCTCGGCATCGACATCCAGATCGACGATTTCGGCACCGGCCACGCCTCGATCGTCAGCCTGCTGCGCCTGAGCCCGAAGACGCTGAAGATCGATCGCGAGCTGATCCGGCTGCTGCCGCAATCGGCCGAGCAGCGCAAGCTGGTCGGCTCGATCATCGACATCGGCCGCTCGCTGAACATCCGCGTCATTGCCGAAGGCGTCGAAACGGCCGACCACATCCGCATTCTCGAAGACCTCGACTGTGACACCCTGCAGGGCTATGCGCTCGCCCGGCCGATGCCCGCCATGCAGATCCCCTCCTTCATCCGTGCCGGAAGCTGGCGCCACGGGCCGACCGGCGCACGCGCCTTGCAGGCGCATCTTCGCCACGCACTGCCAGGCAGAGCCAACAAATAAAACCTGTATAAGCCGCCCGCCATTTCGCCTTCATTCCACCGTACAGCAAAAGGCGCTAAACTCGCCTTGGGAATCCATTCGATTCTCTTGACGGTATTTCCGTAGAATCCGGGAACCGGGGCCAGAATCACGAAAAGAGGGAAGGAGCGACAGGCGGATTGTGAAACTCACTCTTTTCCTTTAAGGGGACGCCACGAGATCGATCCACTCGCGCCATCCCAAGAGCGCCAACAACAGAGAATGACCACGATGAACCGTCGCCGCCGTATCTACGAGGGCAAGGCAAAGATTCTGTATGAGGGTCCGGAACCGGGTACCTTGATCCAGTTTTTCAAGGACGATGCCACCGCCTTCAATAAGAAGAAACACGAAGTCATCGACGGCAAGGGCGTCCTCAACAACCGCATTTCCGAATATATCTTCAGCCATCTGAACAAGATCGGCATCCCGACCCATTTCATCCGCCGGCTTAACATGCGCGAGCAGTTGATCAAGGAAGTCGAGATGATTCCGCTGGAGATCGTCGTGCGCAATGTCGCCGCCGGTTCGCTTGCCAAGCGGCTCGGCATCGAGGAAGGCGTTGTCCTGCCGCGCTCGATCATCGAATTCTATTATAAGTCCGATGCACTCGACGATCCGATGGTCTCCGAAGAGCATATCACCGCTTTCGGCTGGGCCAATCCGGCCGAGCTCGACGACATCATGGCGCTCGCCATCCGCGTCAACGATTTCATGACCGGTCTTTTCCTCGGCGTCGGCATTCAGCTCGTCGATTTCAAGATCGAATGCGGCCGCCTCTTCGAAGGCGACATGATGCGGATCATCCTCGCCGACGAAATCTCGCCCGACAGCTGCCGGCTCTGGGATATCGAAACCCGCGAGAAGATGGACAAGGACCGCTTCCGCCGCGATCTCGGCGGCTTGCTCGAAGCCTATTCCGAAGTCGCACGCCGTCTCGGCATCATCAATGAAAACGAGCCTGTGCGCGGCACCGGCCCGGTTCTCGTCAAGTAAGGCAGGATAGACAAAGTGATCAAGGCTCGTGTCACCGTCACGCTGAAAAACGGCGTTCTCGATCCGCAGGGCAAGGCTATCGAAGGCGCGCTCGGCGCCCTCGGTTTCTCGGGCGTCGGCCATATCAGACAGGGCAAGGTCTTCGACCTGGAGCTCGATAGCGCCGACAAGGCCAAGGCAGAGGCCGACCTCAAGGCCATGTGCGAGAAGCTCCTCGCCAACACCGTGATCGAGAACTACGCGATCGCAATCGACTGACGATCGCAGCCCGTCGTCCGGCGGACTTTGAGGATTTGGCGTCATGACGCAGGCAAAGCTGGAGACGGAAGTCTCGAAATATATGAGCTATGTTTTGCGTCATGCGCCTGAAGCCGCCGGTTTGACGCTTGATGCCGAGGGCTGGGTGTCGTTCGATGAACTCGAAAAAGCGCTGACGTCGAAATATGACGTTTCCCGCGCCGATATTATCGCGGTCATCGAAAACAATCCGAAGAAGCGCTTCACCCTTGCCGACAACAGAATTCGCGCCAATCAGGGTCATAGCGTCGACGTCGATCTCGCATTGAACCCGTTGGAACCGCCTGCCACTCTTTTTCACGGCACGTCTTTGGTGAACTGGCCGTCGATCGAGCGTGAAGGCTTGCAGAAGATGCAGCGGCATCACGTTCATCTCTCAGCGGATGTCGAAACCGCGAAAATCGTCGCAATGCGCCGCAAGGGTGAATATCTCATCCTGCGTGTGGATGCGGCCCGCATGTTTTCAGAGGGTCATTCTTTCTTTGTCTCCGACAATGGAGTATGGCTCGCCGAAAGCGTTCCAGTTCAATATCTTTCGCCAGACACGGGGACCCCATGAAATCAGCCGTCGTTCAACTTCCGGGCCTCAACCGCGACCGCGACATGATCGCCGCCTTGACCAAGATTTCGGGAAAACCGCCGGTGACGATCTGGCAGACGGAAACCGAGATCCCCGATGTCGACCTGATCGTCATCCCCGGCGGCTTCTCCTATGGCGATTACCTGCGCTGCGGCGCGATTGCCGCCCGCATGCCGGTCATGCAGGCGATCGTCGACAAGGCGGCCAAGGGCGTGAAAGTGCTCGGCGTCTGCAACGGCTTCCAGATCCTCGTCGAAGCCGGCCTGCTGCCGGGCGCGTTGATGCGCAATGCGTCGCTGAAATTCGTCTGCCGCGAGATCAAGCTTGAAGTCGTCAATGCCGAGACGGATTTCACCCGCGCTTATGCGCAGGGCCAGGTCATCCGCAGCCCGGTCGCCCATCATGACGGCAATTATTTCGCAGACGAAGCAACGCTGGCCAAGATCGAAGGCAATGGCCAAGTCGTCTTCCGTTATGCCGAGGGCACCAACCCCAACGGCTCGCTCAACGATATCGCCGCCGTCATGAACGAAAAGGGCAACGTGCTCGGCATGATGCCGCATCCGGAAAACCTGATCGAAGCCGCCCATGGCGGTTCGGACGGCCGCGGCCTCTTCGACTCGGCGCTCGACGTCATCGCCGCCTGAGCCCGTCCTCAATGCATGCCGCCCGCAGGCCTCTGCGGGCAATGGCATGCGAAAGACCGTCATCCGGATCATTGGAGCAGATCATGCGCCCTCGCCTCTCCGTCGCAAACGCCGCCCTGCTGACCGCTCTTGCAGCTGTCGTTGCCGGCTGCCAATCGCCGGCACCCGCAGCAGGTCCGAACCGCGCTGCGCTGCCGACCATGGAACGCGTTGCACTCGGCGCCAATGCCTGCTGGTTCAAGTCGAACGATCCGGCCTTTGCGGCCTATAAGCTCGCCCCGGAGCTCAATTCTTTCTCCGGCCGGCCGCGCATCCTGCTCGTCCATAAGGGGAGCCCCGAAAGCCGGCCGCTGCTCGTCGTGCAGGCCGAGGGCAGCCCGGCCCATCTGCAGGCTTTTGGTCCAATGATGCAGGAACCGGTTGCCGGCCGCATTACCGCCGACGTCAATCGCTGGTCGGGCGGCAGCAATGGCTGCAACTGATAGTTGTCGTTAGGTTCGACAAACGGAATCAATCCCAGAAAAACGACTTGCCGACCTCGCGGGCCGCATCGGACTGCGACAGCCCGATATCCTTGAGTTCGCTCGCCGTCAGGCCTCGCAACGCGCGCCGACCTTCCCGCTTCTGGTGCCACAAAAGAATTGCGGCCCAGATCCGCTTCAAAGGCGTCGCCTCGGCGGGCGCGTCGGGGACAATGATCTGCCTCCTGTCCTCATAAGAGACAATCGGTACAATTGGCATTTTGATCTCAGGCAAGGCAGACATTCCAGGAATCCTCTCGGTTGTCCGTTGTAATTGACTCTTAATCTTGACAGGGACAATGTGACAATATACGAATTGTCACCATGACAAATTGGCTTCCCGATCTCTCCCGCGGCTCAGGACCGGTCTATCTCCGCCTTGCCGACAGCATTGAATCCGCCATATCCAGCGGTGCCCTGCCCGCTGGCAGCAAATTGCCGCCGCAGCGCAACCTCGCCTATGATATCGGCGTGACGATCGGCACGATCGGCCGGGCCTATGCACTGGTGCATGAACGTGGTCTCGTTGCCGGCGAAGTCGGGCGCGGCACCTATGTGCTGAACCGTTCCGAATCGCCGCCCGGCGAACAGATCGATCCGCTGACGATCTCGCTCGGCGGCACCCGTCTCCAGGATGCGCCCGCCGACAAGATCCGTTTTGACACCACCGCTGCGCCGGATCTTGGCCAGGGCAAGATCATTGCGGGCATCCTCGCGGAGATCGGCGAGCAGCATCTCTCCGAAATCTCCTCCTATTCCCGAAGCTTCCCGAAGAACTGGTTCGAGGCCGGACGCCGCTGGCTGGCCCGAAGCGGCTGGACGCCGGAGGCCGAAAACATCGTGCCGACGCTCGGAGCCCATGCCGCGGCGATATCAGTCATCGCCGCCGTCTCGGCGCCCGGCGACAAGATCGTCTTCGAAAATCTCAGCTACACGCAGGTTAGCCGCAGCGCCCGCCTTCTCGGCCGCCGCACGGTCACCGTCGATTTCGACGACCAAGGCGTGCTTCCCGACGATTTCGAACGGCTCTGCCAGCAGCAGCATCCGAAACTCGCCTTCCTGATGCCGACCGTTCACAATCCGACTGTGACAATCATGCCCTATGAGCGCCGCGCGGCAATTGCGGCAATCGCCAGAAAACACGGCGTCTGGCTGATCGAGGACGACCTCTACGGCGGCATGGCCGCCGATGATACGCCGCTGATCGCCTCGCTTGCACCCGATCGCACCTTTCTGGTCAGCGGCCTGTCGAAATCTGTCGCCGCCGGCGTGCGTGGCGGCTGGGTCGCGTGCCCGCCGCATTTCGCGCAGCGGATCAGGGTAACGCACCGGATGATTACCGGTGGCCTGCCCTTCATCCTGGCGGAGACCTGCGCACGCCTCGTCGAAAGCGGCATGGCGCACGAGATTCGCAAACAGAGCGTCGAGGAACTCTCGCGGCGTGTCCGGATCGCCCGCGAGCAGTTGCGAGGCTTCGAGTTCGAATCGCACCTGCACGCGCCCTTCCTCTGGCTGAAATTGCCGGAGCCGTGGATGTCCGGCACCTTCAAGAACGCCGCCTTCCGGGACGGCGTGCTCGTCGATGATGAGGACGAGTTCAAGGCGGCGCGCGGCGACAAATCCTATCATCGCGTTCGCGTCGGTTTCTCCTCGCCGAAGACAGGGCAGGAACTGATCTCCGGACTGATGATCCTGCGCCGACTCCTGGAAAATGGCGGCTCCGCCTACGACGGCGAAATATGACCTGTTGCAAATACACGTCATAGTTCCAAAAAAACATTAGCGCGGAACGGCAATGCTTTACCGGCCGGACCTCCATGCTACCTCTTGGTTATCCCGCAAGTGAGGGAATCAAAGGACAGCAGATGAAGATCGACTTCGGCAAAGTCGCTCTGCGCTTCTTGGGTACAGCGTCGGCGGCAGCGGTAGTTGGCTTTTTTGCCATGACCGGCTCCGCAAGTGCAGGTGAACAAATATTCGACGAACTGCGCTTCGGCGTTTCGGCCTCGGTACAATCGGGGCACTCCAGGGAAAATGGCGTCTTTCCCGAAGTTACCGCCCTCTTCGATCCCTTCGGCTATGATGAAACGGTCGGTTGGCAACAATTGCTGCGTCCCCGTGTCCATCTCGGCACCTCGATCGGCACATCGGGGGAAGCCACCCAATTCTTCACCGGTTTCACCTGGACCGTCGATTTCAACGACAAGCTCTTTGCCGAAGCCGGTTTCGGCGGCGTCGTTCACACCGGCGATCTTGATGACGATGATGACGGCCCGGAACTCGGCTGCCGCGTCCTCTTCCACGAATATGCCGGTGCCGGCTACCGTTTCACCCCGCATTGGAACATCATGGCCCAGATTGCCCACTCCTCGCATGCCAATCTCTGCGACGGCCCGAACGACGGCATGACGCGCGCCGGCCTGCAGATCGGCTACAAGTTCTGATCGATTGTCCTTTTTGCTGGAAAAGTCTGGCCGCCCCGTGAACTGCCCCCGAAGTTGGGTGTTCAACTTTCGGGGGTCAGTTCACTGTGTTTGACGGCGGGCATTTTCCTGTCGCGCATCGCCGCGACATAAGCTAAAGACAGCGCAAAACGCGCCAGGGACCTTCCGCTCATGACCATTCCAAACACCATCCCGATCACGCCGGAACTCATCGCGGGCCATGGCCTGAAGCCGGACGAGTACCAGCGCATCCTGGATCTGATCGGCCGCGAACCGACTTTCACCGAGCTTGGCATCTTCTCGGCCATGTGGAACGAGCATTGCTCCTACAAATCCTCGAAGAAATGGCTGCGCACGCTGCCGACCAAGGGGCCGCGCGTCATCCAGGGGCCCGGCGAAAATGCCGGCGTGGTCGATATCGATGACGGCGATTGCGTCGTCTTCAAGATGGAGAGCCACAACCACCCCTCCTATATCGAGCCTTACCAAGGGGCCGCGACCGGCGTCGGCGGCATTCTGCGCGACGTCTTCACCATGGGCGCGCGCCCGATCGCGGCGATGAACGCGCTGCGCTTCGGCGAACCGGATCATCCCAAGACCCGCCATCTCGTTTCCGGCGTCGTCTCCGGCGTCGGCGGCTACGGCAATTCCTTCGGCGTGCCGACGGTCGGCGGCGAAGTCGAGTTCGATGCGCGCTACAACGGCAACATCCTCGTCAACGCCTTTGCTGCCGGCATCGCCAAATCCAACGCCATCTTCCTGTCCGAGGCCAAGGGCGTCGGTCTGCCGGTGGTCTATCTCGGCGCCAAGACCGGCCGCGACGGTGTCGGCGGCGCGACGATGGCCTCGGCCGAGTTCGACGAATCGATCGAGGAAAAGCGCCCGACCGTTCAGGTCGGCGACCCCTTCACCGAAAAGTGCCTGCTCGAAGCCTGCCTCGAACTGATGCAGACCGGCGCCGTCATCGCCATCCAGGACATGGGGGCTGCCGGCCTCACCTGCTCGGCCGTCGAAATGGGCGCCAAGGGCGATCTCGGCATCCTGCTCGAGCTCGACAAGGTGCCGGTGCGCGAAGAGCGGATGACCGCCTATGAGATGATGCTGTCGGAAAGCCAGGAGCGCATGCTCATGGTGCTGCAGCCGGAGAAGGAAGAGCAAGCCAAGGCGATCTTCGTCAAATGGGGTCTCGATTTCGCCATCGTCGGCAAGACGACCGACGACCTGCGCTTCCGCGTCGTGCATCAGGGCGAAGAAGTCGCCAACCTGCCGATCAAGGATCTCGGCGACCAGGCGCCGGAATACGATCGCCCCTGGCGCGAATCCGGTAAGCCCGCGCCCCTGCCCGCCAATCTCGTCGCCGCACCTAAGAATTACGGCCAGGCGCTGCTGCAGCTCGTCGGCTCGGCCAACCAGTCGAGCCGCCGCTGGGTCTATGAGCAATATGACACGCTGATCCAGGGCAATTCGCTGCAGCTTCCGGGCGGCGACGCCGGCGTCGTGCGCGTCGACGGCCATAAGAGCAAGGCGCTCGCCTTCTCCTCCGACGTGACGCCGCGTTATGTCGAGGCCGACCCCTTCGAGGGCGGCAAGCAGGCGGTCGCGGAATGCTGGCGCAACATCACCGCAACGGGCGCCGAGCCGCTCGCCGCCACCGACAATCTCAACTTCGGCAATCCCGAAAAGCCCGAGATCATGGGCCAGTTCGTTCAGGCGGTGAAGGGCATCGGCGAGGCTTGCCGGGCGCTCGACTTCCCGATCGTCTCAGGCAACGTCTCGCTTTACAATGAGACCAACGGCGTCGCCATCCTGCCGACGCCGACGATCGCCGGCGTCGGCCTGTTGCCGGACTGGCGCAAGATGGCCCGCATCGGCAGCGCCAATGACGGCGACAAGGTGATCATGATTGGCCTCGACGGCAGCCATCTCGGCCAGTCCGTCTATCTCAGGGATGTGCTCGCCAGCCGCGAGGGCCCCGCCCCCGAAGTGGATCTCTTCGCCGAGCGCCGCAACGGCGATTTTGTCCGCTCCGTCATCCGCAACGACCAGGCAACCGCCTGCCATGACATTTCTTCGGGCGGCCTTGCCGTCGCGCTGGCTGAAATGGCCATGGCATCCGGCAAGGGGCTGACGATCGATCTCGGCGAATGCAAGGGTGCGCCGCATGCGCTGCTCTTCGGCGAGGATCAGGCGCGTTATGTGCTGACGGTGCCGGCCGATGTGGCGGATTTCGTCTGCGTCAATGCCGAAGGCGCCGGCGTTCCCTTCCGCCGCCTCGGCACGGTCGGTGGAGATGCACTCGTCGTCGGCGATCTCATTACGCTGCCGATTCAGCAATTGCGCGATACCCATGAATCGTGGTTCCCTGATTTCATGGAAGGCCGCGGCGAACTCGCCGCGGAATAATGCGCAAGGAGTAACGATCATGGCCATGAAACCCGGCGATATAGAAGACATGATCAAGGCTGGGATTCCCGGTGCCAAGGTGACGATCCGCGATCTGGCGGGCGACGGCGATCATTACGCCGCCGAAGTTGTCGCCGAAGCCTTCCGCGGCAAGAGCCGCGTGCAGCAGCACCAGATGGTCTACGAGGCGCTCAAGGGCAATATGGGTGGCGTATTGCACGCACTCGCGCTGCAGACCTCAGCGCCGGATTGACATTGAAGCAGGCCGCCGCCATCCCCTCTGCTCCTCGTTCCTGTGACAAGCACAGGTGGTAAGGGAGGGCGAATTAGCTGCCGGGATATAGCATCTGCTGTGTACACCGGGGGCGAGTTGGCGAGAACGCCAACCACACCCTCCGTCATCCCAGGCCTTGAGCCTGGGATCCATGCGACTGCTGCTGACGGATGCGGTGTGGATGCTCGGCTCAAGGCCGAGCATGACGGAGGCTGGGGTCGGGCCGTGGTGGTGAGCACCCATTGATCCCGACGCCCTGGCGGGCTGGAATTAAGTCAAGCCCCGAAAAGAACCCACCAACGAACTCGATCTAGACGCTATACGTCCATCGCTATCGAGGTACTCGGGCCTTCAAGCCGGCAACCTGTCCTGCTCCGGATCGGCAAACACCGAAGCCGTCAGCGGCCCCGATGTCATCAGCGTGAAGTCGAAGGGCGCTTGCAAATCCGGCCCCAATACATATTGCCGATGGACGCGCAGCTGATCCTTGCGGATCTTGCGGTAATGTTCGCGTGTCAGCATCTGTTTGACGCGGATCAGGAGCATTTTCGCCGGGGGCGCGTCCGCGTGACCGCAGACGGCGACAACCGGTACCTTGTAGAAATTGATCGAATCCGTCAGGCACTGCACGTCGAGCCACGAAATCTCCCGACAGCGGGCAATCAAGCCGACGCGGGCGCGCAGCAGGCTCGCCGACGACAGCAGCGCGCATTGCAGGATGGCGCTGCCGAGTGAGGCAAACACTACGCGCTTGCCCTTGAAGATCTCCGGCTCCCTTTCCAGCAATATGCCGATGACATGGGCGGCAACGCTCGAGCCCATGCTGTGCGAGGAAATCACATATTCATCCGCCTCTTCGTCAAGCGCCTTGCGCACGGCGCTGGCCCGCTCTTCCAGCCAGTCGTTGAAATCGGCCCGGTGCATGCGGCCGAGCGCCACCGCCATTGCCCAATCGGCAAAGAGATGCAGCGTGTGGAAGCGTTCGGAAAACGGCAGGAATGCGAAGATGAAGAAGCAGAGCGCCAGCGGCCCGCTCCAGAGCATGTGCCAGGGCGATAAACCGAGACTATAGGGGGCGACGGCGATCTGCGCCGTCAGCGCGATCGCCAACGCTGTCAGCAGGAACGGAAAGACGAAAAACAGGCCGAAGCGCCAGGCATGACGGAAATATCCCCGCATGCCGCCTTCGAGCATGATCTGGGCGCAGCTGCGAAAACCTGCAACGATCTGGCTCAGTGTATTGCCGCTGCGCAGCCTGCGCACGAACATGTCGTGATCGACCATGTAGATCCGGCTCTTCGTCTGCCACTTGGCAGGAATAGGCCCTGCCCCGGGCGCCATCTCGGCCGCCCCGGGAGCGGCTCCACCTGCCCCAGGCGCCGCGCCGCTGGTTGTAACCTCGAACCTAAGAGGATCGCTGCCGGCGTCCGGCGTCCCGATTTCGAGCGAATAACCCCAAACGGCGGAACTCTGCCTGGCTGAACGCTCGTAGCGCGCCCGATGGGCAACGCCGTCAAGCGGCTCGAAGCCCGGAAAATGCAGGACGACCCGCTTTTTTATCAATCTCATTCGGCTCTTTCGGCCGGGCGACTGGCCGGCATGTTGATACGATCCGGCTGCTGTGCCGCCGATCTCGGCGAAAAAGCAGGTATGGTCTCGAAGGCGTCTTGCTAACCGAAGTCATCAGGAATTCAATAGCAGCCATGTCATTTCCATCGTGAAGGGAGGGGTTTGTGGCCGATCTTGTCAAAGAATTGATATCAGGCGTGGTCGACAGCGTGTTGAAGGAAATCCTGAAGAAAACCACCGGCCGCATCACGACGAAGCGCCGGCGGCGCAAGACACGCCCCGCCCCGACAACGGCTGCCGCCCGAAAGGCGACCTCCGCCAAGCGCAAACCTGCCCGCAAACAGGTCAGCAAGCGACGCACAGCAGCCGGTCGCAGCCGCCAGCGCCGCAGCTGAGGTCTGACGCGATGTTATCCGCGCCGAGCGCGGTCCCTCGCATCAAATCGACCGAATGCAGGCTCATCTGGCCCGACAACCGTAACGTGATAGCCACATCGCCGAAGTGGTCTGACCAGATTGGTCTTTTTTTGGTTCAGGCGTCTGGAATTCCTGCTGTCACATGCTATCTAAGGACAACGATTGAAACGGTGGGCCTTTAACCCGCCCGTTGAAAGGATCAGGTCCCATGAGCGGCATTCACGAATTCATCGACAACGAAATCAAGAACAACGACGTCGTCCTCTTCATGAAGGGCACGCCGCAGTTTCCGCAGTGCGGTTTCTCCGGCCAGGTCGTGCAGATTCTCGATTATATCGGCGTCGACTACAAGGGCATCAACGTGCTCGCCGATTCGGAGATCCGCCAGGGCATCAAGGATTATTCCAACTGGCCGACGATCCCGCAGCTTTACGTAAAGGGCGAGTTCATCGGCGGCTGCGACATCGTCCGGGAAATGTTCCAGGCCGGTGAGCTGCAGCAGCATCTCCAGGAAAACGGCGTCACCGTTCGCGGCGCCGCCTGACCGGTCACCGGACGTCCGCCCGGTTTCCAAATCTGTTTCTTGAGTTCGAGGCGCTGCAGCCAGCAGCGCCTTGACCTGTTTATGGGAATTTCATTGTGACAGATTCCTCACAAGCCGTGTCCGCGGGCCGCCTGCCCATGGGCAAGCGTGAATTCATCGCGCTCGCCGCCTTCCTGATGGCCGTCAACTCCTTGGCGATCGATATCATGCTGCCGGCGCTGCAGCAGATCGGGGCGAGCCTCGGCGTCGAGAGCGAAAATCATCGGCAATTCGTCGTCTCCACCTATCTGCTCGGTTTCGGCTGCGCTCAGCTGTTCTACGGACCGCTCTCCGACCGTTTCGGCCGCCGCACGCCGCTGTTGATCGGTCTCGTCATCTACATCCTATCCGCCATCAGCATCGTTTTCGTCCCCTCCTTTGCGGGATTGCTCGCCCTGCGCTTCCTGCAGGGCGTTGGTTCGGCCGCAACCCGCGTCATCACCGTCTCGATTGTCCGCGATATCTATGGCGGCCGGCAGATGGCCGAGGTCATGTCGCTGATCATGATGGTCTTCATGATCGTGCCGGTGATCGCGCCCGGCACCGGCCAGGTCGTCATGTTCTTCGGCAACTGGCACCTGATCTTCCTCTTCATCGCCGCCATGGCGACCGCTATTGCGATCTGGGCTTACATCCGCCTGCCTGAAACCCTGCATCCACAGAATGTCCGCCCCTTCACCGCCCGTTCGATCTTCGGCGCCTTCAAGCTGGTGCTGACCAATCGCGTCGCGCTCTGCTACACCATCGCCAGCACGTTCATCTTCGGTGCGCTGTTCGGCTTCATCAATTCCGCTCAGCAGGTCTATGTCGGCATTTACGGTCTCGGCGTCTATTTCCCCGTCGCCTTCGCCGGCGTTGCGATCTTTATGTCGCTGTCGTCCTTCTTCAATTCTCGCTTCGTCGGCAAGCTCGGCATGCGTCGCCTGTCGCACGGTTCGCTCCTCGGCTTCATCGCCATCAACACCATCTGGCTCATCGTCCAGATGACGAGTTCGGAGCCGATGCCTTTCGCGCTGTTCATCACCTTCTTCGGTCTGGCCATGTTTCAGTTCGGCTGGATCGGCTCGAACTTCAACTCGCTCGCCATGGAGCCGCTCGGCCATGTTGCCGGCACCGCCTCCTCCGTCCTCGGCTTCATGAGCACGGTCGGCGGCGCCATGATCGGCGCCGGCATCGGCCAGGCCTTCGACGGCACTGCCCTGCCGATGGTCGCCGGCTATTTTACGGTCTCGATCGTCGGGTTGGTCTTTGTGCTGATTGCCGAGAAGGGCCGCCTCTTCCAGCAGCACAATTCGGCCGTTTGAAACGCCGACCTCATCCGCATCCAGGATATCTCCACATGACGCCGCCGCATAAACCGCACCAGGAAAACCAGGGCTCCCGACGCATCGGCATGGGCTTCGGCGAATTCGTCGTCACCATTGCCATCATGACGGCCAGCATCGCCATGGCGATCGACAGCATGCTGCCGGCCTTGCCGAATATCGGCCGCTCCCTCGGCGTCACCAACACCAACGACGCCCAGCTCATCATCGGCGTCTTCTTTCTCGGCTTCGGCGTTTCGCAGATATTCTTCGGCAGCCTTTCCGACACGTTCGGCCGCCGCAACATCCTGCTCGGCGGCCTCGTCTGCTATGTTGTCGGCATGTTTGCCGCTGCCGCCACCGGCAGCTTCGAAATGCTGCTCCTCATGCGCTTCGTGCAGGGCGTCGGCGGTGCGGCGGTGCGCATCACTACCATGGCGATCGTCCGCGACTGCTTCGGCGGCCGCGAAATGGCCCGCGTCATGTCCTATGTCATGATCGTCTTCATGATCGTGCCGATCGTCGCACCATCGGTGGGCCAACTCATCATCCTCTATTCCAATTGGCACTGGATCTTCATCCTGCTCGGCGCCGTCGCCACCATCCTCTTCGTCTGGGCACTTCTGCGGCTGAAGGAATCGCTGCCGCCGGAAGAACGCCTGCCGCTGTCGGTCAGCTCGGTTACGGACGGCTTCAAGACCGTGCTCACCAACCGCATAACCTGCGGCTATATGATCGGCCTCACAATGTTCACCGGCGTCATCAGCGCTTATGTGATTTCTGTTCAGCAGGTTTTCGGCGAGGTCTATGGTCTTGGCGACTGGCTGCCGATCGCTTTTGCCGCCACCGCCGGCGGCATTGCGGTGGCGAATTTCGCCAATGGCTTCTTCGTCCGCAAATTCGGCATGCGCCGCATTTCGCATGCCGCGCTGCTGATCTTCACGGCACTGTCGGCAATCGGATTTTTCATTGCCCTGGCCGGCAAAGCGGATTTCGCCACAGCCTATGGCATCTTCACCATCGTGCTGATGATGTTTGCCGTGATCGCCACCAATTTCACCGCCATCAGCCTTGAGCCGATGGGCAATCTCGCCGGGACGGCGACTGCCATCACCGGCTTCGTCTCGACGACGGCAGGCGCCATCCTCGGCGGCCTGGTCGGCCAGATGTTCAACGGCACGGTACAGCCTCTCTTCGGCGGCTTCGCGTTCTTCGGCATAGTGACGATCGCAGCCACCCTCTGGGCCGAGAACGGCAAGCTCTTCACCCACCCGGGCGACAGCCCGCAGTTGGATCCGGGCGCTGCCCACTTCTAATATTGAAAACTACGGTCCCGCGCACGAGAAAAGGTGCGACGGCAAAGAGAGCCCTCATGGTGAGGAGGCCCAAAGGGCCGTCTCGAACCACGAGGGCGGGCACGAAGGCCCCCAAGCGGATCTGCCTTCAGACCGTGACGACCTCACGGCGCAGCAGCTCCCACGAGGCCTTGTCGGGTGCAACCAGCAACCCGCCGTCGAGATGGTACGGCAGATAGGAAGAACCGTCGAAACGGGCGGCATGGGCGCCCGCCTCCTGCGAGACTAGCGTGCCGGCCAGATGATCCCAGGGCATCAGCTTGTTGTACATGAGGTAGTGCACGTGGCCGCCTGCAAGGGTGCGGTATTCATGGGCCGCGCAGCGATAGTTGGTGAGGAAGCGCACCTTGGCAAGATTGCCGAGAATCTCGGCCCGCTTCTCCTGCGGCAGGTAGCCGGTGGAAGCCATGCCGACCATCTGGTCGAGCGCGACAGGCTCGGCCGCGCGCAGCCGCCGCGCTTCGCCATCCGGCCGCCGCAGCCAGGCGCCGCCCCCCTTTTCCGCCATCACCCAATCGTCGCCCATCGGATCGTAAATGATGCCGGCAATCGTCTCTCCGCCTGAAATGACGGAGGCCATGACGCCGAAGGCCGGGATGCCGGCGGCGAAATTGAACGTGCCGTCGACCGGATCGACGACGATGGCGAGATCGGCGTCGGCCAGCCGGCCAAGCAGCGCCGGCTCGGCTGCGACCGTTTCTTCGCCGACAAACAGCGCGCCCGGCCAAAGCCGCTCGGATTCCGCCTTGATCATCCGCTCGGCCTGCTCGTCGGCCTCGGTGACGAGATCAGTCGCCTCGCTTTTGGCGCGCACCTCATGCCGGCCAAGCCGGCGGAAACGCGGCAGAATCTCCGCCTTCGCCGCCCGGCGCAAGAGATCGGCTAGAGCGGTCACGTCGACAGTCGCAGTCATGTCAAATCCTTTCGCGTGTCAAATCAGATGCCGATGATCTCGCGGCGGATCAGCTGCCAGCTGTCCCTGTCGGGCGCTGAGATGATGCCGCCCGTCGTCTCGCCGGGGAGATAGGGCGTGCCGTCGAATTTCGCCGTATGGCCGCCGGCCTCCTGATGTGCAAGCACGCCGGCCAGGTGATCCCAGGGCATCAGCTTCGCATGGCCGATGAAATGCAGCTTGCCGGAGGCGACCATCCAATATTCATAGGCCGAGCAGTTGAAGGCGAAGGTCATCCTGATCTTGGCCAGGTTGGAGCAGATGCGCGAGCGATCCGGGTCGTCCATATGGCCCCAGGAGATGCCGCCGACCATCTGGTTCAGGGCGGCCGGCTCCGCCACCTGGAGCCTGCTCGATTGGCCGTCCTGTCGCGTCAGGAAGGCGCCCGCTCCCTTGATCGCCGTCACCGTATCGCCAAGGACTGGATCATGAATGATGCCGGCGACCGTCTCACCCCTGACGGTGACCGCCATCATCGTCCCGAAGACGGGAAGCCCGGCGGCGAAATTGAAGGTGCCATCGACAGGATCGATGACGAAGGCGAGCTCGGCATCGGCAAGTGCCGGAACGACGGACCGATCGGCGTCATAGGCCTCCTCGCCGACGACGAGGGCTGCGGGAAATCGCTCTTTCAGCGCCGCGGTAATTCTATGTTCGGCGAGCAGATCCGCCTGCGTCACCACGTCGATTGCCGAGGTCTTTTCCGAAACATCGGCAGCGCCGAGATTGCGGAAACGCGGCATGATTTCGGCGCGTGCCGCCCGCCTGACGCTATCGCCAAGAAAGAGAATATCCTTATCTGAAATGCTCATGCGAAATCCTGTCCTTCATGCAACGACCAGCCTCCCGCAGCCGGCTTTCACGAAGGGTCGGCGACTGTCAAGCCGGAAAAGTCGAAGAGCTTCGGATCGAGCAGATGCGAGGGATTAACATGCGCGAGCGCCCGCAGCATCGTGTCCTTGCGCCCCGGCATCCGCCGCTCGATATCGGCGAGCATGTCCTTCATCGCATTGCGCTGCAGCCCCTCCTGCGAGCCGCAGAGATCGCAGGGGATGATCGGAAACTGCATGGCGCCGGCGAACTTGGCGAGGTCCTCTTCGGCCGCATAGGCAAGCGGCCGCAGCACCATCAGGTCGCCCTCGTCGTTCAGAAGTTTCGCCGGCATCGAGGCGAGCCGCCCGCCATGGAAGAAATTCATGAAAAAGGTTTCGAGAATATCCTCGCGGTGGTGGCCGAGCACCAGCGCATCGCAACCTTCCTCCCGGGCGATGCGGTAGAGATTGCCGCGCCGCAGCCGCGAACAGAGCGAGCAATAGGTCGCCCCTTCCGGCACCTTCTCCTTCACGATCGAATACGTGTCCCGATATTCAATCCGGTGCCGGACGCCGATCCTCGTCAGATAATCCGGCAGCACGTGCTTCGGAAAGTTCGGCTGCCCCTGGTCGAGATTGCAGGCGATGAGTTCGACCGGCAGCAGCCCGCGCCATTGGAGATCGAGCAGCAGCGCCAGCAGCCCGTAGGAATCTTTGCCGCCGGAAAGGCCGATCAGCCAACGCTTCTGACCTTTCAGCATATCGAAATCGTCGAAGGCCTGACGCACCTGTCTGAGCAGCCGCTTGCGCAGCTTGTTGAAGGAGACCGAACGCGGCGCGTCGGCAAACAGCGCATGGCCGATCTCATCCCCTGATACAACGGGCCCCAGATCCTCCACGATGTTGGCTGCGATATTCATGATCTCGTCCAATCGAAGATTGCAGGCTTGAATTGCCTGCCCGTCTCGTCTTATCAAGCTGGCTTTAGCAGAAAGTCGCCCGGCAACACAGCATCAATCACCGAACACCGACCAGCCGGTGCGCGCCGCCAGCATCTCCAGCGCCACGGCGCCGAGCTGCGAATTGCCGACCTTGTTCAGCCCGGGCGACCAGACCGCGATCGAGGCAATGCCCGGTGCAACCGCGAAGATGCCGCCGCCGACACCGCTCTTGCCGGGCAGACCGACATGATAGGCGAAGTCGCCCGAGCCGTCGTAATGGCCGCAGGTCAGCATCAGCGCATTGATGCGCCGCGCCCGCTTCGGCGACACCACGGAATGACCGGTCATCGGATTGCTGCCGCGCGCTGCCAGGAACAGCCCGGCGCGGGCCAGCTGCTCGCAGCTCATCGACAGGGCGCATTGATGGAAATAGACGCCGAGTACGTGATCGACGGGATGGTCGAGATTGCGGTAGGCGCGCATGAAGTTGGCGAGCGCGACATTGCGGTATCCCGTCTGCGTTTCCGAGCGCGCCACTTTGTCGTCGATGGTGATCGATTCGTCATCGGCGAGATAACGCACGAAGCGCAGCAGTTCACCGATCGCCTCGCGCGGTGCATGGCCGGCCATGACGACGTCGGTGACGGCTATCGCGCCGGCATTGATGAAGGGATTGCGCGGGATGCCGCTTTCGTGCTCGAGCTGGACAATGGAATTGAAGGCCGATCCCGACGGCTCGCGCCCGACGCGCTTCCATAGACCTTCGCCGACCTTGCCGAGCGCCAAGGTCAGCATGAAGACCTTGGAGATGCTCTGGATCGAGAAGGCGATATCGGCATCGCCGACACGATAGACCTTGCCGTCGACGGTGACGATTGCCATGCCGAACTGCCGCGGATCGACCTTGGCGAGCTCGGGAATGTAGTCGGCGACCTTGCCCTCGCCGACCCGGGGCAGGATATGGGTATAGATACTGTCGAGGATCGCCTGCAGATCCGCCATCGCTTCTCTCCGGATAACAAAAAAGCCGCCCGAAAGAGCGGCTTTTCCATAAGCGAAAACGCCTGGTGCTTATTAACGCGAATAGAATTCGACGACCAGATGCGGTTCCATGACGACCGGGAACGGAACGTCGCTGAGCGTCGGGACGCGGCCGAAAGTAGCGACCATCTTGTTGTGATCGACTTCGATATAATCCGGAACGTCGCGCTCTGCGAGGCTGACGGCTTCCAGAACGGTCACCAGCTGCTTCGACTTCTCGCGAACTTCGATGACGTCGCCGGCCTTGCAGCGGTACGAACCGATGTTGACGCGGACGCCGTTGACGGTGACGTGGCCATGGTTGACGAACTGACGGGCAGCAAAGACCGTCGGTACGAACTTGGCGCGATAGACGATCGCATCCAGGCGGGACTCCAGAAGACCGATCAGGTTTTCCGAGGTGTCGCCCTTGCGGCGGTCGGCTTCGGCGAAGATCGCGCGGAACTGCTTTTCGCGCAGGTCACCGTAGTAGCCCTTGAGCTTCTGCTTGGCGCGCAGTTGCACACCGAAGTCCGAAAGCTTGCCCTTGCGGCGCTGGCCGTGCTGGCCCGGGCCGTATTCGCGGCGGTTCACCGGGGACTTCGGACGGCCCCAGATGTTTTCGCCCATGCGGCGGTCAATTTTGTACTTGGACGATTCGCGCTTGCTCATCGTATTTCCTTTCAAAGGTTTATGCCGGTTTGTTGCCAAACCGCGCAAAGGAAACACGCCCTCCTCTGATCTCTTCCGAGATCTGACAGGATGTTTCGGTTACGCGAACAGAAACGATCCACGGGACATGTCAAATGAAACACCGGACATTGCTGCCCGGTGCTTGGCGCGGTCTTTAGAGGCCCGTCATGAAAATGTCAACTGCGCAAGAGCATGATGCCGAAAAGTGTAGGGGGTTTTCGGACGACATCATGCTCTAACTTTTTAATTGAGAACAGGATTCAGATTTTAGGCCGAGCGGGTCTAAAATCATCCTGTTCTAGAGCCCGAAAGCGCCACTATTCCGCAGCCAGCGGCTGATCGCCTGTATCCGGCGCATTGGCGTCACCCGGTGCGGTCTGGCAATTCATGTCGGGGAAAGCCACGATACGCTTGCCGGAGAAATCCGTGTGCACGACGACGACCCCCTGCTCCTCGAAATAGCCGAGCAGGCGGCGGGCGCGCCGCGCCGAATGGGTCCCATAGGCGCGGGCGATGCGCGCGTCCGACGGGCACGGTTCGCCGCAGACAGCGGCCTTGGCGAGCATCAGGAACACACCCTGCAGATCATCGGTGACGCCTGACGACAGCGACAGCGCCGTCGTCCACTCATCGCTCGCCGCCGTCGCGGCATCGACGCCGGAACGGGAGATCGCCACGCGCCGGCGGAAATCCGGCAGAGCGATCGGCGGTCCCGGCACGCGGCGCATGCGCAGCCGCACGAGAAAATCCTGGTAGAGCACGGCATCGGTGCGGAAGGCGGAGGTGGGATCGTCGAGTATTTCGGCAAGCACGCCGGCCAGGCGTTCCTCCCGCTCCTCGGCGGAGATTTCCGACTGGCTCGCCCTCGCCTCGACCGGTGCAGGCGACGCCGCCGGCGTCGAGCGTGAGAGCTCCGCCAGGATATCGGTGGTCGGCCGCGGCGCCGGCGGCGCGCGGCGCACCAGCGGACGCTGAAACTCTTCCGGATCGGGCGTGAAGATCAGGTCCTCGACATCCTGCGGCGCATCCGGCAGCGGCATCAGCTTCGGGCTGGAAGAGCGCGCCGAGGTTTCCACTGCGCCGATCTGGATCGGCAGTGGCCGGCGCGACAGCGCCGGGCCGAGTGCGACGAAATTGCCGCGCTTCAGATCGCGGAACATCTCCGCCTGGCGCCGGTCCATCCCAAGCAGGTCGGCGGCGCGCGCCATGTCGATATCGAGGAAGGTGCGGCCCATCAGGAAATTCGAGGCCTCGGCCGCGACGTTCTTGGCGAGTTTGGCAAGCCGCTGCGTGGCAATGACGCCGGCAAGGCCGCGCTTACGGCCGCGGCACATCAGGTTGGTCATCGCCCCGAGCGACATCTTGCGCGCATCTTCCGAGACATCGCCGCCGACGGACGGCGCAAACATCTGCGCTTCATCGACGACGACAAGAACGGGATACCAGTATTCGCGGTCGGCATCGAACATGCCGTTGAGGAAGGCGGCAGCGGCGCGCATCTGCTGCTCGATGTCGAGGCCTTCCAGCGTCAGCACGCAGGACACGCGATGCTGGCGGATACGGTTGGCGATGCCCGCCAGCTCTGCCTCGGTACGCTCGCCATCAACGACGATATGACCGAACCTGTCGCTGAGCGTGACGAAATCACCTTCGGGATCGATGATGACCTGCTGCACCCATTGCGCGGATTGCTCGAGCAGACGGCGCAACAGATGCGACTTGCCCGATCCGGAATTGCCCTGCACCAGCAGACGGGTCGCCAGCAGCTCCTCGATATCGAGCGTCGCCGGGCTGCCGGACGCCAATCCCATATCGATGCCAACTTGCAATACCGATCCTCGCGACGAAAAGACTCACATGAACGAAGCGCCATTCTTCCGAAACGGCAACGCCCCGTCTATCAAAGAATCTGCTGATTTTCAGGGCTGATTTCGCCAACCCACAGGACAATTCCCTCAAGCTCTCAAGCCGAATCCCTGCATCAGCCGCCGCGTCGCGAAATCCTGCTGGCCCGAGGTAAACACGGCGAAGTCGAAATTGTCGGGATGCACGGCATCGGCAACCAATGGAACCAGCGTGCGGGCGCGCCGCGCGATGGCTTCGGCCGGATCAAGCCAGTCGACCGGCCACGGAGCAATCCGCCGGAAAAGATTGGCCATGAAAGGATAATGGGTGCACGCCAACACGACGATATCCGTCTTCTGGTCGTCCTTCTCGACGAAACACTGGTCGATTTCCGCAAGCACCGCGTCGTCGGACACGGTGTCGCCGCGAATATAGGCTTCCGCCATGCGCGCCAGGTTCTCCGAGCCGACGAGGCGGACATGGCATTGCTGCGCGAAGGACTGGATGAGATCTCGCGTATAGGCCCGCTTCACCGTGCCCGGGGTTGCGAGCACCGAGACGAGGCCGGAGCGCGTGCGCTCAGCTGCCGGCTTGATCGCCGGCACGGTGCCGACGAAGGTCATCTGAGGAAAGGCGGCGCGCAGATCGGCGCCGACCAGGGTGAAAGCGGTGTTGCAGGCGATGATGCAGACTTCGGGATCATAGTCCGTCAGCAGCTTGCCAAAGAGCCCGATAATCCGCTCCTTCAGCGCCTGTTCCTCCCAGCCGCCATAGGGAAAGCCGGCATCGTCAGCGACGTATATGAAGCCGCGCTCCGGCATCAGCACGCGCGCCTCGCGCAGTACGGTCAGCCCGCCAATGCCGGAATCGAAGAGGAGGATGGGTTTCAGCTCATTCGTCGGCGCTGTCATCGGTGGGCGCATCCTTGCCGGATCGGGTGAAACCGCCTTTGCGCGGACTGTTGCGCGTAAAGCGGTCGAGGGAAGAGATGACGCCGCGCAGCACACTGATTTCCTGTTCCGTGAATGCCCGGCGGGAGAGGACTGCGCGCAGGTTGTCGACCATTTTCGGCTTTTTCGAGGGCGGATGAAAATAGTTGCGCGAATCGAGCGCCTCTTCCAGCTGGTCGAACAGGCCGAAGAGCTGCTCCTTGGTGGACGGGCGCTGCTCGAGCGCCTGGAACGGCACGGCTTCAATATCCTCCATGCCCGATTTCATCCACTCATAGGACATGAGCAGCACGGCCTGGGCAATGTTGAGCGAGGCGAAGGCGGGATTGACAGGGAAGGTGACGATCTCGTCGGCAAGCGCCACTTCCTCATTGGTCAGGCCCCAGCGCTCGCGGCCGAAGAGGATACCAGTCGCCTCACCTCCCCGGAATTTCGTGCGCAGCGTCTCGGCAGCAAAGACCGGCGAGCGCACCGGCTTATAATTGTCACGGCTGCGCGCCGTCGTCGCATAGACGAAATTGAGGTCGGCGATCGCCTGCTCCAGCGTGTCATAGACCCTCGTGCCCGCGATCACGTGGTCGGCCTTCGAGGCTGCGGCCTGCGCCTTCTCATTCGGCCAGCCGTCGCGTGGATTGACGAGGCGAAGATCGACAAGGCCGAAATTCGCCATGGCGCGCGCTACCATGCCGATATTCTCGCCCATCTGCGGCTCGACCAGAATGATAACCGGCCCTTCGGCCAGAAGTTGACGCTCGCTGTTCGTGCCTGCCATGGTCTTATCCTTGTTTTGAGCGCGCAATAGACTCGCCCGGCGCAAACGGCAAGACGTCGGCCTGCGGATAGAGCCTTTCCAGCGCCGAACCGATCATTTCGAGTCCCAGCCTGGCGCCCTCGCGCGACAGCGGCAGGTGTCGTCCTGTCGTCCGCGATGCCTTGCGCTTGATCAGGAAGCAGCTGGAGCCGCGCGGGGCGGCATCGTCGATCAGCGCGAGATCGGCCGCGATCAGCCTGTTCAGATTGTCGTCGGCGGCCGGCGCTTGATAACTCTTCGCAAGGATACGCGCCCAGTAGGTGCAGGACAGGAAGATCGCCAACGTCTGGCGAATCTGGCCGGGCCGCGTCACCACCGACCAGGAAGAACCGAGTGGTCGCGCCGCCACCGTTACATCACGGTAGCAAGCATCGATCTTCTGCGACAGCGCCATCAGTTCCAAACCGCTCTTGCCATAGCCGAGGGCGCCAAGCAGATCGCGCAGCGCCAGGAACCAGCGGGCAAGCGCGGAATCGAGTGCACCGCGCGTGCGTGTGGGAAAGACGATGAAGGCGACCGCCGTTCCGGCCGCCGCCCCGATCATGGTCTCCCCGATGCGCAGCTTCAGAAGATCGAGGGTCAGCACGCCCGTCATACCGTAGACCAGACAGAGCACGATCGAGATGAAGAAGGTCATGGTCGCATAGGAAACCTGCAGAAAATAGAAAGCGAGGAAGATGCAGACGGCGGCAACCGGGATGGCGATATCAGGCTCACCTGAAATCAGCGTTGCCAGCACAAGGCCGATCGCAATCCCGAACACGGTCCCGAGCGAGCGCGACAGCGCCCTCATCGCGGTGTCGCCGCGCGAATTGGTGTTGGTGAAGACGAGGAAGGAAGCAAGCACCGCCCAGAACCAGCGTTCGCGCGACAAGAGCAGTCCGAAGCTCATGGCGATCGCCGACGCGATGGTGATCTGCAGCGCCGCGCGCAGCAGAGGATTGGCAAGCGAAAAGTCGATCGCCTGGGATTGCGCCATATCCTTGATCGCATCGATCTCGGAGAAACCGGAGGCCTGCCCCTCGCCGATCGCCTGCGTCAACTGCTGCCGCGCCTCCCCGAGCCAGAGAAGGGCCCGCACGGTTTCGCCCTGTGGCTGATCCCTGATGGTCTCGGCCATCCCCTCAAATCTGGCGAGTTCAGCCTCATCCGCCTCGATGACGGCATGGATGAGCGCAAAAGGCGGCGGGCTCTGGAAGCTCAGCACGATCGCGCTCTCGGCGGCAAGATGGGCGTCGAAGAGCCGGACCGCCAGTTCGGCGGCGGGATCGGCGGCCCCATCGAAGACGCCGGTCGGCGGGCGCGGGATAAAGGTCTCCGCCATCAGCACCACCTCCTTCAGCCGGTCTTCCAACTGACGCAGCTCCTGCCGGTCGGCGTCGCCGATCTCGGCGGCGCCGGCGATGGCGGCGAGCTTGAAGAGGATCTGATTGATCCGGCCCCTGACGCTTTCCAGCGAACGCAGCAGGTCGCGCCGCCAATCGTCTGGCAGCAACACCGCCCTCACCAGATGGCCGACAAGCACCGCGACGACGGGGCCGATCGTCACTTCAGGCAGTTCGCCAAGCGGCGGCCGGAAATAAGCGCCCATGAAATAGGAGGTGAAGGCGAACATGCCGATGGCAAAACCGCGCGGCCCGAACACACGACCTGCCGAGGCGAGTGCGATCACCGCCAGGAAGACGAGATCGGAGAGAAAGCGGCGATCCTCGAGCCCCGCCGCGATGCCGACGACGGCAAGGCTTGCCACACAGCCAAGGAGCCGCGTCACCAACTGGCGGGAATTGCCCTTGTCGCGCACCGCCACTCCGCCTTCGATCGACAGCACGATGCCGAGGCCGAAGGCCGCGGTCGGCAACGGCAGGATGAACATGTCGATGGCAAGAAGGACCAAAAAGGAGAAAACGATCGTCAGCGTCACCCGCAGCGCCATGCGCAAGCGCGAGAGCGCCGGATCGTTGGCAAGCAGCCAGTCGCGAGCCTGAAAGCCGGAAGACAAATGCAAAACCCCTCATGCCGCGGAAGGATCGACAAATAGTGCCATGCCTGGCGAAAGCGAACCGTCCGGGATCGAATCCCGATGGTCCCGAATGTCGCGCGCCTATTGGCCCTTGGCAATCAGCGCCATCGTCGCCTTTAGGGAATCGCGGGCCTGCGTTTCGATATTCTCGGTGACGATATCGTCGATCACTGCCTGGCCGGCCTCCTCGACCACCTCGAAGCGAACGGTCGTGTAGTCCTTGGCGTCAGGCGCCTCCGAGCAGGCGGATTTCTTGAAGCGCACCGTAACCTCGGTCGTCCCGTTGACCGGGGCCGCCGCCGCCATCGTCAGATCCTCCAGCGGGCATGCGTCCTGGCCGTTGACGATGACGTCGTAATCGAAGGGCGATATGCCGTCGTCATCGACGGCAGGAAATTGCGCGGCCGCCTGGTATCTGGCGACGAAGTCCTTGCTGTAGAGATGGTCGAGCCGGCTCGCATCGAAAATGTCGGTCCAGTCGCTGTTGTTGTCGGCCCAGTTGCGCTTGGTCGCGTCCATGATCTCCCTCACGGGAGCAGTGGCATCAGCCGCATGGGCAGCGCCTGAAAAGGCGATAAGGCTTGCGATAACAACGGCGATTGTCTTCATGGTCGAATGTTCCGGGCGGGCAAATCAAGGCGGACACAGAGCATGATGCCGAAAAGTGTGAGCGGTTTTCGGACAACATCATGCTCTAACTCTTTAATTTAGAACAGGATTCAGATTTCAGGCCGATCCGGCCTAAAATCATCCTGTTCTAGCCAGATTTCAGCGCTTGGCAATGGCGGCAAAAACGCATTGGGAAGCCCGTTGCAGCTTTGCGTTCCCAGTTCACAATGCTATAGCGCTCCTCATCACGTCACCCACCCGGGACGTTTGTCCCCCTTCAAGCTCGAACGAGGCAGATACATGAACAAGATCAAGGTCGCCAATCCCGTCGCCGATCTCGACGGCGATGAAATGACGCGCATCATCTGGCAGCTCATCAAGGATAAGCTGATCCATCCGTATCTCGACCTCGACATCGACTACTACGACCTCTCGGTCGAAAACCGCGACGCCACCAACGACCAGGTGACCGTCGACGCCGCCAACGCCATCAAGAAGTACGGCGTCGGCATCAAGTGCGCGACGATCACGCCGGATGAAGCCCGCGTCAAGGAATTCAACCTCAAGGAAATGTGGAAGAGCCCGAACGGCACGATCCGCAACATCCTCGGCGGCGTCATCTTCCGCGAGCCGATCATCTGCCGCAACGTTCCGCGCCTCGTTCCCGGCTGGACGCAGCCGATCGTCGTCGGCCGTCATGCTTTCGGCGACCAGTACCGCGCCACCGACTTCAAATTCCCCGGTAAGGGCAAGCTGACGATCAAGTTCGTCGGCGAAGACGGCACCGTCATCGAGAAGGAAGTCTTCAACGCGCCGGGCGCCGGCGTTGCAATGGCCATGTACAACCTCGACGAGTCGATCCGCGAATTCGCCCGCGCCTCGATGATGTACGGCCTGATGCGCAAGTGGCCGGTATACCTGTCGACCAAGAACACCATCCTCAAGGCCTATGACGGCCGCTTCAAGGACATCTTCGAGGAAGTCTACGAGACCGAATTCAAGGATCAGTTCAAGGAAGCCGGCATCACCTACGAACACCGCCTGATCGACGACATGGTCGCCTCGGCGCTCAAGTGGTCGGGCGGCTACGTCTGGGCCTGCAAGAACTATGACGGCGACGTCCAGTCCGATACCGTTGCCCAGGGCTTCGGCTCGCTCGGCCTGATGACCTCGGTTCTGCTGACCCCGGATGGCAAGACGGTCGAAGCGGAAGCCGCCCACGGCACCGTCACCCGCCACTACCGCCAGCACCAGAAGGGCCAGGAAACTTCGACGAACTCGATCGCCTCGATCTTCGCCTGGACCCGTGGCCTCGCCCATCGCGCCAAGCTCGACGACAATGCCGCCCTTGCGAAGTTCGCTTCGACGCTGGAAAAGGTCTGCGTCGACACCGTCGAATCCGGCTTCATGACCAAGGATCTGGCGCTGTTGATCGGCCCTGATCAGCCGTGGCTCTCGACCACCGCCTTCCTCGACAAGATCGACCAGAACCTGCAGAAGGCCATGGCGTAAGCCAGCCCTTCCGGATAGCATTGAAACGGCGGGGATTTCCCCGCCGTTTTTATTTTAGGAGAACAGCAGATGACGGCCATCCTGCGACCGCTTGAACCCTCCGACCGCGCCGCCTGGGAACCCCTGTGGGAAGCGTACCAGCGCTTCTACGAAGTGGTCATCCCGCCCGAAACCACGGATCTGACCTGGGCCCGCTTCCACGATCCCGACGAACCGATGCATGCGCTCGGCGCCTTCGGCGAAGACGGCAGTCTCGTCGGCATCGTCCATGCCATCTTCCACCGCTCCTGCTGGCTGCCGCAATGGACCTGCTATCTGCAGGATCTTTATGTCGAAAACAGCCAGCGCGGCCTCGGCACCGGTGCCGCCCTGATCGATGCGGTCGCCGATCTGGCGCGCGCCAACGGCGCAGGCAGGCTCTACTGGATGACGCACGAAACGAATGCCACGGCGCGGCGGCTTTACGACAAGATCGCCGACCGCTCAGGCTTCATCCAGTATCGCAAAGCTCTCTGAAGATCGCCCTTGCACAAAGGCCTCGCCGCGCTATTGATTCCGGCGACAGCAATGCCTGAGATAACGGCAACAGCAGGAGGATGTCTTGACCGAAGAATTGGTATTCTACACAAACCCCATGTCACGCGGCCGCATTGCGCGCTGGATGCTGGAGGAAATCGGTCAACCCTATCGCACCGAACTCATGACCTTCGGCGAAACCATGAAGGCGCCCGAATATCTCTCGGTCAATCCGATGGGCAAGGTGCCGGCGATCCGCCACGGCACCACCGTGGTCACCGAATGCGCGGCAATCTGCGCCTACCTCGCCGAGACCTTCCCGGAAAAGGGGCTGGCCCCCGAACCGGAAGAGCGCGCCGCCTATTACCGCTGGATGTTCTTTGCCGCCGGCCCGTTGGAATCGGCGGTGACGATGAAGGCACTCGGCTTCGAAATTCCCGCGGAGCGCCTGCGCATGGCCGGCTGCGGCAGTTTCGGCGACGTCATGAACACGCTTGAAAAGGCTGTGTCCGGCTCGACCTACCTCGCCGGCGAACGCTTCACTGCCGCCGACGTCTATGTCGGTTCCCATATCGGCTGGGGGCTCGCGTTCGGCAGCATCGAGAAACGCCAGGCCTTCGTCGATTATTTCGGCCGCATCAGCGAGCGTCCGGCCGGCAAGCGCGCCAAAGCCCTGGACGACGAGGCCGGCGAGAGGATGCAGGCCGCCTGAGCGTTTGATAACGACATGCGTAAACAAAGAGCTATGGAGGACGCGGCATCTCAGCCGCGTCCCCGGACGATGTCAGACAAGCGGCATGTGGATTTCCGTCAGAAGCTCGGTTGGCGGCACTTCGCGCGGGTTGTTGAGATATTCCTCGAACATGACGCTGTCCTTCAACTGCCGCCCTGATTTGGGCAGCCATTCCGCATAGAGCCACTGATAGGCCTTGTGCATGTCGGCATAGGGGCCTTTGTGGCGCAGCACGGCATAGTCGCCGCCGTCGATCCTGCGCCGCTCGAACGGCGCTTCCGCCGAAACCTCGGCGGAGCCGGTCACACAAGCGATCGAGCGCAGCTGTTCGGCCGGCACGATATCGGGATCGTCGAGATAGAGACCGATCATCCGCATGTCCGGCCTGGCGAGGCCGCGGGCGTAAAGCGTGCCGAACAATGTCTCGAAGGCTTTGCCGATCTGCATATAGGGACCGCGATGGGCAACACCGATCAGCTCGGTCGGCGCGATCTCGCGTATGGTAACGTCGAACATGGCTTTGGTCTTTCCGTCAGGTGAGGGTTGGAAGGCGGCGTGGCTTCCCTCTTTCCGGTAGCGGGCCGGCGGCATGCCGTAGACCGACTTGAAGATGCGATTGAAGGATTGGAAATTGGGATAGCCTGATCGCTTCGCAATCTCACTGACGGCAAGCTCCGTGCGGACGATCTCGCCCGCCGCCCGATGCAGCCTGAGCCGCTTGACGGTAGCCGCCAGCGTCTCGCCATAGATCGCCCGGTAGATCCTGTGCCAGTGATAGCTCGACAGGCAGGCAATGCCGGCCAGGCGCTCCATATCCAGCTCCTCGTCGAGGTGGTCGTGAATATAGGCCGAAACCCGCCGCAGACGGGTTTCATAAAGCGCCCATGCCGTTTCGCCGTTCATGTCAAAGCCTTACGCAAATCGATCGACTGGAGAGAACCATATCCAGATTTGACAAATCCTGCTGACTTGAACCCGCGGCGAATCCCTCATAGACCGGAATTCCGGCTCGAACCCAAGAGGAAGACTGATGCCGGACTTTTCAACATTGATACTCTTTGCCGCTGCGGCGCTGACCCTGACCGCCACGCCCGGTCCCGACATGCTGCTGATTGCTTCGCGCAGCATCAGCCAGGGACGCTCTGCCGGATTTTTGACCTATGCAGGTATTGCGCTCGGCACTTATTGCCACGCCCTTGCTGCGGCTTTCGGGCTCTCGCAGCTCTTCCTGACCGTCCCTGTCGCCTATGACGCCGTCAGGTGGGCCGGCTGCTGCTATCTCCTCTATCTCGCCTACAAGACGATTCGTTCGGAAGGCGCCGTCTTCGCGCCTGCTTCCACGGTAAAGAGGCTCTCGGGTCGGCGCATTCTTTTCGCCGGCCTTGCCACCAACCTGCTCAATCCGAAGATGGCGCTCTTCGTAATGGCGCTATTCCCGCAATTCTTGAATACCGAGAGTGGCTCGATGGTCATGCAAATGCTGGTACTGGCCACCATCCTGAACGCCATCGGCTTCGTCGTGAATGGAACCGTCATCCTTCTCGGAGGCCAGATCTGTTCACGGCTTAGCTCCGTGTGCCGTTTCCCGAAACTGCCGCGATATATGCTCGCAACGGTGTTTACCGGGCTTGCCTGCCGTCTCGCGCTGCAGACGAGAAACTGACCGCCGCAGCCGCGCTGAAAACAACCGGCTGCGAAATCTGAAAATCTCGCAGCCGGTTCTCATTTCATACAGTTCTCGGACTGGGCGATCAGCCTGCGAGTGCCGCTGCAACAGCCTCAAGCGCCTCATCAGCCTTGGCGCCATCCGGGCCGCCGGCCTGCGCCATGTCAGGACGGCCACCGCCGCCCTTGCCGCCGAGAGCTGCCGAGGCGACGCGTACCAGATCGACAGCGCTGAAACGATCCACGAGATCGGGCGTCACCGCGACCACGGCGCTCGCCTTGCCATCTTCGGACACACCGATCAGCGTCACGATGCCAGAGCCGATGCTGGCCTTCCCATCATCGGCGAGCCCCTTAAGATCCTTCGGATCGACGCCGGCCACGGCCTTGCCGAGGTATTTCACCCCGGCGACCTCACGCACCGCATCGGCAGAACCGCCCTGCCCGCCGCCCATGGCGAGTTTGCGCTTGGCGTCGGCCAGTTCCCTTTCGAGCTTGCGGCGCTCGTCGATCAGCGTCTCGACGCGCGACAGAACTTCCGACGGCTGAACCTTCAGCGAGGCCGCGAGGGTCTTCACGCGATCGTCCTGTTCGGCGAGATACGCGCGCGCCGATTCACCGGTTACGGCTTCGAGACGGCGAACGCCAGCGCCAACGGCGCTTTCGCCGAGGATGCGGACGAGGCCGATCTGGCCGGTCGCCGACACATGCGTGCCGCCGCAAAGCTCGACCGAATAAGGCTTGTTGCTCTTTGCGCCATGAAGGCCAGTGCCCATCGAGACGACCCGCACCTCATCGCCGTATTTCTCGCCGAACAGCGCCATGGCGCCCTCGGCAATGGCGTCGTCGACACTCATCAGGCGGGTCGTGACCGGCGCATTTTGCAGCACGATCTCGTTTGCCATCTCTTCGACGATCTTGAGCTCTTCGGCCGTCATCGGCTTCGGATGCGAAACGTCGAAGCGCAGACGCTCCGGTGCGACCAGCGACCCCTTCTGCGCGACATGGGTGCCGAGCACTTCGCGCAGCGCCTCATGCAGCAGGTGCGTCGCCGAATGGTTGGCGCGCAAACGCGAACGGCGGGCGTGATCGACAGTCAGAACAACCGCATCGCCCGTCTTGAATGCGCCTTCGACAACGGTGCCAGAATGCACGAAGAGGCCCTCGCCCTTCTTCTGCGTGTCAAATATTTCGATCTTGCCGTGATCGGACGAGATGACGCCGGTATCGCCCATCTGACCACCGGATTCACCGTAGAACGGCGTCTGGTTGACAACGACCTGCACCTTGTCGCCAGCCTTGGCTCCTTCGGCGACAGCGCCGTCCTTGACGATTGCCTGCACCACGCCTTCAGCTGCTTCAGTGTCGTAACCGAGGAACTCGGTTGCGCCATGTTTTTCCCGAAGCTCAAACCAGACGGTTTCGGTCGCCTTCTCGCCGGAACCGGCCCAGTGCGAGCGGGCTTCGGCCTTCTGGCGCTGCATCGCATCGGTGAAGCCGGAGATATCGACGCCGATCTCGCGAGCGCGAAGGGCGTCCTGCGTCAGGTCGAGCGGGAAGCCGTAGGTGTCGTAGAGTTTGAAAGCCGTCTCGCCATCCAGCATATCGCCTTTGGAAAGGTCGGCAGTCGCATCGGACAGAAGCGACAGGCCGCGCTCCAGCGTCTTGCGGAATCGGTTTTCCTCGAGCTTCAGCGTCTCGGAGATCAACGCTTCGGCGCGCACAAGCTCCGGATAAGCCCGGCCCATCTGCTGCACCAGCGTCGGCAGCAACTTGTAGATCAGCGGCTCCTTGGCGCCGAGAAGCTGGGCATGACGCATGGCGCGGCGCATGATACGGCGCAGCACATAACCGCGGCCTTCATTCGACGGCAGCACGCCGTCAGCGATCAGGAAAGCTGAAGAGCGCAGGTGATCGGCGATGACGCGATGGCTGGCACTGCCCTCGGCCTTGACGCCGACGGCATCTTCGATGGCGCCGGTCAGCGTGCGGAACAAATCTGTGTCGAAGACGCTCTGGACGCCCTGGAGAATGCAGGCCATGCGCTCCAGGCCCATGCCGGTATCGATCGACGGACGCGGCAGCGGGTTGCGAACGCCCGGCTCGATTTGCTCGAACTGCATGAAGACGAGATTCCAGAACTCGAGGAACCGGTCGCCGTCTTCTTCCGCCGAGCCGGGAGGGCCGCCCCAGACATTCTCACCCTGGTCGATGAAGATCTCAGAGCACGGACCGCAGGGGCCGGTGTCGCCCATCTGCCAGAAATTGTCGGAGGTCGGGATGCGGATGATCTTGTCGTCGGAAAAACCGGCGATCTTCTTCCACAGCGTCGCCGCCTCCTCGTCTTCGGAATAGACGGTCACCAGTAGGCGATGCTTCGGCAGGCCGAAACCCTCGGTCACCAGCTTCCAGGCAAGCTCGATGGCGTTCTCCTTGAAATAGTCGCCAAAGGAGAAGTTGCCGAGCATTTCGAAGAAGGTCAGGTGGCGCGCAGTATAGCCGACATTGTCGAGATCGTTATGCTTCCCGCCGGCGCGCACGCATTTCTGCGAGGTCGTTGCCGTGGAATAGGGGCGCTTTTCCAAGCCGGTAAAGACGTTCTTGAACTGCACCATGCCGGCATTGGTGAACATCAGCGTCGGGTCGTTGCGCGGCACGAGCGGGCTCGACGGAACGATCTCGTGGCCGTTCTTCTTGAAATAGTCGAGGAAGGTCGACCGGATATCGTTCACGCCGCTCATTCTATGCCCTTCAATGCTGCCGGAGGCAGATAATACAAATCCATCGGCTTTTAACGTTCGCCTCCGCCACTGTCCAGCCGACAAACGAAACCGGCCGCATTCTCATCAGGAATGCGGCCGGTTGGAATGGTCGATGCATTCAAACGCGGAAATTACATGTCCGCGGCGGCATCGCCGTCGTCTGCATCCGGTCCGCCGTTCTGCAGGAAGCGGTCGGCGATGAGACCGGCATTCTGGCGCAACGCCAGCTCGATCTCACGGGCGAGATCCGGATTGTCGCGCAGGAAGGTCTTGGCGTTTTCGCGGCCCTGGCCGAGACGCTGGCTGTTATAGGAAAACCAGGCGCCCGACTTTTCGACGATGCCGGCCTTGACGCCGAGATCGACGAGTTCGCCGGTCTTCGATACGCCTTCGCCATACATGATGTCGAATTCGACCTGCTTGAAGGGAGGCGCCATCTTGTTCTTGACGACCTTGACGCGGGTCTGGTTGCCGATCACCTCTTCGCGCTCCTTGACCGAGCCGATGCGGCGGATGTCGAGGCGCACGGAGGCATAGAATTTCAGCGCATTGCCGCCCGTCGTCGTTTCCGGCGAACCGAACATGACGCCGATCTTCATGCGGATCTGGTTGATGAAGATCACCATCGTATTCGACTTGGAGATCGAGGCGGTCAGCTTGCGCAGCGCCTGGCTCATCAGGCGTGCCTGCAAGCCGGGAAGGCTGTCGCCCATCTCACCTTCGATTTCGGCACGCGGCGTCAGTGCGGCGACCGAGTCGACGACCAGAACGTCGACGGCGCCGGAGCGCACCAGCGTATCGGTAATCTCAAGCGCCTGCTCGCCGGTATCGGGCTGCGAGATCAGAAGGTTCTGGAGATCGACACCAAGCTTGCGGGCATAGACCGGATCGAGCGCATGTTCGGCGTCGACAAAGGCGCAGATGCCGCCCTTCTTCTGCGATTCCGCGATGGTCTGCAGCGCCAGCGTCGTCTTGCCCGAACTTTCCGGCCCGTAGATTTCGATGATGCGGCCCTTCGGCAGGCCGCCGACGCCAAGCGCGATATCGAGCCCCAGCGAACCCGTCGAAATCGTCTCGATTTCGATGACGTTCTCGTTGGAACCGAGTTTCATGATCGAGCCCTTGCCGAACGACCGCTCAATCTGTGAGAGTGCCGCTTCAAGCGCCTTGCTTTTGTCCACCGATTTGTCCTCTACCAGCCGCAATGAATTCTGAGACATCTGATCCACCTTTAGGTTATTGAAGCCGCCCAAGCAATGTCGAGTTTGTACCCTATTTGTTCCACTCTCGCAATAGGCGATCAAACGATTGAAAGAAAAAGGTAAAACAGCGCGTGTTCTATATTTGTTTTATCGATGCAAAGCAACGGCTTAAGGCAGAGGCGCCGGCCTTGCCGCCAGAAGGCACGGTGCCGATTCGCGCTTCGGGATCGGAAGGCGGTTGAAATGAAAAAGAAGATTCTTGTTCTCGGCGGCGCCCATATCGACCGGCGCGGCCGCATTTCCGGGGAGACGGCACCGGGCGCCAGCAATCCCGGCACCTGGTTCGAGGAGCCGGGCGGCGGCGGCTTCAATGCGGCGCGCAACCTCGCAAGGCTCGGTTTTCAGGTGACGATGATTTCGCCGCGCGGCGGAGATCCCATCGGCGAGATGGTCGGCGAAGCCGCCGATTTCGCTGGCATCGACGACCGGCCCTTCGTTTTCCTCGACCGCAAGACACCGAGCTACACCGCGATCATCGAGAAGGACGGCAACCTGGTGATCGCCCTCGCCGACATGGATCTCTACCGCTTCTTCGTGCCGCGGCGCCTCTCGATCCGCTGGGTGCGCGAGGCTTTCGCCGCGCATGATCTCATCCTTTTCGATGCCAATCTGCCGGAAGAGACGATCGCGGCAATCGTCGCCAAGGCACGGTCGCTGGCCAAACCCGTCGCGGCGATCGCCATTTCGCCCGCGAAGGTCGTCAGGCTGAAACCCTGCATCGCGGATATCGACTACCTGTTCATGAACGAGGCCGAAGCCGCCGCCCTTGCCGGGGAACGGCCGGACGACGCCGGCGGCTGGCCGCCGCTTCTGAACGAGATCGGCATCCGGAGCGCCGTCGTCACCCGCGGCCGCCGCGAGCTCGTCGCGCTTTGCGGCGACCGCGCCGTGACGCTGCAGCCGCCGATCGCCGAGACCCTGGCCGATGTCACCGGCGCCGGCGATTCCCTTGCCGCCGGCACGATCGCTGCCTTGCTGCATGGCCTGCCGCTCGAGCAAGCCATCCGCCACGGCACCGCGGCAGCAGCGCTGACTGTGCAGTCGCCGCACGCCGTCAACGAAAATCTGACGCCGGATCTGCTGAATGAGGCGCTTGCCCTTGTTCCCCAGATCAGAATTCTGCATTGAAGCGACCAAATGAAATAGTTGAGCATGATGTCGTCGGAAAACCGCTGACAGATTCGGCATCAGGCTCGATCGAGGACAGGACAAGATCATGACCCAGCCCATCTCCCCTCTTCTGCCGATCGCCTATTCCAAGGAAGTCGCCAGCGCCAAGCAGCGCGGCGCGCCGCTGGTGGCGCTGGAATCGACCATCATCACGCACGGCATGCCCTATCCCGGCAATATCGAGATGGCCCGCAGCGTCGAGGCGATCATTCGCGAACAGGGTGCCGTCCCTGCAACGATCGCCGTCATTCACGGCACACTGCATGTCGGTCTCGAAGCAGCCGAACTGGAGCAGCTCGCCAAGGCGACCGATGTGATGAAGGTGTCGCGCGCCGATCTCGCCTTTGCGATCGCCGAGCGCCGCACCGGCGCCACCACGGTCGCAGCGACGATGATCGCGGCGGCGCGCGCCGGCATCCGCGTCTTTGCGACAGGCGGCATCGGCGGCGTGCACCGCGGCGCCGAGGAAAGCTTCGATATCTCGGCCGATCTCGAGGAACTGGCCCGCACCGGCGTCATCGTCGTCTGCGCCGGCGCCAAGGCGATCCTCGACATTCCGAAGACGTTGGAAGTGCTGGAAACCCGCGGTGTGCCCGTCGTCACCTATGAGAACGAAGAATTCCCGGCTTTCTGGTCGCGTTCCTCGGGGCTTCGCAGCCCGCTGTCGCTGAACAGCCCGGCGGCCATCGCCAATTTCCAGGCGACACGCGAACAGTTCGGCATCGACGGCGGCATGCTGATCGCCAATCCGGTGCCGGAAGCCGACGAGATCCCGCGCGAAGAGATGGAGATCTATATCGAGCGCGCCCTGGACAGCGCCGAGCGCGACGAAGTGACCGGCAAGGCGGTGACACCCTATCTGCTCTCGACGATTTTTGACCTCACGGACGGCCAGAGCCTGAAGACGAATATAGCGCTTGTCGAGAACAATGCGCGACTGGCGGCAGAGATTGCCGTGGCGCTCGGGTAATCATCGGCGTCGCCGGCCCGTCCCGCAACAATTGTTCTGCCGTGAGGCACCCCTCTTGGGCTGCCGGCCATCTCCACAAATCGGGAGATCGACAAGAGGCTTGCTCCTCCCGCTCCGCCACCTGTTGGGGAGATGGGTGGCAGGCCAGGGGGATGGCGTGTCACGTGGAGGCGGTACTGGCTTGCTGGGTTTGCCGATCGTAAAGCGCTAACTCCTCAGCGGTCGGCGGCTCAAACAGCTTGGACCACCTAAGCAGGTCCGGCCGCGAGATGTCGAACGCGCCGACTGGAAGCTCGGCGTTTCGTCGGGAGACCCGGTCCCAGAGCTCATCAAAGGGAATGTCGAGGAAGCAGAGAACGACCCGAGCGCCGGCCGCTCGAGCTTCATTCCGGCAGACGTCGCGTTCTGCCCGTGACCACACGCCCCAATCCACGACAACGTTACACTGAAGCCCGATAGCACGCAGAGCGATCTGCCATTGTAAGCTCTCGACTCGACCTCGGCACGGCCCGGTTTCGGCTTCTGGAGTGGAAATACCGGGGTAGAGCTTGTGCATCCAGTCGTCTCCGGTCAGACGGAGGGCAGATGCTTCATGTTCGATAATCTTGGCGAGCGACGTCTTCCCTGAACCGGGAAGACCGCAGGTGAGGTAGAGCGTGAGCATAGGAAAATCTCTGATCTTGGTTTGACACGTGGCAGTGGCCCCGCGGTGTCGTGGAGGACTGCGCTTCGTTCAATGCCGCAAGGCGCGGCCAATCAGAGGTGTGTTGCCATAGTCTATCTTGTAGGACCGCTCTGCTTGAGGATCAAGAGGGAGCGCATGGATGGGCTCACACGAGGTCGTCCAGCCCGCTCCCCCGCTCTCAGCCGCTCGAGTTGATGGATTCATGGCCGAGCTGCTAACTATCCAGCGTCTCCTTCACGACCACAGCGAGCTGCTTGAGTGAAAACGGCTTCGGCAGGAACCCGAATTTCGCATCCGGCGGCAGGTTGCGGGCGAAGGCGTCCTCGGCGTAACCGGAGACGAAGATGAATTTCAGGTCGGGATAGGTCTTGCGCAGCTCACGCAGCAGCGTCGGGCCGTCCATTTCCGGCATGACGACGTCGGAAACGACGATGTCGACCTTGCCCTCAAGCTCTTCCATGATGCTCAGCGCCTCGACGCCCGAGCCCGCCTCATGAACGGTGTAGCCGCGCGTTTCCAGCATTCGCTTGCCGCCACGGCGCACCGCCTCCTCGTCTTCGACGAGCAGGACGACGGCAGATCCGGTCAGGTCCTCGGGCTGCTGCGCGGCGGGGGCCTCGGGCGGCGTGCCGACTGCGGCAATGGCGCTGTCGATCGCCCCGGCTTCGGCGGCAACCGCCGGCTCGGGGATATGGCGCGGCAGGAAGACGCGGAAGGTCGTGCCTTTACCCACTTCGGATTCCGGCTGGATGTAACCGCCCGACTGCTTGACGATGCCGTAGACCATGGCGAGACCAAGCCCGGTGCCTTTGCCGACATCCTTGGTGGTGAAGAAGGGTTCGAAGATCTTGTCCATGATGTCAGGCGCGATGCCGGTGCCGGTATCGGTGACCTCGACCAGCACCATGTCCTCGGCCGGCATGTAGGAATAGTTGAAAGCGGAGACCTCGGCAGCCGTCAGGTTTCGCGTCCGCAGCGTCAGCGTGCCGCCCTCCGGCATCGCATCGCGCGCATTGACGCAGAGATTGATCAGCACCTGCTCGAACTGCGACAGGTCGGTTTTGACGGGCCAGAGATCCCGGCCATATTGCACGTCGAGTTTGACATTGGTGCCGGAGAGCAGCCGGTCGACCAGCATGCGCAGGTCGCCGACCACATCCGTCAGGTTCAACACCGAGGGCCGCATCGTCTGCTTGCGCGAGAAGGCAAGCAACTGACGCACCAGCACAGCGGCGCGGTTGGCGTTGCGCTTGATCTCCATCAGGTCGGCGAAGCTCGCATCGGAAGGACGTGCCTGCAGCAGCAGATGGTCGGACGACAGCAGGATCGCTGTCAGCACGTTGTTGAAGTCGTGCGCGATGCCGCCGGCAAGCGTTCCGACTGCGTTCATCTTCTGCGTCTGCGCCATCTGCGCTTCCAGCGCCTTCTGCTCGGTCACCTCGACAGCATAGACGATTGCCGCCTCCTCCGGCGCCTCGTCGCTCTGATCGATGACCGCATTGACATAAAAGCGGAAATAGCGCGCCTCGTCGGTCGGCGTGCGGGTGTCGAGCGGCGCGATGTCGCCCTGCCGGTCCTTCGCCGCCGCCAGCGCCGCGGCCAGCTGCGGCCGGTCGCTCTCCTGCACGATGGTTTCGAGCGAGGGGGATTTCTCGAGATCGTCGCGCGACACGACCCCGGAAAACAGTTTCAGGAACGGCGCATTGGTGCGCAGAATGCGCCCCTCGCCATCGACCGAGGCGATCGCCATCGGCGTGTTGTTGAAGAAGCGAGTGAAGCGCATGGCGGCGGCCGAAGCGGACTGGCCGCTCTCGCTGCTCTTTTCGCGCGCGAGCACGATCGTCCGGCTTTCGCCGGGCGCGCCGTCGCGCATCGAAGTGACGCTGTGAATGATCTGCACCGGCAGGCTCTGACCGTTGGTCTTGCGCAGGTCGAGATCGAGCGTCACCGTCTTCTTCAAGCCGGGTTCGGCCTGCACCGACTGGATCAGTGCCAGCCCCTCGCCCGCCACCAAATCGCCGATCGACATCGAGCCCGGCAGGAACTTGGTCAGGTCGAGGCCCAGCCACTCGGCAAGCGTGGCATTCAGGTAGAAGATTTCGCCCTTCCGGCCGGCGGAGAAAAAGCCGGCGGGCGCGTGATCGAGATAGTCGATCGCGTTCTGCAGCTCCTTGAAGAATCGCTCCTGATCGTCGCGTTCGGCGGTGATGTCGGTGATCTGCCAGATCTGCAGCGGCTTGCCGCTATTGTCCTCCTGATGCAGCAGCCGCGCCTTCAGCCGATACCAATGCGCGCCCGAGTTGTTGGAGCCGGGTCCGACGGCGCGCAGCAGCCGGAATTCCTCGCGGCCTTCCTTGCCCTCGCGCAGACCATTGACCAGCCGATAGAGCGCCTCGTTGGACTCGCGATGGCGCGACAGCAGCGTTTCGAGCGTCTGGACTTCGGTCGCCTTGCGCGCCCCGGTCAGAGCGCCGTAGGCAGCGTTCGCATAGATGATCCGGCCCTTGTCGTCGGTGATCAGCGTCCCATCCGGGTGGCTGTTGAGAAAGGCGCGCGCCAGGCTGTCGGACTGGTGCTGCGGCATCACCTCGATGAAGCCGATGACCGAAGAGACCAGGAAGAAGATCCCGACCATGGCGAGCACGCCGAGGCCGCCAAGCACCATCTCGTTGTCGAGAGATCTTTTGAAGACGACGAAGGCACCGGCTGCCGCGATCAGCACGAGCGCCAACAGGAGAATCCGCAAAACCGTGCCAGAACGCCCCCCACGATCCACAAGCGGTGCGTTATAATCGTCGGCCTGACGCGGTTTCGTCATGTATTCCTCGCATAAGCCCTTCCCATTTCATAGCACGAACACGAAGCAGGAATCAGGCACTCTTTCCTTCTTAGCAATTTGCCACGCCGGCAAAAACACCGGTCACCGGCAAGACTGCTTGAATTCACAGGCTAGCGCGCCATCTGCCTCGGAAGCCGCCGCTGCTGCCCGTGCGCAAGCCGGCAGCCGTCATCCGGCACAATAGGAGATCGCCTTCCTGCGTCACTGGACAGGACCTTCGGCCCTTGTTTAAGGAACGGAAAAGTCGTCAATATGTGCCGAATGCGAAATGGAGTGAGTGACTATGTTCGATGATCTTGTAGGAGCTTACGGCAGCCGTTTCCTGCTTGCGGCCGGTGGCGTCGGCCTGGCGCTTCTCCTGCTCATTCTGGCGCTCTGGCTGATCCGAAGCCGCGCCCCCTCGCCCTTCGTGCGCGGCGGCCGCAACCGTCAGCCCCGCCTGCAGGTGCTGGATGCGGCAGCCGTCGATACCCGCCGCCGGCTGGTGCTGGTGCGCCGCGACGACGTCGAACATCTGATCATGATCGGCGGTCCGACCGACATCGTCATCGAAAGCCGCATCCTGGCCGAGGCGGCCGAACAGACCGAAAGCGTCAGACGGCCCGAGCCGGCCGGGGAGCGGCCAGCAATCGTCCCGCGCCCTGAAACACCGCCCGTTTCCGTAAGCCGTCCGCCGCTTGCCGCCCGTAGCGAGCCTGCCGCCGAGCCCGTCTTCGCGGCCCCAGCCGCGCCGGAGCCGCGCCCTCGCCCCGAACCGCCGGTCCAGCTGGCCGTGCCGCCGCCGGTGGCCACCAGCCCGCTTCCGGCGGAACCCGCGACAACTCCGCTGTCGGCCGAACGCGACCATTCTCCGCGCCCCGCTCCGCTCCAGCCGCGCCCGCCGGAGCAACCGATTGTCCCACCGGTTGCACAGCCCGCTCCATATCACGATACGGCGAGCGCCGCCGAAATCCTTGACGCCGCCCGCCAGCGGGTCCTGCCACAGCAGCGCATCGATCCAGAGGTCTCCGCCCCCGACAGGCCGGTGCCGCGCACCGCACCCGCGACACTCGATGACGAAGCGGCTGCGCAATCGGCAGCGGCGGTTCGCCGTGATTTCCAGCGGGTGCTGGAACAGGAAATGGCGAACAACCTGACGGCGGAGCGCATCGTGCCGACCCCGGCAAACCAGACCCCGCGCCCGGCTGCGCCGCAGCCGGCCAACCTGCCGCGCCGCGATCCCGAGCTTGCCCCGATCACCGGTGCCGACACCGAGCTGCAGAAGGAAGTTGCCCGCATTTTCGGCGAAATGAGCGTCAATCGCGACAAGTGATGCCGCAAGCCCGGTTGCGCGCATTCGTGACCTCATCATGAAGTTGCAAAAATGCCGCAATGCCGCGGCTTCTCGGTCCCGGAGTTCATCGGGCCTCCCCACCGCGTCGATCATTTGTTATCAATCGACGCGAAGAGCTTTGGCGCATCGAGGTCACACTTTGCCTAAGTAAATACCGGTCTCACTCCAATTTCACCCCGTACTGCCGCACAGCGAGATGCTGGCGGCATGCGACCATGTTCATCGGGTGGTGGCGAGAGACCGGTTTGGCATTGTTACAATGTGCCATGTGCAGTTCCGCTGCTCAGCTCTTCAGCCGCCGACAACATCGCCACACCGCGCCCGCAAGGCTTTCTCATGCACCATCTTGGTGGACTTCCGAACGGAAGACCAAGACGCGATGTGCAAGACGCTTCGGGTCCGATGGACCATCACCCCTAAGACAGCGCCCCGGCCATGGATTGCGTGTGGCGGATGCGGAGGCCTCAGAGCTTTCCGAGCCAGCGACAAGATCCGGCTGAATGCCAACGGTCGCAAACTCGACGCCTGGCTGATCTACAAATGCCTCACCTGCGAAAGGACATGGAACCGGCCAATCCTAGAGCGCCGGAATATCCGTGACATCGATCCGCTGACGCTCGATGCGCTGCAGTCGAACGACCCCGATTGGATTCGCGCAGAAACCTTCAATCTCGATGGGCTGCGGCGCAAATCACAGCGCGTGGACGAATTCGCCGAATTCGACATCGTCAAGAAGATACGGCACGAGATCGCGGGCTGGACATGCCTGGAAATCGAACTGGCGGCCCAGTTCGCCACAAATATCCGCCTGGATCGACTGCTGGCCGGGGAGTTGAAAATCTCGCGCTCGCGGCTGCAGGCTCTGCGCGATCAGGGCCTATGTCGAACGGACCCCGGCGGGGCGGATATCATGCGGCGGCGGATCAGGAGTGGCACGCTCGTCACGATCGATCTCGCCATGGAGGCAGAACGGGAGCGGCTGTGGAAACCTTTGGCTACAATTGGCCCGCTCTGATGCACGTCGCCTGGAAGCGTGTGGAGGTTCTGGGACAGCGACATGCATAAAAACAAGGGCTGAAGCGCGTCGCATGAATCAAGTTTGATGCGACGCGCTTGCATGGGCGGCGCAAGACCGATCGACAAGCCGGGAGTGCGACTCGACAAAAAAGGCGCCGCGATCAGATCGCGGCGCCCAATGTGTCTCTGCCAATATGGAAACCGTCACTCGTCGCGGTAGACCTTTTCACGACGTTCGTGGCGCTCCTGCGCCTCGATCGACAGCGTCGCGATCGGACGGGCGTCGAGGCGCTTGAGACCGATCGGTTCGCCGGTCTCCTCGCAATAGCCGTAGGTCCCGTCTTCGATGCGCTGCAGCGCCGCGTCGATCTTGGAAATCAGCTTTCTCTGCCGGTCACGAGCGCGAAGTTCGATCGCCCGGTCGGTTTCCGACGATGCCCGGTCGGCGAGATCGGGATGGTTTGCGCTCTCCTCAGCCAAATGGTCGAGTGTTTCGCGCGCTTCTCTAAGGATATCGTTTTTCCAGGCTACCAGCTTGGCCCTGAAGTAGGCTCGCTGGTTTACGTTCATGAATTCTTCCTCTTCCGAGGGAACGTAATTGCTAAGATCGATCTTCTCACTCAACGCGATTCTCCTGAAGAACATCTCATCTGGGCGGGTGTATATCCCAAGCGCTAGCCGCGATTCAAGCCAAATACGACAGCTAAACAGATTTTTAAATCTGTTACAATTTTCGGCTAACGGGCTATTTTCTCTTAATTATTCCCGCTGGCATTTTTTGCTTCGCCTTCAAAACGCCGTGTTATCGGCCCCGTTTTGCGGCTTTGCGACACGGCTGGCGGTTGACGGCGGCTGATCGCAACCGCTACTGAAAAGACCCGCCGATCCTGGATTTGCCCATGACCGTACCGCTGCCTCCGCCCAATCGCATCTACCTCCTGCGTCATGCCGAGGCCGCCTTGGCCGAACCCGGGCAACGCGATTTCGACCGGTCGCTCAACGAAAAAGGTTATGGCGATGCCGAGATCATCGCCGATCAGGCAGCCGACAAGGGCTACCGTCCGGATCTTCTCATCAGTTCGACGGCGCTGCGCTGCCGCGACACCGCCGACGCCGTCTACCGGGCGGTCGGCGTCGGGCTCGACGTGCGCTATGTCGATGCGCTCTACAACGCCACCGTCGACACCTATCTCGAAATCATCGATGCGCAGGAGGCGGCGGCCGTCATGCTTGTCGGCCACAATCCGACCATAGAGCAGGCGCTGGAGACACTGATCGGCTCCGAGGCGATGGCCCGCGCCCTTCCCGGCGGCTTTCCGACGGCAGGCCTTGCCGTCATCGATTTCGCTGCCTCCGTCAACGCCTGGTGCCTTACCGATTTCGTTGTCGTCTGAAATCGTCGGAGCAATTCGAAGAGTGGCAGGAGTTTTCGTTATCCCAGGAAAACGGAAATGCGTTCGCGCCAGTTCTTTTTCGGACAACGTCGCCTTCCTATATTGCCGGCAGTCATCAATCGGAATCGCGCCTTGCCGCCACGCCTGACATCCCTTGCCGACGACGCCCGCATCGCCTTCGACAATCTCGCCGACCGGGCGAATGGGCTCGTCAATCCGACCATAAGGCTCGGCGTCACCGGCCTCTCGCGATCCGGAAAGACGGTTTTCATCTCCTCACTTGTCCACAATCTGCTGCATGGCGGCCGACTGCCGCTGTTCGAGCCGGTGCAATCGGGCCGCGTTTCCGCTGTGCGGCTCGAGCCGCAGCCTGACGATGCCGTGCCCCGCTTCCAATACGAGGATCATATCCGGGCGCTGGTGAAGGAGCGCATCTGGCCGGATTCGACCCGCGCCATTTCCGAACTGCGCATCACGCTCGATTATCAGAGCGCCAGCGGCTGGAATCGCCTGTTCTCGCCTGGCCGGCTGTCGATCGATATCGTCGATTACCCCGGTGAATGGCTGCTCGACCTGCCGCTGCTCGGCAAGGATTACCGCACCTTCAGCGAGGAGACGATTGCGCTTGCGCAAGCCGGCGTCCGTTCCGCACTGTCGCAGGGATGGCTGTCGCTCACACGTGCCGCCGACATCAATGCCGGCGCCGATGAGATGGTCGCCCGCGACCTTGCCACGGCCTTTGCCGACTATCTCAAGGCCTGCAAGGCGGACGAACGCTCGCTCTCCACCTTGCCGCCCGGGCGCCTGCTCCTGCCCGGCGATCTCGACGGCTCGCCGGCGCTGACCTTCGCTCCGCTCGCCTTGCCGCCCGACGGGCGTCCCGACCGCGGCTCGCTTTGGGCAATGATGGAGCGGCGATACGAAGCCTATAAGTCGGTGGTCGTCAAACCCTTCTTCCGCGAGCATTTCGCCCGCCTCGACCGCCAGATCGTGCTGGTCGACGCGCTGCAGGCGATGAACCGCGGCCCCGAAGCCGTTCAAGATCTGGAACGCGCGCTGACCGATGTGCTCGCCTGTTTCCGCCCGGGCACCAATTCGCTGCTCTCCTCATTGCTTGGCCGCCGTATCGACCGCGTGCTGGTCGCCGCCACCAAGGCCGATCATCTCCATCATGAGAGCCATGACCGGCTCGACGCGCTGACCCGCCGCCTCGTCGATCGCGCCATCGCCCGCATCGGCATGGCCGGCGCCGGCATCGATGTCATGGCGCTCGCCTCCGTGCGCGCTACTCGAGAGGCATCGGTCAAACGTGACGGCCATGACCTGCCCGTCATCGTCGGTACGCCGATGGCGGGTGAAACCATTGCCGGTGAATGCTTCGACGGCCAGAGAAAGACGGCGATCTTTCCCGGCGACCTGCCGCAGGATCCGGAAGGCCTGTTTGACCGTATCGCCTCGGGCGAGACCGGTGAAACCCTGCCCGAAGTTAATGTCGTCAGGTTCCGCCCGCCGCATCTCGAGGAAACCGGCAGCGGCATCAAGCTGTCGGTGCCGCATATCCGCCTCGACCGCGCCATGCAGTTCCTGTTCGGAGACCGTCTCGCATGAGCAAGCCCCCGTCCGATCCGCCGCGCCGCCCGCCCGCCGCCTTCGCTTATGAGGATGACGCATCCGAGCCGCGCGACAACGGCCGGCAGCAACAAGGCCGGCGCAAACCGGAAAGCTTCTCTGAGAATATCGTCGTGACGCCCGACGAGGATGATCCCTTCATCAATCCTGACAGCGATCTAATCGCGCCGCCGGTCGCGACTCCGCGCAAGCGGCGCACCTCCTTTGGCAAGATCGCCGCCGGCGCCTTCGGCATATTGCTGTCGCTCGGCCTCGGCCTCTGGACCGACCGGCTGATCCGCGATCTCTTCACCCGCGCCGACTGGTTGGGTTACGCAGCCCTTGGTGTGCTCGCGATCGGCATCCTCGCCGTGCTTGCCCTCGTCATCCGCGAGACCGCAGGCATGATGCGCCTTGCCGCTGTCCAGACGATCAAGGCCGAAGCGGAAGCAGCGATCCTCGAAACACGACCGGCGAAGGCGCGCGCCGTCCTTGCGCGACTCACCACGCTGCTTGCCGCCAATCCCGAGACATCGAAGGGACGTGCGACGCTGAAGGCGACCGAGGGTGAGGTCATCGATCCTCCGCATCTAATCGCCTTGGCCGAACGAGAGCTGCTCGCCCCGCTCGACCGCAAGGCGCGCGCCCTGATCGTCAACGCCTCCAAGCGTGTCTCGATCGTCACCGCCGTCAGCCCGCGCGCGGTCGTCGATCTGCTGTATGTGCTCTACGAGGCCGTCCGCCTCATCCGCGCCATGGCGGAACTCTATGGCGGCCGCCCCGGCACGCTCGGCATGTTCCGCCTTCTGCGCGATGTGCTGGCGCATCTCGCGGTCACCGGCTCGATCGCCGTCGGTGACAGCCTCGTCCAGCAGGTGCTCGGCCATGGCCTTGCCTCGAAGCTCTCGGCCCGACTCGGCGAGGGTGTCATCAACGGCCTGATGACCGCCCGTATCGGAATCGCCGCCATGGATCTCTGCCGGCCGCTTGCCTTTCGCACGCTGAAGCGACCGGGAATCGGCGATTTCATCGCCGATCTCACACCTTCGATGTCACCGCGCGGCAACAATCCTTAACTGACCAGGCGATTCCGCAGCCGTCGCCTCCCCTAGCGTGAACATAGAATAAACTGAACATATTCAATCCGATATAGGCAGACTATTAAAAGCCGCCCGGCATGGCCACCTAACAGCTCCTCGCATTTCGGCACAATCGAAAGGAAGGATTAACCATTCTTCGGCAAAACTTGCTGCCAGTTCGTGAGTGGTGTTTGCCAAGGAAAATCCATGTATTCGCGCAAGTTTCTCTTCGTATGCGGCCTCGCCGCCGCGGCTTTGTCGCCGGTCGCAGATGTCGCTCCGGCAGCCACCGCCGCAACCCGTGACAAGGCCTTTTTCGATTCCGTCGCCGGCTCCTGGAAGGGCCCCGGCGAGATCGTCGCCGGCAAGTACAAGGGCACGAAATTCACCTGCAACCTGATCGGTGAACCCACCGGCGACAGCAATGCCGGCATCAAACTCGATGGCACCTGCCGCGTCGGCGTCTTCAAGCAGCCGATGACCGCGGTGATCTCGCAGTCCGGCTCCAGCTATAAGGGCAAGTTTCTCGACGGCGCCGCCGGCAAAGGTCTTGACGTCGTCTCCGGGGCCGTCACCGAGGACACCGTCGTGGTCGGCATCAACCGCGCCAAGCTGAATGGTGCGATGATTGCCCGCGTGCGTGACGACAAGACGATGAACGTCACCGTTTCGGTCAAGGTTGAAAGCCAGATGATTCCGGTTATCGGCCTGACATTGACGCGTCAGGTCGATGAAATGGCCGTCGGCTCGATCCAGTAGACAGATGGCATGACGGATTTTCCTGAAGCGGCGGGTTTCCCGCCGTTTCGCGTTTCAGGATCCCTGCTTCAAGCCCACCAGGCGCCGCTATCATCGGCGACCTCGATGCCCGTCACGTCAGCGTCGAGCAGCCAGTCGCTGACCGGCCGCCCCCTGACAACAAGGCTCGGGGCGATATCGGCAAGCGGCATCAGCACGAAACCGCGCTCGGTCATCCGCGGATGCGGCAGTTCCAGCCGCGGCGCCTCCTGGACGACGTCGCCATAGGTCAGCACGTCGATATCGAGCGTACGCGGGCCCCAGCGCTCGATACGCTCGCGTTTCATCTCGCGTTCGATCGACAGGCAGACATCGAGCAAAGCTTCCGGAGGAAGCCGGGTTTCGACGGCGGCGCAGGCATTGAAGAAGAACGATTGGTCGGTCTTGCCCCAGGGCGGCGTGCGATAAAGCCGCGACACGGCGGTAACACGACAATCGTCGTGCCCGTCCAGCCTTTGCAGCGCCGCTGCCATCGCCTTCACCGGCTCGCCGACATTGCCGCCGAGGCCGAGGGTGGCGGATCGCCATGCCGCCTCAGGCAAAGTGCTCAACGCTCACCTGCACGAAATCGAGCACACCGGGCACCGGCGCGTTCGGCTTGCGCACCGTGATCTTCGCCCGCCGGACCTGCGGAAATGTCTCGCAGAGCCCCTTGGCGATATCGAGCGCCAGGGCTTCGATCAGATAGCGTCGCTTGCCGGTGACGATCTGCTCGATCACGGTAAAGGCAATGCCGTAATTGACGGTATCGTCGATCGAGTCGCTTTTCAGCGCCTCGCCGGCGACGACATCGAGCTCGGCATCGACGAAGAAACGCTGGCCGAGGAATTCCTCCTCGTCATGCACGCCATGGCGCGCGAAGAAAGCGCAGTTCTGCAGCGTGATCGTGTAGGTGGTCATGTCGGCCGCTTCCTCTCGAATTCCTGGCGCGCATTGAGCATAGCATCGGCGACATCAAGCGCAGCCCTGTTGATTGCGACATTGTGCACCCGGAAAACCGCTGCTCCCTGAAGCCTGAGCAGCGCGCTGGTCGCAGCCGTCGCCACATCCCGGTCTGCCGCCTCGCGTCCGGTCACAGTGGCGAGAAAACGTTTGCGTGAGGTGCCGGCAAGCAACGGCAGGCCGAAGCGCGAAAGCTCGGAAAACCGTGCCATCAGTTCCAGATTCTCCTCTGCCGTCTCCTTGGCGAAGCCGAAGCCCGGATCGAGCACGATGCGGTCACCATTGACACCTGCCGCGGCGGCGATCGCAAGCGATCGTTCGAGGAAATGGACCTGGTCGGCGATCACATCGGCAAGTTTGACCCTATCGCGGCCGGTGTGCATGATGCAGAGCCCCGCTCCTGTCGCCGCGGCCAGTTCCGCGATACCGCTCTCCTTCTGCAGTCCGGAGACGTCGTTGACGATATGGGCGCCGGCGCTGACCGCAAGCTGCGCTGTCTCGGCGCGATAGGTGTCGATCGATATCAGCGCCTGGGTGCGGCCGCGCAACGCCTCGATGACGGGCAGCACCCGCGCCTGCTCCTCCGACGGGCTGACCGGTGCCGCGCCCGGCCGGGTCGATTCGCCGCCGATGTCGACGATCGCGGCGCCATCGCTCACCGCCTGCAGCGCGTGTTCGACGGCGGCATCGACGGTTTTGAAGCGTCCGCCATCGGAAAAGGAGTCCGGCGTCACGTTGATGATCGCCATGATCGCCGAACGACGGCCGAGTTCGATCTCCCGGCCATGGCCGACACGCCATAAACTGCCTTCGAGCCCTATCACCAGACTTGTCCTATTGATGGCGAAAAAAGCCGCCATCCGATATTGCGCTTGCGGTGGCTATGCCCCAAGCTCCTGTCGATTTCAACATGGGTTGCGTTCAGAATGCCGCTTGCAGTGCGTTATATGTGCCTTCCTGTCGCCTTTTCCATTGCTCTTTCCGTCAGCAGCCCCGCGGCAGCCGAAGTGATCGCATCGAAAAGCTACTCCTATTTCGACATCAGCGGCAAAACCGCCGATGAGCTCGACCGCGAACTCAGCCGTCGCGGCCCGACGGCGAGCGGCTCGTCGGCGCGCCATCCGGGCGCCACCAAGATCCGCTTCGGCGGCGAAGCCACCTATATTCAGGACGGCGGCCGCTGCCGCATCGGCAACGTCAAGGTCACGGTCCACACCCAGATCATCCTGCCGCGCTGGAGCAGCCGCCGTGGCGCGAGCAAAGAGCTGTCGTTGATCTGGGATGCACTGTCGAGCGACATCAAGCGCCATGAGGAGCGCCATGCGGAGATCGCCAGAGATCAGGCCCGCGCCATGGAACGCGCCATCCGCGCCTTGCCGCAGCAGCACAGCTGCGAGGCCATGCAGGAACTCGTCTCCAACGAATCAGCTCGCGGTATAGAGGAGCACGATCGGCAGCAGGCGCGATTCGACCGGGTTGAAGCCGTCAATTTCCAGAAGCGCATGTTGAGATTGCTGAATAATCGAATCAACGGCCGAGCCGGCGGAAAATAAAGGTTTTTTAAGCTGCTTGCGAGGGGAAATACTTAGCTGCGCAACAAAACTTGTGTGAAACTTGTGCGCTCCCCAGCGTTTTAATGGTCATTTTTCATTCTGGCAGACTCAACCGGAACGCGTTAATATGAACACATTCGAAAGTTCAGCTACGGTATCTGGACTTTCCTCGCTGGGTTCTCCTGGCGCGTTCCGAAGCCGCGGATGCTCCTCCCTCATCCGTAGGTAATGCGCCCGCCTCGCCTCGCTCGCACCAGCGCGCGAGGCGTCTTTTTTGTGGCTATGGCAGCGACCGCGGCGAATGCATGTCACCGGAAGTGTGCAGCGCTTCCGGGATAACGACAGGCATCAAAACAAAGAACAAAGCGCATCGCGTGAATTTGATGCGACGCGCTTTAGGCGCCGGCCTCAAGCCTGACGTTCAGGAACGTGCACGACGAGCCCGTCATAGGCAGCCTTCATCCGGATCTGACAGGAGAGCCGCGAGGTCGGGCGCACATCGAAGGCGAAGTCGAGCATGTCTTCTTCCATCGCTTCCGGCTGGCCGACCTTCTCCGTCCATTCTTCATCGACATAGACGTGACAGGTCGCGCAGGCGCAAGCGCCGCCGCATTCGGCCTCAATGCCGGGCACCGAATTGCGCACGGCATTTTCCATCACGGTGGAGCCTTGATCGACGTCGAGGTCGAAGCGCGTTCCGTCGAAGGCGACGATGGTAAGTTTGGGCATCAGGACTATCCGGTCTTCAAAGGGGTGGGCGGCTCTACTTCCGACAATTCGACGCATCAGTCAACATTGCGAAATTCGCCATAACCTCGCAGATCAGGCGGTCGCCCGCCGTCTTCAATGCGTCATATCGGGCGTCGCAAAAAGACCCGTGGTTCCGCAATGGAACAGCGGGCCTGCTGCGCAATTCCTTAAGGATAAGATTACACGGCCATTCAAACCGCTACAGTGTTTGAAAAGACGTGCGGCGCTGTGGCTCCAAAGACGGTGAAAGAAAGATCAGCCGCGGCAGAGCTTCAGGATGAAATTCTCCGCATCGAGGACGGCAGCGCCCAGCGCCGCCATCGCACCGGCATCGCCGCCGGTCTCCTCGATGACTTCCGCCGTCTGTGACACGCGAAATGCGCCGACCGAACTTGCCGCGCCTTTCAGCCGGTGCGCGGCGGCTCCGACACGCACGGTCTCGCCGCTCGCAATATCCTGGAGACACGCGCGGGCTTGGCGGGCAAACATCTGAAGGACTTCGATTTCCAGCGTCTTGTCGCCCATCGTCTGCTTTGCGAGATGAACCAGGTCGATCGGCCGGACCATGGAGGGACAGGGTCCCTTTGCATTGTCCGGCGTCTCGAATACGATATTCGATGCTGCCATCTGGGCCGCCATTTGCCAATTCTCCCGTCTCACGTCGTCCGCACTTGCAACAGTTCTGCGCCAGGAGGGTGGCCATCCCGTTAAATTCCGGCACAGCGAGCGCGGAAATCTCGGCATATGGTTAACGTCCGTTAAATATCCCTAAATTATTGGTTTTTAAGCGGGGTCTCGGATTCAAAATTGTTAACAACAGGTTAACGGGCCGCAAATCTCAAGCCTTCATTAATTGTGTGAAGAGCCCAGATGTGTCACTACGATACTGGTGGAGCGGGTTTATGGTACGCGCCTTTGCCGAGTGAGTGGATAATGGTAGTGTTTTGATACCTTCCGTTTGAAAAAGCGGCTATCTACTCTGAAATGACATGCTTATCCGTCCGCGGTTGGGATGGAGGGCCGTAACGGCAAGTTGTTCCGGGGCAAGGCGGAAGCCTGGGCAGCGCTGGCGGACCGGCCGACAGTAACGAGGCGTAACCGAATGGCGAATAACAAATACAATGAGTCGATAGAGGACAAGGCGTTCAAGGCATTGGACGAGGCGCTCCAGATCGATTTCGGCAAGGATAACGTGCCGTCTCGCCGCGGCGACGCGCCTGAGGCGCCGGAGGGGAATGTGTCTGATCCATCGAATGCGCGTAATCAGCAAGCCCAGGAAGAAGCGCAGCGCCGCAACCGCCGCGGCGCCAACGGCGACCAGGCTTCCAGGGCTCCGGCTTTCGCACCCGCCAATGACGCCAGCCGCACTACGCCCGCCTCTATCCTGAAATCTTTCGACGGCGCCTCCAGCCGCTCGGCGATGCGCACCGCCACCCTGTTTTCCGCGCTCTGGGTGATGGCGGGCCTCGGCCTGATGTCGCTGCTTTACGCGCCGCAGATCTGGCAGATCCGCTCGGTTGCCGATCTCGTCGCCCTGCCCGGCGTCATTGCCGGCCTGGTCGGCATCATCGTTCCTGTCATGATGTTCTATGCTTTCGCCATCATGATCTCCCGCGCGCAGGACATGCGCAACGCCGCCCGCTCCATGGCAGAGGTGGCATTGCGCCTGGCAGAGCCCGAAACCATTGCCTCCGAACGCATCATGACCGTAGGCCAGGCGGTGCGCCGCGAGGTTTCGGCCATGAATGAAGGCATCGAGCGCACCATCGCGCGCGCCTCCGAACTGGAAACGCTGGTCCATTCCGAAGTCAACGCGCTGGAGCGTTCCTATGCGGACAACGAATTGCGCGTGCGCGGCCTTGTCCACGAACTCGGTTCCGAACGGGAGGCGATCGTCAACCATGCCGACCGCATCCGCACGTCGATCGGCAGCGTCCACGACCAATTGAAGGAAGAACTGTCGCTCGCAACCGAAGAGATCGCCGTGCGTCTCGCCACGTCGGGCGAAGCCTTCGCCTCGCTGATCGACACGCGTGCAGCGACGATCCTGGAAAAATCGGACAGCGCCCTTCAGTCGATGGGCAGCCTGCTCGCCGCCAAGACGGACAGCCTGCTGCAAACGCTCAACGCGTCCGGCTTTGCGCTGGCCACCGAATTCGACAACCGTCTCGAAGCGCTCACCGTCAATCTCAACGAGCATGGCGAAAAACTGCTCAGCCAGTTCGAGACGCGCGCCTCGACGATGGATAGCAGCACCGAGAAGCTGAATGCGGCGCTGAACGAGCGCACGCACCAGCTCAACGAAATCCTGATTGCCCGCACCCGCGAGATCAACGAAAGCCTGACATCAGGCGAACGCACCATCGGCGGCACGCTCGACGACGTGTTGTCGAAACTGAACAGCGCGCTGGACGAAAAGGGCGCGAGCTTCCGCCAGAGCCTGCAGAGCACCGCCGACGACACCGTCATGGATCTCGACCTTCGCACCGGCTTCTTCGAGGAGCGACTGCAGACGACCGTCGCCCAGCTCTCGACCGCCTTCGATGAGCGCGTTGCCGAGTTTACCAGCGCTTTCGACAAACGCACCGGCTCGCTCGACACAAAGCTGATGGAAAGCCTCGCCCGCATCAATGAGACACTGACCGGCGGCTCGGATTCGATCGACGGCATCCTCAATTCCAGCATCGACCGCCTCGGCTCCTCGATGACCGATCAGTCGCTGGCACTCGCTGCCGCGCTCGCCACCGGCCACGAAATGCTGGAAAGCACGCTCGGCACCCACAGCGAAGAAATCACCACAGCGCTGACCAGCCGCACCGGCCAACTGACCTCGGCGCTGCAGAACGCTACGTCGGACATCGCGCTGGCGCTTGCATCGGGCACGTCCGACCTGCAGAACAATCTCCAGGCGCGCTCAGCCGAGTTCCGCGATACGCTGCGCACCACCACCAGCGAGCTGACCGCCGCCGTCGCCGCCGGCACGCAAGAGGTGACCACCGCCTTCGGCGGGCGCGCCGAGGAGTTGAGCGGCCTGCTGACGGCACGTACGGCCGAAATCAGCGAGGCGCTCGGCGCCGCGCATGGGCGCATCGACAGCGTCATGGCAGAGCGCGGCGGCGCGCTCGTCGATGCGCTGACGAGCCATCACGGCCGCTTCGAGGAAGCGCTGTCCACCCGCTCCGACGCGATCATCAACGCCGTCGCGGGCACCCACGATCGTCTCGCCGAAACGCTCGACGAGAAGGCCATGGCGCTTGCCATCTCCTTGAACGAGAGCCAGGCCCGGATCGAAGATACGCTCGAAACCCGCTCCGCCACCCTGCTGAACGCTGTTTCCGGCACCCATGACCGACTGTCCGAGACGCTCGACGAGAAGGCAATGGCGCTCGCCATCTCCCTGAACGAAAGCCAGAGCCGCATCGAGGACACGCTCGAGACCCGCTCCGCAGCCTTCCTCAATGCCGTGTCGGGCACGCATGAGCGGCTGTCGGAAACCCTCGATACGAAGGCAGCAGCGCTGACGACGTCTCTCGACGAGAGGCACGCCCGCATCGAGGATGCGCTCGGGACACGCGCCGAAGCGCTGCTCAACACCATCGCCGGCACGCGTGACCGCCTTGCCGAAACGCTTGATGAAAAGGCAATGGCGCTTGCCATTTCCTTGAACGAAGGCCAGTCTCGTCTCGAGGACACGCTGGAAACGCGTTCCGCTGCCCTGCTGAACGCTGTCTCCGGCACCCACGACCGCTTCGTCGAGGCGCTGGACGGTAAAGCGTCTGCTATTGCCACCTCGCTGAGCGAGACCCAGGCCCGTCTCGAGAATACGCTCGAAACCCGCTCGGCCGCCCTGATGGATGCCGTTTCCGGCACGCATGACCGCCTCTCCGAAACCTTGGACGAAAAAGCTATGGCGCTTGCCATTTCGCTCAACGAGAGCCAGGCGCGCATCGAGGATACGCTGGAAACCCGCTCCGCGGCCTTGCTGAATTCCGTTTCCGGCACCTACGACCGCTTCTCCGAAACTCTCGACGAGAAGGCGATGACGCTGGCCATCTCGATCAACGAGAGCCAGGCACGGATCGAAGACACGTTAGGGACCCGCTCCGAGGCCTTCCTCAACGCCGTCTCGGGCACGCATCAGCGTATCTCCGAAACGCTCGACCAGAATACATCGGCGCTCGCTGCTACCTTGAACGAAGGCCAACGGCGACTGCAGGATACGCTGGAGACGCGCTCGGAATCCTTCCTCAACGCGGTTTCCGCCACCCATGACCGGCTGTCCGAGACACTTGACGATCGGGCGATGGCGCTGGCGATCTCGCTGAACGAGAGCCAGAGCCGCCTCGAGGAGACACTGACCTCAGGTGCCGATGCGATCACCAATGCGGTCTCCGGCACGCATGAGCGCCTGAACGGCGTGCTCGACCAAAAGGCCAGCGCGCTGGCCGCTTCGTTGAATGAGGGCCAGGTTCGCATCGAGGAAGCCCTGGCACATCGCACCGCCGCGATTATCGGCGCCGTGACGGCAAGCCACGACCGCCTCACCGATTCGCTCGACGAAAAGACCATGGCGCTCGCCATTTCGCTCGACGACAATCAGAGCCGTTTCGACAGCGCGCTCGAAGCCCGCAGCAATTCCATGATGGAAGCCGTCGCCAGTGCCGAGGCGCGCGTCGCCGGCGCCTTTGCCGACAAGACTGATGCGATCCATAACGCCTATGCCGACAATCAGCAGCGGCTCGAAAATGCGCTTTCCCAGCACAGTGCGGCGCTTTCGGGCGCTCTCGATGCCGGCGGCGCCCGCTTCGAGGATCTCGTCGGCGGCTTGACCGGCCGCATCGAAGGCCGCCTGAGCGATGCCCATGTACGTCTCGGAGGCCTTGCCGAGGAGGCCGCAGCGCGCATCGAAAGCGGACTGGATTCTGCCCATGAGCGCATCCGCACGACGCTTGAGGATCGCGCCAACGCCATCGATCTGTCGCTGAACCAGGCCCATGCGCTGATCAGCGATACGCTGACCGAACAGGCGACCAGCATCGGCACATCGGTGGCGACGACCGTCAGCATGCTCGAAATGTCGCTGGAGCACCGCGAGGCCTCGATCCGTCAGGCGATCGATGCCAGCGCTCAGACATTGGAAGAGCGCATGCATGCCGGCGCCGGCCAGATCGCCGGCCGCTTCCAGGATGCGGCAAACGCGATTTCGAGCTCCGCCCAGAACCTTTCCACCCACCTTGACCAGTCGGTCGAAAGCCTTGCGGAACGTCTACAAGAAACCGGCTCCCGTATGGAAGCGGGCCTCACCACCATCGAGAGCCGCATCCGAGACGGCGTCGGCGGCGTTGCCGATAAAATCGATGCGGCCAGCAGCCAGCTGTCCGGCGTGCTTGCCGACGGCATTTCCCGCCTCGGCGCGCTTGGTGACGACACCACCCAACGCATCTCGGCGACGCTCGAAGGCAGCGCCGCAAATCTCACCCAGGCGATCGACAGCCGGACCACCAATCTGGCCGAGACCCTCGACAGCCGCACAAGCACACTGACGGGCGCCATCGAGGGCCGCACCGCAAGTCTCGGCGAAACCCTCGACCGCGGCAACGCCCGCATCGAGGAACGCCTCTCGACCATGGATCGCGCCTTGACCGTCGGCCTCGACGCCGTCAACCGCACCATCGAAGGCAAGGCCGCCGGCCTCGCTTCGACGCTGCGCAGCGCCGTGGCCGAAGCAGCCCAGGGGATGGAAGGCGAAGCGACGAGAACCACCGAACTGCTCGGCAAGACCGGCCAGCAATTCGCCGAGGATCTCAATGCAAAAAGCGACGAATTCACCCGCACCATGGATGAACGTTCGTCGCAGATCGTCACCCGCGTCGCCGAAGCCCAGAATCGTTTGGCGACCCAGGCCGCTGCCGTCGCCCAGACTTTCTCGGAAGCCGGCAATGCCATCGTCAACAAGGTCGCCGAGGCCGAGACCATCGTCGGCACGCAGGTCAATGCCATTTCCAGGGCCCTGTCGGATGCCGGTCAGTCTCTCGAAGCGCGCGGCAATGCCATCCGCACGACGCTGTCGGGGGCCGGCAGCGAGATTTCCGCCACCATGGCGGATGTCGACCGGGCGCTCGAAGCCCGCAGCAGCGCCATCCGCACAAATCTCGAGGAGCGCAGCCGCGAGATCGATACCACCCTCTCCGACATCGATCGGGCGCTCGAAGCGCGCAGCAACTCGATCCGCACGACGCTTGAGGAACGTACCCGCGACCTCAACTCGATGCTATCGGGCCGCTCGATTGAATTGACCCGCATCCTCGACGAAACGGCCCGCCCGATCATCGATCGCTATACCGATGCCGGCGAGCAGGCTGCCGCCCGCATCACCGCCGCCGCCAACCTCAGCGCCGACCGTCTGCGCGCCGAAAACGAAGCGCTCGCCAGCGCGGTTGCCGCCCGCACCGAGAATGTCGCCAACGCCGTCAGCGCCATCGAGAGCAGCCTGGTCGGCAATGTCAACGGTCTGGTCCAGCGTATGTCGGAAAGCAGCGCGGCAATGGCCATGATGATGAACCGCGCCGCCGAGCAGCTGACGAGCGTCGACGGACGTCTTGGCGAAACCACGACGCGTTTTGCCGACTCCGCCACCAAGGCCGCCGAAATGGTCAATGCCTCGACCCGGCTTCTCGAAGGCAAGGTCGATCGCCTCTCCGACATTTCAGGCCAGACACTGGCCCAGGTCGGCGGCATCATCGGCCGCTTCGACGAACATTCCAAGGTTCTGACCCAGGCCTCGCAGCTTCTCGGTGCCGCCCAGTCCAACCTTGCCTCGACCCTTGAGGAGCGCGAGAGCGCGTTGCAGGCGCTGTCCGTCAGCCTGGTGCAGCGCTCCAGCGAGATCGAAAAGACCATGCTTGGCCTCGGCGGCATGATCGAGACCGTGTTCGAGCGGGCCGAGCAGCGCTCCAACCAGGTCACCGGCAATCTGCGCCAGGGCGTGCAGTCCTCCTTTGCCGATATCGGCCGCATTCTCACCGAAACCGAAAAACGGGCCCAGGAAGCGGCCGAGACGATGCGCCAGGCGATCACCCGGGCCGGCGACGAGGCCAACACGACGATCGACGGCACCTTCGCCAATGTCGAGCGCCGTTCCGGCGATCTCTCCAATCGGATTCGCGGCGGCCTCACCGCCTCGCTGTCGGAAGTCGAGCGCATGCTCGCTGAGGCTGGCCGCGCCTCCGACGGTGCCGCTCAAACCATGCGGGAATCGCTGCGCGAGGCGATCGAGGATGCCGTCGGGCGCTTCTCCGGCGCCACCGAGGATATCCGCCGCTCCGCCGCCGACATTCGCAGCGAGCTCGACGCCACCCGCGCCGAACTGAAGCGCGGCGCCTTCGACTTGCCCGAGGAAGCCAAGGAAAGCGCCTCGGCCATGCGCCGCGCCGTCGCCGAGCAGATCAAGGCGCTTCAGGATATTTCCCAGCTCGTCGGTCGCTCCAGCCAGCAGCTTGAAATCTCCGAGCCCGTCGCCCGCTCCCTGGCTCAAGCGCAGCCGGCGCCACGCGCCGCTCAGCCGGTTGCCGCTCAGCCGCCGCAGCCGGCGGCACCCCCGCCGATCGAAGCGACGGGTCTGCGCGGAACGATCGCGCCGTCTGCTCCGGCTGTCGCCGCTCAGCGCGCCCCGCAGCCGGCCCCGGCTCGCCAGGAATCAGGCCACCAGGAACCGGGCCGGGAAAGCGGCGGCTGGATCAGCGATCTCTTACGCGGTGCATCCCGTGACGAAGCCGCCGACGAGGCGCCTGCCCGGGCTGCGGCCCGCCCGGCGGAAACCGCCGCACCGACGACGCGCAGCAACGACAGCCGCAATCCGCGCCATGTCGTGGAATCGCTGAACTCGCTCTCGGTCGATATCGCCCGCGCCATCGACCACGATGCCTCGGTCGATCTCTGGCGCCGTTACCAGCGTGGCGAGCGCGACGTCTTCACCCGCCGCCTCTACACGCTGAAGGGCCAGCAGACCTTCGACGAGATCAAGCGCAAATACGATCGCGAACCGGAATTCCGCACCGCTGTCGACCGCTATATCGGTGATTTCGAAAAGCTGCTCGCCGACGTCGCCCGTACCGACCCGAATCAGACTGTCACCCAGTCCTACCTCACCTCGGATACGGGCAAGGTCTACACCATGCTCGCCCATGCAGCGGGCAGGCTCCGCTAAGCCTGGCCGAAAATCGTAATCGGAAGCCGCTTGATCGTCTCAGGCGGCTTTCCCTTTTGAGGCGGGTTGATCTGCTTCTCAGCCATGGAACCGTGAACCGAATGACCAAGGCCCTCGTGATCATTGATGTGCAGAATGCAATTCTCTCCGGCAAGGCCAAGCCGGAGCGGCAGTCTCTCGTCGATGCCGCACTGGATCAAACCGTTGCTCGCCTCGCATCGCTGCAGGAGCTGGCGAGACAGGCAGGCGCGCCGGTCGTGCTGGTCCAACATGACGGAGACAGCGGCCATCGATTGGCGGTCGGCACGGTGGGATGGGCACTGCGCCGGGAGTTTGCCCCGCGGGAAGGCGAGGTCGTCGTCCGCAAGCAAAGCGCCGACTCCTTCTTCGAGACCGATCTCGCCGAACGCCTGAACGAACGGGCGGTCACCCATCTCGTCATCGGCGGCTGCATGTCGCAATTCTGCGTCGACACGACCGTCAGGCGCGCCGTTTCGCTCGGCTATGACGTGACGCTGGTGGCGGATGGCCATACCACAGGCGATACGACGATCCTCACCTTCTCCGAAATTGTCGCCCACCACAACGAAACCCTTGATGGGTTCGACGCGGGCAAGGCGTCGGTGGAAATCCGCGCCGCAGCCGACATCGCCTTTTAGCATCGATATCAGATCGGAAGCAGGTGCGTGGTCCTGAGCTTGCTGATCAGCGCCTCGACGACCTCTGGCACATCTCTTGCAGCGGTATCGACAACGATCGGCCTCTGCCCCCAGTCGTCGTAATTTCGCTCGACGACTTCTTGCCACGTCGGTTTGACCAGACCTTCCACATCGGTTTTGCGGGTCTCGACCCGGCGGCGATGTTCGCTCTTGTCGGAACAGATCACCTCGACCTCGGCCGCAATCACGCCGGAGCGCGCAGCGACCGCCAGCCAGGCCTCGCGGGTTATCGTCAACGGGTTGACCGAATCTGCGATCACCAGCCTGCCGAGCGCCAGATTATCCTCCGCAATGCCGTAGGCGACGACATAGCCTGCCGGGCCGATGTCATTGGAAGGGTCAACCGACGTTCTGATCGCGTGCTCGATCGTATCGACCCTCACATATACGGCTCCGAGCCGTCTCGCGAGGGCGCGCGAAATAGTCGTCTTTCCACTACCCGGCAAGCCGCCGAAGATCACCAGCATGGCCTCTCATCCCGTTCTTCCATGAGTGCACGTCAGGCAGAAAGTCCGAAAGTCTTAGCGTTGAGGAATCGGCAGAAATTCACAGATCGGACCCGCCCCTGATAGCATCTATTGTGCATTGCCGGCGGCAGTCCCGGCAAGATCATTTGCGGCCCACGCCTGGATCGCTTGCTTGAACACACGGTCACCACTGACGCCCTTTTCAAGCGTCAGCAGTGCCCATGTGCCGTCTTGATAGGAAATCGGCAAATCGATCCATTGGCGTTCAAGCAGTTCGAGGTTCCGCGCGCGAGCCTCAGGCAGATCATTGAGGGCCAGCATGTAAAGATTATCCGTGACCTTGGCCGGCACGGCTATCAATTCGTCACCGCGAGCGCCTTCTGTTGCCTTCATTGACATGCGCATGAGACTGTAAATTCCGCCTGCCTTAAATCCTGGCGCGATCTGAAACGACAATTCAACAAGGTGGCTTGCGGAGACGGAGGCATCTGCATTCCGTTCCAATGTCAGCACCGCGGTAAGGCCACGCTTCGGCACCGCAATATGCGCTTGAATGACAGGATCGGAGCGCCCGCTGGCGTCGGTGCGCATATCAATTGACCAGGCGACAGAACCAGGAAGAATCGTCGGCTGTGCGCTCCCCAGCTTCTCCTCATACAGGAACATTTGAGGGACAAGCGAACGCGGAACGGAGCGTCCGGATGCCGCAAAAGCGGAAAAAGCGATCACACCTATGCCAACGACCAGAATCATTGCCGAGCGCATCATCGAATCCCATCCCTCACAGCAGACGCTGTCTCCTACTCTGTAATTTCTTAAATCGGAATTATGCAGCAACTCAAAGGGCGGCAGAAATTCCTAAACAACTGCAGCGGCAGAAACCGGGACGCCACGCAGTCCCGGTTCCGTCTTTCATCGATCAGTTGCCCGCCCCAGCTGTAAAAGCGCCCTTGTCAAAACCGAAGACGACGAAACAAAAGCGATCAGCTGTGGATAGGACCTTTTTATTGCCGCCTGTCCTTCATTTCGTCACAAACTTTCTCGATCGGCTTGCGTTTAGCCAAGGGCTCACCCGGCCGTCTAGAGACAGAGACAGTGATACCGATGACCAAGATGACCTCCCGCCTGCGCGCCACTGCGCTCTCCTCCGCCTTGCTGATGGGCGCGTTCGCTCAGGCTGAGGCCGGCCAGGCAAGCTTCGTCGTCGATGCGCAGTCGGGTCAGGTCCTTGAAGCCTCCAATCAGGACGATCTGAACTATCCGGCATCATTGACCAAGATGATGACGCTCTATCTCGCCTTCGAGGCGCTGCATCAGGGACGTCTCACCTGGGAACAGAAGCTCACCATGTCGGAAAATGCCGAGAGCAAGGAGCCCTTCAAGCTTGCCATCGGCGCCGGCCGTCAGGTGACGCTGCGTGAAGCGGTCGAAAGCATCGTGGTATTATCGGCCAACGACTCCGCCGTGGCGATCGCCGAACAGCTCGGCGGTTCGGAACAGGCTTTCGCCAGGGCGATGACCGACAAGGCGCACCAGCTCGGCATGAAGGACACGGTCTTCAAAAATCCGTCGGGCCTTCCCGATCCGGAGCAGGTGACAACGGCACGCGATATGGCGACCCTCGGCGTCTCGTTGATGCGGGACTTCCCCGAGGAATTCAAACTCTTTTCCATGCGCGGCTTCCAGTTCCGCGGCATGAAACTGCGCGGCCACAATAACCTGATGTATCGCTATGACGGCGTCGACGGCATCAAGACCGGCTATACCGACGCATCCGGCTACAATGTCGTGACCTCGGCGCTCAAGGGTGGCCGCCGCGTGGTCGGCGTCGTCATGGGCGAAAAGACCGCGAGCATCCGCGACGACAAGATGGCGGGCCTGCTCGACAGTACCCTGTCGCCGTCGACCGCCACGGCCTACACCACACCGGGCACCCAACCCGGGGCAACGATGACGGATATGCAGCCGACGAAATAGGCCGCTGTCTATCTGAACGCCACTTCCAGGTGCTGCCGGTCTTGCGCAATCACCCGGCACTTTGTCTCGAAGCCTTCGCCTTTGATGGCAAGGATGAATTCCGAAGGAATGCCTGTCGTATTGGAGACCGAAATTCCGGCGCTCTCGGCGCCGATGGATTTGACGGTGCAGTCGATGGTCGAACGCCGATCGTTGAAGAGGATGAACCCCGCCTTCAGCACCCGCCGCCGAGCGCCGATCGCGTGATCGGCATGGATGGAACTCCATGACACACAGCGGTTCCGACCGCCGTGCTTGGCCTGATACATCGCGGCATCCGCCTGTGCCAATAGGGTCTCGATGTCCTTGCTGACGATCGAAAGCGCCGAGCTTCCGAGGCTCGCCGTGACGTGCAGAATCCCATGATCGCCGTGGATCGGCTGGAAGGCGATGGCGGCGCAAAGTTTTTCGGCGACCGCGAGGGCACCTTGACGATCGACATGCGGCAGCACGACGGCGAACTCCTCGCCGCCGATCCGGCCGAAGAGATCACCCGCACGAAGGGTCGCCTTGCAGACCGAAGCCACCGCCTTGAGAACCGCGTCTCCCGCGGCATGTCCATACCGGTCGTTCACCTGCTTGAAATGGTCGATATCGAAAACGATACAGGACAGCTCATGCTGGTGCCGCAAAGCGAGCGAAATCAGCTGGTCGGCCTCTTGTTTAAAGGCGCGCCGGGTCATCGCCTCGGTCAAGCTATCGGTGGCAGCCGACTGCATGAGATCGATGCGGTCCATCGCCGCCGCTGCCAGTTCCTCAAGAATGCCAAGATCTCTGCTGCCGAACGATCGTGGCCGGCGGTCGATCGCGCATACCGTGCCGATCATATGCCCGGCCTTGGTTCTAAGCGGCACGCCGGCATAAAAGCGGATATGGTCCTTGCCGGTCACCGAAGGATGCCGCGCAAATCGCGCATCCCTGGTGGCATCCTGCACGATGATGGGCTCGTCGCAGTCGACCACGCAACGGCAGAACGTATCTTCCAGCGACACTTCGTCGGCCGAGAGGCCGGAACAGGCCTTGTACCACTGCCGGTGCCCGTCGATCAGCGATATGATGCCGATGTCGATGGAAAAGATCTGCTTGATCAGGCGGACGATCCGCTCGAAGCCTTCGTCTCTCGGCGTGTCGAGGAGATCGAGCTGCTGCAGCGCAGCCAAACGGTCGTTTTCGCGCCCGATCGCCTCCGGCGACGACTTTCCGAACACTCGTGCAACCACCATGCAGCGTGCCTCCTGACAGCGTTAACATGATGGGTTCCACAAATTCGTGAAAAATTTGAATACGATGGCAGCCCCAGCCACAGGGGGCCGAGATTTTTTCAGAATCAGCAACTCTTGATGTCGAGGCGGCGATCGCCAAACGCCATCTCAGATTGAACGCAGCGTCCAGCTCACGATCTCGGAGACGACCGTGGAAAAGGCGCGGTCGAGAGACTTGACGAAGCCGGCATTGTCGCCGCCGGCCGGCGCCGTGGCGCGGAACACCTTCTGGGCTCGCACCGAGCCGTTGCGGTCGTTGAGGATCTTGACGGAGATTTCGATCACCGCCTGGTTGCCGCTCGACGCATCGATCTCGAAGGAGCGGATGTCGGTGACGACCTGGTAGTCGATCGCCAGCCCCTGCCCCGGCAAGCCGACGCCGCCGAGCTTGCCCGAATTTTCGAAGGCCTCGACCAGTTTCGACTGCACCATGCGCGGGAGCTTGTCGCCCCACTGCGCCCGCGAGAGATATTGAATTTCCGAGGGCGAGACACGGATGACGATCTGTTCGCTATCGAGCGCCCTCAGCGCCGTCGGACCGGCAACGAGGATCTGCCGCGATTTGGCCGCCGGTCCGTCGCCGTCGACGGCGCCCGACAGGTCAAAGGTGTCGTTCTTGGCCGCGGTGCCGCACCCGGAAAGGATCAGCGCCGTCAGCGGCAGCGCGATCACCGTTCCCCTGATCCACGAACGGCGCGACAACAGATGCGATGCGACCATATTAGGCTACCCCTGACTTCCCCTGTTAACGCCGCGTCCGGCCGTCGTACTGCTTGACCGTGTCCCCGCCGAAGATCAGGCGTTGCGGATTGCGGTCGAAGTTGGTGATCGTGTCGTTGAGATTGTTGACGGTTCCACGCATGTCGTTGACGAGAGTCTGCACGTCGCGCAAGCCGCCGCTCGAGAATTTCTGCAGATTGTCGGCGATCGGCCCGATTCGCGAATTGAGATTGTCGGCGACCTTCTTGAAGGATTCCAGCGTCTCGCGCGCTTGCGCGAACATCGATTGCGTATTGTCGGTTCCGAGCAGCGCATCGACCTTGATGAGAATACCGTCGATGCGGGTCGAGGCCGAATTCAGCTTGTTGGCCAGCTGCGATACGTCCTGGATCGTTTGGTCGATATCTTTCTGGCGTCCCGAGACCGTGTTGGCGACATCGCGGATCGAGGCGACGGCAGCGCGCGCATCCTTGGTCGCCTGCGAGATATCGTCGACCGACCCTTTGAGCTTGGCCGGATCGATCTGGGCGACGAGCGTATCGACGCGGTCGAGTGTGTCCTGTGCCTGCTTGCCGAAATCGTTGAAAGTGGTGGCCGTCTCGTCGAACTTCTGGATTGCGCCCTTGAGATCACCCGAGGCATCGGCGACGTTGGCGGTGATCCTTTCGGCATTCGAGACGATATGGTCGATCTTCTGGGCGTCGACCGCCTTGACCAGCGATTCCACAGCTTCAAGCGTCGAATCGACCCGGCCCGAAACCGCCTTCACCGTATTGGAGAGCTCACCGACGCTTTGCAGGAAGGCGTCGATATTGTCGGAATTCTTGGCAAGCGCGTCCGAGAAGGTCTCGGCATTCTTGAATGTCTGGGTCAGCGGCGCGCGCGAATCCTGGATGAAGCCCTGGAGTTCGCCGACCGCGTCATTGGCGCGGTCGAGGATCTTGTCGGCGGTGGCGAGAAGATTGGTGACGCTCGATTGATCGGCGACGATGACGGCGCGTTTGCCGTTGTCGATCGCGTGTTGGAGAATGCTTTCCTCGCCCTTGCGGCCGCCCGACAGCTCGATATAGGCGGCCCCGGTGAGACCCTGGATTTCAAGAGCGGCCTTGGTCGAGGGGTAGATCGGCGCATCGGTACGCACCTGGGTGAAGGCCAGCGAATATTGCGGATCGTCGGCATCGATCGACAGCGTCTGCACCGAGCCGATCTGAATGCCGTTGAAGCGCACCGGGGAGCCGACGCTGAGGCCGTTGGCGGAGCCCGGAATACGCACGATCAGCTCGGTCATCGGGCCGCCGCGGCCATATTCGGCCATCCAGTAGACGAAGCCGAAGGCCGCCGCGATCACCAGCACCGTGAAAAAACCGACAATCGTGTAATTGGCTTTGGTTTCCATCTTATCCGGTCACTTCCCGCTGCTGCCGTGGCGTGCGCCTTCGTCCTGCGGCACGATCGACCGCGCCCGCTTACCCTTGAAATAGGCCTGCACCCACGGATCGTCATAGGCCAGCATGTCGTCGATCGTGCCTTCCACCATTACCCGCTTCTTTCCGAGCACGGCAATACGGTCGCAGACCGAAAACAGGCTGTCGAGATCGTGTGTTACCATATAAACGGTCAGCCCCAGACTATCGCGCAGGTTGGCGATCAATTCGTCGAATTCGGCCGCGCCGATCGGGTCGAGACCCGAGGTCGGCTCGTCCAGGAAGACGAGTTCAGGATCGAGCGCCAGGGCGCGGGCAAGGGCGGCGCGCTTGATCATGCCGCCGGACAGTTCGGAGGGGTACTTGTCGGCGGCATCGGCCGCCAGCCCCACCATGCGGATCTTCAGATGCGCCAGTTCATCCATCAGCGAGCGCGGCAGATCGAGATATTCGCGCATCGGCACCTGGATGTTTTCCTTGACGGTCAGCGACGAAAACAGCGCCCCCTGCTGGAACAGCACGCCGAGCCGCATGTCGAGCGCGTTGCGCTGCGGCTCGTCGAGTTCGTCGAAGTCCTGGCCGAGGATCTTGATCGTGCCCGAGTGGCGCGGCAGCAGCCTCAGCACCGTGCGCATCAGCACCGATTTGCCGGTGCCCGAGGCGCCGACAAAACCGAGGATCTCGCCGCGATAGATATCGAGGTTCAGATTGTCGAGCACCACCTTCGAGCCAAACGCGACGGTGACGTCGCGCGCCGAGAGCACGACATCCCTGCCCTGTCCTTCGCTCTCGGTCGGTTGCTCGTTCACGCGGTCCGCCATGCTAGAAGTTGATCGCTGCATAGAACATCGCAAAAAGCCCGTCCATCAGGATGACGACGAAAATCGCTTTCACGACAGAGGCAGTCACGTGCTGGCCAAGCGATTCCGCGCTCCCGCCAACCTTCAGCCCTTCGACGGCGGCGACGATGCCGATAACGAGCGCCATGAACGGCGCCTTGATCATGCCTGACAGCACCGTCGACAGCGTCACCGCCTCGTGCAGGCGCGCCAGGAAGTTGGCGAAAGTGATTCCGGAATAGCCCCAGGCAACGACGGCAGCCCCGGCCAGCGAGGCGAAGTTCGCCAAGACCGTCAGAAGCGGCAGTGCGATGGTCAGCGCTACGAGCCTCGGAAAGATCAGTACGCCGATCGGGTTCAGCCCCATGACTTTCAGCGCGTCGATCTCTTCGCGCATCTTCATCGAGCCGATTTCGGCGGTGATCGCGCTGCCGGAGCGGCCGGCGATCATGATCGAGGTCAGGAGCACGCCGATTTCGCGCAGCTGCAGAATGCCGACGAGATCGACGACGAAGACTTCCGCCCCGAAATAGCGCAGCTGGAAGGCGCCCTGCTGGGCGATGATAGCCCCGATCAGGAACGACATCAGCAGGATGATCGGAACCGCGCGCACGCCCATATGGTCGATCTGGTTGACGATCGAAGCCGGCGAAACACCGCTGCCGCGGCCGAACTTCATCTGCGCGCCGCGCACCGCCGAGCCGAGGATATACATGGCGGCGGCGAGATTGTCCCAGACGTCGTAGGTCATCTTGCCGATCGGCGCGAGGATGCGCGCGGCAAGGGAAACCTTCTCCTTCGGCTCCGGCTCCGGTTTGGCCGGTTCCTCGGAAAACATCGCCAGCATTTCGTCGATATGCGGATTGGTGCCTTCGAAGCGGACCGTCCGTCCGGCCGCCTCCTCTTCCTTCTTCAGCCGGCAGAGCAACCAGATGCCCGCCGTATCGATATCGGTAATCTCGGACAGATCGACCGTCAGGTTACCCGCCTTCTGGTGCAGGAGCTTTTCGAAATCGCGCAGCACCAGATGCACATAGGCGCTGCGCCAGTTGCCGCTAAGACGCACATGCTGTCCCGAACCATCGGACTGGTCGTCCACGACAAGCGAGGCAGCGTTGCGATTCTCGGCGTTCAAGATACTTGTGTCTTTCAAGGCTTACAGCGACAGTGCCGACTCGCGAAGCGGTTCGTCGCCCGGCGCGTCAATATACAGAAGCAACGTGCAATTTCCATGCTTGCAGGACAGCAATAATGCCGCGCATCCTTGATATCCAGATGAATTCCTTTCCGATTGCCGGGACTTTTACCATCGCGCGCGGCGCAAAGACGCAGGCCGAGGTCATCACCTGCACGCTGATGGACGAAGGGGCTGAGGGGCGCGGCGAATGTGTGCCCTATCGCCGCTACGGCGAAACGATGGAGAGCGTTCTTGCCCAGATCGAAGCCGCGCGTCCGCTGATCGAGGCAGGCATCTCGCGGCACGACCTGCTGTCGGCGATGCCGCCAGGCGCTGCCCGCAACGCCGTCGATTGCGCCCTCTGGGATCTGGAAGCGAAACGGACGGGCCAAAGCGTCGCGTCTCGACTGGGCATTGCCGATCCGAAACCGCTGACGACAGCCTATACCATCTCGCTTGGCGAACCGGAGGTGATGGCGGCCCAGGCGCGCGAACACGCCGGCCGCGCCCTGCTCAAGGTCAAGGTCGGCACCGGCGACGATGGAAGCCGCATTCGCGCCGTCCGCGCGGCCGCGCCCGAGGCCGCCATCATCCTCGATGCCAATGAAGGCTGGCCGGAACCGGTGCTGGAGCGTCACCTCAACATTGCTGCGGAGGCGGGTGTGACGCTCGTCGAGCAGCCGCTGCCGGCCGGCCGCGACGCCTTGCTTGCCGAGATCCGCCGCCCGCTGCTCGTCTGCGCCGACGAGAGCGTCCACCATACCGGGGATCTCGCAAGCCTTGCCGACCGCTATGATGCTATCAACATCAAGCTCGACAAGTCAGGCGGCCTCACCGAAGCCCTGGCGATGAAGACCGAAGCCGAGCGGCTCGGCTTCGCCATCATGATCGGCTGCATGGTCGGCACCTCGCTTGCCATGGCGCCGGCGGTGCTACTCGCCCAGAATGCCGATTTCGTTGATCTCGATGGTCCGCTACTGCTCGCCCGCGACCGCGAGCCCGGCCTGCGTTACACCGCTTCCCTGGTCTTTCCGCCCGAAGGCAACCTCTGGGGCTGAAAATAATAGGCTGCGATGACGATGCCGAGGCCGCAGAGCGCGACCAGCGCCATGACGTAAAAGCTGACCACGCCGAGTCCGGCGTAGAGGTAACCCGCAGCGATGGTCATCAGCGCCATCGCCATGCCGACATAGAAGAAATAGGCGCCTTGGGCCGAGGATTCCTGCGTCTCCTGCACCGTCGCCACGATCCGCCGCTGCACGCCGGTATGCACGAACGCATAGGTAAAGCCGTGGAAGCATTGCAGCAGGAAGAAGCCGACAAAGCCCGTATTCATGGGAAACAGAATCCAGCGGCAGACGCTGACGGCGCAGCCGAAGCGGATCAGCGTCCAGGCATTGAAGCGCCGGTTGAGACGCTTCGACAGGAAGAACACCGTCACTTCCGAAGCCACACCGGCGCTCCAGAGAAGACCGACCTCAGCGCCGGAGAAGCCGAGCTGATGCCAGTAGATCGATGAGAAAGCATTGAGCACGGCATGGCTTGACTGCTGGATGGCGACGCCGATCAGGAGCAGCAGCAGATGCGGCTCGCGCAGGCCGCTGCCGGTGGCGGCGGGAATGTTGATCGGCTGGCCGCGCCGCCGTGTCGGCCCGATGCGCGGACAGAAGATCGCCATGACCACGGTCATGGTAAAGCCGAACACCATCACCGGCAGCACCATCGCGCCGCCCCACCGGCTGATCAGCCGACCGCCGACCAGCGTCGACACGATGAAGGCGATCGAGCCCCACACACGCATCGACCCATAATCGAGCCCCCAGCGGCGCACGCCCGAGATGACGATCGATTCGACGACCGGCAGATAGGGCGCGAAGGTGGCGCCCTGCAGCGCATAGACGATCGTCACTGGCCAGAAACTCGTCGTCCAGTAGAGCGCAATCGCCGTCAGCAGCGACAGGCCACCTGACCAGAGCAGCACATCGGCGCGTTCCTTCAAACGGTCGGCGATCATGGCGACGATGGGCGCCACCAGCACGCGAACCACCATCGGTATGGCAAGGATGATGCCGATCTCGTGGTCGCTGAAGCTGTGGGTCGCAAGCCAGATGGGAAAGAACGGCAGGACGACGCCGTTTACGAGCAGCGGCGCGCAATAGGAAAGCGCGCTGAGCAGCCGGAAGCGCGGCGGCGCTCCCTCACTCGAGGACTGTTGGGCGGGAATCATGGGTGGACCTGAAGGAAACTTGTCGTTTTCCTAACACACCACCCCGGAGGTGCCTATTGCGAGAAATAGCCCTCCTGAAACGTTTTAGAAAATAAGTGAGGCCCTGTCACCTCGCGGCAACGGCTATATTCTTGTGGCACCGCTGCAGTATGCCGACGCCAATATCAAGCAGCTTGCGGGGCCAGTTCGCCCTCGTCATGCATCTCGATCGCGGTCAACGCCGGCACGGTGCTTGCAAGCGTGCGCCACGTGATCAGTTCGAACGTGCCGTCCTCGTGCTCGGCGACGGCCGTGCAACTTTCCACCCAGTCGCCGGTATTGATGTAGCGGATGCCGTCCATGTCCTGAATGACTGCATGATGGATATGACCGCAGATCACCCCGTCGGCGCCGCTCTTGCGCGCCTCTTCGGCGACGACGCGCTCGAATTCGCCAATGAAATTGACGGCATGCTTGACCTGCAGCTTGGCCCAGGCCGAGAAGGACCAGTAAGGCATGCCGAGGCGCCGGCGCACAGCCGCCAGCAGAATGTTGATGCGGATCGCCGTATCGTAGGCCCAGTCGCCGAGATAGGCGAGCAGGCGGGCATTGCGAACAACGACGTCGAATTCGTCGCCATGCAGGATCAGGTATTTCTTGCCGTCGGCGCCGTCATGCATCATCCGCTCGACGACCTCGATGCCGCCGAAATGCATGCCCGGAAAATCGCGCAGGAACTCGTCGTGATTGCCGGGGATATAGACGACGCGCGTGCCCTTGCGCGCCTTCCGCAAGAGCTTCTGGACGACGTCATTACAGACCTGCGGCCAATACCAGCTGCGCTTCAGCCGCCAGCCGTCGACAATGTCGCCGACGAGAACGATCGTATCCGCCTCGTGGTAGCGCAGGAAATCCAGCAGGAAGTCGGCCTTCGCGGCCTTCGAGCCGAGATGGACATCGGAAATGAAGAGCGTGCGGAAATGTCTGGGTTCCATCATGTCTATCACGAGCTACGGCTCATGCCCCATCTTTCATATAGCCTTCCAAAACCAGACTCGTGTTTCAGGAAGATGACAGACTGGGGAAAAGCCCTGCAAAGCTGGTTATCGCAAGCCAATCGTCCGGTCACGAATCGCCTTCCTGCAATGTTGCCCCGCACACCGCTCGCGTTCATGATGAGGCGATTCCAAGTCTGACAATGCGGGGACGGCTGATGCGCCTTTTTCTCGTTCGCCACGGCGAATCCCTCGGCAATATCGATGAACGGGCCTATCGCCAGTTCGGTGATCACAGCGTCCCACTGACGCAATGGGGCTACCGGCAGGCTTTGGAGGCCGGCTGCGTGATCACATCCTATCTGAGGGCATTGCCGGACGACGGATTTCAGAAGCTGCGCATCTGGTACTCGCCGTTTCTCAGAACACGACAGAGCAAGGATGCGTTGCTCAATGCCCTTCCGGAAGATTTCGTTGGCGATGTCAGGGAAGATTATCTGCTGCGCGAACAGGATTTCGGTCTCTTCACCGAAATTTACGACCAGGCCGAAAGGAAACAGAAGTTCCCCGAAGAATTCGAAAAATGGGCGCGGCTGCGCAGCAATAGCGGCAAGTTTTATGCGCGTCCACCCGATGGCGAAAGCCGGGCGGATGTCGCCCAACGGGTTCGTCTCTTCCTCCAGACGGTCATGCGCGACGGCGAGAACGACGACCATAACATCGCCATTGTCGGTCATGGCGTTACCAACCGGGCGGTCGAAATGAACTTCCTGCAGCACCCTGTTGAATGGTTCGAGCGCTCCGACAATCCCGCAAATGCCGACATCACGCTGATCGAGGGCACGCGCTCGCAAGGCTATGCCTCGATCCTGCTGCACCGGGCGGCCGACCGGCTGCCCGGACAGGATGGCGAGCTGCGCGATGCCCATGGCGCCGACGTGACGATCACACCAAAGCTTGGTGGCTGACCCCACTCAGTGGAAAGATGAAGCTTGGATCCGTTCATCTGTCCGATGTCTGCTCGAGCTCGCGCGCCACGACTTCGTCCCCCCTTGTACGGGGGGACGGATTTCGCGGTCGCAGAGCCCAATCGATCAGGCAGCCCGCACGGCCGCCACCGGTTTCACATTCTGATTCATGCGGAACAGATTGTTCGGATCATAACGCAGCTTGATTTCAGCGAGACGCGCATAATTGGCGCCATAAGCCATCTCGACCCGATCCGTCTCATCCTCCGGCATGAAATTGATATAGGCGGTACCCACAGCATGCGGCTTGGTTGCTTCGAAAAGTTCGCGGGCCCAGCCGATGCAGCTTGCGTCCATCCCGGTCTCCCGCCAGCGTGCATGCACATTCATGACGAAATGCGAGCTGCGCTGCGGAAAGGCAGAGGCTTCGGTCGGAATACGGCCGGCGGCCCCACCGACATGACCGATGAATATCTCACATTCCGGCCCCGGCAGCTTGCGCACGGCGCCGAGGAGAACATCGATCGCGGCATCCGAAAGCGCGGCGAAATCCTGGCTCTTCCAGTAGTTTCGCGCCCCCGGTGTCAGAAGCGGATCAAAAGCCTGCTGCCAGCCGGTAAACGGCACCGGACCGACGACATCGGCAATCGGTTTTCCGATCGCCCGCAATCTGGCCGTTGCCTTTTCCCCCGCCGCAATATCTCCGCAATAGCACATGGCGAGCACCACGATCTCCTTGCCGTGCCATTCGGCCGGAAGGAACGGCAGCGGCGGCGCCTGGCGCATCACCACCCAGCAGGTCAGTTCATCGGGTGCCTCTTCCAGCGCCTGCCGATATTCCCGCAGTACCTTCTCTGCATCGGCGAAAGGATGCACGACCAGTCCGGCGAGTACTTCGGAATGGAGCGGGTTGAGCTGGAATTCGAAGGAGGTCACCACGCCGAAATTGCCGCCGCCGCCGCGCAGCGCCCAGAAGAGATCCGGCCTCTCCGTTTCGCTAGCCTTCACCAGCTCGCCATCGGCCGTCACCACATCCACGGATATCAAATTGTCGAGGGTGAGCCCGAATTTGCGGGTGAGCCAACCGAAACCGCCGCCGAGCGTCAATCCTGCGATGCCGGTCGTCGAATTGATGCCGGTCGGCAGAACCAATCCGAAGGCCAGCGTTTCCTTGTCGATGTCACCGAGCGTGGCACCCGGCTCAATTCTGGCGCGGCTTATCTCGGGATCGACCCGCACCGATTTCATCGCCGACAGATCAATGACGATGCCTCCTTCGCACATGGCGTTGCCGGCAATGCCGTGCCCGCCGCCGCGCACCGACAGGAGCAAACTGTTGTCGCGGGCAAACCGCACCGCGCGCACGACGTCGGCCGCCCCGGCGCAACGCGCGATCAGTCCGGGCCGACGGTCGATCATCGCGTTCCAGATCGCCCGAGCCTCGCTGTAATCCGTATCCTTGCTGGTCAGGAGATTGCCGCGAAATCCAGCGGCAAAAGCATCCATGGCCACGTCATTGACCATCGTCTGCCCGCTTTGCAGCGTCGTCAGGTTCAAATTGTCCATGATTTCCTCCCTGCGACCGGCGCCCCGCACCGTCGCGGGCGGCATTTTGCGCTTGCGGCCGTCGCCAGACAAGTTTCCCCAAAAGGATTAGCTGGCCGCAGCGGCCGCGACATTTGTCATGACAGAAAGATCGGGAGAATGGCGGCAGGCTTCATCGCAGGGCAGAAGCTTGGCCCAGACCGCTCGCTCCACTTCCCACGCGTCCCCGGGAGATCGTCTGGCCCCTGACGAAAACTTCGCCTATCCCCCATTTCCATACTGTCGCCCGTATCCGATTGATGTATGGAGGGAACTCCAGAAAAAGACGTGCACGGAGGCGGCAATGGATCACCAGGATAAATCCAAGACGGACAAGAACCTGACGAGCGGCGATCTCGACGAGCAGGCGCTGTTCTTCCACCGCTATCCCCGCCCCGGCAAGCTGGAGATCCAGGCGACCAAGCCGCTCGGCAACCAGCGCGATCTGGCGCTCGCCTATTCGCCGGGCGTCGCCGCCCCTTGCCTCGCCATCCGCGACAATCCTGAAACGGCGGCCGACTATACCTCGCGCGCCAATCTCGTCGCCGTCATTTCCAACGGCACCGCCGTGCTCGGCCTCGGCAATATCGGCCCGCTGGCTTCCAAGCCGGTCATGGAGGGCAAGGCCGTGCTCTTCAAGAAATTCGCCGGCATCGACGTCTTCGATATCGAAATCGACGCTGCAAGCGTCGACCAGATGGTCTCGACCGTCAGCTCCTTGGAGCCGACCTTCGGCGGCATCAATCTCGAGGACATCAAGGCGCCGGAATGTTTCGAGGTCGAGCGGCGCCTGCGCGAGAAGATGAAGATCCCGGTCTTCCACGACGACCAGCACGGTACGGCAATCATCGTCGCCGCGGCGATCCTGAACGGCCTGGAGCTCGCCGGCAAGTCGATCGAGAACGTCAAGATCGTCGCCTCGGGCGCGGGTGCCGCCGCCCTTGCCTGCCTCAACCTGCTGGTAACCCTCGGCGCAAAGCGCGAAAACATCTGGGTCCATGACCTCGAAGGCCTCGTCTATGAGGGCCGCACCGAGCTGATGGATGAGTGGAAGGCCGTCTATGCCCAGAAGAGCGATACACGCACGCTGGCTGCAAACATCGGCGGCGCCGATGTCTTCCTCGGCCTGTCTGCCGCCGGCGTGCTGAAGCCGGAGCTGCTGGCGCAGATGGCCGACAAGCCGCTGATCATGGCGCTCGCCAATCCGACGCCGGAGATCATGCCGGATCTGGCCCGCGCCGCCCGTCCGGATGCGATGATCTGCACGGGTCGCTCGGATTTCGCCAATCAGGTCAACAACGTCCTCTGCTTCCCCTATATCTTCCGCGGCGCGCTCGATTGCGGCGCCGAGACGATCAACGAGGAAATGAAGATGGCGGCGGTGCGGGCCATTGCCGCGCTTGCCCGCGAAGAACCATCCGATGTCGCCGCCCGCGCCTATTCCGGCGAGACCCCGGTCTTCGGTCCGGACTATCTCATCCCCTCGCCCTTCGATCCGCGCCTCATCCTGCGCATTGCGCCGGCCGTCGCCAAAGCCGCCGAACAGAGCGGCGTCGCCCGCCGCCCGATCCAGGATTTCGACGCCTATTTCGATCAGCTGAACCGTTTCGTCTTCCGCTCCGGCTTCGTCATGAAGCCGATTTTCACCGCCGCCAAGGCTGCCGAGCGCAAGCGCGTCATCTTCTCGGAAGGTGAAGACGAGCGCGTGCTGCGCGCCGCCCAGGTGCTGCTTGAAGAAGGCCTGGCCAAGCCGATCCTCATCGGCCGTCCGCAGGTCATCGAAACCCGGCTCAAGCGCTACGGCCTGCGCATTCGCCCGCTGCAGGATTTCGAAGTCATCAATCCGGAAGACGATCCGCGCTTCCGCGAATATGTCGATCTCTATTTCTCGCTCGTCGGCCGCCGCGGCGTCATTCCGGAAGCCGCCCGCACCATCGTGCGCACCAACACGACAGTCATCGGGGCGCTGGCGCTGAGACGCGGCGAAGCCGATGCGCTGATCTGCGGCCTCGAAGGCCGCTACGAGAAGCACCTGCGCGACGTCCGCCAGATCATCGGCAAGCGTCCGAACGTGCGCGATTTCTCTGCGCTCAGCCTGATGATCTCACAGCGCGGCGCCACCTTCTTCACGGACACCTACGTCACCTTCAATCCAAGCGCCGAGGAGATCGCCGAGGCAACGGTGATGGCCGCCGAGGAAATCCGCCGTTTCGGCATCACCCCGCGCGCCGCTCTCGTCTCGCATTCCAATTTCGGCTCGCGCGAATCCGAAAGCGCCACCAAGATGCGCAACGCCCTGCAGCTCGTGCGCGACGCCGCCCCCGATCTCGAAGTCGATGGCGAAATGCACGGCGAAAGCGCCATCACCGAAGCCCTGCGCAAACGCGTCATGCCGCACACGACGTTGCATGACGAGGCAAACCTGCTGGTTTTCCCGAACCTCGATGCCGCCAACATCACGCTCGGCGTGGTCAAGTCGATGACGGATGGCCTGCATGTCGGCCCGATCCTGCTCGGCGCCGCCATGCCAGCCCATATCCTCGCTCCCTCCGTCACCTCCCGCGGCGTCGTCAACATGGCGGCATTGGCCGTCGTCGAGGCATCGCAGCCGGCTTAAACCGGCTGCCGCCAAACGAGAGCGCCGGCCCCGGCGAAGCCATATCAACCGCCTGCTAGAACAGGATGATTTTAGGCCCGGTCGGCCTAAAATCTGAATCCTACCGCTCACACTGTTCGGCATCATGCTCTAGCGACAGACGCCCTCTATCGGCGAGCGCATCGGCGCGTTCGTTGCCTGCAATCCCTGAATGGCCCTTGCACCAGGCGATGGTCACTAGGGCGTTTCGGGATAGCTGTAGATCGACCGCCTTCCAGAGATCCGCATTGGCGATCGTTCGTTTCCGGGCATTTCCATTCGGGCTGCTTTTCTTCCAGCCGTTATTTTTCCAGATTGGCCGCCAACTGTTGCAGCCTTTGACGGCATAGACGGAATCGGACCAGATGATCGCGCGTTCGCCCGCTGTTTCCCGATTGATCCATATTGCTGCCTCGAGCAGAGCCAACAATTCCATGGAATTATTGGCGGTATCCTCAACGCCACCGAAGCCGCAGGCAATTTCCACGGCATCTCGGAAAGCGACGAAGGCCCAGCCCCCACGCCCGGAACCGGGTTCATGACAACCGTCCACGAACAGGTGAAGGCCGCGTCCGGATTCGGGGGCGTCTGCTGTGGTTGCGGGAAATTGGACCCTGCCGGAAAGGCCTGTCATTTTAACCCAGTCTCGGGCAGTTGCTGGAAAAGATGACGAAAATACGCTAGAAATTTCACTGAGCTTATTAAGAGAAATACGTTAAGGGAAACGCGCGGCCGGTTGAAGTCGCATTCGACCTACCGACCGTTTGCTCATTCCGGGACGACGCCGTGAAACGCCGAAACCTGTCTTTTGTGCTTCTCCTCGCCGTCGCGACGCCCGTCGCTGCCCAGACGAGCGCCATCTGCGACGACTTGCGCGGTCGTCTGGCCGACTTGCCGCGATCCATCGGCACCAGCAATGGGCCGGAAGCACGCCAGTTTGCCGGCGCGATTGCCGAGCAGAATCTTGAGCTGCGCAAGGTCCGCAACGAACTGCGCAGCTACGGTTGCACCTCGGGCAGCATGGTGGTGATTGGCGGCGAGAATGGTGATTATTGCGCCGAGCTCTCGCAGGCCGAAGCCCGGATGATCGACAATATCCGCTATCTCCAGGATCGTCGCGCCGAACTGCGTCAGGGCGGCGGTGATGACGGCGGGCGCCGCGAATTGATGGCCGCGCTCGAGCAGAACGGCTGCAACAACGAGAATTTCTACGACCCGTCCGAGAGCAGCGCCGACGACCCTGCCCCGAGCATCGACGAGCAGGCGATGCGTGGCGATACCTTCATTCCGCTCGGAGGCGGTGAAGAGATCGATCCGCGTTATGGCCTGCCGCGCACCGAGATGCTTTCGCCGGTCAGCACCATCTGCGTGCGCAGCTGCGATGGCGGCTTCTTCCCGATCAGTTCGAACGCCACTTCGGTCGATTTCGGCCGCGATGCTGAGACCTGTGCCAAGATGTGCCCCGGCATCGAGACCGAGCTCTTCTATCGCGACGTCAGGAGCACGGAAGCCTCGAACATGATTTCGGTGGCAACCGGCACACCTTACAGCGCCATGCAGAACGCCTTCGCCTACAAGAACCGCGCGCCTGGTGAAAAAAATACCTGCGCCTGCAATCTCACCGCCTATTACGAAGAGATGCGCAGCAAGCAGGCCGTGAGCGAACCGCCGCAGCAGGGTTCGATCACGACGATCCGCACCAATCCGGCGACAAAAGGCGCAGCGACAACACCGGCGCCGCAACCATCCGTTCCAGATCGTCCCTACGATCCCACGCAGAACAAGGTCCGCCAGGTCGGTCCACAATTCCTGGCCGGCGACCAGGGCTCGATCGATCTTGCCAATCCGGCAAAGCCAGGCCCGCAGCCGCAACAGCAGTGACCACTACGGCTCGCTCCGTCCCCAGCCATCGTGGAAGACGAGTTCATCGAGCGGCAGCCGCTGCCGCCAGCCTTTGACGGAAAGCTCCGGCTCGTCATACAGCCGGCCGACGAAGCCGGCACAGAGCCAGGCGACCACCTCGATATGATCGGGGATGCCGAGAATGGTTTTCAGCTCGCCTTCGCGAAAGATGCTGACCCAGCCGATGCCGATCCCTTCGGCGCGCGCCGCAAGCCAGAGGTTCTGGATGGCGCAGACCGTTGAATAGGAATCCATCCTGGGATTGTGTGTGCGCCCCAGCACGACGCTGCCGCTACGCGTGGGATCGCAGGTCACGCATATGCCAAGCGGCGCCTCGGCGATGCCCTCAAGCTTCAGCGAGCGGTACGCCTGCCGCCGCTCGCCGTCAAACATCAGTGCCGCTTCCTCATTCGCTTTGGCGAAGGCATCCCGGACCCGCGCGCGCACCTCTGGGTTTTTCACCAGGATAAAATTCCACGGCTGCATGAAGCCGACGGAGGGCGCGTGATGGGCGGCCGTCAAGAGCCGCGCCACGACGTCATCCGGCAAGGGATCGGGCAGGAATTGGCTGCGAACATCGCGTCGCGTCATGATCGCGTGATATACGGCCTCGCGTTCGGCCAGAGAAAAACCGGATGCCGCCGACATGGCATCCTCATCAAAGGGTCGCATCGTCAAATCCCCAACAACGCAACCGCCCGCCGTCCGCGCGGGTTGGGTCTATCTTGCCAGGCCGGTCTTCTGACTTGGCGTCATCCGTCTGCCGCAGCCTTCCCGGCAAAAGCCAGTGGCATGGTAAAGCGGCGGGCGTCGGCCTTACAGCGTTGGGCACGTTCCGGTCTTGCACCGGATTCCCGATTCTCCCGCCTGACCGGCGGGCACCTGACGGAGCATCTATTTCAGGAAAGCGCTTCCCGGGCAAGCGCCGGCAGCAGAGCCTGGAGAGGCCATGACGAAGTAGCGATCGGCTTCCTGGCCCCGCCGGTGCACAGGCAGCGGCTGGTCGCGACCACGCTTGCAAATGCATTGGACAAGCCTTTGGCCGACCCTTCTTTCAGGCTGCAGATTCTGCGTGACAACGGAAGGCCGCCACGCTAAATACGCCGCATGTCGATCACTTCTGTCTACGCCTCGCGATTTTATTGGTACCGCTGCTCACAGCGGATGCGGGTCTATGCGTAACTGAAGTCGACGCGACGACAACCCGAACAGCCGCTAGTCTACCTGGCGGCTTTTTTGTTTCCGCACGGTATGACCAAACAGGAGCCCAACCGTGCCCGATATGATTGATGATCTACGTATCCTCGAGATCACCCCGCTGACCAAACCCGCAGATATCATTGCGGAAATCCCCCGAACCGTTGCCGTCAGCGAGACGGTGACCAGCAACCGTCATGCGATCCATAAGATTCTCGAGGGAGAAGACGACCGCCTGATCGTCGTCATCGGCCCTTGCTCCATCCACGATCCTGCTGCGGCGCGCGAATATGCCGAGCGGCTGGCGGAACAGCGGCAGCGCTTTTCCCGCGATCTCGAAATTGTCATGCGCGTCTATTTCGAAAAGCCCCGCACCACAGTCGGCTGGAAAGGCTTGATGAACGATCCGCATCTCGATGGCAGCTACCGCATCGAGGAAGGGCTTCGGATTGCCAGGCGCCTGCTGCTCGACGTCAATGCCATGGGCCTGCCCGCTGGCGTCGAATTCCTCGAGACGATCACGCCGCAATACATTGCCGACCTCGTCAGCTGGGGCGCGATCGGCGCGCGCACGACCGAAAGCCAGATCCATCGCCAGCTCGCCTCCGGCCTCTCCTGCCCGATCGGATTCAAGAACGGCACGGATGGCAGCGCCCGCGTGGCGCTCGATGCCATCCTCGCCGCGTCGCAGCCGCATCACTTCCCCGCCGTCACCAAGGACGGCCAGGCTGCTATTGCCTCAACGAAGGGCAACGAGGACTGCCACATCATCCTGCGCGGCGGCAAGCGCCCGAATTATGACGCTGCCGATGTCCAGGCGGTGGTCAGCGAAGCCGTCAAGCTCGGCGTGGATCCGCGCATCCTCATCGACGCCAGCCATGCCAACAGCAGCAAGGATCCGATGAACCAGCCGCGGGTGGTCAAGGACGTCGCCGGACAGATCGCCGCCGGCAACCGCGACATCAAGGGCATGATGATCGAAAGCAACCTCGTCGCTGGCCGCCAGGATTTGATTCCCGGCAAGCCGCTGGTCTACGGCCAATCCATCACCGACGGCTGCATCGACTGGGACATGTCGGTCGCGGTGTTGGAAGACCTGGCGAAAGCCGCCCGCGAGCGGCGCAAGGCAGCTCTCGCTGCCTGAGTGGCCGCATCAGTTGCCGCAAACAAACCCCACCGCCCATTCACAGGGCGGTGGGGACCGCACGAGATCAGGAGACTCGTGATGCGGCAAAACGTCAGTTGAAACCCAATGCTGCCAACACATACTTGCGTACGTGACACGCATTCACTCAGAGCGTCAGATGGCAGGCAAATTCGGAAAGATGATCTACTACGAGATCGGACCCACGCGCAGTGATCGCGGGGATGGATGGGATTTAATGAATCGCGACCGGCTGCAGTCTGATGGCGGTTGGCTCAAATTGAAGAATGCTTGGCCAGACGGTCGGGGGTCTTGCCAAGGGGGCCCTGGACACTTCCCGACTATCTTGAGCCGCCTCATTTCGTCTTCGATAGACGCCTTGGACGTCCCCCTCATGATTCCGGCATGCGCGACGGGCTCTTCCTGATCTCGGCCAAGATGAAGTCGCTTCTTGAGGAACTGGCACCGGATGCTTGGGACTATAGGCCATGTTCAACGAGTTATCGAAACGGTCAGCCTGCTCCAGAGCTTTGGATAGGCAGCGTTGTAAGAGCTTTCAAAGAAGCGGTGGACCTTGAGAATTCGAACATCAAAGTTTCGGCTTACGGCCTATATCTCCCTCCGATGTATCCGCAAAAGATGGAACTGGCTCTCAAGTCGGAAGTCATCGGTTCCGCGAATTGCTTTCGCCTTCGGGAATATCCAATCTCTGCTTTCTGCGACGATAATTTCCGAGAGCGTTGCAAAGAAGCTGGATTGCGAGGGATTTCCTTCGAAAGAGTTTGAAAGGAGCGCCACCCGAATAGGAGGGTTAGCGCTCCAGTGCGTAACCGCGCTCGCTACATTTCTTCGAGCGCTCTGTGCGACGACAACTCCAATACTTATGCGACGTTGTTTGGCCCACGATTCACCAAAAATCGCGTGGGCAATTTTTAAAGCGGATGATATGCAAAAACGCTTCCTCGCCGAGCTACTAGAAAAGCGGAGAAAGTCGCCTTCAGCGCGAAGAGCCTTTATTATCGCCGCACCGATTGCCGTGCTCGTCACGATCTCGTACGCCATCGATCCGGGCCGAAAGATAATGTTGGCTTTGTGCTTGATGTATAGCATCTTCATCGCACCAAAGGCTACAGAGGGCGTCATTACAAAGTTGAGACACGTCTATATCCTTGCGGTGGTGACATTTCCGTTCTTAGCCATTACCGAGTATTTCCAGTCAGGCGACACCCTAGTAGTTGGATGGCTGATGGTCTTCTCAGTGTTAAGTTATCAGTTCGGTCATGGAAAATTCATCGACGATTTGGCAAAAGCGGCTCGTGCCCGGCGGAAGCGAGATCAATGAGGCCAGATGATTCGTCCCATCCGGCAAAGGCCTTTCATCTTAACTTCCTGACCTCACCGCCCCATCATCAAATGGCGGTCCGCCGCTCTCAAGAGTTCACCGGAAAATACCTGACATAGGCAAATTCGTCACCGTCCGGTGACCAGCAGGGCACATTGATTGTGCCCTGCCCGCCAAATAGCTCGAACAGCGTCTTCAGGTTGCCGCCATCCATATCCATCAGCCGCAGCCGCACGTCGAGATCGCGCGGGTGGTCAAAAACGCTGGGGTCGTAGGACAGGATCAGCACCTTGTCATTCTTGGGCGATGGATGGGCGAACCAGTTGCCCTGATTGTCCGAAGTCACCTGTTCGAGGCCGGTGCCATCGGGATGGATGCGCCAGATCTGCATGAGCCCGGTGCGGCTGGAGTTGAAGTAGATCCATTGCCCATCGGCGGAATAATCCGGCCCGTCGTTGCGGCCCTCGCCATGCGTCAGCCGCGTCTCGATACCGCCGTCGACGGAGATCGTATAGATGTCGAAGAGGTCGTCGCGGATGCCGCAATAAGCGAGCTGGCGCCCATCCGGCGACCAGCCGTGCCAATAGGAGGGCTGATTTTCCGTAACGAGCCGCGGCGTGCCGCCTTCGATCGGCAGGATGTAGATCGACGACTTGCCGAACTCGCTCTTGTCGGAAATGACGATCTCGGTGCCGTCAGGCGAGATGCCGTGATCATTGTTGCAGTTGACGGCAAAGCCGGTGTCGACCTGAATAACCTCGCCGCCATCGAGCGGCAGCCGGAAGAGCAGCCCGTCGCCATTCAACAGGAGATAGGAGCCGTCGGGAGCAAAATTCGGCGCTTCCACCAGCCGATCAGTCTGCCAGACCTCACGCGCCCTGCCCGTCTTGACATTATAGATCTCGACCGAGCTGCGCATGTCTGCTCCTCCCTGATATCGATTGCGTCAGCGATCTCGATTGCGTTAGCGATCCCGGAACCGGTTGGTGATGGGATAGCGCCGGTCGCGCCCGAAATTCTTCTTGGTGATCTTCACGCCCGGCGCCGATTGCCGGCGCTTGTACTCCGCGAGATACAGCAGGTGCTCGACGCGGTGAACGGTCGCGACGTCATGGCCGCGCGCGACGATCTCCTCGACCGCCATCTCCTTCTCGACCAGGCATTCGAGAATATCGTCGAGAACAGGATAGGGCGGCAGCGAATCCTGGTCCTTCTGGTCGGGACGCAGTTCGGCGGACGGCGCCTTGTCGATGATATTCTGCGGGATCACCTCGCCTGACGGCCCCAGCGCACTCGGCGGCACATTCTCGTTGCGCCAGCGGGACAGCGCATAGACCTGCATCTTGTAGAGGTCCTTGATCGGGTTGAAGCCGCCGTTCATGTCGCCATAGAGCGTGGCGTAGCCGACCGACATTTCCGACTTGTTGCCCGTCGTCACCACCATCGCGCCGAACTTGTTGGAGATCGCCATCAGGATGACGCCGCGCGCGCGGCTCTGCAGGTTCTCCTCGGTGATGCCGCTATCCGTGCCCTCGAAGAGATCGGAAAGCGCGCTGCTGAAACCCGTCACCGGCTGCTCGATCGGCACGATATCGTAGCGGCAGCCGAGCGCCTTGGCGCAATCGGCCGCGTCCTTCAGCGAATCCTCCGAGGTATAGCGGTAGGGCAGCATAACGGTGCGCACCCGCTCCTCGCCGAGTGCATCGACGGCGATGGCCGCGCAGATCGCCGAGTCGATGCCGCCGGAAAGGCCGAGAACGACGGTCTTGAAGCCATTCTTGTTGACGTAATCGCGAAAGCCGAGCAGGCAGGCGCGGTAATCGGCCTCCTCGCCCTCGGGGATACGCGCCATCGGCCCTTCGGCGCAGTGCCAGCCGCTTTCGCCGCGCTTCCACGTCGTCACCGCCAGCGCCGTCTCGAACTCGCTCATCTGGAAGGCAAGCGACTTGTCGGCATTGAATGCAAAACTCGCACCGTCGAAGACGAGCTCGTCCTGGCCGCCGAGCTGGGCGGCATAGATCAACGGCAGACCGGTCTCAATCACCTGCTTCAGCACCACCTGATGACGGATATCGACCTTGCCGCGGTAGTAAGGAGAACCATTCGGCGACAGCAGGATTTCCGCGCCGCTTTCGGCCAGCGTCTCGCAGACGCCGAGCTCGCCCCAGATATCCTCGCAGATCGGAATACCGAGCCTCACTCCGCGGAAATTGACCGGCCCGGGCATGGCGCCCTGATGGAAGACACGCTTCTCATCGAACTCACCGTAATTCGGCAGATCGACCTTGTCGCGCACTGCGATGACCTTGCCGCCGTCGAGCACGGCGACGGAATTATAACGCCCGTTCTCGTCCTGCCGGGGAAAACCGATGATGACGCCTGGCCCACCATCGACGGTATCAGCGGCCAGGCTTTCGACCGCCTTCCAGCAAGCACGGATGAAGGCGGGCTTCAGCACCAGATCCTCCGGCGGGTAGCCGGAGATGAAAAGTTCGGTCAGGACGAGCAGATGCGCGCCCTCCCGGGCCGCATCGACGCGGGCCTCGCGTGCCTTGGCAAGATTGCCGGTGACATCGCCGACCGTTGGGTTGAGCTGGCCGATGGCGATGCGGAAGATATCAGAAAGAGCGTTTTCCTGTGTCATGTCATTTATTTAGCCTGCGCCTTCCGTAACCGCAACACGTTGGCGGTCAAAGCGTTGCATCGCGTCGACGAATTTTTTGTGAACGCCGGTAGCATGACCTTGCGGCACCGATCCGCATTGCAATTTGCTGGCGGAGCAGAATACTGGCGCCGAAATCCACTGCATCGACAACGGGCACCGGAAACAGGCCATGTCTAATCTCTCGAACTTCATGCACCATCATTTCGACAAGCCGGCCGATGAACTCGGCGACATCGAAAAACGCGTCCTGGCGAAAGCCCATGAGCGCAAGGTCATTTCGACCGACGTCAATGCCGCCTTCTCCGCCGAAGCTTCGTTCGGCGAGCGTGTCGCCGACGGCATCGCCCGTGTCGGCGGCTCCTGGTCCTTCATCATCGCCTTCCTGGCATTCCTCGGTGTCTGGACGATCATCAACACCATCCTCCTGGCGACCCGCGCCTTCGACCCCTATCCCTTCGTCTTCCTGAACCTGATCCTGTCGATGCTCGCCGCCATCCAGGCGCCGATCATCATGATGTCGCAGAACCGCCAGGCCGAGCGCGACCGCTTCGAGGCCGCAAAGGATTACGAAGTCAATCTCAAGGCCGAGCTCGAAGTGCTCTCCCTGCATCAGAAGATCGATATGCACGTGCTGACCGAGCTGACGGCGCTGCGCGAGGACGTCGCTCGCCTCAGCGCCGCGCTTTCCGCCAGAAGCTAGACCGGATACCTGTCATATTGCGGCAGGCCATCCGTGATCTCGTAGAAATCGCCCTTGTCCGTGCAATAAATGTGGTGACTGAAGGAAAGCCCGGTCGGCTCGTCGAAGCTTCCGGCCAGCACCGAAACCTCCTGCGATTCATCACCCTGCCAGAATAATGCCGAGCCGCAATTCGCGCAGAAGCCGCGCTGCGCCTCACTGCTCGACCGATACCAGCGGACCGCTTCGGCGCCCTCCACCGAAAGAGCCCCGCGCGGCACGTTCGCCGCGGCATAATAAAACCCCGTCTGCCGGCGGCACTGGGAGCAGTGGCAGCCGACGACGGGGCCGAGCTTGCCCGCAATCGAATATCGCACTGCGCCGCAAAGGCAGCCGCCTGTATGCCGTTCGCTCATGATCGCTCCTCCATTTTGCTGGAGGTTGCCGCCGATCGCCACGGGCGTCAAATCCATTCCGTTCAACGAGAGATCAGAAAACTTGAAGCTCACTCGCGTCGTATCGACACGGCCAGGGCGACCTTCCGCTGTTGCCCGTCGACAACACCGACCGATCTCCTCACGTCACCAAGTTGAATTGATCGAGCTTCTCAGCGATACTGTAAGTCCAATTCATTCAACCTGTGGGAGACTGTCATGAGAGCGATCCTGTCCAAACAGAAAGGAAACATCGCCCACAAGGACATTCTGCCTCATGAATATTCGGTTCTCCCGCGCGAGGAAAAGCTCGCGACGCCATAACCCTTTCCTGAAATTTTTTCTGCGCCATCCCGAGACCGCCGACCGCGGCCGGCGATGGGTGCGCGTGCGAAAATTTCTCTCCTACTATCGCCCGCATCTGCCGCTGCTGTTGGCGGATCTGCTTTGTGCCATCCTCGTTGCCGGCACGGCGGTCGCCCTGCCGCTTTGCGCCAATATCGTCACCAGCCGTCTTCTGGCCCTGCCCGATGCGCCGCAGGCCTTCACCCAGATCCTGTTGATGGGCGGCGTCATGCTGGTCGTTCTGGCAGTCCAGATAGCCGCGATCTTCTTCGTCGATTATCGCGGCCACGTCATGGGCGCCCGCATCGAGGCGACGGTCCGGCAGGAGCTGTTCGAGCACTGCCAGAAGCTTTCCTTCAGCTTTTACGACCGCCAGCGCACCGGCCAGCTGATGAGCCGCATCACCAATGACTCCCTTTGGTTGGGCGAGCTCTTCCACCATGGCCCCGAGGATCTCTCTATCGCCGTGCTGAAATATGGCGGCGCCATGCTGGTGCTGTTCTTCATCGATCCGGCATTGGCCAGCCTCATCCTGCTGCTGACCCCTGCGGCAGTGGCTTATGCCCTTTATTTCAACCGGCGCATGAACCGCGCGCTCGAAGCCAGCAAACGGCAGATCGCTGCCGTCAACGAGCGCGTGGAGGACGCGCTCGCGGGAATCCGCGTCGTCCAGTCCTTCGCCAACGAGGCGCTGGAACAAGAACGCTTCGCCGAGCAGAATCGTCGCTTTCTGCAAAGCCGCGCCGATGGCTACCGCAGCGAAGCATGGTTTTCGGTCGGCACCGAAAGCTTCGCCCAGCTCGTCACCATACTGGTGATCGTCGTCGGAGGCTTACGCATCCTAACAGCGCAGCTCACCGTCCCGGATATGCTGACCTTCCTGCTCTGCGTCGCCGTACTGGTCGATCCGGTGCAGCGGCTCGCCAATTTCGTGCGGCTCTGGCAGGAGGGCTATACCGGTTTCATCAGAGCCATGGAAATCCTGGAGATCACTCCTGATATCACCGACCGGCCGGCCGCCCAGTCGATGCCGGTGCCAAGAGGCGAGATCAGTTTCTCCGACGTCGCCTTCGGCTACGAGGCCGATGGTCCACGCGTACTGGAGCGGCTGTCGCTCACCATCGCGCCCGGGGAGTTTGTTGCCCTGGTCGGCCCTTCAGGGGTCGGCAAGAGCACACTGTGCGCACTCATACCGCGCTTCTATGATGTCGAGGCCGGGGCGATCCGCATCGACGGTACCGATATCCGCGATGTGACACTGGCCTCGCTCCGGCGCCATGTCGGGGTGGTGCAGCAGGATGTCTACCTTTTTGCCGGCACCGTAGCGGACAACCTGCGCTACGGCAGGCCCGACGCCAGCGATGCCGAACTGGAAGCGGCGGCCCGGGCCGCCAATGCGCACGACTTCATCATCGCTCTGCCCCAGGGCTATGATACCGATATCGGCCAGCGCGGCGTCAAGCTTTCGGGCGGCCAGCGCCAGCGCATCACCATCGCCCGCGCCTTCCTCAAGGATCCGGAGATTCTGATCTTCGACGAGGCGACCAGCGCGCTCGACAATGAGAGCGAACGGGCGGTGCAGCAGGCGCTGCTGAGCCTGGCGAACGGGCGAACCACGCTGGTCATCGCCCATCGCCTGTCGACCGTCCGCCATGCCGACCGCATCCTGGTGCTGACGGGCGACGGCATCGTCGAACAGGGCACGCATGACGATCTGATGACGCAAGGCGGCGTTTACGCGAACCTTCACAGTGTTCAGGCCAGCATCTGAATTCTGACAGCTCGACCATCAGAGCGTCGATATGGCTGGCCATCAACACGCTCGGTCATCCTCGGCCTTGTGCTGCACAAGGCCGAGGATGACGCCGAGTGAAAGGTCAGCCTTGTGAACAAAAAAGCCCGGGAGAACCGGGCTTTTCGTCATCCGTCCGGCCCAGTCTCAGCCGTTGGCGACCATGCGCTTCTCGTCGCGGCCGCCCTTCATGCGCTCGGCAAGCAGGAAAGCGAGCTCGAGCGCCTGATCGGAATTGAGGCGCGGATCGCAATGGGTGTGGTAGCGATCCTGCAGGTCGTCGGCGGTGACGGCGCGGGCGCCGCCGGTGCATTCCGTCACATCCTTGCCGGTCATTTCGACATGGATGCCGCCGGGATGCGTGCCTTCGGCGCGGTGGATCTGGAAGAAGCTTTCGACTTCCGACAGGATCCGCTCGAAAGGACGGGTCTTGTAGTTGTTGAGCGTAATCGTGTTGCCGTGCATCGGGTCGCAGGACCAGACGACCTTGCGGCCCTCGCGCTCGACGGCGCGGATGAGGCGCGGCAGGTTTTCGGCAACCTTCTCATGGCCGAAACGGCAGATCAGCGTCAGCCGCCCGGCCTCGTTAGCCGGGTTGAGGATGTCGATCAGTTGCAGCAGATCGTCGGCCTGCAGCGATGGGCCGCACTTGAGGCCGATCGGGTTCTTGATGCCGCGGCAATATTCGATATGCGCATGGTCGGCCTGGCGGGTACGGTCGCCGATCCAGATCATATGGCCCGATGTGGCATACCAGTCGCCCGACGTGGAATCGACGCGGGTCAGCGCCTCCTCGTAGCCGAGCAGCAGCGCCTCATGGCTGGTGAAGAAATCCGTCTCGCGCAGGCTCGGGTGGTTTTCCGAGGTGATGCCGATCGCCTTCATGAAATCCATGGTTTCGCTGATGCGGTCGGCAAGCTTGCGGTAACGCTCGCCCTGCGGGCTGTCCTTGACGAAACCGAGCATCCACTGATGCACGTTTTCGAGGTTGGCGTAGCCGCCCATCGCGAAGGCGCGCAGTAGGTTGAGCGTCGCGGCCGACTGGCGGTAGGCCATGGCCTGGCGTTCCGGGTTCGGAATGCGCGACTCCTCGGTGAATTCGATGCCGTTGATGATGTCGCCGCGATAGGCCGGCAGCGTCACATCGCCCTGCTTTTCGACATTCGACGAACGCGGCTTGGCGAACTGGCCGGCGATGCGGCCCACCTTGACGACCGGCAGCTGCGCGCCGAAGGTCAGCACGACGGCCATCTGCAGGAAGGCGCGGAAGAAGTCGCGAATGTTATCGGCGCCGTGTTCGGCGAAGCTCTCGGCGCAGTCGCCGCCCTGCAACAGGAAACCGTTGCCTTCGGCGACATTGGCGAGATGCTTCTTCAGGCGGCGCGCCTCGCCGGCAAAAACGAGCGGCGGATAGCTGGCGAGCGTGGCCTCCGTTGCCGCCAGAGCGGCTGCATCCGGATATTCGGGAACCTGCAGGATCGGTTTCTGCCGCCAGCTGCTCGGGGTCCAATTCTCTGCCATCTCACTCACCTGTTCTCGCCCCAGTTCCTGGAATGCGGCCTACCCTTGATAATCCGGGGGCTTATAGACCTTTAGATCCGGCTTGCAAAGATCAATTGCCCAAAGCGTCCCGTCTGGCCGCCGCAGTCGGCCATTGCCCGGTTAAACCGGCATATACCATGTCGATTTCCCCATATTTTAGACTTTGAATGTAGAAGCGGAAAGAGTTTCAACATCGGGGACATGGCATGGCGATCCTTCCGCCCGGTTTCATATCGGACCGCTCGGGCAATTTCGGCATCATGACGGCATTGCTCATGGTACCGCTTGTCGGGACGGCAGGCATGGCGGTGGATTTCGCCCATGCGCTGAGCCTGAGAACCCAGCTTTATGCCGCAGCCGACGCCGCCGCCGTCGGTTCGATCGCCGAAAAATCCGGCGCGGTCGCAGCAGCGATGGCGATGAACGGCAACGGCACGATCTCGCTCGGCAAGACCGATGCGCGCGACATCTTCATGTCCCAAGTGTCGGGGGAACTGGCCGAGGTTCATGTCGATCTCGGCATCGACGTCACCAAGACCGCCAACAAGTTGAATTCGCAGGTTTCCTTCACCGCCACCGTGCCGACGACCTTCATGCGAATTTTTGGCCGGGACTCGATTACGATCTCCGGCACGGCGACTGCCGAATACCAGACCGCCGCCTTCATGGATTTCTATATCCTGCTCGACAATACGCCCTCCATGGGCGTCGGCGCGACCCCGAGCGACGTTTCAAAGCTGGAGGCCAAGGTAGGCTGCGCCTTTGCCTGCCACCAGATGGACAAGAGCACCAACAACTACACCATCGCCAAAAGCCTCGGTGTCGCCATGCGCATCGACGTGGTGCGCCAGGCGACCCAGGCGCTGACCGATACGGCCAAGGCCGAGCGCGTCAGCAGCGACCAGTTCCGTATGGGCGTCTACACTTTCGGCACCAAGGCCGAGGATGCCAAGCTGACGACGATCTCCGGCCTGACCTCCGACCTGACGAAGGTGAAGAACTATACGGACGCGGTCGATCTGATGACCATTCCCTATCAGAACTACAACAGCGACCAGATCACCAACTTCGACAGCGCCATGACGCAGATGAACACGGTCATCGACCCGGCCGGTGACGGCACGTCGAACACCAGCGCCGAAAAGATTCTGTTCTTCGTATCCGATGGCGTCGGCGACAGCTACAAGCCGTCCACATGCACCAAGAAGACAACCGGGGGCCGCTGTCAGGAGCCGATCGACACCTCGTTCTGCAAGCCCTTGAAGGATCGCGGCGTCAAGATCGCCGTGCTCTATACCACCTATCTGCCGTTGCCGAGCAATAGCTGGTACAATACCTGGATCAAGCCCTTCCAGAGCGAGATCCCGACGAAAATGCAGGCATGCGCCTCGCCCGGATTCTATTTCGAGGTGTCGCCGACCGACGGTATCACCGATGCGATGAAGGCGCTTTTCCTCAAGGTCATCCGCGCGCCACGCATTACCAGCTAAAGAGCTGAACCGGACCTAACTGTTCTAGACACGCTTGCCGTCGCGAATGCGGTAGCTCGGCGCATACATGGTGACCAGCTCCTCGGCTGCCGTCGGGTGCAGCGCCATCGTCCGGTCGAAGTCATCCTTGGTGCAGCCGGCCTTCAGCGTGATGCCAAGCAGCTGCGCCATTTCCCCGGCATCATGGCCGAGGATATGGGCACCGACCACCCTACTGCTCGCCGCATCGACGATCAGCTTCATGATCATGCGCTCGGCCCGGCCGGAAAGCGTGGCCTTCAGCGGCCGGAACTGAGCGCGATAAACCTCGAGTTCGCCGTAGCGCTTGCCGGCCTCCTCTTCCGAGAGACCGACGGTGCCGATCTCCGGCTGTGAGAAGACGGCAGTCGGGATCAACTCGTAGTCCGGCCGCGTCGGATTGTTCTTGTACTCGGTTTCGATGAAGCACATTGCCTCGTGAATCGCCACCGGCGTCAGCTGTACCCGGTTGGTGACATCGCCGAGGGCGTAGATATTTTCGACATTGGTACGGGAATAGTCGTCAACGATGATGGCGCCGCGCTCGTCGACAGCGACGCCGGCCGCCTCCAGACCAAGGCCCTCGGTGTTGGGATCGCGCCCGAGCGCCAGCAGAACCACGCCAGCCCGCAGCGTGCCATTATTCATCGTCTCGAGAATCAGCCCGTCCTCACCTTCGGAGACCTTTTGCAGCGTGTCGTGGCAGAGAATGCGTATACCCTTGGCGACCATCGCCTCGTGCAGCCCGCGCCGCAGATCCTCGTCGAAACGCGACAGGATTTCGGCGCCGCGATAGATCAGCGTCGTCTCGACGCCGAGTCCATGGAAAATATTGGCGAACTCGACGGCGATATAGCCGCCGCCGGCGATTACGATTGATTTCGGCAGCTCCTCAAGATGGAAGGCCTCGTTGGAGGAAATGCAGAACTCGTGACCGGGAAGGGCCGCATGCGGGTTCGGCCTTCCGCCGGTGGCGATGACGACCGTTTTTGCGGTCACCGTCTGCCCTGTTTTCGCAAGCCGGACGGTATGAGCATCGACCAGCTCGGCGCGCGATTCCAGGATCTCGGCATTGGCGCCGGCGAGCCCCTTCTTGTAGAGCCCTTCCAGCCGCGCAATCTCGGCATCCTTGGCCGCCACCAGCTTCTTCCAGTCGAAGCTGCTTTCGCCGACCGTCCAGCCGAAGCCTTCCGCATCCTCGAAATGCTCGTGAAACTGCGAGGCATAGACGAAGAGCTTCTTCGGTACGCAGCCGCGGATGACGCATGTGCCGCCATAGCGATACTCCTCGGCGATCGCCACCCTCTTGCCGAGCGAGGCAGCCACGCGAGCGGCGCGCACGCCCCCGGAACCGCCGCCGATGACGAAGAGGTCGTAGTCGTAGGAAGACATGAGGAACTCCGGAAGGGAATCGCAGGAAAGGACGTTCCTGATATAGGGGCGATCCTCATGAAAACAAAAGCCCCGCCCTGCCTCTTCCTAACCCCATTGCCGAATCTTCATCGGAACCGCTCACCGGGTATGTTGAGCTCGATCACCGTTCGACGGTTGACCCGGTCACCGATTTGCGGTTGACCCGGCCAGCGGAGGCTGGCAGGGCAATGCTTGAGACGCAAAAGGATGCCGGAGCAAAAGATGGATCAAACTCTGTTCGCCAAGTTGTGCAAGGCCGGCAAATTCAAGGAGGCGCTCAATCTCGCCATCGAGGGTCACGAAGACGAGAAATTCACGCCGAGCCGCTTTGCGATGGACAAGAAAACCGGAATGCCGATTTTCTACCGCGGCAACAAGCGCGTCGAGCCGGATGAGACCGGCGCATGGCAATTGGCCAAAAGCTCGAAGGATTGGGACTGAGCGTCACACCACCTTGGCGGATTGCCGCTGTCATCAGGTGATGCGGAAATCCGTCGGCATCTTCTCAAGCCGGACCGTTTCCGTCTCCACGCCAGCAATCGATGCCCCTGCAGGCCCGCGCCTCAAACGCTCGATCATCGCTGAGATCACATGGTCCGGCCCGGCAACCAAGGCGGCGACGGAACCGTCCGCCTCGTTGCGCACCCAGCCAGTCAGCCCGAGCCGCAACGCCTCATCGCGCGTCCACATGCGAAAACCCACACCTTGGACCCTGCCTGTTATTCGTACTCGCACGGCCTCATAACGATCGGACATGTCTGCCTCACCAACCTTTGCCAGGCTCTGATGCATCATAACAAAAAAGCCCGGACGATGCCGGGCTTTCGCAAATTCTGTGGCAGTCGTTACTGCTGGGCGGCCGGTGCCGGAGCGACCGGACTGTCGGTTGCCGGCGGCGGTGCCTTGATAACCTTGGAAAGCTCGGCATTGCTCTGCTTTTCCAGGTCGCGCGAAATGCCCTGCGCCCAAATGTCGGCAGCCTTGGCCGTTTCGCGGGAGGCGACCGGGCCGTCGCGCAGCAGCTTCTTGCCGACGTCGGAATTATAGAAATCGGCAATCGCCTTCAGCTCGTCGATCGTAAAGGCCTTGGCGTAGGTAAGTGCCGCCTCCTTTTCCAGATCACCACGGCGTGGCGCCAGCTTCAGCGCCTGCGCGTCGACCGTCGAGGAAATGATGTCCTGGTAATTCGGCGAATCCTGAATCAGGCCGGCCTTCAGGCGCTCGGCGAGACCGGGCAGGATGTTGTCGAACTGGGCCGTGGCGCCGATGGCGTCGATCGCGGCACGAGATGCCTTCAGCTGTTCCTCGGAGACTTCCTGCGCCTTGACGGCGGAGCCGAAGGCAAGCCCGGAAAGAACGATGGTCGCAGCGGCAAAACGGCCAAGACCTGCAATGTTCATCATGAGTGTATGCTCCTGTTATCTGTTTGCCTGCAGCGTGCGCGCACCTGCAGGACCGGCAATGATCGCAAGTGCCGCCATATTGATAAAGAGCCCGTGTTCGACGACGCCGGGTATGGAATTCAGCTCGCTCGAAAGCGCCTCTGCATCAGGAATGCGGCCAAAAGATGCATCGATGATGTGATGGCCGCCATCCGTGGTAAACTCTCCGTCACCCGACTGGCGCAGGCTGAGTTCGCCGGAAAGGCCGAGCCGGGCCGCGACTTTCTCGATCGCGATCCGCGTCGAAACCAGACCGAACGGGTTGACCTCGATCGGCAGCGCGTAGGCGCCAAGCGTATCGACCAGCTTGCTCTCGTCGGCGATGACAATCATCCGTTCAGAAGCGGCCGCAACGATCTTTTCGCGCAGCAGCGCGCCGCCCCCGCCCTTGATCAATCTGAGCGCCGGATCGACCTCGTCGGCGCCGTCGACCGTCAGATCGAGCGCCGGCAGCTCGTCGAGCGACTTCAGCGGAACACCGAGTTCGACGCAGAGCCGTGCGGTCCGTTCGGATGTCGGAACGCCTTCGACTCTGAAGCCGCCCGCAACCTTCTCCGCCAGCAGCCGGACGAATTCTTCCGCCGTGCTGCCTGTCCCGATCCCGAGGCGCATCCCTTCTTCGACATGGGCGAGTGCGGCCTCGGCGGCCTTGATCTTCATTTCGCGGGCATCCATGCGCCGCCAGCTCCGATTTATTGCGTTGGATGTGCTGTTTACACGGCTCGCCTGGCAAACGAAAGTCAAAATCATCACGGAAAATGAAAAGCCGAAACAAATGCCTGCGGCCGCCCCGGCCGGCATCCTAACGTTGCTTTCCGCCGCGTGATCGCCTACCTCAGGAACGACCATCGTCCCCTGACGTGCCCCGTCGCTTCCTGGGACGACCCATCGCTCAAAGAGGCAAGCCCTTGACCCCTGCCCCCATTCGCCCAGCGCTGATCGTCTTCGATCTCGACGGTACCCTTCTCGATACCCATGCAGACCTGGTCGAAAGCCTGAACCATACGATCGCAGACCTTGGCCTCGAACCGGTCAGCTATGACGACCTCACCCACCTCGTCGGCCAGGGCGCGCGCGTGATGATCGAGCGTGCCTGCCGGCTGCGCGGCCATCCGCTCGAAAGCGCCGCCGTCCCGCGGCTGCTCGAACGCTTCGTCGCGCATTATGCCGGTAATATGCCAGGCCACACCGAACCCTATCCCGGCCTGGTCGCCGCGATGGACCGGCTGAAAGCGGCCGGCTACCGCCTTGCCGTCTGCACCAACAAGATGGAAAGCCTGGCGTTCGGTCTGCTCGACAAGCTGGACCTTGTCGGCTACTTCGACGCCATCACCGGTGGCGATACTTTCGAATACCGCAAACCTGACGCCCGCCATCTCACCGGCACTATCGATCGCGCCGGCGGCGACATCGCCCGCACCGTGATGATCGGCGACAGCATCAACGACATCGCCGTGGCGAAGAACGCTGCCGTGCCGTCGATCGCCGTTCCCTTCGGTTACTCGGACGTGCCGGTTTCAAGCCTCGATCCGGATGTGATCATCATGCACTACGATGAACTCACGCCGGCGTTGGTGGAGCGGTTGTTGCGGGAGTATGCGGAGAAGGTCGCGGTCTGAGGCTGTCACCCTCCTCCTCATCCCCCATTCCCTTGCCGGCGTGCCCGTGGCAACCCCGGCACGGCATTCCCTCTCCTCCGTCATTCCTTCGAGCTTAAACCCAGGCGAACAACGACGTCGGTAAAACAAAACGGGCGACCCGAAGACCGCCCGTTTCATAATCCAGCAAAACCTGTATCAGATCTGCGCGCCGCGCGCCTTGGTCGTGGCGTCGAAGGCCTTTTCGACATAGGCATCGCGGCCGTAGACGTCGTCAAAATATTCCACGACGCCGTCCTTGTTCGGCCAGGCGGTGAAGTAGGACACGTAAACCGGGATCTTCTGCGGCACCTTCACCGCATGATTCTGTCCGGAAGCGATCTGCTTGGCGACGTCGTCGACCGTCGTGCCGAGCACGGCGGCTGCCATCGCGCGCGGATTGGAAAGACGCACGCAGCCGTGGCTCAGAGCCCGCATGTCACGCTTGAAGAAGCTCTTCGACGGCGTGTCGTGCATATAGATCGCATGGCTGTTCGGGAACAGGATCTTGAGTTCACCGAGGGCATTGTCGCTGCTCGGCGGCTGGCGCACCGAAACATTGTCGGTCGAGCCGTACCAGTCGACACTGGACGAGGCAACGGCGTGGCCGTTCACTTCGACCTCATAGCCGAGCTGGTCGAGATAGTTCGGATCCGAGCGCAGCTTGGGCAGCATCTCGTTGATAATGATCGACTGCGGCACGCCCCAGAACGGGTTGAACTCGACCGTCTCGATCTCGTCGTCGAAGAAATAGGTCTGATTGTTCTTGCCGCCGACGACGACACGCATCGACAGCTGTTCCTTGCCGTCATTGTGATAGTAGGCCATGTAGGCCGGCTGATTGATCATGACGTAGCGCGAACCGAGATCTTCCGGCAGCCAGCGCGCCTGCTCCATGGCGACTTCAAGTTTGTCGATCTTCGAGGCATTGGTGTCACCGCCGGTCATGGCGCGCACCGTCGCCTGACCGATGACGCCGTCGGCCTTCAACCCGCGCTCCTTCTGGAAATCCTCGACCAGCGCGACGATATCAGGCGAATAGTCGCTGCCGCCGTCGTAGGCTGCAAAGGTCGCGGCGTGATCGGTCCTCAGCGTCTCGGAACCGTGCTTCTGGACGGCCTTGACGATATTGGCGACCTCGGGCGAGCTCTCACCGGGCTTCAGCAGGCCGCTGAGCGAAACGACGATCTGCTCCTCATTGCCGCCATCGGCGGCGTGAAGCTTGGCAAGCTCCGCCTTCAGCGCCTCGAACTGCGGACTGTCTGGCGAGCGGCTGGCGATATAGGCACCGGCATCGGGGCTCATGCGGGCAAGCTTGAGGACCGGAGCCAGATTGACCACCTTGCGCTGGAAGTCGTGATAGCCGGAAATCTTGTTCGGATCGATGCGGCCGCGAACCGTATCCTGCACGAAGGCGAGGACCTTGGCCGAAAGCTCGAGCTCGAACTGCGTCAGCGCCCGGTCGCGGGCGGCGGGATCGGGATTGGCCGGGTCGATCACCGGCGCCTGGACTGCGTAATCAGCGGAATCGAGACCGACGACAGCCGCATCAGCAAGCGCTGCCATCGCCGACTTGGCACGATCGTTGATCTGGCTGCCCTCGACCCAGACGAGCGGATTGCTGCTGTTGCTGTAATAGGCTTCGAGTGCCTTGGCGACATCGGCATTGGCGCGCACCTTGGCCTGCGCCAGGAAGCGGCGCTGTACCGCCGGTTCGGCGCCGGTATCGCCATTGGCAGAAACATCGGCGACCGCGCCGGTGACGATAGGATCGGCGAATTTGCTCGTATCGACGAACTGCAGCGTTTCGGTTTTATAGGTGTAGTACCGCGGACCGCTCACCTTCGGCAGCGCCGCTTCCGGATCAAGCCCGCCGAGCGAACCGCCATCGGCGCCACGCGGCACCGGCCGGCCGGGCGCCTGGTCCATGAAGATGGTGCTCTGGGTACGCTGCCTGTCGCCGCGCAGCATATCCATCAGCGTATAGGCATGCGCGGGAGCGGCACTCATCACTGCTACGCCGCAGGAAATTGCCATTGCGGATACCGCGCTTTTAAAAACGAACGTCATATATCTTCCAGTCCCGGTGTCATGCTGTTTTATCACGAGCACAAAGCTCAAGCTCAAATCCCGCGAAACTCAAGCAGCGTCCGGCTTCTTGATCAGAAACCGGCCTGCGCCGCCAGCGCCGGCGGACTCAATTTCATGTGAGGAGAATCCTGCACGGCGCCGCGCAGCAGTTCACACAAAATTATGAAATTATTAGTTAATTTTTTACCGAATTTTCGCCGACAGACCAGTCCGGCAAAAACGTGGAGGCGTATAAAATTTCCAAAGTGGCTGAAAAGGCACGCCTTTGGTGAGGCATAAACATGACTGAAATATTCAATATTTCCGGCAAGGTCCGGTTTTCTTGCCCTGGTTTCCGACCTATAAGACCACATCTTTCGAATATGCCAGAAAACAGCATGTAAAGGGAAGGCAAGAGACATGACCGCAACCCGCACCGAAACCGATACTTTTGGTCCCATCGATGTCGCCGCCGACCGATATTGGGGCGCCCAGGCCGAACGTTCACTCGGCAATTTCAGGATCGGCTGGGAAAAGCAGCCGCTCTCGATCGTGCGTGCGCTCGGCATTGTAAAGCAGGCGGCCGCTCGTGCCAACATGTCGCTCGGCCAGCTCGACCCCGCCCTCGGCAAGGCCATCGTCGATGCCGCCCAGGAGGTGATTGACGGCAAGCTTGACGACCATTTCCCGCTGGTCGTCTGGCAGACCGGTTCCGGCACGCAGTCGAACATGAACGCCAACGAAGTGATCTCCAATCGTGCCATAGAAATGCTTGGTGGCGTCATGGGTTCCAAGAAGCCGGTGCACCCGAACGATCACGTTAATATGAGCCAGTCATCCAACGACACCTATCCGACGGCCATGCATATTGCCTGCGCCGAGCGGATCGCCCATCATCTGCTGCCGGCCCTCAAGCACTTGCATGCCGCCCTCGACATGAAGGTCACCGAATTCAGCCACATCATCAAGATCGGCCGCACCCACACCCAGGATGCGACGCCGCTGACCCTCGGCCAGGAATTTTCCGGCTATGCCGCCCAGCTCGGCTCCGCCATCAGACGTATCGAGATGACCCTGCCCGGCCTCTGCGAACTCGCCCAGGGCGGCACGGCGGTTGGCACCGGCCTCAACGCGCCGGTGGGCTTTGCCGAGAAGGTGGCCGAAGAGATCGCCGCCATCACCGGCATGCCCTTCGTGACCGCACCGAACAAGTTCGAAGCGCTCGCCTCGCATGACAGCATGGTCTTTTCCCACGGCGCCATCAACGCGGCGGCCGCAGCCCTCTTCAAGATCGCCAACGATATCCGCCTGCTCGGCTCCGGCCCGCGCGCCGGTCTCGGCGAACTGGCGCTGCCGGAAAACGAGCCCGGCTCGTCGATCATGCCCGGCAAGGTCAACCCGACGCAATGCGAAGCGCTGACGCAGGTCTGCATCCACATCTTCGGCAATCACGCCGCCCTGACTTTCGCCGACAGCCAGGGCCATTTCGAGCTCAACGTCTATAATCCGATGATGGCCTATAATTTCCTGCAGTCGGTACAGCTGCTTGCCGACGCCGCCGTCTCCTTCACCGACAACTGCGTCGTCGGCATCGAGGCGCGCGAAGACAATATTAGGGCCGGCCTCGAACGCTCGCTGATGCTGGTCACTGCCCTCGCCCCGAAGATTGGCTACGACGCCGCCGCCAAGATCGCCAAGACGGCCCACAAGAACGGCACGACACTCAAGGAAGAGGCGCTGGCAAGCGGCCTCGTATCAGCTGAGGATTATGACGCGATCGTTCGCCCGGAAACGATGATCGGCCCGAAATAGGCTGGCGTTTGCCATCCCGCCCCGAACAGTGTCGGGTTGAGCCACGGGTTCGACCCGCCCCTCCATCCTGCAAATGGAGAAACCGACGCCGGCCCGGCTTAAAGGTCTGAAAGCTGAAATAAGCTCCGGCGCGGCCGCAGCCTATTCAGCAGGCATGTATGAAGCGGCCCTTCTGTCTCTCTCCAACCGTTTGAGAAACTGGGCAATCTTCTTCTCGACGCAGAAATAAAAGACGAGTCCAACGGAAACGCAGAATATCGTCGTGACCACGAGCAATGGAATTCGAAGGGCAAGCGGCGCAGTCCAGCGTTCGACCCCGGCAATATAAATGGCGAGTTTTGCGACACCGATCGCAATCATATGAGTCAGGTAGAGCGAGTAGGACGAATCCCCCAATATCTTCAACCATGTCAATTTCGGAAAAAGGCTTGCACGTTCGGCGACCAGGGCACCCAGAACGATAAGGACCGACGGAACGCCCCATACGAGAACCCGAATGAAACCGTTTGGCTTATCAAGGAAGGAGGAAGCGGCGATGGACACGAGTCCCAGCACCATCAATGCCACCGACAGCTTGGTCGAAGTGACGTCCGCTCTCGACATGACGAACGCGATGACAATGCCGGCCAGAAACTCCAGCAACAACGGCGATGCGTAAACGATAGAATATGGGGTCACTGGCGCGAACAGGCCGATTGCCACGCAAAGCATAAGAAAACCCGTTATCGCCAGAAGACGCTCCGTTCTGCCTTTCAAGAACAGGACAAGGCAAAACGCGGTGTAAAAGAACATCTCATAATTCAGCGTCCAACCCGGAACGAGAACCGGCTGAACGACACCGGTGCCGTCTACATAAGGGACAAACAGCAGTGACCGGATGATATCAGCGGCGCCAAAGACGGCATTATCGTAATTTTTGGGCGAGACGGTAGCCGCAACCACAAATAGCAGTGTGCAGATCCAATAGATGGGCAGAACCCGCTGAATGCGGTTTCGGATGAACTGCAAAGGCGCGGTCGGTTTCGCGTCCGAAATAGTCCACATGATGAAGCCGCTGATTATGAAAAACAGGTCTACACCAGCTGCCAGCGGAACAAAATTCCAACCAAAAATGAACGCAACATGAAAGATAGTGACCGCGATCGCCGCAACAGCACGGAGGTATTGTACAGAATAAACCATGAGCTCCTCGCTTTGTGCGTCGCAACATGACACGAGAGAGTTGTGGATTCAATCAAAGTTTCGAAAACTTAAATAGCGCGCTATCAACCAGATGCACCTTATCGCCCCGGCGATGGCCGTGCACGCCACGCTGTTGCGACAGCACTTCCCGCGCTGCCGCGATGCCCAGACGTCGGGCTGGCTCATGCAAAAAAGAGACAGAACGGGGCATAACAAAACGCAGCAAGAGCGACTGACCAGCCCTCATACCAGCAGCGAAAAATTGTCCATCACGACCGAATTGCCCATGAAATCGAAACGGATTTCTTCGATATCTTCCAGATTCACCTCGAGACTGGGACCGGTGACCTCAAGCTCCTGCTGATAGACAATCTGGCCGTCGTTCAGGCCAGTGAGCGTCAGGTGAAAGGGCGATGCGGACAATTCGGCGATCGAGGCGCTCTGAAAGGTGAACTCCCCGCCGTCGAGCATTTTCAGGGTTACGGGCGCAGAACCCGGGGACAGGACAGTATCGCTGAAACCATCCTCGGTAATGGCGTCGACACCAGGAATGGTATCATAGACGATGCCGTTCAGAAGCGTCACGTCGTGGCTGCCGTTCACGGAGAGCGCAAAGCCCCGGTAATTGGGAAGCGGGAAATCATCCGCCCTCGTCAAAACGCCCATATCATCGAAATCCAGAACTTCGTGGTATTTTTCACCTTCGTTGACGCCGTCGATCGCAAGGGTCAGCACGCCGAGGTCCGTGCCCCCCGAGCCGTCCGACATCTTGTAGCTCAGCTTTTCGATGAGCTGATCGTACTTGCCTAAATTCTTCACCACGTCCAGCGTCTGGTCCAGCTCATATGTGAAGTGGCCATCAAGCTTCACCTTGAAGGTTCCGTACTTGCCTTCAATGATCGTTTCATTGTCGGGCCCATGCTTGGCATCGACACGGATGCCATTGACGAAGCGAACATACATGTCCGCTCCTTCGGGATCGCTGGCCAGGCGCAGAAGATCACCCCTAATCCAGTCATGTTCGAAAAAAACGAGAAGGTCGTCGACAGCAGTTGGCTTTGCATTCGTCATTAGAAGCCCCGGCAGGTTAACGCTGCCGGGAATATGAACCGGGCTGAAGCTGAAGGCAACCTGAAGTCGTTGTTTTACGACAAATGCGATTTCACCTTGTCTTAACTCGCTTAATGCGTGTGACATGCTGATTGCAAAATCCGGCACGACGTGCCGCAACGCCAAACTCCGCCGCATGCAGATTGCTTTTGCCCGACGGGGGATTTAGATCGGTTCCAATTTAGCGACGCGCCCACCAGAAAGGTCACTTCGATGGCTGACGATCTCTTTCCCCTTGGCAAGGATGCCACTCCCTATCGCAAGATCAGCAGCGATCATGTGTCGGTCGATACGTTCAAGGGTCAGGAGATCCTGACCGTCGAGCCGGAAGGCATCCGCCTGCTCGCCGAAACCGCCTTTGCAGACATCAACCACCTGCTGCGCCCCGGCCATCTGAAGCAGCTCGCCTCAATCCTCGACGATCCCGAGGCAACCGACAATGACCGCTTCGTCGCCTACGATCTCCTGAAGAATGCCAATATCGCCGCCGGCGGCGTGCTGCCCATGTGCCAGGATACCGGCACGGCGATCATCATGGGCAAGAAGGGCCGCAGGGTCTGGACCGAAGGCGGGGATGCCGCCGCCCTCGCCCGCGGCGTCATGGATGCCTATGAGAAGAAGAACCTGCGTTATTCGCAGCTCGCGCCGGTGAAAATGTTCGAGGAGAAGAACACCAGGAACAACCTGCCGGCCCAGATCGATATCTATGAGGAAGGCACCGACGCCTACGAATTCCTCTTCGTCGCCAAGGGCGGCGGCTCGGCCAACAAGACCTTTCTCTACCAGGGCACCCCCTCGCTTTTGACCCATGACCGAATGATCGACTTCCTTAAGGAGAAGATCCTGACGTTGGGGACGGCAGCCTGTCCACCCTACCATCTGGCGATCGTCATTGGCGGCACCTCGGCCGAGATGAACCTGAAAACGGTCAAGCTTGCCTCGACCCGTTATCTCGACGAACTGCCGACCGAAGGTTCGGAAAGCGGCCACGCCTTCCGCGACATCGAGATGGAAAAAGAAATCCACAAGCTGACGCAGCAGATGGGTGTCGGCGCCCAGTTCGGCGGCAAGTATTTCTGTCATGACGTGCGTGTCATCCGCCTGCCCCGCCACGGCGCCTCGCTGCCGATCGGCCTCGGCGTCTCCTGTTCCGCCGACCGGCAGGCCAAGGGTAAGATCACCCGCGACGGCATCTTCATCGAACAGCTGGAGACAGATCCGTCGAAATACATGCCCGAAATCGATGAGGCGAAGCTATCGGAATCGACAGTGCATATCGACCTCAACCGGCCGATGGCCGAGGTGCTTGCCGAGCTGTCACAGCATCCGGTCAAGACGCGCCTGTCCTTGACCGGGACGATCATCGTCGCCCGCGACCTGGCGCATGCCAAGATCCGCGAGCGGCTGGAAAAGGGCGAAGGCATGCCCGACTATCTGAAGAACCACCCGGTATATTACGCCGGCCCGGCCAAGACGCCGGCCGGCTACGCCTCCGGCTCCTTCGGCCCGACGACGGCCGGCCGCATGGACAGTTACGTCGACCAATTCCAGTCCTTCGGCGGCTCGATGGTGATGCTCGCCAAGGGCAACCGCTCGCGCGCAGTCCGCGAGGCATGCAAGAAACATGGCGGTTTCTACCTCGGCTCGATCGGCGGCCCCGCAGCCCGCCTCGCGCAGGACTGCATCCGCAAGGTCGAAGTATTCGAATATCCCGAACTCGGCATGGAAGCGGTCTGGAAGATCGAGGTCGAAGACTTCCCCGCCTTCATCGTCATCGACAACAAGGGTAATGATTTCTTCCAGGAACTGAACCTGGGGTGATTGCGGCAGGCTCGATGGCCGCGGGCGGACTTTCTACCGCATTGTTTCGCCCGCAATATCCGCAGCATTCACCACATCGCCGTCATCCACCCGGGCCAGGATTTCCGTGCGGAAAGCTCCGGTGAGGAAGCCTGTATTTTCCAGCAGCAGGGTGCCAGCGGCAATGACGGTGACGGCGATGATGGCGAAGGACGTGTGACGAGACCTTTTCATTACGCCTGAACTCGCAGACTGCGACCGGCCCGGCCGTCAGGAAGTATCCTTGCAAAATGCTCGTTCTGAAATAGCCGGCACCCAAAACCAACTGTCGACAAGATGAATATGAACCCCAAAGCAAGAAGAACTGTAAGTTTTTCAAACACCATTCCCGTGCAGCGGGTATGGATTATCCCGCCAAATATACGTTTTTTGATGAAAAATCATAGGCCTGCCGGAAGTATTGCTCCCCCGGGAACTTGTCGTATGTAATCTTTGGTATATGTCGCTTTAATCTTTTCCCAAGAAATTTAAGCTAACAACTAAATTATTGCCTTTGAATATATGAGGAGTATCGCCGGATGAATACGGCTGTCGCGCCCAAGGTGCAGGTTCCCGATGTCGCGGGTCAGATCACCTATGCCATGCGCTCGATGGGCGTTGCCCCGATACCCCGCAACTACGAACTCTTCTACGAGGCCTATATCGGCTCCAATCCCGCCCTTACCCGAGAACTGGCGGCGCTCGGCGCGCATGCGACACAGGCCGAACTCGACGCGCTTGGCGCACAATATTTCAACACGAGCCCAGTCCGGGTCTTCGACGACGCCCACACGCGCATATCAGGCGAGCTCGACGGGCTGCTGCGGATCCTGAAGCAGGAGCAGAGCTCGCTCGAAAGCTATACCAGACTGCTCGGCGAGACCCACAAGCGCATCACCTCCAAGAGCAATGCCAGCGTCGAACTGATCGAAAACGCCATTGACCTGTTAAGCCAGGCGACTGGAGATACCATGGCGCATGGCGAACGCACCGTCGAGGACGTCGTCCAGCGCTCTCAGGAGATGGATCAAGTCCGCAAGGAACTCGATGAATATAAGCGTATCGCCAACACCGACTCGCTGACGCGCCTTTCCAACCGCCGTGCCTTCGACGACCGCCTCGCCGCCGTTTTCAACAATCCGGGCATGCGGCCGGTGACGGCCCTGCTGCTCGCCGACATCGATAATTTCAAGAAGATCAACGACACCTACGGCCATCCCGTCGGCGACAAGATTCTCGCCACCGTCGCCTCCGTGATCCGCAGCAATGTCCGGCGCGACGTCTTCGTCGCCCGTGCCGGCGGTGAGGAATTCGCGCTGATCATCGAGGGCAACACAGCCGAGGAAGTGACGGCGATCGCTGAGCGCATCCGCCGAACGCTCGAAACCACCCCGTTCAAAAACTCCCGCACACGGGTGAATTACGGCCCGATCACCGTCTCGATCGGCATCTGCATGGCCTCGAATGCCGAGGATGCCGGCGAGCTTTACAGCAGGGCCGACATTGCCCTTTACGGCGCCAAGAATGCCGGTCGCAATTGCATTGTCCTCTATCAGGACGGGATGCAGAAGGACTTCAGCAAGAGCTGGCTGATCTACAAAGCCTGACGGCTTTCACCACATCGTCTTCGCCGCGCGACCGGGCCATTCCCGGTCGTAGGTTTCCTGGTCGAAATCGCCGACGGCGGCCTTCAGCATCTGCCCCGGCGTCGGAAGGCCCGTCGGATCTGCGAAATGCGCGGCATTCCAGAGTTCGGCCCGCATCACGGCGCGCGCGCACTGGAAATAGACCTGGTCGATCGAAATGACGACGACGGTGCGCGGATGTTTGCCGTCCATCACGAAACTCGAAAGCAGCGCCTCGTCGTTGGAGACGACGCCGCGGCCATTGATGCGCATCGTCGTGTTCGAGCCAGGGATCAGGAACATCAGCGCAAGCCTCGGATCGCGCACGATATTGGAGAGCGAATCGACGCGATTGTTGCCGCGCCAGTCCGGCAGATGCAGTGTCTCGTCATCGACGACACGCACCACGCCGCCGAGATCGCCGCGCGGCGAACAGTCGAGGCCTTCCGGCCCGACGGTCGCAAGCGCGGCAAAAGGCGAGATCTCGATCATCTCACGGTAAAGCGGCGTCAGCCGCTTGGTCACCTTGTCGACCGAGGCCTGCGATAGGCCTGCGCCATAGATCGTATTGAGCTCTTCGATGCTGCTGATGATTTTCATGAGGCGTCCCGGCGCGGCTTGATCTTCGCGCCGGACGCTACAATGCCGCGCGCCGTGCCGGAAGCTCAAAAATCGGAATGATTTCCGCATCTTTTTTGATGCTTTCGTCGGAGACGTCTTCCTCGGGGCGACTGTCATGGAGAAACATCGCGATCGCCTCGAGAACCGGCGCGGCGCTCACGATGCGCCGATGCCCGAAACCATTGGCCCACAACAGCCGGACGCCGTCGCCTGCCGCCCCGTAACGCCTGGCATGGGCCGGCGACACTTCCTTGTCGTCCTCCGCATGGATGACAAGCACCGGCCGGCCGAGGCTCCCCGCCGCCCCGCCAGCATCGAAATCTTCAAGTCTCCGACCGGTGACGCGATGGACTTCATTCTCGAGGACTGTCTGTGCGGCGGGGCGAAGGCCAACCATGCGGCCGAAACCGATAAACAGCCAGCGCATCTCGCTCGGTGCGCCGATCAGCACCAGTCGCTCGACATTGAGAGGTGCTGCATCGGGGAGCAGCCCCGACGCCGAGACCATCAGCGCCGCGCCGCCGAAGGAATGGCCGATCGCCGCATCGAAAGCGCCGAACCGCGCCTCGGCCGCCAGGATCGTTTCCACCGCAAGCCCCATATGCAGGAAGCGTCCGCCGGCGCGCCCATGGCCGGGAAAATCGAGCGCCACCACCTCCGCGCCCGTTGCCGCAAGCATCGAAACGAGCTCGGCCATATATTCGGCGCTCGAGCCCCAGCCATGCGTCACCAGGAAACGCTTGCGTTTTCCCCGCGCCCCGCCATTCAGCCGATAGGCATGCGCTTTCGCCCCGCCGGCAAGCTTGAGGGGAATGCGTTCGGCGCCGGCAAGCCGGGCGGCGCCCGCGGCATGCGCCACCTTCGCCCTTGCTCCCTTCGGCCGCGGCGACGGTGTGCGGCAGAACAGCCGGAACGCCGCTCTGCCGGCCAGCTCCGGTGAAACCGCCTGCAGAACCGAAAAACCCAGGCGGGTGACCTCAAGCGCAAAATTTGCCATAGTGAGAATCCAAAAGACTGTTCAACACTGAACAATAAAGTACAACGATGAACAAAAATCAATCCCTCCCCTGGGATCATCCGCGTTTTCGCAGCTGGATCGCGGTGGCGCGCGCCTGCCAGTTGATGCAGCAGTCGCTGACCCGCTCGCTTGCCGATCTCGACATCAAGCCGCCGCACCTCGACATTCTCGTCAATCTTTATCGTTTCGAAGGCATCTCGCAGCAGGAGCTGGCTCGCAAGCTCTTGGTCGGCCGCTCCAACATGAGCATGCTACTGCCGCAGATGGAAAAACGCGGACTGATCGAGCGGCGCGGCGACGCGCGCGACAAGCGCGTGTTGCGCCTTTACCTCACCGTGGAAGGCCGCAGGCTGACCGAAGCGGCGATGGCGATCCAGACCGACCTTATCGAACGCACGCTCTCCGACGAGCCGATCGAGCAATGCATGGCGACCGCCACCTCAATGGAGCGGATCATCGGCGTGCTGCTGCAGGACCTCAGGGACGAGGACTGATATTCAAAGCAGCGTTGGTGCCTCCGCCGTGCCGGTCAGCGAGCGGTATTCCCAGGCCGCGACGATGATCAGCACCAGCGTCGCCAGAATCCCCAGCAGATAGATCTCGATGAAGGGCGCGGCAAAGGCGAGCAGGATCAGGAACACCAGGCCGGCGAGATGCGAGAGCGGCAGCTTTCCGCTGGTCGCGCCCTTGAACCAGAGATTGCCGATCAGGAACAGGCCGGAGCCGCCGAGCACCGCCGCAGCGATGCCGAGATCGCCTGTCTCATGCGGATGCGAGAACATGAACTCGACGGCCACCGCATGCACGATGATGCCGGCAAGGATCGGGATATGACCGTAGGTGAAGGCGAGCCGTGCCAAAGCTCCCGGCGTCTCTTCATGTTCGATGCGATGGGCGGCGCGCCCGTGGCCGAAGCGGAAATAGAGCCACCACATGGCGACCGTTCCGATAAAGCCAGTGACGAAGACGAGGCTGGTCAGGCCCGAGATCGGCAGTTCGGAAAAGGTGCGGCCGGAAACGAGAATCGCTTCGCCGAGGCAGATGATGACGAAGAGCGCGCAACGCTCGGCCATGTGCGCGCCGGACACATCCCAGTCGGTTGGAACGGAGCGGCCGAGGCCTGGTACCGCAAAGCCCGCGGCCGGTCCGGCATATTCAATCGCCAGCGCGATTACCCAGGCGATCAGACGAGCTTCGTGCTCGAGCAGCCCGCCGGCGATCCAGAAGATGCCGGCCGCCGCGAGCCAGACGGTGATGCGGGTAAAATTCATTGTGTTGGCGCGGTCGACCCGTGTCATCGCATAGGTCGTAAACAGCGAGCGCCCGGCCTGCATCGCCACATAGGCGCCGGCAAAAAGCAGCCCCTTGTCGCCGAATGCCTCTGGGATGGAGGCTGACAGCACCAGGCCCAGCATCATCAGCGCCACCAGCATGCCGCGCACGGGCATCTTGTCCGGGTCGAGCCAGTTCGTCACCCAGGCGGTGAAGATCCACACCCACCACACGGCAAAGGTCATCAGCGCCGCTTCTGCGGCGCCGAGCGGCGTATAATGGGCGGCAAGCGCATGCGAAAGCTGCGAGATCGAAAAGACGAAGACCAGGTCGAAGAACAGTTCGAGGAAGGTCACCTTGTTGCCGGCCGCACTCCCCTTGGCGCGCAGCCAGTTCTTTCCGTTCGCTTTCGCCATATATCCTCCAATACTATTGATTTCAGCGCGGCTTTTCGGCGGTGTCGCGGTTCATGCCCTTTTCCCTGAGTTCGTCCTCATAGGCCGAAAAAAGCTCCGCCCCGCGTTCGCCGAGCTCCCGCAAATAAGTCCAGGTGTAGATGCCGGTATCGTGCATGTCGTCGAAGCCGATCCTGACGGCATAATTGCCGGTCGGCGTCATCGAGATGATTGCGACGTTGCGTTTCCCCGGCACCGTCACCTTTTGCCCCGGCCCGTGCCCCTGCACCTCGGCCGACGGCGACAGCACACGCAGAAGCTCGGCCGACAGGTCGAAGCTCTGGCCGTCGTCGAAGGTTATTGCCAGCCTCTGCCGGTCTTTCGAAACGCGAAGTTCGCTCGGCCAGGTATCGCTCATCTCTATCACCCTCTTTCCCCTGGAGAAGTAGGCGTTCGCCTTTTTCGTGGCAAGCGCAAATTAGCGTGTGCGAAATCCCGTTTCCCTTGACGGCGCAATCACATATGCACAAATAGAAAGATATCGCTTGAAAACAGGCAGGCATTCGGTCTGGCACGCCTCAGATCCGGCTGCGGAGGAATTGGTGAATACGAGAATAGGAACGACAGGCAACGCATCGCCGCTTACGGCGGATGCACGTCCGATGATCGACCCTTTCGGCCGGGCAGTCACCTATCTCCGCGTCTCCGTCACCGACCGCTGCGATTTCCGCTGCACCTATTGCATGGCCGAGAATATGACCTTCCTGCCGAAGAAGGATCTGCTGACGCTGGAAGAGTTGGACCGGCTCTGTTCCGCCTTTATCGCCAAGGGCGTGAGGAAGATCCGGCTGACCGGCGGTGAGCCACTGGTGCGCAAGAACATCATGTATCTCGTGCGCCAGCTCGGCGAAAAGATCGGCGCCGGCCTCGACGAGCTGACGCTAACCACCAATGGCTCACAGCTGTCGCGCCATGCCGAAGAACTCTATGAGTGCGGCGTACGCCGCATCAACGTCTCGCTCGATACGCTCGATCCCGACAAGTTCCGCAAGATCACCCGCTGGGGCGATTTCGCCAAGGTCATGGAAGGCATCGACGCCGCCCAGAAGGCCGGTATCAGGATCAAGCTCAACGCCGTGGCGCTCAAGGATTTCAACGCCGCCGAAATGCCGGATCTGCTGCGCTTCGCCCATGGCCGCGGCATGGATTTGACCGTCATCGAGACCATGCCGATGGGCGAAATCGACGAGGACCGCACCGACCAATACTTGCCGCTCTCCGAGCTCCGCGCCGATCTCGAACGTCAGTTCACGCTGACCGAGATCGATTACCAGACCGGCGGCCCGGCGCGGTACGTCAGGGTCGAAGAAACCGGCGGCCGCCTCGGCTTCATCACGCCGATGACCCATAATTTCTGCGAGAGCTGCAATCGCGTCCGCCTCACCTGCACCGGCACGCTCTACATGTGCCTCGGCCAGAACGACGCCGCCGATCTCAGAGCCGCACTGCGCGCCACCGAAGACGACGCCCTCCTCCACGCCGCCATCGACGAGGCCATCACCGGCAAGCCCAAGGGCCACGACTTCATCATCGACCGGACGCATAATCGCCCGGCCGTGGCGCGGCACATGAGTGTCACCGGTGGGTGAGATGCGGTCTCGCGAAGCGGGGAGCATCGATCCAGTGAATCGATCGCAGCGTCGAACGCCCTGAGGTTAAGCGAAGGGCCGGGATACGGTGCGGTTTGCTCCCTCTTCTCCCCAGCGGGGAGAAGATGCCGGCAGGCAGATGAGGGGGCCGCACGGCACGCCCTCTATTGCCCTCGCAAACGCTCAGCGCACTCGCTCCCTTGCTCTGCCGGGCATCTTTCCGCTGGGGAGAAAGCAAATTTGCCGCAACGCCATCCCCATCATCCCGGCTTACGCGCACAAATCGCAAACCGCTCCTGCACCATGCGCTCCAGCCCGCGCAGAAACGGCATCTTGCGCGCCTGCGCCCAATGAATATCTCCGAGCTTGCGGTCGACCACGATATCCGTAAAGCCGGCCTGGCGCAGAAGCTCGACGACCGCTTCGGCCGGCATGTCATGGGAGAAATGCACGCGCGAGCGGATCTTCTGGTGCCGCGCCATCATCTCCGGCGACATATGGCTCGCCGCCGGCTTGCCTGATATCTTCGTCCAAAGTTTCTGCAGGCCCTTGACCCAAGTCTCCTTGCCCATATTGCCGTCGAGGATCAGCACCTTGCCACCCGGCTTCAACACCGCAAACCATTCCTTGAAGGCCGAGGCTGGGTCCACCAGCGTCCAGACGAGATGCCGGTTGGTGATAACGTCGTAGCTGTCCCGCGGCTCCATCGTATTCTCGGCGTCGCCGGAAACGAAGCGGATATCGGTGCCGCGCTTCTTCGCCTTGGCGCGCGCCTGCGCCAGCATCGCGTCCGACCAGTCCAACCCGGTGACCTTGAAACCGACATCGTTCATCAGGTGCGAGATGACTGCGGTGCCGCAGGCAAGATCGAGGGCAGCGCGCCCTTGCCCCTCGCCGAGATGCTTCCGGATCAGCCGCTGCCAGCCTTTCCGCTCGCCTTCCGAAAAGATTTCATGGCCGACGCTCTGGTCGAACGTCGCCGCCCTTTCCGACCAAAAATCGCGGATTTCATCGCGGATGGAATAATTTGTATTCATCGAATTCATCTCAAGTGCCCCGGCGTCGGATCAGTTTGGAAATGCTCTAAAACATATAACTTGATTCACAAAGTCATATTTCTTATGCCTGCGGACATTATTCAGACGTCAGGGGAATTTCCAGATGAGTTTCGTGAAAATGCTCGTAGTGTCCGCAGCTGCGATTGCCGGTTTGATGCCGCTTTCGGCCTGGGCGCAGTCCTTCACCATCAAGGATGTCGCCGGCCGTGAAGTGGCCTTCGACAAGCCGGTCGAGCGTGTGATCCTTGGGGAAGGCCGCATGCTCTACGCTGTCGCGCCAATCGAGAAGGACGATCCCTTCGCCAAGATCGTCGGCTGGCGCAACGATCTCTGGACCACCGACAAGGACGGCTTCAATGCCTATGTCGAGAAGTTTCCTAAAGGCAAGGATCTGCCTTTCCTCGGCAATCTGACCGACGGCACGCTGCAGACCGAGACGGTCGTCAAGCTTCATCCCGATGTGCTGCTGCTGCCGATCGGCAACAAGACGGCGGCCGACGAAGTCAAACTCGAAGACATGCTCGCCGGCATCGGCGTGAAGATCGTCTACATCGATTTCCGCGAGCATATCCTCGCCAACACCGAGCCGAGCCTGAAGATCCTCGGCAAGCTCTTCGGCCATGAGGACCGCGCTGAAGCCGTCGCCGCCTACTGGAAAGAGCAGATGGCGCGCGTCACCGACAGGCTGAAGGCCGCCAATCCGCCGGAGCCGAATGTCTTCATGTATCGCGCCGCCGGCCTGGTGGAATGCTGCGGCACCTTCGGCCCCGATAATTTCGGCCTGATGGTCGATTTGGCCGGCGGCCACAATCTCGGCTCAGATTTCCTGCCGGGTTATACCGGCTCGATCAATGCCGAACAGGTCGTCGCCTCCAATCCGGAGGTCATCGTCGTCACCGGCTCCAACTGGAGCCAGACCAAGGATGCCAAGGATTTCGTCAATGTCGGCCCGAACGCCGCTGCCACCCTCGGCGACAGCCGCAAGGCATTGATCACGCTGATGGAAAACCCCGCCTTCACCGGCTCCAAGGCGGTGGCCGGCGGCAATGTTCATGCGATCTGGCACCAGTTCTATACCAGCCCCTATCAGTTCGTCGCCGTCCAGCAGCTGGCAAAGTGGTTCCATCCGAACCTCTTCGCCGATCTCGACCCGGATGCCACCTTCAAGGAATTCCACAAGAAATTCCTGCCGGTCGCCTATCAGCCGGGTTACTGGGTCGACGCCAAGGCCGGCCAGTAAATCGCAATGGCCGAGATCGCCGCACATTCGATCGACGTGGAAGCCGGGAGGGAGCGCTACCGCGCCCTCGCCCGGCGCAAGCTGCTGATCCTTTTCGCCATGACGGCAGCACTATGTCTGTCCTTCGCCGTCGATCTCGCCTGGGGGCCGGCCCGCTATAGTCTCGGCGAGGTCGTCTCCGCCCTCCTCGACCCGTCTTCGGTTTCCGATCAGATCCGTGCCGTCGTCTGGGACATCCGCATGCCGGTCGCCGTCATGGCGATCGTCGTCGGCGCCTCACTTTCCGTCGCCGGCGCGCAGATGCAGACGATCCTCGCCAATCCGCTCGCCAGTCCCTTCACGCTCGGCATCTCGGCCGCGGCAAGCTTCGGCGCCGCACTCGCGATCGTCACCAGCGTGCCACTGCTGCCTGTCGCCGCCGGCCTGCTCGTGCCGGTCAACGCCTTCATCATGGCGCTGATCGCCACGCTTTTCATCCATTTCGTCTCGCAGGCCCGCGGCGTCTCAGTGCAAACGGTGGTCCTGCTCGGCATCGCCCTGGTCTTCACCTTCAACGCAGCCCTCGCCTTCCTTCAATATCTCGCTTCCGAACAGGCGCTGTCGGCCGTCGTCTTCTGGACGATGGGCAGCCTCACCAAGGCCACATGGTCGAAGATCTGGGTGACGCTCGCCGTTCTGCTGATTGCCCTGCCGCTCTTCGCCCGCAATGCCTGGGCGCTGACCGCCATCCGCCTCGGCGAGGACAAGGCCGCAAGCTTCGGCGTCGATGTCCGCCGCATCCGGCTGGAAACCACGCTCGTCGTCTCGCTGCTTGCCGCCGTGCCCGTCAGCTTTGTCGGCACCATCGGTTTCATCGGCCTCGTCGGCCCGCATATCGCACGCATGATCCTCGGCGAGGATCAGCGCTTCTTCCTGCCGGGCTCGATCCTGTCAGGCGCGCTGCTCCTGTCACTGACCTCGATCGTCTCGAAGTCGATCATTCCCGGCGTCGTCTTCCCGATCGGCATCATCACCGCGCTGGTCGGCGTGCCCTTCTTCTTCTCGCTCATCCTCTCGAACAGGAGCCGGTCATGGTAGCCCTTCAGTTACAGTCGGTCGGCGCCTATCACGGCCGCAGGCTCTTCGTCGAAGATGTGACCACGCCGGTATTGAAATCGGGCGAGATCGTCGCGGTCATCGGCCCGAACGCTGCCGGCAAGTCTACCCTCTTCAAGCGCATCACCGGCCTGCTCAAGGGGCCGGGCGATGTCGTCGTCGAAGGTTCGAAGGCGAAGAACGCCATCAGCTATATGCCGCAGGATACCTCGGCGAACGCGGTGCTGACCGTCTACGAATCCATTCTGCTCGCCCGCAAGCAAGGCCAGTCCTGGGCTGTCGGCGATAACGACCTGCGCTTCATCGACGAGATCATGGCGGCGCTCGATATCACCGCCCTGGCCTTCCGCGATCTCGGCGCCCTCTCCGGCGGCCAGCGCCAGCTCGTCTCCATCGCCCAGGCGCTGGTCCGCGAGCCGGAAATCATGCTGATGGACGAACCAACCAGCGCCCTCGACCTCCACCGCCAGGTCGAAGTCCTCGACTTCATGCGCCGCCGAGCCCGCGCCAAAGGCATGATCGTCCTCATCGCCATCCACGACCTCAACCAGGCGCTGCGCTTCGCCGACAAAGTCCTCCTCATCGCCAACGGCCGCATGCGCGCCTGCGGCGCCCCAAGGGATGTCGTCACCTCGGAGATGCTGCGGGAGATTTACAGGGTCCAAGCCCGGGTGGAGAAATGCTCGATGGACCACGATCATGTGATCGTGGATGGGACGGCGCATTGACGCTGGCGGACCAGCGCGAAAGACAGCGCATCGTGAAGCGTCATGGCCCGAGAGAGCCTCATCCTGAGGTGCGCAGCCCGTAGGGTGAAGCCTCGAAGGACGAGGCGGGCGCTCCCGCCAAGGCGCAACCATCTTGAGGAAGACAGCGGCGGCATCCTTCGAGGCGATCCCGCGGATCACATCTCAGGATGAGGACCCGTGGAGGATGCCTCAGCACATCAGTCGATCAATCGCTGCGCCGTAAATTTGTCCGTAACCAGCATATCGATAACCCCGACGCGCAGCGCACCTGCAATAGCGTCGGTCTTTTTGGCACCGCCGGCCAGAGCAATGACCCGGTCCACCCGTTCGAGATCCTCAAGTGGCAGCCCAATAACCCGGTCGTCCAGAGGCGTCTTGACCGGCTTGCCGTTCCTATCGAAGAAGCGCAGCGAGATATCGCCGACGGCTCCCGCTTCGGCCAGATCGGAGAGTTCGCGCGAGGAAAAGATATTGCCGGACCGAGCGAGAAGTTCGGAAGGTTCGACGGCTCCAATGCCGACGATCGCCAGCGTTATGCTGCCGAACAGGTCCATGGTCTCGCGGACGAACGGGTCGGCCTGCATCAGAAGTTTTGCCTCTCTTGATGTCGTAACACCCTGCACGGGGAGCAGTTTCGGCTCGGCGCCGGTCAGTCGCGCAAGCCGCGTGGTCAGCTGCGTCGCATGCGTCTGCACGGAAGGATCGCCCATGCCGCCCAGGGTCTGGACGACATACTTCGCCTGAGAGCTCTTCTGCGGGTGAATGTTCTCGACCATCTTGAAGATGGTCTGGCTCCAGCTCGAAACGCCGATGATCTCCCCCGGCGCAAGCGTCACCTCAAGGAGATGTGCCGCCGCCTCGCCGATCCGGGCCATAATGGCCCCGTCCCGGTCTTCCGTGCATTCGACGACGATCGCCTCCGGCAGATCGTATTTCTCGCGAAGCGCGCCCTCGAGCTCGCTATAGGTGCCGACGGGGGGGATGACGCTGGTTCGGACGATATCTTCAGCCTCGGCACGCTTGAGCATGCGCGATACCGTCGCCTGCGACAGGCGAAGGTGCTGTGCGATCTCCGCCTGCCGCCGCCCCTCGATGTGGTACATCTGGGCGACCCTTGAAATGAGGCGGAGTTCGTTGAGGCGAGTCATCGCTGATCCCGGAGTGAATTTTTATTCACCTTTAGCCTGTGTTTCGCGGGACGTCGAGCGGGCAAGCGCATCATTCCAGGTCGCCAGAAGGGCCGCTCGATCCACGGCTTGCGGCTCAATGGTTCGGGTGGTTCGCGGCAGCTCCGAGACAACACGGAGATCGCTCCACAAGCCGAGGGAGAGCCCCGCCAGATAAGCAGCGCCGAGAGCCGACGCCTCGGGTGCTTCGCATTGGATCACGGGATGCTCGATGAGGTTTGAGACGCACTGCATCAGGAAGCGGTTCTGGCTCGGTCCCCCATCCACATAGAGCGCCCCGAGCGCGCCGCCGCTTTGCGCCCGCATGGCCGCGATCACATCATGCACCTGGAAGGCGATGGAATCGGTTACCGACCGTGCCATCTGCGCGCGTGTCGTCTTGAAGTTGATCTGGGAGAACAAAGCACGGGCATCGGAATTCCAATAAGGCGCACCAAGCCCCACGAACGCCGGCACGAAGCCAGGCGCGCCCGGCTCGGCGCTCGCCGCAAGTTCGACAAGCGCGGCGACGTCAGCCAGGCCGAGAATGTCCGCCATCCAGGGAAGGCTGGCGGCGCAAACGAGGATATTGCCCTCGAAAGCTAAAGTCGGCTCCCCCCCGATCCGCCATGCGACGGTGGTTGTAACGCCGTTGCGCGGGGCAATGAATTGCGGCAGCGTCGTCATGACCGAAGAGCCGGTTCCGAAGGTCACCTTGCCGTCGCCCGGCTTGAATGCGCCATGGCCGAACAGGGCTGCGTGACTGTCTCCGATCGCGGCCATTATAGGCGTGCCGTCCGGCACCCCAGGCAATCCTTGCGTCCTGCCGAAATCGGCAGAGCTGTCGAGCACCTCGGGCAGCAGCGCGATATCGACGCCGAAGATCTCGCCGAGTTCCTCGCTCCATTTCTGTTCCCGCAGGTCGAACAACTGGCTCCTGGCGGCGTTCGAAGCGTCGCAGACATGCCGGCGCCCGCCCGTCAGGCAGTGGACGAGCCAGCTGTCGATCGTTCCCAGCCGCACCGGCCGCCCGGCAGGAATCCGGTCGAGCAGCCATCGGAATTTCGAACCGGGGAACATCGGATCCAATGGCAGGCCGGTCAGCGCCTGCACACGGCCGAGGTGGCCGTCGGCAATCAGACGTTCGCAATCCTGCGCCGTTCGACGGCACTGCCAGCTGACGACCGGTCCAAGCGGTTCTCCTGTTTCAGCATCCCACGCGGTAACGGACTCGCGCTGGTTGGAAATAGCGACCGCCTCGATCGTCACGTCGGGGCTGGTCTTCAGGCATGCGTCGATCGCTTCGCAGACCGAGGCGTAAAGCCGGCGTGGATCTTGTTCGACCCAGCCCTCCCTCGGATAGGAGATGCCGACCGGCGCCGAACCCCGGCGGACAATTTCTCCCTTTTCGGAAACGAGAACTGCCTTTGAATTGGTCGTACCCTGGTCGATTGCCAGAATTGCCCGCATTCTATCCTCCACAGATCAGGCGGCGGCCGCAGCGGCAAAATGTGCCCCGGCCGCCTCACGTGATCCCAGTTACTTGCGCTTGATCAGCGCCTGTGCGGCGTCGGCGATGGCGGATGGCGACATCCCGTATTCGTCGAGCAGGAACTCTGCCGAACCGGTCGGGGCGTAGACGCCGGGAACGCCGAGACGCTTCATCGGCACTGGAGCATTGTCGACCACCACTTCAGCCACCGCGGAGCCGAGCCCGCCAAAGATCGAATGCTCTTCGGCCGTGACGATCGCTCCGGTTTCCCGAGCGGCGGTAATGATGGCCTCCTCGTCGATCGGACGAACCGTTGCGAGATTGAGCACCCTGGCATCGATGCCGCGTTCGGCGAGAATCTCGGCAGCCTTCACGATGCGATGCGTCAAGGTGCCGTTGGCGATCAGAGTGACGTCGGAACCCTGGCGCAGGAGATTCGCCTTGCCGAGTTCGAACCTATGCCCCTCCGGAAGAAGGTCGGGCACTCCGACCCGTGACAGACGCAGGAAACAGGGCCCGTTGTAGGTCGCCGCCCAGGCAACGGCAGCAGCGGTTTCGATCCGGTCGCAAGGCGCGATGACCGGGAGATTGGGCAATACGCGCGTCCAGGCGAAGTCTTCGATCGAGTGATGAGTCGGACCGAGTTCGCCATAGGCCATGCCGGATGAAATGCCTACCAGCTTGACGTTGGCGTTCGAGTAGGAAATGTCGGCCTTGATCTGCTCCAGCGACCGGCCCGTGAGAAACGGAGCAGCGCCGCACACGAAGGGCAGCCGCCCGCCATTGGCGAGCCCTGCTCCGACGCCGACCATGTTCTGCTCCGCGATGCCGACATTGACGAGGCGCTCCGGAAACCTCGACTTGAAGCCGCCGAGCTTGGAGGAACCGACCGAGTCGTTGCAGACCGCGACGATCGTTTCGTTTTCGGCTGCCAGCCGCTCGAGCGTAGAGGCGAATGCGTCGCGGCAATCGTGGAGCTTGGGTGGGTTTACTGGCGCGTTCATTACAGTGCCTCCGACAATTCTGCCAATGCGATTTCGTATTGTTCCCTACTTGGCACCTTATGGTGCCACTCGACCCGGTCCTGCATGAAGGAGATTCCATGGCCCTTGTTGGTGTGGGCGACGATGCAGTGCGGTCCTGAACCCCGGCGTTCGAGAGCCGGAACGATCTCGCGCATATTGTTGCCGTCGATCTCGGTGACTTCCCAGCCGAAGGCTTCGAGCTTCGGACGAAGCGGAGCGAGATCGTTGGTTTCGGCAAGCGCAGCACCCTGCTGAAACCTGTTGTGATCGATGATCAAGGTCAAGTTGTCGAGCCTGAACTGGGCTGCCGCCATGATCGCTTCCCAGTTGGAACCCTCCTGCATCTCACCGTCGCCGGTAACGACATAGGTGCGATATCCAGCGCCCGAGAGCTTGGCGGCTTTCGCCATTCCCACCGCGACCGGAAGGCCGTGGCCAAGCGGACCGGTATTCGTTTCGACGCCAGGAACCTTGTTGCAGTTCGGATGCCCGTTCAGCCTCGAATGCGGCTGCAGGAAGGTGGAAATCTCCTCCTCCGGGATGAAGCCGCGTTTTGCGAGCGTCACATAGAGGGCGCAAGCCGTATGTCCCTTTGAAAGAACGAACCTGTCGCGGTCGGGATGCTTCGGCTGGTCCGGCCAGACATTCAGCACACGAAAATAGAGCGCGGTCAAAATGTCGATGACCGACATCTCCCCGCCAATATGGCCGGCGCCCGCTTCAAAGACCGCCTGGAGATCGCGCAATCGGATCTCGCGGGCGATGCGCTCAAGTTCTGTCGTATCCATAGGGTTCCTCTTTATGCATAAATATTCACTTATCGATATTTTTGCACAACACACCGATTAGTCAAGCCTCCAAACGAGGCGCTCATGAGGATATGCCGGTACAAATAGAGTTGACAGCAGGAAAGCAAGTTGTTAATGAATTTTCCAGCAATGGTGAATAATTATTCTAGCTTGCACAAATATCGGATACAAGCCTAGGCATGGGAGGAGCAATGGTGGCGCTCGATATCAATGAACACAGGCTTTCGTCCGGCGCTTGGCTCGGTAAGCTCAAGGGAGCGACCGGTCCGCTCGTGGGATTGCTCGCGCTGTGCATCTTTCTGAGCTTCAGCACAGACACGTTTCTTTCGGTTCGAAACGGCCTCAATATTCTCGACCAGATCACCGTCCTCGGCATCATGGCGGTCGGAATGACCTTCGTCATCCTGATCGGCGGCATCGATCTGTCCGTCGGCTCGGCCCTCGCCCTGGCGATGATGGTCATGGGCTGGACGGCCAACGTCGCCGGTCTGCCGCTGCCCGTCGGCATCGCCTTTGCCCTGATCGCTTCGGCTATTTCAGGCCTGATCGTCGGGCTTCTGGTGACGCAGTTCAGGGTTCCTGCCTTCATCGCCACGCTTGCGATGATGTCGGCGGCGCGCGGCGTTGCGAACATGATCACGGACGGTCAGCAGATCGTCGGCTTCCCCGACTGGTTCATGATGCTGGCGATCGATCGCCATTTCGGCGTCATGACTGCCACGGTCTTCCTCATGCTCGCGGTCGTTCTTGCGGCGTGGCTCTTCCTGCACTTCCGCTCCGAAGGACGCATGCTCTATGCGGTCGGCGGCAACCCCGAAGTCGCGCGACTGGCCGGCATCAACGTTCCGCTGGTGACGATATCAGTCTATGTCGTGAGCGCCGTCCTTGCGGGGCTCGCAGGCATCGTGCTCGCCGCCCGCCTGGATTCTGTCCAGCCGTCCAGCGGCCTGGGCTATGAACTGGACACCATCGCCGCGGTCGTCATCGGCGGGACATCGCTCTCCGGCGGCGCGGGCGGCATCGGGGGAACATTGATCGGCGTCCTGATCATCGGTGTGCTTCGCAACGGCCTCAACCTTCTCAACGTCTCGCCCTTCCTGCAGCAGGTGATCATCGGGATCGTCATCGTGCTCGCGGTCGGCGCAGAGACCATTCGTCGGCGTCGCGCCTGACGCGCATGCTCCGCCGCGTTGGCGGACACGGAATTCCGTCCCGGAAATTCGGGGCGGATCAATAACCCCAGGGGGAGGACATACCCTAGGGTCCATCAAAAAACGGAGGAACTACAATGAAAATTGCGCGCACCATGTTCGCGTCCGCTGCACTGCTCGGTCTCATGCTCGGTCCCGTACACGCGGCGGAACTGAAGAAGCTCGGCCTGGCCGTTGCCAACCTTCAGGCAAACTTCTTCAACCAGATCAAGCAATCGGTCGAGGCCGAAGCCAAGAAGCGTGGCATCGAAGTCATCACGGTCGACGCGAAGGGCGACGGGCCGACGCAGGTCAATCAGATCCAGGATCTTCTGACCCAGAAAATCGACGCGCTGATCTACATTCCGGCAGGTGCGGCAGCGGCGACCGTTCCGGTCAAGCTCGCGAAGAACGCCGGCATTCCGGTCGTCAACGTCGACCGCAACGCCGAAGGCGCGCCCGGCGATACTTTCCTCGCGACCGATTCCGTCGCCTCTGCCAAGGCGGTGTGCGACTACATCCTGAAGGAAGCCGGCGGCAAGGGGAAGATGGTCATCATCCACGGCCAGAAGGGCACGACGCCGGAAGTCGATCGCTCGAAGGGCTGCGGTGAATCGCTCAAGGCCTATCCGGATGTCAAGGTCGTCGCCGAACAATATTCGAACATCTGGAGCCAGGACGAGGGCTTTCAGATCATGCAGAATATGCTGCAGGCAAACCCCGACGTCTCAATCGTCTTCGCACAGGCCGATGGTCTCGCACTTGGCGCCGCGCAGGCGATCAAGGTCGCCAATCCCTCGCAGAAGATCGTGGTCGGCGGCTTCGACGGCGATACCGCGGCTCTCGAAGCCCTCAGCAAGGGCGTCTTCAACGTGACGGCGACCCAGCAGACCCAGAAAATGGGCCGCGACGCAGTCGAAAACGCCGCCAAGCTTGTCGCCGGTGAAAAAGTACCGCCGGTACAGCTCTTGGATGCCACGCTGACAACCAAGGAAAACGTCGCAGGCTTCATCGCCAACCATCCCTAGCGTCCTTTGTGCGTCCGAAAGGACGCACGGCGCTCTAATGAAGCCGAGGTCTTGAGGAGGTGTGCCGTGACTGATCCCGTTCTTTCCCTGAGGGGCATATCCAAGTGGTATGGGCCGCTCCAGGTGCTGAAGAATGTCAGCCTGGACGTCTACCCCGGTGAAGTGGTCGCACTTCTCGGTGAAAACGGAGCAGGCAAGTCGACACTGTCGGGCATCATTGCCGGTTCACGCACACCCTCCGAGGGATCGATGACATGGCTGGGGCAGCCTTATGCCCCGGCCACCCCACGCGAAGCGATCGACAAGGGCGTCGTCCTGATCCATCAGGAACTGCAGCTTCTGCCGCAGCTGTCGATCGCGGAAAACGTCTTCATCGGACGCTGGCCGATGAAGAACGGCGTCGTCGACCGGGCTCAGATGGTTCGCCGGGCCCAGGACCAGCTCGCGCGTTTGAACCTCCATATACCGGCCACACGGATGGTCGCCGGCCTTTCCACCGCAAATCAACAGCTCATCGAGATCGCCAAGGCGCTGGCTCTCAACGCCAAGCTCCTGATTCTCGATGAACCGACAGCCGCCCTCGGCGGCGCGGAGACGGAAGCCCTGTTCGAACAGGTTCGCAAGCTTCGCTCGGAAGGTGTGGGCATCGTCTACATTTCCCACCGCATGGAAGAGATCAAGCAGATCACCGACCGGATCGTCGTTCTTCGCGACGGGGAGCGGGTGCAGGAATTCTCAGACAGCGCCACCCCGGTGCGAACGATCGTCGAGAGCATGGTCGGACGCCCGCTTGATCGCCTGTTCCCTACCCTGCCCATTCCGACGGAGCGCCCGGTCCTGGAGGTCTCTGGGCTGAGCTCGCCTGATGACTCTTTCCGTGACGTTACCTTCGAGGTGCGGGCCGGAGAAATTCTCGGCATCGCCGGACTGGTCGGCGCCGGCCGCACCGAACTGGTGCGTGCGATTTCGGGAGCGGATCCGATCAGCGCGGGTTCGATCAAGCTGGCAGGCGAGGAACTCAGGCTGCGTGACCCGGCCGACGCGATCGCCAAAGGCATCGTGATGGTTCCGGAAGATCGCAAGGAGCAAGGCCTGATCGTCGGGCACCGGATCAGCGAAAACATCATCTATGCCAATCTGGATAAACTCGGCGGTGGCTGGATTACGCCGCGCATCAAGCGCTCCTTCGCGGAAAAGGCCGTTGCCAAATTCGGCGTCAAGGGCCGCGCCGAGCAATACGCTTCCGATCTTTCCGGCGGCAACCAGCAGAAGGTCGTGATCGCCAAGTGGCTCTTGCGCGATCCCAAGGTCGTCGTCCTCGACGAACCGACGCGCGGCATCGACGTCGGCGCCCGCGCGGGCATCTACGACATCATCGTCGACCTTGCCAAACAGGGTGTGGCGGTCATTGTCGTAAGCTCCGACCTCGAGGAAGTTCTCGGCATTTCCAATCGCATTCTCGTGCTTGCCCAGGGCAAGCAGGCAGGCATCCTCGATCGTGACCAGGCAAATGACGTCTCGGTCATGGAGCTAGCGACCATCTAAACAGACAGAGAAAGGAAGAGCGGTGTCTGACATCACTCTGAACGCCCCGAAGCTTTTCGACCTTAGCGGCCAGGTTGCCATCGTCACCGGTGCCGGCAGCGGCATCGGGCAGCGCATTGCCATCGGCCTTGCGCAATGCGGCGCTGATGTGGCGCTGCTCGACCGTCGAACCGACGATGGACTGGCGAAGACAGCTGAACATATTCGCGCCGCCGGCCGCCGCTCGATCGAGATCGCTGCCGATGTGACGAGCAAATCCTCGCTTGCCGATGCCGTCGCACGAACCGAAGCGGATCTCGGCGCCTTGACGCTGGCCGTCAACGCTGCAGGCATCGCCAACGCGAACCCGGCAGAAGATATGGAGGAAGATCAATACCAGACGTTGATGGATATCAACCTGAAAGGCATCTTTCTTTCCTGCCAGGCCGAGGCCCGCGCCATGCTGAAGAATGGACGCGGCTCCATCGTCAACATCGCTTCCATGTCGGGCGTCATCGTCAACCGGGGCCTCAGCCAAGCGCATTACAACGCCTCCAAGGCGGGCGTGATCCATATGTCGAAGTCTATGGCGATGGAATGGGTCGGCCGCGGCATTCGCGTCAACACCATCTCCCCCGGCTATACGGCAACGCCGATGAACACCCGTCCGGAGATGGTCCACCAGACCAAGCTTTTCGAGGAGCAAACACCGATGCAACGCATGGCTGATGTTGACGAGATGGTCGGTCCGGCGGTGTTCTTGCTGTCGAATGCAGCAAGTTTCGTCACCGGCGTCGATCTTCTCGTCGATGGCGGTTTCTGCTGCTGGTGATGCGGATGAGAAAGCTCGTTGCCGGCAACTGGAACATGAACCGATCTCGCTTCCTCCCTGGCTGAGATCGAGGCGCTGAAGGGACCAACGGGCAAGACGGCGCGATATCGCCGTCCGCCCGCCCTTCGCGCTGATCGAACGAGCTGAGGCCACGGCGTCGTCATTGGCGCTCAAAGGCAACGCGAATTCATTGAGCCGAATTTGCGTCCCTCGACGGACACCCGAAAGGAAAGAGCATGAAACGCTTCGAAAACAAGACTGTCGTCATCACCGGGGCCAGCCGCGGCATCGGCGCCGCCATCGCAAGGCGCTTTGCGCGCGAGGGCGCCAATCTCGTCGTCTCGGCGAACGAGGATCTGGTCCACGGCGTTGCCAAAGCGATCCGGGCCGAGGGCGGCAAGGCAATCTCCTTCATCGGCGACGTTACCGACAAGGCGAGCGTCAAGGCGCTCTACGATGCCGCAGAAAAGGAATTCGGCGCGGTCGATGTCTCGATCCAGAATGCCGGCGTCATCACCATCGCCCGCATCGAGGACATGACCGAAAACGAGTGGGACAAGGTCATGGCCGTCAACACCAAAGGCGTCTTCCTCTGCGCTCAGGAGGCCATTGCCAGAATGCGCAAGCACAAGCGCGGCGGCCGCATCATCAACACCGCCTCCGGCCAGGCCCGCGACGGCTTCATCTACACCCCGCACTACGCCGCCTCGAAAATGGGCGTCGTCGGCATCACCCAGAGCCTGGCGAAGGAAGTCGCGATCGAAAAGATTACCGTCAACGCCTTCTGCCCCGGCATCATCGAAACCGACATGTGGGCCTATAACGACCAGGCCTGGGGCAAGCTGCTCGGCAACTACGCCCCCGGTGAACTGATGAAGGAATGGGTCGAAGGCATCCCGATGAAGCGCGCCGGAACCGGCGAAGATGTCGCCGGCCTGGTCACCTTCCTCGCCAGCGACGACGCCGCTTATATCACCGGCCAGACGATCAATGTCGATGGCGGGTTAATCATGTCCTGAACCTAGGAGAGACGGTGGCCGACCCCGTGCTTCGAGGCCCCTTTCGGGGGCACCTCAGGATGAGGTCGGAGATAGGTGGCAGCCCAGCTCAGCAGGAGGCGCAGGCGCAATTCACACCCGCAATGTTGCTACGCGGCAGGCACCACGATCAGCCCTCATCCTGAGGTGCCCCGAAAGGGGCCTCGAAGGACGAGGGCGGGTGACTCATCCTCATCAGATTTCCGCCTTCGCTTACGTCCGACTGATCGAAACGCCGCCATCGGCGAGCATCGCCGTCCCCGTCACAAAACTCGACAGGTCGGAGGCCAGGAACAACGCCGCATTGGCGATCTCTTCCGGCTGCGCCATACGTTTCAGCGCATGCAGCCCGTTGACAAAAGCAAGCAATTCCTCAGTCGCACCAGGCGCGTTGGTGATGGCGGCCGGCGTATCGGTGCCGCCGGGCAGCAGGGCATTGACGCGGATCTTCCGCGACGCGAGTTCGGCGGCAAGAACCTGCACGAGGCCGATCAATCCCGCCTTGCTCGCCGCATACGCTCCCATGCCCGGCATGCCGGCGGTATAGCCGACGAAGGTGGAGGTGAAGATCAGCGATCCGCCGCCCTCGCCCATCGCTGCCGACTGGTGCTTGGCGCCAAGGAAGGAGGCGGTGAGATTGGTCTCGATCGTCTCGCGCCAGCCGTCCAGCGACAGCCCGGCGACCGGCCCCATTTCGCCAAGTCCGCCGGCATTGTTGAAGGCGATATCGAGCTTGCCGAAACGCCAAAGAGCCGTTTCGACGAGCCTTATCTGCAGCGTCTCGTCCCTGACATCGCCGGACACGGCGACGGCCTGTCCGCCCTCAGCCTCGATTTCGGCCACGACGGCGTCGAGCGCCTCCTGCCGTCTTCCTGTAATAACCAGCTTTGCGCCTTCCCGCGCAAAAACCTTTGCTGCCGCGCGGCCGATGCCGGAGCTGGCGCCGGTGATGATAGCGGATTTGTCGTTCAGAAGTGCCATGTCGATTTCTCCTCAGTTGTCGAGGCACTTCAAATCTCAGACATCCGGCGTGGCAGCCACCCGTTTCCTGCGCGCGAACAAGAGAGACGACAGCACCTCCATGGCGGATCAGGCCAAGCCGCGATTACCGCCGAGAGAATATCGAAATTCCCATTTTAAAAGAGCGGGTTGCAATAATATCCCTTCGCGTGCTTACGCCAAGGTGAGCACTATTGTGCGTTGCATCGTCGATTTATGTCGGGTGTGGCATTCATCTCACTCCTTTCCTCCACCTTCCCGACTAAGAAGGGACGCACAGGTAAAGGAATCTCGTCATGCCGCGGTCACGCAACACTCAGGGCGCCATCTATATGAGCATGGCGATGGCCGGCTTTTCCGCGAGCGACGCTCTCTCCAAATCGGTGGTCGCCTATATGAACGCCGGCGAGATCATGTTTCTGCGCGGCCTCTTCACCAGCCTGCTCGTCTATCTGATCGCCAGGAAAGTGGGCGCTCTGCGCTCCTGGCGCGTTGTGTTGCAGCCGATCATCATCCTCCGCATCATTTGCGAGATGTTCTCGGCCGTCACCTACATCACTGCCCTCGGCATGATGCCGATCGCCAATGCCTCGGCCATCCTGCAATCGCTGCCGTTGGTCGTCACCTTCGGCGCCGCGCTCTTCTTCCGGGAACCCGTCGGCTGGCGGCGCTGGTCGGCGATTGTCGTCGGCCTCGTCGGCGTCATGATCATCATCCGCCCCGGCCCCGAAGGCTTCACCGCCGCCGCCCTCCTCTGCGTCGGCGCGGTGCTGACGACGGCAGGCCGCGATCTCGCCACACGTTCTATCGATCCGGAAATTCCCTCGCTGATGATCACCGTCATCACCGCAATCTCGATCTCCTTCTTCGGCGCGCTTCTCATCCCCGTGCTCGGCGGCTGGCATCCTGTCAGCGCCACCTCGCTCGGCCATCTCCTGCTCGCCTCGGTGCTGGTGCTCGTCGGCTACCAGTCGGTGATCCTCGCCATGCGCACCGGCGAAATCTCCTTCGTCGCGCCCTTCCGCTATACCAGCCTGATCTTCTCCTCGCTGCTTGGTTTCTTCTTCTTTGCCGAAGTGCCTGACGGTTGGACGCTGCTCGGCGCTGCGATCGTTATCGCTTCCGGCCTCTATACGTTCTATCGTGAGGCCAAGCGCCACCTATCGCCGATCGCGCAGGAATCCGAGCCGCGCGTGCCGGTGTGACGAAAGCGCCGAGGCAGGATGATGGCAGAATTTTCGCTCACAAAGTCCGAGATCGCAGGCGTGGTGCTCGCCGGCGGCCGCTCGCAGCGTATGGGCCGTGACAAGGCAAGCGTATTGCTCGGCGCCGAGAGCCTGCTCCGCCATGTGCTTTCCCGCCTGTCGCCGCAGGTCTCGTCCATCGCCGTCAACGCCGATGCCGCCGAGGAAGACGTGCCCGTCGTTCCGGACCGCATTTCCGGCAAGGCCGGGCCGATGGCCGGAATTCATGCCGCAATGACCCATGCAGCCGCGATCCCCTCAGTCACCCACGTCGCCACCGTTTCGGTCGATTGCCCCTTCTTCCCGGCCGATCTCGTCGCCCGACTGGCAGCAACGCTCGAACGCCCGTCGCAGATCGCCATCGCCGCCTCCGAAGGCCGCAGCCATCCCGTCTTCGGTCTGTGGCCGGTGACGCTGGCTGCCGACCTCGAATCCTGGATTGCCACCGACGAAAAGCGCCGTGTGCGCGATTTCCTCTTACGGCATGACGTTACGGAAGTAGCCTTCCCGCTGCATCCTACCCGCGCCAGCCTGCTCGATCCCTTCTTCAACATCAACACGCCTGATGATCTCGTCGAGGCGCAACGCTGGCTGGAGGCCCTTCGCACATGACCGCACCGAAAGTCTTCGGCATCGCCGGCTGGAAGAACTCCGGCAAAACGGGGCTCGCCGTCCGGCTGGTGACGGAATTCACCCGCCGCGGCTACAAGATCTCGACGATCAAGCATGCCCATCATGATTTCGATATCGACAAGGTCGGCGCCGACAGTTACCGCCATCGCCAGGCCGGCGCACATGAGGTCACGATCGTCTCCGGCACCCGTTACGCCATCATGCACGAGCTGCGCGGCGCGCCGGAGCCCGCGTTCGAGGAGATCCTCGCCCGTCTCGCCCCCTGCGATCTCGTGCTGATCGAGGGCTACAAGCGCGAGCCGATCCCGAAAATCGAAGCCCGCCGCCTGGAAGCCGCAAATCGTACACCGCTCGGGCCGGACGATCCTCACATCGCGGCGATCGCCGCCGATCATCCCGTCACCGATACGGCCCTGCCCGTCTTCGATCTCGACGACACCGCCGCCATCGCCGATTTCATCACTAAGATTGTCGGTCTTGAGGCTCGGCGCTAGCTGGCCGATCTCAGCGGCAGGTCACTTGCGATTGCCTTGTGAATTTCTCTGACAAGCTGGTCCTGGTTATACGGTTTTCCCAATCTGGGAAGATTGACCTCTGCGCCGGCGGGAAGATCGGCATAGCCCGTTGCCAGCACGATCGGCAGCGCCGGTCGAATGGCCCGTACCGCCTGGGCCAGCTGCGCACCGGTCATGCCAGGCATCGAATAGTCGGTAATCATCACGTCGAAATGCCGGCCGCTTCTGATCGCCTCCAGCGCCTGTGAGCCGGAATTTGCTTCGACGACATCATGGCCGAGATCTTCAAGCATCTCGACCGAGCTCATGGCGATCAAGGTATCATCGTCGACCAGAAGGATCCTCAGCCTCGATGTTGATTGCGCGAGAGGTAGATCGGTTTCGGCCGGTTGTTCAGGGCGCCGTTCGGTCGCGGGAAGCCACAATTCGGCAGTCGTTCCCACGCCGAGCCTGCTCTTCAGGCGCAGCGCGCCGTTGAGCTGCACGGCAAGGCCGTGGATCATCGATAGCCCGAGGCCCGTGCCCTTTCCGAGTTCCTTTGTCGAAAAGAAAGGATCGATGGCCTTCTTCAGCGTCTCTGCATCCATTCCGGTGCCCTTGTCGGTCACGCTGAGAACAAGGTAGGTCCCCTCGTCGAGGTCGCCGCCACCCGCGACTTGTTCTTCACGCAGCGAAATCGACAGAGCTCCTCCATCCGGCATCGCATCACGCGCATTGACGGCAAGGTTGAGCAGCGCCAGTTCGACCTGGTTGGCATCGGCCAATGCCGGCTGCAGCGCCGGCGCGAGCGCGGTTTCAATGCTGACGGACGATCCCACCGAGCGACGCAACAGATCGTTCATGCCGGATACCAGCTCGGCCAGATCGACCGGCTTCACTTGAAGATCCTGCCGTCTGGCGAAAGCCAGCAGACGCTGGGTCAGCGCTGCCCCGCGGCGCGCGCCCTGAAGCGCGCCATCGACCAGGCGGGTCGCCTTCGGGTCTCCTGTCACATGCTTGCCGAGCAGCTCGAGATTGCCGAGAACGACCATCAGCAGATTGTTGAAATCATGCGCGACGCCGCCGGTCAGCTGGCCGATCGCTTCCATTTTTTGTGAGTGGCGAAGCTGCTCCTCGGCCCTTTCACGTTGGGCGACCTGTTCAAGCAGACTCTGGTGGGCAGCATGCACCTCGCCGGTCCGTTCTCTCACCCGCTCTTCAAGGCCCTCATTGAGCCGTCGGAGGTTCTCCTCGCTGGTCTTGCGGGCTGTGGCATCGGAGGAAACGCCAACCAGCTTCTTCGCCGAACCATATCTGTCGGCATAAAGCTGCGCATGCATCTCCGCCCAATGAAGCGATCCGTCGGGCCAGATCGTCCTATGTTCGACCGAATAATCACGGCCGATCTCGATCGTCAGATCCAGGCTTGCCTGAACGAGGCTACGATCGTCGGGATGGATGCTGGCGATCAGGTCGTCATACGCAAATCTCTCGTCCGCACCTCGGCCGAAGATGGCCTTGCAGGTATCGGACGCGGACAACCGCATCGACGACAATTCCAGTTCCCAGGCTCCGAGACGGCCCGCGGCAAGTGCCGTTTGCAGCCGCCGTTCACCTTCGCTGAGCGCCTCCAACTGGGCACGCGCCTGATATTGGCGCAGACGCCCCCTTAACGCGGTCCTGGCGATACTGATGAAGGATGTCGCGTGGAAGGGCCGTTCCAGAAAGGTAACATTGGCGAGAACCTCGGAAAGCCTGGCAGCGGCCGGATTTCGTTCCGGCCCGCCGCCCCGCGTGGTGAGCACGATAAAGGGCAGGTCCGACCAGCTCGGCTGCGCCGATATCCAGGCCGCGACAGGTTTCAAATCGCTTGAACGAACCGCCTCTTCCGTCAGCACGCCGAACGCCACGTCGTCATCGAGCAGAGCCGCGAACATCGGGAGGTCGGGGGCGCTAACCGCTGTCGCCCCGGCTTCGTTCACCAGGGATATCGCCACCAGAGCATCGCGACCGGCGGGTGCGTAGATCAGCGCCTTTGGTTTGCCGGAATTAGGAATTGCCGCCATCCCCGCTATCGCGCGACATGAGGGATGTCGTGTCTGAAACAAACTCAGGAACGCCGCGCAGCACCCCCTGGAATCCGATAAGTGGCCCTCCGAATGTCAGCCCTGACCTGTCGATCCGATATTCCCGGATTGTATCCTCATGGAAGCCGGTCCTCTTCTTGATCACCGAAACTGCCCGCCGCACCCGTCCGGCCGCCTCGAAATAACGCAGCAGAATAACGGTATCAGCGAGATAGGTGACGTCGACGGGAGCTTTCATGTCACCGACCAGCCCGTGCTGAGCCACCGTCAGGAAGGTGTTTGCGCCTTGCCTGTTCAAATATTGCAGCAGTTCGTGCATATGGAGGATCAGCGAATTCTCATCGGGCATCGCAGCCTGATATCCGTTGATGCTGTCGATGATGACCGTCTTGGCGCCTGACTTGTCGACACAGTCCCGCACCCGGTGCGCAAATTCCCCGGGCGACAATTCGGCGGCGTCCACCTGCTCGATGTGGACGAGACCTGCGTCCACCATCGCCTCGAGATCCATTCCGAGCGCCTTGAGCCGCCCGAAAAGCAGCCCAAGCTCCTCATCGAAAACGAAGGCCGCCGCCTTCTCTCCACGCCCGATCGCTGCTGCCAGGAACTGAAAAGAGAAGGTGCTTTTGCCGGTGCCGGCGGGGCCGAGGATCAGCGTACTGGAGCCTCTCTCCAGTCCGCCACCCAAGAGAAGGTCGAGCTCCGCAATGTCGCTCGAAACGTTGTCGCGGGAGTAGCTCGTCCTGTGCTCGGAGGCAACGAGACGCGGGAATACGACGACGCCGCCGGTCTGGATGGTGAAATCGTGGTAGCCGCCGCGGAAGGCCTGCCCGCGGTATTTTATGATCCTCAGACGTCGCCGTTCCGAGCCGTAGCCGGGCGCCAGTTCCTCGAGATGAATGACGCCGTGCACGACGCTGTGCACCGTCTTGTCGAGCACGTCCGAGGTCAGGTCGTCGAGCAGCAGCACCGTTGCGCCCTGGCGGGCGAAGTAATGTTTGAGAGCAAGGATCTGCCGACGGTAGCGCAGCGAGCTTTGCGCCAGCAGCCTTATCTCCGACAGGCTGTCGAGAACCACCCGGCTGGGCTTCACCCTTTCGAAAGCGGCGAAGATTTCTCTGGTGGTCTCCCCAAGTTCCAGATCTGACGAGTAAAGCAGGCTCTGCTGCTGATCGGCATCCAGCAGGCTCTCGGGAGGCACGACCTCGAAGACTTCGATATTACCATCGATGACCATGCCGTGCGACGCGGCTCCGGCCCGCAATTCACTCTCTGTTTCAGAGAGCGTGATGTAGAGTCCCCGCTCGCCAAGGCGCGCGCCCTCGATCAGAAACTGCAATGCAATGGTGGTTTTTCCGGCTCCTGGATTCCCCTCGAGGAGAAACACATGGCCTGCGGAAAGGCCCCCTGCCAGAATTGTGTCCAAACCGGACACTCCGGTCCGAGCTTTCGCGGCAGGAATAGCAGTATTCATTCATTGTTTCCTTCAGTTTCACTTTGAATTAGTGGCGAAGGATGGAATGTCAAACGGCTGGCGCGGTATGTCTTCGCATTGCTTCAACGCGTTACCGATCGTGCGAAATAAACGCGTTACCGATGTGCGAAATATAAGTCTCTACCGACGATACCGAAGCGCATCGACGACGACCGCAAAGGCCGCCGATGCATGCCGGCGGCTGGGATAATAGAGATGATAACCGGGAAACGGCGGACACCAGTCCTCGAGCACGCGCACCAGCAGCCCATTCTCAAGATGCGCCTGCACGGCGTCCTCAGGCAGATAGGCGAGCCCGGCGCCAGCAAGCGCCGCCTTCAGTCTGAGCGCGATATTGTTGAAGACCAATTGCCCTTCGACCCGAACATTCAGCTCGCGCCCGTCCTTCTCGAACTCCCAGACGTAAACACCGCCATAGGTCGGGAGACGCAGATTGATGCAATTGTGATCCGTGAGGTCATGGGGTGTCAGAGGCTTCGGCCTGGCGTCGAAATAGGTGGGAGCGCCGACCACCGCCATGCGCATGTCAGGGCCGATGCGCACCGCGACCATGTCTTTCGCCACCTGTTCACCCAGCCGCACCCCCGCATCGTAACGCTCGGCGACGATGTCGGTCAGACCATAATCGACGATGATCTCAACCCTGACATCGGGATATTCAGGCAGGAACCTCTCCAGAGCGGGCCAGAGAACAGAATTGGCCGCATGCTCGCCGGCATTGATGCGGATCGTGCCCGCCGGCTTATCCCGGAATGCGCTCAAGGCAACCAGCGAGCTCTCGATCTCGTCGAAGCGCGGGCCGATCGAGACAAGCAAGCGTTCGCCGGCTTCTGTCGGTGAGACGCTACGCGTCGTGCGGGTAAGCAATCGCAGTCCAAGCCTCGCCTCCAGCCCCCGGATGGTGTGGCTGAGCGCCGATTGCGATACGCCCAGCTTCGCCGCCGCCTTGGTGAAGCTCTGCTCCCGCGCAACCGCAAGAAAGGCGATGAGGTCGTCGACGGACGAACGTGGCATTCATGAATCTCTCTCATAGGTTCTTGCCGTTTATACCATCTAATCGAAATTTCGCGCACGCGCTAAATATCCCGGTATCCCAGGTGAACATGTTCGCCGGGAACGAATACGTTCACCGGCGCTGACTGTGTCCGCCGAAACGGTCTCATCCGACATTCGAGAGAACGACTATGGATATCAAACGAAACGGCTCGCAACCTTCGGCGCAGGGGCCGGCAGACTGGTTCACCGGCACAGTGCGTATCGATCCCCTGTTTACGGCCACCGACCCTGCCCGCGCTGCCGGCGCCAGCGTTACCTTCGAGCCCGGCGCCCGCACCGCCTGGCACAGCCATCCCCTCGGCCAGACCTTGATCGTCACTGCCGGCTGCGGCCGCGTCCAGCGCCAGGACGGTCCGATCGAGGAAATCCGTCCCGGAGATGTCGTTCGCTTCGCACCGGGCGAACGTCACTGGCACGGCGCATCGCCAACGACCGCAATGACCCATATCGCCATCCAGGAACAACTCGACGGCAAGGCCGTCGACTGGATGGAGCATGTGACGGACACCGAATATCAAGGCTGAAAAGGAAATTCCGATGCAGACGCGTGAACTCGGAAAAAGCGGCCTCCAAGTCTCGGCCATGGGCCTCGGCTGCATGGGGCTGAGCTATGGTTATGGACCGGCGACGGACGTCCAGGAAGCGGTCAAGCTGATCCGCCGGGCCTACGAACGCGGTGTCACTTTCTTCGACACAGCGGAGGCCTATGGCCCCTACAAGAACGAGGAGCTTCTGGGAGAGGCGCTCGCGCCTTTCCGAAGCGAGGTGGTGATCGCCACGAAATTCGGCTTCAGTTTCGACGCCAATGGCGGCCAGAGCGGCATGAACAGCCGGCCCGAGCATATCCGCACGGTCGCCGATCAGGCGCTGAAGCGCCTGAAGACCGACGTCATCGACCTCTTCTACCAGCATCGCGTGGACCCCGATGTTCCGATCGAGGATGTCGCCGGCACGGTCAAGGCGCTGATATCAGAGGGCAAGGTGAAGCATTTCGGCCTTTCGGAAGCGGGCGCCCAGACGATCCGCCGCGCTCATGCGGTCCAGCCGGTGACGGCGCTGCAGAGCGAATATTCACTGTGGTGGCGCGAGCCGGAGCAGGAAATCCTGCCAACGCTCGAAGAGCTTGGCATCGGTTTCGTTCCGTTCAGCCCGCTCGGCAAGGGCTTCCTTACCGGTGCGATCAACGAGACAACCACCTTCGACAGCAAGGATTTCCGCAACATCGTGCCGCGCTTTTCTCAGGAGGCGCGAAAAGCCAACCAGGCGCTCGTCGATCTGCTGGCGAAGATCGCCGCACGAAAGAAGGCGACGTCTGCTCAGGTGGCATTGGCCTGGCTTCTGACGCAGAAGCCGTGGATCGTGCCGATTCCCGGCACCACCAAGCTGCACCGCCTCGAAGAGAATATCGGAGCTGCCGAAGTCGAACTGACCGCCGATGATCTTGCCAGCATCGAAAGCGCGCTGGTCACCATTAAGGTCGAAGGCGATCGTTACCCCCCGCATCTGCAGGCGAGGGTTAACCGGTAACAGAATTTTGCGGCATGCTCGGGCTTACCCCGAGCATCTGCTTTCGGAGCAGATCCTCGGCACAAGGCTGACAAGGCCGAGGATGACGTGGAGTGGAGAACGAAACAACGAAAAGCTGAAGCAGCGCAGCCCTTTGTGGCTGCGTCTTCGCCGACCGGATCATTTCCTCGGCGCCGGCGCATTCTCCTGGAAAGCCGGTATGGCTTCCAGCCTGCCGACAATCTCGGCAATATTCGGCCACCGGGAGAGATCGAAGCCCATGCGGCGGGCGCTGATCGCCTGCGGGAAGAGGAAGATATCGGCAATACCAGGCCGGTCGCCGACGGCAAAAGCGCCTTGCCTGCGGCCGCCGATCATAGCCTCGACCGCGGCCATTCCCTCGCCAACCCAGTGACGGCTCCAAGCAGCGACAGCATCGGCATCCGCCTGAAAGGCTGCCTTGAGATGCAGGCCGATCCGCGGCGGCAGCAGCGCGTGGATCTCGGCAGCGATTGCAAGCGCAATCGAGCGGGCCTGCGCCCTGCCTTCTGCCGTATCGGGCAGCAGCGGCGGCTCGGGCTGAACCTCATCGAGATATTCGACGATCGCCAGCGACTGGGTGATGAGGACGCGGTTATCCGTCAGCAAGGCCGGCACCAGCCCCTGCGGATTGACGGTGCGATAGCCGGCCTGCCGGCTTTCCGCGTCCTCTCCGAGAATGCTCACTGGCAGCGCCTCGGCCGTCAGTCCCTTGAGCGCCAGCGCGATCCGGACTCTCGAAGTCGCAGAGGAAATTTCGTTCTGGTAGAGTTTCACTGACTTTCTCCTTAATGGCCTGAAGGGGAAACTGCCGTCACGAGGCCGGCCAGCGGCGATGGCTCCCGCGAGCTTATGTCGTAGATACAGGGCGCGGCGAAGACCGCCGCTCCCAGAATGCAGATGATCATCAGTCTCATCAAATCCTCCATCACAAGGATGATCGTCCGGTCAGGCAACGATCAGCTCGACGTGGATGTTGCCGCGCGTGGCTTTCGAATACGGGCAGGTCCGGTGCGCCTCGTCGACAAGCGCCTTGGCGACATCCGGCTCGATGTCGGGCAGGCTGACCTTGAGTCGGGCCTGCAGAAAATAATCGCCGTCCGTCGTCCCGAGATCGACTTCGGCATTCACCGCAGTTTCCGCGGGAAGCCTGATCTTCAGCTTGCCGGCGGCGATGCCCATCGCGCCGATGAAGCAGGCCGACCAGCCGGCGGCGAAAAGCTGTTCGGGATTGGTGCCGGGCCGCGCGCTGCCGGGAGACGAGAGTTTGATGTCGAGCTGTCCGTCATCGCTTTGCGAAGACCCGTCGCGCCCCCCGGTGGTGCGGGTCTTGCCGGTATAGAGAACCTTGTCGATCTTGGTCATGGGTACACTCCTTGTAATGGTCGCCGTTCGCGACCGGATCACCTCAGGCGATCGGGTTGAACGGAGTGTGGTTTGACCGATGGATATATCCGGCATGTTTCCGAAACGGGCCCGAAATGTCACAAAACGTAGCAACGGATATCCAGGACATTTTGACATACAAAACCGCGGGAAAAATTCCGGCGTCCGTCACCGAATGGTGACTTCCGCCGCCAGCCCGCCGCCGACACGATTGTAGAGCTTGAGCGATCCGCCGATCTTGGCCGTCAGCTGCTGGGCGATCGCAAGACCGAGTCCGGTGCCGCCGGTCTCCCGGTTGCGGGACTGCTCCAGTCGGAAGAAAGGCTGCATCGCGGCTTCGAGCATTTCATCGGGGATGCCCGGCCCGCGATCCATGACCGATATGACAATGTCGTTTTCCGCGTTGCGTTCGACACTGATTTCGGCGGCGCCTGCAAATTTCAACGCATTGTCGATGAAGTTCGACAGGATGCGGCGAAGCGCGTGTGGCTTGGTGAAGGCCGCGCCCTGAACCAGCCCCACGACCGTGACGGCCTTTCCGGTGTCCTGATAGTCATAGGCTATGCTGTCGATGAACGAGGCGAGATCGATGCGAGCGTTCTTCTCGCCATTGCCGTGGGCGCTCCGCGCATAGGCTATGCCGTCCTGCACCAGGCGCTGGATCTCGCCGAGATCATACATCAGCTTGTCCTTCTCCGGCGAATCCTCCGCCATATCGGCGCGCAGCCGCATGCGGGTGATCGGCGTCTGCAGATCGTGCGAGATCGCCGCCAGTATCTGCACCCGCTCTTCGAGGTAATGGGCAATCCTCTCCCGCATCGCGTTGAACGCCCTTGCCGCATGCGCGACCTCGCTTGGCCCGGCCTCGCCCAAGGCGGGACCGTCCTTGTCGGGATCGAGCGCATCGGCGGCAGCCGCCAGCCTTCCGAGCGGCCGGATCGCCAGGCGCACCGCAAACCAGGTACACAGGATGAGGAGGAGCATTTGCACGGAGAAGACATAGGGCAGCCAGGCCGCGATCGGCATGACGCCCCTCGGCGTCACATCGATGGTGAGCGGGCTGCCGTCGCTCAGCGTGAGATGCGCCTGCAGCCGGTTCACCTCGCCCGGAATCCGTTCTATGCGGATCGGAAAGCGGTGCCCGGCAGCCGCCTCTATCTTTCCCCCGATCTCCCTGCCCTTGGCTGAGGCGTCGGGCACGCCGGCTAAGCCGGGACCAAGTTCGAAGCGGTAGTTGCCGCGGCTAAGCCAGTCCACAAGATCGCCGCGCTCGGCCGACGGAAGCCGGTCGAGAACGGCTATCGATGTCGCGACGTCGTTCTCCAGCGTGCCGAGCATCACCGCCTTGGCCGACATGTAGCGCTCCATGTAGAGAACACTGAAGGAAAGCCCGTAGGCGAAAGCCAGGCCGATCAGCAGGATAAGAAATATCCTCGATCGCAGGGTTTTCGGCCACATCAAGCCCGGCAGCATAGCGATCGCAGCCCTCATTGGCGCGGCTCCGAGATTTCGACCGGAACCGAGAAGACGTAACCTTCGCTGCGCACGGTTTTGATATAGGTCGGTTCGCGCGCATCGTCGCCCAGCCGCTGACGCAGCCGGCTGACCAGAAGATCGATCGAGCGGTCGAAGAGTTCCGCGTCGCGACCCTGCGTCAGGCTCAGAAGCTGATCGCGGTTGAGGACACGCTGGGGATGGTCGATGAAGACGCGAAGCAGGCGGTATTCGGCGCCGCTCAGCGCAATCGCGGTCCCGTCCTTGTCGAGCAGATGCCGGGCGACCGTGTCGAGCCGCCACTCGCCGAACGTGAGCAGCTGTCCCGCTTCGCTGATCTGCAGGTTGGGCGGCAGCATGCGCGTGCGCCGCAGCACCGCCTTGATACGGGCGAGCAGTTCACGCGCGGCGAAGGGCTTGGCAAGATAGTCGTCCGCGCCCATCTCCAGCCCGAGGATCCTGTCCATCTCGTCCGTGCGCGCCGTCAGCATCAGGATCGGGATCGCCTTGTGCCGGCCGGAGCGGAGTTCGCGGCACAGCACCAGCCCGTCATCGCCGGGCATCATCACGTCGAGCACGATCAGGTCGACGGCATTGGCATCCAGAAAACTGCGCATCTGGCGCCCGTCCGCGGCAACGCTGGTCCTCAGGCCATTCTTCTGCAGATAGCCCGAGACCAGCTCGCGGATTTCACGATCGTCGTCGACGATCAGGATGTGATCGACATGATCCATATTTGCTCTTCCTCAACGCTATGGCCGCGCCCACCGCCTCGTTCAGGTACCGAAGCGCCAGACGCGACCTACGCATATTCCGGCGGCCGGAGCAACGAACTCCCAGGCCTGTGACCCGATCAGAAGCGATCGACGTCGATGACCGCCTGTGCAAAGGCCTGCGGCGCTTCCTGCGGCAGATTGTGGCCGATGCCGCCGCCGATCGTACGGTGTTCATATTTGCCGGAGAACTTTGCGGCATAGGCGGAAGGCTCCGGATGCGGCGCGCCATTCGCATCGCCTTCCATGGTGATCGTCGGCACCGAAATCATCGGCAGGGCGGCTAGCTTTTTCTCATAGGCATCATACTTGGCCTCGCCTTCGACCAGCCCCAGGCGCCAGCGGTAGTTGTGAATGACGATATCGACATGGTCGGGATTGTCGAAAGCGGCGGCGGATCTGTCGAATGTCGCATCGTCGAAATTCCACTTCGGCGAGGCCGTTTGCCAGATGAGCTTTGCGAAATCGTGGGTATTGCTCGCATATCCCAAGCGGCCGCGTTCGGTGGCAAAATAGAACTGATACCACCAGGCAAGCTCCGCCTTCGGCGGCAGCGGCTTCTTGTTGGCCTCCTGGCTGCCGATCAGGTAGCCGCTCACCGAGACCATCGCCTTGCAGCGCTCCGGCCAGAGAGCAGCCATGATGTTGGCGGTCCGCCCGCCCCAGTCATAGCCGGCGATGACGGCCTTTTCGATCTTCAATGCATCGAGCAAGGCGATCATATCGGCGGCAAGAGCCGAAGGCTGGCCGTTGCGGGGCGTCTTGTCGTCGAGGAAACGGGTCGTGCCATAGCCGCGCAGATAAGGCACGATCACCCGATAGCCGGCGGAGGCCAGCAGCGGCGCGACATCGACGAAACTATAGATGTCATAGGGCCAGCCATGCAGCAGCAGCACGACCGGTCCATCCGCCCTGCCCGCCTCGGCATAACCGATGTCCAGCACATCGGTTTTGATCTGCTTCAGCGCTTCGAAGGAGGTATTGGTTCCCCTCTTCACGTCAGGCAAGGTTGCCGGCGAAGCCGGCGCCGTCTGGGCAGCGGCCGCGTCGGCCACACCGAATTCTACCGCAGCAAGCGCGATGGCCGTCATACCGAAGAAGCGGCGGCGGTTGTGGTTGATTTGCTCTGACATCAGTCTCTCCTGTCGCATGGATCACAGTCGGCAGAAAACGTTCCGCTTGTATCACCGGTATGTCATGACCCGTCGTTTTTGAATGGGAATGTAGCGTACGCCCACCTGGATACACTCTGATACAATCGCACCTCCCGACCAAGCAATCGCACCGCCGCCGCCGTTTTCGCGGCCGCGCCGGCAGTTTGTATCGCTCTGTATCACCCGCGCCCCATTGCAATAGTACGGTACATTTTCCCGAAAACCGGACACATCGGAGATACGTCAGCCCGGCCTTATCGCCGCCGTTGCTGGTTCGGGCCCATCGCCGTCCAGAGCCCGATCAATCGGTTTCAAAGGAAACGATGATGACACTTCTGATCATTGCTTATCTCGGAGGCGTGCTGACCATCCTCAGCCCATGCATCCTGCCCATCCTCCCCTTCGTTTTCGCCCGCGCCGGACAGCCGTTCATAAGGAGCACGCTGCCGATGCTGGCCGGTATGGCCGCGACCTTCGCGCTGGTCGCTACCCTTGCCGCCGTCGGCGGCAGCTGGGCCATTCGCGCCAACGAATACGGCCGCCTCGCCGCCATCGTCATGCTCGCGCTCTTCGGTGCGAGCCTGCTTTCGCCGCGCTTTGCAAGCACGCTTGCCCGGCCGATCGTCGACCTCGGCAACAACCTCGTGAATGCGAACAGCGCTGGCCGCGCCGCGCCGACGGTTAGGAGCGCCCTCATTCTCGGCGTCGCCACAGGCCTCCTCTGGGCGCCCTGCGCCGGGCCGATCCTCGGCCTCGTCCTGACGGGCGCGGCATTGCAGGGCGCCAATCTGCAGACCACCTTCCTCCTGATCGCCTATGCCGCCGGTGCTGCGACCTCTCTAGCCGTCGCCCTGCTCCTCGGCGGCAAAATCTTCGCCTCCATGAAACGCTCGCTCGGCTTCGGCGATCGCATTCGCCAGCTTCTCGGCGCCGCTGTTCTCGCCGGCGTTGCCGTCATTGCGCTCGGTCTCGACACCAGCCTGCTGGCGCGCCTTTCCTATGCCAGCACCGCATCGTTGGAAAAGGCCGTGCTGGACAGGCTGCATGCCAAACCCCTCGGCGGCGCGCCCTCCGAGTTGGCAAGCAGCGACGCGACGATCGTCGCCGCCGATGCGAAGAAGCCCTTCCGCAGTGATCTGCCCGTGGAAGGTTATGCGCCTTCGCTCGACGGCGCGGTCGAATGGCTGAATTCGAAGCCTCTGACCAAGGAGCAATTGCAGGGCAAGGTGGTGCTCGTCGACTTCTGGACCTATTCCTGCATCAACTGCATCCGCACGATTCCCTATGTCAGGGCCTGGGCTGAAAAATACGCCGATCAGGGCCTCGTCGTTATCGGCGTCCACGCTCCGGAATTTGCCTTCGAGAAGAAGATCGACAATGTCCGGAAGGCGCTCAGTGACTTCCAGATCGGCTACCCCGTTGCGATCGACAATGATTACAAAATCTGGTGCGCCTTCGAAAACAGCTACTGGCCGGCCGCCTATCTGATCGATGCCAAGGGCCAGATCCGCTATCACCATTTCGGCGAAGGCAATTACGGCAGGACCGAAGAAGCCATCCAGGATCTGCTGCATGAGGCCGGCAGCCAAATGACGGCCGCAGCTCCCGTCGCACCGGTCGCCAGGGGCGTGGAAGCCGCTCCCGACCTCGGCAATATCCGCTCCGGCGAGACCTATCTCGGCTATGGGCAGGCGGAGAATTTCGAGTCGCCCGAAGGGCTGCAGGCCGATACGTCCGAGACCTATTCGATCGCGGCGCCCGGCCTCAATGCATGGGGTCTCTCGGGCACCTGGACCGTCGGCAAGGACCAGGCGACACTCGATCAGCCGGGGGGCGCGATCGCCTATCGCTTCAGCGCCCGCGACCTGCATCTCGTTCTCGGACCCGCCGCGAGCGCCAGACCGATCCGCTTCCAGGTAACGATCGACGGCAAGCCGCCAGGACCCGATCACGGCTCCGACGTCGATGCCGACGGCAACGGCACGGTGACTGCGACGAGGCTTTATCAGCTTGTCCGCCAGTCCGGCACCGTCGCAGCCCGCACCTTCGAAGTCCGCTTCCTCGATCCCGGCGTCCAGGCCTACGCCTTCACCTTCGGCTGAACCCGAGACGGTTCCGGATCCCGATCTTCAACATCGACCACAAGGAGTAACCTCATGAACAAGCATCTGACTTTCATTGCTGCCCTTGCCTTCGCCACTGCCGGAATCGCATTCGCGGCCGAGGCTGCCGCCGTCAAGAACATCGTGATCGTCCACGGCGCACTGGCCGATGGCTCGGGCTGGCGCAAGGCGACCGAGATCCTCGAAAAGCGCGGCTTCAACGTCACCATCGTCCAGGAGCCCCTCACCTCGCTCGACGACGATGTGGCGGCGACGAAGCGGGTTCTTGACCTGCAGGAAGGACCGACGCTCCTCGTCGGCCACAGCTACGGCGGCATGGTCATCACCGAAGCCGGCAACGATCCGGGTGTCGCCGGCCTCGTCTATGTCGCGGCTTTTCAGCCCGACAAGGGCGAAAGCCTGCTGAGCCTCGCCAGTTCGAAGCCGGCCGGCAGCATGGACATCAAGGAAACAAGGGACGGAAAATATCTCTATCTCGACCCTGGCGCCTTCGCGGCTGACTTTGCGGCCGACCTTCCAAAAGCCGAGGCCGACTTCCTGGCAAAGTCACAAGTCTTCGCCGCGAAACAGGCCTTCGCGGCCAAGATCGCAGAGCCGGCATGGCGGACGAAGCCGAGCTGGTCGATCGTTGCCACCGGGGATCGCGCCATCAATCCCGACCTCGAGCGCGAGATGGCGAAACGAGCCGGTAGCAACGTGACCGAGATCAAGGCCAGTCACGCCGTCTTCGCATCCCAACCGAAAAAAGTCGCCGGCGTCATCGAAAAGGCAGCGAAGAAGGTCGGCGAGTAAAGCCTCGACTCTCGTCTCCCCTGCGGGAGAAGAGGGAGAAAGCCAGTTGCCCCTCTCCACGAATGGAGAGGGGCAACTGTATTTACTGGTTGGCGGCGACCGGGCGCACCAGCGGCGTGACGCGGCGGATGGTGACGCGGCGGTTTTCCTGTTCGGGACCTGCCGTATTCACCTTCAGGTACCGCTCGCCATAACCCTGCGTCGCCATGTTTTCCGGCGGGATGCCGTAGACGTCGGAGAGCACGTTAGCGACCGATTCCGCGCGCTGGTCGGAAAGAACCAGGTTGCTCTGATCGCTGCCGACCGCATCCGTGTGACCCTCGATCAGGAAGGTCTCGCTCGGATCCTTCTTCAGCACCTGGTTGATCGCGTCGGCAACCTTGCGCAGGGTGCGCGCCTGGGCCATCGGGATCTCGGCGCTGCCGGTCGCGAAGGTGATCGTGTCGAGGTCGATGCGGCGCACCTTGTCGCGGATACGGGCCGAATACTTCACCTCGTCAAGCGAATAGACACGCTCCACCGGCTCGACGGGCGGCTCGCTCAGGAATTCGTAGTAGTCCCGGTCCGGGTCGCTGCGTGTGTCGACGATGTAATCGCTAAGCGGCACGCGCAACCGCATTGGCGGCAGATCGGCGCCCGGATCCTCGAAATAGCCGCGGTCCGGATCTTCGTAGAGATCGGGCGAATAGTAGAGGACGGATTCGCGCCCGCGGGCGTCGACGCGCGACCGCTGGATAATATCGCCGTAGCGGTTGCGGATCGTCACGATGCGGTAGCCCTCCGGCCGTGTGATCGTCTCGCGATAACGACTGTCGGGCAACTCTTCATAGATCGGCCGTTCGCCGTCGCGCAGGAACCGTCTGTCGTCGTCGCTGCGCACGATCACCTGATTGTTGTACTGGATGATCACGCGATTGTCGTCGGTTTGGTCGTCAACGCGGGCGCCCTCGGGACGGACGAATCGCGGCCGTTCCTCCAGTCTGGTGCCCTTCTCGCTGGTCACCGCCTCGAGCTTGATCGGCGCCGGCGCCTTGCCGGCGGTCGCCGCCTGGGCATCGGCATCCGAGATCGGCACCTTCACCTCCTGGCTCTCGGCGCGCACTTTGTCGCGGTCGCGGCGGCCTTCGCGGCCCTTGCTGCGGTCTGCATCCTTGTCGCTGTCGAGCACGGCAGCACCATTCTCGACCGGCAGCACGACGGTCTCGTTGCTCTTGGCCGGATCCGCGGCGATCTTCTTGCGGCGCTCCAGTTCCTCGGGAGAAACCTTTTCCGGTGCCGGAAGCGCCTGCTCTACCTGCTGACTACCGCCGGCATCCGGCGCAGGCTGGGCGGTGTCGGTGCTGGGCGCGGTCGTCGGTGCTGCGGCAGGCTTTTCGGCCGTGCCCTCCTTAGGCTTTTCGACGGGCGCGGCCTCAGGTGCGGCTGCCTTGTCTTCGGCCGGCTTGTCCGCCGGCGCTGTCGCCTCGCCCTTTGCCGGCTTCTTCTCGGCCGGCGCCTCGGCTGCGGGTTTTGTCTCGGGTTTTGCTTCGGGCTTGGCCTGATTCTCGGCCGGCGTCACGGCCTCGGGCGCAGCCGGCTGGGCTTCCTTTTCGGCCTTGCCCTTGCCTTTGTCCTTACCTTGGGCCTTCTCCTGTCGCTGCTTGCCCTCCGGCTTGGTCTCAGGCTCAGCCTGCTCCACCTGCGGCTGAGCTTCCTTGGCGGCCGGCTGCTGTTCGGGCTCCGGCTGAGCCTCCGGCTCGGCCTGCTGCGCCTGAGGCTTCTTGGGCTTTTTCGGCTTTTCCTGCGTTACGGGCTGCTGCGGCTCTTCCTGCTGCGGCTGGGCCTCAGGCTTTACCTCGGGCTCAGCCTCCTTCTTGGCCTTGCGCTCGGGTTTGCTTTCGGCCTTTGGTGCGGGCTCCTCCCGGGGCGCTTCGGCCTTCGGCGCTTCAGGTTCTGCCTTCGGCTCGGGTGCCGGCGCCTCCTTCGGCTCGGCTTTCTTCGGCTTTTCGGCAGGTTCTTGCTTGGGCTGCTCGGCTGCCGGCGCCTGTTCGGCCGGAGCCTCCTTCTTTTCCTTACGCTTCTTCTTCAGCAGTTCCTCGTCCGACGGCGCGTCCTGCGCCACTTCGAAACTGCCCTGCTCCGCCTGCTGCACGGCCGCGGCCGGCGCCGCGACGTCGCGGACGGCAGCCATCGTCGTGGCGGGCTGGAGAGCCAGCGATAGGGAAAGCAGCGGAAAAGCGGCACTCGCAAACAAAGTTGATTTCTTGCCCATCGGGTTTCCTCGATCCTGTTTGAGCTTCCTGAAGGCCGACAGGCCTTGCTCCGCCCCTAGCTTCGCAATGAGGCGAAACGGCGAACTGGCAAAGCGCCAAGCCGCCGATTTGTTCCCGTTCTAGGAAGCCCTGGATTAACCTCCCGTGAATGTTGCAGTCTGCTTTCGTTCATCTCGCCTGTTATTTGCACCGCACAATTGCGCGGGAATTTCTGTTGCAATTCCATGAAAAAAAGTCTGATTATCGCCGCAAGGCGGTGTCGACACCGTTGAATTGCGCCCGCGAGTCCAAGAGAAAAACCGACAGCGGCCACCAACAGAGAGGATCCTCATGTTTAATTCCACCCGTATCTTCGCGGCAGCCTCGATCGCGGCAATGTCGCTCTTTGCCGGCTCGGCCATGGCCGATGGCGAAAAATACGTGATCGGCACCGATTCGACCTATCCGCCCTTCGAATTCGTCGATGCCAGCGGGACCATCCAGGGCTTCGACATCGATATCACCAAGGCGCTCTGTGCCGAGATGAAAGCTGAATGCAGCTTCGTCAGCACCGATTGGGACGGCATCATTCCGGCGCTCAACGCCAAGAAATTCGACATGATCGTTTCTTCCATGTCGATTACGCCGGAACGCCTGAAGCTCGTCGACTTCTCCAACAAGTACTACAACACGCCGCCGGCCATCGCCGTACCCAAGGACTCCAAGATCACTGACGTTGCTGGCCTCAAGGGCAAGGTGATCGGCGCCCAGACCTCGACGACGCACGCCAACTACGCCGAGAAGCACCTGGCCGACACCGAACTGAAGCTCTATCCGACCGCTGACGAATACAAGCTCGACGTTTCCAGCGGCCGTGTCGATGCCGTCATCGACGACGTCGTCGTTCTCTCCGAATGGGTCAAGTCCGACGCCGGCGCCTGCTGCAAGATCCTGACGACCCTGCCGGTCGACAAGGAAATCAACGGCAACGGCGCGGGGATTGCCATCCGCAAGGGCGATCCGCTCAAGGAAAAGCTGAACACTGCCATCGCAGCGATCCGCGCCAGCGGCGAGTATAAGAAGATCCAGGACAAGTACTTCGACTTCGACGTTTACGGCGAATGAGAAATTCGGTATCTGGCCGATGAAGCGAATGGCGGGAGGCTTGCTCTTCCGCCATTTTTGTTTGACAACGGTGACAAGATCAAAACGGCAAAAGCCGTGAGGGGAATTCACGCATGGGCGGATTATTTTCCGCGCTAGGCTCCTTCTGGAGCTCACTTGTGCACATTTTCGATCCGCTGTGCGGACCCGTCGGCATCTTCACCTGGTTTGGTCAGTCGACGATTCTTGCCTGCGGCGATACCGGCTGGGGCGACGAAATCGCCCTTGGCTTGCAGGTGACCGTTTCGGTGGCGATCGTCACCCTGCCGATCGGCCTAGCCATCGGTTTCCTCGTGGCACTGGGTCAGCAGTCCGAGGAAAAGCCGCTGCGGCTGGCCGCTGGCATCTACACCACGATCTTCCGCGGCCTGCCCGAGCTTTTGACGCTCTTCATCATCTATTACGGCATGCAGATGCTGATCCAGTCCCTTCTGGAGCTTGCCGGTTATGTCGGCCCCCCGATCGAGATCAACGCTTTTCTCGCCGGCGTGATCGCGCTCTCGGTCGTCTTCTCCGCCTACTGTTCGGAAGTGTTGCTCTCGGCTTTTCGCGCCATACCAAAGGGCCAGTATGAGGCGGGAGACTCACTCGGCTTGCATCGCGGCCGCACGCTGCGGCTCATCATCCTGCCGCAGCTTGTGCGAATTGCACTGCCCGGCCTGACGAACCTGTGGATGGTGCTGCTGAAGGACACGTCCTATGTCTCGATTATCAGCCTTGCCGACATCCTGCGCCAGACGAGCGTCGCCGTGCGGGTGACCAAGGAACCCTTCTTCTTCTACGGCATCGCTTGCTGTCTCTATCTGGTGCTCGCCATCCTCTCTTCGTTCCTGCTTGTCCATATCGACCGTTGGGCCAAGCGGTCGGAGGTGCGCCGATGAGCTATGCCGAAACATTGATCCCGCCGCAGCCCGCACCCCGCGAGGTGAGAAAGCCGATGACTGCGGCCCGTCTCAGCGGCTACATCCTCGTCACGTTCTGGGCGCTGCTCGCCGCGCTGCTGCTCTTCACCGTCGTCAATGGCTGGGATCCCGACAAGTTCACCCGCTATGGGCCACGTTATCTACACGGTCTGTGGATCACTCTCAGCCTCGTCGCCATCTCTGTCGTCTGCGGCGCCGTACTCTCGCTGCCGCTCGCCATGGCGCGCCTGTCGAAGAATCGCGTGCTCAACTGGCTCGCCTACGGCTATATCTATTTCTTCCGCGGCACGCCGCTGCTTGCCCAGCTATTCCTTGTCTATTATGGCCTCGGCGTATTCCGGCCACAGCTCGAAGCCGTCGGCATCTGGTGGTTCTTCCGCGATGCCTGGTATTGCGGTCTCTTCGCCATGACCATCAATACCGCCGCTTATCAAGCGGAAATCCTGCGCGGCGCAATCGAGAGCGTGCCGCACGGCCAGCACGAGGCGGCAGCCGCCCTCGGCATCCATAAGGTCATCGCTTTCCGCAAGATTGTCCTGCCGCAGGCCTTTATCGTCGCGCTGCGCCCCTATGGCAATGAAATCATCCTGCTGATCAAGGGTTCGGCGGTCGTCGCCATCATCACCGTGCTCGATTTGATGGGCGAAACCCGCTACGCCTTCTCGCGCACGTTTGACTACCAGACTTACCTGTGGGCGGCGATCTTCTATCTCACCATCGTCGAGGCGTTGCGCCATCTCTGGGCGTGGATCGAGCGTCGGCTGACCCGTCATCTCAAGCGCTGATGGCGCTGGCAGCACTCTCGGAGCCGTGCTGCCAAGCCATTGATATTAAAAATAAATTGTCCTTTTCTGAAGTATCTGTAAAGTTTCCGTTAACCACTCGCATGTTTCCATATCACGTAGCGCTAATAAGCGTGCGAGTGGGAACGAGAAGAAGCGGAATAAAATGCACACGGACATGGAAAGACAATTGCAAGGTTACGGCCTGACGACCGCCCAGATCCTCTACCGCCTGCCGGACCACCCGACGATCCTGCAGACCTACGTCTGGCAGGATTACGATCTCGCCCCGGATTTTCCCGAGATGCGCGGCTTTCTGAAATTCTGGCAGGAGAAGCTCGACGGACCGCTGCATTCTGTGCGCTACGTCCACCGCAAGCTAATCTCGGCAACCGAATGGCGCGCGCTGAAGGGTGAGTTCATCCTGCACTGATCAGACATGCGCTTCGCCATGGCCGAATTCGCCCTCGTCACGATCGGGACGCAGTGCGAAATAGAGCATGCCGAGATAGAAGGCGACGACCCCAGCAATGACTGCAAGGCCGGGAATGGGCCCAAGCACGGCATTGTCGATAACATAAGCCCATGAATGCGCCTGCAGCGCCGGCGTGCCCTCTGTCTGCAATTTCGGCGTCGAGATCTTCAGGCACCAGGCAAGCAGCAGGATGAAATACATCCAGCCGTAATTGCGCTTGAGACGGCGATGCATCGCCTCGCCATAACTGAGAAGAAAGCGCGGATGGCGAAGGCTGCCGGCGATCACCGCGGCCCATTCGCTGCCGCTATTGGGGTCGGGCGCCAGAATCTGCGCGAAATAACAGCGCTCGATCTGGCGGATGCGGGCGCGGTATATGTCGAAAAAGCGGTAGCGCCGCGCCTCGATCATCAGAAGCAGCGTGATCAGCATCATTCCGAACAGCAGCACGCCGTGATGCGAGGTCGGAGTCGACAGCGATACCGAGAGCAGCGCCGCCACCACGGTGATCGCCCAGTTGGATGTCCGGTCGATGCGGTCGCGCCAGCTTGTCATTCTCCCCAGTTCGCCACGGTAATAGTGTGTGAGCGAGGTGGTGATCTCGCTCAACGTGCCAGGCAGCAGCACCCGCGCGCCCTCTCCTTCACTTGCCGGCGGCATCCTGTCTTGCTCCATATCCATGGCTTTCCTCCTTTCGTCTTTTTGGCGCAGATCTTGGCGCGTTTAACTATTCTGCGCCTGCACGCCCGCCATTGCAAAACATCGAAAGCGGCCTTAGACGCTTGCCTGAAACAAGAGGATATGGACCGCGATGGCGAAGAAGATCGACGAAGAAGCCCTTGCCGAGGCCTATAACCGCGCGCTGGCGCTGGAAAAGGCCGGTGATATCGACGCGGCCGTGGCGGCCTATGAGGAAGTTTTGGCGATCGATCCAGATGACCACGGCGGAGCCGCCGTGCGCATCGCCGCGATGGGCCGCGGTGAAACGCCGGCCAAGGCGCCCGACGCCTATGTCGAGACCCTGTTCGATCAGCATGCCGAGGTGTTCGAGGATGTTCTCGTCGAGCAGCTTGGCTATCACGTGCCGATGCTGGTGCGCCAGCGCCTGCAGCAGCTGAAGCTCGGACCGTTCAAGCGGCTGCTCGATCTCGGCTGCGGCACGGGTCTGACCGGCGGCGCCCTGCGCGACCTCTGTGAAGATATGACCGGCATCGACATATCGGAGAAGATGGTCGAGATTGCCCATGAGAAGGATCTTTATGAGACGCTTTTCGTCGCCGAGGTCGAGGATTTCCTCGAGGACAATGACGAGGAAGCCTTCGACATCATCGCCGCCACCGATGTGCTGCCCTATCTCGGCGCGCTCGAGCCGCTGTTCTTCGGGGCCGCCGAGAACCTGACGCCGGGCGGCCTGTTCGTCTTCTCCTCCGAAACCCTGCCGGCAGAAATTCTCGCCGGCCGCGCCTTCATGGTCGGACCGCACCAGCGCTTCGCCCACGCCGACGGCTATGTGAGGGAGCGGCTGACCGCCACCGGTTTCGAGCTTGTCGAGATATCCGATATCAACGTGCGCATGGAAGAGGGACAGCCGACGCCCGGCCATCTGGTGATCGCCAAATATATCGGCTGACGAGAATAGTTGCGCGATCGGCGAACTATCGGTTGCCGAAGTCTTGCGAACCTGATACTTAGTCAGCTGGTAAAGTTTTCCACCACACAGGAAAGGGTCGCCGCATGTCGCTCGTGTTTTATGGGCATCCGCTTGCCTCCTTCTGCCATAAGGTGCTGATCGCGCTTTACGAAAACGGCACGCCCTTCGAAAACCGGATCGTCGATCTATCCGACGAGACTTCACGTTCTGATCTCTTCCGGTTCTGGCCAATCGGCAAGATGCCGCTGCTGCGTGATGAGGCCCGCGACAGCACCATTCCCGAAACCTCGATCATCATTGAATATCTCGACCATTATTATCCCGGTCCCGCCGCCCTGCTGCCGCTGGAGATCGACCGGGCGTTGCAGGTCCGTCTCTGGGACCGCTTCTTCGATCACTATGTTCAGGCGCCGATGCAGACGCTGGTCAGCAATCGCCGACGTCCCGAAGGCAAGGCGGACGAAATCGAGATGGCCGCGTCGCGGGCGACGCTGGCCACGGCCTACACAATGATCGAAAAGCAGCTGGGCGACAGCCCATGGATCACGGGCGGGGCCTTCACTATGGCCGATTGCGCCGCCGCCCCCTCTCTCTTCTATGCGGAGACGCTGGTCCCCTTTTCACCCGAGCAGCCGCGACTGCGCGCCTATTATGAGCGGCTGCTGACGCGTCCGTCCTTCGCCAGGGCATTGGAAGAGGCCCGCCCCTATTTCAAATTCTACCCCTACCATGACAGGCTGCCTGCCCGCTTCCGGGATGCAGCGGAATGATCGACGGCCAGGTGGATCTCGACCGCATGTTTCATGCGCTTTCCGACCGCAGCCGCCGCGGCATGATCGACCGCCTCGGCCGCGGCCCGGCCTCCGTCACCGAGCTGGCGGCGCCGCTCTCGGTCGCGCTGCCGACGGTGCTGAAACATCTGCAGGTGTTGGAAAGCAGCGGCCTCGTACTCTCCGAAAAATCCGGCCGGGTGCGCACCTACCGCCTGCAGCAGGATGCGCTTGCCGCCGTCGAGCGCTGGGTGGAACAGCGGAAAACCCGCTGGACCACCGCCTTCGACAGGCTGGATCAACTTCTCGCCGACGAGCCGGAGACCCTTCCCGAATGACGACACGCTCCGCAGAACACACCACCTTCGTCATCGAACGCCACCTCAAGGCGCCCGTCGCCCGGGTCTTCCGCGCCTGGTCGGCGCCGGAAGCCAAGCGTCAATGGTTCGCCTGCCACGGCGATTGGGTGCCGCTGGAATACGCCCTGGATTTCCGTCCCGGCGGGTTGGAGAGGAATTATGTTGCCGACACGGACGGGCTCCTGCATGCCTTTGACGCCCATTACATCGACATCGTGCCCGATGCGCGGATCATCTACGCTTATGAGATGAAGCTCGGCGAAGCCCGCATCTCGGTCTCTCTCGCCACCGTCGCCTTCGAGGCCGAACCCGGCGGCACAAAGATGGTCTTTACCGAACAAGCGGTGTTCCTCGACGGCTATGCCGACAACGGCGCCCGTCTTCAGGGCACCGAAATCGGCCTCGACAATCTCGAACTCTTTCTCGAGCGCGAGACAAGCCCGATCCACTAATACATGTCGCCCAGAAGTGTGCAGCGCTTCCGGGATAACGACATGCATCAAAACAAAGGGCTAATGCGCGTGGCGTGAATCATATTTGACGCGACGCGCATCAATCGGGCGAAGCCTCAGCCGCTTGATTTCTTCCGCGAGGCAGCAGCCTTCGCCGACGCGTTCAACGCGGCGGCGGCGCGAACGAGCGCCTTCAATGCCTCCTCGTCGATCTTGTCGCTCTCATGGATATCGATGGCGCGCCGGGTGTTGCCTTCGAGGCTGGAGTTAAAGAGTCCCGAAGGATCCTCCAGCGCGGCACCTCTGGCAAAGGTCAATTTCACCACGCTCTTATAGGTCTCACCGGTGCAGATGATGCCGCTGCGCTCCCAGACCGGCACCCCCCGCCACTTCCATTCCTCGACAACGTCAGGCTCGGCCTGCCTGATCAGCGCCCGGACCCGCGCAAGCGTCTCGCCGCGCCAATCCCTTAGCTGCTCGATCCTCGCATCGATCAGTTGGGAGGGCGAGGCTTCTCCGGCCCCCTGCTCGGAACTGCTCTTCTTCATGCTTGCCGTCACTTCTTTCATGATTGTCTCTCTTCATTGGCCCAGATGTCGATGACATCGCTGCGGTCACATCCGCTCTCCGGGCAATCGGCTGGCCTGCTCCACCCAGTCGGTGAGCTGGGCTTCATCGATCTCGTCATTCTCGCGGATGTCGAGGTAACGCACGTCTTTCTGCTTGGAAGCGCCCGGCGGCGGAGGATCGAGCAGGGCGCCGCGGAAGAAGGCCACCTTGACGTATTTCGTGAAGCAATGGACGCCGAGGAACCAGCCCTGCCCTTCGATGCCATAGAAGGGAGAGTTCCATTTGACTGCCTTGGAGACCCCAGGCACCGCGCCGGTGATTATCATATCGAGGCGACGCCCGATCTCGCCTTTCCAGCCCGGCATCGCCGCGATATAGGCTTGCACGGGCGCGTCGCCATGACCTTTGGCGATTTGCGGGTTGCCACCCGACAGCAGCCTCGGCATCGCGGCCGGTTCGGCGACCGTCTTGCTTGTCACCTCGGCCGCCGTCTTGGATCTTCTTTCGGCCATCGCGTTCACTCCCATCTTCCGCGCCGCCTCGCGGCATCGGGCAGCAAGAACAGGTAAAGATCGGTCAGCATCAACAGGCAGAGCGGCAGCCGCGCCAAGAGGCCTACCCAGACAGTCGATTTCCCCTGCAGCGCGGCGATGATATCGACGGTAACAGCAGCCGTAAAGGCGATGGACGGCCAGCGATGAATTTGCCGAAACCAGTGGTTCCAGTTCAATAGGATCTCCCCGGGGAAATGAGCTTCAGCGACGCAAGGTCCGTCTATCGACGATCTCACTCCGACCGCGCCAGAACCTGCTCCAGATTTGCAAAGAACTGCGTCCACCCGCTCCTGGCGCCCCCGTACGCCTGCCGCTGATCCGCCCGGAAGCCGGATTGCTCCATCCGCAAATGCGTGCCGGTGGCGGTTGGGGTGAGAGTCCAGGTGACTATGCTTTCCAACCCATAGGCTTCCCAGCTGTAAGACAGGGTCTTGTTCGGCTCGACTTCCAGGACCTTGCAGTCGACAGAGCCCCAATCCGCGCTGAAACTGAAACGATGATTGATGGCGGGCTTGAAGTCGCTCTTCATCAGCCACTCCTGGAGCAGGTGCGGCTGCGTGAGCGCTCGCCAGATCTTTTCCGAGGGAAAGGGTATTTCCCGCTCGATGACGACGGAGCGCGTCTCTGCCGATGTGTCGGTCATTGATCCATCCTTTTCAGCAAATCTTCGAGATCGTTAAAGCGGCTTTGCCAGAAGCCGGCCATCTCGCTCGTCCAGTCGACCAGCGGAGCCAGCGCGCCAAGCTGCGCACTGTAGTGGGTCTGCCGCCCTTCGTGGCGGTCGCGCACCAATCCGGCCTGCTTCAGGATCCCGAGATGTTTCGAAACAACCGGCTGAGATACGCCGGCCCGGGCCGTCAGAGCCCCGACAGTCTTCTCTCCTTCCCGGCACAGCCGCTCGAACAGCGCTCGCCGCGTCGGATCCGCGAGCGTCCGAAATAGTACATCGTGAGCATCTGGCATTGATGATTCATACCTCTGGAGCTATGAATTTACGTATAGCTGCCGAGGCATACGTGAGTCAAGCCGAAAGCATGGTACGCGGTGCTGAAAAAGCGAAGTAGAAGAACACCAAAGGTTTTCGGCGCATAGCGACTGAGAGATTACATAGCTTCAAAGCTATACATAGAAACATCTTGCATCGATCGCGCACCGCCGTTGCGACAAGCGTATTCGCGGTCACGACCTCTCAGGACGCTCGGCGGCCAGCCGCTCCCGAATGAAGGTGGGGCCACCGGCAAGACGCGCCGCAAGCAGGCTCGCGGGATCAACCAGACGCCAATAGGGCGTCACCGCCGAAACCGGCTCGCCCTTTGCCAACGCGCCGAAGGACAGTTCGGCGATGGCTCTCAAATGCCGCTGCACCGTAACCGGGCAGCAGGCGTCCGCCGCGTATTGAGTGGCGAGGCAGCGGCGAAGAGCACCGAGATCGGTGCGAACCCCTTGTGGTGCTGATCGGATCTGCTCCGCGACCATCTGCTGCGACGGAATGAGCATCGCTTGCATGCCGCTGCGGCCCTTGCGCCGCTGCTTGATCATCGGAGTTTCGCTCATATCATTCCTCGGAGCATTTCGCCTTCCTGCAATCTAGAGCCGAAACGAACGACGGCCAGCCTCGTCATGTCAATCGACGGGAAGTCGCTTCTGACGGCTTTTCTGCTCCCGCCGTTTCGGTTAATCCTCGGGGCCTCTCACTTGGGAAAGGATAGGACATATGGCTAAAGTCGCGTTCATCGGTCTCGGCGTCATGGGTTTTCCCATGGCCGGCCACCTGAAGATCAAGGGCGGCCACGATGTTACCGTCTACAATCGCACCGCCGAGAAAGCCGCCGCCTGGGCTGAGAAATTCTCCGGCAAATCCGCTTCTACCCCGGCTGCGGCGGCAGAGGGGGCCGATTTTGTCTTCGTCTGCGTCGGCAACGACGAAGATCTCCGGTCGGTGACATTGGGCGAGAGCGGCGCTCTGCACGGCATGAAGCCTGGGTCGGTGCTGATCGACAACACCACCGCCAGCGCCGAGGTCGCGCGCGAACTTTATGCAGCGGCAAAGCAAAAAGGTGTCGACTTTATCGACGCTCCGGTTTCTGGCGGCCAGGCCGGCGCCGAGAACGGTGTCCTGACTGTCATGTGCGGCGGCGACGAAGCAGTCTTTGAACGCGCCAGGCCGGTCATCGAAGCCTATGCCAGAATGGTCGGCCTGATGGGGCCGGCAGGCTCCGGCCAATTGACCAAGATGATCAACCAGATCTGCATCGCCGGTCTCGTCCAGGGCCTCGCCGAAGGGCTGCATTTCGGCAAGCGCGCCGGCCTCGATATCGAAAAGGTCGTCGAGGTGATCTCCAAGGGTGCGGCAGGCTCCTGGCAGATGGAAAACCGCCACAAAACCATGAACGCCGGCAAATATGATTTCGGCTTCGCAGTCGACTGGATGCGCAAAGATCTCAGCATTGTGCTCGCCGAAGCCCGCCGCAACGGCGCCAAGCTGCCGGTCACGGCCGTTGTTGATCAGTTCTACGGCGACGTGCAGGCGATGGGCGGCAATCGCTGGGACACGTCCTCGCTGCTTGCCCGCCTCGAGAAATGATCGGCCCCTCCTCCGATCCCGCTGAACTGATCGCGCATCTCGAGACGCTGCGCTCGGAGGAGAATGTCGCCGGGATGGCGCGCTTCGGTATCGTCACCGGTCGCGCTCTCGGCATTTCCAATCCCGATATCAGGGGGGTCGCCAGACTGGCCAAGAAGGATCACCTCAGGGCAATGCAGCTCTGGCACAGCGATATCCGCGAAGCCCGCCTGCTTGCACTCTATACGGCTGAGCCGAAGCAGCTGACGGCGGAAGAGGCCAGAAGCTGGGCCAATGATTTCAACTCCTGGGAGATCGTCGATTGCGCCGCCGATCTCTTCGTCGGAGCCCGACTGGACGAACTCATACCGGAATTCGCCGCCGACGAGCGCGAGTTCGTTCGCCGCGCCGCCTTCGCCATGATATCAGCCACCGCCGTCCACCGGAAGAACGAGGGAGATTTGGCTATCCTTGCCTGGCTGCCACTGATCCAGGCGCATTCCGGCGACTCCCGCAACTTTGTTCGGAAGGCGGTCAATTGGGCACTGCGCAGCATCGGCAAACGCAATCACGGCTGCCACGGCCCGGCGCTGCGGCTGGCGAAGCTCCTGGCTGAAAGCTCGGATAAAACCGCCCGCTGGATCGGCAGGGATGCGGTCAGGGAACTGAGCGGCGAAAAGCTGATGGCGCGGCTGAAATAGCGATGCGACATCGAATGCATGCCTCGCTAAAGTGTGCAGCGGTTGTCTAATCGCATCCTGCTTGTCAATGAGGTTTGGCCACGGGCATTTTCGCTGCGTTGCGCGACAGGCAACGCTGCATAATTTTAGCAGGGAGCGTCCGCTATTACCGATCGCGCGCCTTGAGACCGTCTTCGGTTTCTGACTTATTCAGCTGGCCTGTTCGTGAGCCTTTGTCGTTTGGGTTCGGTGTCGGCGTCTCTCTTGTATCTCGTGGCGGATCTTGGCGATCGTCAGACTCCGCGGGCGCCACCTGGTCGTCGGAACGGCGGACAGGCTGCTTTTTAGGGTCGATCCGTTTGGCGGGGGCAGCAATTTTTCCAGACATAGCCGGTTCCTCCAGCTTCACCGACAAGAACCGACCGCCAAACTGAAGGTTCCGAGTCAGGCCCAGCGATCTGTCAACGACCGATGATGAGGATCCCGCCATCGGCGAGGAGAAGGAAGAGAGACGCTCCGGCACATTTTTTACCACTGGGCCTTTGACAGGAACGTTTCCGACCGATGTGCGTTGATTGTTTTTGTCCAGCGGCTTGGCGCGCACAACATGAGGGAGGCTATCATGAAAGTCAGCAATTGCATGACCACCGACGTTCAGATCACCGATCCGGACCAGACATTGCGGGAAGTTGCCGCAATGATGGGACGTCTCGATGCCGGCGCTCTCCCGGTGGCAGAGAATGATCGGCTGGTCGGGATGATCACTGATCGCGACATTGCCATTCGTGGCGTGGCAGAGGGCAAAGGTCCCGACGCAAAGGTCCGGGATGTAATGAGTACCGATGTCAAGTACTGCTTCGATGACGAAGATTTGGAAGACGTTCTTCACAACATGGGGGATCTTCAAGTGCGGCGCTTGCCGGTGCTGAACCGAAGCAAGCGGCTGGTCGGCATCATCTCGCTTGGCGATCTCGCCATGAAGGGCGAGACCATGGAAACAGGCAGAGCACTGAGCGGCATTTCGCAACGTGGGGGCGCACATTCGCAGACGGCCCACTGACGGTCCGCGTGGCGCCACAGAAAAGCTGTCCACGGGCCGGCAGTCATCTGATCATTCATCTCTCTCGCGGCCATTGCCTTTGGCGCGAAAGTTGGGCAATTGCGCACATCCAGACGCCTCACGTAGCTCCGCTGCTATGGCCCAAGGGCTTATGGGAACGACGCCACGAGATTGATTTGTTTTTGTTTATCAATGCCTTGGCACGTCAGCCAAAGCTGCACTACTATTTCGGCTCCGGTTGTTGAATCACCGCTGGTGGCGCGTCGCTCTTATTGCTGCCGTGATCAAATGGCTTGATAGCCAGGATACCGACTATTGAAGCAATCATCGCTCCAATGATGACGATCATCAGCATTCGCATCATCAGGGGACTCCACCCGCCCAAGATTCAACAACGGTCGAGGCAGATCGTTCCATCCATTGCCCTACTGCGTAATCGTCCGTGCCATGGTAAGCACTTCGGTGCGGGCTGTCCGACTTGAACGACGACAGGCCGCCGCTCGAGCTTCCTCCCGTCAACCTTGGGCCTGGTTCGAGACACGCTTTGGGGTCGGGGCTTTCGTCTCACCGTCAATGATGCCTGGATTTTTCGACCAGAAAGTCGATCAGCACTCTTACCGCCGGCGGCATGCCTCTGGCCGTCGTGAATACGATATAGAATTGGCTTTCTTCCGACTGCCATTCGGGCAACACCCGCACCAGCCTGCCAGCCTGCAGATCCGCCTCGCAGGCGCTGTCGAGCAGCAGTCCGAAGCCGAGGCCGGCGCGGGCTGCATCGAGGATAGCGGTCATGCTGCGGCAGGTCAGCCGCGGCTGATGCCGGATTACCCGCTTGTCGTCATTCGGGCCGATGAGCTCCCAGGTATGGAATGTCACCCACGATGTCATCGCCAGCGTCGGCTGGTCGGCGAGTTCGTCCACGCAATTCAAACCACCGCTGCGTTCCACGAGCGACGGACTGGCGACGAGGATACGCCGCGCCCGGTCGAGTTTGCGCATCGTCAGGCTTGTCTGCGTCTCCGGCTCGTTGGTCGCCCTCACCTCGAGGTCGATTCGTTCGTTGATGAGGTCGGCGCGCCGATCAGAACCGATAATCTGCAGCTTGATCTTTGGGTAACGTTCCAGGAATTCAGGCAGAATGCCGCCAACGGAGATGTCGACAAGCCCGAGCGGGCAAGCCATCCGCACCACGCCCTGCGGATCGGACTGAGCTTCGGTGACGATCGATTTGGCACGATCGGCCTCCTGCAGAATTGTCTGGCACCTTTCGTAAAAAGCCTGGCCGATCGCCGTCACCCGAAAGTGACGGGTCGAACGCTCTATCAGCCGCGCGCCGAGCCCGTCCTCAAGCCGACTGACCCGCCTGCTGAGTTTCGAACGCGGTATCTTCAGATCGCGACTGGCCGACGCAAATCCGCCGCTGGAGACCACGGCGGCGAAATAATAATAGTCGTTAAGATCGTCCATAAGAACAAGCTATCCGAGAGTAGGAATGAATGCTGCCCCGCTGAACGCGGTTGTATCCTCTCTCCCAAAAAGCTGTAATCACATTGTCGGCATTGGATTTTCTTTTCCGCGACCCGCCGCGGCAAAGCAAACCGATGCACATCGACCGATTCAAATCTTATGAAATTGATAAATATGAAGCCTCAATGAGGCTGGCGGGATGCCGACGTGCGATACGCAACATGCCGGTTCGGCCTACCCGCATGGCGACCAAAAACACTGCCACGAAAATGGGTGCAAAAACGCTGCAAGGACGGTCCGGCAGGGAAGACCGGACCCGTCCCCGTAGCTGATCGGAGGTCACTCGGATCAGAAACTGATTTGGAACGCCCCCGATCCGAAGACCGGGAGCATCCACTAAGTGGATTAGAACGAACGCTGCAGGCGGAAGTAGCCCGAAGTAGAGTCGTCGCCATCATCCGGATCGAGGTACTGAACCGAAGCCTTGGCGTAGAAGTTGTCGACGATCTGGTAATCAACCGTCAGACCAACCTTCCAAGCATCGCCGGCACCGTCGTAGTCGTTAGGAACGGTGTCACCCGCGCTGGCACCGCCAATGTAGTTGCCATAGTACTGGACGCCAGGAGTGATCTTGAGCTTGTCCGTTGCCTTGATGGCGTATTCGGCAGCGATAGCCCATTCAGCCGTCGAGTAGTAGGAGTTCGGGCCGCTGGAGTAGACAGCAGCGAGGCCGAGCGTGCCGGGGCCGATCTCAACCGTACCCATAGCGCGGATTGCGCCGTCTTCGTTGTCGACGTCCCAGCCGCCAGTGAGCTGGTAGCTGAAGGCACCAGCAGTGCCGCCGAGACCGAAGGCAACGCCGACATTGTTCGGACCATCGTTCGGAACGAGAAGGCCCGTGGCGGGGTCCACGTCACCCTGGTAAACGCCGTCTTCCAGTTCATCGACGCTGAGGCCAGCGTAGAAGGTGCCGCTCTCGTACTGATAGCGGATGGAGTTGTGCAGCGTTACGACAGAACCGATGTCGTCGGTTTCGCCGGAGAGGCCATCGTCCCACCAGCTATAGAACAGACCAGCGCGGAAGCCCGCGATGTCGAGGTAAGCGGAGTCGAGAATGGCTTCCTGGTCGGTGGCATTGTCAGCATTGAACTGCATGACGATGACGCCCGTCAGCGGACCATACTCGGTGTCGCTCTTGGCGGTGAACTGAACCTGACCGCGGGTCACGGCATCCCAGTCAGAATCGCCGCCGACGTCTTCGCCAACGTTAACCTGGAAACGGATGTAGCCTTCGATCTTGAGGCAGGTTTCGGTGCCGGGGATGTAGAAGTAGCCGGTGCCGTAAGCGTCGCAGACGCGAACATATTCAACCGGTTCCGGCTCGGCAGCAACGATAGCGTCAGCTGCAAGAACCGGCGTCGATGCAGCAAATGCTGCTGCTGATGCGAGCAAAACCATTCTGATGTTCATTTACCAATCCATTCCTTTGTCGATCGGGGCTGGCTTCCAATCGGGTAGTCGATTTGAAGCCGGCCCAGTTTGAACAGCCATCTCGGCGTGCGGATCGATCGAACCGCCAAATCGTCATCCCATACCGGGCGCGTTCAAGCAATTCTCGATATACGCGGGAGGAGTCCGATCGAGCCACTTTCCCCGAAAGCGTGATCTTTATACAACAATTTCAACTGGTTACAGCAGAAAAACGCACAAACGGCCCGGCGACGGAAACCCCTCCATCGCAAGCCGCAAACGTCATATTCTTTCATCAAAATCCTCACCGTCCGATCTTCGTCGGACACAATGGTGAAGCTCAAAAAACTCTACCGCCGGCTAATGAACACTTACAAGGTGACGGCTTAGAACATAGTGTCCTGAATTCGATACCAATGCGTCAAAATGATGACATGTTGCCCACTGGTTGTACGCACCATAGGCCCTTAATCGTTACTAGGCTATGTATTTCTTCAGGATTTCGCCGCGATTCGAGCGCTTTTCTGCTATTTATGAGACTTTTCTGCAGTCAGAACCCTCTCTCGGCCCTGCTTGCGGCCTCATTGCGGACATTCTCACGAATGATGAGAATGCCGCTCGAAGCCCATTTCTTGGGGAGGATACCCTCTGAGGTAGCAGACCGTGCCACGATTATCGACGCAATTCCAGGCGGCGGTAGATCGCACGCTCGCATTCAGTCTTCGTTGGACTTGGCGTTCTCGAGAATCATGTAGTCCAGCGGCAGCTGGGTCGAATACTTGATCTGCTCCATCGCGAAGGCGGAGGAGACGTCGCGAATCTCGATCTTTGCGATCATCCGCTTATAAAAGGCGTCATAGGCGGCGATATCGGGCACGACGACTCGCAGGAGATAATCGACATCACCGCTCATCCGGTAGAATTCGACCACTTCGGGGAATTCGGCGACCACCTCGGAAAAGCGGCGCAACCACTCGATCGAATGGGTAGCCGTGCGGATCGACACGAAAACGGTGACCTTCGTGTTGACCTTCTCCGGATCGAGGATGGCAACCCGACGCTTAATGACACCGTCTTCTTCCATTTTCTGGATGCGGCGCCAGCAGGGCGTCGTCGACAGCCCCACTTTCTTGGCGAGGTCGGCAACGGCAAGCGTCGAATCTTCTTGCAGCAGACGCAGTATTTTTCGGTCGAGGCGGTCCATGCGCACGTCAGTCCTTTCGAATTATTTTCTTTGTATAACTCGATTCCGCGCGACGAAAAGAATTTTGTTTCAGGAAAGCAGCATTTTCGTCCGCTCCCGCAAGACCGGAAGCAATTCTTCTTCGAACCAGGAATTGCGTTTCAGCCAGCCGCTGTTGCGCCAGCTCGGATGCGGCAGCGGTAGCACCGCCGGCGACCGCCCGGACATGAGGCTGTCGCGCCACCCCCGCACCGTCTCAGTCATACCGCCCTGCCCTCCGCCGGCCATATGCCAGGCCTGTGCATATTGGCCGATGACCAGCACGAGTTCGATCTGCGGCATCGCCGAAAGTACTCTTTGCCGCCAGAATGGTGCACATTCGCGACGCGGCGGCAGATCCGCGCCTTTGTCATCATAGCCGGGAAAACAGAAGCCCATCGGCACGATGGCGAATCGGTCGCGGTCGTAAAAGCTTGCCCTGTCGACGCCGAGCCAGGATCGCAGCCGGTCACCTGAGGCATCGTCGAATGGCAGCCCGCTCTCATGCACGCGCAGTCCGGGCGCCTGGCCGGCGATGAGGATACGGGCGTTCGAAGAGATCACGGCCACCGGCCGCGGCTCGTGCGGCAACCGGTGCGCCGGCCCCTTTGCCGGCGCGTCGCGACAGATGCGGCAGGCGGCGATTTCACGCCGCAAAGTTTCCAGCCTGGCTTCGTCGGTCATCACTTTACTCCCACCCGACGATTCGCCCGATGAAGCGCAGCGTCTCGTCGAAACTGGAATTCTGGCGGGCATGGTCGCGCACATCGCGCGGCCGCTCGAAACTTCCGGCCCACATCCCCGCCCTTGCACCCCTCGCTTCCGCCTCCTCCTTGCCGTAACCGCCATAGGAAATGGCCATGCCCCGCCGCACCATGGCGGCGTTGATGTCTCCGCCTGCCCCATTGCGGCAGACGACGAGCAGCCTGTTATAGCGGTCGCGCCGGCTGCCCTGGCAAAGCGTTCCCGATGCCAGCACCATCTCCTGCAGCGCCTGGCGCGCGGCGCGCCCGCAAGCCCAGACTGTTCCCGCCCGCTCGCAGCTCTGGTTAAGCTCCGGTGCATCGATGCCTTCGAGCCGCAAGCGCTCCCGCCCCAAAGACAGACTGTCGCCATCGGCGGCATGAAAGGCGCCCGCATGCTTGATGGCTGCGGTATCGTTGACCTTGGCGGCGATCAGCGCCAGGAGCGCCAGCAGGGCAAAAGCGGTGACGCCGTCGCGAATCAGGCGCAGGCCCCGTGTCACGCTTTCGCCTCCTTAAAAAACAAACCCTTGGCAAAGATGGCAAACATCTTCTTAAGAATTGCCGGTTAAGCTCTTATCCACCCTGGGATGAAGTTTCAACGTGCACATGAGTACCGGCGTAAGCACATCGACCGACAAGATTATCGTCGACAGGTCGCGTAGCCACCGCAACAAGGCCGTTTCCAAGGCCGTGCGGCAGACGCGCGAACGTCTTCAGTCCGGTCATGCGTCCAATTCCTCCTTCGACCGTGACGTCCTTAAGATGTACATAGCATCGATGCTGCAGGGCGCGACGATCATGCCGCTGTTCGTCGTCATCATCACCGCCCTCGGCGTCTATTTCACCCACGATACGCGTTTGCTCTTCTGGGCGCTGCTGACGCTCACCTGCCACACCGGCAATATCCTGCTCGCGCGGCGCGCGCGCCGCCAGGAAATCACCTCCGAGAGCGCCCGCAAATGGCGCCGCCTGCTGCTCTCCGGCCAATTCCTGGTTGGCTGCTGCTGGGCCGTCTTCGCGCTGCAGGGCTGCGACACCTGCGAGCCGTCGAGCTTCATTCTTTATAAGGGCGCAACATTGCTGATTGCGCTCTCCGTCACGGCGATGTCGAATTTCATGCTGACGCCTGCCGTGCTGGTCGCCTTCGCGCCGGCGGTCCTGGCGCTTGGCGCCAAGAGCGGCCTGTCGCGCGACCTCCTCGAAATCAGCCTGACCGGCCTGTTCACGACCACCCTGGTCTTCTTCAACTATATCAGCGACCGGCTGTTCAAATCGAACCTCAGGATCCTCTCCTATCAGTCGGAGAAGGACGACCTGATCGCCGAGCTTGAAGTGGCGAAATCGATGTCGGACGAGGCGCGCCGCCGCGCCGAGGAGGCAAACCTCGCCAAGTCCCGCTTCCTCGCCTCGATGTCGCACGAACTCAGGACCCCGCTCAACGCCATCCTCGGCTTCTCCGAGGTGATGTCGGCAGAAGTCATGGGACCGCTCGCCAATCCGACCTACAAGGAATATGCCGGCGATATCCACCGCTCCGGCCAGCATCTGCTCGATCTCATCAATGAAATCCTCGACCTGTCGCGCATCGAGGCCGGCAAATACGAGCTGAGCGAGGAGGCGATCTCGCTGCTCGATATCACCGAGGATTGCATCGGCATGGTCCAGCTGCGCGCCCGCGCCAAGAACATCGCCATTTCGGATCAATTCGAGCGGCAGCTACCGGCCATCTGGGCGGACGAGAAGTCGATGCGCCAGGTGGTGCTCAACCTTCTCTCCAATGCCGTCAAATTCACGCCGCAGGGCGGCGAAATCCACGTCAAGGTCGGCTGGACGGCTGGTGGCGGCCAGTACATCTCGATCAAGGACAACGGCCCCGGCATTCCGGAAGAAGAGATCCCCGTCGTCCTCTCGGCCTTCGGCCAAGGTTCGATCGCCATCAAAAGCGCCGAACAGGGCACCGGCCTCGGCCTACCGATCGTCCAGGCGATCCTTGCCAAGCATGACGGACAGTTCCTCTTGAAGTCGAAGCTGCGCGAGGGCACCGAGGTCATCGCCATCCTGCCCGCCAAGCGCGTGCTCCAGAGCCTGCCGGCTGTCGAAGAGGCCCAGGCCGTCGCCCGCAAGCGCAAGAGTTTTGCCTGATTCAGCTAAAGCATGATGCCGAAAAGTGTGAGCGGTTTTCGGACGACATCATGCGGGTCCAAAGAAGATATGTTTGCCGAGAACGAAGCCGAGATAGAGACAGCAGGCGGCGATCATGCAGCTCACCGCAAAGGAACCGAGATCCTTGGCATGTTTACCGACGATCGAAATCTCCGGCGAAATCCGGTCGATCACCTCTTCGACGGCGGTATTCATCGCCTCCATCGAAAAGAGCCCGAGAAACAGCAGAACTGCGACGACCATCTCACCGGCGGTCGCGCCGACCAGCGCCAGCGCTGCGATCGAAACGACGAAGAAGCCGAGTTCCTGGCGAAAGGCAGCTTCCTTCAGCACGCGCAGAAAGCCCGCCCAGGAATAGCTGGCGGCGGCGATGAAATGCCGAAATCCGGTCTCTTTCGTCACCGCAGGCTTCATCACCACGCCCTCTCCTCTTCCCATTGCGCCACGGACCCGGGAAAGGCTTCGCCGTCTCCCCTTTGGTGAGCCAATAGGCAAATAGCGAATCCGCCTGAACGGTGCAAGCGAACCGGAGACCGCATCGCCGGTGCCGGTCGCGGCCTCAATGTTTGCCGCTCACACCCGCCTGGGCAAAGGTTGCCATGCCGGAATGGCAGGCGGCCGCCGCCTTGACGATACCGGCGGCCAGCGCCGCACCGGTGCCTTCGCCGAGCCGCATGCCGAGCGCCAGAAGCGGCGTCTTGCCAAGCATCTCGATCGAGCGCAGATGCCCCGGTTCGGCAGAGACATGGCCGATCAGGCAATGATCGAGCGCGGTAGGATTTGCGGCTTTGAGGATCGCAGCCGCGGCAGTCGCGACATAACCGTCGATCAGCACCGGAATGCGCTCCATGCGGGCGGCAAGAATGGCGCCCGCCATCGCCGCAATCTCGCGCCCGCCGAGCCGCCGCATGATCTCGAGCGGATCGTCGAGATGGTCGCTATGCAGCGCCACTGCCTTTTCCACCGCCGCGATCTTGCGCTCCAACATATCGCCTTCAGAGCCGGTGCCGGGCCCCACCCAGTCGCGCGCCGAACCGCCATAGAGCGCATAGTTGATCGCGGCCGCAATTGTCGTATTGCCGATGCCCATCTCGCCGATGCAGAGCAGATCGGTGCCGCCGGCGATCGCCTCCATGCCGAAAGCCATGGTCGCGGCGCAGTCACGCTCTGAAAGCGCCGCCTCTTCGGTGATATCGCCTGTGGGATAATCGAGCGCCAGATCGAAGACTTTCAGCCCGAGATCGTGGGCGACGCAGATCTGGTTGATTGCCGCGCCGCCGGCTGCGAAATTCTCGACCATCTGCTGGGTCACGGCCGGCGGAAACGGCGTGATGCCGTGTCTGGTGACGCCGTGATTGCCGGCGAAGATTGCCACCAGCGGCCGGTTGACGGCGGGTGGGCGGCCCGTCCAGGCGGCAAGCCAGAAGGCGATTTCCTCGAGCCGTCCCAGCGCACCCGGCGGCTTGGTCAGCTGCGCGTCGCGTTCGCGTGCGGCCACCAGCGCGCGGGCATCCGGCCCCGGCAGGTCGCGAAGCAGGGTACGGAAATCGTCGAACGGCAGGCCTGAAACGCTCATCTGTGCGGTTTTCCTATGAATTCGGCTATCTTGTTTTCACGCAAACCACTTGTTTGCGTCGAGCAAATCAGCTTCTTTGCGGTGGCTCTCTCTTAAAGCCGGCGAACCAAGCGAACAACACCAAAAGCGCCGCCGCGACCATAAGTCGGGACCTCCGGCAGAACGAAACAGAATGAAGATCAAGGATTATGCGGTCGATACCGCCCGCGCCGTCGCCTTCCTCAGCCGTCTTCCCATGCCGCCAGCGCTGTTCAACGGCTATGACGGCAGGCTCGGCCGTCTGGTGCGCGCCTTTCCCTTCGCCGGCCTTCTCATCGGCTTTGTCCCGGCCTTCGCCCTCCTCCTTCTTCTGGGCCTGCGCGCCGATCCACTGGTAGCCGCACTGGTCGCACTTGCCGTCCAGGCTCTTGTCACCGGCGCGCTGCACGAAGATGGTTTGGCGGATACGGCCGACGGCATCGGCGGTGGCAAGAGCCGTGAACAGAGCCTCATCATCATGAAGGACAGCCGGATCGGCACCTATGGCGCCATCGCGCTCATTCTCTCCATCGCGATCCGCGCGGCAGCTCTTGCCGCCATCGTCCGCCATTCCTCACCTCTCGCAGCGGTCCTTACCATCCCCGCCGTCGCGGCGCTGAGCCGCGGCGCAATCGCCTGGCATTGGCAGCGGCTGCCGCCGGCAAAGGTCGATGGCGTGGCCGCCTCGACCGGTCAGCCGGATGAGGCGGCGATGCATTTTGCGCTCGTCGCAGCCGGTCTCCTCGCAGCACTTCTGATCTGGCCGGCCTTCGGCCTGTGGCCGCTCGTCGCCAGCCTGCTCGCCGCCGGCGCTGCAGGATTTGCCTGCACCGTCTTCATCCGCCGCCGGCTTGCCGGCCACACCGGCGACACGCTGGGGGCGACGCAGCAGATCTGCGAAATCGCCACTTTATGCGCCCTTGCCACGGCTCTTTGAAACTCCGATATATCCTCCATGCAAACACCCTGCATTCACGTCTGCTCCATGGTTTCAGCCACCGGTTTTTGCGCCGGATGCGGCCGCACTCTTGAGGAAATCGGTGGCTGGATGAACTATACCGAGACCGAGCGCGGCGGGATCATGGCGCTGTTGCCGGCGAGGCTCGCAGCCGCCGCCACGAGGAGCCACATGGAAACAAGCCTCGCCGCGCGGCCGGAGCAGCCCTGATGATCCGTTTGACTGTCTTCCTCGTCATAATCGGCATCGGCCTTGCCGTGCTCATCCTCAACAATGACACCAGCCGCATCCTCGGCCTGCAAAGCGACGATTTCGGCCGCGTCGTCTACCTGCTGCCGATCGCACTGATGCTGTCGGCCGGCATCTGGGGAAGCCGGCGCAGCGTCGGCGAAACCATGCGCCAGATGATGATCTGGCTGGTGATCATCCTGGCGCTCGTCACCGTCTATCTCTATCGCCAGGAAGCGCTCGGCGTCGGCAACCGCGTGCTCGCCGGCCTCGTTCCCGGCCGCGCCGTCGTGGTCACGACGAGCGAGGGTGGCGAGGAAATCATCCTGCACAAGCTGTTGAACGGCCATTTCGAAGCCGACGTCAATGTCAATGGCCGACCGGTCGAGATGCTCGTCGACACCGGCTCCAGCATGGTCGCGCTCTCGCACGAGGATGCCGAACGCATCGGCATCGATCTCACCGGCCTCACCTATTCGATGACGGTTATGACCGCCAACGGCCGCAGTCGCGCAGCCCCGATCACGCTCGACCAGGTGGCGATCGGTCCGATCGTCCGCAACAATGTTGCAGCCAGCGTCGCCGAGGACGGCCGGCTCGACCAGAGCCTGCTCGGCATGAGCTTCCTGGAAACCCTGGGCTCCATGCAGATGCAGACCGACGAACTGCGCCTGCGGGATTGAGCCCCTGGCGTCGCAGGGCTCACCATCTGCCGCCTTCCGATAGCGGACCTCACCCGCCCCGTCGGGTTTCGGCAGGCTCTCCATGCGGAGCGCCCGGAGCAGTTCGCCCGTCGATGAACCCGCCGAAAGCGCGGCCAAGAGGGCGAGCGACGCCGAGGTCAGCAACATCGCGAACAGCGTCGGAATTGCGCCGGCCTCGCGGAGAAACAGTCCGGCGATTGAAGCGATCAGCGCCCCGCCGGCGATCGACATGGCAGCGGCAAGGCCGGCGGCGGTGCCGGCGAGATTGGCGCGGACCTACATCACCCCCAGATTGGCGGCCGGAAAGGTCAAGCCATTGCCGATGCCGATGAACATGCAGGGTCCGAAAAACGCCAGGATATGCGTGACGCCTGAGATCGACAGGGTCGGCCCCAGCAGCAGACCCATGCAGGTCGATAGGCGCGCAATGACGAGCGTGATGCTGAGCGATCTTCCGGTCGATCGGGCAGCCAGATAGCTGCCCAGAATGAAGCCTGCGGGAACCATCCCCATGAATAAACCCAGTTTCGCGCTCGATCCGCCGAGCAATGGACCGACGGCCAAAGATGCACCTCCGAGGAAGATATAAAGAGTGGCGGTGGAGCAGGCCATGCACAGCGTATACGCGCAGAACCGCGGCGAACTCAGGAGCTGCCGATAAGAGGCAAGATAATTGCCTCTCGGTCTCGACGCATGCCCGGCCGTTTCCTTCAGCTCGCGCATGGAAATCGCAAGGATGGCTGCGCCAAGCAGCGCGAGAGCGACGAAGATCGCCCGCCACCCAAACGCTTCGTCCAGGACGCCGCCGAGACTCGGACCGAGCATCGGGGCGATTGCCCAACCCATGGCGGCATAGCCAATCCTGTTGACAGCCTGGCCTTCGCCCCCCGTCTCCTTGATGACGACAAGAGCGACGCAGAAACAGGCGGCGATCGACGCCTGCATCACGCGAAACAACAGGAAAATGCCGATATTGGGAGCGAGCGCGCAGCCCATGGACGCGACGATGAAAATCGAAACGGCGATCAGCGCCACCGGCCGGCGTCCGTAGCGATCCGACATCGCGCCCGCGACAATTTCCGTCACGGCGTTGATGATCGCATAGCCCGCAATCGAAAGATTGACGAGGGCGAAATCGGCCCGAAACGTGGCAGCGATGTTTGGCAGCGCCGGCAGATATATGTTGACCGGCAATACCGATAGCGCCGTCAGCAGCAGGAGGATCGTGCGTCGGGGTGCCGCCGTCGATGTCGTGACCGTTTTCTCGGTCAGGCGGCTGCCGGAAGTCTGAACGGAATTATTGCCTGTCATGGTCCTACCCGTCTTGTCAGCGAGATTTGTGGAGAGTCTGACGAGGCGCAACGCAAATTCAGGGCACAAAAAAAGCCCCGTCAGGAGCTCGAACTACCGCGCATGGGGCTGATCGCCGGATGGTTACACCATCCTGCCCATGCGCTTTATCACCACGACAAGAACCATTGCGATCTTCATGGCCGCTATGGCTAGACGAATATTTCCACCCCGTCAACGTGAGGTTTCACCGCCCGTGGAAATGCAAGCCAGTCACCCCGTGCGACCAATGGCGCGATGCCACTTTACGGCACGGGCCGGATCTGTCACCTTCACCGGCAAAACAACAAGACCACAAAGAGCAAGAAGAAACTCCTAGTCTGGTGGCACCCCGCATGTTCGTTCGGCCATCGCTTCGGGCGATGGCTTTGACCAATGGGTGCGACAGGAGTTTCGCGATGAATTCACTCTGGCCGATCATCGTCGGCGGCGTCTTGCCTGCCATTTTCTGGGGCATCACCGCCATCTTCCAGAAGCAGAGCGCCACGGCCGCTACCGGCTCCGCCGTCTATCTGATCGCCTTCGGCACGGCCTGTGCTTTCGCCGGCTTGATTGCGGCGCTGGTCTGGCGTCCCGCTCCCTGGAGCCTCGAGGGCCTTGGTTTGGCCGCGACCGCCGGCACCTGCTTCGCCCTCGGCACCGGCCTGATCAGCTTCGCGCTCTTCGCTTACGGCGTTCCCGTCTCGAAACTCGCGCCGATCTGGAGCTGCAACGTGCTGGTGACGCTCGCCATCGGCGCCCTTTACCTCGGCGAGGCCTCAGAGATCAACACAGGCAAGCTCGCCGCCGGCACCCTCCTCATTCTCTCAGGCGCTCTCCTCGTCAGCAGCGCCTGAGGGGAATGCGCAAGATAAGACAATCAATAGGAGACAAGGACTTTGCCGATAATACGTCGCTGCCTTACAACCAGCGGAACCGCGATACCGAAATCGGACTCACCTAAAAAGATGTCGGCGGTAACTCGCCGGCCGGAAAAATCGATGCGCGATCGCGAACCCCCGAAGGAACAGGGATCAGTCGAGCAATAGATGCGCAGTTCACCCCCCTTCAAGCCCGAAGACACCGTAATCGCGAGATGGACGGCGGAATTGGCATGGTCGACAAGGTCGCAAGAAACATCCGGGACGCATGATACCTCAGCAGAGATCGGCTCGTTTTGCCCAATGACCACGGCATAAGTAACTTTGACGGGCGCTGCGGCCACGTACGACCGGCTTCCTTGTGGGTTTAAAAAGAGGAGCGCGGCAATCGCGAAGACTTCAAACACGCTGCTGGTGATCATCCCCTGCCCCCGCGACCAGCAACGCTGGACATTTTTCGTGTTAAAATTGCGGCGCTTCCTAAACGCGGCCTGATTGCCGCCCGGTCCTCTTTGTTGATATTCTACGCCCGCGCAATGCCGGAACCTGACATGACTCCACGACAACTGAAGACATTCCTTGCGGTCATCCGCCACGGAAACCTCACGCGCGCCGCTGCCGAGGTCAACCTCGCGCAGTCGAGCCTCAGCGACCAGATACAGGCGCTCGAAGAGGAATTCGGCGCCGAGCTGTTTGTCCGATCCCGGCAAGGCGTCGTCCCGACGCCGGCAGGGGCAGCCCTGAAGGCCTATGCGGAAGAGATCTTGGCGCTGAATGGCGAGGCGAAGGACGCCGTCCGCTCGGCCGCCGGCAATGCCGAACAATCCGTCATATTGGGCACGCTCGAAACCATCGCCGCTGAAAGGCTGGCACCCTGGCTCTCCCGCTTCCGTCGGCAGAATCCCGGCCTCGCTCTCAAACTCAAGGTTGGCGGCAGTGGCGAATTGCATGCGCAACTGCAGCACGGCTCGATCGACGTCGCCTTCACCTTCGATCGCGGCCATGAGGACGAGCGCTTCGCGACGCGCCATATCTGCAGCGAACCGCTGGTGTTGATCGCGGGCCGCAACGCGCAGCTATCCTCATTTGACAGCCTGGCGGCGCTGAGCACCACCCACTTTGTGGCGACCGAAGCCGGCTGCGTCTATCGCTATTTGCTCGATACTGCCTTTGCCGAAGCGGGTGTGACGCCGCCGCCCATCGCAACGGAAGCAGACAGTATCGCAACGATCATTCGCCTCGTTGCCTCCGGCACCGGCTATGGGCTCGTCCCGCGCCTCGCGATCGGGCTGTCTCCGGCGCGTAGCGATATCGTCGAATTGTCGTGGCCGGGCAAACCGCCAGCCGCTTCGCTGGTGATGACGTGGCGGCGCCGGCGCGTTCAGCCGCCAGCGCTCGCCCTTATCCTGCAGTCAGCAAGCGAACATCTCTCGCCGGTCAAACCAGCCGATGTCCGCCCTCGACATGCAGGATCGTGCCCGTCGTAAAGCCGTTGCCGATGAGAAAACGGATTGCGTCGGCAATATCCTCCGGCTGCCCGACTCGGCCGGCCGGCAGGCGCTCCGCCATCGCGTCCAGCGTTGCTTGTTTGGCGTCGCCGGCGACAAAGCCCCAGATCGGCGTATCGACCCATCCGGGCGATACGGCATTGATGCGGATCGGAGCCAACTCGACGGCAAGCGCTCTCACCAGGCCTTCGAGCGCCGCGTTGACGGCTGCGACCACCGAGCCACGCGCTGCCGGTCGATACGCGGCGACCCCCGAGGTATAAGTGATGGATCCCAGAGGCGACAGATGGGCGGCGCCATGTTTTGCCAGCAGCAGCGGTCCATAGAACTTGCTTTCGACCACCCGTTGCGCCGCCGCAAGCTCAATCGACGGCAGGAGCTGATAGGCGCCTTCGATATCGGCCGCCGTGCTGACGATATGATCCAGCGGTTCGCCGTGCTGAAACAGCGCGGCGACCTCTTCCTCCCGGGTTATATCGACGGCACGTATCGCGAGTTTCGGATGGTCGCCGAGGTGGCGGCGGGCTGCCGCGAGCCTCTCCCGGCTGCGCCCCGCGATCGTCACCGAGGCTCCCTCGGCAAGCAGGCGCATGGCAAGCGCCAGTCCCATGCCGGAGCTGCCACCGACAATCAACACCTTCGCACCTTCAATCCTGATCGCAGTCATCTCGCATCTCCATTTGAATGAGAGAGCAGATGCCCCGGACGGCAGCGGAAGAAAAACGGAAGAAATCGATAGCGTCATCGGAGTTTCCGATGACGCACGGTCAGCGTCAGTTGCGCAGCCGGTAACCGGTCTTGAAGATCCAGCCGAGCGTGCCGAGGCAGATCGCCAGGAACACCGTGATCATCGCCAGGCTGGTCGCCGGATTGACATCGGCGATCCCGTAGAAGCTCCAGCGGAATCCGCTGACGAGATAGAGGACCGGATTGAAGTGGCTGACTGCCTGCCAGAAGGGCGGCAGCATGTTGATCGAGTAGAAGCTGCCGCCGAGGAAGGTCAGGGGCGGCACCACCAGCATCGGAATAAGATTCAGCTGCTCGAAATTGCCGGCCCAGATGCCGATCATGAAGCCGAACAGGCTGAAGGTGACGGCCGTCAGCAGGAAGAACAGGATCATCATGAAGGGATGCTCGATCCTGACGTCGACAAAAAGATTGGCGGTCAGCAGGATAATGAAACCGATGATCATCCCTTTGGTCGCCGCCGCCCCGACATAGCCGAGCAGGATTTCCGTCATCGCCACCGGCGCCGACAGCACCTCGTAGATCGTGCCGGTGAATTTCGGGAAATAGATGCCGAAGGAGCCGTTGCTGATGCACTGGCCGAGCAGCGTCAGCATGATCAGGCCGGGTGTGATAAAGGCGCCGTAGGAAACACCCTCCACTTCCTGTATGCGCGAGCCGATCGCCGCGCCGAAGACGATGAAATAGAGCGATGTCGAAATCACCGGCGAGATGACGCTCTGCAGCAGGGTGCGGCGCGTGCGCGCCATCTCGAAGAAATAGATCGACTTGATTGCTTCGACGTTCATTTTGCCGCTCCCACCAGGGCCACGAAGATGTCTTCGAGCGAACTTTGCCGCGTCGACAGATCCTTGAAATGAATATTGTTCTCGCTCAGCCGGGTGAGCAGGGTCGCGATGCTCTCCTGCTCGTTATCGGCATCGAAATCATAGGTCAGCCGGCAGCCTTCGGCTTCCAGCGTCAATCCGTTGCCGGCAAAACAGTCCGGCAGCCGCTCGAGCGGTTCGGTGAGATCGAGGATGAGCTGCTTGCGGCCGAGCTTGGCCATCAGCGCCGCCTTGTCCTCGACGAGCAGCAGTTGCCCGCCATTGATGACGCCGACCCGGTCGGCGATCTCCTCGGCCTCTTCGATATAATGTGTTGTCAGGATGATGGTGACACCGGAAGCCCGCAGCTGCTCGACGACATTCCACATATCCTTGCGCAGCGTCACGTCGACGCCGGCGGTTGGCTCGTCGAGGAAAAGGATCTCGGGCTCATGGGAGAGCGCCTTGGCGATCAGCACACGCCGCTTCATGCCGCCGGAGAGCTGGCGCAGCATGTTGTCCTTCTTGTCCCAGAGCGAGAGCGCTCGCAGCACCTTCTCGATATGGGCGGGGTTGGCCTTCTTGCCGTGCAGCCCACGGGAAAAGCTCACCGTATTGAACACCGTCTCGAACTGATCGGTGGTCAGTTCCTGCGGCACAAGCCCGATCATGGAGCGCGTTGCGCGGAAATCCTTGACGACATCGTGACCGGCGACCAGCACCTGGCCGCCGCTCGGGTTGGCAATGCCGCAGATGATCGAGATCAGCGTCGTCTTGCCAGCGCCGTTCGGTCCGAGCAGCGCCAGGATCTCGCCCTTCTCCACATCGAGGTTGATGCCCTTCAGGGCCTCGAACCCATTGGCATAGGTCTTGGTCAGGTTCTGGACGGAAATAATGGGGGCCATGCGGAACTCTTGTGGATTCTCGAAGTATTTCGGCCCGCTATATAGTTCGTCTGTGTCGGTTTGACATCCTTCGGGAACGTGAACACTGCATTCACGCAGCACCAACACCGTTCCAAGGATAACCACGTCTCCGACCAGTGACGTGCCCCTAGCTAGCTCTCAGCTATTGTCTCGACAATCGCACCTGGACGTCGTTGGCAAGTCCATCGGCTACGGATTCGGCCCGGACCTATCGGCTCCCTGAGTATGCTTCCGCTGAAGATCGGCGTCTTGATCTGTACCTTCATCCGGCCGCAAAGGCGCTCAGTTTTTCGCCGGACAGGCGGTAGCGGACCCACTCCTTCATAGGCTGGGCGCCGATCGCCTCATAGACCTTGATGGTAGGCTCGTTCCAGTCAAGCACGCTCCATTCGAACCGGCCGCAATTGTTTTCCAGCGCGATTTCAGCAAGGCGCCGCAGCAATGCCTTTCCGGCGCCGAGGCCGCGGGCCGTCGGCGTCACGTATAGATCCTCAAGATAAACGCCCTTCCTGGCTTGCCAAGTCGAATAGTTGAAGAACCAGATGGCCGAACCAATCGCCTCACCATCCTTCTCGCAGATCAGAGCATGCGTGACTGATCCCTCGCCAAAAAGAGATTCGGTCAGCGTCTCGATAGTCGCTTCGACCTCGTGCTCAGCCCTCTCGTAGACGGCCAACTCCCGGATGAACCTCAGGATCGTCGCCGCATCAGCGCGCACCGCGTCGCGAATCTTTAAAGTCATCTCACACCCGGTTGGATTTGGAACAGAGATCGACGTTGTGCGGAAAAGTGAGTGCGGCGTCAATGATCTCGTCCTTTCCTCAGCTGGCTCCAGCCTGGGCAATTGCACAGGGGAGATAGCTTCATGTTCAACGGCGCACAGCAGCAGTATTTCCTGCCGCCGATCGTTGAAAGAAAGGTGACGGTCGGTTCGGATGTCATCATCCGGTGATATTCTTGCCCGATAAGAGAACCGAGGCCAGCACCGGCATCCGCCCCGCCGCCCATCCGTTTGCGGAGCCATCCTCCGGCGTTCTCGTTGCGCCCTATTTCCGCTGCCTCGGCATGTAGTGAAAGTTATTGTCAGTCACCAAGTGCTTTGAACCGGCCAATATCCCCTGTCCAGCCGCGTTCGCCTCAGCCGGCCTTGCGCCGGCTTTCTTTTTAATTGCCGCGGAATAGGAGTCGCAAGACGAGGTGCGAGCCGCACTCACAACTCGTCGTAATTGAGCCAGTCGAAATCCGCGACTTTCCCCCGCCCCGACGTATCGAAGGCAAACACGCCGGCGAAGGCGCCGGTGAAGGAGCCGTGTTCGCCGCGCCCGCCTTCATCGGAAACCACACCTGCATCGAGAACCGGCCCGATCGGCTGCCAGGCGCCCTTGCCTTCGGTCTGCCAGAAGAATTGCAGGTCGTTTTCGCGGATTTCCATGGCGAGCTGGACGCGCCCCTCGGCGAGGATCGCGACGCCGCTCTCGGCGGGAAAGCTCAGGCGGCCGTTCGGGTAGTCGCCGCTGCAGGACAGGATCGTAACGCAGCGGCCGAGCGTTTCGTGCAGCGTCACGGCGACGGCGTGGAATTTGTGGCGGTTGTAGTAATGCGTCAGCCCAGCCACCTGCTGATAGGTATCAGGTGAGAATTCAACCACGGTTTCGGCGCGGAAGCTGTGATGCTCCTGCCGACGGGCGACCAACGCCTGTTCGAACCAGGAGCCGATGCTTTCGCGCCCGATCAGGCGCAGATGGCCGGGACGGTCCGTCAGGTTGAAGATGCGCGTTGGCTCGGGCGTGCGAAGCCACTGGAAATCTGCGGGAAGTTTGCCCCCGTCGAAATTGTATTCGGTGCGCATCGGCTTTTCCGCCGGTACCGCGCCGAAGAGGCCCGGCACATCGACCTCTGGCACTGTCGTGCCGTTTTCCAGGTAAAGCCAGTCGTCGTCGCGCCAGACGCATTTCTGCAGGCTCGTTTCGCGCCCCAGCGTGCAGCGCCGCTTCGGCGGCAGCGGCCGGCCGCAGAGATGGGTATGATAGGCTTGACCGTCAGGCGTCTCGACATATTGGCCATGCCCCGCCCGCTGCAGCACCGCGCCCGGATGATCCTTCGAGGTGATGAGGTGCATGTTCGGGTGCATCTCATAAGGCCCGTCAATGCGGCGCGAGCGCGCCATGGTGACGGCGTGGTCGTAGCCGGTGCCGCCCTCGGCGGTTGTCAGATAGTACCAGCCATTGCGCTTGAAAAGATGCGGGCCCTCGACGAGACCAAGCGGGCTGCCGGCGAAGATGTTCTTGATCGGGCCTTTCAGCGCCTTCGTCGCCGGGTCCCACTCCTGCAGCAGGATGCCGTCGAAGGCCGGTGATTTCGGCGAACCGCCGAAGCTCTCGGTGCGGTGGTTCCACTGCATGTTGACGAACCACTTGCGGCCGTCATCGTCGTGGAAGAGCGAAGGATCGAAGCCGGAAGAGTTGACATAGACCGGCTCGGACCATTCCGCTTCGATAGAAGGCGCGGTGACAATGTAGTTATGCGCATCCTTGAAATTGCCGTCGAAGCGCTTGACGTCGGTATAGACGAGCCAGAACTGCCCATCGGCAAAAGAAAGGCACGGCGCCCAGATGCCGCAGCTATCAGGATTGCCGCGCATGTCGAGCTGCGAGGTCCGTTCCAGCGGCCGGCGCACCAGCGTCCAGTTCACCAGATCGCGCGAATGGTGGATCTGCACCCCGGGATACCATTCGAAGGTGGAGGTGGCGATGTAATAATCCTCGCCCACACGGCAGATCGACGGATCGGGATTGAACCCCGGCAGGATGGGATTGCGGATCATGATGAAGCCTCCTCCTTAGATTATTTCTGTGGTACGTACGTCAGACGAAGGCGGGAAAACCTCTCCTCCATCATCTCTGTCCTCGGGCGAAGCTTGGGCCACACGAATGAGGGAGCCTGTGGCGACATGCTGCCACAAACTCCCACTGCCCATACTACTCCCGCTCTGCCGACTTCGCCCACAAATTGATATCAGCCTCGCGGGCGTAGACGTCGATCTCAGCGAGTTCTTCCAGGCTGAATTCGAGATTATCCAGCGCCTTGACGCAATCGACGATCTGCGAGGAACGGCTGGCCCCGATCAGCGCCGAAGTCACGCGTCCGCCGCGCAGCACCCAGGCGATCGCCATCTGCGCCAGCGTCTGGGCGCGGCGCTCGGCAATCTCGTTGAGCTTCCTGATATTGTCGATGATCGAGGAACGGATGAAGTCGCGCTTCAGGAAATGGTTCTGGGCTGCGCGGCTGTCATCAGGAATGCCGCCGAGATATTTCGTGGTCAGCATGCCCTGGGCAAGCGGCGAGAAGACGATCGAGCCCAGGCCGACCTCATCGAGTGTGTCGAGCAGCCTGTCGTCCTCGACCCAGCGGTTGAGCATCGAATAGCTCGGTTGGTGAATCAGGCACGGTGTGCCGAGCTCCCTGAGGATTGCGGCCGCCTCGCGGGTGCGCTGCGAATTATAGGAGGAGATGCCGACATAGAGCGCCCGGCCGGAGCGGACGATGTGGTCGAGCGCCCCGCAGGTCTCTTCCAGCGGCGTGTCCGGATCGAAACGGTGCGAATAGAAGATGTCGACATAGTCGAGGCCCATGCGCTTCAGGCTCTGGTCGCAGGAGGCGATCAGGTATTTGCGGCTACCCCATTCGCCGTAAGGGCCTGGCCACATGTCGTAGCCGGCCTTGGAGGAGATGATCAGCTCGTCGCGAAGCCCGGAAAATTCTGTCCGCAAAATTTCGCCGAAGGCGGTCTCGGCACTGCCGGGAGGCGGACCGTAATTGTTGGCGAGATCGAAATGGGTGATGCCGAGATCGAAGGCCGTGCGGCACATGTCGATCTTGCGATCATGCGGCGTGTCGCCGCCGAAATTGTGCCAGAGGCCGAGGGAAACGGCCGGCAGCTTCAGGCCGGAACGCCCGACGCGGTTATATTTCATTTTCGAATAACGGTCTGCGGCTGGTTGCCAGCTCATGAGACTCTCCTTGCTAAAATATCTCAATAGATGCCCCGCAGGGCCCGACTCAGGAGCTGCCCCTCATCCGGCTGCCGTTACCTTCTCCCCGTAAACGGGGCGAAGGGACATACCGCACCCGCTCGCTTAAATCTCAACCCTGCGTTTGGCACGTCCCCTCTCCCCGTTCTTTACGGGGAGAGGGTTAGGGTGAGGGGCAATCTTCACCACGACGATTCTAACGCTATCCTATCACTTCAACAGCGCGTGCGCCTCTTCGATGCCGAGCGCAGCCGGCTGGGTGCAGGTCGTGGTGAGGTCGATGAAACGCCCTTCCTCGCCCGACTTCAGGATCGAGGTCATCACGTCGACACCGTGCAGCGTGCGGTCGAGCGAGCAGCGCGCGTCGCGGCCTTCGATCAACGACATCGCCATGTCGGCAAGGCCGGCCGTGCGGTAGTTGGCGCGCGAGCCACTGGGGCTTTCCTGGTTGATCTTGCCGAAGGGATGCTCCCAGGCTTCCAGCGGCTTGATGTCCTTGTCGCGGCCGCTTGCCTCGACGGTGCCACCGAAGAAGTTCGGATCCGGCACGTAGAGCGAGCCATCGGTGCCGTAGAGCTCCATATTGGCATGGCGATGCGACCACACGTCCCAGCTCGCCGTCAGCGTCACCGTGGCGCCGTTGACGAATTCGAGCAGCGCCTGGATCGTCGTCGGCGTCTTGACCGGGATGATCTCACCATTGCGCGGCTGGCTGGTGATGGTGCGGGTCTCCGATGCCATCGAGGTCATGGCGCCGACGCGTTTGACCGGGCCGATCAGGTTGATCAGGTTGGCGATGTAATAAGGGCCGAGATCGAGGATCGGGCCGCCGCCCGGCAGGAAAAAGAAATCCGGGTTCGGATGCCACATCTCCATGCCGGGGCTCATCACGTAGCAGGCGCCCGAGGTTACCCGGCCGATGCCGCCGTCGTCGATGAACTTGCGGGCAAGCTGATGCGCGCCGCCGAGGAAAGTGTCCGGCGCGCAGCCGACGGCAAGGTTTTTTGCTTTGGCGATGCGGCGAAGCTCCTCGCCCTGCTCCAGCGAAAGCACCAGCGGCTTTTCCGAATAGACGTGTTTGCCGGCCTCGAGGATCGCCTTCGACACCGGAAAATGCGCATCCGGAATGGTCAGATTGACGACGACGTCGATCTCGTCATTGGCGAGCAGCGCGTCGATCGTCTGTGCCTTCACGCCATATTCCTTGGCGCGGGCCTCGGCGGCCTGCAGGTTGATATCGGCGCAGGCCAGCACCTTCAGCCCCTTGAAGAGTGGTGCGAGCGAGAAGTAGGTGGTGGAGATGTTGCCGCATCCGATGATGCCGACGCCAAGTTCCCTGGTCATGATGTGCCTCAATAAGCCTTGAAGGATGCGATCGAACGGCTGATGTTGCGGTCGATGTCTTTGGGATTGTCATGTTCGACGACGAAGTGCTTGGCCTTGGTGCCGCGAAGCGCCGCGATCAGCTTGGCCCATTCAACCTTGCCATGGCCGACATCGGCCCAGCCGTCCTCGTCCTTCGCCTCGCCTGCCGGCGCGATATCCTTGACGTGGACCGAAGTGATGCGAGAGCCGAGTTTCTCGATCCAGGCGAAGGGATCGGCGCCGCCGCGGATGACCCAGGCGATATCGGCTTCCCAGGAAATGTCGGGCGCGCCTTCGAAGATGCGCTCGATCGGCAGCGAGCCGTCGACCAGCTTGACGAACTCGAAATCATGGTTGTGCCAGCCGAATTCGTAGCCGGCTTCTTTATAAGGCTTGCTCATCTCCTGCAGCCGCTTGCCGAAGGCCGTCCAGCCGGCGGCATCCGAGGGGCGCTGTTCGGCCGCCAGGTGCGGCGCATAGATCGAGTCCATGCCGAGAATCTTGGCAATATTGAGCGACTTCTGAACTTCCTTCTCCAGGAAATCGGGGCTGAAATGGCCGCTCGCCATGACCAGGCCATTCTTGTCGAGCTCGGCGCGAAGGCTTTTCAAGCCGGCATCGTCGAGATCGGCGTAGATGCCGCCGAAGCCTTCGACTTCGGCATAACCTGCCTTGCCGAGCTTCTCGAAAATCGCCGAATAGGGCTGGAAGTTGCGCGCGCTATAGAGCTGGTAGCTTAGTTTCGTCATCATGTTCTCCTTGGGCCTCGTGCCCATGCTTGGGAAGATCAATCCGCTGATTGGCAGGAATGCAGGTCGTAGAACCGGAAGTCCGGCAGCTTGCCGCGTTCGAGCTGATGTGCCGGGGTAAAGGTGATGCGGCGGCTTTCGCCGGCCGCGAGATCGAAGGCGTTGTCAGAATATTTGCCGTCCGTCTCGCTCTCGATCATCACGAAGAGCGCAAGTCCCTTCGCGGTGACGTTGATGTCGACGGCGCCGCTCGCCTCGACATATTCATGGGTGACCGTCAGCCCCGCGGGCTCGAGCTCCAGCGCCTTATAGGTGCCGTTGACATAATGCCCCTCGCCGCCCATGCCGTTCGAGGCTGTGAAATGCCAGGCGAGCAGCGTTCCCTCGCCGATCTCAGCGACGTCGATGGTCGCAGCCGTCACCGCCGCATCCGGCGAGCAGACCGCCTGCACATCTTTCAGGTGCTTCCGCTCGCCGTTCATCGTCAGAACAGTAATTGAAAGATCGACACTGACATCGGCAAGCGTGTCGTTGACCAGCGAGAAACGGATCGTCTTGCCGTCCTCGGAAGGAATGGCCGCGACTGCCACCGGCTGGAAGAAGCGCTTTACGAGATAATGCATCGCCTTCCAGCGCCCGCCATAATCGAGGCTCGACCAGGAAGCGACCGGCCAGGTGTCATTGAGCTGCCAGTAGATCGTGCCCATGCAATGGGGTTTCAGCGACCGCCAGTATTCCACCGCCGTCTTGATCGCCAGGCCCTGCTGGATCTGCGAGAGATAGACGAAGTTCGGGAAATCCTTGGGGAAGCGGAAATAACGGAACATCGTGCCGGCGATGCGCTCGTTGCCGCCGGTATTCTTTTGATGCAGCTCCATGACAGGAGAAGCGACGTTCATGTCCTTCTCCTCGGCATAGGTCTTGATGACAGGCAGGGAGGTATAGGACTGGAAGCCGAACTCCGAGCAGAAGCGCGGCCGCACCGAACGGTAATTGTCGAACGACTTGTTCTCGTGCCAGACCGACCAGTAATGCATGTCGCCGGAGCCGTCGGCATGCCAGGCATCGCCGAAATCGAGATAGCCGGAGGCCGGGCTCGACGGCCACCAGAGCGCGCCGGGCAACGCTTTCTTCACCGCCTGCTCGATCGTTCGGTTGAGCCGGTCGTAGGAGACGAGATAGCGGTCGCGGTCCTTCCGCGATTCCTCGAACCATGTCAGCGCGCCGACAAGTTCGTTGTCGCCGCACCAGAGCGCGATCGAGGGATGGGAGGAGAGCCGGCGGACCTGGTAATCGACTTCTATTGCCACATTCTCGAGAAAGTCCTCCGTCGAGGGATAGAGATTGCAGGCGAACATGAAGTCCTGCCAGACCAGGAGACCCAGCCGGTCGCAGAGATCGTAGAAATGATCCTGCTCATAGAAGCCGCCACCCCAGACGCGGACCATGTTCATATTGGCGGCTTTCGCCGACTGCAGCAAATCTTCGGTCTTTTCAGGCGACGAGAGCGAATAGAGCGCATCGGCCGGAATCCAGTTGGCGCCGCGGCAGAAGACCTCTCTGCCGTTGACCTTGAACGCAAAGCGGCTGCCTGATGCATCCGGCGTGGTGATCAGCTCGATGGTACGGAGACCGATCTGCTTCGTCACCACCTCATCGGGCAGCTCGACGGAGAGCGTGTAAAGCGCCTGCTCACCGCTGCCGGAGGGCCACCAGAGGCGCGGCCTGTCGATATGGAAGAGGTGATTGACCGTTGTCTCGCCCTTGACGCCGACATCGAGGCGCACGCGCTCTCCGTCGAGATCGAAATAGACCTGCGCGATTCCGGCATGCTTGGCATAGAGGCTCGCCGTCACCGTGAGATCGACAGAGCCGTCATTGTTGTGGGCCTGGCGGGTAACGACATGCTCGATGCGCGCCGTCTCGAGCTTCTTTAGCGCGATCGTGCCGTAGAGGCCGAAGGGCGCAATGGCGATATTCCAGTCCCAGCCGAAGTGGCATTGCGGCTTGCGCAGCATATTGCCGTCCGGGATCGGCGAATTACCCGTGCTGTAAGGAATATAGAAGGGCTGCTTCTTCTGCCGCTCGGCACCAACGGCGGGATTGGAGGCAAACACGATGCGGATGACGTTGTCACCCGATTTCAGCATGCTCGAGACATCAGGCCGGTAGCGGCGGAAGCTGTTGTCGGCTTCGAGCGCCAGGAAGCCGTTGACGTAGACGCTGGCGACCGTGTCGAGATAGTCGATATCGAGATACCAGTCGCCGTCTACCTCCTGCAGTGCAAAGCTGCGCTCGACCGCCCACTCACGCTCGGCGACCCACTGCACCTTCTGCTCGTTGCGCCCGAAATAGGGATCGGGGATCAGGCCGGCCCGGTGAAGCGCCGTATGCACGTCGCCCGGCAGTGCGATGACGCTTTTGATCTCGCCATCGACGGAGGTCAGCTGCCACGAACCGGAAAGGTCGATGCTGGAGGGAGGCGGTTGTTGCGTCACGATTTCATTTCCGATTTCGAAAAGGGTTGAGTTCTTGAAGGAAGGGCAAATGTCGCTGTTCGGCGGCTTTCACCTAGTCGTTCGTCAGAGACCTGTCGTTTTTGTCCTCATCCGCCCACTCCGCTCTCCGTCATCCTCGGGCTTGACCCGAGGATCTACACCGCATCCACCAGCAGCAACGGGCATGGATCCTCGGGTCAAGCCCGAGGATGACGGAGGGCGGGATTGGCCTTTTCGTCAAACTCGCCCGGGGCTCAATCCACAAATCTCCGCTAAAGCCGCAGCTCGGTCTCGGCGTCGAACACCGAAGCCAGCGTCATGTCGAAGCTCAGCTTCACCTTGGCTCCGACATTGAAGCGGCGCGCGCCGTTGACGCGGACCGACATCGTGTGACCGGCATGTTTCAGCCAAAGGAGATTGTCCGCGCCCATCGGCTCCTCGATATCGACGGTCGCGTCATGTTCCTCGCCGCCGGTGTTTTCGTTGACCTTGATATGCTCGGGGCGAACGCCGAGCACCACCTTGCGGCCGGGCTGCAGCGCCTCATTAGCCTCGTAGGCGGCCAGCGAAAAGATGACGCCATTCGCCGAAAAGGCGATGCCGTCGCCTGCCTTGACCAGTTCGCCGCGCAGGAAATTCATCGACGGCGAGCCGATAAAGCCGGCGACGAAAAGGTTGCGCGGCCGATTGTAGATCGTCGTCGGATCGTCGAGCTGCTGGATGATGCCGCTCTTCATGATGGCGATGCGATCGGCAAGCGTCAGCGCCTCGATCTGGTCGTGCGTGACGTAGATCATCGTATTCTGCAGCGACTGGTGCAGACGCTTGATCTCGACGCGCAGCTCCGAGCGAAGCTTGGCATCGAGGTTGGACAGCGGCTCGTCGAACAGGAAAACGTCGACATCGCGCACCAGCGCCCGGCCGATTGCCACGCGCTGGCGCTGGCCGCCGGAAAGCTCGGCCGGTTTGCGCTTCAGAAGCGGCTGGATCTGTAGGATCTCGGCGGCGCGCGCCACGCGCTTGTCGATCTCGGCCTGCGGCACCTTGGCGACGCGCAGGCCGAAGGAGAGGTTCTTCTCGACGGTCATCTGCGGATAGAGCGCATAGGACTGGAACACCATGCCGATGCCGCGGTCCTTCGGTTCCTCCCAGGTGACGTTCTTGCCCTTGATGAAGATCTGCCCTTCCGAGGCGTCGAGCAGGCCGGCAATGCAGTTCAGCAAGGTCGACTTGCCGCAGCCGGATGAGCCGAGCAGCACCAGGAATTCGCCGTCATTGATGTCGAGGTTCAGATCCTTCAATACGCTGACCGCGCCGAAGTTCAGCGACAGATCCTTGATGGAAACACTTGAATTGGAGACACTCGAATTCATGTTCATGTGATCAACCCTTCACTGCGCCAGCGGCGATGCCGCGGACGAAAAGCCGTCCCGACACGAAATAGACGATCAGCGGCACGAGACCCGTCAGGATCGTTGCCGCCATGTTGACGTTGTATTCCTTCACGCCCTGAACGGAATTGACGATGTTGTTGAGCTGCACGGTCATCGGATAGGTATCCGGCCGGGTAAAGACGACGCCGAACAGGAAGTCGTTCCAGATTCCGGTCACCTGCAGGATCATCGCGACGACGAAGATCGGCAGCGACATCGGCAGCATGATCTTCAGGAAAATCTGCCAGAAACCCGCGCCATCGACGCGCGCCGCCTTGAACAGCTCTTCCGGCAGCGAGACGAAATAGTTGCGGAACAGCAGCGTCAGGATCGGCATGCCGAAGATCGAATGCACGATGACGAGACCGGTTAGGGTGCCGTAAATGCCGATTTCGCGCAGGATGATGACGATCGGATAGATCATCACCTGATAGGGAATGAACGCCCCGATGATGAGGATCGAGAAGAAGAGCTCCGATCCCTTGAAGCGCCAGTTTGCCAGCGCGTAGCCGTTCACCGAGGCGATGGCGATCGAGATGATGACCGACGGCACGGTGATGCGCACCGAATTCCAGAAGCCGCGCGACAGGCCATCGCAGTTCAAGCCCGTGCAGGCCTCCGCCCAGGCCTTCACCCAAGGCTCGAAGGTGATTTCCATCGGCGGTGAGAAGATGTTGCCGAGGCGGATTTCCGGCATGCCTTTCAGCGACGTCACAACCATCACATAGAGCGGCAGCAGGTAATAGAGCGCCGCGATGGTCAGCGTGCCGTAGAGCATGATGTTACGCGGCGACAAAGCCGGGCGCGGCTTCGGGCCGCTTGGGCCATCGCCGAGCCTCTGCGAGACGGCATCGATACCGGCGGCCGTGGTGTTGAGAGTTCCGATATTAGCCACGCTTGCGCCCTCCTCCGAATTCCAGATAGGCCCACGGAACGATGATGATCGCGACCGTGACCAGCATCATCGTCGAGGCGGCAAAGCCCTGCCCCAGGTTCTGCGCCTGGAACATGTAGTCGTAGACGTATTTCGCCGGCACTTCAGACGAGATACCCGGACCGCCCGAGGTTTGCGCGACGACGAGGTCGTAGACCTTGACGATGCCCGAGGCGATGATGACGATCGTCGTGATGAAGACCGGCCGCATCATCGGAATGACGATCAGGAGATAGGTCTTCCACATCGGGATGCCGTCGACGCGCGCAGCCTTCCAGATGTCCTCGTCGATACCGCGCAGCCCGGCGAGCATCAGGCACATGACCAATCCGGTCCCCTGCCACAGTGCCGCGATCAGAATGCCGTAAATGACGATTTCAGGCGTATAGAGCGGATTGAAGGTGAAGCTTGTCCAGCCGAGCGAGCGCACCACCGACTGCACGCCGAAATCCGGGTTCAGCACCCACTGCCAGACAAGGCCCGTCACGATGAAGGACAGCGCGAAGGGATAGAGGAAAATGGTGCGAAAGGTGTTTTCGAAACGGATCTTCTGATCCATCAGCGCAGCGAGCACGAAGCCGATGACCAGACTGAAAATCAGCGAAAGAACGCCGTAAAGGGCCAGATTTTCAATCGCCGTCACCCAGCGGGGCGCCGCCCAGAGGCGTTGATATTGATCGATACCGACGAAGCTCAGCCGCGGGAGGAGCTTGGAATTGGTGAAGGAATAAAAGACCGTCCAGAATGTGCCGCCGACAAAGATCACCAGCGCCGTCAGGATCATCGGGATGGATGCAATCTTGGCATTCAGATTGCGCAGTAACTTGATTGGTCGGCCGGCTTGCGCTTGACCCGTCATGAACGCTTCTCCTCAAATCGCAACTGCGGCCCACAGCAAGGTATGGCGCCATCTGCCATCCCTGCCCCGGTTTTACCGGGAAGGCCGGAGAGATGCCGCCAGCCGAACTTCCGTCCGGGGAAGGATCCGGCCCTTGCGGAGCCGGATCCGAAGGCAGCGAATCAATCGATCAGTCAGCCGAAGCAATGATCTCGGCGAAACGCTTCTGGGCGTCTTCCGGCGTCATCGACGGATTGGCGAAGAATTCGGAGAAGAGGTCTTCCTTCTGCTTCTGGCTGTCGGCCGAAAGCAGCTGGTCGGTGCCCTGGATCACGTTGCCCTTCGACAGGATATCGAGACCCTTCTTCATGCAATCATTGGCAGCGGCAAGATCGACGTCGCCACGAACCGGCAGCGAGCCCTTCTTCAGGTTGAAGGCAACTTGAGTCTTGGGATCGAGCAGGGTCTTGGCGAGCACGGCCTGCGCCTTGGATTTTTCCTCATCCTTCAGCAGCGGGAAGTAGAAGGCGTCACCGCCGGTCGAGATGATTTCGTTCACGCCGAGGCCCGGCAGGCAGGTATAGTCGGTACCGGCCTTCTGACCGGCGAGCGCGAATTCGCCCTGCGCCCAGTCGCCCATGATCTGACCGCCGGCCTTCCCCGTGATGACGAGGTTGGTGGCCTGGTTCCAATCCTGGACATTGGTGCCCTTGGACATACGGCGCGCATCGTCGGCGGCCTTGAAGACCTTAGCGATTTCAGGGCCGGCGGCAGCTTCCGCATCCTTGTCCTTAAAGACCTTGTTGAAGGTGTCCTTGCCGGCAATCGCCACCATCAGCACGTCGAAGGCGCCTGCAGCCTGCCACGGCTGACCGCCGACGGCGAGCGGAAGGATACCGGCCTTTTCGAGAGCCGGCGCGGCAGCGACGAATTCGTCCCAGTTCTTCGGAACCTCGACGCCGGCCTTCTTGAAGGCGGCGTTCGAAAGCCACAGCCACTGCCAGGAGTGGATGTTGACGGGAGCGCAATAGATTTTACCGTCGATGGTGCAGGAATCGAGCAGGCTCGACGGACGGATGATGTCCTTCCAGTGCTCGGCGGTCGCCACATCGGTCAGGTCGCGCATGAGGCCGGCCTGAACGAGCTCCTCGGCCTGGCGGCCATGGTTGAACTGCGTGGCGCCCATCGGATCGCCGCCGGTGATGCGGCTGATCATGATCGGACGGGCCGTACCGCCGGAACCGGCAATAGCGCCATCGACCCAGTGGTTGCCGGTGGCGTCGAAGGCCTTGGCCAGCTCGGCGACGGCCGCGGATTCGCCGCCGGATGTCCACCAGTGCGTGACTTCGAGATCGGTGGCGTTTGCGCTGATCGGAAGCGCGGCCGAAGCGGCAAGCAGTGCCGCCATCATACGAATTTTCATGAGTTCTCCTCCCTCACTGAAACGTTGCCGGAAAAACTTAGATCAATCGATTTCCCCACGCAACTGCCCGCCTATAAATTTTTCGAGGAAGGCCGGAATTGCTACTTATGGCTGTTCGCCGCCATACCGTTTCACTCCTCATTCCGGCATTTTATTAAGCGATGCTGATAGGCACAATCATTTCATCATATTGAAATAACATGATTAATTCTGGGGTGACGATCTTCTGTTTGTTTTGCCCTTTTCGCTACTGCGGGAAAACGGGGCACAAATGGCGGATTCAACCTGTGGGAAGATTGCCGCAATGCACACAAGAAAAAACCCTCGACATTTCTACTGTATCGTTACAGATTGCATTCCTCAGGGAGGCGCGATTTTGGCAGGCGACGGGCTTACGGCGCTTGAAAAAGCCTCTATAAGCGACACCAATTCGCGCGGGGCAGGCCTACAGGCATGGAAAGCAAGGGAAATTTCGGGAAAGCAGCATCGGTGCCGGCGGCGCGCGAGCGCCCGACATTGAAGACGATCGCCTTCATGACCGGCCTTGGCGTCACCACGGTCTCACGTGCGCTGAAAGATGCACCTGATATCGGGGCCGAAACCAAGGAGCGGGTGCGCATGGTTGCCCGCCAGCTCGGCTACCAGCCGAACAGGGCGGGCGTGCGCCTGCGCACCGGCAAAACCAACGTCATCGCCCTCGTCCTCAGCATCGACGAGGAGATCATGGGCTTCTCGAGCCAGATGGTCTTCGGCATCTCCGAGGTCCTGTCCGGCACGCCCTATCATATCGTCGTCACGCCGCATTCCCACAGTAAGGATCCGATGCTGCCGGTGCGCTATATCCTCGAGACCGGCTCGGCCGACGGTGTGATCATCTCGCGCATCGAGCCGGACGATCCGCGTGTACGGCTCTTGACCGAGCGCGGTATGCCCTTTGCCACGCATGGGCGCACCGATGCGGGTCTGACGCACCCCTTCCACGATTTCGACAACGAGGCCTTCGCCCATCAGGCGGTGGAGCGGCTGGTCAAACGCGGCCGGCGGCGCATCGCCCTGCTGCAGCCGCCGAGCAAGCTCACCTATTACGCCCATATCCGGATCGGCTTCCAGACAGGTCTGCACGATTACGGCGCCGAGGAAGTGCCGCTGCGCATCAACACCGATGCGCCGCTCGCTGATATCCGCGACGTCGTCGAGGTGATGATGCGTTCGGCGAACGCCCCTGACGGCATCGTCTGTTCGGCCGGCAGCGCAGCGATCGCCGTCAATGCCGGCATCGAGGCCGCCGGCAAGGCACTGGGACGCGATCTCGACATGGTTTCCAAGCAATCGGTGCCGATCTTGAATTGGATCCGCCCGGAGATCATCACCGCCCAGGAGGACGTGCGCCAGGCCGGCCGCGAAATGGCCAAGGCTGTCATCGCCCGCATCGACGGCGTGGAACCGGAACTGCTGCAGAGCATCAGCCAGCCGATTTGGCCGGAGAACGGCAGATAGGCGGGACTAAAGCGCCACTTCTTGCCTCCATCAACGCCGGCGGCCCGCCGTCTCCTTTCATTACGTCGGGAGTGCATTAATCTCTCCTCGGTTATTCCTGTGACCTCACGCTTCGCCCGCGAGGTGTCACAGGACTGATCGAGGGAAGGTTGGCAAAGCTCCAAAAACGCTTGTCATCCGCGCGGCCCGAGAGTGCGCAATCGAAAGAAATACAAGGCGATTGTCCGGAAGATCGATCGGTCATCGATCTCCTGAAGGAGGATGAACCCTACCCCAGGGATACCCGAGCCGGCATCGGCTCGAAAAAGCCAAGATTGCCCCGCATTTCAGGGACGCCACGGGGATTCGACAGGATGCAACAAGGCGGCGTGCCCTATTTCAGCCAATGGGAAACACCCGGTATGACGCTGCCGGTGCTTGCCGAGGGCTCGCAAGCCTTGCTCAGCGATCCGCTCTGGCGGCATTCGGGTGCCGGCACCGTTGAGGAATATGCACGCTGGGCCGTGAATCTCTGCGGCATGGCCTGCCTGAAAATGATCCTTGCCGCCCGCGGCGAGATCCATCCGACCCTCGACCTCGCCCGGGCCTGTACCGCCTATGGCGGTTATGTCGTCAACGAGATCGATGCCTCGATCAAAGGACTGATCTACGCGCCCTTCGTGCGCTTCGTAGTCGAGCGTTTCGGGCTCGGCGCCGAGACCATGACCGGCGTCGAGACCTCGGCCATTCCCGACATCCTGTCGAAGCGCCGCTTCTTAATCGCCTCTGTGCATTCGGGAATCCGCTGGCCGGAGCGCCCGCCGCCGTCGAAGGGCGGTCACCTGGTGCTGGTGACGGCGGCAAGCAACGAGACGATCCGCTTCCACAACCCATCCGGCCACGACGAGGCAAGCCAAGCCGATGTCAGGCTGCCGCTTGCCGTCTTCGACCGCTTTTTCGCCAATCGCGGCATATCGGTCGAGGCCTGACCCTTTTCAACACCAGATCGCTTCGGAGGCTTTCATGACCCCGTCCCCAAACAGGCTGCGCATCGCCGTGCTCTTCGGCGGCCGCTCGGCCGAACATGAGGTTTCCATCCTTTCGGCGACCAATGTCATGGGCGCCCTGGCGCCCGAGAAATATAACGCCATTCCCATTTTCATCACCCGCGAGGGACAGTGGCTGCTCAGCAGCTTCGTGGACGGCGCCTTGGCGACACCATCATCCGGCACGGAAATCTGCCTCGTGCCGGGCGGACGTGGACGGGTGATGGCGATTCCGGCCGATGGGACGCCGTATGATTTGCCAGGGATCGATATCCTGTTCCCTGTGCTGCACGGCCCGTATGGCGAAGACGGATCGGTGCAGGGTCTGGCGGAGGTCGCCCGCGTGCCGCTCGCCGGCTGCGGCATCCTCGGCTCGGCCGCCGCACTCGACAAGGATATCGCCAAGCGCCTGCTGCGGGCAGCAGGCCTGCCGGTGGCGCGCGCCGTGACCATCCGTGCGGATGCCGCCCCTTCGCTGGCAACCCTCGAAAGCGAGCTCGGCCTGCCGCTCTTCATCAAACCGGCGCGCCAGGGATCGTCGGTCGGCGTCGCCAAGGTGCATGCCAGCCAGGAATTCGCGCCCGCCCTTGCCGAGGCCTTCCGCCACGATCACACGTTGCTGGCCGAAGAATTTGTTGCCGGCCGCGAGATCGAATTCAGCGTGCTGGAGGATGCGGCAGGCGAACTCTTCGTCTCCCGGCCGGGCGAGATCGTCCCGGCGGAAAGCCACGGCTTCTACAATTACGATGCCAAATATATCGACGAGAACGGGGCGGCGCTGAAAGTGCCGGCCGAGCTGCCGCCGGACGTCGAGGCCGCCATGCGCGACATGGCCGCAGAGGCCTTCCGGGCTGTCGGCTGCGACGGCATGGCGCGTGTCGATTTCTTCCTGACATCGGACATGCGCTTCCTCATCAACGAGATCAACACCATCCCCGGCTTTACCGATATCAGCATGTACTCCAAGGCGATGGCGGCAAGCGGCGTCAGCTATGCCGAGGTCATCGACCGACTCGTCGATCACGGCATGGCGCGCGCCGGCCGGACAGGCTGAGGCGGCGCCTGATGTCAGCCATCGGCCTGACAAAGTTCAGCACTTGCGAAAGACACACCATTGGAAGGGCTGCCGGCCACCACCGGGCGTCGTGTGATCCTGGCACCACTCGCGTTCGAGCGTGAAAGCCGAAGAGAATGCCGTCGCAAGGGCAGCCGCATCATAACGCTGAACCGGCAAGCCGCTACAGCGCTCCGGACCGTCCGGCGCGAAAGTGGCGATGATCACGATGCTGCCTGGCGACGTGCCAGCTTCGAGCGCGCGGCGATAAGCCAGCCGCTGTTCCGGCTCGGTGAGGAAGTGAAAGACGGCGCGGTCATGCCACAAATCGTACCGGCGCTCCGGTCGCCACACAGTGACATCGGCAATCACCCAGGCGATGCGGGCGGCCTCATCCCCGAGCCGCGCCTTGGCGACATCGAGCGCCGGCGCGGCGATGTCGAGAACGGTGAGATCGGACCACCCGCGTTCGACTAGACGGTCGACAAGGCTCGATGCGCCACCGCCGACATCGATCAGCGAGGTTGCGACCGGCAACTGCAGCGCGTCGAGCGCCCGCAGAGAAGGTTCGGGCGTCGGCTGATACCAACTTACGCTGTCGGCAGCTTTCGTGCGGTAGACTGCGTCCCAATGTTCCCGTTTCGCGTCCGTCATCGCTCCGTTGTCCTTGCCGCCGATATGAGTGATGAAAATGTAGGAACTGAGATGTCAGTAACCAATGTCCGGACGTGTCACAGCGAAGTGGCGTAGACGAGAGCGACCGGATCGGGTTCGAGGTTCGGTAATTTTAAGGATCATCCCGGCGCCCGCAACGCAACTCCGAATGCCGGCGGTTCGAAGACTGCGGGCAATGCAAAGTTGACGAAAGACCGAGGGGCAAGCGAAAAAGCCCGGCGCGAGGGCCGGGCTTTCCCTTAATCTTCTGCTTGGCAAACCTCAGAAGGTCGCCGCGCCGCTGCCCCAGGGGCCGTGGTGGAAATCCTTACCATCGAGACGGTCGAAGCCGTGGGCGCCGAAGAAGTCGCGCTGGGCCTGGATGAGGTTTGCCGTGCCCCTGCCCTGGCGGTAGGCGTCGAAATAGGTGAGCGCCGATGTCAGCGCCGGCACCGGCAGGCCGGCGGAAATTGCCGCGGCGACGACGCGGCGCAGCGCGGGAATCGATTCCTTGACCATTTCCGAGAAGGCGGGCGTGACGATCAGGTTCGCAGCGTCTGGAGCCTTGGTGAAGGCCGAGGTGATCTCATCGAGGAACTGCGAGCGGATGATGCAGCCGGCACGCCAGATCCTGGCAATCGTCGGCATCGGCAGCGACCAGTTGAACTCGCGCGAGGCTTCCGCCATCACGGCGAAGCCCTGCGCATAGGCGCCGATCTTGGCGGCAAACAGCGCCAGTTCCAGATCCTTGTTGAGTTCGGGACCGTAAGCGATCGGGAAGGATGCCGCCTGCGTGCCGAAGATCTTTTCGGCGGCTTCGCGCTGCGATTTCATCGAGGAAAGGCTGCGGGCGGCGACCGCGGCTTCGATTGCCGTTGCCGGAATGCCCATGTTCTGCGCTTCAATGGCCGACCATTTGCCGGTGCCCTTCTGGCCGGCCTTGTCGAGGATCATGTCGACCATCGGGCCGCCGGAAACCGGATCGGTCGCGGCAAGCACCTTCTCGGAAATCTCGATCAGGTAGGAGTTCAGCCGGCCCTTGTTCCACTCGCCGAAGATGCCGGAGATGTCGGAGGCACTCTTGCCGAGACCGTCGCGCAGGATGCCGTAGATTTCGGCGATCATCTGCATGTCGGCATATTCGATGCCGTTATGAATGGTCTTGACGAAATGGCCGGCGCCGTCATTGCCGAGCCAGGCGACGCAGGGCTCGTCATTGTAGCGGGCGGCAATCGAGGTCAGCACCTTCTCGACGCGCTTCCAGGACTCTTCGGTGCCGCCGACCATGATCGACGGGCCGTGGCGCGCACCTTCCTCGCCGCCGGAAACACCCATGCCGATGAAGGTGAGATCAGTATCCTTGAGGCGGCCGAAGCGGGCGACGGTGTCGCGGAAATTGGCGTTGCCGGCGTCGATCATGATGTCGCCCTTGGACAGATGCGGGCGCAATGCCTCCATCTGCTGATCGACGGCGTCGCCGGCCTTGATCATGATGATGATCGGCCGCGGCGGCCGGATCGCATCGACGAACTCTTCGATGGTCTTGCAGGGAATGATCTGCTTTTTCAGATCGCCGGCGCTTTCGTAGAATTCGTCGGTTTTCTCAGGCGTGCGGTTGAACACCGCAATTTTATTGCCTTTCTCCGCGATGTTGAGCGCCAGGTTGGAGCCCATGACCGCAAGGCCGATCAGTCCGATTTCTGCCTTTTCCACGACAAACCTCCGATGTGTCATTTGGACCGGTGTTGTGGCACTGTCTCGCTCAAACGGCAAGTCTGCCAAGGGTCTAATCGGTTCGCAAAAGCCAATGAAATGAAGCTTCCAATGCCGGCTTGTCCGACAAGCTGCCATCTGATCGGCAGGCAGCGATGTGGTGTGACCTACCCTTGGCGCATCTGTAATGACCTGTCTCATGGTATCATAGGCCGTTCGGGAGATGTCGTGTGGCAACGGAAAAGCGAAACGGTGGAATTCTCCTGGCGGCCCGCGCCGGCCGCTATCGCGAATATGCGCCGCCGCCGGCGCTGCGGCGCCATTTCAGCCGGCTCTGGTTGCATTCGCTTCACGATGGACCGCCGGCAACGATGGCGATCGTCCCGGACGGCTACTGCGATCTGCTCTGGATCGGCGGCCGGCTCGTCGTTGCCGGGCCTGACAGGACGGCGGCCTTTCCCCTCGTCCGGCCGGGAACGACCGTCATTGGTGCGCGGTTTGCACCGGGCGCCGCCGCACCCTGGCTGAAAACGCCGCTCTCGGCGCTGGTCGGCTGCTCGGTGCGACTTAGCGATATCGGTTGGACGGACACGACCGATTTTGAGGCGCGGCTGCAAGATTGTCCCGACGCTGCGGACGCGATGGCGTTGTTCGCCCGACTGCTCGAAGAGGCCGCGCGCGAGGAGGAGGAGCCCGCCGCCGACGCTGCGGTGATCTTTGCCGCCGCCGACAGCGGTTGCCCTTCGCCCAGCCTGCGCCACCGGCTCGACATCAGCGAAAGACAGCTGCGCCGCCGCTGCCACCAGCATTTCGGCTACGGCGCCAAGACGCTGGAACGCATCCGCCGATTCCAGCGTTTCCTCGACTTCTGCCGCAGATCGCACGCGATGCCACTGGCCCAACTTGCACTGGAAGCGGGCTTTGCCGATCAAGCCCACATGACGCGCGAGGTCGGCGAACTCTCATGCCTGACGCCCGCCGTCATTCTTGATCAGCTCAACGCGCGGGAAATGCCGGACTGACCGTTTTGTTCAAGACGCCGCGGGTCGGGCTGTTATTCTCGCTCGACCAAGATCAAGGACCTGCAAGCCATGTCGACTATGCCCGCAAGAATCATCCACCGATCGATCGAGCGTGACTGGCGCGACGTCTACGACTTCGCCGGCAAGCCGGAGAACATGCCGCTCTGGGCCTCCGGCCTTGCGACCGGTCTCGAGCCCAATGGCGCCGACTGGATCGCCCATGGCCCCCTCGGCACCATCAAGGTCAGCTTCGTGCCCGCCAATGAATTCGGCGTGATCGACCATACGGTGACGATCGAATCCGGTCTCAGGGTCTATAATGCGTTGCGCATCGTGCCGAACGGCGATGGTTGCGAGATCATGTTTACGCTGCTGCGCCTGCCCGGCATGACCGACGCGCAGTTTTCCGCCGATGCCGCCCATGTCGAGAAGGACCTCGCCATGCTGAAAGCCCTGATGGAGAGATAGATGGCCGATAAGTCAGAAAACCACGACCGCCGCATCGATCATGTCGAGTTCAACGTCGCCGACATCGCTGCCGCCAAGGCCTTTTATGGCTCGGCCTTCGGCTGGCGTTTCACCGATTACGGGCCGAACTATTGCGAATTCGATGATGGCCGTTTGAAGGGCGGCTTTACCGATTTCGGACCTGTGCGGCCAGGAGGGCCGCTTGTGGTCGTCTACGCCAATGATCTGGAGGAGGTGCTGACGTCGGTCGAAAGGGCCGGCGGCACGATCTGCCGGCCGATCACCGATTTTCCGGGCGGCCGCCGCTTCCATTTCCTCGATCGAGACGGTTACGAGCTCGCCGTCTGGGCGACTGCATAGGTTCGATCACCGATCCATCACGATCAGAGCACCGATCACCGTGCCGCCGGCATCGCGCAGCGGCGACATGCGACAGCGCGCCTGCCGCGATGGGCCAGCGCCGGCTGCCCGCTCATAGGTGTAGTCGATCTGCTCGCCGGCAAAGCACGCATCCAGCTTATGTTTAGCGCATCCGGCAAAGCGTTCTTCGCTGATGAATTCGGATATATGGTGGCCGATGAGATCCATCGGCCTTCTGTCGAGATGAGCGCTGTTGGCCGCATTGGAATAGAGATAGCGATAGTCCCTGGTCAGCACCGCCACCCGATCCGGCAGGCTTTCGAGGATCGCCGCATTGAGAAATTGGCCGTTGTCGGTGTCGGGCACATAGGCCGCCGGCGGCTCGATGCGCACATCCTGCGGTGAAGGCAGCCGCCAGTCCGGCCCATGAGTGCCGAAATAGCCATCAAGCAGGCAGGACAGCACCGCCGTATGTTCTCGGACGCTGGCGCTGTCATCGGCATCACGGGCGATGAGATGGCTCACGAACTGCAGCTGCATATACACTTCCAGCAGATTCGCTGCCCGGCATGCCAGGATCGCCTCGACCAGCGGCTCGACATGCCGGTCGAGCGACATGACGCGCTGATCGTCGCCGAGGCGTATGGCTTCCTCTATTTGCGCGCAACGCAAGGAAAAGGCTCGAAAAAGCTCCTGCAAGACGCCTCCCACTCCCATTGTCCAAGCGGTGTGCCCAATAACCGATAAGGCTGCATGCACGAAAATGCGCCTTGCGGTAGATTTTACTCACGGCCTGGTGGTGACGGGTAACATGAAGTGTACTCGGTTTCAATTCGAGAGCACCTGCCGCTTTTCACCGCTGATAAATGGGGGGTGGACCTTCTTATGCGAGCGTCTTCTTGATCTGCCAGCGATCGTGATACCAGAGCCACTGTTCCGGATATTCCCGTACCCAGCTCTCCACCTTGTCGTTGAGCAGCTGGGCCGCTGCCGGCAGGTCGAGATTGCCTCTTTCGTCACGCGGCATTTCGAGCCGCGGCTCGATTTCCAGGCGGTAGCGGTTTCCCGGCAGGCGAATGCAGCGCGCCGGATAGACCTCGCAATCGAACTGGCGCACCAGCTTCGGCAGCAGCGGATTGGTCTTCACCTCGCGCCCGAAGAAGGTGCCCTTCAGCCCCTTGCCGAATTTCTGGTCCACGAGCACGCCCACCCCCTGGCCGGCTTCCAGCTGACGCGCCAGCGCGAAGGAGGAACCGGCATGCGACGGCACCAGCTTGCCCATGCGGGCGCTGCGGAAGTCGAACACCTTCTTGGCGACGTAAGGGTTATTCGGCGGCCGGAAGAGCACGGTCACCGTCAGTCCGAAGGCAGCACCCGCCACCGGCAGCAGCTCAAAATTGGCGGTGTGGCCGGTGAACACGATAAAGGGGCGCGGATTGTCGCGCAGGTCGAGGAAGATCGGAATGCCCGAGACCTCCACCCTGCCCGGTTCCGATTTTTCGGGATCATAGTCGAACAGCTGGTCGAGGAAGACATATTCGGCCGCGAGCCTTCCCATATTGCCCCAGCTGGCGAGCGCGATCTTCTCGATCTCGGCCTCGCTCTTCTCGGGAAAGGCGTTGCGCAGATTGGTGAGCATCAGCTTGTGGCGGCGGGTCCGCCGGCCGAGGCGACGCATCACCCTGTCGGCAAAGCGGATCGCGCCATCGGCCGGAAACAGCTTCAGCAGGTTCAGGAAGCCGAACATCGCCTGCGCCACCAGCCATTGCTGGAAATTCCTGAGCGCCAGGACGATCCGGGTGATGATCAGCTTCACGTCAGGTCAATCCATCTTCAGGATGATCTTGCCGAAGATCTGGCGCGATTCCATCCGCTCCAGCGCCCGGTCGATATCGTCGAAGCCGACTTCGGTGTCGATGACGGGATGGACGAGCCCGCGGCCCATCTTCTGCATGGCATCAGCCATATTCTCCATGCGGCAGCCGAAGGAGCCGAGCAGTTTCAATTGCTGCTGGAACAGCATCATCAGGTTCATCTCTGTGGAAACACCCGAAGTCGAGCCGCAAGTGACGAGGCGGCCGCCGCGCTTCATGCAGAGCATCGAACCCGCCCAGGTATCCTTGCCGACATGTTCGAAAACGACGTCGACGCCCTTCTTCTTGGTGAGCTTGCGCACCACGCCCTCAAAGCGGTCGGTGCGGTAGTTGATGACGTGATCGGCGCCGAGCGCCTTGGCCTTCTCGATCTTGTCGTCGGAGCCGACGGTGGTGATGACGGTGCAGCCGATCTTCTTGGCAAGCTGGATTGCCGCCGTGCCGATGCCGGAGCCGCCGGCATGGACGAGGATCGTTTCACCGGGCTCGAGCTTGGCATTGTCGAACAGCATATGCTCGACCGTGCCGAAGGTGACGGGCGCGAGCGCCGCACCGATCGCATCGACTCCGGGAGGAGCCGGAACGAGAAGGCGCGCGGGAAGGTTGACCTTCTCTTGCGCAAAGCCGTCGAGATGAAAGCCGTGCACGCCGGAAACGTGTTCGCAGAGATTATCGCGGCCTTCCCGGCAGGGGCGGCAGAGCCCGCAGGTGCGCGCGCCATAGATCGAGACCAGCTGACCCGGCAGCACGTTGGCGACACCGGGCCCGATCGCCTCGACGACGCCGGAGGCTTCCGCGCCGATGACGAGCGGCATCTTGCGCTTGGCAAACGCCATGCCGCGCCAGCCCCAGACGTCGATATGGTTGAGCGCCACGGCCTTGACGCGCAGCGTCACCTCGCCGGCTGCCGGTGCATCCGGTTCCGGCAGGTCGGTGATCTCAAGCTTGCGGTCATCGATCAGTTGCAGCGCGCGCATAATATATAGTTCTTTCTTCTACGTGGATCGTCGTCATGCTCGGGCTTGTCCCGAGCATCTGCCAGCGGTCATTGAGTGACGCAAGTAGATCTCGGGACAAGCCCGAGGATGACGTCAAAACCCACTTCGTCCTAAAATCAAGGAGGGTGTCTAAGCCGGTTCGAGCGCCATGACAAGGCTGGCATTCTGCCCGCCGAAGCCGAAGGAGTTGGAAAGCACGGCCGAAACCTGGGCTTCCCGCTTCTTGTTCGGCACGACATCGAGCACGATCGATGGATCGGGATTGTTGTAGTTGATCGTCGGCGGCAGCGTGCCGGTCAGCATCGTCTGCAGCGAGAACACCGCCTCGACCGCGCCTGCCGCCGTCAGCGTATGGCCGATCATCGACTTGTTGGACGACACTGGAATGCCGACCAGCTTCTCGCCGAAGACGGCGGACATCGAGCCATATTCCATCTTGTCGTTTTCAGGCGTCGAGGTGCCGTGTGCGTTGATGTAGCCGATATCGGCCTCGCTCATGCCGGCATCGGCAAGAGCCGCTCGGATCGTCGCGATCGCCGGACCGCCGTCGGGCGACGACCGGGTGCGATGGAAGCTGTCGGCCTTGTCGCCGGCGCCCTTCATGATGCCGAGCACCTTGGCGCCGCGAGCAACCGCCGATTCCAGCGATTCCAGCACCAGCGTCGCAGCACCCTCAGCGATGACGAAGCCGTCGCGATCCTTGCTGAACGGCTTGGAGGCTTTGGTCGGCGGATCGTTCTGGGTCGAAAGGGCCGACAGCAGCGAGAAGCGGATCAGCGCTTCGGCGCTGAGCGATCCGTCCGTGGCAACCGTTAGCGCGCGGTCGGTGCGGCCCTGGCGGATCGCCTCAATGCCGAGCTGGATCGCGGTCACGCCGGAAGCACAGGCCGTCGACAACGTCACAGGCAGGCCGCGCGTGCCGAACCGGTCGGCAAGGCGCTCGGAAATCGCGCCGAACAGCGCCGCCTCATGGAAAGCCGGGTCCGGCCGCTGGCGCAGCGCCGTCAGGAATCGCTCATAAGCATCACCGGGATGGTCGGCCCCCGGCGAACGGTCTGCAAGCTCGAAACGGGCGCTCCATTCAGGCTCGATCGGCGGCGCGGCAAGGAACAGCGGGCCGTTGAAGTCACCTGACAGACCGGCGTCGGCCAGCGCCTCGATGGTCGTCTCGCGCGCAAAGGCGTAGGAGCGCTCGACGGCGTTCGGCACGGGAATCTCGATGAAATCGACGGTGCCGGCGATCCGGGTCGACAGGCCTTCGGTCGGAAAGCGGTTGATCGCATGGATGCCCGAGGTGCCGGAAGAAAGGGCCGCCCAATTGTCCTTCAGGCCCTGGCCAAGCGAGGTAATAATGCCCATGCCCGTCACTGCGACGATCGGCCGGCCGAGATGATCCTTGTAAGCGGAATCCGTCATATCTGTCTCCTCACGCCTCAGCCGAAAGAACGGCGACGCCCTCGCCGCGCTGGTGACCAACTGTCGTGACGACAGCAGCCTTCGTACCTGCCTTCATTGGCGCTTCATGGGCGGCATCGAACGGCGGGACCTTGGCATTGGCATCGATGGCAAGGGCTGCGAGCGCCAGCCCCAGCGGGAACTGCGCCTCGATCGTGTGACCGGACACGCCGCCGAAGCCGCGGATGGCGGCACCCGGAAGCTGATGCTCCAGCACCGCCTTTTCGCGGGCGGCGATCTCATGCATGCCGGTCGAGCCGGAGAAGATCGCCGTCGCTTCCGGCGGCAGCTCGGCGGCCGGCTTCAGCAGCCGCTCCATGCGCACCTCGAAATTGCCGGCGCTGCGGCTGCCGCGGTCGCCTTCGACGGCGCTGATCGTTGCATAGATATGCGCGCCGCGCTCTTCCGCATGCTTGCGCGATTCCAGCACCAGGAAGGCACCGGCCGAACCGGTGATCATGCCGCCGCCCTCGAGGCCAGAGCGCGACCAGAGCGGCGCCCATTCGCCGCGCGTATGCGCGCCGATCGCCTCGGTCAGCAGGATCATGTCGGGGCGCTCTGCGGCAAAGGCGCCGCCGACAAGCGCATGGGTGGATTCACCGGACCGGATCCGCCAGAACGCCGTCTCGACGGCGGAAACGCCAGAGGCCTCTTCGCCCATGAAGGTGCGCGACGAGCCGGTGACCTTGTGTACGATGGAGATGTTGCCGGCAAGCAGGTTGGAAAGCTGCGCCAGAAACAGCGTCGGCCTCAGCTCCGTCGTCAGCTTCTCATTGAGCAGCAGCTCGCGGTCGTTGCGCTTCAGGCCCTCGTCGACGATCAGCGTATCGACGTTGATGTCGCGCTCGCCGCCGCCGGCCGCCACGATCATGTCCATCGTGCCGCAGGCCTCGATATTGTCCTTGAAGCCGGCATCGTCGAGTGCCAACCCTGCGGCGAAGACGCCGATGCGCTGCCAGTTTTCCATCTGGCGCTGATCGCCACGCTTGGCGATCTGCTGCGACCAGTCGATCTCGGGCAGCGGATGCACCGGATAGGGCTTGAATTTCTCGGTCTCAACGATCGCCTTCGGCGCGCTTTCGGCCGAAAGCAGCGCGATATGCGCGTCCTTGCCGACGCCCTGACAGGTGACGATGCCGACGCCTGAGATGACGACGTCGTTTGCGGCCTTGCTCATCCAATCACTCCCTGCGCTGCGATCGCTTCGAGAAGCCCGACCTCGCCGGCGCGTTTTTTCACGATATCGCCGAGCGGAACCTCGCTGAAGGGCATGGTGCGCAGTTTTAGCTGCGCATCGCAGACCTTCTTGCCGCCGCTGGTAATCTTGGCCTTGGTGACCGCGAAACCGGAACCGTCGTGCTCCAGCACCGCCTCGATGTCGAGCACGGCTTCCGGCTCGACGAAGGTGCGCATCTTGGCGCCGTCGACCGACATCAGGAAGGGCATGGCGGCAAAATCGGTGGCGGCAAGCACGAGCATGCCGGAGGCCTGGGCCATGGTCTCGATCAGCAGCACGCCGGGAACGAGCGGCATGCCGGGAAAATGGCCTTCGAAAACGGGACTCTTGGCCGGCACGACGGATCGCGCCGCCAGCGTGCCCTTCTTCAGGTCCACCGCTTCGACGCGGTCAATCATCTGGAAATATTCCAGCAGCATTCGGATCCTCCGGCCCGACGAGCAAGATCCGCCCACCGGTGACGCCTAGTTAGGAACGAAACCGCCCGGCCGCCATAGTCCGGCGGCAGGGCGTTCAAAAAAGACGGTTAGATCTCTCAGGCCTTGGCTGCTTTGAGCTCGTCGATCTTGGCGCACAGGTTCTTCAGCACGAAATACTCTTCGGTGGAAACCTTGCCCTCATTGACTTCCTGTGTCCACTTTTCGAGCGGAATCTTGATGCCGAATTCCTTGTCGATCGCAAAGACGATGTCGAGGAAATCAAGGCTGTCGATACCGAGGTCGTCGATCGTATGGCTCTCCGGCGTGATCGTGGCACGGTCGATCTCGCTGGTTTCTGCAATAATGTCGGCAACTTTATCGAATGTAGCGGTCACGCGCTGTACCTCATGAAATGACGATTTAAACCTCCTCATAGGCAAATCCATTTCAAAAGCCAATGCTTTCGTCCGGGCGTTGCGGCAATTTGGCAATGAGGTGTTGCCTAAACAGCAATGGAGTGCCGGACGTTCGCAGTGTCGCGCGAACCCGAAACGCGATGCAAGGCCCCGTCTCGGCGCGTAATGGGCGGCTGTGCGAATCAAATCGGTGGCTCGCTGGATGCGTGCCCAACATCCGCATCCGAGTTTGATCTGAATCAAATCGTAACGCCGGTGATTTGATAATCATCAAGCGGCGCTGGAAGAAATCGAGATCGCGGTCCGGGCATGTCTTGGCATAGGTCGGACTTTCAAAGGGATCAGGACATGGACATCGCACGCAGTGAGGTTTTCGAGGCCGGCACGCCCGTCGCTTGCCGCTCCTGCCAGGCGCGGCATGGCGTCGTCTGCGGCGCCTTGTCGAACGCCCAGCTGAAGGAGCTCAACCGCCATTCCCTGCGCCGCAAGGTCGACGCCGGCTCGGAGATCATTGCTCAAGGGTCGGAGAGCTCATTCTATTCGAACATCATGCGTGGCGTGATCAAGCTCTGCAAGATGATGCCGGATGGTCGCCAGCAGATCGTCGGCCTGCAGTTCGCTCCCGATTTCGTCGGCCGACCTTTCGTGCGGGAGAGCACGCTGTCGGCCGAGGCGGCCACCGACGCCGAAATTTGTGTTTTCCCCCGCAATCTCCTCGATCGCATGATAGCGGAGACGCCAGAGCTGCAGCGCAATCTGCACGATCAGGCGCTCAACGAGCTGGATGCGGCGCGCGAATGGATGCTGACGCTCGGCCGCCGCACGGCGGAGGAGAAGGTCGCAAGCCTGCTCCACCTCATCGCCACCCATGCCGAGCCGCAGACCGCCATCAGCACCGCCTTCGACCTGCCGCTGTCGCGCGCCGAAATCGCCGATTTTCTCGGGCTGACGATCGAAACCGTGAGCCGACAGATGACGAGACTGCGCAAGCGGGGTGTCATCCTGATCGAGAACTCCAGACATATCGTTGTTCCCGATATGGCTGAGCTGCAGAAGATCAGCGCATAACTGTGTCAGCCGCCGGATTCAGGTTTCAGATCAGCGCGTGATCACTACCCGGGTGTTGGCGAGACCTGCCTGCCGCGCCAGCGAAAAGAACTCCGCCGCATTGTCGGGATGCAGGCGAACGCAGCCATGCGAGGCCGGCCTGCCGAGACGCTTCAGATCGAAGGTGGCGTGAACGGCGTAACCGCCGTTGAAAAATACCGCGTAAGGCATCGGCGCGTTGTCGTACTTGCGGGAGCGGTGATCGCGCGACAGCCACTTGGCGCTCCAGGAACCGGTCGGCGTGACATAACCATTGCGCGCGGTCGAAACCTTCCAGCGATACTTGACGAAGCCGTTCTCGGTGACGGTCATCGTCTGCTTGCCGATGCTGATATTGGCAACCAGCGTTGCTGCCTCAGCCGCAATTGGAGAAAACTGCAGCAATAAACTTGCGGCCGCGGCCGCAAAAATCGTTCTCATGATAACCCCTCTTCGCACCCGCGCAGTTTGATTGCGCCCTCACGACAGAGAGACTACGACGATACTTATTATATAGCTTTAACCCGAATGGTAATCACAATTCTAACGAGCGAAAGCGTGATCGAGACACCGCAAGACGGCAGCGCTTGTTCACTGAAGCTTACGTGCCGCCGATGGCCGCTTCAGCTGCTGGTAGGCCTTATTCATCTTTTCACGGATCGAGGCCATCGTCCCGAGATTATGGCCGCAAGCCGCGCAGGTGATGATGTCGGTCTCGCGGATCTCGGCCCGCTCGAACTTCATCTTGGTGCTCTTGCACTTCGGGCACGGGAGTTCAACCTGAACTGTCATCGCTATCTTCCGGTCTGATCGATATGAGGCGCTTCGCATAAACCTTTGCGGCAAAACTGTCCACCGGCGTGTGCAAGCGGTGCGAGGCATCCTAAAGAAAACACAGAAACAACCCGAAGATCAGACCGGTGAACACCATGCAGCTGGCATAAAACACCGCCACACCGTCCTCGATATCGCCGGCGGTGGCAACGTCGCGGCCGGCGTTGTTGATCATCGGCTCGGTCACGACGACACCTCCGTAGATGCGCGGGCCGGCGAGCTGGACGTTGAGAGCACCGGCCATTGCCGCCTCCGGCCGGCCGGAATTCGGCGAGCGGTGCAGGCCGCCGTCGCGCATCGCCACCCGGATCGCCTCGCGGCAGGGGCTCATGCCGCGCCGGATCCAGGCGCCGGCGGCGATCAAAAGGACGGAGAGGCGCGCAGCGGGCCAGTTGGCAATATCGTCCAGCCGGGCCGCGGCCCAGCCGAAATCGATGTATTTGTCCGACCTGTGGCCGATCATCGAATCCGCCGTGTTCAGCATCTTGTAGGCGAGCAGGCCCGGCAGTCCGAAGACGGCATACCAGAGGGCCGGCGCCACGACGCCGTCGGAGAAATTCTCCGCAAGGCTTTCGATCGCCGCGCGGCAGACGGCCGGCTCGTCGAGAGTCTCGGGATCGCGCCCGACGATACGGGAGACGGCGTTCCGGCCGCCGGCAAGCCCCTCGCCGCGCAAGGCCGAAGCGACGGCCGCGACATGATCGGCAAGGCTCTTTTGCGCCAGAAAGATCGCCACCAGGCCGGCCTCCAGCACGAGACCGGCAAGGCCGAAGAGCGCAAAAAACCGATCGAACACGAAGCCTGCAGCGATCGACAGCACAAGCAGCGCCAGGATCGCCGCGACGCCGTTCATCCGGCGCTGGGATCCCGTAAGGCTTGAGGGATTGAGTTGCTGGTCGGCGTAGGAAATCGCCGCGCCGAAGATCACGACGGGATGCGGCACCCGCGACCACAGCCATTGCGGATCGCCGGCGATCCGGTCGAGCAGCAGCGCCAGGAGCAGCACGAGGAGGTTTTCGTCGATCGTCATCGCTCAAATCCTTGAAGGGCTGCGCCAAGCCGGTTGTCCGCCGCCGGATCGGGCGTCAACCCGAAACGCAGCCAATCCGGCGCATAATCGAACTTGCGGACGAGAATATGATGCCGGCAAAGATGCGTGTAAATGTCGCTCGCCCTGCGATCGGCGACAAGAGTGAACAACGCCGTTCCGCCCCTGATCCGCAACCCGGCAGCGCTCAGCGCCGCCTGCAGGGCGGCGCTGCGGTCATCGAGGCAGCGGCGGATCGCAGCCACGTCCGAACGAAGCAGCGAGGCGGCAAGCGACAGCGCCGGGCCGGAGACCGCCCAGGGACCGAGCCAGTCCTCGAAACGCGCGAGAATATCCTCGCGCGCGATTGCAAAACCGAGCCGGAGGCCGGCAAGCCCGAAGAACTTGCCGAAGGAACGGAAGATTATCAGGTTGGGAAGCTCCTGCGCGCGGGCTGCGACGCTCAGCGCCGGATCCGTATCCCCGAAGGCCTCGTCGACAACAAGGAGCCCGTTTGCCGATTTCATCCTGTCGTGCAGTGCTGCCAACGCTTCGGCCGGCCAAATCCGCCCGTCGGGATTGTTCGGATTGACGACGACGGCAAGCCTATGCTGGTCGCCGATCGCAGCGATATCATCGACCGTATCGACGGCAAAACCGGCCGAGGCGAAGGCGCGCGCATATTCGCCATAAGTCGGCGACACCACGGCGATTCTATCGTCCGCCATGGCGATCTTATCGTCCGTCACGGCAAACGGGCTTCCCTGTCGAAGCAGGCGGGGCAGAAGTTGAATCACCGATTGCGTGCCAGGCACCGGCAGCGGCAGGGTGTCGCCGCTGCCATAATAATCCCGCGCCGCCCGCCTTGCCGCATCGACCAGATAGCTGTCCGGCAGGCGGTGCCAGGCGCTTGTCGGGATCTCCGGCAGGGCGACCGGGCATGGATTGATGCCGGTGGAAAGGTCGAGCCAGTCCTGCGGCCTGCCGCCAAAAGCGGCGGCTGCGGCGGTGACACCGCCGCCATGATCGATCGGCGCACTCATCCGGCCGCTCTCGCAAGGTCGATCAGATGCATGTAGGACCCCGCCACCTGGCCGCGCCGCAGCCCGACGGCACCGAGATCAGCGCCGAGCGCATCTTGCGCTGTAAACAGCCGCTTTCCCTCCCCCTCGGAGACGACTGTTGAATAGTGGAATTCATGCGCCGTCATCGTCCGCGCGAAGAAGGCGCCGTCAAGCGGCGTCACGCGGCGATAGCCGAGATGGCGCCGGCGCTCGGCATAGCTGGTGACAACAGGCAGCAGGCCGAGCATTTCGTGGCGCCTGCCCTCCGCATCGATCAGGCCATCGCCCAGCACCATGTAGCCGCCGCACTCACCGTAGATCCGGATGCCGCGCGCCGCCGCATCGAGCATGCCGGCGCGGAAACTCTGCGCCTGGGAAAGCCGCCCGGCATGCAGCTCGGGATAACCGCCCGGCAGATAGATCGCATCGGCATCGCCGGCCGGCGCCTCGTCGGCAAGCGGCGAGAAGAAGGAGATATCAGCCCCGCGCCGCCGCCAGCCGAGCAGCATATGCTCGTAGGAAAAGGCAAAAGCGACATCGCGCGCCACGGCGATGCGGGCGCCGATTGGCATCAGCCGGTCGATATTGGCGGCCGACGGCCGGTTGAGCCCCTGCCTGGCGATGCGCAGCAGGAATTCGAAATTGCACTCCTCGGCGACGGCATCGGCCGCATGGTCGATGAAACTCTCGAGGGTGGCATGTTCGCCGGCCTGGACGAGGCCGAGATGGCGTTCCGGCAGGGCAAGCGCCTTGTCGCTGCCGATCACGGCGATAACAGGCATGCGGATCGCTTCGAGAGCCTGGCGCAGCATCGCCTCGTGCCGCTCACTGCCGACTTTGTTGAGGATGACACCGGCAACGCGCACATCGGCGCGGAAGCCGGCAAAACCCGATACCAGCGGCGCCACGGACTGTGACATGCGCGAGGCATCGACGACGAGCACGACGGAAAGACCGAGCTGGGCGGCAAGATCGGCCGCGGTTCCCTTTCCGTCGGCCGCTCCGTCGAAAAGCCCCATCATCGCCTCGATGACCAGGATGCGGTCGCCGGACCGGTGAAGGGCCGCATTGGCCGAGATCAGCTCCGGACGCATCGCCCAGGGATCGAAATTCAGGCAGGGTGTGCCGCTCGCCGCTGCATGGAAGGCGGGGTCGATGTAATCGGGGCCGGCCTTGCCGGGTGCGACCGCCACACCACGCCGGCGGAGCGCCCTCAGCAGCCCGAGCGTCACCGTCGTTTTGCCGGCGCCGGAGGAAGGAGCTGCGATCAGGAGGCCGCTCATGCCGTCACCTTGTCGGAGCGCCCGAACGGATCGGGCTGCAGCCGTCTGCCTGCCAGGGCGCCGAGCCAGTCGAGCGAGGCCCTGAGCCGCACCACCTCGCCGACCACGACGATCGCCGGTGGCTCGATACCCGAGGCAGCTGCGGCATCGGTCGCTTCGCCGAGCGTCGTCTCCAGCACCTGCTGCGCGCCGGTCGCCGCATTGCAGACGAAAGCGACAGGCTCGGATGCCGGGCGGCCCGACGCCATCAGATTGGCGCTGATCTGGGCGATATGCTTCATCGCCATGTACATCACGATGACAGGTGATCCCTTGCCGATCGCTTCCCAATTGATCGCATCGGGCACGATCCCGGAGGAATCATGACCGGTGAGAAAGGTCACGGCGTGATTGATCTCGCGGTGCGTGACCGGAATGCCGGCATAGGCAAGCCCGCCGATGCCGGCGGTAATGCCCGGCACGATGCGGAAGGGAATGTTGTGCTCGACCAGCGTCAGCGCCTCTTCCCCGCCCCGCCCGAAGACAAGGGGATCGCCACCCTTCAGCCGCAACACCCGCTTGCCGGCGCGCGCCAGCTCCACCAGCCGGAGCGAAATATCCCGCTGCTTGGCGGAGGGCTTGCCGCCGCGTTTTCCCGCATATTCCAGTTCCGCGCTTGGCTGTGCGAGCCTCAGACAGTCCTCGTTGACCAGCGCGTCGTGCACCACCACATCCGCCTCCGCCAATCCCTTGGCGGCAAGCAGCGTCAACAGCCCGGGATCGCCGGGACCGGCCCCGACGAGCCAGACGCTGCCCGGCTCCAGCGCCGGCAAATGTGAAAGTGGATTGATCGACATTTTGTTGATCTAGGCCCAGCGAGGAGCAAGGTCAACGCCGCCCGCGCCACCTCACTTGAAGTTGCCGAGACGGCGATGACTCACTTTGCGAGGCGGCGGATTCGAATTCTCGGAAAAGCCGGGCAAGATTATGAATATTATAATAAACAGCGCTCACCTCCCGCGCGTCGTCATCCTCGGCCTTGTGCCGAGGATCTGCTGCCCTATCGAATGGAGGCAGATGCTTGGGGCACAAGCCCGAGCATGACGAAAGAGGCATTGGCAACTGCGTCGACAATCCTTGGCCGACCGCGATGCAGCCAAGCTTCAAGCCAATCAACCCCGAAGCAGCGTATCACGGATCAGGTCGAGCACCTTCTCCGACTCGATTCCCGTGGCGACGATCTGGCTCGGAAGGCCGTCCCAATCGCCCGGCGGGAAGCGGCGGCCGTCTGGCTTGACGACCGTCTGACCATCGGCAATGCCGCCGCAGACGACGCGCACGGCGCCGGTGATGGTGGTGAAAAGCTCAGGCGCCACGACGTAAACGGCGGCGCAGCTGTCATGCACCATCATGCCGTCATCGACCGCATGGCTGTAGAAGTCGATGTAATGTTGCGACAGTCCGTCGAGCAGCTTCACTGCCGCATCGCCCTTGGCCGCCATTGCGCCGAGATAGCTGCGGCTCATCGTGGTGATCGAGGTGACGTCGAGGCCGATGACGACGACCTTCCACGGCGCCGTCATGACGATGTCTGCCGCCTCGGGATCACCGTGAATATTGGCTTCGGCGACGGGCGTCACGTTGCCCGGCACATAGAAATTGCCGCCCATGATGACGACGTCCTTGACCAGGCCGGCAATCTCGGGGTCTTCCTTCAGCGCCATCGCCAGATTGGTCATCCGGCCGACGGCCACCAGCCTGACTTCGCCGGGATTTGCCCGTACCGTGTCGATGATGAAGCGGTGCGCCGGCCGGGGATCGAGCGGCAGGTCGATCGTGTGCGGCACCTCGATATTGCCGAGGCCGTTGTCCCCATGCACCATGGCCGGCCATTCCCGCTCAGCGCGCGCCGCATCGACGGTAACACTCGCACCCTTGGCAACGGGGGCCGGAATATCCCATTCCCGCTTGAGGAAAAGCGCATTGCGCGTCGTCGTCTCGACCGAGGCATTGCCGAAAACTGTGGTGATGCCGATCAGATCGATCTCGGGATGGCGGTGCAGGAAAAGAAGCGCCATGGCGTCATCGACGCCGGGATCCGTGTCATAAATGACCTTGTGCATGATTATCCTCTAGATATGAATCGCTGACTTGCCGGTCGGCGCCGCGAATTGCCGCCACCATAACGACCGTCAGGCTTTCTGCAACCCGATGCGGGCAATCGCCGCTGTTGCATGCGCGGATTTGATCTTGCCGAGCACCAGTTCGGCATCTGCGCCGATCGCCGCAAGCGCTGCCGATTCCGCCACACCATGACAGCCGACGCGCGTAAAGACGATAGCGGAGGGATTTTTGAGCCGCGGCGTTTCCTGCTCCAGCCGCACCGCATCGAAGAAGACTGCAGGCACGGCAAAATGCGCCGCAACGGCAAGGATCGCAGCTTCTTCCCCGCGGCTGTCGATGGAAGCGATGGCAGCAAGCTCCGCCCCGCCGATGCCGGCCGCCGTCAACGCCTCATTCGCAAGCACCAGTACCTCCGCAGGCGGCGTCCCGCGCTCGCAGCCGAGCCCGAGCACATGTCGCCTCGCCCCATCGAAAGAAATATCACTCATGAAAGCCGTCGAATGCGCCCTCGCTGTGTCCTCGCAGCCATTGCAGCTTGAAGGGGGAAATGCAACAAGACCGGCTGAAAGCCCTTCTGGAATAGCATCTTGCCTGACATCGCCCTCCATCTGCTTCTGCTGCTCTGCGCGGCTGCCTTCTTTGCCGGTTTCGTCGATGCCATCGCCGGCGGCGGCGGCCTGATCACCGTCCCAGCCATGCTGATTGCAGGCATTCCGCCGCTCCAGACGCTCGGTACCAACAAGGTGCAGTCGATCTTCGGCGCCGCTTCGGCAACACTCGCCTATGCCCGCAAGGGCCATGTGCAGTTGCACGAACAACTGCCGATGGCGCTGATGGCCGTCATGGGCGGGGCGGTCGGCGCTGCCCTTGCGACGATCGTGCCCGGACAGGTGCTGCAGGCCATCATGCCGGTGCTTCTCCTGGCGATCGCGATCTTCTTTGCCGTCAAGCCGAACCTCAACGATCTCGACAAACACCGGATCATCACGCATTTCGTCTTCGGCCTGACCTTGGTGCCGGCCATCGGCCTTTACGACGGCGTCTTCGGTCCCGGCACCGGCTCCTTCTTCATGCTTGCCTTCGTCACCCTCGCCGGCTTCGGCGTGCTGAAGGCCACCGCCCATACCAAGCTTCTCAATTTCGGCTCGAACCTCGGCGCGCTGATCGTCTTTGCAAGCTTCGGCGCGATCCTCTGGAAAATCGGTCTGCTGATGGGCGTCTGCCAGTTCCTCGGCGCCCAGCTCGGCTCACGGCTCGCCATGCGCATCGGCGCAAAGCTCATCAAGCCGCTGCTCGTCATCGTCTGCGTCGCTCTCGCGGTAAAGCTGCTCGCCAATCCCGCGAACCCGCTGCGTGTCTGGCTCGGCGTCTAACCACCGCGCCATCCCCGGGCCTCAGAATTCTACGCCTGCCTGGCCCTTGATGCCTGAGCGGAAAGGATGTTTGACGAGTTCCATCTCGGTTACAAGATCGGCGATCTCGATCAGTTCCTCCTTGGCGTTGCGGCCCGTCAGCACGACATGCGTCATGGCCGGCTTCTCGCTTTTCAGGAAGGCAACGACATCGTTGATGTCGAGATAGTCGTAACGCAGCGCGATGTTGATCTCATCGAGCAGCACCATCGAATTGCGCTCGTCGCGGATCAGCTCCTTGGCCTTTTCCCAGGCGGCCGCGGCGGCTGCAACGTCGCGGGCGCGATCCTGCGTTTCCCAGGTGAAACCTTCGCCCATCGTATGAAACTGGCAAAGGCCGGAAAAATGCTTCTCGATCAGATCGCGCTCGCCTGTCCACATCGCACCCTTGATGAATTGCACGACGGCCGAAGGCTTGCCGTGGGCGATATGGCGGAAGATCATGCCGAAGGCGGCCGATGATTTGCCCTTGCCCTTGCCGGTATGGACGATGATCAGCCCTTTGCCATCGGTCTTTGTCGCCATGATCTTGTCGCGCGCAGCCTTCTTCTTTGCCATCTTCTCGGCGTGGCGCGCATCGTCCTTGGCCGCTTCATTTTCTGGGGTTTCGTCGTTCATCGCTTACCTCATCTGTTAAGCCAGGTCGAACCGGGCCGAATTGCTGCGCGGTGTCCACAGGCCGCGATCGATCGCTTCGTGCAGCCGCTCTTTCATCTCGTCGAAGGCCGCGGGGTTCTTTTCGATCATAAAGCTGCGTACCTCGGGATCGGCGACGAAGGCCTGGTGGACCGCCTCGAAATGATGCGCGCCGACAGCCCCGGTCGTTGCCGCGAAGGCGAAGAGATAATCGACGGTGGCGGCGATCTCGGCCGCTCCCTTGTAGCCGTGGCGCATGACGCCCGCTATCCATTTCGGATTGACGACCCGCCCGCGCACAACGCGGCCGATCTCTTCCTCGAGCGAACGGATTACCGGCCGCTCCGGCCTGGAATGATCGTTATGATAGATTGCCGGGCGTGCGCCGGTCAGCGCCTCGCTCGCCGCTGCCATGCCGCCTTCGAATTGATAGTAGTCATCGCTGTCGAGCAGGTCGTGCTCGCGATTGTCCTGGTTCTGAATGACGGCCTGCACCAAGCGCAGCCGATCCTCGAACAGGCCGCGTTCGGCGGTGCCCTCTTCGCCGGCGCCATAGGCATAACTTCCCCAGACGAGATAGGCTTCGGCAAGATCGCTACGCCGCTCCCAGCCCTTCTCGTCGATCAGCGCCTGCAACCCGGCGCCGTAGGCGCCGGGTTTCGAGCCGAACACCCGGTAGCCCGCCCGCCGTTTCGCCGCGGCGGCGTCGAGACCGGCCGCCGCAAGCCTTGCCGCTTCGCCGCGCATGCGCGCTGCAATCGGATTGTCGGCATCGTCCTCTTCAAGCGCGCCGACGGCGCGAACCGCTCTGTCGAACAAGGCGATCTGCTCGGGAAACGCGTCGCGAAAGAAGCCGGAAATCCTGAGTGTCACATCAACGCGAGGCCGCCCAAGCGCTGCCTGCGGTATGATCTCATAGCCGGTGACCCGCCGCGAGCTGATATCCCAGAGCGGCTTGACCCCGATGAGCGCGAGCGCCTGAGCGATATCGTCGCCACCGGTGCGCATGTTCGACGTGCCCCAGGCCGTCAGGCCGAACGTATCAGGCCATTCGCCATGATCCTGCACATAGCGGCGTACCAGCAGCTCCGCCGAGTTCTTGCCCAGCTCATAAGCCGCCGGCGTCGGCACGACGCGGCTGTCGACCGAGTAAAAATTGCGGCCCGTGGGCAGCACGTCCGGCCGCCCGCGCGTCGGCGCGCCGGAGGGGCCGGGTGCAACGAAACGGCCGTCCAGGCCGGCAAGCAGCCCTGAGATCTCGGTCGAGCCGCAGGCCAGGATCGAAGGCTTGAGTCGGGTCTCGACCTCGAAGAGTACAGCTCTGGTTTGGGACCAGAGGGTTGGGCAGGCGAGTTCGCCGGAAACGAGCTTGGCCGCGAGCAGTTCGATACGCTCGACCGTGTCGCCGTTGGTGCGCCAGGGAGCGTCGAGGAGGTCGGCCAGGATTGGCGGACGTGGGCCGGTCCAGATGGCGGCCATGTCGCAGTCGAGGGGGTCGAATGTGGGATTACCCCCCTCTGTCCTGCCGGACATCTCCCCCACAAGGGAGGAGATCGACAAGACGCCAGACTGTCGCTCTACATTTGTTGTTTGGGGAGATGGTTGCCGCGATTCAATCTCCCCCCCTGTGGGGGAGATGTCCGGCAGGACAGAGGGGGGTGCCACGCGCACAACATCCAACGCCAGATCCCCAGCGATCGCCCGCTGCAAACTCGCATCCCCGCCCTCGCCCAGCCCGCGCGGCACCCGCGCCAGCGCCACGGTCAAATCCGTCAGCAACCGCCCCTCGGGCGACACCCCGAAGACATGCAGCCCGTCGCGGATCTGCATTTCCTTGAGGTCGCAGAGATAGGCGTCGAGCTTCTTCAGCGCCTCGCCCTCGCTTTCGCCGCTCGTGATGCCGGCATCCCGGTCGAGGCCGATATCGGTGACAAGATCAAGAATCTGCCGGCTGAGCAGCCGGATGCGGCGGGGATCGCCGCCGGAGGCTTCGTAATATTCGTCGACCAGCGCTTCCAGGTCCTTGAGCGGCCCATAGCTCTCGGCCCGTGTCAAAGGCGGCGTCAGGTGATCGATGATGACGGCGGCAGTCCGCCGCTTGGCCTGCGTGCCCTCGCCCGGATCGTTGACGATGAAGGGATAGAGATGCGGCAGCGGCCCGAGGACCGCCTCGGGATAACAGCCTTCCGACAGCGCCAGCGCCTTGCCCGGCAGCCATTCGAGATTGCCGTGTTTGCCCATGTGGATGACGGCATCGGCGCAGAACTCGCGGCGCAGGAAAGCATAGAAGGCAAGATAACCGTGCGGCGGCACGAGATCCGGCGAATGGTAGCTCTCCTTCGGATCGATATTATAGCCGCGCGCCGGCTGAATGCCGACAAGGACGCCGCCGAAGCGGGCGAAAGGCAGGGCGAAGACGCCGTCGCGAAAATACTGATCGTTCTCTGGTTCGCCCCAGCGGGCCTTTACCTCATCCTGAATCTGATCAGGAAGAGACGCCAGGAAGCTGTTGTAGAGACTCAGGGAAAACGTCTCGCGGACGACCCGGCCGTCATGACCTGAATTGGTCGGACCTTCCATCAAATGCCGGATCAGCGCGTCGCCATCGGCTGGAATATCGGCGAGCGGGTAACCCGCTGCCTCCATCGCGCGCAGCACCTCGATGCTGCCGGCCGGCGTGTCGAGGCCGACCCCGTTGCCGAGCCGACCGTCGCGGTTCGGATAATTTGCCATGACAAGGGCAATACGTCGGTCACGTGCCGGCGTGGCGCGCAGCCGCGCCCAATTGGCGGCGAGTTCCGCCGTATAGCGCACCCGGCCGCCGTCTGGTTCGCTGGCGACAATGTTGGCCTCGACGGCCGCATCATAACGCGCCGCCGTCTTGAAGGAGACTGCCCGCGCCAGCACCCGGCCGTCGACTTCGGGCAGCGCCACATTCATGCCGAGATCGCGCGCCGACAGGCCTTGTGACGAGGCCACCCACACTTGCCTGGAGGACGCAGACAGAATCGCCTGCAGCACCACGGCGCCATTCGCCTCCAGCACCGTCGGCTGCCGGTCCGCGCCCGGTGCGGAGACCGCAAAACCGGTGGTGTTGATGACGACGTCGGGTTTCAGCGCCGAGAACACGCTCTCGAGAATTCCTGTCGAAACCGGATCCTTGAGGCTGTAGGCAAAAACCGGAAGTGGCCTGAGGCCGAGCGCTTGCAAGGACTGGATCAGCGCTTCGATTGGCTGGGTTTCGCCGCTCTGCACAAGGGCTCGATAGAAGCTGATCGCGACGATGGGGGAACCGACTTTTCCCTTCTCTCCAGCGGGGAGAAGGTGGCCCGAAGGGTCGGATGAGGGGGTGACTCCGCAAACGTCGGTGTCCGACTCCTGTTGCTCGCTCCCTCCGTCGCTCACCCCCCTCATCTGCCCTGTCGGGCATCTTCTCCCCGCTGGGGAGAAGAGAGAACCGGCAACCCGCCTCCATTCCTCGACCCCGATCAATCCCCGCCCCGGCCACCAGATGCCGGCCTTCATCAAGGGCACCGCTGGCGCCGGCTTTTCCGCGCCCGACAATATCGCCCCGGCATAATCGAGAAAGGCGCGCGTATTGGCATCGCCGCCCTCGATCAAATAGGCCCAGAGTGCATCGAGATCGTCGGAGGCAATGTTCGAAAAAGACGCCAGCCCCACATCCGGCCTGGCGTCACCCGGCAGCACGGCAACCAGCGCGCCCTTACGGGCCGCACAGGCATGCAGCGCCTCCAGCGCATAGCGGAAATAGCTGGCGCCGCCCAGCGCCCGCACAATGATGAGTTTGGCGTGCCGCGCCGTGCGCTCGACATAGGTATCGACCGACATCGGGTGCTTGAGGCTCATCAGGCTCGCAAGCCGCAGCGAATGCGGCCCACCGCAGGCGCGATGGGTGGCTGCGATCGCCGCAAGCTCGCTGTCGGCGGCCGACAGGAACAGGATATCGCCCGGCGGCTGCCCGAGGTCGATCGCCTCCTCGCCGTCGCTGATCGTTCCCTGCTGGGCCAGAAGCAGATGCATGGGTCTACGCCAACGCCTCGATCGCCGCCCTCACCGCTCCTTGATCCATCTCATGCAGGCCGATGACGACGAGACGCGTGGTGCGCGCTTCGCCTGAGCCCCAAGGGCGATCGAAATAATGATCGATGCGGCTGCCGACGGCCTGCAACTGCAGGCGCATCGGCTTGCCGGCTACATCGACGAAGCCCTTCAGGCGCAGCACATCATGGGCTGATATGATGCTCTTCAGCGCCTCGACGAAGCCAGCGGGGTCGGCGACCGGGCCGAGTTCGACGACAAAGCTGTCGAATTCGTCGTGGTCGTGCGGTGTACCGTCCTCATGCTCCAGCTCATGGTGCGACTTGCGGTTGGCGAGGTCGCCCTCCGTGCCGATGCCGAGGCCGAGCAGAATGCCGGCCGGCACTTCGCCGTTTTTCGCCTCGATCATCACCGGCTTGCGCTGGGTGCGGGAAGCGACCTCGTCGCGCACCCGGCCGAGACCGGCCACGTCGATCAGATCGGTCTTGTTGAGCACGATCAGATCGGCGCAGGTGAGCTGGTCTTCGAACAGCTCCTCGATCGGGCTCTCGTGGTCGAGCGATTCATCCTCGCTGCGCGCCGCCTCGACCGCATCGTGGTCGTCGGCGAAACGGCCGGCGGCGACAGCCGCGCTGTCGACCACCGTGACGACGCCGTCGACTGTCACCTGTGTGCGAATGTCAGGCCAGTTGAAGGCCGCGACCAGAGGCTGCGGCAAGGCGAGGCCCGAGGTTTCGATGACGATGTGGTCGGGCCGCTGTTCGCGCTCGAGCAGCTTGGTCATCGTCGGAATGAAATCGTCGGCAACGGTGCAGCAGATGCAGCCATTGGTGAGTTCGATAATGTCGTCCTCGCTGCAGTTCTCCGCCCCGCAGCCCTTCAGCACATCACCATCAACGCCGAGATCGCCGAACTCGTTGATGATAAGCGCGATCTTCCTTCCGCCGGCATTGGTGAGCAGGTTGCGGATCATCGTCGTCTTGCCGGCGCCAAGAAAACCGGTGATGACTGTTGCGGGAATCTTCTGGCTCATAAAACTTTAACCCTTCATTTTCAGCGGCAGGCCTGCCGCGACGAAATAGACTTCGGCGGCTTTCGCCGCGATCATCTGGTGGAGCCGGCCGGCATGATCGCGAAATTCCCGCGCCATGCGATTGTCGGGCACGATGCCGAGGCCGACCTCGTTGGAGACGAAAACGAGCCGCGCCTTTGCCCGCGCAACGAAATCCGCAAGTGCGGCAAACTCCGCCGCCATATCCCGCTCTTCCATCATCAGATTGGTGACCCAGAGCGTCAGGCAGTCGATCAGCACGATACGCCTCTCGCCATCGATGGCGGCAAGCGCGCCGACGAGATCGAGGGGCTCTTCGTGCGTGGTCCATGACGGCCCGCGATCGACCTTGTGCTGGGCAATCCGCGCCTGCATCTCCTCGTCCCAGGCTCGGCCGGTCGCGATGTAATGGCGATCGAGGCCGGTCGCGATGACGAGGTTTTCGGCGAAGCGGGATTTGCCGGAGCGTGCGCCGCCGAGGATGAAGGTGGAATTGGAGGGAGCCGTCATGTGCAAGCGCTCCCGCTGGGAAGGGCGAGGTGGCGCCGAATCCACCTTCTCCCCAGCGGGGAGAAGGTGCCGGCAGGCGGTTGAGGGGGTGAGCGGCTAAGCCGCGAATGCGCCGAGCGCACGCGAAGGGCAAAAGGATGGAACTGCCGCGCGCCCCCCTCATCCGACACTTTGGGCCACCTTCTCCCCGCTGGGGAGAAGGGGAAACCCCACCGTCGCACCGCACAAGGCAGCGCCGAATTCATTCGTTCAGCCAAAACAACCTCCGTGCTGGCAGCGGGTCTCTTGCCCAAGGGTGGGCTTCTCGCCCGGCACGGAAGGCAGGTCTCCTGGCTCGCGGTTATCGGCCGCGATCGGGGCGGACCGGAAACCGGTCGCCCCTGATCGTGCCAGCGGATCCGCCTCGCCTTCCCGGCTGCATTGGTGAAAAGGCGGACGATTCGTAGAGAAAGAGGCGTCCCACCCCGGTTGATCACCATGCATTTCCAGTGGCTTTTCCGGCACGTCGCCCCTTCCGCCCGCCTGCACCATTGCAAGCTGTCGGCCAAAGAACTCAATGCCGGATGGAAGACCCTGACCGCTCTACAGTCGCGGGGTCGGCTGTGATGAAGGCGCCCGGCTTGGGTCCACCCCGTCACATTCCCTTTTCATCCGGAAAGGCAACTGCCGATCCGAAACCATCCGTTATATCCGAGGATGGTCAGATGACCATCCTCGTGGGATGGTCAAGCGACCATCCGTTGAGGGATGGTTAGGCAAGCCGGGGGATGGAGTCAACGGCCTTGGTGTGACTGCGACGATGGCCGGCCGGAAGAGGATCTCGCATAAAAGCGACTTATCCAAGCTAAAAAGTCGCCTTATATCAGCGGCTTACGTCATAAAAATTTAGCCCGCGCGCCGGGTTTTTGCCGCAATTGCATCGCAAGCGGACAGCACCCCTGCCCTTGACCGGGCCTCTCTCCGCCTAGTTGTCTAGCCATGCTTATGAAATTGGATCGGCGCCGTTTCCGTGCGCTGCGTGTGTTCTTCGACCCGGGGCGGCTGCGCGCCCTGACGCGCCGCAGCGAAGTCGGCTTGTCGCTGGCGGGCGCCGTCGTCGGCATCGCCTCCGGGCTTGCGGTCACCGGCATGAGCTACGTTTCGAATGAGCTGCACCAGCTGGTCTTCGGCATAGCCGACAACGAAAGGCTCAGCGCGTCGATCATCGAGGACAAGATGCTGCTGCTCACCGCCCCCGTCATCGGCGGCGTCCTGCTCGGCTTGCTTTTTTTCGTGCTGGCGAAACGGCGCAAGAAACCGATGGTCGATCCGATCGAGGCCAATGCGCTGCATGGCGGCCGTCTCTCCCTCACTGACAGCATTATCGTCGCCGTCCAGAACCTGATCTCAAACGGTTTCGGCGCTTCCGTCGGCCTGGAGGCCGGTTATACCCAGCTTGCCGCCGGAATTGCCTCCAAGTTCGGCCTGAAGCTGCAGCTGCGCCGCTCGGACCTGCGCGTTCTCGTCGGCTGCGGCGCGGCCGGCGCCATCGCTGCCGCCTTCAACGCGCCGCTGACCGGCGCCTTCTACGCCTTCGAACTGATCATCGGCACCTACACGATCGTCTCGCTGACCCCGGTCGTGGTCTCCGCCCTCGTTTCCACCCTCATCGCAAGGCTGCTTGCCGAGGGCGATTTCACCATTGATATCGGCACCTTCGGCTCCGTCGTTCCGGCCGATTATATCCCGGCCTTGCTGCTTGGCTGCTTTTGCGCCGGTGTTGGCATTCTCCTCATGCAGGGCGTCGCCTTCATCGAGGAGCTGGCGCGCGAGAGTTCGATCGCCCCGCCCTGCCGGCCCGCACTCGGCGGTATCATCGTCGGGCTCCTGGCGATGATCTCGCCGCAGGTGCTTTCGGCAGGCCACGGCGCACTGCATCTCAACCTTTCCCGCGACGTGACGATCCCGGCGCTGGTAAGCCTGTTTCTGCTGAAATCACTGGCCTCGGCGATTTCGATCGGTTCCGGCTTCAGGGGTGGCCTGTTTTTCGCCTCGCTGTTTATGGGCGCTCTGCTCGGCAAGCTCTTTGCCTATTGCGGTCCCTATTTCGCCGATGCGACGCTGACGCCGGTCATCTATGCCGTGGTCGGAATGAGTTCGCTTGCCGTCGCCGTCATCGGCGGGCCGCTGACGATGACCTTCCTGGCGCTCGAGATCACCGGCGATTTTCCGATCACGGCGCTGGTGCTTGCCGCCGTCATCACCTCCTCGCTCGTCGTGCGCTCGACCTTCGGCTACTCTTTCGCCACATGGCGCTTCCATCTGCGCGGCGAAAGCATCCGCAGCGCCCATGACGTCGGCTGGATCCGCAACCTGACGGTCGACAAGCTGATGCGCGCCGACGTCAAGACCGCAAAAGCGGGCATCTCCTTGGAGGAGTTCAAGAAGGCCTTCCCGATCGGCTCGACGCAGCGTGTCATTCTTGTCGAGGAGAACGACAAATACGCCGGGCTCGTGCTGGTGCCCGAGATCTACGCCAACCCGACCGATGTTCAGGACGAGAGCCAGATGCTTGCCGATTTCGTCCGCTACCGCAACGACTTCCTGCAGCCGCAGATGAACGCCAGGCAGGCGGCGGCAATCTTCGACAAGAGCGAAAGCGAAGCGCTGGCCGTCGTCAACAATCTGATCGAGCGCAAGGTGGTCGGCCAGCTTAGCGAAAGCCACACGCTGCGTCGCTACAGCGAAGAACTCGATCGCCGCCGCCGCGAAGTGTCGGGCGAGATCTGAGCCGCTACGAGGCGGTGTCGGCGAGCCGGAAAACGTCGGCTCTCTTCGAGACGCCGCGCAAGTCGAAAGAGCCCAGATATTCGCTCGCGACCGTGCAGGTCTTCGCGAAGCTCTCCGACATCAGCAGGTTCTCTCCAAGCGTGCCGCAAAGCTTTTCGAGCCGTGAAGCCTCGTTTACGGCCCTGCCGATCACCGTGAAGTCGAGCCTGCCCCGAGCGCCGACATTACCATAGAATACCTCGCCGACATGAAGCACGACATCGACGCCGATATCCGGGCCGCCATTCAGCGTCCGCTCGCGGTTGAGCACTTCGTTTGCCTTCAGCAGGTTCTTGGCGGAAGCCAACGCTGCCAGACAGGCCTTTTTCGAATCCTCGGCGTCCGTTGGGAAGATCGCAAGCACGCTGTCGCCCATGAACTTGAGAATCTCGCCGGAATTTTCCTCGACATGCCGGTCGATCAGATCGAAATGCTCGTTGAGAAAGCCGACGATCTCACCGGGATCATAGACCTCGGTCAAGGCCGTGAAATCGCGAAGATCGGCAAGCAGGATGGCGGCATTGATAGAACCGCCCATCCCCCTCTGAGTCTCTCCAGCCAAGATGCGCGCGCTCGTCTTGGCACCGGTATAGACCGCAAGGATCTCGGTGGCGGTCTTCGACACAGCCACCCGGTAAGCGGCGAGCCCCAGCGCCGGCAAAAGCTGTTCGATGACCTCCAGTTGCCCGTCGGAAAATCCGCCCGGCGCGTCGCTGGTAAGGGAAAAACCGAGCCCGCGCAGAGCCACCTCTTTCGGGAATTCGAAAATGCTGATCACGTGGTCGGTGCCGCCGCCACGCGCGAACTCGTTGAGCTCGCTGTAGTGGAGGCCCTCGCCTTTGGCCAGGTTCCATCGCCCCCGGCTTTCGTCGCGGCTCAAAAGGTAGAAGATCGGCGTCTTCTCGAAGTTGCGCTCGGTCTCGCTGCCGTGCTCCGCATTTTCGAGAATGGTCGCACCGCCGCGCACGAAACTGGCGGAAACGCCGCGATACATCGGATGTAGGGACGGCATCCTGATGCTCGCCCGCCAGATCGGAAATCCATCCTGGATCAACCGCTCGCACAGACCGGAAACGAGTTCACCGATATGCTCGCAGGTGATTCCCTGTTCGATAAGCCACTGAATATGATCTTTAATTTCTTAAACCTCCGCATGAGCCGGCGCGATCTTATGACCGCAATTCGGGCAAATGGGCGGCAATGCCGAACCGGCTGGCTTCATATCAATTGATAGTCGCGCCAAGCCGATATTTCCAGCCGCGATCAACGGGAAGTTTTGATCCCGCGGCGCTACGACACGGGCGAGTATCCTCACATCCTGACCGTCATGCCGCCGTCGACGGTCAATACATGGCCGTTGACGAAGGAGGCAGCACGGCTTGCCAGAAACAGCGCCGCGCCGGCGATCTCATCAGGGCGTCCCCAGCGTTGGACCGGGATGCGCTGGCGCACGAAGGGCATCAACTCCTCGTTCCCGGCCATTGCCGCATTCGTCTCCGTAGCGAACCAGCCGGGTGCAATCGCGTTGCTGGTGATGCCGTACGGGCCGAATTCGACCGCCATGCCGCGCACCAGGCCGGTCAGACCCTGCTTGGCTGCCGGATAGACGCAGTCACCGGGCAGTGCGACCTAGCCGCTGATCGACGTCACCGCGATCAGGCGGCCGTAATTGCGCCGCTTCATCAGCACGGCGGCGTCGCGCGAAAGCGTCATCGCCGCGGCCAGATCGGTGCGCAGCAATTCGATGATGGCATCATCGTCGAATTCCGCCAGCGGCCGCCTGTCGCGGGCGCCTACATTGTTGATCAGAATATCGAGACGGCCGTGGATCTTTTCGATATCGGTCATAACAGCACGTTGAGCCTCGCGGTCGGCAATATCGAACACGGCAGCCTCCGCCGTACCGCCCGCCGCACGGAGGGTCGTTACGGCCTCTTCCAGCGTCGCTGCCGTTCGTCCGGTAATGATGACATGCGCACCGGCCTCGGCAAGGACCCGCGTCATCTCAAAGCCCAGACCACGGCCGCCGCCGGTCACGAGCGCCACCTGACTCGCCAGTGAAAATCTATCCGATATGCTCATGGTTCCACGCTCTCGACCGGCCTCGCCGCGCCAATTAATGGACTCAGTCAACTAATTTGGCAAGAGCGCAACGGGCGGCGGCCTAACCTACCAGCCCGGCCAACCAGCGCGGGTCGAGGTAACGTTCCAGTTCTCCGGCGATCTCGTCGAGTGCCTTATCGACGCTTTCGCGGTAATTCCTTCGCTCGCCGGACAGTCCGAAGCTTTGAAGCAGCCGAGTGCGGTAGGCGTCGCTGGCAAACAGCCCGTGGAGATAGGTACCCATAATCAGGCCATTGGCCGAGAGCGCCCCGTCGGGCACGCCGTCGACGATTGCCGAAGGCCGGCCGCAATCCGGGCCGCGCGTCATGCCAAGGTGGATCTGGTAGCCGGCAAGCGGTGCATCATATTCGGTCGAGCGCGCATGGCTGTTGCGCACCGTCTTCTCCGGCGCCATCTCGGTCTCGACGTCGAGCAGCGCCAGCCCCGGCGTCTCAAGCGTCCCGCCCTCGAGACCGAGCGGATCATGCACGGTGCGGCCGAGCATCTGATAGCCGCCGCAAATGCCAATCACCCGGCCGCCGCGGCGGACATGCATCTCGAGATCGCGGTCCCAGCCCTGAGCCCTGAAGTCGGCAAGATCCGATATCGTCGATTTCGAGCCGGGAAGAACGATCAGGCTCGCATCGGCAGGCAGCCGCTCGCCTGATCGCACGAAGACCAGCTCGACATCCGGCTCCGCCCTCAACGGGTCGAGATCGTCAAAATTGGCGATGCGCGGTAATAGCGGCACGGCGATCTTCAGCGCGCCCCCGCCACCCTTTGCCAGACGTTCGAGCACGACGGAATCCTCGGCCGGCAGACGTGCGGCGCCTGAAAGCCAGGGCACGACGCCGAAGCACGGCCAGCCGGTGAAGCCTTCGATGGCGCGGATGCCGTTATCGAACAGCGAAACGTCGCCGCGAAACTTGTTGATGATATAGCCCGAGATCATCGCCCGATCGGCGTCTGCCAGAATTGCATGCGTGCCGACCAGCGAGGCGATGACACCGCCGCGATCGATATCGCCGACGAGCACGACCGGCACGCCTGCCTGCGTCGCAAAGCCCATATTGGCGATATCGCCAGCTCTCAGATTGATCTCGGCCGGCGATCCCGCCCCCTCGACGATGACGAGATCGGCGCCGTCGGCCACTTTCTCGAAGCTTGCGAGCACTGCGCCGAGCAACTGCGGCTTCAGCCGCTGGTAATCCCGGCCTTTGGCCTGCCCGAACACCCTGCCCTGCACGATGATCTGGCTGCCGTTTTCCGATTGCGGCTTCAGAAGCACCGGGTTCATGTGCACCGAGGACGGCGTGCGGGCGGCAAGCGACTGCAGCCACTGCGCCCGGCCGATTTCGCCGCCATCGTCGGCGACCGCCGCATTGTTCGACATATTCTGCGGCTTGAACGGCCGCACGGTGAGCCCGCGATTGGCCGCCAGCCGGCAGAGCCCGGCGACCAGCACCGTCTTGCCGACATCCGAGCCGGTTCCCTGCAGCATGATCGCTCTTGCCATGGAGGCCGCCTTTCGTTCAGGCGAGGCCTACAATGGCCGCGGATCCTGGGTCAAGGCGTGATCTGCCCGGGCAAAACGCGAAAACCGCGCATGGCCGTGGCTCTGCGCGGTTTGCCGAAAACTCAGGCGTCTTCGCCCCTACACGGCGAAGCTCGCTTTCTCCGGTACGCACTACCTGAACCGGAGAAGCAGCGGTCGTTGCCGCTACGACCCCACTGATAGCTGCACATTCTTACCGGAGAGTTATTGAAGGCTTACGCAAATGTTAATTTTGACTTTTTTTGATATTCTCGCCAAGATTTCTGCGGAAGGCCCGCGGGCGCTCGCCGACAGCGCGTATTTTCGCTGAAGGCCGCCATTTTCGGGATTGTGACATAAATTCTTCGAATTCAATGATTTAGATATGCAACCATGAGCAGAAGACGGTTGATTTCTACGAGCGAGCGCGTAGGCTTCACCAAAATGCGCCACTGTTGACTATAGCCTGCGACGAGCTGTTGGAGCCGCAAGGACGACGGCGCCCGTGAACCGGAAAGCCTGTTGCGGCATCGCCAGGCAGGCATTTCCTTTTCAGGCGCCGGAGGAACTTACCGGCGGATTTTCAGATCCGAGAGCCCGTCCACCTAAGAAGAATTTGGGGATGACGATGAAGAGGCTTTTGGTTCCGGCCGTCTTTGCCGCGGCTCTTTTTACCACCGTTGTGGCCGTCGAGGCCGCCGAATGCGGCAGGGTTTCGATCGCCGAGATGAAATGGGCCTCGGCCGGCATTGCGGCGAATTTCGACAAGATCATTCTGGAAAAGGGCTATGGCTGCTCCGTCACCATCGTCGACGGCGACACCCTTCCAACCTTCGCCTCGATGAACGAGAAAGGCACACCCGACATCGCCTCGGAATACTGGATCAACTCCGTCAGGGCCTTGCTCGATCAGGCGGTCAACTCCGGCCGCCTGGTGCAGGGCGCCGAAATCCTTGCCGATGGCGCCGTTGAAGGCTGGTGGATCCCGAAGTTCATTGCCGACGCCAATCCGGATATCCGCTCGGTCGAAGACGCATTGAGACGTCCCGACCTCTTCCCTGCCGAAGATGATGCATCGAAGGGCGCAGTTTACAACTGTCCCGCCGACTGGAGCTGCCAGATATCGACCACCAACCTCTTCAAGGCCCTTGCCGCCGACAAGAAGGGCTTCGAACTTGTCGAGACCGGCAGCCCCGAACGGCTCGACGCCTCGATCGCCCGAGCCTTCGACAACAAGATCGGCTGGCTCGGCTATTACTGGGCGCCGACCGCCATTCTCGGCAAATATGACATGACGCGGCTGAGCTTCGGCGTCGGACACAGCAAGAGCGAATGGGACCGCTGCACGGCGGTCGCCGGCTGTGCCAGGCCCCAACTCAACTCCTATCCGGTCTCGCGCGCCTTCACGCTGATGACCAGGTCCTTCGCCAGCCGTGCCGAGCCCGTCACCGCCTATCTCAAGAGCCGCAAATGGGACAATGAGACGATCAATCAGGTGCTTGCCTGGCAGGATGAACACCGCGAAAGCAATGAGGATGCCGCGATCTATTTCCTGCGCAACTACGAAAGCCTGTGGATGAAATGGGTGCCGCTCGATGTAGCCGAGAAAGTCAAAGCGAGCCTATAACGGCAGATAGCACCAACGACTGGACGATTCGAATGACAGCCAACGTTCCCTTCCCCGACCGCGATACCGTCGCGGAAAAGCTCGCCGGGCTGTCGGAAGCCGATAAATCCTATCTGGCTCTACTCATGGAAAACGCCGCGCAGGACGATAACCTGCTTGACGGTCTGCGACGCCATCTCGACCTTGCCGCAGAATCGCGCTTGCTGAATTCACTGAAGCTTGAAAATCTTGGATTGTGGCTCGGTGCGCAGGCGCCGGATCGGCTGCAGATACGGCTGATGGAAACAGCCCGCTCAAGCCAGCATCCTGCCTACCAAGCCTTCCGGATCGGTCTCGGCCGATCCGGCGGCCTCGAAAAGGCATATCCCCCGGTCACCTGAAAGGTGATCTCCCGGCCGTCCATTAGGACGGTCCGGCCCGGTCCGGCCACTCGCCAGAGTGGTCCGGTTTTAGGCCTCAGCCAGCCTTATCAGCCCGGCAATACCGACCGATCACTTCTTCGCAGCGCGATCGACCGAACGGCCGGCATCCTGCGTGGCGTTGACGGCGTTCGCCGTATCTTTTCCCATGCCGCGGATCGTGTTGCCGCAGGAGGAAAGCGCGAGAAGAACCATGAAGGCTGCAGCAATTTTGGCCGTCGTCGTCATTTTGAATATCCTTGTTTGAAATCAACCCCGAACGGCACTTTATGCCGTTCGCGCCGATAACGCACAAGGGAACAAAAGGTTCAACGGCTAAAGGACATCCTCAGGCGGCGACAGCCTTCGCTCTTTCGGCAAAAGCGCCGCGAATGCTATCGGCCACCGTCTCGATCGGGCCGGACACCTGCGCGGCGGTCAGCAGCCGGATATCGAAGGAGCCGAGTTCCGGCAGCCCTTCCTGCAGCCCGAGGATCGCCATGTCCTCGCTGACATAGGAAAGCGGCAGCGGCGCGATGGCGAGATCGGAAAGCACGGCAGCACGCTGCGCCATGGTATGGCCGCTGAGATAGGCGACGCGATAAGGCCGCTTGTTGCGCTCGAGCTGCGCAAGCGCCTCCTGCCGCCAGATGCAGCCGTCCTCCCAGATCGAGATCGGCAGTGGATCGCGCCGATGCGCCGAACCGCAGCGGGCGCCAGCCCAGACCAGCCGCTCGCGGAACACCACCTCGCCGCCGGTCGGGAATGGCCGCGTGGCGCAGTTGATCAGCGCCAGGTCGAGCCGCTGCTCCTCCATGCGCTTCTTCAGACCGACGCTCATGTCGATCGTCACGTCGACCATGATGCCGGGGTAGCTTTCGGCAAAGCTCTTCAGGATCCTCGGCAGCAGCCGCTCGCCGATATCCTCCGGGGCGCCAAGCCTGACGACACCGGTCAGCTCCGGCATGATAAAGCGGGACACCGCCTCGTTCGACAGCGCCAGGATGTTGCGGGCGTAGGAGAGCAGCATCTCGCCATGACGCGTCAGCGTCACTGACCGGGCGTCGCGCAAAAACAGCGTCGCGCCGAGCTGTTCCTCGAGCTTCTTGATTTGCATGGAGACTGCCGACGGCGTGCGGAAGACAGCCTCCGCGGCGGTGGAAAAATTGCCCGTTTCGGCGATGGCAACGAAAGTGCGCAGCACATCGTTGTCAAGCAAAGGAATGGGACGGCGAAAGGGAAGGCTCATCGTCGCATCTTTCAATTTTTCTGATTTATAACCCCATATCATTTGGTTTGATTGAATGTCAATCGCACCGCATATTCGGACTGTCGGAAACTTATCAGCAAAGGAGGCCCGACATGGCGCAAACAAGCCCCTGGAATATCGTACAGGCCCTTTCCGTATTCAAGTCACGCAGGCGCCGCGATGCCAATCATGAGCAGGCGCTGCGGGAGCTGAAGCGTTTTCCCTCGCACCTGCTGGCCGATTGTCAGCGTGAAATCGAGCTGCCCCGCCTGAGCACGGCCGGTCGACCGAAGCAGGTCCTGAGAGTAGTGGAGCCACCGAGCCGCGCTTGACGCGCGGCTCGAGGCATTTCTTCGTATCGTCTGCTCCGATGACGAAACCGGCAGATTGGGAAACAGCAATCCATCAAAAAGCTTCCGTGCCGTTCTGATCGTCCCCGCACCCTTGACCGAACCGTCTGCTGCGAGATCGATCGGAGACGTCGAGCAGTGCTTCCCGTTCACCGATACGCTTGTCGTCGTTGCCGGCAGCAATCATCCGCTGCCGGGGCAATCCGCGCTCTCAATCAAGCAGCTCACAGCCTATCCCTGGATGGTCGACCAGCGCGGCACGCCGATCGGCCTCACGCTGCGTCTCAACTGGATGCCCAGCCGCGCGCAGGAACAATTCCTGAGGTTCGCGTCATCGGATGAAGACCCTGCCGCCGAGATGTCGTAAACCGGCTGATCGGTCCGTCGAACAGCCATCACATTCCGCCGACGAGCTTGAAGGCGATGATCCACATGGTCGCAGCGACCAGCGTTTCCAGCATCCGCCAGGACGAGGGCTTCAAGAAGATCGGCCGCAGCCATGTCGCGCCATATCCGAGGGAGAAGAAGAACAGGAAGGAGCCGGTCACGGCGCCTGCGGCAAAAGAAGCCTGCTGCCCGAAATAACGCGTCGAGATCGTGCCGAGCAGCACAACCGTGTCGAGATACACATGCGGATTGAGCCAAGTGAGCGCAAGGCAGGTCGCAAGCGTCTGCCTGAAGCTTGCCGTTTTGGCCTCGGCCGCCGCCAGGGCGGCGTTCGACCGCACGGCAGAATAGAGGCTTTTTGCGCCATACCAGGCGAGAAACGCCGCTCCTCCGTAACGCATGACAGGGTCGAGCCAGGGCATGAGGCTGGCGATCTGCTGCAGGCTGGTCACCCCGAGCACGATCAGCGCGGCGTCGGACAGCGCGCATGCGAGGCAGACGGCAAAGACATGCTCGTTGCGCAAGCCCTGGCGGAGGATGAAGGCGTTCTGAGCGCCGATCGCGACAATGAGGCTGAGGCCCATCATCAGGCCCGTGAAATAGATTGATAAATTCATCGCTTCTGCAAACGCCTTTCGCTTCGACGAGACTTCGCTATCGCGGCGAAGAGAATTAGGCTAATTAATCTGCCTAACCTCAATTAAGCAGCGCTAATCCATGCTTGACTACCCCGCCCTCCGTGCCGTCGCCACCGTCGTCCAGACAGGCAGCTTCGAACGCGCCGCGACCGTGCTGAATGTCACCCCTTCGGCCGTTTCGCAGCGCGTCAAGCAGCTTGAGGAGCGTCTCGGCGTCGTGCTCGTCGTTAGAGGCACGCCGTGCACGGCAACCGAAAAGGGAGAATGGTTGTGCCGTCATATGGAAAATGTCGGCATGCTCGAAGCCGAGCTCTTCGGCCATCTGCCCGCGCCCGTTGATCCCGGCGAACCGCGCCCAAGGGTGACGCTCCAGATCGCCACCAATGCCGACAGTCTCGGCACCTGGTTCGTGGAAGCCATGTCGAACTTCGCCAAAAGCTCTTCCTATCTGTTGAATATCGCCGTCGACGATCAGGATCACACCGCCGAATGGCTGCAGCGCGGGCGGGTGATCGCGGCCGTCACCAGCCTGGAAAAGCCGATAAGGGGATGCCGGCGTTTCGCGCTCGGCGTTCTGCGCTATCATGCGACGGCAACGCCCGATTTCGTCGCCCGCAACTTTCCGCAGGGTGTGACCGCCGCGACGATCCGCAACGCCCCGGCTCTGACCTTCAGCCAGAAAGACAGGCTGCAGAGCACGTGGGTCCGCCAAACCTTCGGACGCGATCTCGATTATCCCACCCATTGGCTCCCCTCGCCGCAAAGTTTCGTCGAGGCGAGCCTGTCAGGCATGGGTTGGGGAATGAATCCGACTCAGCTGACCCGTGAGCATCTTGCATCGGGGCGGCTGGTGGAGCTGGTGCCGGACACCCCCCTTGATGTTCCCCTATTCTGGCAGATAAACCGATTTGCCGCCGATCGGCTGGCGGAGCTGACGCGCGAAGTCATCAACGTAGCTGGGCGCAATCTCGAAAAAGACAGATCGAAAACCGATTCCCCGGGCCTTTGATCGCGCCTGATATCTGGAGCGATCAGACATAAGCCGTTTAGATGCAGAACTCGAAATTGCGCTGACCATGAAAACGGTGGGTTCCGCTTCCCATGGCCGCTTCCAGCATCGTCCCTATGCGATGGCGATGATCTCCAGCTCCTGGCCGCCCGACTCCACGGCGTCCCCGGCGGCCTTGCCCATCAAAAGCCGGGCCACCGGCGAGACGTAGGAAATCGATCCGGCCTTGGGATCGGCCTCGTCCTCTCCGACGATCCGATACGTTTGCACGCGCCCGTCGTCACGGCGGAAGGTTACCGTGCTGCCGAAGGCAACCACGTCGACTGACGTAGGGTTAGGCATCACCTGGGCAGTGCGAAGTCTTGCCGCTAAGTAGCGAAGATCACGCAATGGATTGGCAGCATGCCGCCGCCGTTCATTCACATCTTCAATGGTATTCGCCGCATCATAGGCCTCGCGCGCCTGCTGGAATTGCAGTTCGAGAGCCTTCAGTCCCGCTTCCGTAACGAGATTCGGATGCGGCGAAACCGGGCGGTCGGGCAACAGGGTTTCCGACGCGGTTTCGAAACTCTCTTCCTTGGTGAAGGCAACGGCCAATCAAAACTCCATGTCAGGCGCAGTGCGCGCCAATCACTGACGGGCGGCTGCGCCCTATATTCATCGAGACCATACATATACCGACCGCGCACGAACGCCAATCTTGCCCATCGGCAGCGGCTTTCCCGGTCACGACCTCGGGAACGTCCTGCCCCGCACAGCGTTTATCGCCGCATAGCGTTGAGGAGGATCGAATGCCCTGCGAACGGCGAGATAACTGCGACAAGGACCGGAGCAAAACATGCCTTCGTTCCTGACGGACAGCATGCCGCTGACACCGAGCTGGTGGGATATCGCCGCGCGGATCGCACTGACGGTGATCGCCGGCGGCCTTATCGGCCTCGATCGCGAGCGCGGCGGCCATTCGGCGGGCTTCAGGACCACGATCCTCGTAGCGCTTGCCGCCTGTCTGGCAATGGTCCAGGCAAACCTTCTCCTGTCGACCTACGGAAAAACCTTTAGCTACTTCACGCAGATGGACGTACTGCGCTTCCCTCTCGGCGTCCTCACGGGCGTTGGTTTCCTCGGCGGCGGAGCGATCCTCAGGCGCGGCGATATGATGACCGGCGTCACCACGGCGGCGACCCTGTGGTTCATGACGGTGGTCGGCCTCTGCTTCGGCGGCGGCCAGATTGTCACCGGAACGGTGGCGACGGCTGTGGCCTTCATCGTCCTGTCGCCGATGAAGCGGCTGGACACTTGTTTGACCTGCGAACGCAAGGCAACACTCGTCATCCACAGCTCCGAAATCGATGTACCCGACTTATCGGGGGTGCTGAACCCCTTGGGATGCCGTGCCCTGTTTGTTTCATACGGGCCGACGAGCGACGGCCGATCAGGCGTGACCTTCGAGCTCCGATGGATGGCAAAGGACCGTGAGGCGTCGAGCCGGGCAATTCTGGACGCACTGTCCGTCCACGATGTCGCGGGCTTCTCTATGCAATCGACGACGACGTGATAGTCCGGACGCCGTCCTATTTGGCGGCGTGCTCAGGTTTGCCCTTTCTCTTGGTCGAGGCGAATTCTTCAAGCTGTTTTTCGCTCATGGACTCGACCATCTGCTTCGAGGCGCCCTTCAGCTCTTTTTTCGGCGTCTCGCCGCGCTTGGCCGAGAGTGCGGCGCCTGCCGCCTTCTGCTGGGCCTTGGACTTGGCTGGCATATGGAAATCTCCTTCTGCTTTGGTGAGGCCCTCAACGTTTGCTGAGTTCGTCGGGCCTGTGCGCCGCGCGCTTCCCCGATTTATCGCTTTCGACGATATATTGCGGATCCGCCGCCGACGCCTTGACCTTGTGACCCTTGATTTTGGTCGGGCTGGTCTGCTTCCTGACCACCTTGCCCTCGGTCTTTCCCTGGCTGGTATCCCAGCTCACTTCATCGCCTTTTTTCAATCGCCCGGACATGTGGCTTCCCTTGCCGCGAGCAGGCTGCGGCCGAAGCCGCAGCCGATTGCCCGTCAATTGATGGTGGCCCACTGGCTGCGGACGTCCCTGGCGTTCTTCGACAGATGAACGTGGGCGTCGACGTGGTCGACCCAGTCAAGCGGAATGAGATGGTGCTTGCCATCCTCTGAATCGGTCTTCGTCAGCTTGATGCGGGTCGGACCGTCGAGATGATCCACCGTCCCGACATGCGTGCCATCGGCAGTCAGCACTTCCATATGTTCGCGAATCTGATCTGCGGAAATCATCGTTTCCTCCTTTGCGCCATTGTCAGTACCTGACCGCAACGGCGTGGAGAGCACATGGTTCCAATGCGTCTTGCCGCATCTCGAAACCTAGCCTGATCAGCGAACCAAGGGGTGTTGCCGGCGGCAGGGCAGACACTTGAAATTATTTGTGAAACTTCGACCCCCGCCTCCCATAATCCCACGGAGACGCCTCACCGGCACCTGAATACTTCGCTCACTCAGCGGAAACGCTCACCACGTTGACTTCCTGACCAAAGAAAAGCAGCAGGGCTTTCCATCGCGCAATCGAGATGCCAACCTGGATATCCGCTTTGATAGATTGCCAAGGTGCGCCCGATGAAACTGACTATTTTCGACTGCGATGGCGTCCTTGTGAATAGCGAAGAGATTTATCTCACTGCCGAACTCGAATTTCTGCAATCCATAGGCGCCGGTTTTGAACGGAAAGCCTACATGCAGTCGTTCATGGGGCTTTCTCCCGCTATGTGGGAAGCGAAGCTTCAGGATAGCGTGGAGGCGAAAACCGGAACTCCTCTCCCACGCGGTTTTTATGCTCAAATCGACCACATATCGACATTGAGATTGGAAGCCGATTTGGCGGAAATACCGTTCGCACGGCAGGCGATAAGCAAAATCGCCACATTGCGGTGCGTAGCATCCAGTACCCCCGCCGCCAGATTGCGCTGGAAATTGCAGCATGTCGGACTGATCGATCTATTCGACCCTCATATTTTCTCAGCTGATCTGGTCGCAAAAGGAAAGCCTGCGCCGGACCTCCTTCTCCATGCAGCCATGGCGTTTAACGTGCTCCCGCACGATTGCATCGTTGTCGAAGACAGCGCAAATGGCGTCATTGCAGGCAAAGCGGCTGGCATGCGTGTCATCGGTTTTATTGCTGGCAACCATTGCTCTGAAGAGCATGGTGAAAGCTTATTGCGATCCGGCGCGGATATGATTGTCGAAAAATACGACGACCTGGCAGCGGCGATTGAACGGTTTTGCACGACCACGTAAAGCGTCGCTCCCTCTCGGAAACTGATGCAACCGTCGCAGGAAGCCAGAGCGGACGATGCGCCGACAACCTCATGAAGCGTCTGGAGAAAAAAAGTATGTCGGACCTCTTGGAAGCCCAACGACAGCTGCAGTCCGAAGCCGACGAAATCGTCCGGCAGCTACACCTTGACGAACTCCTGGGGGCTATCGGGAACCCTACCCGTGTGGGCAGTTCGGCCATGGGGCTGATGGTTCGACGAGACATCGACATAACGGTGTCATGTCCCAGGCTGGATGCTCGCACGCTCGAAGCATTCGCGGGCATCGGCGCTCGTCTTATGCAGATGGCCGAGAGCGTCGTCGCGGTCCGTTTTCGAAATGACACTGGTGAATGGAACACCGAGCCGGACAAATATCCCGATGGGCTTTATCTCTGGCTATCGGTTCGGGCGCGGAACCAGTCGATGTGGACCGTCGATATCTGGCTGGTAGACCAGCCGGACCGGCAACCCGATCTCGCGCACCTGAAGACACTGATGCCGCGCATGAACGATCAGGACCGCGAAACGATCCTGCGGATCAAAAAAGCCCTGGCCGAGCGACTGCAGACGAAAGGTACGATTTCGAGCACGCTCGTCTATGAGGCCGTTATGGATCATGGGGTTCGAACTGTCGATGAGTTCGAGAGTTGGCACCAAGAACATGCGGGCTAAGGAAGTGCATCAATGTCCAGCGCTCGGCGCGTGCGATCAGTCCTCGCAAACGACACAGTCCCGCCCCTGCATGCCGTGACCACGACTCGCCGCACTATTGCGACATAAATCCCCAAGCTGACGCATCGAGATATTCGTCGCTGCAGGTCAGCGTCCGAGGCTGCCAGCGGCGGCGATGATTTCTGCCGCGGTCGGGAAGATGCAGAGGCTGTTCGGCCCGTCGAGCGCTTCGATTTGTACCCAGCCGATGGTGCCGTTCGCATCGACCAGGAAGTGCCCGACGAGCTGGGTAGCGTGGTTCTCGAATATTGCGCTATCGGCTTCATCAAGCTCGAAGCGGTCCTTGGCATTGAGGATCGTGTTGGCTTCCATCGGGTGTAGCGGTTCTGGCAGCTCGCCCGTTGGGTTGATGCGTGCCGCTTGGAATTGCGCCATCGCTGCACCATATGGCCATTCGGGCTGTTCGCTGCTCCCATCGGGCAGGAACTCGCCATGCGGCACGCCGTAGGCTCGATGTGTGTGGCAGTCGGGATCGCAAAGAAGCGTTACCGGCGTCGGCCGATGGCGGAAATAAAGGCGGGCGCGTTCCACCGGCGTATTGATAACGGCCACAGTCTCCACCCCGGCGGCGCGCAGGGTTGGCTGCACGCTGGCAAGCTGTTCCACCTGGCGCCGACAGAACGGGCAGTGCAGCCCGCGAAAGAAGCCGATCAAAAACGGGCGACCGCTCAAGTCGGCGAGCGAGACCGTTCCGTCGAAGTTGGCCGTGGCCAGCGCGAACGCGGGCGCGGAATCTCCAGGCTGCAGCGGGCGCTTCTGGTCTCCCATGAAAAATCCTCTTTCGCATCGTCCAGGTGGACGACCGAAATTCAACTGTATCACTTGTCGCAAGAAGGCCAAGCGCTCGATGTTTGAGATGACCGGGTGCGGTGCGGTATGCGATTCGCGTTCCGACGTGTCGAAGCTGACCCGTGGCACCTGCTAGATAATCCGGTAACAGTTTTCATGGAGCTTCAATTCGGTGAACAATGTGAGTCGAGAATTGAGGAAGAGGACTCCATGCTGAAGGTAGCTGCGGCGCAGACGTTCGTTTCGGCTGATATCGCCGAGAACGGAAGGGCGATACGAAAGCTGATCTCGAGCGCGGCGGCTCAAGGCGTGCGACTTATCAATCTCTGCGAAGGCGCGCTTTCCGGATATGGAAAATTCCAGATCATGGCGCAGGATGATTGGCAGACCTATGATTGGGCGGCTCAAGATGCCGAGCTGCGTGCCATCGCTGAGCTTTGCGGGAAACTTCGCATTTTCGCGGTTGTCGGCGGAGCACATCGGCTCTCCAATGGTCATCCTCCCCACAACAGTCTCTATGTCCTCTCAGAAAGAGGCGCTCTGATCACCAGATACGACAAGAGGTTTCTGTCGAATTCGGAACTGGGCGGCTGGTACACACCTGGAACCCACCCGATCATCTTCGAGGTGGACAGCTATCGATTTGGCTGCGCGATCTGCATCGAATCTCAGTTCGAGGAGGTTTTCCGCGAATATGAGCGATTGGGCGTCGATGGCGTTCTGTTCTCCTCATACGGAATTGCGCCTTACTTCCAGATCGCCTTGCGAGCCCATGCAGGCTTGAACTGCATTTGGATCATCGCAGCTACCCCCGTACAGAAAGCCCATAAGGGACCTGCCGGAGTGATTGGACCGGACGGAGACTGGGCCGCGCGATGTGCGGCGCTGCCCAAACCTGACTTCGCCATGGCGACGTTGGATCGTAACGATGCCGCCTATGACATTCCACTCCAGAAGGCGCGGCCGTGGCGAGCCAAAGCAAGGCAAGGAGACATCTATCGGGAGAAACTGGTCGACGACCGAAGGAGTCGTGACAGAAACGAATACTGATGCGGTGATCGCTTGCCACAAATCCCGTCCATCCCATCGCCCCATGCCACCAGGTCCTTCTCAGCGGTCTTGCCGCTATCCGCTCCAGCCGCGCCCACGAATCCTTTGTCCATGGGTCATGCTTTTCGCCACGAAGCCACGCCTTGACTGCGCTGCGATCATTCAAAATCATTGATGTTATCCATAAACCCTATTCGTTTGAATGATGGGTTCGCGAGGCCCATATTAGCAGCATGGACATGGACGAACCTCCCATCGCGACCATGTCCCGGCTCAAGAAAGGAACCGAAAATGACCACGCTCACCTATCGGGGTGGTGGCAAGACCCTCACCTCCAGCGAAGGCCGCTTCGATCTGGCATATTATGCCCACAAGCTTGTGCTCGCCTGGACCCGCTGGCAGACCGCCCGCGAAATCGAAGCCATGCCGTTTGACGTCCGCAAGGATATCGGCTGGCCGAGCACCGACGACAGCAAACACCGGACCATGTAATGAATGCGACATTCCTCCTGAGATGAGGGCGGCGTCTGCGTCTTGCAACGCCGCCTTTTTCGTGTCCGCCCTGGCGTTTCCAATGCTCTTCAGCCCCTCAAATTCAGCTGCCTGTGCGCCTCTTCTCCACCCTATTTGCACGCTCACCTGCGAATTGACCGGTCAAATCGCGGTCAATGTCGCATATTTGCTCTTCCCGGCCGCATTTTTCCATGCCAGTGTCGCTTTCAGGACATCGGCGCGACGCATTCCGCGCAACGAATATGTCATCGCCCCTCGAGCATGGATTTTTGCAATGAACAGGATGCAGATCAAGAAGCGTTCACTGGTCTTCTTTATGGTACCGCAATTCACCATGCTGCCCTTTTCGGCGGCCGTGGACACGTTGCGCATCGCCAATCGCATGCTCGGCTACCAGGCCTATACCTGGCGGCTCGCCTCGCTCGACGGGGAAAAAGTCTATTCTTCTTGCGGCATCGGCGTCGAGGCCAATTCCTCGCTCGCCGAGGAGCGCCGCCATCTCGGTGGCGAAAACCGGCCGGGCATGGTGCTCGTCTGTTCCGGCATCGATGTCGAGCAGTTCAACAACAAATCGGTCAATGCCTGGCTGCGCGAATGCTACAATCGCGGCGTTGCCGTCGGCAGCCTCTGTACGGGCGCGCATGTGCTGGCCCAGGCCGGCCTGCTCAACGGCAAGCGCTGCGCCATCCATTGGGAAAACCTGCCGGGCTTCTCCGAAGCCTTCCCGCAGGCAGAGGTCTATGCCGATCTCTACGAAATCGACGGCAACCTCTATACCTGCGCCGGCGGCACCGCCTCGCTCGACATGATGCTGAACCTCGTCGGCGAGGATTTCGGCGAAAGCCTGGTCAATCGCATCTGCGAACAGCACCTGACCGACCGCGTGCGCAACCCGCATGACCGCCAGCGCTTGCCGCTGCGCGCCCGCCTCGGCGTGCAGAACGCCAAGGTGCTGTCGATCATCGAGTTGATGGAAGGCAATCTCGCCGAGCCGCTGTCGCTGATCGAGATCGCCGATGGCGCCGGCCTTTCGCGGCGCCAGATCGAGCGGCTGTTCCGCCAGGAGATGGGCCGTTCGCCGGCTCGCTACTATCTGGAAATCCGCCTCGACCGCGCCCGTCACCTGCTGGTGCAGTCTTCGATGCCCGTCGTCGAAGTCGCCGTCGCCTGCGGCTTCGTCTCGGCCTCGCATTTCTCCAAGTGTTATCGCGAACTCTACCATCGCTCGCCGCAGCAGGAGCGCGCCGAGCGCAAGATGACCATGGCGACCGCTCGTCAAGCCGTTGCCGCCTGAGGTGGCCGCAACACAAGGAGCTGACCATTCCTTTCGTCATGCTCGGCCTTGTGCCGAGCATCTAACCACAGGTTGATTGGGCAGCAGATCTTGTGCACAAGGCCGAGGATGATGCCCAGTGGCGACAGGCCACTCTACTGCGCCGCTTCTTCCGTCATCCTGGCGTCGGAATAGACCTGGTTGCGGCCCCGGTGTTTGGCCATGTAGAGGAACTGGTCGGCGGCGTTCAGGTAATTCTCGAAGGTCTCGTAGCCGCCGATCTCGGCGATGCCGATAGAAATCGTGACGCCGAGCTCCTCGTCGTCGGCGGTGACCTTCAACCGCGAAATATCCGAGCGGATCTCGTCGCAAAGCTTGGTCGCGGCAGCCGAATCCATCTGCGGAAAGAGGATGGCGAATTCTTCGCCGCCAAGCCGGGAGAGAAGATTGTCGCTGCCCTCGAAGATCGTAAACAGCCGGTTTGCGACCGCCTTCAGCACCTTGTCACCGATCTCGTGACCGTAGGTATCGTTCAGGCGCTTGAAATGGTCGATATCGAGGATGGCGACCGAACTCGGCACCTTCAGCCGCAGACATTCATTCACCAGCTTCGGGCCATTGTCATAGAAATAGCGACGGTTATAGAGACCGGTCAGGTAGTCGCACGCCGCCGCCGCCCTCAGCTGCCGCATCTGCGCCAGCGTCTCGGCATTGTTGGCAATGCGGCATTGCAGCTCCTCGGCGACAAAGGGCCGGTAGAGGAAGTCGCTGGCGCCGGCTTTGAGGAAACTGGCGGAAAGCATGCGGTCGTTGGACGAAGACACGCCGATGACACGCAGCCTGTCCGAGCCGAAGCGATGTCGGATGCGCCGCGTCAGCTCGTAACCGCTCATATCGGGCATATGGTGATCGGTGACGACGAGCTCGATGTCGCCATAGGCTTCGAGAGCGGCTAGCGCCTCAAGTCCCGAGCTTGCCTCGACGACGAGATATTGCTGTGCCTTGAGAAGGTCGACGAGAACCTGGCGCGCCGAGATGACATCGTCGACGACGAGCACCCGCGTCTTGCGGTTGGAGATCGCCCGGCGGACGGTAGCGACCAGATTGTCGAGCGCGAACTCATTGTCCTTCAGCACGTAGTCGATGACATTGCGCTCCATGATCCTGTTGCGCGTGTTGAGATCGAATGTGGCGGTAAAGACGATTGCCGGAATATCGTGCTCGATCGTACAGTCGAGCGCCTCGCCATAGGGCGAATCCGGCAGGTTGAGATCGACGACGGCCATGGTGTAGCCGTGACCATCTTCGGCAAGCTCCCTGCGAAGCGCTTTCAGCGACGAGCAGGATTTGACGGCAAGCCCAAGTTCCGTCTGGAACCGGTGACAGAGCACGGCGGAAAACATTCGGGAATCTTCAACCAGAAGTATCTTCAGCCCGCCGGAGCGCAGCCCGATTCCATCCCGCTGAAAATCCGCTTGAAAAGCCACAGCCGCTATTCTCCCCTGCGCCCCACGGGCTCGACTCGGCCCTTCCCCCGGCGGGGCGGACGATAACCGAGCGGCCTGTGCTCGTGAAGGGGACAAATGATGCTGTTACTTGTAATTGCAAAAATTCGATGCCGGTCCCCGACCGGCATCCCCGCCTCGCTGGCAATGCTCAAGCTGGGAGAGCCGTCAGGCAACCGCCCGCTCCTTGCGCATCGACTGGATTTGCAAAAGCGTATCGAGATTCTGATTGACGCGGCAGTAGAACTCCTCGTCGATGAAGGGGCGCAGCATGAAATCGTTGCCGCCGGCTTTGAGGAACCGCGCCGAAAGCAACCGGTTCGATGAGGAGGAAACGCCGATGATGCGCAACTCATGCGAGCCGATATTGGCGCGGATGCGCCGTGTCAGCTCGAAGCCGTCAATGTCGGGCATGTTGTAGTCGGTGATCATCAGGCCGATATCCCGGTTGGCTTTCAGGATCTCCAACGCCTTGCCGCCGCTCTCGGCGACGCTGACGCGGAAATTATAGCGTTTCAGCCGGCTCGACAGCAGGGCGCGCGCCGTGGCGCTATCGTCAACGATCAGCACATGGTGGCGATGATTGGTCAGGAACCGGCAGATCGACTCCGCCAGCAGATCGACAGCGAAGATATTGTCCTTGAGGATATAGTCGACGATATCCTTGGCCATCAGCTTGTCGCGCATGCTTTCATGGAAGGTGCCGGTAAAGACGATGGTCGGAATGGAGAGATCGACCAGATATTCCAGCGCCTCGCCGTTTTCGGCGCCGGGCAGATTGATGTTCGAGATCGCCAGCGTGATCGGATCGGGAGATTTATCGTAGGAAAATTGCAAATCCTCGAAGTTGCGGCAGATCTCGACATTAATGTCGAACAACTCCTTGAGGCGTTTGCTGATCATCGAGGTGAATACGTTTGAATCTTCGGCGACAATAATACGCGCGCCGGCAAACATCTCTCCGGAATATTGCATCCCCGAAATACCCAAAAACGCCATGGTAAACCTTTAATGTAAAATCCATCCCCGGCTCAAACTGATACATCAATTGATTTGACTAATCATTAATCGGCGAGGGACGACGAAGCATCCAGATAGACCCACCGTGGAATTCTTGCAGATATGATTAAGAAATCAGGCGTGGAGCGTTCTCTGCCTCGAACGGGCTCGCCGACAATTGTCGCATTAAACCGCTGGCGCTACGATCCTATCGCCGCCCTGAACCCCGGGTCTTTACAGGCAGCAAACGCTCCCCGCGGCTGACGGACCGCAGCAGGCAGCAGCCTTTTTGGTCTCCTCGGCCAACCAGCGGTCGCGCGGCTTGCAGCTTGCCGGCCGCGGCAAAAGCTCGACATGCACGGCCCCGCCACGCAAAATCGGCCTTGCCGCGCAATAAAGCTGCATCGGCCGCACACCGTCGCTGACTTCGAAAGTAAGTTTGGCGGATCCGTCGAGCTGCACATGCTCCGTCACCTTGCGAATGATCGCATGGAATTTGCCGGCCGGCAGATGCGTGCGCTCACCCTGCTCGATATCCCAGAGCTGGATGAAGATTTCCGTCCAAGCCTCGGGATTGCCGCCGCAATCAAGGGCGGAGAATTGGCCCGCCTTGACCTCGGTGATATGATAGCCCGGCTTCATCGGCCGACCGTCATAATCGAAAACCAGCGGCGCGTTCTTGTTGCCGGAGAGCGCATCAAGCAGCAGGCCGAGGCTGATCTCCTCCGCCTGAATTTTATTGTTGTCGATGGCATTCATCTGCGCTAATCCTCGTTTCAACGATTCAAGGATTATTGAAATATGGATCAACGTCAAGCCCTCGCCGCATTCGGCGCGCTTTCACAGGAAACGCGCCTCCACATCATTCGCATGCTTGTCGTCTCTGGTCCTGACGGAATGGCGGCAGGCTCCATCGCCGAAAAGGCGGAGGTGTCGCCGTCGAACGTGTCTTTCCATCTGAAGGAGCTGGAACGGGCCGGGCTGATCACCCAGCAGCGTGAATCCCGCTCGATCATCTATACCGCCAATTACGATGCGCTTGGCGGACTGATCCGCTTCCTGACGGAGGATTGCTGCGGAGGGAACGCCGAGATCTGCGCGCCCGCCGCCGCCGTTGCCGCATGCTGCGCACCTGCAACCAAGGAGGAACTGCAATGACGACAGATCGCGTTTACAATGTGCTCTTTCTCTGCACTGCCAATTCATCGCGCTCGATCCTGGCGGAGTCGATCCTTGAGACGGAGGGCAAGGGCCGGTTCAAGGCCTATTCCGCCGGCAGCCAGCCGAGAGGCGAAGTGAACCCGCTGGCGCTGAAGGAGCTGCAGGCGCTAGGTTATCCCGCAACCGGCTTTCGCTCGAAGAGCTGGGACGAGTTTGCCGAGCCCGATGCACCGGAGATGGATTTCATCTTCACCGTCTGCGACACCGCCCACGGCGAAGCCTGCCCTGTCTGGATCGGCCACCCGATGACCGCTCATTGGGGCGTCGAGGATCCGGCCACCGTCGAGGGCAGCGACGTCGCGAAGGGCCGCGCCTTCGCGCAGGCCGCCCGTTTCCTGAAAAACAGGATCATGGCCTTCCTCAGCTTGCCCTTGGCCTCGATCGACAAGCTGGCGCTGGAATCGCATCTGCGCCAGATCGGCGCGATGGAAGGCACGACGGCAAAACCGGTAGGAACCGGCTGATGGCCTCATACGATCTATCGCGGCGACTGGTCTCGGAGGCGCTCGGCACCGTCATGCTGGTTGCAACCGTGGTCGGCTCGGGCATCATGGCGACATCGCTGACTGCGGATGTCGGCGTCGCCCTGCTCGGCAATACGCTGGCGACCGGCGCGATCCTGGTCGTGCTGATCACCGTGCTGGGGCCGATTTCAGGCGCCCATTTCAACCCGGCCGTCTCGTTGATTTTCACCATGTCGGGCTCGCTGCCGAAACGCGACCTTGGCTTCTATGTGCTGGCGCAGTTTGCCGGCGGCGTGGCCGGGACGATCTCAGCCCATCTGATGTTCAACCTGCCGCTGCTGGAATTGTCGAGCAAGATCCGCACCGGCGGCGCACAATGGTTTTCCGAGGCGATTGCGACCTTCGGCCTCGTCGCTGTCATTCTCGCCGGCATCCGCTTCGAGCAGAGGGCCGTTCCATGGCTGGTGGGACTCTACATCACTGCCGCCTACTGGTTCACTGCCTCGACCTCGTTTGCCAATCCGGCCGTGGCCTTCGCCCGCTCCCTGAGCGACACTTTCTCCGGCATCCGCCCGGTCGACCTTCCGGGCTTCTGGATTGCCGAAATATCTGGCGCGGTCGCAGCCCTCGTGCTGTTCAATTGGCTGCTGCAGCCAGCCGAGACATCGTCAATCTTACCCTCCGAGGCGAAGCTATGAACGTCACCATCTACCACAATCCCGCTTGCGGCACGTCGCGCAACACGCTGGCGATGATCCGCAATGCCGGCATCGAGCCTGATATCATCGAATACGTCAACACGCCCCCGTCACGGGCGGAGCTGATCAAAATGATCGCCGATGCCGGCCTGACCGTGCGCCAGGCCCTGCGCGAGAAGGACACACCCTACGCCGAACTCGGGCTCGGCAATCCCGGTCTGAGCGACGACCAGTTGATCGACGCCATGCTCGCCCAACCGATCCTGATCAACCGGCCCTTCGTCATCACTCCGCTCGGCACACGGCTGTCACGGCCCTCCGAACTGGTCCTGGAAATTCTGCCGGAGACGCACAAGGGCGCCTTCACCAAGGAAGATGGCGAGAAGGTGCTCGATGCCGAGGGCAAGCGCATCGGCTGATCCCCATCTATTTGACGACGGCCGAGCCCTTGATGATGTCGATCGTCTCGCCGCCATCGAGACCGATGCGGTCGCCGTCGGGCGTCGTCATGAAGCAGCCGGAGGGGCAGAGATTTTCCGAAGCCCCGGCATCGACCACGACCTCGACGCGCTGGCCGCCCTCGGTGATGACGAGCACCACGGCGGCAGGATCGGTGTTGGTGACGGATGCCGCATGGACCGCCGGCGCGGCAAGCAGCGGGACAAGCAGAACAGCGGCAAATCTTGCCATCATGTGCGGCGGCGCGGGTGCGCCCTCCCCTCGAACGATCGGTGCTGCCCTCGGCAGCGATCCCGATGCAAGGGATCATGCACATAGACCTGTGAATGATGGCTGAATGAGCCGTTCAGCTCTTCAGACTGGCCTCGGCGGTGCGGCCGCGCAGCTGTCTCACCCGATGCTCCTCCTCGCCGGCAGCCGCGTCCGCGGAACTGGGCCTGACGTCCCGAGTTTCGTTCGCAATGGCGGCGGGCGCTTCGCGGTGGATGGTAAGATCGCTCTGCGGCAGCGGAATCTCGATGCCTTCGGCCTTGAACCGCCGGAGGATCTCGATCCTGAGATTGTTGCGCACCGTCATGCCGTCGCCCATGTCGGCGAGAAAGAAGCGCAACTCGAAATCCAGCGAATACGGGCCGAAACGCAGGAACTCGACATGCGGCTCGGGATTGCGCATGACGAGCGGGATCTTGGCTGTCAGTTCGAGCAGGATATCCATGACCTGCTGCGGATCGGCGTCGTAGCTGACCGAAACGGGAATTTCGGAGCGGCCGATCTTGTTGCGATGCGTCCAGTTGCCGACGAGGCCGTTGATCAGCTCCGAATTCGGCACGATGATCGACTGTTTGCGGAAGGTCTCAATCTCGGTGGCGCGCACCGAGATGCGCTTGACGATGCCTTCGGCCGTGCCCGACACGACATGGTCGCCGACCTTGAACGGCCGCTCCACCAGCAGGATCAGGCCGGAGACGAAGTTGGAGACGATGTTCTGCAGGCCGAAACCAATACCGACCGAAAGCGCAGAAGCGACGAGTGCCAGGCTCGACAGATCGATGCCGGCCGACGAAACGCCGATGATTGCCGCCAGGCCGACGCCGAGATAGCCGATGCCCGTCTTGACCGAATTGCGCACGCCGAGATCGACATGGCTGCGTGCCATCACGTTGCTGTCGAGCCAGCGCTGCAGCCAGCGCGACAGAAGATAGACGCCGGCAAACAGCAGGATGCCGGTGCAGATGCCGAGCAGCGAGATGCTGATGCCGCCGAGCTTGACCTCGGTAAACAGCCGGTAGGCGAGCAGCTGCAGGTCCTGCACATGGAAGCCCCAGAGCAGCAGGATCAGCGGCACGCCGACGACGAGCGCCACCGCATAGATGGCAAGGCCGACGAGCAGGCCGACCTGGTCGATCGCCACCGGCCCGAGATTGAAGCGGCGCGTCAGGAAGCGTGCGAAGAAGGTATCGCCGAAGCTCTCCTGCCGCGAGATCGCCTTGCCGGAGAGTAGGCCGACATACATGGTGGCGACCACTGCGCCGGTGATGATGAGCTGCGTCGCGACGAAGCGCGCCAGCCCGACATAGCCTGAGAGGGCCGTGACGATGAGGCCGGCGCCGACGACGCGCAGGATGATCGCCATGCCGCGGGGCCAATGCCGGCCCGGCGCATCCGGATCGCCGCTTCTTGCCAGCATCGGCTTGCCGAAGGAGGCAGCGATCAGGATGATACCGATAATCAGCGCGGCGATCAGGCTGCGGACCACCGTCAGCACCAGCGGCGAACCCATCGCCTCGCTGACCGTACCGAACAGATAGTCGAGCCCGTTGACAACAGCCATCGCCAGCAGGCAGTAGCCGATCGAGCGGGCGCCGAGATTGGAAAGCTTCACCAGCCGCCAATGCGGTTCACGCGGCGCAAAGATGGCGTTGACGAACCGGCCGACAAAATAGACGAGCCCGATCGTGCCGAACAGCGCGCCGATGACGGGCGCGATATCGGGCCTGAGCACGTTGAAACTGTTGAGGAAGAAGAACGATGTGACGAGCAGCACCGCCAGCGCCAGCGTGCGGATCAATGTCGACCAGAAGGCGATCGACAACCGGCCGATATAGGATGGGTTCTCGACCGCCTCATCACGGAGCAGATAGGCGCCGAACAGCCGATAGCTGCCGGAGAGCAGGATGAGCGCCGAGGCGAGCGACAGGAAGATCGCTGCAAACAACGGGAAGCGCTTGAACTTCCAGACGAAGGCAGCCCAGCTGGACAGGGCCTGCGAGAATTCGCTAACCTCGTGCACGAAAGCGCCGGCGGCATCGTCGAGAACCGAGACGGAGATTTCGGTGCGTCTGAAGAGTGTGTCGGCGAAAAGCCGCCGCCGCATCTCGATAATCTCGTTGACAAGCTTCGTCACCGCGATCGAAAGGTTTTCGGCGTCGCCTGTCACCGCATTGATCTGCGCACGCTCGGCGGCAAGTGCATTACGTTCCTGAGTGACGATCTCAGCCTCGGGCGGCTGCCCATCCTTCGGCGGATCGCCGATCTCGCCAAGGCGGTTTTTGATCTGATCGAAACGCGGCCTGAGATTGACCGAGATAGTGATGACGGCGCGGCTGAGTTCGTCGGCCTTGGTCGCAATCCCGACCAGCGCATCGTCATTATCAGCGTTTTGCTTGACGCTGTCCTGGAGCGAACCCAGCTGGACCTTCGCCTTTTCGAGTTCCTTCGCCGCCTGAGCGGATGGCGTATCGACAAGCGGCGTCTCGGCTGTCGCCTGCGTCTGCTGTTCCTGCGCCAAGGCTGCAGCACTCTCGAAATGCACCCCGGCAGACACCAGCGTCATCAGAAGAATTGTGCGAAGCAGGATCGTTCTCAGCCGCAAAAGCGCCTCCGGGAAGGTTGTCGTCAGGATAGAATGTCAGCTTTTCATTGCAAACAAAGGCGACAGAAAGGCGGAGGACGCCTAAAGCGCTTGGCTGCGAAATCCAACCAAGACGTCGAACACTCAAAAACCGGCGTCGGGCCGGGAGAGATAGCCAAGCTCCACCGCCGTCGATTCGCGGCCAACTATGGCATTGCGATGGGGAAAGCGGCCATAGGCGGCGATCACGTCGCGGTGTCGAATCGCATAATCGAGATATTCCTCGTCGCCGAGGGCCGTGAACAAGGCCACCGAACGTTCCTGTTCTTCGAGGCTTTCGGCATGTTCGAACGTCAGGTAGAAGAAGGTCCGGCACGCAGGCTCCACCGCCTGATCGGCGCCGGCTGCAAGAGCGAGTTTCGCTTCCCGAAGCGCGAGCCCGTCGGTGGCGAAGGCAAGCGGCGTGCCGCGATAGATGTTGCGGGGGAACTGATCGAGCACGATGACGGCAGCGAGCCGGCATAGCGCATTGGCGTGCCATTCGTCACCGACGCCTGCGGCGAGCGCAAGATGGGTGTCGCGGAAGGCCTCGCGGATCTCCACGTCGAGTTCCGGCGGCGGCTGGAACCACAGCTCCCGGCCGCATCGTACGAACCAGAAATCATAGACTTCACGCGGCGTGCGGATCGTCGTCATGTCTGCCCTCCCCTTGCGTTATGTTCGATGATGCGGTGTCAGTAAGCTATTGCGGAAAAGGTAATGATGTGCCGTGTACCACACGTCCTACTTCCCTTCGCCCAGCGAAAACACCAGCGTCGCCCTCGTCCCATTATGATCGGGATCATAGGCGAAATCCGACTTCAGGCTCGCGGCCATCCCCGTCAAAATACGCGTACCGAGCCCCGTTCCCCTTGCCGGGCCTTCAGGATCAAACCCCGCGCCGTCATCCTCGACGATGACCTTCAGCATCTCTTCGGTCTGGTCGACGCTGACGCGGATCTCGCCCGTCACGCTGTCCGGATAAGCATATTTGAATGCATTGGTGACGAGCTCGCTAACGATCAGCCCGAGCGTGATTACCTTGTCGGTTGCCAGATTGACCGGTGCGGCAGTCAACATGATACGGTGCGGCCGCTTGTCGTCGCGCATCGACGCTTCGAGTTCGGTCAGCAGGCTGTTCAGATATTCATCGAGTTGCACCGATCCGACCTGCCGGTTTGTGTAGAGCCGTCGGTGCACGCTGGCGATGGCATTGATGCGCATCTGCGTTTCGTGCAGCGCGTCGATCGCCACCTGGTCCTTTGTCATCGCGGATTGCATGCGGATCAGCGCGCCGACCAGCCCAAGGCTGTTGGCAATGCGGTGATTGACCTCGGAAAGCAGCATCTCGGCAAGATCGCGCTGCTGGCGGATCACCTCCTGCGCTTGCGCCGTCTCGCGGCGAAAACGCGCCCGTTCCAGCGCCTGTTCCAGAGCAGCGGCGAGCAGATCGAAATAATCGGCCGAAATCCCTTTTAGCATGTAGTCGTCGGCGCCCGCCTTCAGCGCCGCGACTGCGATGCTGGTGTCGTCCGAACCTGTCGCATAGACGACCGGCGGATGATCCGGCATCGCCGTGATGCAGGGCAGAATGTCGAAGCCGGTCTCGTTACCCAGAACGTGATCGAGCACGACGGCATCGATTCCACCTTCCTTAAGCCTTGCAAGTCCGGCAGCACCATTCTTCGCCCACTCGACCGAAAAGCCGCGCCGAAGCAGATTCTCCTGCATCAGCGATGCCAGCCCTTCATCATCGTCGATATAGAGGATGTGAATTAGGACATCCGCATCGCCGCTAGAATTGCTCATTCCGTCTCCCGGCGTTCTCCCACAGCGACGACCGACAGCAAGCGTCCGAGTCGTCCGCATGGCAATGTCGTATTGCATTGACCGCCCGAGGTAAACAGCCGTTGTCCCCCGCTCTTGTCGCAGGCGGCGCGCAAGGACGATATCGGAAAAACCGGCATCGCAGAGCGGCTTGGTTGGCTTCGTCGGCCGGCTAACTTTTCTGAAATCTCCGATGACCCGAAACTTCCGCTCCGGCCTCCGCCGGCAATTGCAGGAAGCGCAGCGACGAGATCACCCCGATCGCCCCGACCAAGACGAACGCCCAGCGAAAATCAGCCAGAATGGGGGTCTCGGCCCCTCTGAGCGCCGAGGCAATGTTGAGCACGGCCGCCGCCACGGCGACGCCGAGCAGCATCGACACCTGCTGCAGCATGCTCGACAACGTCGAGGCTGAGCTTCGTTGCGACGGGTTGATATCGGCGAAAGCCAGCGTATTCAGTGCGGTAAATTCCATCGACCGCGACAGGCCCGCGAGAAAGAGCAGCGCGTGGATGAGGAACGGCGGCGTCTCGGGCGAGAGGAACCCGCAAGCGACGATCGAAAGGGCCGCGATCAATCCGTTGAGACCAAGCACGGTGCGAAAGCCGAAAAAGCGCAGAAGCGGCGTCGTCACCGCCTTCATGCTGAAATTGCCAAGGAAATAGACGAGCAGATAGGTGCCGGCCGCAATCGAACTCAGCCCGAAGCCGAGCTGGAACAAGAGCGGCAGCAGGAACGGCGTCGCATTGATCGCCATCCGGCAGGCCGTGCCCGCCGACAGCGTCGACATCGAGAAGGTCTGGACACGGAAGGCCGAAAGATCGAGCAACGGATTGTCGACGGCGAGGAAATGCCGCGTCGCCATGACGGAGAGGACGAGACCGGCTGCGAGCATTGCCAAAACAGGCAAGAGCCCGCCGTCCCCTTTGACCGAGAGCTCCAGGGCCGCAAGCAGGAAGGTAAGCCCTGCCGCACTAAGGATGAAACCCATGAGATCGAGCGGGCTGGGATCGGCATCGCGCTGCTCCGGTACGAAGCGCAGCACCAGCGCCATGCCGAGAACGCCGATCGGGATGTTGATCAGGAAGTTCCAGTGCCAGCTGGCATAGGTGGTGATGAAACCGCCGAGAACCGGGCCGATCACCGGCGCGGTCAGCGCCGGCCAGGTGATTAGCGCGATCGCCTGGACCAATTCGGACTTCCGAGCGTTCTTCAGCACGATGATGCGCCCGACCGGCGTCATCAGCGCGCTGCCCGCCCCTTGGACGGCGCGCCACAGCACGAATTCCGCCAGGCCGCCGGAGAGCCCGCAGAAGAGCGATGCGCCCGTGAAGACACCGATCGACATGAGGAAAACGCGGCGTGCGCCGAAGCGGTCGCCGAGCCAGCCAGACAGCGGAATGAAGGCCGCCATCGTCAGCATATAGACCGTTATGCCGATGCTCATCGATACCGGCTGCACACCGAAGCTCGCCGCCATCTGCGGCAGCGAGGTGGTGACGATCGTGCCGTCGAGGATCTGCATGAAGAAGGAAACGGCGACGACCAGCGCCACGATCTTCGCCTGGCGGCCGCCTGCCGCCTCCTGCCCTTGCTCGCTCGTCTCTGCCGCGGTCATCGATCTCACAATGCGAATGGTCGGCGCGGCAGGGAAACGGGAAGAAGCCGATCGGAGGGCCTGCCGCGGGAAGCGCGCGAACGACGCCGCGCATTGGCTGAATACGCCCGTTGCATCAGGCCGGAAAGGCCAAATCTTGCGGTCGGACGGAATATTCCCGATACGACCGGCTGTCGGCGCACAAGAAAAAGCCCCGCCGAAGCGAGGCCAAGTTTGAACCCTCCCGGGAAAACAGGAGCGGCGTCGAGGTCCATATCCTGCGGCCCAGATCGCAGCGAGGCCAGATTTCGTCCGATTGGTACGCCTGCGGCAGATATTTCCCGGATTTTCCGAAAAAGATTGGGCCGGACCCGCTGCCACCGATCGACGCGGCGCGTGCGCTGCAGCAACGATTGCCGCTTGTAATGTTTATAAAAAGGTCTATCACTAAACATATTGCTAAACATGATGATTGAGGAGTTCATGTGAGCATTCTCTAAAATGGGTGAACATGCGACGCCGGCAGGGAGCCGGCATTGGTTCTGGGAGGAACTTATGCAGAAAACATCGAAAGCCCTTTTGGGGCTGGCCGCGGCATTCGTCATGTCGTCGGCATTGCCCAATCTCGCCAAAGCCGATGAACTGACGCTGTGCTGGGCCGCCTGGGACCCCGCCAATGCGCTGGTCGAGTTGTCGAAGGACTTCACCGCCAAGACTGGCACTCAGATGAAGTTCGAATTCGTTCCCTGGACGAGTTATGCCGACCGCTTCCTCAACGAGCTGAATTCCCACGGCAAGCTCTGCGATCTCATCATCGGCGACAGCCAGTGGATCGGCGGCTCGGCCGAGAACGGCCACTATGTCAAGCTCAATGACTTCTTCGACAAAGAAGGCATCAAGATGGATGACTTCGTGCCGGCGACGGTCGTCGGCTACTCGGAATGGCCGAAGAACACGCCGAACTATTGGGCGCTGCCTGCCATGGGCGATGTCGTCGGCTGGACCTACCGCAAGGACTGGTTCGAGAAGCCGGAACTGCAGAAGGAATTCAAAGCGAAATACGGCCACGATCTCGCAGCCCCGAAGACCTACGACGAACTGAAGCAGATCGCAGAATTCTTCCAGAAGCGAGAGATTGACGGCAAGACCGTCTACGGCGCCTCGATCTATACAGAGCGCGGTTCCGAAGGCATTACCATGGGCGTGACCAACGTCCTCTACGACTGGGGCTTCCAGTACGAGAACCCGAAGAAGCCCTACGACATGGAAGGCTTCGTCAACTCGGCCGACGCGGTCAAGGGGCTGGAATTCTACAAGTCCCTTTATGACTGCTGCACACCGCCCGGCAGCTCGAACGTCTACATGGTCGAATCCGCCGATGCCTTCAAATCCGGCCAGGTCGCCATGCAGATGAACTTCGCCTTCACCTGGCCCGGCCTCTACAAGGACGAGAAGGTCGGCGGCGACAAGATCGGCTTCTTCCCCAATCCTGCTGAAAAGGCGCATTTCGCCCAACTCGGCGGCCAGGGCATCTCAGTGGTTTCCTACTCCGACAAGCGCGACGCCGCCCTGCAATACATCAAGTGGTTCGCACAGCCCGATGTGCAGGCCAAATGGTGGGAGCTCGGCGGGTTCTCCTGCCTGAACTCCGTCGTCAACGCGCCGGATTTTGCCAAGAGCCAGCCCTATGCCCAGGCCTTCCTGGACTCGATGGCGATCGTCAAGGACTTCTGGGCAGAGCCGAGCTACGCCTCGCTGCTGCAGGCCATGCAGAAGCGGGTCCATAATTACGTGGTCGCCGGCAACGGCACCGCCAAGGAAGCGCTCGACGGCCTGGTGAAGGACTGGAGCGACGTCTTCAAGGACGACGGCAAGATCTAGTGCCGGACGACGGGACAGGCGGCATCCCTCTGCGCGCCATCCTCACCAGGATGGCGGCCCGGATCGGCAGACGAGCCGGGCCGCCAGATCTTCCATATCGCAATAGACTGGATGAAAAATTGACCATTTCCCATTCCTCCATTGTCGAGAAGGCGGCCAACGCGACAGCAAGGGCAACGCCGGTCTCGGTCGCCCGGCGCGTCCGCGGCCTCTCCGACAGGGCGATCGCCTGGCTGTTCATTGCGCCGGCCATCACCTTGCTGCTGGCGATCAACATCTTCCCGCTGCTTTGGGCGGTCTATCTCTCCTTTACCAATTACCGCGCCAACCGGCCGAATGCGCCGGTCCAGGGCGTCGGCCTTGGAAACTACGAACGCGTCCTCAATGATCCCGATATCTGGCAGGCGATGCAGACCACCGCGCATTTCGTCTTCTGGACGATCGTGCTGCAGACGGTGATCGGCTTCACTCTCGCATATCTCATCGACCGCAAGTTCCGCGGCCATGCCTTCTGGACGACGATCATTCTGATCCCGATGATGCTGTCGCCCGCCGTGGTCGGCAATTTCTGGCGCTTTCTCTACGAGCCGCAGATCGGCCTCTTCGCCTACGCCGTCTCGCTGGTATCAGGCATTCCGACCTCGGATATCCAGATGCTCGGCAACGTCACATTGGCGCCCTGGGCGATCATCATCGTCGATACCTGGATGTGGACGCCCTATGTGATGCTGATCTGCCTCGCCGGCCTGCGCTCGATCCCCGACTATATCTACGAGGCGGCAGAGGTCGACCGTGCCTCGCCATGGCGCCAATTCTGGTCGATCACCGTGCCGATGGCCCTGCCCTTCATCATGCTCGCCGTGCTCTTCCGCGGCATCGAAAATTTCAAGATGTTCGACATGGTGACGCTGCTCACCGGCGGCGGGCCGGGTTCGGTCACCGAAGTCGCCTCGATCACGCTGAAGCGCGCCGCCTTCGAAAGCTGGGCGACCGGCCGGGCCTCGGCCTTCGCCATCGTCCTCTTCGTCGCGGTGTTCGGCCTCGCCAACATCTATGTCAAGGCTCTGAACAAGGTGAAGCAACGATGAGCGCCGCCAATTCAGCCCATTCGGTCGTCGTACCGAGCCCGTCCAGCAAGCGCATCGCCGGGACGATCGTCGTGCTCTACGCGCTGATCACCCTCATCCCGCTCGTCTGGATCTTCCTGACCAGTATCAAGTCGCCGCCGGATTCGATCAGCTATCCCCCGAAGATCGTCTTCACGCCGTCTCTCGAAGGCTATTGCAACCTGTTCACGACCCGCACCCGGCAGACCCCTGACTATATCGCTTCGCTGCCGGCGCCGGTCGGCGCCTGCGATGAGGTGACGCGCAAGCGCAACATGGTGATCGCCGGTCCGTCGAATTTCGTGCCCCGCTTCGTCAATTCGCTGGTGATCGCCTTCGGCTCCACCTTCCTCGCAGTCTTCCTCGGCACGCTGGCCGCCTATGGCTTCTCGCGCTTCAAGGTGCCGCTTGCCGACGACCTGCTGTTCTTCATCCTGTCGACGCGCATGATGCCGCCGATCGCCGTCGCCATCCCGATCTACCTGATGTATCGCGAACTCGGCCTGTCGGACACGGCGCTCGGCATGATCCTGCTCTACACTGCCGTCAACGTCTCGCTCGCCGTCTGGCTGCTCAAAGGCTTCATCGACGAGATCCCGCGCGAATACGAGGAAGCGGCGATGATCGACGGCTATACGAGGCTGCAGGCCTTCCGCAAGGTCGTGCTGCCGCAGGCAACCACCGGCATCGCCGCAACGGCGATCTTCTGCCTGATCTTTGCCTGGAACGAATATGCCTTCGCCGCCCTGCTGACCTCGGGCGAGGCCCAGACCGCACCGCCATTCATCCCGACGATCATTGGCGAAGGCGGGCAGGACTGGCCGGCTGTTGCCGCCGGCACGACGATCTTCCTGATCCCGATCCTCGTCTTCACCATCCTATTGCGCAAGCAGCTGCTGCGCGGCATCACCTTCGGAGCCGTCCGCAAATGACCCACTTGATCGAAACACGCACCCCTGCCCGCCCGAAACGGCCGTTCTTCCTACGCCGCGGCCCGATGGAGGCCATCGCCACCGCGCTGATCGGGCTCGGCTTCCTGATGCTGTTCCAGCCCTTCCTGCTGGTGCTCTACACCTATTCGCTGGCCACCCTGCTTGCAGGCACCGTCATGTTCATCATCGTCTCGAAATTCCCGGAGTGAACCATGGCGGACATCCGGATCGAAAATCTCCGCAAGGAGTTCGGCAGCTTCGTCGCCGTCCAGGATTCAAACTTCACTGTTCATGACGGCGAGTTCCTGGCGCTGCTCGGGCCTTCGGGCTGCGGCAAGACCACCACGCTTCGCATGATCGCCGGCCTGGAGCTGCCCAGCAGCGGCAAGATCTATCTCGACGGCGAGGATGTCACCTTCAACCGCGCCAGCGCCCGCGACATCGCCTTCGTCTTCCAGCTCTTCGCGCTCTATCCGCATATGAATGTGCGCCGGAATATCGGCTTCCCGCTGCTGTCGCAGGGCATGCCCAAAGCCGAAATCCGCGCTTGTGTCGAGGAGACGGCCAGGCTCTTGCAGATCGACCATATTCTCGACCGCTCGGTCTCCGGCCTTGCCGGCGGCGACCGCCAGCGCGTGGCGCTCGGCCGCGCCATCGTCCGGCGCCCGAAATGTTTCCTGATGGACGAGCCGCTCGGCACGCTGGACGCCGAGTTCCGCGAGATCATGGTCCATGAGCTGCGCGAATTGCACAACCGCATCCATGCCACGACCGTCTACGTCACCCACGACCAGCACGAGGCGATGGCGATGGCCGACAAGATCGCCGTCATGAACCATGGCATCATCGAGCAGTTCGGCACGCCGCAGGAAATCTACGCCAAGCCGGCGACCATGTATGTCGCCGATTTCATCGGTTCGCCGCCGATGAACTTCATGCGCTTCACCTCGGGCCTGAAAAGCGGTGACCGCTCCATCCTGCTCGACGGCGTCGATGTCGCCGTTCCCGAGATCCATCAGGACATGGCCGAAAGCGCGCTGGCGCTCGGCGTGCGGCCGGAGCATATCCGCTTCAGCAACGTCTCGCGGCTGCGCGGCGCCATCTATGGCAGCGAATATCTCGGCACCAACCAGGTCGTGGCCGTGGAAACCCGGGGCGGCCTGATCAAGGCCCGCGTTCCCGCCAATCGCAGCTTCCGGATCGGCGAGACCGTCGGCCTCGAATTCAATCCGGAAAAACTCGCGCTCTTCGACTGTACGTCGGGCCGCGCGGTCCCATCCCAGCTTTATCAGGAGACCCGGCATGGCTGATGTCGTCCTCAGAAACCTCAACAAGCGCTTCGGCGATACCCAGGCTCTCTCCGATCTCGATCTGTCGATCCGCGACGGCGAATTCGTCGTGCTGCTCGGTCCCACAGGCGCGGGCAAGACCACGACGCTGCGGCTGATCGCCGGCCTCGAAAAGCCGGATGGCGGCCGCATCGAGATCGGCGGCCACAATGTCGCGGCCGAAGCGCCCGCCGAGCGCGACGTCGCCTTCGTCTTCCAGCAATATTCGCTCTATCCGCACATGACGGTTTACGAGAACCTCGCCTTCCCGCTGAAGGCGCCGGTCCGCAAGCTGGGCGCGGAGGAGATCGACCGGCGCGTGCGCGAAGTCGCGCGCATGGTCCGGATCGACCACAAGCTGGAGAACCGCTCGACCAGGCTTTCCGGCGGCGAGATGCAGCGTGTCGCCATCGGCCGGGCGCTGGTGCGCCGGCCGGCGATTTACCTGATGGACGAGCCGCTCTCCTCGCTCGACGCCAAACTGCGCGCCGAACTGCGCCTGGAGCTGAAACGCATCCAGAAGGAGCTGGGCTCCACGCTGCTCTATGTCACCCACGACCAGGTGGAAGCCATGACCATGGCCGACCGCATCGGCATCGTCGCCGAGGGCCGGCTGATGCAAGTGGGAACGCCGCGTGAAATCTACGGCAATCCTGCCAACCTGCATGTCGCCGCCCGCCTCGGCCAACCGCATATCAACCTTCTGCCGGCCGACCTGCTGCCCGGCGGCCAGCCGCCGGCCGGCACGAAGACGGTCGGCGCCCGCACCGAACATCTCGACATCACGGTCGGCAAGGAAGCCAATGCCGAGATCGACTGGATCGAGCATCTCGGCGACCAGAACCATCTGCACATCAGGGCGGGCGATCACAAACTCGTCACACTCGCGGATCCATATCTGGCGATCGCGCCGGGCGACCGGATCAGCCTGACGCTGCGCGATCCGCTCTATTTCGATGCGGCTGGACAGCGCCTGTCGTGACCGGCAAACAAAATGATGATGGCATGAAAAACAAACGGACGGGTCTCAATCGATGAAACACTTCTTCAACCGCAGGGAAACCATCGTCACCGAAGCTCTGGACGGCCTGCTCCTGACGACGAGCAGCGGCCGTCTCGCCCGTCTCGACAGCTTTCCCGACATCAAGGTGACCCTGCGCGCGGACTGGGACAAGTCTGGGGTGGCGATCATCTCGGGCGGCGGCGCGGGCCATGAGCCCTCCCATGCCGGCTTCGTCGGCAAGGGCATGCTGACGGCCGCCGTATCCGGCGAAATCTTCGCCTCGCCGAGCGTCGATGCGGTGCTGACGGCGATCCGCGCCGTGACCGGCCCGAAGGGCGCCCTGCTGATCGTCAAGAACTATACCGGCGACCGCCTCAATTTCGGCCTCGCCGCCGAAAAGGCGCGCGCCGAGGGCTTCGACGTCGAAATGGTCATCGTCGCCGACGACATCGCCATTCCCGGCATTAACCAGCCACGCGGCGTCGCCGGCACGCTGTTCGTCCACAAGATCGCGGGCTATCAAGCCGAAAAGGGCGAAGACCTGAAAACGGTCGCGGCCCACGCCGCGGCTGCTGCCGGCGAGATCGTCTCGCTCGGCATGTCGCTCTCCACCTGCAGCGTGCCCGGACAGGCGCATGAGGATCGACTCGGCGCCGATGAAGGCGAACTCGGCCTCGGCATCCATGGCGAACCCGGCGCCGAGCGTATCGCGCTGCAGCCGGTCGCCGATATCGTCGCCACCATGGCGGCGCGCCTGACCCCGGCCTTGCGCGAAGGAGCGGACCACGCCCTCCTCATCAACAATCTCGGCGCCGTGCCGCCGCTCGAAATGACCGTCATCGCCAAAACAGTGCTGTCCTCGCCGCTTGGCCGCCACATCAGGCTGATCGTCGGCCCGGCGCCGATGATGACCGCGCTCAACATGAACGGCTTCTCGCTGTCGCTGATCCGGCTGGATGGCGCGCGCGAAGCGGCGCTGACGGCAGCGGTCGAGCCGCATGCCTGGATGCCGGCCGTCGAACGCCACGAGATCAGGGTTATCCCTGCGCCGAGGACGGCGGCCAGCCTGAACGGCGCGGCCACACCAGGCGAGAACAGCCGCAACCGACACCTGATCACCGCGCTCTGCGAGCACTTGATCTCTCGGGAAAGCGAACTCAACCGGCTGGACGGCCGCGTCGGCGATGGCGATACCGGCTCGACGGTGGCCGCAGGCGCCCGCAGCGTGCTTGCCCGCCTCGACACGCTGCCGCTCGACCGGCCGGCGGCAACGCTTGCCTCGCTCGGCGATATCCTCGGCACCAGCATGGGCGGATCGAGCGGCGTGCTGCTGTCGATCTTCTTCACCGCTGCGGCAAAGGCAATGGCCGATAAAGCCGATATATCAGCAGCTCTTCTTGCCGGGCTCGACAGGATGACGTTCTATGGAGGAGCAGGAGTCGGCGACCGGACGATGGTCGATGCGCTGTCGCCTGCCCTGCAGGCGCTCGCGTCGGGCGATATCGCTGCCGCGGCAAGGGCAGCGGCAACAGGTGCGGAGTCGACGAAGACGATGACGAAGGCGCGAGCCGGACGCGCCTCCTATGTCGGCGAAAGGGATCTGGCGGGTGTCGCCGATCCCGGCGCGGTTGCGGTTGCCGGCGCGTTCGGCGTGGCGGCAAGCCTCGCCTGACCGAGTAGAGTTCGAAAGCCCGCGGGAGACGGGCGACAGGGAGGAAGGCAGTGCAGGCGGAACCGGTGCTTGTGGCGGGATTGATCGAAGTGTGCCGCGCGACGATCGCGGAAAACGCCGATCACCTCTGCGCACTCGATCGCGCCATCGGCGATGGCGATCACGGAACCAATATGCGGCGCGGCTGCGAGGCGGTGAGCGCCGACGGCGAGAGCCTGTCCAGCCTGCCCTTCCCCGACGCCGTGGAAAAGATCGGCCTGACGCTGGTGATGAATGTCGGCGGCGCGGCCGGCCCGCTCTACGGCACGCTGCTGATCGAGATCGGTCGCGAGCTTCGCAAAAGCGAGGAGAAAGCCGATTTTTCCCTGGTGCTGAAACAGGCGATCGACGCCGTGGCAAAGCGCGGACGGTCGCACGCGGGCGACAAGACGCTGCTCGACGTTCTCTATCCCGTCCATGCGGCGCTGGCGAGGCGGTCACCGCTCGGTGATGTCGCCCGCAAGGCCGAACGTTCCGCCGACAGGACCGCCGCGATGAAGGCGATGCGCGGACGCGCGGCCTATCTCGGCGACCGCTCGATCGGCCATGTCGATCCCGGCGCGTCGAGTTGCGCGCTCTTGACCACGGCGATCTGCCGCTATCTCGGGGAGCGCCGCCCCCAATGAATGAAAGGACCGGCATGAATGGAAAGACCGCAAACGTGGGCATTGTGATCGTCTCCCACTCGCCACTGGTGGCAAGGGGCATCGCCGACATGGTGCGGCAGATGGTCGGCGACTGCGTGCCGCTCGCCTGGTCGGGCGGCAACGTCCATGGCGAACTCGGCACCGATGCCGGCGGTATCCTGAAGGCGATCGAGGCCGCCTGGTCCGATGCCGGCGTCGCCGTCTTCGTCGATCTCGGCGGCGCCGAGACCAACAGCGAGATGGCGATCGAAATGCTGGGCCTTCCCCGGTCGGCCCTCGTGTCCATCTGCAACGCCCCGCTCGTCGAAGGCGCCGTCATCGCCGCCGCCGAAGCGTCGGGGGGCGCGTCGCTCGCCAAGGTCGTCGCCACGGCAGAGGAACTGTCGCCCTGATGACGAACCGATTGCGTAGTGAAAAACAGGAGCCCGATCCATTGCACCTGAATTGCCAGACGGAGGTGGAAGTCAAGCACGGCGTCGGGCTGCATGCCCGCCCCTCCGTCACCTTCACGCGCCTTGCCAAGTCCTTCCCCTGCTCGATCGAGGTCGCCGTGAACGGCAGCGACGTCTGGTTGAACGGCAAGAGCATCATCAAGATCATGGGGGCGAGAATCCGCAAAGGTTCGATCCTCAGGATCCGCGCCGACGGCATCCTCGCCGAAGAGGCGATCCGCGCACTGAAGGAACTCATCGAGCGCAACTTCGATGAGGAAAGGAAACATGGCCGAACCGCTTAGGCTGAAAGCAAAGAGCGCATCCCCGGGCATCGCATCCGGCCCGGCCTTTCTCGCGGAGGAGCTGAAGGCTCCTTCCGCTGCCGAGCGGCCGGGCGCTGATCCTCAGCCGCAAGCCGCCGGCGGATACGGCGCGCTGGAGAAGGCGATCGATATCTCGATCGGCGAACTCGAGCGCCTTGCCGAGGGCGCCGACGCCGAAAGCCGCGATATCATCGATTTCCAGATCGAGGTCCTGCGCGATCCGTCGATCGCCGAAGCGACCGGCGCGCGGATGGAAGCCGACGAGAACGTCGTCTTCGCCTGGGTCTCCACCCTCGACGCCTATATCGGGGAGCTCGAAACGGCCGACGAAGAGCAGATGCGGGCGCGCGCCGTCGATATTCTCGACATCAAGAACCGTGTGCTCGGTGCGCTCGCCGGCACCCCGATTGCCGATTTCCCGCCCGGCTCCGTCTTTGTCGGCAAGGACATGGAGCCGAGCCGCTTTCTCGCCCATGACTGGTCGAAAGGCGGCGGCATCGCGCTGTTCTCCGGCAGCACCGCCGGTCATGTCGCTCTGCTCGCGCGGGCGAAGTCGGTGCCGATGGTGGTCGGCGCGGGCCGCTTTTCGGCCGAAGACGGAGATCCCGTCCGCGTCGACGGCGATGCCGGCGCGGTCGTCCTTCAGGCCGGCAGAATGCCGATCCCGCCGCTGGCGCCCGCGCACGCGACCGCCGGCGACGTGCAACGCGAAAGCGGCGAGCTGCGCACGGCGGATGGCGTGCCGATCCTTATCTCCGTCAACATCAACGATCCCGCCGAGATCGGCGCGCTCGATCCGGCAACGGCAGGCGTCGGCCTGATGCGCTCGGAATTTTCGGTCACCTCGATCGCCGATGCCGCCAACGAGGAACGGCAGCTGGCGATCTATCGTCGCGTGCTGGGACAGGCGGACGACAGGCCGGTGAGCATTAGAATGCTCGATATCGGCGGCGACAAGCCGCTCGCCGGCCTCGAAGACCTGCCGGTCGGCGCCTCGGGTCTGCGCGGCGTCCGGCTGCTGCTTGCCCGGCCTGAGATCGCCCGCGTCCAGGCCCGAGCCCTGCTGCGCGCCGCCGTCTTCGGCAGGCTTTCGGTGATGCTGCCGATGGTGACCTTTCCCGACGAGATCGACAGGATGCGCGAGCTGTTCCGCGAGGAAGCCGAAAAGCTCGGCCGCCGTGCCCTGCCCCACAGAATGCCGCCGATCGGGATGATGGTGGAGGTGCCGGCAGCCGCATTGATGCTCGACACCTTTGGGTCGGCGGCATTCTTTTCGTTCGGCACCAATGATCTCACGCAATATCTTGCCGCCTCTGGCCGCGACGATATCGACGCCGATGCCGGCAAGGTAGCGCCCGCCGTGCTCCGGCTGATCGCCCAAGCGGTGAAGCTTGCGGCCGGCAAGCCCGTCAGCATTTGCGGCGACATGGCCGGCGACCCCAGCTGTCTGCCGGGGCTGCTCGCCGCCGGCCTCAGGCATTTTTCCGTGGCGCCGGCCCGGCGTCCCGCGATAAGATCGGCGATCGTCGGACTCAACGCCGATGGCACAAGGGCAGCCGGAGAGTAGGATGGCGCGCGAAGACACCGAAGACGCCATTATTGCCTATAAGTCCATTCTGGCGCAGATCATCGACAACAGGCCGTCGGGCACGCGCCAGCGCCTGGCGACGGCGCTTGGAAAACACCGAAGCTTCGTCACCCAGATCACCAGCCCGACCTATGCGACGCCGCTGCCGGCGCGCCATCTCGCGACGATCGTCCGCGTCTGCCATTTCAGCGCCACGGAGGAGGAACGCTTCCTCGAAGCCTATCAGGCCGCCCATCCTGGCAAGCTGCCGGATCTCGGCCACTCCGAGAAATTGCGGCACCTGTCGCTGATGGTGCCGGATTTCGGCGACGACAGGAAAAACCGCCTGCTGGAAGAGGCGATCTCGGATCTGGTGCAGAAGATCGTCGCGATATCGGGTGCGGAATGACGAGTGAGCCACTTGACGTAACGTAATGCCTTTGGCCTTGGGAGGGGCTTGATGAAGAAGTTCATGAACACCGCGGAAACCATGGTCGCCGAAAGCGTCGAAGGCTTCGTGCGCGCCCATGAGGCTTTCGTGATGTTCGGGCCGGAGCGCAGATTCATCCGCCGCCGCCATCTTACATCGGGCAAGGTGGCGCTCATATCAGGCGGCGGCGCCGGCCATGAACCGATGCATATCGGCTTCGTCGGCCGCGGCATGCTGGACGCCGCCTGTGTCGGCCATATCTTCACCTCGCCGACCCCGAGCCAGATCATTGCCGCCATCGAAGAAGCCGATACCGGCGCCGGCTGCCTGCTCGTGGTCAAGAATTACGATGGCGATCTGATGAATTTCGAGATGGCGATCGAGATGGCTGGCGAGCGCCACAGCCTCGACATGGTAATCGTCAGCGATGATATCGAAACGTCGAGAACAGGCGAAAGCAGAGGCCGGCGCGGTGTCGCCGGAACGTTGATCGTCGAAAAGATCCTGGGTGCTGCGGCCGAACGCGGCATGCCGCTTGACGAGCTGAAGCAGCTCGGCGAAGGGCTGAACACCCGCATCCGCTCGATGGGGGTGGCGCTGAATGGCGTGACAGTGCCGCAGACCGAGCGCACGACCTTTGTGCTCGGACCCGACGAGATGGAAATGGGCGTCGGCATCCATGGCGAGCCCGGCCATGCCAGGCAGCCCTTCGCCACCGCCGACGCCATCATCGGCGAGTTCTGCGAGACCATCGTCAGTGACATCGCCGTGATGCCGGGCGCCCGGGCGCTGCTCTTCGTCAACGGCCTCGGCGGCACGCCGCCGGCCGAACTTTACCTCGCCTATAACGTCGCCCGCCGCTTCATCGAGGAAAGCGGTATCCCTATCGAGCGCTCGCTTGTTGGAACCTACGTCACGTCCCTCGACATGCAGGGATTGTCCGTTACCCTCGCTTTGCTCACCGACGAGGAGATCTCGCTTTGGGACGCGCCAGTGGCGACGGCAGCCTTATATTGGCCGTGACCGACAGGCGTCAGATGTAAAGCGGCGCCATCTTACGCCAGGCGCCGGCGCGGTGGGCGCGGCCGTCCCAGACATGCAGCTGATGGCGAATATTCTTTTCGCCGAGCAGCCGGCTGAGATAGCGGTTGTTGTCGAGGAAGGGATCGGCATCGCCGATGGTGAGAACGATCTCGCGCTCGCGCAGCCTGTCGAGCCGCCAGTCGGCGCCGAGGCCGGGCAGGAAATGCGTCGGCGTGTGGAAATAGACGCTGTCGTCGTAATAGCCGTCGAACAGGTCGCCGAAGGATTCCACCCTCATCGTCAGGTCGTAGCGTCCGGAAAAGGCGACGAGCTTGCGGAAGAGATGCGGATGGCGAAAGAAGAGGCTCGCCGCCTGGAAGGCCCCAAGGCTGCATCCATGCACCATGGTGCAATCATGTGGGTTCTTCGCCGCCATCAGCGGCAGCACCTCGTTGAGGATATAATCCTCGAGCGCCGCGTGCCGGCGGATGCGTTCGGCTGGATGATGGTGGAAACCATAGAAACTATCGGCGGCCAGGCCCTCGATGCAATAGAGCTGGATCTGGCCGGCCTGCAGCTTATCGGCGAGGCTGGCGACGATGCCGAGCTGCTCATATTCGAAGAAGCGCCCTTCCCGCGTCGGAAAGACCAGCACCTTGGCGCCGGCATGGCCGAACACTACAGCGCCGCGCGTCTTCAGACGCGCAAAGGACGCTGTAGCACTTTGAACGGCTGCATCCTTCAATCGATTCCGATTGAAGGATGCAGCGGCATCTCCATGTCCCGATGCAGACGCTGACTGTACCAGCGCAGATATTCGCGGTTCATGACACCCTGAAAAGCTGTCCGATCTTGTCGCGCAGAGCCGCCTCTTGCGCAGCACTTCCAGGGTAGTCGAAATGGCCGGCGTCCAGGATGAAGATTTCATTAAATTTCGGTATCGCATTTGCGACAGCGAACTGGCAGGGCGGCGCGACGGCGGGATCGAAACGCGCCACCGCCGTCAGCATCGGCACCTTGATCCGCCGCGCCGCTGTCGCCGCATCGTAGAAGCTGAGCGTCGAGAGCACGTCTCGGTGTTTCGCCCGATATTCCTGCACGCCCTCAGCACTGCCGACGCTCGGCAGCTTGAGCCGCAGCGGCTGATGCCCGAAACTTGGCAGCGCCAGATGGCCGCAATCGATGCGGGGGTCGTAGGGGATCGCCATTGCCCCCACGCCGCCGCCGAAGCTGATGCCGCTGTAGCCGATATGGCCCGAAAGCCAGGGATAGAGTGCCACGAGCGTCGAGACGGCAAGCCAGATATCCTCGACGCAGCCGCCGATGATGTATTTATCGCGACTGTCGATATCGTGCAGCACATGCCATGACGGGTTCTCGGAGATCGGCGGGTGGGCGCTGAGCGACAGTCCGCGGCAGCAGGGAAAGATCAGCGCGGTTTCCGTGACCGGCAGGTCGAAATCGGGACGATCGCGCCCGCCGTAACCATGCCCGACGATGAGGCCGCGCCGCACCTGCCCCTCGCGCGGCAGCAGCAGCCAGCCGCCGATCTTGAACGCATCGGTCGAGAGGTAGACAAGGTCGAACACATGCCAGTCGGGATGGCTGAGCTCGCTGCGGGAAAGCGCCGGCTGCGGATCGACCGTCAGCGTCTTGCGATACCGCTCCTGCCAGAACGTGTCGAAACCATCCGGCTCTTCCGGCGGCTTGACTGCAAGAAGCTCTTCGAGCGTCATGCCGCAGGTGGGATCGAAGGCGAAGGGATGTGTCGTGGGAATGCTCATCCGGACCTTGTCCCGCGAAAAGCCCGGCGGCGCAAGGCTTGGCCGGCCCCGTCTGTGCTATCCTGACGGCGACCGTCCAGGTGGCCGGCTTCAAAGGGAGACAATGCCATGACCATGATCGTCAAAATGCGCATGAACCCGGAAGTCGTCGACTGGGCCCGGCGCAGGTTCCTCGCCGCCGCCGCAATCGGGATCGCAGCCGCCGGCGCGATCCGTCTGTTTCCCTTCCCTCACGCTTCGGCGGCCGATGCCGATGAAATTCGCCCGTTCCGCGCCGATATTCCGGAGGCCGACCTCACCGATCTTCGCCGGCGCCTGGCCGCCACGCGCTGGCCCGAACGTGAGACGGTCGACGACCAGTCGCAGGGCATCCAGCTCGAAAAGATCCGGCCGCTGGTCGAATATTGGGGCGGCGGCTACGACTGGCGCAAGGCCGAGACGAAACTGAACGCCCTGCCGCAATTCACGACGGAGATCGATGGTCTCGTCATCCACTTCATCCACGTCCGCTCGAAACATCAAAATGCCCTGCCCGTCATCATCACCCATGGCTGGCCGGGATCGGTATTCGAAAACCTCAAGGTCATCGGCCCGCTGACCGATCCGACCGCCCATGGTGGCGGCGCCGAAGATGCGTTCGACGTGGTCATCCCGTCGATGCCGGGCTTCGCTTTCTCGGGTAAACCAACGGGCATCGGCTGGGGAACGGACCGCATCGCACGGGCCTGGGCCGAACTGATGAGACGCCTCGGCTATACCGGCTACGTCGCCCAGGGCGGCGACTGGGGCTCTCCGGTCTCCAGCGCGATGGCGCGGCTGGCGCCGGAGGGCCTGCTCGGCATCCACATCAACCTGCCGGCCGTGGTGCCGCCGGAGATCGCCGCTGTGCTTGCCGTCAACGGCCCGGCGCCGGACGGGCTCTCGCAGAAAGAGCGCGCGACCTTCGAGACGCTCGCGGCCGGCGCCAAAATGGGAAGCCGGTCCTATGCCACGATGATGGGCACCAAGCCGCAGACAATCGGCTATGCCATATCGGATTCCCCGGCCGGCCTTGCCGCCTGGATGCTGGGCCATCCCGGTTTCACGCGCTGGACATATGACGACAGCGATCCCGAAAAATCGCGCGACGAGGTGCTTGACGACATCACGCTCTACTGGCTGACCAACAGCGCCGCCTCCTCGGCGCGGCTCTACTGGGAATATGGCGGCGGCCGCAGCCCTGTCTTTGCGGCAGGCGAGATGACATCCGAGATCGCGCTCCCCGTCGGCATATCAGTCTTTCCCGGCGAGAACTACCAGGCGCCCGAGACATGGGCGCGGCGCGCCTATCGCAACCTCAGCTACTTCCACGAGGTCGACAGGGGCGGCCATTTCGCCGCCTGGGAAGAACCGGAACTTTTCGCCGCCGAGCTTCGGGCCGCCTTCAAGCCGCTGCGGCACCCGATCTGAGGCCAACCAGGCCGCTGTGACCATCTCTTAAGGAATCGGGCAGCGATATTTATAATGAGCCATGGTGGTCATCAGCTCGTCGCCGGTCGCCTCCCGTATGCCGGGATTCTCTTCCAGGAACGTGCACAGCGTATTGCCGACTGTTTCCGCCGTGGTTCCCTCGGGAATACAAACATTGACGCCAACGGCGATTGCAAAATGCGCCGAGTTCACCATCCGGCTGGGGCTCGGAGGGGCCTCGGTAAAAATGCGCCGGGCGAGATACTCGTCACTATTCCATTTGTCCAACCAACCCGCGGCGTAACCGACGACAAACTGACGGGACCCGCGGCAGTCGGAATAGAGAACCTCACCGCCGGACAATCCAGCGGGAATCTTTGCTGAAGCCGTTGCCAACAAGGTGGCGATAAGAATGCCCGACATCACGTCTCCCCAAGTCTCAATGGCGCGGAGCTTCGATCGGGAAAGTGTCGGAAATTAGCTTCAAACGTGTCATCTTTGGCGCCGCGTGCAAAAGTAGAAATGAGCGGCGATTGGTGCGTTTGCGAGCGGGGTATCCACGGCACGCCCTCGCCTCCTCATTGCTGTGCTCGTCACAGGAATCCACCCACCGCGTGTCCACGCGGTGAATGACCGACAGCACCGAAGAAAGCCTCCCGCCGTCCCGATCATTTCGTGATAGATGTCGAGCACCTGCCCGATCCGGCTGTCCATATGCCTATCCTGTCTTTGCGGTCGATGGGCCGACTTTGCCCGACGGTCGGCGGCCGAAAGTTAAACTTCGGCAATGATCGGCTTTGATAGCTGTCAAACCGTTGCGCCTCCCGCCGCGGTCGGCTACATCAAGCCCGTCAATGGCCGGGCAATCCCGGCCACGTAAGCGTTAACGTCACTCAACGCGTATGATCGAACGGCTTTGCGGCTTCGATCTGCGCGACTGTGTCCTGCGGATCGAGCCTTGAAAGCTCCTGAGGACACATGGACAACAAACACTTCAACGAACAGGCTTCGTCGGCTCCCGGCATCGAGCGGGTCCGCCACGACACGCGCCGGCGCTCGCTGACCGTCGAAAGCATCACCGACATCACCCCCGGCATGCGCCGCATCATCTTCACCGGCGACGAACTCGCCGATTTCATCAGCCTGGCGCCCGACGACCACATCAAGATCTTCATTCCCACAGCCGAGGGCGAAGAGCGCCGGGATTATACGCCGCGCCGATACGACAATGCCGAACGCAGGCTCACCATCGATTTTGCCCTGCACGAGGCAGGTCCGGTGACGCAATGGGCGCTCGGCGCCCGCCCCGGCGACAGGCTCGAGAACGGCGGACCGCGCGGCTCGGCCGTCGTTTCCGCAAGCGTCAAATGTTGGCTGCTGATCGGCGACGAAACAGCACTGCCGGCGATCGGCCGCCGGATCGAGGAGAGCGGCGCCGGAACCATCATCACGACGATCGCCGCCGTCGCCAGCCCGGTCGAAGAGCAGGCCTTCGAGACCCGCGCCGAATTGCATCTGCACTGGGCGCACCGGCCGCTCTCGCAGGCAACCGATGCCGCAGCGCTGCTGCGGCTCCTGGCCACGGCAGATATCCCGCCGGAAACCTTCGTCTGGATCGCGGCGGAAGCAACGGTGACGCGCGAAATCCGCACCTATCTGCTCACAGAGCGAGCCTATCCCCTGAGCTGGATCAAGGCATCCGGCTACTGGGTGTTCGGTAAGGCCGATGCGACGGAGAAATTCGCTTAAGCCTGGGGCCGACGGCACCGGTCGCCGCTCCCGACGATGGAGCGACGGCCGGCCGGTGTTTGAAATGCCATCGGCACTATTGCGATTTAATCGGATGCGATATATAGGTCCTATTCAAACGCCGGACAGGATTGAGCCATGGCCACGTCTAAAACCGCAGAAAAGCCGGATACGGCTGCCCCCGCCTCCAAGAAGGCCGGCAGCAGGAAGCTTTCGAACTTCCTCTGCTTTGCGGTCTATTCTGCCAATCTCGCCTTTGGCCGCGCCTATAAGCCGATCCTCGACGCGCTCGGCCTGACCTATACCCAGTATATCGCCATGGTGGCCCTCTCCGAGGAGGACGACCAGACGGTCAGCATGCTAGGAGAAAAACTGTTCCTGGAATCCAACACCCTGACGCCCATTCTCAAGAAGCTGGAGTCGGTCGGCTTTATCACCCGCCATCGCGATCCCGCCGACGAGCGGCAGGTGCGTGTCAGCCTGACGCCAGCGGGGCGCGATCTTCTCGAAACCGATCCCGGCTCCGCCCTGATCGACGCCATCGGCCTCGGCGACGATTTCCCCGTCGTGCAGAAATCGGTGACGCGGCTGCGCGACAATCTGCTACGGGCGCAGGCGGAGCCGCAAAAATCATGATCGCGGCACATGTCTGCATCTGGTGACATGCCCGAGATTTCAATCGGCGGATTGATTGAGAATGGAGCCGTTCTTCTCGCCAGGCGAAGTTCGAAGCGCAGGACGCACCCGGATCGGTGGAGCCTGCCAGGTGGTCACGTCGAAGACGGCGAAGATGCCGAGACGGCAATGCGCCGGGAATTGCTAGAAGAAATCGGCGTGACGCCACAGCACTGGCTGTTTGCCGGAGAGTTCGTTTCGGAAAGCCCGCCCGGGGCATCCGCCACGTTCCATGTCTATCGCGTCGAGCAATGGCAGGACTCTCCGCGCCTTGTTGGCGATGACGGAAAAGAAGTGGCGCACCCCCTACAGAGCGCGCTTCCGAACCTCCACAAGTGCGCCCTCCTCCATCATCTCGGCCGCCTTGGCATAACCGCCACCCATTCCGTCGAGGAAATGCAGGTGCGAATCCGGCTGGCCCGACGGCACGAGGCAGGTCATCAGCGCATGCGACTGGCGGTGCAGACCGAAATCGATCTCGCCGCGCGCCCGTGCCGCAATGAGGATGGCTTCGACGCGGTCGATCTGGTCCGGCGCACAGTCGAGCGTCAGGCGCAGGCCATCGTCGAACTTGCGGAAATCCGAATTGGAGGCGACCTCCGACCAGCGTTTTGCGCTGACCTGCTTCATCTGACCTCTCGCCATAGCCGTTCCTCCGGAAAGCGGATGGGACCGGCGCGGGGCGGCATCGAAAACCGCAAGCACGCGCTTCGCCAGTGCTGCAAAGACCTCCGGGCGCGTCTGGTCGCGCGGCTCGACCAACAAAGACAGGATCTCGCCGCGCTGGCTCGGAAACGGCGCCCAGTCGCAGCTCAAGCCTGTCAGGTCAGGCCGCATCGCATAACGGCCGGGCTTCACCAGAAAGCGGCCGTTCTTGATCTGCTGCTCCGCCCATTTGAGCCCGCCCCCGGCAAACATCGCGTAAGTCGCACTCTCGGAAGCGGCATAGCGCGCAATCTTGACATCACGCCCGTTGGCGCGGATTTCGCCGACGGTGACGAGCCCGACACGCAGGTCGAGATGAAGCTCGGCTTTGGCGAAGCCCGCGACGTCACGCAAGGCCGATGTCGCGACCATGATGCCGTTCGCCGGCAAGGCGAAGGCTGCGCCGTCGCCACGAAACACGAAGGGAAAATCGAACGAACCCCAGGCATTGCCGAGGGCGGCGATGATCGATGCGCCGGCATAATTGACGTCTTCATAGCGCCCCGATCGGATCGCCGCGGTCGAGCTGACGACGTCGGTGATGCCGATCAGCCAATCGTCAGGCAGCGGCTCGTAGGCATCGGGATCAAGCACCAGCGAAAATTCGTCATAGGCCCGGTGCGGCCAGGCGTGACTATTGATCATGGCAGGTCCTCCGGATCGGCAGGTTTGGCTGTCGGCTCAGAAACGGGTCTGCCGCCAATCGGCAGACCCCCGCTTGAAGATGACGGCGCGAGGCCGGCTTCTCCCGTTCAGATAAGCTTGGTTTCGACGTCGATATTGCCGTGGACCGCCTTGGAATAGGGGCAGATGCCGTGGGCCGCCTCGATCAACTCTTCCGCGACGTCGCGCTCGATGCCGGCCAGGCTGACGTTCAGGCGGGCGCGCAGGAAGAAGGAGCCGTTATCGACATTGAGGGAGATTTCGGCATCGACCTCGGGGCTGGCGGGCAGCGCGACCTTGCGTTGTTGGGCGGCAAGCTCGATGGCGCCGATATAACAGGCCGACCAGGCCGCGCCGAAGAGGTTTTCGGCGGCCGGATGCGGCTGCGGCAGCTTGATGTCGAGCGTGCCGTCGCTGCTGCGTGCATAGCCGTTGCTGCCGCCGGCGATATGCGTCTTGCCGGTGAAAAGAAGCTTCTCGGTCATTGTGGTATCCTTTCGCGTTGGTAATTTATAGCGTATCCGATTAGATCGGATGCGCTTTAATATGCCCTGCGAAAGCCAATGTCAACACTGTTCCGATTTAATCGGATGCGATTCATTTAAACCATAGTCGTAAGAGCCGGTCGCCGGCAGGTGGGCGGTCTGTTAGGAGCGCGGCCGGCCGCCGTCGAACAGGGTGGCGAGCCACTGGTAATATCGCGGCTGGTTCTTCCGGAGTTCGTTGCGCGAATGTGGCGGGCGTTCGATATCGCCAAAGAGATAGACGCTCGCCGTGACCGCGAAGAATTCGTGACTATTGCTCATCATGTAGGAATCGGTCGGCCAGAGTTCTCGGCCATTGTCGAAGAACTCTCTGATGTCGGGGTTGTCGAAGCCGCCGGGGAGCATGCGGTCGTTATAGGCATGCAGAAGCTCGTGCAGGATGATCGGCTTGTCTGGATCGAGGCTTTTGACGCGCAGGTCGATACCGGTCTTGTGGCTGTAATGGCCGGGCCCGAAACCAGCAGCGGCGGGATTGGCCCAGATCCGGATCGTCCGCATGAAGGCAAGGATATCTGGATTCAGATCGACATGCTCGACGATGTCGAGCTGCCGCTTGACCGCCGCCACCATCTCCTTGTCGGATTCCGCGCCTCTGGCATTGGTGAGATCGACCTGCCATCCGTGATAGCTGAAAATCAGCGGATCGGCCGCCCTTGCTGCCGGAAGACCGATGACGATGGCGGCGCACAGCGCCAGAAATGTCGAAATCGTCCGCACCGGCCCCTCCTCGGCGTGTCATGGCGCCGACTGTCGCACAGGCCGGACGGCGGCACAATCGCGTGTCAGCCGTCGCTGATCGGCACCGCCGGCTCCGGCCGCATGCCGAGGAAGAACTCGACGACCGGGCCCGGCGTGCGATCGTTGAAGCACATCTCCAGACCCGCGGCCGATTCCGCCGCAGCGCTTTCGCTGCGGGGAAACATGGCGGCTTCATACGAGGCGAGCGCCACCTCGATATCGTCGTGAGCGAGGATCGCCTGCGCCAGGTCCGCGCCGTCGCGCATGGCGAGATTGGCGCCCTCGCCGGCGAAGGGCGACATCAGATGCGCGGCATCGCCGATCAGGGTGACACCGGCCCTGCGACCCCAGCGATGGCCGACGGGCAAGGCAAAGAGCGGCCTCGCAATCAAGGGCGCCTCACTCCCGGCGATGAGATCGACGAGCGATCGATCCCAGTCGCCGAACCGCGCCAGCACGTCTTCGAGCACGCCCCCGGCCTTCGACATGACTTCGGCCGACCACTCGGCCGGCGCCTCGAAGGCAGCGTAGCTGCAGATTTTATCGTCCGGCTCGCGGTGGGCCAGAATGCCCTTGCGTTCGGAAAGCGCCATCATCGTCCCTGCCCCGACGATCTCGGCCTGTTCCGGAGACCGGGCAGAGACCGCCGTCAAACGCACTTCCGCAAAGGACAGGCCGGTATAGACGGGCTCGCTATCGGTCAACAGCGGCCGCACTTTCGACCAAGCGCCGTCGGCGCCGATCAGCACGTCCGTGCGGACCGAGAGCCCATTCGCAAAGCTGACGATATAGGCGCCGTCCGCCGCGGCAGCGACCGCGGTGGCGCGATGCCCCCACCGGATGATCCCTTCGGGCAGCGATGCGATCAGCATCGTCCGCAATTGGCCGCGCTCGACTTCGGGACGCAGATCGTTGCCGGCCTCCGCGAGATGCACCCTGCCCGCCTTGTCGAGCACGCGAAACGCGTCGCCTTCCTCCAGGACGATCTTGCGAAACTGTTCGTAGAGGCCGGCCGCCTCGAGCGCCATCTGGCCGGTCTCCACATGCATATCGAGCATGCCGCCCTGATGCCGCGCGGAGGGGGAAGCGTCGCTTTCGAAGATACGCACATCCATTCCGTGGATATGCAGGATGCGGGCGAGCACAAGGCCGCCGAGACCGGCGCCGAGAATGGTGATCATGCTTTCGTCTCCGCACGCCGTGTCGCCAGAATGCCGTTGATCAGCACATCGAATCCCCAATCCAGCCGGTCGCCGCCGCCTGAAAGCAGATCGCCGCTGAGCCGCGTGATATTCGGCAGCGCCTCGGCCTCGGCCGCTTCGATCGCCGCCGTCAGCGAGGAGAACTCCGATGGCGAGCGCGACGATGCCTTCCAGGCTGCCTTTTCGGCGGCTTGCGCCGTGGCGTAGAGCAGCAGCAGATCGACCGCCCATGCCGCCTTGGCATCCGGCACGCCACCTTCGTTCAGGAGCGCCAAAATCGTCTCGACAAGTGCGAGGTAGTTCGCTCCGCTCGGCATGGTCGACATTGCCATCCGCGCCAGTTCCGGATGCTCGAAAAGCACCGACATATAGCTGCGAAGCGTGCCCTTCAGCCGGCCGCGCCAGTCTGCTGACGAAGAAGGCACGGCAACGCCCGCGAGCAGCGCATCGAGGATCTCGGCGTGAAGATCCCAGGTGTCGCTGATGTAAACGTAAAGCGACGCAGGCCCGGTATCGAGCACGGCGGCCACACGCCGCATCGTAACCTTCGCCAGTCCTTCCTGATGGAACAGGCGCAACGCTGCTTCAACGATCCCCTCGCGGCTCAAAGCCGGCTTGCTCGGCCTCTCGCGCCGGCTCGTGGGCTGTCGCGCCATAGACTTCAACTCCATTAACGAACATGTTCGTAACAAACATGTTCGCTAAAGGATGTCAACCCGCAGGGCCGGAGATCGTCGTTCGAAACCTGACGGATTTCGGCTGTGGGCCGCTGTCGGCCGCTGCAGCGCCGGAGCGTCGCTCAGACCTTCTCTTTTTTCTTGGTCTTTTCTTTTGGCTCGACCGGCGCATCGGGCGTCGGGGCCAAAAGCTTGCGCAGCGATGCGATCTTGTCCTTCACCAGCGGCCGGAAGCGCGTCGCACGATAGGGCATGTCGGCGGCGCCGTAGCCTTCCGGCCCGTCGTCATTGCCGCGATGGATTTCCGCGAGCTTCACCCCGATGAACGTGCCGTCGACATAATGGGTATATTCGCCCACCCAACGGATCGTATAGATCTCGCCCTTGCGGATCAGCTGGTCGATGCTGACATGCTTGAAGGTGTCGTTGATGCAGACCACCTTCTGGCCGACATGAAATTCATAGCTCATGGATCAAACTCTCAAACGGCAATCCGCCTCGCCGATCTATAGCGCGCCCGGCGACGAGGATGAACCCTTTTCTGCCGGCGGACCTCATGCGGCGTGACTGCGCTTCTACTGCACCGTGCGACACGCTCAGTCGCAATAGACCTTGCCGCTCTTGCGCGAGCGCAGATCGAAGTGGAAGTGGTTCCAATGTTCCGGGTTGCTGCCCGGCCCGAGCACCGTGTTGAAATAGCGGCAGCTATCGGTGCGCACCGCCTTCAGGAGCCGGCCCTCGCGCAGCGAGAACAGACCCTTCTTGCGCACGTCGATCTCGTGGCCGTTCTTCAGCACGAATTTGCCAACGTCGATGGCGTTGCCGCGGGCATGCTCCGACATCGGATTATATCGCTGCCGGCTGTTGTTCATGCGCCGGCAGGAATAGCCGCCGAGCGGCTGGATCGTCCTGATGCCGCTCCAGTAGCGGTAGCGGGCCGACGGCGCCAGCTCGTTTTTCACCCATTTGGCGAAGGCGAGCGTCACCTGGCAGTTCAGCGTCACGGCCGGCTGCACGCCGATATTGCCGGAAAGTCCCTTCAGGGATACCGGATAAGGCACCTGGCAGGCCGGCCCTTGCGAGATCGGCGGCTTCTCGTCGAAGATCACGCCCATGCGCTTCAGTTCGCGCCGGCAGGCGAGCTCGGAAGCCGGCATGACGCTCGGGTCGACGGGTGCGGCCGGCTCGCTCATCATCGGGTTATTCGGCCGCAGCATCGCCACTTCTTCGCTCTCGTCCTCTTCGGGAACGCGGGATGGTGCCGTGACCGGGCTGCCGTCGCTCCAAGTGGGCGCACGGCTCATCTGTGACTGCGCTGCCGGCTGCGGCATTGCCTGCGGTGCGGGCTGGCGCATCGGTTGGTTGAGCTGCAGCGGATTGTCTGTGCCGATGCCGTCGACGACTGGCTCGGTGGCATTGCCCTCAGCGATTTGCTGTTGTTGCTCCTGCGCCAGCCCGACGACCGGCTCTGCTCCGAGCTCATCATCCATGTTGACGCCGCCGGAAGGGATCGCAAGGTTTTGCGTGCCACCCCAGTTGCCGTTCGGCTGACCGGCCGCCATCGCCTCGTCGCTGTCGATCATCGGCAGTTTTCGCCCCTGCGCCCCCGGCCCTCGCGCCGGATGGCCGGCACCGGCAAGGTTCGGCGTGTTGAGATAATCGACCGAACCTTGCGTGTTGCCGACCGGGGCGCTGGAAACCGGATAGGACGCCTGGCTTTCCACCGGCGCCATGCGCACAGCCGGCGCCATGCGCGCAGCACCCCGGGACGGCGATATCGAACTGACCCTGGTGCCGTTGTCGACATTGGCCGGCGGCACCAGCCCGTCGCTGATCGAGCATGTCGTCAGGGCCGCTGAGAGCAGCACGGGCAGGAAGGCTCGCCGAGGAAAGGAAACAAACGCCATACTCTTATCGCTTCCGTGGGCCGGCCGCAGAGTGACCGAAAAAACTCGGTCCAATTTTAATTAAAAACGGTGAATGAAAACTTACCGACGCAATCTGGACGCGACGGAAATGAAGAAGGCGGCTTTCGCCGCCTTCATTTTGCTGCGCAACTCACGCTGCCCGTGTGTACCGGGCTTCGCCCCGCTGCTCGCCTCCACGCAAGCGGAAATTCGCAAGCAGCGTCTTCAACTGAGTGCTTTCGTCGGCGAGCGTGCGGCTTGCCGCCGTCGTCTCTTCGACCATCGCCGCGTTCTGCTGTGTCATCTGGTCCATGTGGTTGACGGAGCTGTTGATCTCGTTGAGCCCGGTCGACTGCTCGCGCGCCGCCGTCGCGATCGAGGCGACATGATCGTTGACCTGATTAACCAAGGCTTCGATTTCCAGGAGCGCATCGCCCGTCGAGCGCACCAGCGCCACCCCGCCCTCGACCTCGGTCGCCGACCGGCTGATCAGTTCCTTGATCTCCTTGGCGGCGTTGGCCGAGCGCTGCGCAAGCTCGCGCACTTCCTGGGCAACGACAGCAAAGCCGCGGCCGGCCTCGCCCGCCCGCGCCGCCTCGACGCCGGCGTTGAGCGCCAGAAGGTTCGTCTGGAAGGCGATCTCGTCGATGACCGAGATGATCTGGTTGATGCGGCTCGAGGATTCCTCGATCCGGCCCATCGCCGTCACCGCATTGCGGACGATCTCGCCGGAGCGTCCGGCACTCGCCTTGGTCTCGGCCACCATCTCGCGTGCCTCGTTCGCCCGCTCCGATGCCGTCTTGACCGTCGCAGTGATCTCGTCGAGGGCTGCGGCCGTCTCTTCGAGTGCCGCCGCCTGCTGCTCCGTCCGTTTCGACAGGTTGCCGGTCGCTTCACTGATGTCGGAGGCGCTGTCGTTGACCACGCGGCTCGATTCGGCAATCGCCTGGATGACGCCGTTCAGCGCATCGACCGCCGCGTTGAAATCATTCCTGAGCTTGGCGTAATCCTCGCCGATATCGCCGATCGCCACCGTGAGGTCGCCGCCCGCAAGCTTCTCAAGGCCGGCGCCGAGCGCCTGCATGGCGCGGGTCTGCCGCTCCGAAGCCGAACGCAGGCTCGCCTCGTTGCCGCGGCGTTCGTCCTCGATCTGCCGCTGCCTTTCGTCTTCACGCCCGCGCAACGCGCTGCGCTCGTCGACGGAATCGCGCAGCACCAGCAGCGCCTTGGCCATCTGGCCGATCTCGTCGCGGCGATCGCTGCCGGCGATCTCCACCGATGCCTCTTCGGCGGCGATCGCGTTCATTGCCGTCTTCAGCCGGGCGATCGGCGCCGTAACGCTGCGGACGATGGCATAGGCAATGGCAACTGTGGCGGCCGCGCCGAGCAGGCAGAGCACTGCCGCCCAGATAGCATTCTGGCGATAGAGCGCGGCGAGGTCATCAGCGTAAACGCCCGTGCCGACGATCCAGCCCCAGGGCTCGAAACCGGCGACATAGGAATATTTCAGAACCGGCTCATCAGCGCCCGGCTTCGGCCAGTAATAATCGACGAAACCCTTGCCGTCCTTCTTCACCTTGTTGACGAATTCGACGAACAGGAACTTGCCGGTCGGATCCTTCATCTGCGAGATGTCGGTACCGTTCAGCGCCGGCTTGATCGGATGCATCACCATGACAGGATGCATGTCGTTGATCCAGAAATAGCCGTCGGCGCCGTAGCGCATCGCGCCGATCACGTCCTTGGCAGCCGCCTGCGCCTGCTCGCGGGTCAGAGTGCCCGCCTGCTCCATCTTGTAATATTTGTCGAAAATACCGATCGCCGTCGCCTCCATCTTCTCCAGTCCCGCCTTCCGCTCCGCTTGCAGCTCGGAATAGGAATAGTTCAGAAAAAAGACCATCGTCGCGGCCAGCACGGCAAGCGTGAAGCCGACGAGACAATAAAGGCGGGTGGAAATCTTGACGTTGCGCATGAGGTTCCCGGCGATTCTTGGATATGAGATTGATCCATTGTGAAGCACCGGAATTACTGGAGCGTAAAGCTTAATTAGAAAAAGATTAAATAACGTAAGGGGATGCATTGGTTGCATAATTCAACCGCCTGAAATTGATAAAGATTTATATCCGCGCCGACCGCAACATGTGCCGCACCGGGGTGCCGGCGCCGGAAAGGGATTGGTCTGTACACGGAGTTCGCCTAACCTCGGCTGCAGAATCGAAACACACAGCCTGAAGGAACCCTCGATGACCGAAGCCAAGCCGAGAGGCGAACTGACGCTGCGCACGCTCGCCATGCCGGGTGATGCCAATCCGGCCGGCGATATTTTCGGTGGCTGGGTCATGGCGCAGATGGACCTTGCATCGGGCATCCGCGCCGCCGAGCGCGCCAGAGGCCGCGTCGTCACCGCCGCCGTCAAGGAGATGGCCTTCGAACTGCCGGTCAAGATCGGCGACACGCTATCGGTCTATACCGATATCGAGCGCGTCGGGCGCACCTCGATCACGCTCATCGTCGAAGCCTGGGCGCATCGCGCCCGTTATGCCAAGATGGAAAAGGTCACCGCCGCCACCTTCATCATGGTGGCGCTCGACGAAGAGGGCAAACCGAAGGCGGTCCCCGAGGAGTGACAAGCTTCGGGGCGGGGGAGCAACAATGGAAACGGTCAGCTCGCCGGAAGTCTTCCTTCACATCAAGGTGGTGATGGGCATGGTCATCAGCCTTTCCCTTGCGCGGCTGCTCACCGGTGTTGCCGGCATTGTCCAGCATCCCGCCAAGGCGAAGGTCTATGGCGTGCATCTCGGTTGGGCGCTGTCGCTATTCCTGTTCATCATCCATATCTGGTGGTGGGAGTATCGCCTGCAGGCCGTGCCCGCCATCGGCTTCGGCATCTATCTCTTTCTCGTCTGTTTCTGCAGCCTGTTCTTCCTGCTCTGCGCACTGCTCTTCCCGGCAAGCCTCGACGAATACGGCGGCTACGAGGAATATTTCATCTCGAGACGCAAATGGTTCTTCGCCGTCCTCGGCCTGATCTATGCCGTCGACATCCTCGACACGGCGATCAAGGGACCGGAACGCATCCTCGCCCTCGGCTGGGAATATCCCGCCCGCAACATCGTCTACATCCTGCTGTGCGCCCTCGCCGCCTGGACCCCCAGCCGCCGCTTCCACGCCATCTTCGTCCTCGCCAACCTGGCCTACCAGGTGAGCTTCATCTTCCGGCTTTATGATGTGCTGGGGTGAGAGCGATCCGGCGCAGCCCGAGCAATCGATCCAGTGAATCGATTGCAGCGACGAACGCCCTGAGCCTAAGCGAAGGGCCGGGCAGCGGCCTGCTCCACAAACCTGCGTCTCAAGCCCGCGACCTCTCTCCAGCCTCATCCTGAGGCGCCCCGCAGGGGCCTCGAAGGACGGGGCTGGCCACCCGTTTCGCCAAATGCCAAGGCTGGCATGGCGCCAAGCCACCCGCCCCCGTGGTTCGAGACGGCCCTTCGGGCCTCCTCACCATGAGGGCTGGTCGGTGTGCCGTGCCGCCCCGCCTCTCCTCACAGTGCCTGTCACTCAGAAGAGGAGGAAAATCGCCGCCCACTCACACCTTCAAAAACTGCGACCCCTTATCGAACCCCAGCCCCGGAAAGATCTTCCCCGTCAGATCACCCACGCCGACATCGAACTGCCGGTAGAGCATTGCCGCCGCCACCTCGCGCACGTCGGCCGTCGGCATCAGGTCGCGGTCGTCGAGCAGCTGGCCGTCACTCAGCCCGGGCCACTTGCCGAGGATGCGGCCGCCGTTGATGGCGCCGCCGGCAAGCAGGGCGCAGCCGCCGGTGCCGTGGTCGGTGCCGGCCGATCCGTTCTGGCGGACGGTGCGGCCAAATTCGGTCATCGCCAGCACCACCGTCTTTGCCCAGATCTCCGGCCCGAGCGTCGCCTTCAGCGTATTGATCGCCTGCGCCAGATCCTGAGCCGGCCGCTTGAACTGGCCGGCCTGGCCGATATGCGTGTCCCAGCCGGTGATTGAGAAGCTGGCAATGCGGTAATCGCCCTTCAGCATGTTGGCGGCGAGTGCTGCCACATCGGCGGTCTTTTCGCCGCGCTGGCCGTCCGGTTCGGCCATCATCGAGGCGGTATCGGCCCGCGTCGCCTCGGCAAGTGCAGCGGCAAACGGCGGATCGCCGGCATAAAGCCGCGCCAGGAACTGCATCTCGTCACGCGCCGGCGCCAGATTGGAATCCGAGGCCCAGACATCGACCTCGTTCGGCCCGGAGAGGATCAGTTCCGTCGAGGTGTTGACGTCGATCGCCTTGCGCGCATCCGAGCGCGGGATGACGGCCAGCGCCCGGTTCAGCCAGCCGGTCCTTTCCTCGGCGACATGTTCGCCGCCGGATTCCAGCATGTCCTGCCCGTCGAAATGGCTGCGCTGGTCACGATAGGGCGTGGAGACGGCGTGCACGAAGGCAAGCTCCCGGCTCTTCCACAGCGGCATCAGATCCGCCGCGGCGGGGTGAAGCCCGAAATGCCCATCAAGATCGAGAAGCCCGGTCTCGGGCGTCAAAGCCAGCGTCGTCCGGAGCGCGGCAAAGCCGGCATCGCCATAGGGCTGCACCAGATCCAGCCCGTCCATCGCGCCGCGCAGCACGATGGTGACGAAGCGGTTATCACCCGGCATCGCCGCGAAGGTAACGGGTGTGAAGACGGGCGCGGCGGCAAGACAGCAGGCCGATGTCAGAAAGCCGCGGCGGGAAAGCGAAATCCTGTTCATCGACAGCGTCATGGGCAGGGCCTCCTGAGCAGGTTCCGGAACAGTGTCCAGAGCTTTCCGGTCAGAACCTGCGATAAAACAAATGAGCTAAGCAGACGAAGCGTAGGCTTGCCAACGAAAGTCTGCTTAGCGGCGGTTGAATTCGGGCGAAGCCAGCACCAGGGTCAGCCCGCTGATCTTGTTCGGCGCCTGCGACACCACGCGGATCGTCTCATCGCGGGCCGCATCGGCAAGTGTCGATTTCAGGAATTCGCGCGGGTCTTCGTCGCGGCCGAACTGCGCTGCGGCCCGCCTTGCCCAGGCCAGCCGCTCGGCGAGCTGGCTGCCGGTGATCCAGGCGGAAAAGCCTTCCTCGAAGCCGGTCGGGCTCGGCGGCAGCCAGATCGGCTGGCCCATGCGCTTCAGCGCCCCCTGCCCCAGCGCCTGCGCCGTCCGGAAGGCCTTGAGACGCTTGTCCCTGGCCTCGCCGGCGGGATCCGACGGCACCGGCGATCCGGCCATCCCAGGCGTATTCGCCGCCATGTCGCCGTTATCGGTGCCCTGCTGATTGGCGGTCAGGAAGCTGCCGACGATGCCATTGACCGGCCCGGCATTCAGCGCCCTGAGACCGGCAACGACATAATCGAAGGGCTGGCGCGCCTTGGCGCCTTCATTGTGCCAGGCGGCGGGATGGTCGAGCATGGCGGTATAGACGGCGGTGAGATCGCCATCCGTCTTCTTCCAGGCTGCGACCATGTCGGAAACCATGCCCTCGTCGGGCTGATCGGAAACGAAGTGAATGGCGAGCTTGCGGCTGACATGCGCGGCCGTCTTCGGATGGAGGGCGAGGTCATCGAGCATGTCGAGATAATCGTCACGCGAGCGTTTGCGCCCGCCATAGCTGACGCCGAGCACCTCATGCGCGCCGGGCTCGGAAATATTCGGCCGGAAAGCGATGTCCATCTCCTTGCGGTCGATGGTGAGCCCCGTCAGCACCTTGGCGGCAGCGGTGACGTCCGCCTGGGTATAGCCGCTGCCGGCGCCGAGCGTGTGCAGTTCCAGAAGTTCGCGGCCGAGATTTTCGTTCAGTCCCTTGTTGCGCTTCATGCCGCCGGGCGAATCCGGCCCGAGCGAATCCGCCTGGTCGAGATAGATCAGCATGGCCGGATGCGCTGTGGCGCTGCGCAGCAGGTCGCCGAACCTGCCGGATATGAACGGCCGGATCGCCTCGGCCTCGTAGAGCGGCACGATGAGACGCATCGGCAGGCTTTTGTTGGCGCTGGTGGAGAAATGATCGGTCCAGAAGGTCGAAAGCCGCTCGTAGAAGCCGTAGGGCGACAGCACCGCCTGCATCAGCCGCAGGTTCGCGTCGTGCTGGAATTGCTGCTGCGCCTGGCGCTGCACGCCCTTGCGCATCTCGCGCCGCGCCGGATCGTCTTCCGTCTGCTTCGCCTCCTCGCGGATCTGCTTCAACTGCTCCTGCAGGCTGAGGATTGCGCGGTGACGCATGTCGGGGCCGCCAAGCGGAAAATCCGGCGTGGCCGCGGCCCCTAGGGATAGCTGGCCGATCAGCTCATCCTTGCTTTGCGGCGGCGCCTCGCCCGGCCGGAATCCATAACCGAACCGGATCGCCGCCATCGTCGGAAAAGAGAGGCTCATGGCCGGTCAGCTCCTGATCAATGAAGAGTGATAGGCTGCCAGCCGATTGCGACGGCAATCTGTAGGAAATGCGGCGATATCGAGACATGGACAATTTGTAATCTATTGAAAAAAACTACAATTTAGGCCCGGAAGATGAAGGATGCTCCGATTGCGATGAGCGCGAAGCCGATGGCGTGGTTCCAGGTCAGGTTCTCGCCGAGCCAGAAGATCGAAAAGCCGGAAAACACGATCAGCGTGATCACCTCCTGCATCGTCTTCAGCTGCGCCGTCGTATAGACCGCTGAGCCGATACGGTTGGCCGGCACCGCGAGACAATATTCGAAGAAAGCGATGCCCCAACTGACGACGATGGCCAGGAAAATGGCGCTGCTCTTGTGCTTGAGATGCCCGTACCAGGCGAAGGTCATGAAGAAGTTGGAGGCAAACAACATGACGACGGGCCAGACGGCGGCAGGAGAAAATAGCATGGAGAAACTCGGAAGCTGTGAGGGAAAACCGATCCGGCGGGGAGACGCCGGCGGCCCCTAACTACCACGCCGCCGCTTGACGGCAAGCCCCGCAAGCCATGACCGATCGTCTCACGCAGCTTGCGATGCGGATCGTCGCAAATCGCAGGACGGCTCGCCACCCGGCCACGCGAGCTGGATTAGATTGCATAGACAACGTAAGGACGGCGACATGGACACTAGACAGCAAATGCCGCGAATCGACATTTTGCCTGCCCGTCATTTCTGGCGGCGCTTCGCCGCCTTTGCTGTCGACCACATCGTCTTTCAGTTAATCATCCTCGCAACAGTCCATTACGTGTCGAAGGTCTATCCTCTGGACTTCCGTTTGCCCGGCTGGACCACCACAGAATGTAGCGGCTTGTTGCCCGATCAGCTTGCGAAGCAAATTGAAGCAGGCTGGCCGGAATCCACCAGCGACATCTGCGAGGTTCGGCAATTCGGCGGGGCAAAGCAGAGATACCTGCGAACCGGCACGCTCAGCGAAGACGAGCTGTGGCTTTCGGGGAAGGAGTTGTCCATTCCCGTGGACGCAGACAACAATCCCGTGACCAAGCCAATGCCAGCATATTCCAGCCTGGTAGGAGGCGTAGCCAACACAGTCCTGATCGCTCTGGCGTTCGCTGTCTTTTCCACCAATGGCCGCCGCACCTTCGGAAAGGCGCTCGTATTTTTGAGGGTTCAAACCGCCGAGCAAGAAAATCTCGATTTCGGCACGGCGTTCAAGCGCGAGATTCTGAAATTCAGCCCCAATCTTCTCTCCAGCGTTGTGCTTTTCGCACTCTCGCTGCTTCCCGCCTACCCGACCGAAGATTTCAACACGCTACTTGGAATGCTCCGCGGCGAATACGCACCCTCTGACGATAGCATCAGCAAATCTTACCTCGTCTGGGCACTGGCAGTGACGGCATGGTGGATTTGGCCGTTCATCGTCTGGGAAGGACAGACCTTTTACGATCGAATCTGCGCCTGCAAAGTCGTGACGACCCTAAAGGCCGACCGTCCCAATGAGGCACGGATCAAGCAAAACAGGCCGCGGATTTACCGCAGGCTGGCGCCTATTCGCCGTCGCAGGCGCCGGAATTGACGGTTGTCGGTGCTCGTGATTTGGTTCAGGGCACAGAGGCTCCTCATACTGAGATGCGCAGCCCGGCAGCGGCCAAACCTCGAAGCGCGTGCCACAACATCGCTTCTCGCGTCCCTTCGCCGCCATTGCACCCGCCTCGTCCTTCGAGGCCCCCGCGGGGCACCTCAGGATGAGGCTCCGAGGCGCTCGGCGCGGCATCCTCCAACGCCCCCTCATGCTGAGGTGCGTAGCCCATAGGCGGAGCGTCGAAGCACGCCACAACGCTGCTTCTTGCATCCACCCGACACCGTTTCGGCTTTGAGGCTCTTACGGAGCACCTCAGGATAAGGCCTTGGGCCGCCATCTCGCATGCTCGCGATCTCACAGTCGTTAAACGGCTACACCTAGTCAGTCGCCACCCTGCCCCGACATGCCCACGCCACCGATGCGAACGATCGTGGCCCATCCGGCTCCCCGGCCTCATAAGCCGCCCTCAATGCTACATCGACCGCCTCCCGCTTGCCGGCCTCCAGCCCGGCCACATACTTGCCGAGCGGTCCCTCGCCGGCAGCGATCGGCTGCCAATAGTCGTCGAAGGAAAGATAATCCATCCGGATCACAAGAGACGTCTCCTCCACCTCGGCAAGACCCTGGGCTATGAAGCTTTCTCTCATTTCGCCCGGCCGCATCATCGGCTGGAAGCAATATTTGCGGCGTAGTGGCAGCGCGTTCTCGTCGAGCATGACCACCGTGTCCCACATCATCCGCATGCCCGACATGCCGCCATAATGATCCCAGACGGCGGCCGCGACCACGCCGCCGGGGCGCACCACGCGGGCCATCTCGGATACCGCCTTGCCCGCCTCGGGCACGAAATGCAGCACCAGCAGGGACATCGCCCTGTCGAAGCGGTTATCCTCGAACGGCAGCGCGCAGGCATCGGCTTGGCGAATGGTAATGCGCGGATCGGTATTGCGCCGCATTGCCGCCTCGACGAAAACCGGCGAATAATCAATGGCGGTGATTTCCTGCAGGCCTGGCTTTTCCGCCAGCGTAAAGGTCAGGCTGCCGGTGCCGCAGCCGACATCGAGCACACGTTCGCCATCCGCGACACCCGCAAAATCGATCAGCATCGGCGCCAGCCTTTTGCTCCAGCGCCCCATCAGCCTTTCATAACCATCCGCACTTTCGACATTGAAACTCGACGGCATCGAAGCCTCCCCGTTCAAGGACGATGATCTGTCGCCGCAGAGCCGAGCGATCCGTCGCCTTGCGCGAGGCGGGTCCGGCTCTCCGTCGTCCCCGGTTCAGGCCGGGGACGACGGAGAGTGTATCAGGCGGATGCCCTGCCGAGAACGCTCCAGTCGAAGCCGCGCGCCCAATCGGCATAGCTGTGCCAGCCGACATCAGGGAAATCGTGGCGCAGGGCAGCGATGTCGACGTCGTAACCGGTGCGGTCGAACCATTCGAACATCAGCGCTGCGTCCTCGCTTTGCTGCCGCATCGCGGCGATCGGCAGTTCCTGGTAGCGTATTGGGCGGTCGAGCGCCTCGGACAGGATTTTCACCTGCTGCTCGCCAGACAATTCGTCGCCGGCAATATCGAAACGCTTGCCGAACACCTGTTCGCGCCGCTCGGCCAGGGCTGCGACGAAAGCGCCGATGTCCTCGATGGTGATCTGCTGCAGCGGGCGGGTCGGCGGCAGGGCCGCCGCATAGACGCCCTGGCGCAGCCCGTCGATCGCCCAGGGCGCCACCGTGTTTTCCATGAAGGCGACGGGCGCACTGATCGTATAGGGGATGCCGAGGCCTGCGATGTGCTTCTCGACGAGATACTTGCTGTCGAAATGCGGAATGCCGGTCTTCTTGTCGGCATTGCCGACGGAGGAATAGATCAGGTGACCGACGCCTGCGGCCTTCGCCGCATCGGCAACGAGGATGCCTTGGCGCGTTTCCGCTTCCGTTCCCGCCTCATAGCTGTTGCCCATCAGGAACATCGTATCGACGCCCGCAGCCGCCCTCGCCACGGAAGCGCCATCGTTTAGATCGCCGGCGACGACCTCGACCCCAGCCGCGGCCAGCCGCTTTGCGCTATCGCTATCCGGCTTGCGCGAGATCGCCTTGACGCGGTGTCCCCGCGCGGTCAGGGCGCGAATGACCGCGCCGCCCTGCTGGCCGGTGGCGCCGGTGACCAGAACGCTTCTAATGTTGCTCATCTGTCTGCTCCTTGTTTGTGACTGATGGAGCAAAGTTACGGCCTGTTGCATTGAACCATAATGGCCTATAATTGGAAAACATCGTACCACGACAGGCTACAATGCTCGACCTCAACGATATCATGATCTTTGCCCGCGTCATCGAGGCCGGCAGCTTCACCGCCGCGGCGCGCCTGCTCGGCATGCCGAAGACAACAGTCAGCCGACGCATTGCCGCTCTCGAGCGCGAACTCGGCGTGCGCCTGCTGCAGCGCACGACCCGCAGCCTCAGCCCGACCGATGCCGGCCGCCTCTATTACGAGGAAAGCAGCCAAGCGCTCCGCACGATCGAAGGCGCCAACCTGCGTCTTGCGGAGGTAAGGGCGGAGCCCGCCGGCACGATCCGCATATCGGCGCCGGTCGGCTTCGGCGGCCACTTCCTGCAGGACGCGATCTTCGACCTTCTGGCGACCTACCCGAAGTCGAGGGTGGAGTTGCGGCTGACCGACGACAGGCTGAATCTCGTCGAAAACGGCATAGACCTCGCCTTCCGCACCGGCATTCTGGAGGATTCGACGCTGATCGCCCGCAAGCTCGGCTCTACCCATCGCTTGCTCTGCGCGAGCCCCGACTATCTTGCCCGCCGCGGCGCGCCCGACCGCCCGGCAGATCTCGTCCGCCACGACTGCGTTGTCGCCGGCCAATCCACCCATGCGCAATGGCTGCTTGAAGGCCCGCACGGGCAGGAAACGGTCTCGGTCTCGGGGCGCTTCGCCGCCAACGAAATGCAGGCAGTCATGGCCGCAGCGATCGCCGGTTACGGCATCGCCCGACTGCCCCATGGGGTCGCCAATGCCTACATCAGGGATGGGCGGCTGTGCCGCGTTCTCGACGGCTACACGACCCCGGTCGGCGGCCTGCACGTCGTCTATCCGAGCAGCCGGCACCTGCCGCCTCTGGTCAAGACCTTTATCGAACTCGCCGCCAGACGGTTGAACGCGGGAGCCGACGGCAGCGACGACTTCGCCATCATATAGCGGTAGCCCCGTTACGCTTCCTTCAGCACCACCTTGCCTCAAGGTGGCGCTGGCTTCATTGAGGCCCGCGACTTTCACGGCGATGCCCGCGCGACCTTCGGAATATGCGTAGGGACGCCGCAAATTACTGCCAAAGAAAATCCGGTCCCGTGCTCTGGGACGTCAGCTTGAGCGTGCCATCCGGCTGGACGACATAGGTCTCGAACACGCGGTAGTCGAACTGGCCAAGAAAAGTGTTCTTGACCACCGTTCCAGGCCGATAGGGGGAATGGACGACCTTGCCGCCATAGGTAAGGCTGCCGGGAAGAGGCTCGGGACCGCCAGTCGCGCTGGCGCAAGCCGTCAGCGCGAAGAAAATGGCAATGACCGCATGTTTCATCCGGCAATCTCCCGCATGCATTGGCAGCCGGACACCTCGCTCGACGCCTGCGCGTCACATTATAGCATTGCTGCCATCGAAGTCCCTGCGCAAAGCCTGCGCCCGCGACAGCGCGCCGGCAATCCTGTCATCGGTGAAAGGCTTGGGAATGACGTCGAGCGCGCCTTCGATGCCGTTCCCGACACTCTCCGGACTGCCGGTGACGAAGATGACGTCGACGCCGTAGCGGTCGATCAGCCGGCGGGCGAGCTGGGCGCCGCTGAGGCCGTCCGCGAGATTGAGATCGACGAGGGCGACGTCGCTTCTCGGGGCGTGGGCGAGAGCCTGTTCTATCGTCGAAACCGGCCCTAAGGTCTGGTGCCCGGCATCCTGCGCGATGCGCTCGAGTTCCAGGGCGATGAAACCCTCATCTTCAACGATCATCACTTTCATGGATCATCTCCTCCCGTGGCAAGCGCGCCGGCGGACACAGCCCCGGCCATTTGCCTAACGCAACTCCCGCTCGAAAGTTTCCGTCCGGAGAGACATGTCTATCGAAGATGGTAACCAATTCCGCAACACCATCGCCGGCTGCCGCTCGATGCTCCGCGGCATGCCATCCAGCGACCGTCACGGATCCTTGTCGAGGAACCATCCGAGGGCGGGATCGCTGCGGCATCGGGAAAGCGGCAATTGCCGCACGGAACGAATGCGGCTGATGCCCCCCTCGCCATCCGTGTCGACATCCATGCAGGCACAGGCATAGCCATGGACGGCGTGGGTATAGACATATTCGCCGGTCGTCAGATCGGGAATACGATCCACTCCCTCAGCCTTGTAGCCGCTGCCGCTTTCCATGATGATCCAGCCGCCGCTGGCGTCATGGAGAGACCAGGTCGCCGTCGCCGGATTATCCAGCCAGCCGCAGCGTTTTTCCGCCTGCGCCGCGGCGGGTACGAGAAGCATCATCAAAACAAGCGCATGCAACCTGGCCATCGGCTCCTCCGCGTCGCCGCCACTATGCATGGCCTGCGGCCGGCAAGGCAACCGCCTTGTCGGCTCGTTTTTCACGACGAAGATTTACGGCGATTGTCGTGGCAGATTGCTCTCAGGGCTTCTCATTGGCGCTCTCGGCCCGGAACGCCGCCTCGCCGGCGTCGGACACCTCGACCCATTTCTTGTCGGGCGCCGCATCCGGAACATAGCTGTCGTGCCAGTTCCACCATTTGTAAGTCGGCGTCTGCGGATAGCCGTCGGGCGATTCCTCCCAGACCTCCTGCCGGCCGAGCGGCGTGATGTCGAGATAGTTCCAGGTGCCGCCCATTTGCTCGTCGCCGCGGTTGTTGATGAAATAGGTGCGGAAGATGCGCTCGCCGTCGCGGTAGAACACGTTAGTGCCGTGCCACTCGTCGACCCCGAAATCCTTGTCGAAACTGTCGGTGATCGTCACCCACGGCATCGTCCAGCCCATTCGCGCTTTCAGCCGCGCAATATCGGCTTGCGGTGCGCGCGAGGCGAAGACCAGCGTCGTGTCGCGGGCGTTCAGATGGGCGACATGGGCGACCTGATCGGCGACCATCGAGCAGCCGCGACAGGCGTGGTCGGGCCAGCCGAATACGCCCGGCTCGTAGAAGGCGCGGTAGACGATGAGCTGGTGCCGTCCCTCGAACAGGTCGAACAGGCTCACCTTGGCGTCAGGCCCTTCAAAAACATAATGCTTCTCGACGGCCATCCACGGCATGCGCCGACGTTCGGCGGCCAGCGCATCACGGGCACGGGTTTGCGCCTTTTCTTTCACCAGCAGCTGCTTGCGGGCCGCCTCCCACGCATCCGCCGACACCACCGCAGGTTTCTGCATGGGCTGTCCGCCTGTTCCATTCTCGGCTGTTGCAGTCATCGCTCAATCTCCTCATTGGGGCGAATTTCCGCGACTCTTCGTCGAACCGCGGTTTTTCGCGCATTGGCCGGACATAGTTTCGCAGCCGAATTCGAACAGTGGGAGTAACAAGTGTGACCGCATTTCCACCGCCACCCGCTGTAGCAACACCCCGGCGGGAATTCGGGCAGAGATTCGGGCACGACGAAGCAGACTCCGCGCCAAATGGATGAGTTGCCAAAAGCCGCGGACTGACGGAAGCTTGATGCCGGCCATTGTGGACGGATTGCGTGAGATGACGACAGAATCCACTTCCAGGGAGCCGGCCAGCCACGGCAGCGCAAGGATCTGCCGCGGCTGCTGGGACCAGATGCACATGCCGATCCCCATCGGCGGTCCGCTCGCCCTGCCCTTCCGCGCCTTCGGCATCACCCGCAGCAAGATGAACCCCGATATCTGCACGATCTGCGAGCGCTCTTTTCAGTACGTCAAGAAGCAGCGCCAGATCACCGTCGACGCCACCATCCTGTTTGCCGATATCAGGGGATTCACGGACCTGTCGGAGCGCATCGAGGCGGTGCAACTGAGCGAGATCGTCAGCCTGTTCCAGGATCGCTGCGCCCAGGCGATCTGGGCGCATGACGGCATCGTCAACAAGCAGATGGGCGATGGCCTGATGGCGATCTTCAATTTCCCGATCGTGAGAAAAGATCACGCCGCCGCCGCGATCCGGGCCGCACAGGAGATCCAGCGAAACTGCGCCGCGGCGCTGAACGGCCTGGCGCTCGAGGCCCTGCCCGGCCGCACCCTCGGCGTCGGCGTCGGCATCCATTCCGGCGAGGTGCAGATCGGCGAATTCTCAAGCTTCCGCAGCGATTTCACCGCAATCGGCGGCGTCGTCAATCAGGCTGCCAGGCTGGAGTCCCGGGCCGCCGCCGGCGAGATCCTGGTCTCGGCGGAAACGGCGGCGAAGGCTCCCGACCTGGCGGCAGGTGCCGAATCCCGCGTGCTTGCGCTGAAGGGCATCGAACAGCCGGTGCGGGCGAGCGTGCTGATCAAGCGGTGATCGACTGCCAGTTCCTTGGCCTTTTCGAAGCATCATCCACCCTCAATGAGGGCCGCAATTTCTCACGCTGCGATTGCCGAACGCAACGGGCTGCAAGCCGATTAATCCTCCCGAAACGAACGTTGCTTATCGTTAGGCCGTTTAAATCATCGGGGTATCTTATGGGTAGTTTTTCTCTGTTTCACTGGTTGATCATCATGGTCCCGCTAAGTGTGGGGTTGATCCTCGCCTTCAGGAAACCGGCGGCCGGGCCGAACCGTTTCGGGGAGCTGCCGCAGACAATGGGTTTCGGCCAGGCGATCAGCAGCTTTTTCAGGAAATATGTGGACTTCACCGGCAGAGCGAGCCGATCGGAATTCTGGTTTTCGACGCTCTTCGTCGTTCTCGTCAGCTTCGCTTTGTACCTTATCGAGCCAACCGGAGCATTGGGCGGAATTTGGTCGCTGGCGGTGTTCCTCCCGTCAATCGCCATGGCCACCCGCCGACTTCACGATATCAACCGCAGCGGCTGGTTCCAGTTGGTTGCGCTGTTGGTTCCCATCGGAACGATTTTCGTCATCGCCTGGTATTGCAGAGCGCCGGCTGCGGCGGATTCGAGAGCGTCCGCTTTCTGAGACGTGATCATGAGCATATGTTTCCGCATGGTGGCGACCGTGGTGACCTTCCGCGGTTCTCAGGCTGCGCGGCACCTGATCGTCTGCTCGAGGCGATGACGCTGTGGGAGCGAGGATGGTCCGCCCGGGTTGAGTGCTTTGCCTTTGCTGTGCGGGCACTGCTCGGCATCATTGCAGCTATGGCGGATGCAGCCGTGCCGCATGGCTGCATCCGCGGTCGTTTCTAAAATCCAGGCATAGCCTCGCCCTAAAACAGCCCTTGTTCCGATTGAACCGATGGGCGGCGCTTCCGAAGTCCCTCGTCTCTTTCGTCAGGTCTTCATGCCGTTCATCTCAGGAAACGGGTAGTAACGCAGCCGCTTGTCGTGGCAGCGATCGTCATTCACCGTTGCGCCCAGCACTTTGCCCTCTGTGAATGAGACGCCGAGATAGGCCCAGTCTCCCCAACCGCGCTTCGGCACGATCCGTACACAATACGCATAAATCTGTTTTTCGGGGTCGAGCAGAACCACGCTGGAAATGCGCGCCCAGACGACTTCTCCTGCCTCGTGTCTATAAGTTCTCTTGAACACAATATTGATGAAGTTCTGCCGAACTTCATTCGAGGGCGGGCGCTGCGAATCTGCAACGGATTGCGAGACCGGAGCGTTGCAGCCGGCAAGCGCCAGCAGGGCAGCACCAATAAAAATTTTCAATTTCATTCAGTAATATCTCCCAGGAATCAAAAGCGTCTACACGCTGCAATTCCCACAAACACAGCGCGAACAATATTTGCAATACATCAAAGAAACTTTGTCGAGTGGCGGAATGCCGCCAGGCATAACCTTCGCATGCAGACGGCACATCGGCTCGCTTCACAGCAAAGACGAGATGCCGCCGCCGTCTTCTTCATCATTGATCGGAACGCCGGCTTCCAGCGCCGCGAGGATGAAAGCCTGCCGCACGGTCTCGGCCGGCATGCGGCCCGCAAGCCAGGCCCGGCAGAAATCGATCGCCCTCTGCTGATGGACGCCGCCGTTGACCGGCCAGTCGGAGACCAGCGCATAAAGCGCATCCTGCGGTGAGCGGAGAACCAGCCGTTCGCCGGTATCAAGATCGATCGAAATCGGTTTCTTCCAGAAGGCGGAATGGTCGTTAATGGCAGTGGCACCTGCAGCTGAATTGACAGGAAACTAACGGCGAAGGGCCGTTTCCAGTTCCGGTCCGACACGGGACCGTGAACGGCAGGTCTCTCGGCGGGCGTTCTTTGGCAAGAGCGACTTACGAATGCCTGACCGGCTAGCTTTCATGCGATGGATGCAGGAGCGCGCCAGCAGCGCCCAAGAGAGCCTCATCCCGAGGCGCGGAAGCCAAGGGCTGGAGCCGCGAAGGACGAGGCGGGTGCACCGGCGTTCGATAATGCAAGGAGCAGCGCTGCGGAGGATCCTTCGAGGCTTCGCCCTGCGGGCCGCGCGCCTCAGGATGAGGAGCGTTGGTGGAGGCTTCGCCGGCGGATCGACGGGCTGTGACGGCCGCGCCTGCCTCTGTTGAGAAGCTCCAAGCTCGGCTTGCAAAATTCTATTGCAAGTAGATAGTCTCGCCTGGGGAATCTTCTTGTGACACGGGAATCAGTCGCCTGCGATCTCCAGCAAGCGTGGTGCCATTATTGCTTTTCAGTGAGAATTTCGAATGAAGCCGGAAGAATTGCGCAGCACTGAATATTTTTACGATAAGGGCAAATTGCTGCGGTTCGTCCTGATCATGCTTGCCGTCGGGGCGGCCTGTATCTGGATAGGTTATAACCCACCGGAGCACAGGGACCCCCGCGTGGTCTGGCTCTTCGGATTGCTGGGCGCTGGACTCTTCGGTCTGCTCGCATTGCTGCTCTTGAGCAAGCTCCTCTCCAGAGGCCCCGGCCTGGTGATATCGACGGCTGGTATCCGGCTTCCTGCCTTTCCCGACCAGATCGTGCCATGGTCGGCCATCCGCCGCTTCGAGAGGATCTGGAGTAAGCGATCGGATTTTATTGTCCTTCACCTTCATCCTGCTGCCGGCAAGACTTTGATCAGGCGGGGGGTTGCGCCGATTCTGCCGGAATGGCTCGTCGGCTCACCCCTCAAGGTCAGTATTCCCTTGCACATCCTGCATGGCCAGCCGAGCTCCATCTTCGACCAGTTCTCGCGGCTGGCAGCCGACGCGAAGGAAGTGGAGCGGCTGGAAGGTCAGGACGACAGCCAGCCTGCACCTGGAGACGAAGACGAGCTCCAGGCGCCGGCGCCGGTTCTCAATCAAGCCCGTTATCCCATCTTCACTTACGCTCTTCTTGCCGTTCTCATCGCCGTCTATGCCGGCGAACTCGCCTTTGGCGTCGAGCCGGCAGAAGCCGGCTCCCCTACCATTCGTACTCTGTGGCTGCTCGGCGGCACGCTTCGCCAAAACATCGTCGGCAACGGCGAATGGTGGCGGCTGTTCACCGCGCCGTTCATGCACGGTGGCATCATCCACCTCGCGCTCAATTGCGTTGCTCTCTGGGTCGCGGGGCGTCTGTTCGAGCGGCTGATCGGCTGGCGCTGGTTTGCAGCAATCTTCTTCGTCAGCGCCCTTGGCGGGTCGATCGCCTCCGTCTGGCTCAATGATGCCGGCACGGTGGGCGTCGGCGCCTCCGGCGGTATCGTCGGGCTTTTCGCGGCCGTAATCGCCGCGAGCTTCCGCTTCCGGTCGACGCCGATCGCATCTATGCTGCAGGCTGGCGCGGCCCAGATACTGGTCCCCTCGCTGCTGCCGATCTTCTCTTCGGCAAGAGACGGTCAGACCATCGACTATGCAGGCCATTTCGGCGGCGCCCTGACGGGCGCGGCGCTGTCGCTTCTGCTGTTGACCTTCTGGCCGCGGGAGCGACCAACGCCGCGTTACGACAGGGTGGCGATCGCCTTCAGCGCCGTGTTCGTGATCATTGCAACGGGAGCGCTCTGGCCGATCATCAATGCGCGTCAACTCTATCTCAACGATCCGATGGCCAGCTATTTCGGCGGCAGGTACCAGCAGTTGATCGCAGCACTTGACACAGAGGCAAATCAGAACGGACCCACGGCGCCCTATGCCCGCATCTGGCGCTATTTCGCGCAAATGAGAGTCGGTGATCCGAAGGCCCTAGACGAACTCAGGGCAGCGGCGGACAAAACCGATCAGGCGGCATGGCCCTACCCCGTCTATCGACTTTTTCTCGGCGAATTGAAGCCGGAGGATCTGGCGCTGAAGGCGGCCGACAGCAACCAGATCTGCGAGGCGATCTTCTACAGCGGCGAATGGTACCTGTTTTCAGGCGCCACCGAGGAGGCGCGCCGGCGGTTCCAGGCCGCCTTGCTGTCCTGCCCGGCAACCTTCATCGAGCACGAGGCCGCGGGATACGAACTGGCCAAGCTCGACGCGAAATGATCACACGCCGCCGGCGCCCCACCTCAAGAGAGCCTCATCCTTGTACGTTGCCGCTGCTGTATAATGCGGCTGTGCGACGGAGATGCGTGTCATCCCGGGGTTTTGAACTCGTGCCTCAGCAAGCATCTCCGTCGCCATGTCTTCGCTCGAACGGTTGAT
>NZ_ML133570.1 GCF_003985125.1 Rhizobium phaseoli
ACCAGCAATCCGCCAATCCGCTTGAGTTTCTTTAGAACGAGAGACTTCGTCGCCAGCAGCGCCGCCGCCCTCGTCAGTGAGTGGGCTTATAGAACCAACCCCTTTTCCAAGTCAACAGCCATACCAAAAGTTTTTTGACATTTTTGTAACAGGTTGATTCGGTAGGGATTTTTCCGGCAACCCTTATCCACAGCCGACGTTTTCGCGGTCCAAATCCAGAAATTCTTTTACCGCCCGATCAAAAAACCGTCCAAAACCCGCTTCCAATCCCAAAAAGATGACAGGAAAACAGCGGCTTGAGCGAGTTTATGGTTAACGAATTATTAAATCGCTTCCGGACGCGGACTTCAAATTACCGTCACAAATCAACGGCCGGCATTTTCGGAACCTATCGCCGTGTGGAGTGTTGTCTTTCCCATCGAGGAGAGGAAAGGAGACTGACATGCCTGCCAACACCGACGATATCAGAGCATCCGTCAGCAAGGACATTGCTGCGCTCCAGCAGGAAGTATCCCGCCTGCAGAAGATGATCTCCGCTCAGGGCGCCGAAGCCTACTACGAAGTGCGCGGCCGCGCCGGCAAGGTCTATGATGAGGCCCTGCCCCGCGCCAAGAACGCCGTCGCCCAGATCAGGGCCGAAGGAGCCGCGGCAGCCGGTGCTGCCCGCGAGCATCCAGCCGCCACGACAACGGCGCTGGCGCTTGCAGGCGCAATTGGTTTTCTCGCCGGATATCTGCTTGCCGGCAGCCCGCAGCCGCAGCATCGCCATTGGTGGCGCTAATTCCGCTGCATCCGCTGAAAAATCATATTTTTACGCACCCTGCCGACCTGTTTTTCGGCAGGGTGCGTAAATGCTTACGTCTTAGAAAAACCAATTTTTAATGCAAGCAAGGGACCATAAAAAACGAAAGGGAGGACAACATGGAAAACAAGAGGGCCAATTGCATCATTGAAGTCAGCGTCGACGGCGCCAACGGCCGTTACGCGGTCGGCATCATGAATATGCGTCAGGCACTCGAGCTGCCGGAAATGCCAAGCCTATCTTATACGCATCCCGACCCCGTGAAAGCCGCTGCCGGCATCGTCGTCAGCCGCAAGGAGTTGGCCGGATTCATGGCCTGCCGCTGAGACAGCGCAACCTCTTCATGCCTTGACAGTGCTTTGTCAGAAGCGCTGAGGGTAACCTGCAGCCCCATCGCTCCATCGATATTGTTCGCCAAGCTGGAATCCTTGTGCCGTTCATGCCAAGAAACGGCATCGAAGCAGCACAGGGATAGCAGATGAGGGACCGGCGCCCACCGCAAAAGACGCGCGAGCGGCCAAAGCTCACGGCCGATGCTGCAGGCAAGCGGGTCACCCTTCCCCGCGCCCTTTCCAAGCTCGGTTATTGCTCCCGGACCCAGGCGGAACGATTGATTGCCGAAAGCCGCGTCTCCATCGACGGCCGCACGGTCAACGATCCCTCAGCCTGGGTCGACCTCGTGACGGCGAAGATCCGCGTCGACGGCCTCGTGATTGCCGCCGAAGCGAAAATCTATCTGATCCTCAACAAACCGCGCGGGCTCGTCACCACCCGTCACGATCCCGAAGGCAGGCCGACCGTCTACGATTGCCTCAGGGATTTCGACATCCCGCATCTCTCGCCGGTCGGCAGGCTCGACAAGGCCAGCGAAGGGCTGCTGCTTTTCACCAACGACACCGAATTCGCGCAGATCCTGCTCGACCCGGTCACGCATGTGACCAAGACCTATCATGTTCAGATCGACCGGCTCTTGGACGACGAGGAAATCGCCGCCATGACATCCGGCATCCGTCATGACGGCGAGCTGCTGACGGCAACCGCCGTGCGGCGCCTGCGCCAGGGCGACAGGAATTCATGGATCGAGGTCGAGCTCGACGAGGGCCGCAACCGCCAGATTCGCCGCATGCTGGAGGCGCTCGGCACTGAATGTCTGCGGCTCGTGCGCGTCGCGATCGGCGGGCTCGAACTCGGCGAACTCCCAAAAGGCGCCGCACGTGCGTTGACTGCGGCGGAATTGCAGGCGCTCCGCCGAAGCGCCGGGATGGAACGGGCGAGACGTTGACGGATATGACGGAGTTGGCGCCGCACGATTTCTGGCAGGAGATCCATCCCCGTGGCACCTTTGCCGGCGACGGCGAATTCACCTCCTTCTATGTCGCCGCGCTGGAAGACGGTCGCCAGCTTCGCCTGCCGATCCGCGTGCTGGGAGATGGTGAGCACGCCCTCGCCTCACTGATTGTCAACCAGGCAAGCTTCGCCGTGCTCGATGCGCTGGCCGAGAACCTCGCCGAAAAAATCAGGCCGATGCGCATCGATGTCGTCGCCGGCCTGCCGACGCTCGGCCTGACGCTTGCCGCCGCCGTCGCCCAGAAGCTCGGCCACGACCGCTATGTCCCGCTCGGCACCTCACGCAAATTCTGGTATCGCGACGAGCTCTCCGTCGCCCTGTCCTCGATCACGACACCGACGCAGCAGAAACGCCTTTATATCGATCCGCGCATGCTGCCGCTGCTTGCGGGACGGCGCGTGGCGCTGATCGACGACGTCATTTCCAGCGGCACTTCGATCGTCGCTGCTCTTGATCTGTTGACGGGCTGCGGTGTCGAACCCGCGGTGATCGGCGCGGCGATGCTGCAGTCGGAGCGCTGGCGCGAAAGCTTTGCGGCCGCCGGCCCGCAATGGATTGCGCGCACCGTCGGTGTCTTTGCAACCCCCATTCTGGAACGAAACGCAGCAGGCCGGTGGCAGACACCGGCCTGACGTAATGCATGAGATCGTCGCATCTTTGCCGGCCGGCACCTCTGTACAGCGCAGAAGGAACGAATACAGTCGCCGGATCGATAAACACGGACCCACGCATGACGTTCGAGCAAGCATCCCTGCTGATCCTTCTGTTGGCGATGCTCGTTCTCTTCTCGTTCGATCGCATTCGCATCGAGCTGGTCTCGATCGCCGGCCTCCTGGCCGGCTATGCGCTCGGCCTCTATCCCGCCGACCAGATCTTCTCCGGTTTCGCCAGTCCCGTCGTCATTACCGTCGTCGAGATTCTGCTGATCGTCCAGGTGCTAGCGCGCGCCAGGGTCTTCGACCGACTTGCCGCCCGTTTCGCAGCCGCAAGACCTTCGGATTTCACGGTCATATCAGGCGCTTCTTCGCTTGCCGGCTTCATTTCCATCTTCATGAACAATATCGGCGCCTTTGCAATCACCCTGCCGGTGGCGCTGCGGCTCGGCACGGCGCTGACCATCCCTCGCCGGCAACTCGTCATGCCTCTTTCTTTTGCGGCGCTGCTTGGCGGCCTTGTCTCACTGATCGGCACGCCGGCGAACCTCCTCGTCAGCGATGCGCTTGCCAAGGCGAGCGGAGCAGGTTTTCGCTTTTTCGATTTCGCCTATGTCGGCCTGCCGGTCGCAATCGCCGGCATTCTGCTCATCACCTTTCGCGTCCGGCGCCTGTTTCCGGAATCCGATGAAGCGCCGGCAACGATCTCTCCGGGCGCGCGCCGGATCGTCGTCGAGCGCCGCATCCCCGACGTTTCACCGCTGATCGGCGTCCGGCTCTCCGATTGTCCGACGCGCTTCGGCATCAAGCCGCACGCGCTGATCCGCGGCGACAAATTCGTCTTCGGTCCGCTCGAACAGTCGATAATCGCATCCGGCGACATGCTGCTTGCCGAAGGGGCAGATGCAGTCTTTGCCGGGCTTGCCGCCATGCAGGCGCTGATGGCCGATGCGCATCCGCATGGCCTGCAGCCGGACTTTACCCGAGTTGAAGCCGTCGTCATGCCGGAGAGCACGCTGGTCGGTTCGCGTATCCGCTCGCTGGAAGTGTTCCAAAGCCGCAGCGTCGCAATCACCGCTCTTTCCATGCGCGCACCGCGCATCGAAGGTCGTTTCCTCGACCTGCAGCTGTCGATCGGCGATATATTGACGCTGGAGGGGCCACGAACCGCGATCGCCGAAGCGCTTGAGGAAAGCGAGTGCCTGCCACTCGCCCAGACAGCCCCTGCCGAGCCCGCCCTTCTCTCGTGGCGGCCCTTCGCGCTCTTTGCCTGCGGCGTCGCTGCATCTGCGGCCGGCCTGCACCCCGACATCGCTTTTGCCGGCGTCGTTCTCGTGCTCGCCGTGCTCAATCACCTGAACATCCGCCAGGCGATGGGCGATCTCAACTGGCCGATCATCATCATGCTCGCAGCGATGATTCCAATCGGCCAGGCGGTGGCAGGCACCGGCGCAGCCGAAGCGATCGCCGGCTGGCTGAGCCTCGTCGTGCCGATTGGCCATCCGCTTTCCGGCATCGCCGTCATTCTCTTCCTCGCGATGGCGCTGACGCCCTTCGTCAACAATGCGACGGTCGCGATCGTGCTGGCGCCGATCGCACTGGAATTCGCAAGGACCGGCCGGCATGCGCCCGATGCCTATCTGATCGCGGTCGCGGTCGGCGCCTCTCTCGATTTCCTGACGCCCTTCGGCCATCACAACAATACGCTTGCGATGGGCATCGGCGGCTATCGTTTCAGCGACTTCCTGCGCGCCGGCTGGCCGCTCGCCGTCTTGAGTTATTGCCTGGCTCTGTTTCTCCTGGCTCTGTTCTGGCTGTGATGCGATACTTGGCGCCTGACTTGACTTCCCGCGCGATGAAACTAGAGCAGAAAACCTTCACCCAAACACAAGGACAGTCGAGCGCCGTGCGAATCCTCTCCGAAGCCCATTTCCCCGAACTGCCGAATTATTATCGCGGCAAGGTGCGCGAGAATTACGACCTTCCGGACGGGCACCGCATCATCATCAGCACCGACCGGCTGAGTGCCTTCGACCGCATTCTCACCTGCATTCCCTATAAGGGCCAGGTATTGACGCAGACGGCGCGCTATTGGTTCGAGGCGACGAAGGACATCTGCCCGAACCACGTCATCGACTATCCCGATCCGAATGTCGTCATCGGCAAGCGGCTCGACATCCTGCCGGTCGAGATCGTCGTGCGCGGTTATCTTGCCGGCACCACCGGCACCTCGATCCTGACGCTTTACAAGAAGGGCGAGCGCGAGATGTACGGCATGCGCCTGCCGGACGGCATGCGCGACAACCAGATCCTGCCCGAACCCGTCATCACGCCGACCAGCAAGGAATTCGACGGCGGTCATGACGAGCCTCTGACACCTGCCGAAATCGTCGGCCGCGGCCTTCTGACCAAGGAGCAGTGGGAGACGTTATCACGATATGCGCTTGCGCTCTTTGCCCGCGGCCAGGCAATGGCCGCCGAACGCGGCCTGATCCTCGTCGACACCAAATATGAATTCGGCACCGATGGCGACGGCAACATCATTCTCGCCGATGAGATCCACACACCCGACAGCAGCCGCTACTGGCTTGCCGCAAGCTATCCGGCAAGTTTTGCCGCCGGAAAGCGGCCGGAAAGTTTCGACAAGGATTTCGTCCGCGCCTGGGTGGCGGAGCGTTGCGATCCCTACAAGGACGAGATTCCCGAAATCCCCACCGAACTGATCGAGCAGACCTCGGCCGTCTACATCAGGGCTTATGAGGCGATCACCGGCGAACGCTTTATTCCAGACGACAGCGGCGAGACGCCGCTTGCGCGCGTCCGAAACAACCTCTCCCGCTATTTCCCTTGAAAAAGACGACACACAAAGCTGCCAGGCCGAGCACCGGCTTGGCAGCTTTCGTGCAATCAAGCTAGCATCGGCAAAAAGGGATACCGGGCTCGACCCGGCGGGGGACAGATGGCGAGAAGGCCGAGACGCAAGGCCGAAGAGACGCGACAGGACATCCTGTCCATGGCGGAGATGCTGTTTCGCGAGCGTGGCTACGTCGCCGTGTCGATCGCCGATATCGCCGGCGCGCTCAACATGTCGCCCGCCAATGTCTTCAAGCACTTCCGTTCCAAGGTCGCACTGGTCGACGCCATCGCCGGACGCCATCTCGACAATGCCGCCGAGCGTTTCCTCCCTCTCGACCAGGACATGCCCGCGAAAGAACAGCTGCTGCGCTTCGTCCTGCGGCTGCTGGAGGGCCATCTGCAGGACATCCAGAAGAGCCCCTACATCTTCGAAATGGTGCTCTCGACCATTGAGGCCAAACTCGAAGCCGGCAATCGCTATCGCGCCCGCATCGAGGAAAAACTCGGCGAGATCATCCGTAAAGGCATGGCGGAAGGACGCTACCGCTGCCGCGATCCCGAGCGTGCGGCCCATACCGTCGCCGATGTGCTGGCCTGCGTGCTGCATCCTATCCTTATCGTCCGCGACGACAAGGAGACACTGGTGCGCCGAGCCGGGGAAATCGTCGGCTTCGTCGATGCCGCACTGCAAAACAGCGCTTGCTAAGTGACGATTGCTGACTTACGTCACTTCGTAAAGCTTTTCTTAGACTCGGATATTGGCATTTCAAGCCAGATCAATCCTGACGCTTATATAAGCCTGTGCTCGGCCCGGCCGAGCCCGTGGATCGAACGGCGATTGCCACCGCATGAGGGAATTCAAGAATGATACGGCGTGCCCTGCTCATTTCCTCGGCCCTGGTGGCCGGCGCCTTGCTTGGCGCCTGCAGCGACAACGCCAGCAAACCGGCCGGCAATGCCGGCGCAGGCGCGGCGCAGCAGGCAGCGCCGGTCGGCGTGGTGGCGCTGAAGAAGGCTAGCTTCCCTGTTACCACGATCCTTCCCGGCCGCGCCGAATCCTTCCAGACGGCCGATATCCGGCCGCAGGTGAGCGGCATCATCCGCGAGATCGCCTTCAGGGAAGGCGGCGAGATCAAGAAGGGTGACCTTCTCTATCAGATCGAGGATGCGCCCTATATTGCCGCCGTCGAGCAGGCCAAGGCGGCAATCTCCAAGGCCGAGGCGAGCGTGCCGAGCGCTGAAAGCAATCTCGAACGCTACCAGCGCCTTGTCGGCAGCGGCGCTACGCAGATCGAATACGAGACCGCCAGGACGACGCTTCTCCAGGCGAAGGCCGAGGTCGAGTCGGCAAAGGCTGCTCTTTCCGCCGCGCAGATCGACCTTGATCATACGAAGATCGTGGCGCCCTTCGACGGCGTCATCGACCAGACCGCCTATAATGTCGGCAACGTCGTCTCGGCCAATCAATCGACGGCGCTGACGACGATCCGCCAGCTCGATCCGATCTATATCTCCCTGACGGAATCGAGCACGAACCTCTTGCGGCTGCGCGATGCCATGGAAGCCGGCGATATCAAGGGCGCGGAGAACGTCGCCTTCCATCTGATCCTCGAAGACGGCAAGGAATACAACCAGCAGGGCAAGCTCGACATGTCGAAGCAGGTTGTCAGCGAGACGACCGGCACCTTCATCATCCGCGTGCTCTTCCCCAATCCCGATCGTGTCGTCCTGCCCGGCATGTATGTCCGCGCAACCGTCGAGCTCGGCGCCGAGACCGGTTACGCGCTGCCGCAGCTGGCGACGAGCCGCGACGCCAACGGGCGGCTGACGGCGCAATTCGTTTCCGCCGACGGCAAGGTCGAAACCCGCGCCTTCGAGAGCAGCTCGCCCTCCAACAATTCCTGGCTGGTGACCGAAGGCATCAAGGACGGCGATCAGCTGATCGTCAGTGGCCTGCAGTCGATCACGTCAGGCATGCCGGTGAAGCCGGTGCCGATGAAGATCAGCGACAACGGCGTTGTCGTGCCTGCCGAGCAGCCCGCGGCCGGTGACGCGCAAAAGCCCGCAGCGAAATAATCGCTTCGAGCCCGCGTCGCCGTCTCAGCAGCACAGGAACAACTGATGGCCAAGTTTTTCATTCGACGTCCGATTTTCGCATGGGTCATTGCGATCACCATCATGCTTGCCGGTCTGCTGGCGATCTTCACCCTGTCGATTTCGCAATATCCCGACATCGCCCCGACGACGGTCCGCATCAACGCTACCTATCGGGGCGCCAGCGCCGAGACTGTTGAAAAATCGGTGACGACGATCATCGAGGACGGCATGACCGGCCTCGACGACCTCACCTATATGACCTCGACCTCGTCGACCGGATCGGCCAGCATCCAGCTCACCTTCGGAACCAGCATCGATCCCGATATCGCCCAGGTGCAGGTGCAGAACAAGCTGCAGCTTGTCCAATCGCAGCTTCCTGGTGATGTCATCGACGCCGGCATCAGCGTGACGCGTTCGACCTCGAGCATCCTTCTCGTCGGCTCGCTCGTCTCGACGGACGGTAAGCGCAGTTCGGTCGATCTCGGCAACCTCATGTCGACCTCGATTGAAGATCAGATCCAGCGTCTGGAGGGCGTCGGCAGCATCAACGTCTTCGGTTCGGGATACGCAATGCGCGTTTGGCTCGACCCCTATAAGCTGTTGAAATATCAGCTGACGCCGAGCGACGTCACAGCGGCGATCCAGGCGCAGAACACCCAGGTCTCGGTCGGTTCGCTCGGCGCCCAGCCGACGATCCCCGGCCAGCAGCTCAACGTCACCATTACCGCGCAAAGCCAGCTGACCACCGTTGCCGATTTCGAACACATCATTCTGAAGGTCGAAAAGGACGGCGCGACGGTGCGCCTGAGCGACGTCTCGCGCATCGAGATCGGTCAGGAAAGCTACGGCGGCAGTTCGCGCTACAACGGCCTGCCCTCGAGCGGTTTCGCGGTCAATCTGGCGATCGGCGCCAATGCCATCGATACCGCCGCCCGCGTGCGCTCCGCACTCGATGTCATCGGCCGCACTCTGCCGGAAGGGGTGAAGATCACCTATCCCTACGACACGACGCCCTTCGTAGAACTGTCGATCGAAAAGGTCGTGCATACGCTGATCGAGGCAATCGTGCTCGTCTTCGTGGTGCTGCTCGTCTTCCTGCAGAACCTGCGGGCGACGCTGATCCCGACGATCGCCGTACCCGTGGTGTTGCTCGGCACCTTCGGGGTGCTGGCCGCCACCGGTTATTCCATCAATACGCTGACGATGTTCGCCATGGTTCTGGCGATCGGCCTTCTCGTCGACGACGCAATCGTCGTCGTCGAAAACGTCGAGCGCATCATGTCCGAAGAAAAACTTTCACCGCTCGAGGCGACGGAAAAATCAATGGGCGAGATCACCGGCGCCATCGTCGGCATCGCGCTCGTGCTGACCGCAGTCTTCATTCCGATGGCCTTCTTCGGCGGTTCGACCGGTATCATCTATCGCCAATTTTCGATCACCATCGTCTCGGCAATGCTGCTGTCGGCGCTCGTCGCCATCGTGCTGACCCCGGCACTTTGTGCCACCATGCTGAAGCCGGTCAGCGAACACAGAAAGCACCGTGTCGGCGACTGGTTCAACCGCAATTTCACCCGCTCGACCAACGGCTATGTCAGGACCATCGGCTATCTCCTGAAGCGGCCGATCCGCGTCATGCTGGTCTTCCTGCTCGTCGGCGCCGGCTGTGCCTATCTCTTCACCCGCCTGCCGAGTTCATTCCTGCCGCAGGAAGACCAGGGCGTGCTGCTGACCATCGTCACCACACCGCCGGGCTCGACCACCCAGCAGACCCAGGCCGTCGTCGAGAAGGTCGAAAACTACTATCGCGAGAACGAGAAGGATGCCGTCGAATCGGTCTTCGGCGCGCTCGGTTTCGGCTTCAACGGCTCCGGCCAGAACAGCGCCATTGTCTTCACCAAGCTCAAGGATTTCTCGCAGCGCACCGATCCGAACCTCAGCGCGCAGTCGGTCGTCAGCCGAGCCCTGCGCAGCTTCTTTGCGATGCGCGAGGCGCAAGTCTTCGCGCTTCTGCCGCCGGCGATCCAGGGCCTCGGCGTGTCGAGCGGCTTTTCCATGTATCTCGTCGATACCGGCGGCCATGGCAACGATGCCTTGACGGCGGCCTCCAAGCGGCTGATCCAGATGGGCAACTCGTCAGGCAAGGTCGTGGCGCTGCGCAGCAGCAGCAAGGAAGTCGAGCCGCAGATGCGCATCGTGCTCGATCAGGAGAAGATCGGCGCCATGGGCGTCGACATCGCCTCGGTCAATTCGATGCTGTCGATCATCTTCACCGGCCGCGACGTCAACGACTTCACGCTGAACGGCGAGATCAAGCCGGTCTATGTCCAGGGCGACGCGCCCTTCCGCATGCAGCCGGACGATCTGAACCACTGGTATGCCCGCAACAGTGCCGGCGAGATGGTGCCCTTCTCCGCCTTTACCAAAACCGAATGGGTGAAGGGGGCGCCCTCGCTTGCCCGTTTCAACGCCGTCAGCGCCATCCCGCTCGACGGCGCCTCCGCTCCCGGCGTGTCCTCCGGCGATGCGATGAACGAAATGGAAGCGCTGACCGAACAGCTCGGCGGCGGCTATACGGTCGCCTGGCAGGGCATTTCCTATCAGGAGCGCCTTTCGGGCTCGCAAGCGCCGATGCTTTACGCGATTTCCGTTCTCGTCGTCTTCCTCTGCCTGGCAGCGCTCTACGAAAGCTGGTCCCCTTCTCGGTGATCATGGCCGTGCCTGTCGGCATTCTCGGCGCGCTGGCGGCGGCAACGCTCTTCGGTCAGGCGAACGACGTCTATTTCAAGGTCGGCTTGCTCACCACGATCGGGCTTGCGGCGAAGAATGCGATCCTGATCGTCGAATTCGCCAAGGATCGGCTGGAGAGCGGCATGGCACTCTACGAGGCGACGCTCGAGGCGGCGAGGCTGCGGCTGCGGCCGATCATCATGACCTCGCTTGCCTTTATCCTCGGCGTCGTGCCGCTGGCGATCGCGACAGGCGCGGGTTCGGCGGCGCAGAACGCCATTGGCATCGGCGTTCTCGGCGGCATGCTGGCCGCAACGATGCTCGGAATTTTCTTCGTGCCGTCCTTTTTCGTCGTCATCCGACGCATCTTTGCCACACGCGGCAAAAATGCGGCAGCGGTGTGATATAAATGCACTGTGATATTGCTGTTCCGATTGCTACATTGCGCCCGACTGCTTCGGTGTGTGTTTTTGGTAGAACGAGGCGCGGCGGCCGATAGTGAAGCATGAAGCTTCGGACAAGAATTGACTTGCTCGAGTACAGGAAGAACTGAATGGTATCTCTTCGTTTTGCCACACCGGCATTATTGTTGTTATTGTCGGGCTGTGTCGTAGGCCCGGATCATGCTCCTCCTGAAATGCCGCTGCCCGCCAAATTCGGAGAAGGCGGGACGAAGAGCGTCGGCGACGTTGCCACCGCAGCATGGTGGACCGCGTTCAAGGACCCCAGATTGAACGGCTATGTCCAGGCCGGCCTCGAGCAGAACCTGACCGTCCAGCAGGCGATCGAGCGCATTAACGCAGCTTCCGCAAATGTTACCATTGCTGGTGCAGGCGCCCTGCCTAGCCTGAACGTCGGCGCCTCGCACACGGTCAGCGGCCAGAAGGGCGAACTGCGCACGCAGTTCGACACGCGCAATACCAGCGCCGGCGATGTCCAGCTGAGCTGGCTGCTCGATCTCTTCGGCCTCTACAAGCGCAGCACCGAAAGCGCGGCCGCTTCGCTCGACTCCGCCTACGCATCCGCCGATGTCGCCAAGCTGACCCTCGTACAGGATCTCGTCTCGAGCTACATCGACGTTCGCTTCTATCAGCAGCGCCTGGCGCTTTCGAAGGCCAACCTGAAGTCTCGTCAGGAAACCTACGAACTGACCAAGTTCCAGCTCGAAGCTGGTGCCGCCTCGCGGCTCGACGTCGTTCAGGCCGAAGGTCTTGTCCAGTCGACGCTCGCCGAAATTCCAGGCCTCGAAACCAATATCCGCATATCGGCCCATCACATCGCCACGCTGCTCGGCCTGCCGGCCTCGGCGCTCGTCAACGAATTGCTGAGGGGCGGTGGTCAGCCGGTATTCCACGGCGGCATCAACTCCGGCATTCCGGCAGACCTGATCCGCAACCGTCCCGACATTCGTGTCGCCGAGCGTGACCTCGCCGCCGCAACGGCGAACATCGGTGTCGCCGAGGCGCAGCTTTATCCGAGCATTTCGCTCAGCGGGTCGATCTCGCCGTCCTACATCAACCAGCGCGGCGTTCATGGCGGCCTGACGCCGTGGTCGTTCGGTCCGACACTCAACCTGCCGATCTTCGATGGCGGCCGCCTGCGCGCCAACGTCAAGTCGGCGCAGTCCGACGCCGCCACCGCCTACCTCAACTGGAAATCGACGGTGCTGACGGCCGTCGAGCAGGTCGAGAATGCGCTCGCCGCCGTCCGGCGTGACGCCCAGACGGTCGCCGCCCTCCAGGCCCAGGTAAAGACCACGCAGGAAACGCTCGAACTTTCGACCGCATCCTATAAGGACGGCGCCTCCTCGCTGCTCGACGTTCTCGACGCGCAGCGCCAGGTTTCGCTCGCTCAGGCAAGCCTTGCCCAGTCCGTCCAGCAGATGGCCAAGGACTATGTCTCGTTGAACATCGCAGTCGGCGGCGGCTACGCGCCCGGTGGCAAGACTACCGCGCCCGTGAAGCCAGAACCGACGAAGGCCAAGAGCTGATCGGCTCGGTGCCTTTTCTGAAATGCGAAAACCCCGCGAGCTCATGAACTCGCGGGGTTTTTCATGCGCCACGAATTTGTCCCCGGAATAATTCCCCTGAAGTTGAATTTGGATTCGACAAGCAAAAAGAGCTGATATATGCCTGGTTAAACGATTAATCAGAGCGACGTCGAGTCATGGCTTCATCGCGCCCGGGACCAAACCTCAGCAGGATCGCGAGCTCGCTCGGCGTTTCCGTCGCCACCGTCTCGAATGCGCTTTCCGGCAAGGGCCGGGTCTCCGGCCAACTGATCGAAAAGATTCGCGAGCATGCGGCCGAACTCGGTTACGTCCCGAGCCAGGCCGGCCGGGCGCTCAGGACCGGCCGCAGCGGTGTTCTTGGCCTGGTGTTGCCCGATATTGCCAATCCGCTCTTCCCGAAGATTGCGCAAGCGATCGAATTCGCCGCGTCTGCCGCAGGTTACGGCGTGCTGATCGCCGATTCCCGCGGTGATGTCGCTGCCCAGACCGAGGCGATCAACCGGCTCGTCGAGCGCGGCGTCGAAGGCCTGATCATCATCCCCCGCCGCGCCACCCGCATTTCTGAGGCCGCCTGTCCGGTCGCCGTCATCGACACGGCCTCGACACCCGGCAATACCGTTGCCGCCGATCATTGGCAGGGCGGCCGCGAGATCGCCGGCCATCTCGCGGACCTCGGCCATCATAGGATTCTGATCATCGGCAACAACCAGGAATCCAATGTCCAGAACGACCGCGCCGGCGGCATCCGCTCCGCTCTCAAGCCGGGAATGCAAGCAGAAACGCTTTGGATCGACAGGCTGGAGCTGAACGGCGGCAGCGGCTGTTCGCTCGGCCTCGCCGAAAAAGCCGGGCAGGGTTTCACCGCCTTCGCAGCGCTCTCCGACCTGCAAGCGCTGCGCGCACTGACCGAGCTGCAGCAGGCAGGCATCCACATTCCCACCGATGTCAGCGTCACCGGCTTCGACGACCTCATCTGGTCCTCGGTCGTCACGCCGTCGTTGACGACGGTCCGGATGGACATGGACAAGATCGCCGGGATTGCCGTGTCCGCGCTGGTGGACAGCATAAGAACCAACGGCACGCGGGAAGGCATGCTGGTCACCGCCGAGACCAACCGCGTCGCCATGCAGCTGATCGTGCGTCAATCATCCGGGCCTGCGAACCCGGCACCAAAAACCTCAGAGATGGAGAACAAGTAGGATGAATAAAGCTCTCATTGCCGCGGTGGCGCTCTCCGCACTCTCGCCGTTTGGCGCATCCGCAGCAGAGCGGACGCTGACGATTTCGGTGTATGCGTTCGCCCAGGACGATTTCAAGCAGCTGGTCTACGAGCCGTTCGAAGCCAAATGCGGCTGCAAGCTGGTGGTCGAGACCGGCAACAGCGTCGAGCGCCTGGCCAAGATTGAGGCCAACAAGGCCAGTCCCGTCATCGATCTCGCCGCGGTTTCGATGGCCGATGCGCTGGCCGCCGCCCGCGCTGGCCTGATCGACAAGGTCGACACTGCAAAACTTTCCAATTTCGCCAAGCTTTACGACATAGCCAAGGATCCGAACGGCGACGGCATGAGCGTCGGTTATACCTTCTACGCCACCTCGATCGCCTACCGCTCCGACAAGATGAAGATCGATTCCTGGGCCGATCTCCTGAAGCCCGAATATGTCGCCCACGTCGCCTTTCCGAACGTGACCACCAATCAGGGCCCGCCGGCCCTCTATATGCTGGGCCAGGCGCTCGGCAAGGACACGCCCGACCTGAAGGGGCCGATCGAGGCACTGGGCGAGAAGAAGGACGACATCGTCACCTTCTACGAAAAATCCTCACAGCTCGTGCAACTGATGCAGCAGGAGGAGATCTGGGCAGCACCGATCGGCCGGTTCTCCTGGGCGGGCTTCACCAAGCTCGATGTGCCGGTCGCCTGGGCGACACCGAAGGAGGGCCAGACCGGCGGCATGAACGTGCTGGTGGTGACCAAGGGTTCGAAGAATCAGGATCTCGCTTTGCAGTTCATGGACTTCTGGCTCTCGACCGAGACCCAGACCAAGCTCGCCGAAAAACTGATCGACAGCCCTGCCAACCGCGAGGTCAAGCTTTCCGAAGCCGCCGCCAACAATCTCACCTATGGCGAAGATACGGCCAAGAGCCTCAAACTGATCCCCTCCGCCGTCGCCCTCGACAACCGCGCCGGCTGGCTGAAGACATGGAACGACAAGGTCGGCCAATAAGCCCCGCGTGAGAACCGGTCCCGGCGCCTCTGCCGGGACCATCCTATGTCCGCTCGAAAGGCGCCTCATGTTCCAGAACCGCGCAGAAGCCCTTGCGCTTGCCTTGCCGGCAGCCGTGTTTGCGACCCTGGTCTTTCTGTTGCCCGTCGCGATCCTGCTGTCGGAGGGCTTCCGCGCCGGTGGCGGGTGGACGCTCTCGGCCTATGCCGATTTCTTCTCGCAGACGCTGAACCGCACCGTTTTCCTGCGCAGCTTCCGGCTCGGTCTCGAAGTCACGGCGGTCTCGGCAATCATCGGTTATGCAGCCGCCTTCGCCATCGTCAATCTGCCGGCAAACGGCAAGGGCCGCATGATCGGCCTCGTCACCCTGCCGCTGATGATCTCGCCGGTAGCGCGCACCTATGCCTGGATCGTCATTCTCGGTCGCACCGGCATCGTCAACCAGGCGATAACGGGCCTCGGCCTCAGCGCCGAACCGCTGCGGCTGCTGTTCACCGAAACCGCCGTCTTCATCGGCCTCCTGCAGCTCTTCTTGCCGCTGATGATCCTGTCGCTGATCAGCGCGCTTGAAAACATGCCGAGGGATGCGATTCCCGCCGCCCGCGTGCTTGGCGCCAACTGGTTCCAGGTCTTTTGGAAGGTCGTCCTGCCGCTGACGCGTGAAGGGCTCGTCATCGGCGGCACGCTCGTCTTCACCGGCTCATTGACCGCCTATATCACCCCTGCCGTGCTCGGTGGTTCCAAGGTGCTGATGCTCGAAACGCTGATGTACCAGCAGGTCTCCGTTGCCAATGATTTCGTCTCGGCAAGCGTCATCGCCTTCATCCTGATCGTCATGAGCTTTGCCGCCAACATCCTGCTGAAACGCCTTGCGACAGCGAGGAACCGCCGATGACCCTGCGGCTATTTTCGCCCATCGTGCTTTTTCTTCTGCTGGTCTTCCTGATCGGCCCGTTCCTGATCATCATTGCCGCTTCGCTGTCATCCGGCGATACGCTGGCCTTCCCGCCGCAGGGCCTGTCGCTGCGCTGGGTGGCGAAAGTCTTCACCATCGAAAGTTTCCGCGACAGCTTCGCCATGTCGATGTTCCTCGCCGTCTTCGGAACGTTGGCGGCCCTCGTCCTCGGCATCCCCGCCGCCTACGCCCTGTCGCGCTACCGGCTGCCGGCGGCCGAGACCGTTCGCACCATCGTCTCGCTGCCGATTATCGTTCCCGGCATCATCGTCGGCCTGGCGCTGCTGCGTTATCTCGTCGTGCCCTTCGGCTTCGACATCACGCTGGCGCTGTTTTTCGCCCATACGGCCCTGATCTTGCCTTATGCGGTGCGCGTCGTTTCGGCGAGCCTCGACAATCTGCGGTCGGACATCGAAGAGGCCGCCGTCCTGCTCGGCTCCTCCAGGCTCGGCGCTTTCTTTCGCGTCGTCATGCCGAATATCCGTGGCGGCATCCTGGCCGCCTTCATTCTCGGCTTCGTCACCAGCTTCAATCAGGTGCCTGTGTCGCTCTTCCTCTCCGGCCCCGGTGTGCGCACGCTGCCGATCGACATGCTGGGTTACATGGAGACCACCTACGACCCCTCGATCGCGGCGCTCTCCGCCCTTCTCGCCTTCCTCTCGATCGGCATTGTCTTCCTCGCCGAGCGTTTCCTGGGATTCTCGCGTTATGTCTGATGCCTATCTTCAACTCGACAAGCTGACGCTCGCCTATGGCGATACGGTCGCGGTGAAGGAACTCGACCTTTCGATCGGCAAAGGTGAACTCGTCGCCCTTCTCGGCCCCTCGGGCTGCGGCAAGACGACGACGATGCGCGCCATTGCCGGTCTGCTGACGCCAGCCTCCGGCCGCATCCGCCTCGACGGCGCCGATATCACCCGGGTCTCCGCCAACAAGCGCGCTGTCGGCCTCGTCTTCCAATCCTACGCGCTCTTTCCGCATCTGACGGTCTACGAGAACGTTGCCTTTGGCCTGCGGCTCAAGGGTATCTCGGGCGCCGATCTCGATGCCCGCGTCGGCGCCGGCCTGAAATCCGTCGGCCTCGCCGCCTTCGCGAGCCGCAAACCCGCCGAACTCTCCGGCGGCCAGCAGCAGCGCGTGGCGCTCGCCCGCTCGATGGTGATGGAGCCGAAAGTCCTGCTGCTCGACGAGCCGCTCTCCAATCTCGACGCCCGGCTTCGCCTGGAGATGCGCGCCGAATTGCAGCGCGTGCAGAAGGAGACCGGCGTCACCATGATCTTCGTCACCCACGACCAGACCGAGGCGCTGGCGCTCGCCGACCGCATCGTCGTCATGCTGAACGGCGCCATCGAACAGATCGGCACGCCGGAAGAAATCTACAACAAACCCATCTCCGCCTTCGTCGCCGATTTCGTCGGCTTCGAGAATGTCTTTGCGCTGAAGGAGGGAAAGCTTGCGACGCCGAATGGCCCGGTCACGCTGCCCGCTCCACCGCCGCAAACAGCGGCGGGCCTCGCTTGGCGCCCGCGTGCCGTAACCCTCGGCTCCGGTCCGTTCCTGGGCACCGTGCGCGGCACGTCTTTTGCCGGCAATAGTCGCGAATATCTCCTCGATACGCCGCTTGGCGCCATCAAGGCCGAGATCGATGCAAGCCTGCCGCCATACGGGATCGGCAGCACGCTGACCTTCGATCTGCCGGTTGCCGGCGCCGCCAATCTCAAACGCTTCGGGTGAAATCATGGGCGTGTGGATCGATACCGACATGGGCTTCGACGATATAGCCGCCATCCTGGTGGTGGCGCAGTCGGAATATGAGATCGACGGCGTTTCGCTCGTCTTCGGCAATGCGCCGCTGCCGCAGGTGAGAAAAAATGCCGCCGGCGCCGCCAGCGCCTTCGGCTGGACATTCCCGATCCATACCGGCCGGGCCATGCCGGTTCTCGGCAAGATCGAAACCGCTCAGGCGATCCTCGGCGAGACCGGCATTCCGACCATCGGCAAGAGCCTGCCGAAGGCGGCCACCCTTGTTGAAAGCGATGCCTTCATCGCGCTCTGCCGCTGGCTCGAACGCGACGGGCCACACCGGGTCCTGGCGCTCGGGCCTCTCACCAATATCGCCGCTGTGGCGCTCGCCCGTCCCGATCTTGCCGCCCGCATCGACGATCTCGTCTGGATGGGAGGCGGCATCACATCGGGCAATCACACGGCGTCTGCCGAATTCAACGCGCTCGCCGATCCCGAATCGCTTGCGATCGTCATCGCCCATGGCCTGCCGCTGCGCATGGTCGATCTCGATCTTTGCCGTAAGGTGCTGGCGCGGCCTGAAGATACCGAGCCGGTGCGCAATGCCGGTGGCGCCAATGCCGAACTGATCGCCGACATGTTCGCCGGTTACATCAGCATCGCCACCAGCCGCGGCCGCCCTGCAATGGCGATCTACGACCCCTGCGCCGCCGTCGCCTTCGTCGCTCCCGATATCGTCAACTTCCGGCCGGCACGCATCGACGTCGAGCTGCAGGGCAGCCTGACGCGTGGCCGCACCGTCGTCGAGACCCGCGCCACCCATGCGAGTTTCAATGCGCAATTCGCCGACGACGTCGATGCCGACAGGACGCGTGCCATCATTCTCGCCGCCCTGGTCAACGAGGCCCGCAAATGAACGTCACCTCTCGCCAGGAACCCGCCGATCTCAACGATCCTGCCTTGCGCGCCCGCGCCGTTGCGGCTGCGCGCGGCTATGCCCCCTTCGACGTGCTGATTACCGGCGGCCGGCTGCTCGATGCGGTGACGGGCCTGATCCGGGACGCCGATATCGGTCTCGTCGGCGCGCTGATCGCCAGCGTCCATGCTCCGGCAAGCCGGACGGATGCGGCCGCGATCATCGATGCGGCGGGGAGCATCCTGACGCCCGGCCTGATCGACACGCACATGCATATCGAAAGCTCGATGGTGACGCCCGCCGAATATGCCAGCGCCGTGCTGCCGCGCGGTGTCACCACCATCGTCTGGGATCCGCATGAATTCGGCAATGTGCACGGCCTCGACGGCGTGCGCTGGGCAATCGAGGCGACTCATGCTTTGCCGCTGCGCGTAATCCTGCTCGCCCCTTCCTGCGTGCCATCGGCACCGGGCCTGGAACTTGCCGGCGCCGATTTCGATGCCGCCGTCATCGCCGAGATGCTGCGCTCCTCCGCCGTCGGCGGCGTCGCCGAAGTCATGAACATGCGCGGCGTCATCGGCGGTGATCCCCGCATGACCGCCATCGTCAATGCCGGCCTTGCCTCCGGCAAACTCGTCTGCGGCCATGCCCGCAGCCTCCAAGGGCCTGATCTCAACGCCTTCATGGCGGCGGGCGTCACCTCAGACCATGAGCTCACCTCCGGCGCCGACCTCGCCGCCAAGCTTGCCGCCGGCCTGACGATCGAACTGCGCGGCTCGCACGACCATTTGCTGCAGGAATTCGTCGAGGTACTGAATGGTCTCGGCCACCTGCCGCCGACCGTCACGCTCTGCACCGACGACGTCTTTCCCGATGAACTTTGCGAAGGCGGCGGTCTCGACGATGTCATCCGCCGCCTGGTGCGTTACGGCTTGAAAGCGGAATGGGCAGTCAGGGCCGCGACCTTCAACGCCGCTGAGCGTCTGAAGCGCTCCGACCTCGGGCTCATCGCCGCCGGACGCCGCGCCGATATCGTATTCTTCGAGAATCTCATCGAATTCCGGGCGCGGCTGGTCATTTCAGGCGGCCGCATCGTCGCCCGCGATGGCAGCATGCAGGTGGACGTCCAGCGGCTCGATACGGCGCCGCTTGAAAATTCGGTGAAGCTCCCGCCACTCGGCGAAAATGACTTCCTCATTCCATCGGAAGGCGCGCGCGTTCGTGTCGCCACCATCGACCAACCGCGCTTCACGCAATGGGGCGAGGCGGAGACGGAGATCAAAGACGGTTTCGTAGTGCCGCCGGCCGGCAGCGCCATGATCGCCGTCGCCCATCGCCACGGCAAGGCTAAGGGCGCCCCGCGCATCGGCTTTCTCACCGGCTGGGGCGAATGGCGCGGCGCCTTCTGCACCACCGTCTCGCATGACAGCCACAACCTCACCGTCTTCGGCGGCAATGCCCGCGACATGGCGCTCGCCGCCAACGCCGTCATCTCAGCCGGCGGCGGCATGGCGGTCGCCAGGGACGGAAAGATCGAGGCGATGCTGCCGCTGCCACTCTCCGGCCTGGTGACCGACGCATCGCTGACGGACGCTGCCTCGGCCTTCGCCGACATCCGCAAAGCCATGGAAAAAATCGTCGACTGGAAGCCGCCCTACCGGGTGTTCAAGGCCTGCTTCGGCGCAACGCTTGCCTGCAATGCCGGCCCGCATCAGACGGACCGGGGGATTGCCGATGTGGTGACGGGGAGAGTGATGGAAAGCCCGGTGCTGGAGATTTTGTAAGCTTGTTGAAATAGCGAGGTTCGTGCCGGGCGGCCCCCTCATCCGGCTGCCGCCACCTTCTCCCCGCTGGGGAGAAGAGACTTGCCGCGAGGTCTCGAATCCCCTTCTCCCCAGCGGGGAGAAGGTGCCCGTAGGGCGGATGAGGGGGCTGCAAACGCAATTCTAACCCTTCAACTCCCGCTCCACCAACGCCACCCAATAGGCCGCCCCATAACCAAGCGCCTCATCATTGAAATCATAAGCCGTATTGTGATGCAGCGCCCCGTCCACCGCAGGCCCGTTGCCGAGCCAGACATAACAGCCCGGTGCCTTCTGCGCGAAAAAGGCGAAGTCGTCGCCTGCCGTCGATGGCGGAAAACTCGTCCGCGCCTTCTCCCCGAAGACCGTGCCGGCAGCAGTAAGCGCGCGGGCAGTCGCATCCCCATCATTGACGACGGGCGGAATGCGTCGCTCGAAATGATAGTCGGCTGATATGCCGTACATGGCAGCCGTTCCATTCGCCAGCCGGCCAATCTCGACCTCCAGCTGATCGCGCACGTCAGGCGAATAGGCCCGCGCTGTCCCGCCGATCTCCACGATATCGGGAATGACATTCAGCGCCTTGGGGTCCCCCGCCTGCAGGAAGCAGGCGCTGACGACAGCCGGCTGCAACGGATCGACGACGCGTCCGACAATCGCCTGCAGCGATGACAGGAAAGTGCCGGCGGCCGTGACAGGATCGCGGCCGAGATGCGGCTTGGCGCCGTGCGTACCGATCCCCCGAAAGGTGACGCGCCAGCTGTCGGAAGAGGCGAGCTGCGGGCCCGCGACCACGGCGATCTCATCGACCGCAAGCCCCGGCATATTGTGCAGGCCATAGACGGCGTCGCAGGGGAAAAGCGTAAACAGCCCCTCCTCCAACATGCGCTTCGCGCCGCCGCGTCCCTCCTCGGCCGGCTGGAAGATGAAATGCACCGTGCCGGAAAAACCCCGCGTCGCCGCAAGGTGCCGTGCGGCGCCAAGCAGCATCGCCATATGGCCATCATGGCCGCAGGCATGCATCTTGCCGGGCGCGGTCGATTTATAAGGCCGCTCCGCCGTCTCAGGCATGGCGAGCGCATCCATATCGGCTCTCAGCCCGATCCTGCGCGTGCCATCGCCGACCTTGAGCGTGCCGACCACGCCGGTGCCGCCAAGTCCACGATGCACCGCGACGCCGGCCTCCTCGAGAAGCCTTGCGACGATGCCGGCGGTTCGTTCCTCTTCGAAACCGAGTTCGGGATGGGCGTGAAGATCACGGCGCAAAGCGGTGAGGAACGGCAGATCGTCCGTGATCCCGGCGGGGATGCTCATGAGCCCGAATATTCCTTCATGCGAAACGGGCGCCAACCGGCGCCCGCGTCAGATCATCCCTTGTTCATCAAACAAGCGGCGAGTTCAACCCCTCACGCCTCTTCGACGAACACCTCCTCGCGCTTCCGCTTGACGCTCGGCAGGAAGACAACGATCAGCACGGCAACCGCGATCGCCAGAAGCGTGGCGCTGATCGGACGGGTGACGAAGGTGGTCGGATCACCGCGCGACAGGATCATGGCGCGCCTGAGGTTCTCTTCCAGAAGCGGCCCGAGCACGAAACCGAGCAGAAGCGGCGCCGGCTCGCAGCGAAGCTTTGCCAGCACGTAGCCGATGAAACCGAAGAAGGCGACGGCATAGAGGTCGTAGACGTTGGCATTGACGCTGTAGACTCCGATCGAGCAGAAGGCCATGATGATCGGGAAGAGCACGTAATAGGGCACGGTCAGAAGCTTCACCCAGAGGCCGATCAGCGGCAGGTTCAGGATCACGAGCATCAGATTGCCGATCCACATCGAGGCGATGATGCCCCAGAACAGCGCCGGCTGCTCGGTGGCGACATTCGGTCCCGGCACAATGCCCTGGATGATCATCGCGCCGATCATCAGCGCCATGACGGGATTGGCCGGAATACCGAGCGTCAGCAACGGAATGAACGACGTCTGCGCCCCGGCATTGTTGGCCGATTCCGGACCCGCCACGCCGGCGACCGCGCCCTTGCCGAATTCCTGCGGCGTCTTCGACAGGCGTTTTTCCACCGTATAGGAGGCGAAGGAGGCAAGGATCGCGCCGCCGCCCGGCAGGATGCCAAGCGCCGATCCGATCGCCGTGCCGCGGACCATCGGCGCAATCATCTCCTTGAATTCCTGGCGCGAAGGCAAAAGCCCCGAAACCTTGGCCATCAGCACCGTGCGTGTCGACTCGCCTTCGAGGTTGCGCAGGATTTCCGCCACGCCGAAGACGCCGACGGCGAGCGCCACGAAATTCAGCCCGTCGGCATATTCGCGGATGCCGAGCGTGAAGCGCGGCGTGCCGGTGTAGATATCGGTTCCGACGAGGCCGAGCAGCAGGCCGAGCGCCACCATCGCCAAGGCCTTGACGACCGAGCCGTGCGCGAGCGCGATCGAGGAGACGAGGCCGACGATCATCAGCGAGAAATATTCGGCGGAGCCGAATTGCAGCGCAATGTCGGTCAGCGGCGGCGCGAAGATCGCGACGAGGAAGGTCGAGACCGTGCCGGCGAAGAACGAGCCGAGCGCGGCGATCGCCAATGCCGCCCCCGCCCTGCCCTTGCGCGCCATCTGGTAACCGTCGATTGCGGTAACGGCGGAAGAGGATTCGCCCGGCATATTGATGAGGATCGCTGTCGTCGAGCCGCCATATTGCGCGCCGTAATAGATGCCGGCGAGCATGATGAGCGAGGAGACCGGCTCGAGCTGGAAGGTGATCGGCAGAAGCATGGCGATCGTTGCCGTCGCGCCGATGCCGGGAAGCACGCCGATCAGCGTGCCGAGCAGCACGCCGATCAGGCAGAAGAGAAGATTGTCGAAGGTTGCCGCGGTGGCAAAGCCGAGTGCGAGATTGCTGAAGAGATCCACCGTCGCCTCCTAGAACCGGACCCAGGGGCCGAAGCGCTCGAACGGCAAGCCGAGCCCATAGCTGAAGACGGCCACCGAAAAGATCGTCAGCAGCAGCGACAGGATGATGGCAAACACCACGTTCATCTTGCGCGACGCGAAGCAGGCGATGAAGGCGGTGACGAACAGCGCCGGCGCAAATCCGAGCCCCCGGACCGTCAGCCCGAAGAAGACGGGGGCCGGCAGGATGAAGAGCATGCCGCGCCAGGCGAAGACGTCGACCGGCTCGCCTTCGACACGCAGCGCCTGAATGAAGATGATCGCGCCGAGCAGCACGAGCACGCAGGCAAGCACCAGCGGAAAATACCCTGGTCCCATGCGCAATGCCGTGCCGAGGTCGAGCGAGAGCGACTGGACGGCGAAGAAGGCGCCGGTGGCGATGAAAAGCGCGCCGCAGATCGCATTGGTGCTATCGAAACTGATGGATTTCATGGTGTCTCCTGGAGTTGGAGATGGAGCGTCGTTGCTGCAGCGATTGACCCTCATCCCTCGGCCGCTGCCATTGAGCATGCAGTCCCCTCTCCCCGTACACGGGGAGAGGGTTATGGTGAGGAGCTATTCCTGGTACCCCCTCACTAGTCCGCATATTCCCCGGCAGCCTCGATCACCGGCTTCCAGCGGGCGATCTCGCTTTCGAGCTTGGCCTTCAGCGCGGCCGGCGTCGCATCGGCGTCGGAAGACGGCGCCGTACCCAGTTCGGCGAAGCGGGCGCCGACATTGGGATCTTTCAGCGCCACCTGCAGCGATTTCGACAGCCGTTCGTTGATCTCGGCGGGCGTACCCTTCGGCGTATAGATGCCGTGCCAGATACCGACTTCGAAACCCGGCAGGCCGGCTTCGACAGCCGTCGGAATGTCCTTCATCACATCGAGGCGCTTGGGCGAGGTCACCGCATAGGCCTTGATCGTGCCGCCCTGGATCTGCTTCGTCGTGTTGGTCGTCTGGTCGCACATGATATCGACCTGGCCGCCGAGAAGGTCGGTCATCGCAGGACCCGTGCCCTTGTAGGGAACGGTCGTGAGCTGGGTCTGGATGGCGCTCATGAACATCATGCCGCAGAGATGCGAAGCGGCGCCGATGCCGGCATTGGCGACCGTCACCTTGTCCTTGTTGGCCTTGACATAGTCGATCAGGCCCTTGAGGTCCGTCGGCTCGAAGTCCTTGCGTGCGACGATCGTCATCGGCACCTCGGTGACGAGGCCGACATAGTCGAAGGCGCCGAGCGTGTCATAGGCGAGCTTGCGGTAGAGCGTGGCGCTCGTCGCCATGCCGATATGGTGCAGAAGGATGGTGTATCCATCGGGATCGGCGTTCGCCACCCGGCCGGCGCCGAGCGTGCCGCCGGCGCCGCCGACGTTCTCCACGACGATCTGGTGGCCGAGATCCTTCGACATGGATTCGGCGACGAGGCGTGCGACGGTATCGGTCGGGCCACCGGCCGCGAATGGGACGACCATGGTGATGGTGCGCTCGGGATAAGTCTGCGCCGAAGCGACGCTGGCGAGAAGAGAGACCGCGGCAGCCGCGGTCAGGCCGAGCATGGCCTTCAGGATTTTCATCGTTTCCTCCCTGATGAAACAAGCGAAGCCGCCGGCACATCCTCCGCGCCGGGGATGTCCTATTTGCCGCCCGGAAAAAACGCGCCGCAATCACCGCCCCCGCCTTCACGAGCCGATTCTGCGGCGGTGCGGTGCAGCATGGGTCGATTTGGAAACAAACGGCTGTTGCGATGGGTGGAAATCCACCCATCCCAATGCGGCCAGGATCAACCGTCGGTAATCAGCATTCGCTTGTCGAGGCCGTATTTCTGCATCTTTTCATAAAGGGTCTTGCGGGAAATGCCGAGCGATTCATAGACCGGCCGGAGGCTGCCGCCATGCGCGATCAGCGCGCTGGCGATGACGCCCCGCTCGAATTCGGCGACGCGTTCCGCAAGCCCGGTCGCCTCCTCGGCCTGCCGCCCGCCATTGTCGAGACCGAGGACCAGCCGGTCGGCGGCATTCCTCAATTCGCGGACATTGCCGGGCCAGTCACGCTGGGCAATGTCGGAGATCACCTCCGGCGGCACGGTGAGCTCGTCACGGCCGTAGCGGGCGGCGGCCTCCCGCACCAGCTGCAGGAAAAGCAGCGGAACGTCCGGCCGCCGTTGCGACAGCGACGGCACGTGCAGCGTTGCGACGTTCAGCCGGTAGAGCAGATCGGCGCGGAAACGGCCGCCTGCCACCTCCGCCTCAAGATCGACCTTGCTCGTCGCGATGAAGCGGACGTCGAGCGGCACGATCTCGTTCGATCCGAGCCTGGAGATCACCCGCTCCTGCAGCACCCGCAGGAATTTCGCCTGCAGGTCGAAGGGCATGGAGCCGATCTCGTCGAGCAGGATGGTGCCGCCGCGCCCGTGTTCGAACTTTCCGTAACGCGGCCTGACCGCGCCCGGAAAGGCGCCGGGCTCATGGCCGAAGAGCTCGCTCTCGATAAGGTTTGCCGGCAGCGCGGCGCAATTGATTGCAATGAACGGCCGGCTTGCCCGGGCACTGATGTCGTGAAGCGCGCGGGCCACCACCTCCTTGCCGGCGCCGGTCTCGCCGACAATAAGCGTATCGGCATCGCTCGCCCCGATCGCGCGGATACGATAGCGCAGATCCACCATCACCTGCGTTCGTCCCGGCAGCCGGGCCTCGATATCGTCGCGTTTGCCGGCGACCGCCTTCAGCAGCCGGTTTTCGAGGACGAGGCCCCGCCGCTCCATCGCCCGGCGAATGACTCCGGCAAGCATCTCCGCCGTGAACGGCTTCTCGATGAAATCATAGGCGCCCTCCCGCATCGCTTTCACCGCGAGTTGCACATCGCCATGGCCGGTGACGAGAATGACCGGCACCTCCGGATCGACCTCGCGGATCTTCTGCATCAGCGTCATGCCATCGATACCTGGCATGCGGATATCGCTGACCACGACCCCGGGAAAGCTGTAGCCGATCAGCTCCAACACATGATCGCCGTTCGAAAAGGTCTCGACGCTGAAGCCGGAAAGCTCCAGCGCCTGCGCCGTCGACCGGCGCAACTCTTCTTCGTCGTCGACAAGCAGGATCTTCGCTTCGTTCATTCCGCCGCCTCCGGCATCAGCCCTGCCGCCGATTGCAGCTCGATGCGGAACACTGCGCCCCCTTCCGGATGATTGGCGGCGGCAAGGCTGCCGCCGAAATCCTTGACGATGTTATAGGAGATCGAAAGCCCGAGACCGAGCCCCTTGCCGACGCCTTTCGTTGTGAAGAACGGATCGAAGATGCGCTCGGCGATCGCCGCCGGCACACCCGGTCCATGATCGCGCACCGTCAGCACCACCTTGCCGCCCTCCTCGAAGGCCGAAATCTCGATGCGTCTGTCGTCCAGCCCTTCCACGGCATCGGCAGCATTGGAGATGACGTTCACCAGCACCTGCTGCAGGCGTACCGAACCGGCACGCACGACCGGCGGCCGCGTCCCGAGATCGAGCCGGAGCTCGGCGTCCGCCGCCTTCAGCCGCCATGCGACAATTTCCAGCGTATCGCGCATCGCCTCGTCGAGAGGAACCGGCCCGAGTTTCTCGTTCGGTTTGCGGGCGAAGTTGCGCAGGTGCCGGCTGATCGAGGCCATCCGGTCGATCAGCCCGCCGATCCGCCTGATATTGTCCCTGGCCTCCTCCATTCGCCCGCGGTCGATCAGCACGGCAGCACTGTCCGTATAGGTCTTGGCGGCGGCGAGCGGCTGGTTGAACTCATGCGAAAGAGCCGCTGACATTTGCCCGAGTCCGGCAAGCTTGCCGGCCTGGATCAGATCGGCCTGGGTCTGGCGAAGCTGCTGTTCGGTCAACCGCCGCTCTGAGATCTCCTCTTCGATGCGGCTGTTGACGCGGGCAAGATCGGCGGTGCGCTCCTGTACCCGCCGCTCCAACTCGCCCTGCGCCTCGGCCTGCATCTGCATGCGCTCGGCAAGCCGCGCCCGCCGCTGGCGAAGCACAGCGACGGCAAGCGCGGCGATGCAAAGGATGAGGAAGACGGCTACGAGTGCGGTGCGTGCTTGCGCGCGGATGGAGCTCGTTTCCATCAGCACGTTCACCGTCCAGTCCTCGGCCGGCATGTAATGCGACAGCACCATATATTCGCTTGCACCCCGATCGCTCGCCAGCGTCATCAACTCGTGCTGTTCGAAGCGATGACGCGTCACCGGCAGCGCCGTCAGCCTGGCATTGGCATAACGCCGCGAGGCTTCCGTGCGGGCGATGCGGTCGGCTGTCAGCGGCAGGATCGCCCCATAGAGCCATTCCGGGCTGCCCGACATGAAGATGATGCCCTCCGGATCGGAGACAAAAATCTTGTATTCCCCACCGCTCCACGAGGATTCGATCATGTCGATATCGACCTTGAAGACGATGACGCCTCGAATATCCGCCTCGACCCGGATCGGCGCCGAGAAATAATAGCCGCGTTTCAGCGAGGTGGTGCCGAGCGCATAAAACCGCGCCTGCCGGCCTTCGATCGCCTCCTGGAAATAGGGCCTGTAGTTGAAATTCTGCCCGACGAAGCTTCCCGGTCCATCATAATTGCTGGCCGCGATCGTCTCCCCGTCCGGCTTCACGACATAGATGTCGGAGGACTTCAACAGCCCGTTGATCTCTTTGAGGTAGAGATTGGCAGTCTCGCGCAACGCCATGTCGTCGGGGGTGCTGACCAGCTCCTTGATATCGTCGTGATCGGCAATCAGCGCCGGCAGCGCCTCATAGCGGTTGAGATGGCCGCTGAGCGCCGTAACGGCAAGGCGCAATGCCGTTCCCGCCTGCGCCGAGGCCTCCTCCATATAGGCGCGCGTCGCAATCGCGCTTCCATAGGTGAAGAAGGCGAAGATGACGAGCGGCACCACCAAAAGCGCCGCTATCGCACGATATCTCGAAGACAGGTCCGGCTCCTCCCTTTCTGCCTCCACTCCCCAGCAAGGCACGCCCGACGGGCTCCAAGTCTAATGATACGAACGGGGATTTCCAAGGGTCTGCCGAAACTTGACACCCGGCGGGGCCGAATGTCCTATTGCGACAACGCAAGGAGACCCGCTCATGAGCGATGACCAGACGCCCGCCGACAGCAAGCTGACCAATTCCAAGCGCCGCTGGGCGGCGGAAGGCAAATTCCTGACCGGCCGCGTCAGCCGTCCTCAAGCCGAGCGGCTGCCGCCCGGTCAGCACCTCGTCAAGAACTGGCCGGTGCTCGATCTCGGCCAGCAGCCGGTCATTTCCACCGACAGCTGGCGGCTCGATGTCCGCGGCCTGGTCGAAACACCGCTCACCCTCAGCTGGGCCGCCTTCCAGACGATCGAGCAGAGCACCAAAGTCAGCGATATCCACTGCGTCACCACCTGGTCGCGCTACGACAACAACTGGAAAGGCGTTTCGACGCGGGATCTGCTCGATCTCGCCATGCCGAAGCGGGAAGCAGCCTACGTCATGCTGACGAGTTATGACGGCTACACCACCAACCTGCCGCTTGCCGATTTCGCCGCCGAGGACGCGATCCTGGCGACCTCATGGGAGGGCCTGCCGCTGACGCCGGATCATGGCGGCCCCATGCGCCTTGTCGTGCCGCATCTCTATTTCTGGAAAAGCACCAAATGGCTGCGCCAGATCGAGCTGATGCCCGCCGACACGGCCGGGTTCTGGGAAAAGAACGGCTACCACATGTATGGCGATCCGTGGCGCGAACAGCGCTATTCCGACGACTGAGCCGTCTGCCGCAGCACGCGTCTAAGCACAAGGACGGCAAGACCGAACAGGGCAGCGACTCCTGTCAACGATGCCATGCTGGCAGGATGAAGCGGCACTTTGCTCCAATTCGGCTTGACGATGTCGGCGGTGTTGAAGGCCTCGCCGCTGAACTGGCAGGTGATGAGCGCGAGCCCGCGACGCGCCATATCTGCGTCGATAGCCGAGATGATTTCACCCGCCGCAGTCGCCTCCCGCGGCATCTCCCGCATCGACAGCAGCACGGCTTTCGTCGCCGCAAGATAGGCATGGGCGCATTCGTTGAAAGGGCTTTCCTCATCCGTCACGCTGCCCGGCATCCGGCCCCACACACAATAGGAATACTGGATCTCGGCATAGTTCAGGACGCGGCGGAACGGTTCGTTCGTGTCGACCGCCCGCGACGCGAGCTCGATAATCCCGCTGCGGTAATCGGAAATCACCGCCATCTCGCCGTGGGAAACAGCGGGGACATCGAGACCGGCATGGGTGCCGCCGGTACCGCGCTCATGGGCAGACGTGTTACTCGCAAGCAATGGGAACAGACTTGCGGTCAGCGCGAGAGTCGCAAGCCTGCCGATGCGCCGGATCACCGGAAGGCGGGCCGCAGCCCGCCCTTGAGGGCAAGCCGTCTTTCCGCCAGCGCTCCGAAGGCAAGGCCGAGCGTTGCCCATAGAATCGCGTGCATGCCGAGCGAGGTCGTGCGGAATCGCCAGAGCACCATTGCCGAAAAATTCTCCGGCACCTCGTTGATCGGCGGCAGCAGATAAAGCACGACGCCGATGAAGACGAGATAGGCGAGACCGGCGATGATCGCGCCGTTCCAGAGACCGAAGCGCTCGCAAAGGCGGCGCGCCAGCGCCACGGCGGCAATCAGCGCCGCGACCGAAACGACGATCATCAGGAAGAACAGCTCCGTCCTGACGTTGATCGTGTCGGGGCTGCCGACCGCCGGCGGATTGGCCGGATATTTGATACCGGGAACGAGCACGATCGCCACGAAGGCGGCGATGGCGATGGCGGCAGAGGTGCCACGCGCCGAAAGAGCGCTGAAGCGGCCGTGCACGAAAGCAAAGGCGAGGGCAAAAAGCCCACCGACGGCAACGCTGTAGGCCATGACGCCGGTGAAGAGGCCAAGGCCGGCCTGCGTGGCGCGGCTGACGATTTCAGGTTCGGCCGCTTGCCCAGCCGCCTGCGTGCTCGCCTCCTCGAAGGCGATCGCCGCATCGACCAGCGGCTCGCCGAAGGTGTGGGCGAAGGCGAAAACGAGGATGCCAGCAATCAGGCCCGCGAACATGCCGCGAAGCAAAAGGTTTCCAACCATGTCAGTATTCCCTTAGTGGCAGGGAAAGCCGAGGAGATGACGGCCGTCATGCACGAACTCATGCACATACATGCCATTGAACAGCGCCATTGCGCCTTCCTCGGTGCCGACGAAATAGATAGCGATGAGCATCAGCAGGCCGCCGAAGATCGCCCAAGGAAGGATTTCGCCGACGGGGATCGGCGCCGGTGCCGCGACGGGCGTGAAAGTGGTGTCAGACATGTATTCCTCCGGAATGACGCGTTCAGTCGAAAGAGTGCTTGTGCGGCAGGGTCTGACTTCCAGCGCGAAGAGTTTTCGACACGCTGGTCACAGTGGCGCGACCGCGCCGGATTTCCACCGGCTTCCAAACCCGCAACAGCACGGTTATATCTGCACGCCGAAGACACTGTCAACGAAACTTCACGAGCGCCTAAGGGCCATCCCCACCGCTATCCGGAGATCAGCACGACCGTGAACACGCGCCTCACCTGGATCTGCCACGGCGCGACGGCTGCGAGCCGCAAGGCCCTGTTCCCGCTCGACGAACCGCTGGAAGGCAAGGCCGCAGAAGAAGCGGGCAGGATGGCCGCCCTGCCCCGCGCCGACCGTATTGTCACGAGCCCCGCCTTGCGCGCCCGCCAGACAGCCGAGGCGTTGCGGCTTCGGGCCGCGATAGAGCCGTCGCTTCGCGACTGCGACCATGGCCGCTGGGCTGGCAAGTCGATCGCGGCGATCGAGGCGGAAGAGCCGGAAAACCTCATTGTCTGGATGACCGAGCCGGAAGCAACAGCCCACGGCGGCGAGAGTCTTGCTGAGTTGCGAAAGCGCGTCGCCGGCTGGATGGACAGCCAATCGGGCCTCGGCGGTCACGTCATCGCCGTCAGCCACGCGGCCGTCATCCGGGCGGCGGTCGCGCATGTGCTTCAAGCGCCGCCCTCTTCCTTCTGGCTGAGCGACGTCGAGCCACTTGCCATCCTTCGTATGACCAGCAACGGCAGCCGCTGGTCTCTGCGCTTCCAGCATTAGAAATTCCTCATCTTATCCAGCCTTACACAAGCAAATCGCATCATTGCTGTTGAACCCGGTTTTGCCGGGACTACTTCCTTGTCCCAAGGAGATGGAAGAATGACATATGATTGGAGTGGAGAACGTACGCGGCGCCTGCGTTTGATGCGCTTCGCCACGTACACGGTACTGGCCGGTCTCATCGTCAGCGTTCCGCTGTTGATTGTCACCGCCTGAAGCACGAAAAAGGGCGAGCATGCGACAGCACGCTCGCCTTCGTTGTTCTTCTTTCTGATCTTTGCAGTGCCAACTGGCTGCGGTAATTATTCTCCTTATGGTCGAAATCGGTGCAATAGCTGCGATGCTAATCCTGGTTGCATCACAACGTTTCCAGTCTCCTGACGGCACAGCGGCGAACCGTCCCCTCTGATAATTCGCCTTCTGGTTTCAACGAACATTTCAGATTTTCGTGATATCTCGCCGCGGGTGGAGATGGAGAAGGCATAATGCCGGTGTTTTTCCAAAGCAGGGCCGGAAGGCAATGCATGTCGGTTGTCGGGTTTGGAATAACCCTCTGGCTCCTCGGTACACTGCTGCACTTCGACGACAGCCTGGCTTCCTTCATGACCGGTTTCGGCGACTACGGCGCCGACAAGCTCGTTCTTGGGCTCGGCATCTCCGGCGCCATGAGCTTCATTTATTCGGTGCTGCGGATTGCCGACCTGCGCAAGGAAATGGAACTGGGCGTCGCCGCCCAGGCGAAGGCCGATTGGACGGCAACCCACGATCATCTGACCAAGCTGCCGAACCGTTACGCCTTCGAGCGCAAGATCCTTGCGCGACCGGTCAAAAGCAACGAGGCCGAAATCGAGGAATGGGACCACAACGTCACCATCTTCTCCGTCGATCTCGACGGCTTCAAGAAGGTCAACGATCTCGTCGGCCACAAAGGCGGCGACGTGCTGTTGATCGAAGTCGCCAGGCGCATCTGTGCGCTCGGCAACGCCGATTGCGTCTACCGCTTCGGCGGCGACGAATTCATCATTGTCGCCTTCGCTCTGACGGCGCAGCGGGAGGAGCGTTTCGCCAAGCTGCTGATCCAGGCCGTGACTCGGCCGATCCATATCGACGGCTTTGCCGTCGAAGTCGGTGCCAGCGTCGGCTACGATCGCTGGGCTGAGGGGACCGAACCGCTGGAGAATGCCGCCCACCGCGCCGATCTCGCTATGTATGAGGCCAAATCACGCGGTCCCAACCATTATCTCGTCTTCGAAACCTCGATGCAGGACAAGGTAGCGGAGCGCGCCTCGCTGGAAACCAGGCTGCGTGCCGCAATCGCCAACAAGAACATCAAGCCCTTCTATCAGCCGCTGATCGACCTGAAGACCGGTCAGCTCTGCGGTTTCGAAGCGCTGGCGCGCTGGACGGGCGAGGATGGCATCCACATTCCGCCCCCGGTCTTTATCGACATTGCCGAGGAAACCGGCATGATCACCGCCCTGTTCGAGGATCTGCTCACCCAGGCCTGTAGCGACGCGCTCACCTGGCCGGCGCATGTCATGTTGTCCTTCAACGTCTCGCCGGTGCAGATGGAAGACAAGCTGCTGACCTCCCGCATCCTTAAAGTCCTTTCGGCAAGCCGCCTGCCGCCGCAGCGCCTGGAAGTGGAAATCACGGAAAACGCGCTGATTCAGGATCCCGCCATCGCCGCCGTCATCCTCGATGAGTTGCATGCGGCCGGCATCCAGATCGCCCTCGACGATTTCGGCACCGGCTATTCGAGCCTCGCCCAGCTCGCCCGCTACCGCTTCGACAAGATCAAGATCGACAAGAGCTTCATCGCCACCTATCGCGACGACGAACGCCAGGAAAAGATCGTCCGCGCCATGCTTGGCCTCGGCAGAAGCCTCAATATCAAGACGACTGCGGAAGGTATCGAGGAGCATGGCCAGCTCGCCTTCCTGCTACAACTCGGCTGCGACATCGGCCAGGGCTATCTCTTCGGCAAGGCGATGCCCGCCGCCGAGGCGGGCATCTTTATCCGCGACCGCGACGCCAATCTGGCGTCGACGGCCTGACGGAGCTTCAGATGATGGGCTGCCCCGCGGCAAAATAACCGATGGACGAATGCATGCCTTTCCGCCGGCTGCCTCGACGCTAAGTTCGCCCCATCATCACGCCGCATGGAGTCTGCCAAGACATGCCCTCGAACGACTTGCTTCTGACCTTCAATGCCGGCTCCTCGACGGTCAAGATCGGCATCTTTGCCATGGAAGGCGCCAAGGCGCGGCCCATTGGCAAGGGCGTGATCGATCTCCGCGCCGAACCGCTTTCACTCGGACTGAGCCGGGGGCCGCAGACATTCGACATGCCGTTGAAGGCGGAGGTGACGGAAGACCTGCACGATGTCATCGACGAGACTTTCACGCGTCTCGCCGATCATTTCGACATAGCCGCCAGCCGCGCCGCCGGTCACCGCGTCGTCCATGGCGGCGACCGCTTCACGGGTGCGATCGCCCTCGACACCGCCGCTATCGATGCCGTCGAATCGCTGATCCCTCTCGCCCCCTTGCACCAGCCGCAGGCGCTGCGTTTCATCCGCGCGCTCAGGCATCTGAAGCCGCATCTTGCCCAGACGGCTTCCTTCGACACCGCCTTCCACGCCACCCAGGACGACCTCGTACGCCGCCTCGCCATACCCCGCTCCCTGCACGACGAGGGCATCAAACGTTACGGCTTCCACGGGCTTTCTTATAAATTCATAGCTGGAGAACTTGCCCGCCAAGCGCCTGAAGCCGCCAAGGCGGTGGTCGCACATCTCGGCAGCGGCGCCAGCCTCTGTGCGCTGGACGGGGGCATCAGCCGCGATTGCAGCATGGGCTTTTCGACACTCGATGGCATCCCCATGGCGACGCGCCCGGGCTGGCTCGATCCTGGCGTCATCCTGCATCTGGCAGGAGAGAGAAAACGCTCCCTGGGCGAAATCGAGGATCTGCTCTATCACCGCTCGGGCCTGCTCGGCGTTTCCGGCATCAGCGCCGACACGCGCGACCTGTTGACGGACGGACGGCTGGAGGCACGCCAGGCAATCGACCTCTTCACGCTGCGCATTGCCGGGGAGATCGGCCGCATGGCGGTAACCCTCGGCGGCCTCGATGCCGTCGTCTTCACCGCCGGCATCGGCGAGCACCAGCCCGAGATTCGCGCCGGCGTGGCGAAACACCTCGCCTGGCTCGGCCTTTCGATCGACGCAAAGGCCAATGTCGCCAATGGTTTTACGATCAGCTCGGGGGAAAGCCGCATCGCCGCCCATGTCATTGCCACGGACGAGGAACAGGTCATCGCCGACGAGGCGCTGTCGCTTCTTGGCGAACGCTGATCCAGATCAATGGCGCGCCGGCGCCGGCGGCTAGAAATGACGTTGAACGCGTTTTCGAACGGGAGAAGCCCATGGAAAAGCATATCTCGACCGCCGCCGCCCTGACCGAGGCTGAACTCGGCCTGATCGACCGCTACTGGCGGGCCGCCAACTATCTCTCGGTCGGCCAGATCTACCTGCTTGCCAATCCGCTGCTGCGCGAGCCGCTGAAACCGGAGCACATCAAGCCGCGCCTGCTCGGCCACTGGGGCACGACGCCCGGCCTCAACTTCATCTATGCGCATCTCAACCGCCTGATCCGCGGCCGCGATCTCGACGTCATCTATATATGCGGCCCCGGTCATGGTGGGCCGGGCATGGTTGCCAACACCTATCTCGAAGGCAGCTATAGTGAGATCTATCCTGATATCTCCGAGGATGCCGAAGGCATGCGCAAGCTCTTCCGGCAATTCTCCTTCCCTGGCGGCATCCCGAGCCACGCGGCACCGGAAACGCCAGGATCGATCCATGAGGGCGGCGAACTTGGCTACGCCCTCGTCCACGCCTATGGCGCCGCCTTCGACAATCCCGACCTGATCGTCGCCTGCGTCATCGGCGACGGCGAGGCCGAAACCGGGCCGTTGGCGGCGAGCTGGCACTCCAACAAGTTCCTCAATCCCGCCCGCGACGGCGCCGTGCTGCCGATCCTGCATCTGAACGGCTACAAGATCGCCAACCCGACCATTCTCGGCCGTGCCGCTGACGATGATCTCCGCCGTCTTTTCGAAGGGTACGGCTATGAACCGTTCTTCGTCGACGGCCATGAGCCACGCGATATGCATCAGCAGATGGCCGCGACCATGGACCGGATCTTCGACCGCATTCGCGACATTCAGCACCAGGCCCGCAACGGCAAGGCTGCAGACGGCTGCCCGCGCTGGCCGATGATCGTGCTGCGCAGCCCCAAGGGCTGGACGGGCCCGAAAGAGGTCGACGGCAAGAAGGTGGAAGGCTTCTGGCGCGCCCATCAGGTGCCGGTTTCCAACTGCCGGGAGGACGACGGCCACCGCAAGATCCTCGAGGACTGGATGCGCGGTTATGATCCGGAAGACCTGTTCGATACGGGAGGCCGGTTGAAGCCTGAGCTGCGGGCACTCGCCCCTGGCGGCAAACGCCGTATGGGCGCCAATCCGCATGCCAATGGCGGCCTACTGCGCAGGGAGTTGGCTGTTCCTGATCTCAGGGACTATGCCGTCGACATCGGCAGGCGCGGCAGTGTTGTGGCGCAGTCGACGCAAATCCTCGGCCACTATCTGCGCGACACGATGAAGCTCAACGCCGAGGCAGCGAATTTCCGGATCTTCGGTCCCGACGAGACGGAATCGAACCGTCTCGGCAGCGTTTTTGAAGTCACCGACCGTGTCTGGATGGAGGATATCGAACCCTATGATATCCATCTCTCGCGCGATGGGCGCGTCGTGGAGGTGCTCTCCGAACATCTCTGCCAGGGTTGGCTGGAAGGCTACCTCTTGACCGGCCGCCACGGCCTGTTCTCCTGCTATGAGGCTTTCATCCACATCATCGATTCCATGTTCAACCAGCACGCCAAATGGCTGAAGGTGACGGGCGAGCTGGAGTGGCGAAAGCCGATCTCCTCGCTGAACTACCTGCTGACCTCGCATGTTTGGCGCCAGGACCATAACGGCTTCAGCCACCAGGATCCCGGTTTCATCGATCTCGTCGCCAACAAGAAGGCGGATATCGTCCGCATCTATCTGCCGCCGGATGCCAATACCCTGCTCTGGGTCGGCGATCATTGCCTGCGCACCTATGACCGCATCAATGTCATCGTCGCCGGCAAGCAGCCGGAGCCACAATGGCTGTCGATGGACGAAGCGGTGAAACATTGCGAAGCCGGCATCGGCATCTGGCACTGGGCAAGCAACGAGGAAGACGCCGTCGCGACCGACCTCGTCATGGCCTGCGCCGGCGACGTGCCGACCATGGAGACGCTTGCCGCCGTCGATCTCTTGCGCAAAGCCATACCGGCGCTGAAGATTCGCACCGTCAACGTCGTCGATCTGCTGGCGCTGCAATCCAGAGACCAGCATCCGCACGGCCTGACCGACGAGGCCTTCGATGCGATCTTCACGTCAGACAAGCCTGTCATCTTCGCCTATCACGGCTATCCCTATCTCATTCACCGCCTGACCTATAAGCGCACCAACCACGAGAACATCCACGTCCGCGGCTTCATCGAAGAGGGCACGACGACGACACCCTTCGACATGACCGTCCTCAACGAACTCGACCGCTACCATCTCGCGATCGAAGCGATTGAGCGCGTACCGGGCCTGAAGGAAAAGGCTGCGGATGCACTTGCCGCCTTCCACGACAAGCTTGCCGAGCATCACGCCTATGTCAGGGAATACGGCGAGGACATGCCGGAGGTACGGAACTGGACGTGGCCGACGGCGTGAGGCGAAGGCCGGCACAATGCACAGGAAGGCCAATCGCGCATTGGCTCGATTGAATATCTCAACTGTGTCGGTCAAGCCTAGGCTCAGAACTCATCGATAGAGCCAGAAAATGACGGTTGGGGCTATTCAGATCACCGACTCGAATCTGATTTGCAGCCCTTGGAAATCCGTCAGTTTCAAGACAACATCGTCCCGCTCTAGCTTTTGGGGGAGACGGGATGGAAAATCACGAGCCGTTTTTACGCGAGGCGATTGCGCTCTCGAGATCCGCGATCGAACAGGGCGGCGGCGAACCGTTTGGCTCGGTGCTGGTGAAGAACGGCGAAGTAATCCTGCGCGCCCAAAACAGCGTCTTCAGCGGCCATGATATGACGAACCACGCCGAGATGAATCTGGTTAAACTGGCGGCGCAGCATTACGACACTGCTTTTCTCGCAGACTGCACGCTGTACACCAGCACGGAGCCTTGCGCGATGTGCTCCGGGGCGATCTACTGGTCAGGCATCGGGCATATGGTGTTTGCGTGCTCCGAAACGCGGCTTGGCGAGATCGCTGGAATCGGGTTGAACGTGCCGAGTCGGGCGGTATTGCAAACCGGTGCGCGCCTCGTCACCGTGGTCGGCCCGACGAGCCTCGAAGACGAAGCCGCCGAAGTCCATCAGGAGTTCTGGCCGAAGCATCTGGGGAAGGCTTAGAGATAACCAGATATGCTTAGAACGATGCCCGCTTTCTATACACCCTCCAGCCGGACCTTCTCCCTTATCCGCCAGACTCGCGGTGTTTCTCCCGTATATTTGAGGAAGAAGCGCGAGAAATAGGCGGGGTCGGCAAAGCCGAGGCGGAATCCGATTTCCTGAACGCTGCCCAGCGTAAAGACAAGCTGACGCTTCGCCTCCTCAACGAGTTTGGCGGCGATCAACTCGTGCGGCGTGCTGCCGGTCATCGACCGGACGATTCGGGTGAGATGCGTCGGCGAAACCCCGAGCTCCCTGGCATAGAAGGATGCGGGCTTGTGGGATCGAAAATGCTGCTGAATGAGCTCGCCCAACATGTCCATCCGTCGCTCGTTTTCGTTTGACGCAAGCTCCTGCGAATTTCCCTCATGGGAAATCCGCGCCGTCAGCCGCAGCGCCAAGGCGACGTAGGCAGCCAAGACCTCGTTGCGGCCACTGCGGCGGTTTTCGAATTCGTCGCCCAGCCGTCGCAACGTCTGCATCACATGGGCAGCCTCCGCATGATCAGGATCGAGCGGCGTCAGATGCGGCGTCGCCAGCCATTCGCCGAGATGGCTCCGCTCGCCGGGGGGATGGCTGAGATGGGATCGCAATATGGTGATGACGAGACCGTCGATATCGCGCGAAAAACGAAAGCCGTGATTGAACGCCGGCGGAACTGTAATGACCGCCGGCGGGCGGATGGCATGGCTCCTCTCGCCGAAGATCGCATCGCCCGATCCGGCTTCGATGTACAATATCTGAAAGAAGCTCTCGTGGCGGTGCAACCGGATCTCCCATTGATGCAGGCTGCTCCGGGAGCGAATTGTTTCGCAATGCAACCAAAATTCCGGCGATCGTCCGATGTTTTCGCCATAGAGCTCGTAGGTCGGTATATGCCTACTCATCGCCTCCCTCCCCGCGCTGATGTTCGATTAGTGCAATTTTTAGGCTGGAATGTCCATTGCGGCGATCCGGTCGGCGCGGCAGAATCTGACAAAACGCAAGAAATGCGAGGGAGGAAGCATTTGCGAACCCAGGTCGCCATCATCGGTTCGGGACCATCCGGCTTGCTTCTCGGTCAGCTTCTGACCGAAGCCGGCATCGACAATGTCATTCTCGATCGCGTCAACAAGGATTACATCCTCGGCCGGGTGCGCGCCGGCGTTTTGGAGGAAGGCACCGTCGGTCTGCTGGATCAGGTCAAAGCCGGAGCGAGACTGCATGCCGAAGGCCTGCCGCATGACGGATTCTCGCTCGCTTTCGACGGACGCGACCATCGCATCGATCTCTATGAACTCACCGGCGGCAGGCGCGTCACCGTCTACGGGCAGACCGAGGTGACGCGCGACCTGATGGAGCGGCGCGAAGCGAGCGGCGCCCTGTCGATCTATAATGCCGCCGATGTCATGCCGCATGGTTTCGACGGCCGCTCTCCTTTCGTTACCTATACGAAGGACGGCGCTGCCAGGCGCATCGATTGCGATTTCATCGCCGGCTGCGACGGCTTTCATGGCGCAAGCCGCAAGGCCGTCCCCGAACGGGCGATCAAAAATTTCGAGAAGGTCTATCCCTTCGGCTGGCTGGGCCTGCTTGCCGAGGTGGCGCCCGTCAGCCACGAACTGATCTATGCCAACCATCCGAGGGGCTTTGCGCTCTGTTCGATGCGCTCGGCGACGCGCAGCCGCTACTATATCCAATGCCCGCTCGACGAGAAGGTCGAGGACTGGAGCGACGACCGCTTCTGGGATGAGCTGAGACGGCGTCTGCCGCCGCATCACGCCGAGGCGTTGAAAACCGCGCCGTCCTTCGAGAAATCGATCGCTCCATTACGCTCCTTCGTCGCCGAGCCGATGCGTTTCGGCCGGCTTTTCCTTGTCGGCGACGCCGCCCATATCGTGCCGCCGACCGGCGCCAAGGGGCTGAACCTTGCAGCCAGCGACGTCCACTACCTTTTCTCAGGACTGATCGAGCATTACCGCCAACGCTCGGATCGGGGCATCGACGCCTATTCGCAGGTTGCACTTGCCCGTGTGTGGAAGTCCGTGCGGTTTTCCTGGTGGATGACGACGATGATGCATCGTTTTCCCGATAGCGGTGATTTCGACCAAAGGATTCAAGAGGCCGAGCTCGACTATCTCACGCATTCCCGCGCCGCCTCGACGGTCCTTGCCGAAAATTACGTGGGGTTGCCATTCTGAAGGATTGCGAATGAAGGCTGCGCGCACTCGCAGTGAACCGGGTGTTCGAGACGCAGAACCATAACCAGCAGATCATGTGTTTGGGGATTTATTTCATTTTACATCACCATTTCGCATGACAAGCTAGCCTGAAATTCAATACGGCGCCGGAGTACGCCGAAAAGGGAGAGAGAAAATGAGGAAGTTGTTTCTGGCCGCCGCTGCGGCAATCGCCATCGGCACGAGCGCCTATGCCGACACCATCAAGGTCGGCGTCATCGGCCCGTTCTCCGGTCCCTTCGCGCTCCAGGGCAAAAACTTCAAGGCTGGCATTGACGCCTATATGGCTGTTAACGGCAGCAAGGCCGGCAACGATACCGTCGAGATCGTCTATCGCGACGTGCCGCAGGCCGATCCCGCCCAATCCAAGGCGCTGGCCCAGGAACTGATCGTCAAGGAAAAGGTCCAGTATCTCGCCGGCTTCTATTTTACCCCCGATGCCATGGCGGTGACGCCGATCCTCAAGCAGGGCAATGTCCCGATGGTCGTCATGAACGCCGCCACCTCGGCCATCGTCACCAAGAGCCCGCTCGTCGTCCGCACCTCGTTTACAACCTGGCAGACCTCGACGCCGATCGCCAAGGTCGCCTTGGACGCAGGCGTCAAGAAAGTGATCTCGGTCGTCAGCGACTATGGTCCCGGCATCGACGCCGAAAACGCCTTCAAGACCGGCTTCGAAAAGGCCGGCGGCCAGGTGGTCGAGGCGATCCGCATGCCGCTTGCGACCAACGACTTCAGCCCGATCATGCAGCGTATCAAGGATTCCGGCGCTGAGGGCGTCTTCGCCTTCCTGCCGTCGGGCCCGACGACACTCGGCTTCGTCAAGGCCTATAACGAGAACGGCCTGAAGGCTGCCGGCATCAAGTTTTTCGCGCCCGGCGACCTGACCCAGGAATCCGATCTGCCGGCGCTCGGTGATGCCGCACTCGGCATCCAGACGACCTTCCATTATGCCGTTTCGCACGACTCGCCCGAAAACAAGGCTTTCGTCGCGGCGGCCACTAAAGCGATCGGCAACAAGGCCGAACTTTCTTTCCCCGCGGTCAGCGCCTATGACGGCATGTATGTCATCTACAAAATGATCGAGGCGACGGGCGGCAAGCAGGATGCCGAAAAGGCTGTCGATGCGGTGAAAGGCCTTGCCTGGGTGAGCCCGCGCGGCCCGGTTTCGATCGATCCGGAAAGCCGCCACATCACCCAGAACATCTATCTGCGCGAAGTCGCCAAGACCGACGACGGGACCTACATCAACAAGGAGGTCAAGACCTTCGAGAAGCAGGGAGATCCGGGCCTGGCGGCGGCCAAGTAACCACGGGCGTCAGAACATGCGGCGGGCATGGAATCCCAGGCCCGTCGCACTCAAGCAGGTAGGTCCATGCAGACAGTCTTCAGCATAGCCGTCGACGCGCTAGCCTATGGCATGGTGCTCTTCGTGATCTCGATCGGCCTTTCCGTCACCATGGGGCTGATGCGTGTCGTCAACCTTGCGCACGGCGCCTTCGCCATGATCGGGGGTTACATCGCCTCCTATGCCGCACGGGACCTCGGTCTCAGCTATGCGGCGGCGATCACCGCTGCCGTGATCGCCACGATCATCATTGCAATCCCGCTCGAGCGCTTCCTCTATCGCCGGATCTACGGCGCACCGGAACTGACCCAGGTGCTGATGACGATCGGCATCACCTTCTGCGTCATCGGTATCGCGAATTATGCAATGGGACCGACGCTGAAGACCATACCGCTTGCCGCTGCCCTGCAGGGCTCGGCCGACCTCGGCTTCCGCACCATCCCCGTGCACCGACTTTTCGTCATCCTCTGCGGTCTGATGGTCGCGGTCTCGCTCTGGTTCGCCATCGACCGGACCAGCTTCGGCGTCAAGCTGCGCGCCTCCGTGGATGACGCGGCGATGGCGGCGGCACTCGGCGTGCGCACCGAGATCATCTATGCGGTGAGCTTTGCCGTTGCCGTCGGGCTTGCCGCCTTCGGCGGCGTGGTCGGCGCCGAACTCCTGCCGGTCGAACCCTATTACGCGCTGCGCTACATGGTGACCTTCCTGGTCGTCGTCTCCGTCGGCGGCGCCGGCTCAATACCCGGGGCGCTGATCGCCTGCCTGCTCCTCGGCGCCATCGATACGACAGGCCGCTATCTGATGCCGGAATTCGGGGAATTCTTCTTCTATCTCGCCGTGATCGCGATCATTTGCATCTTCCCGCGCGGCCTTGCCGGAAGGGCGAAGTGAGATGGCGCTGGTGATGAACAAAGAAAACGAAGGTCTCCCGCATCGGCGCGGTTTTATCAGCCGCGATTTCGCCGGCATCATGGTAATCATCGCCGTTGCCGTCGTCGGCTATTTCGCCTTCCCTGATAATCTCGCGCTGCTGACGCGGATGATCACCATCGCGCTGCTCGTGCTGTCGCTCGATCTCGTGACCGGTTATTGCGGCGTTGCGACGCTCGGCCATGCCGCCCTTTTCGGGTCCGGCGCCTATGCCGCCGGCATCCTGTCCGCACATTACGGCGTCAATGATCCGTTGCTGATGCTGCTTGCAGGCATTGCCGGTGGCGCAGCTTCGGGTCTGCTCAGCGGCGCGATCATTCTGCGCGCGCATGGCCTGCCGCAGCTCGTGCTGTCGATTGCCCTCATCCACCTCTTCCATGAATTCGCCAATAAGGCCTCGTCGTGGACAGGAGGCAGTGACGGGCTTTCCGGCATCGTGCCGGACCCGATCTTCGGCCTTTTTGAATTCGATCTCTACGGTCAAACCGCCTTCTTCTTCGGAACGGCGCTGCTGCTTGTTGTCTTCGCGCTGCTGCGATTGCTGGTGCGCTCGCCCTTCGGCATGCTCTGCCGCGGCATCCGGCAAGATCCGCTGCGCATCCGCGCCATGGGTGGTTCGCCGAAGGCGGCGCTCATCCGGATGTACGTCATGTCAGGCGCCGTTGCCGGTGTCGGCGGCGCGCTGAATGCGATCTCGACCCAGGTCGTCGGCCTGGACAGCCTGTCCTTCACCCAATCGGCGGAAGCGCTCGTCATGCTCGTGCTCGGCGGCACCGGCTCCCTCTTCGGCGCACTGTCAGGCACGATCATCTTCATGCTCTTCGAGGACTATGTCTCGGCCGCCAATCCGTTCCATTGGCTGACCATGGTCGGTGCGCTCTTGATCGCCGTCGTGCTGTTTGCGCCGAAGGGGCTTTACGGAACGGCCGCAGCGTTGATTGTGCGCCGCAGGGAGCAGCGCTGATGAGCCCGATCTTCGAAGTTGCCAATCTCAGGAAAGCCTTCGGTGGCCTTGCCGTCACCAACGATGTCTCGCTGGCGATGGCGCCCGGCGACCGCGTCGCGCTGATCGGCCCGAACGGCGCCGGCAAGACCACTTTCGTCAACCTCGTCACCGGCAATCTCTCGCCCGATTCCGGCGAGGTCCGCCTCGGCGGCGAGACGGTGACGGCGGTCAATGCGATCGGCAGGGTCAAGCGCGGCCTCGTGCGCTCCTTTCAGGTGACACGGCTTTTCCAGGACATGACACCCGCCGAACATGTAGGACTCGCTATCCTGCAGCGGGATGGCAAGACCCGGAAGATGTTCGGAAACTTCTTCTCGATGCCCGATGTCATGGCCGAGATCGACGAACTCCTGGGAAAGCTCGGACTGACGCCGCTGATGCATCGCAAGGTCAGCGAGATTGCCTATGGGCAACAGCGGCTCCTGGAACTTGCCGTCGCGCTGGCGCTGAAGCCGAAGGTGCTGCTGCTCGACGAGCCGGCAGCCGGCGTGCCGCAGAGCGATACCGGCCGCATCGAGCAGGCGCTGGCCGACCTGCCCGGCGATCTCGCCGTGCTGATGATCGAACACGACATGGATCTTGTCTTTCGTTTTGCCAAACGCGTCATCGTGCTTGCGGCGGGCGCGATCATCTTCGATGGCCTACCGGCCGATGTCACCAAGAATGCGCGCGTGCGCGAGGCCTATCTCGGGAATTATGCCAATGCCAGCCATATCGCTTGAGGTCGACAATCTCTCGGCCGGTTATGGCCCGACACGGGTACTGGAAAGCATTTCGTTCTCGGTGCCCGCTGGAGCACGGCTTGCCGTGCTCGGCCGCAACGGCATGGGCAAGACGACGCTGCTCGCGACGCTTGCCGGGCAAACCAGGCGCTATGACGGCCACATCCGGCTCGGCGATCTGGATGTCACCGCAGCGTCGAGCGCGGCACGGGCCCACAAGGGCCTTGGATATGTGCCGCAGACGCGCTGTATCTTTCCGACGCTGACGGTCGAAGAAAATCTCTTCGCCGGATTGAAGGCGCGGCCGAAAACGGTGGTGGAAGAGGCCTATGTGATGTTCCCGCGGCTGAAGGAGCGCCGCCGCAATCTCGGCAACCAACTCTCCGGCGGCGAGCAGCAGATGCTTTCCACCGCCCGCACAATTCTCGGCCGCCCGTCCGTATTGCTGCTCGACGAACCGCTGGAGGGGCTCGCACCCGTTATTTGCGAAGAACTGATGGCTGCCTTCGCCGAACTCGCCAAGTCAGGCGACATGACCATCCTGCTCGTCGAGCAACGCATCCAGAGCGCGCTCGAATTCGCCGATCAGGTCGTCATACTCGAACGCGGCAGGTTGGCCTGGGCGGGAACACCGGCAGATCTGTCCAAGGACCACGAAGCCGTCGAAACTTTGCTCGGAGTGGGCGGCCTCCATTGAGGCAACCAATGCCCGCATATTCCGGAAGCGGCATCAGCGTAAGACAACGCATAAATTCTCATTGCCGAGCGAACCCTCTACCAAGATCTATAAGCTGCAGACAATTGTGCCCGTGAATCTGGCAGGCTGAGTTGATCAGACGCTGGGCAAAATTTCGTTGCCAAGCACTCGATAGGGTTGCATGCTCGAACGGAACTTCAGACGGGAGGTAGAAATGGCAAACCACAAGCCGATCGCAGCGGACGTATACCAGCCCATTTTCGACATCGACAAGCCGGTTGACGGCAACATCCTGGACGGTTCCACGGATGCCGACGGAGATCCTTTGCGCCTCAACTTCGTGAACGGGCAGCGAATTCCGCAACCGGCCAATCCGGACGGACCGGCCACGACGACGGCGATCGAGGGAAAATACGGCACGCTGACCATCTATTCCGACGGCTACTACACCTATGAACTCGACCACTCCAATCCGGTGGTATCAGCGCTCGGCCCGGGAGATCAACTCGTCGACCAGTTCAATTTCAAGATCTCGGACGGCAAAGGCGCCACCGACTTCGGCTTGCTGAATATCGCTGTCGATCTGCCGGAGCGTGGCGACATCTTCGTGAATTTCGAGGATGTCGGCAAACATGATTTCCCCACAGGCTACAAGGGCTTCGATTGGGGCGCATGGCACGATGGTGACGATGCAGCGATACAAAAGGAAGCCGACGGCAACCATTATCTGTCAGGCGGCGTATTCTGGACACCCATCCAGGCCGCCGATGGCGGCACCTTCCAGATCGAGCAATTCAGCGTTACAAATGGCACCTCCGACTATGACAACCTTCTGACGATCGAAGGGAGGCTGAACGGCGATACCGTGTTCTTGGTCACGGTCAACGTGACCGCCGACAGCATTCATGACCCGCAAGTGATTGATCTCAGCGCCTATGGCGCGATCGACTATCTCGTGCTCGACACCGAGCCCGTCATCACCGAAACCAGCGGGCCCGACTATTATGGCGCGCAGTACGACAATTTCCACTTTGTCGTTTGAGGGCTAGGGAAAGGGCGCCGCATCGCCAAACCTTGCAGCTTTCCGGGCGCCGCTGCAGCGGTTATCTGGTAGCGATTTCTTGCGATAGCTGAACGACCTGCGCCCTGTTAGCAATAGATCGTCCGAGGAGGGACGTTTATGCTGGGATGGAGGAAATGATGCATTCAATGGGAATCAGGTTAGCAGCGGTCATGTTCTCGCTGGCCTTGTGGGCCATCATTATCGCTGCGGCATCCCACCTTTGGGCGATGAAAATGCCCATCTTGCACTTTGTGCTCTACAGATAGTGCTGGCCTCGGCGTGAGCGAGATCGGGGGAATGTGCGCAGCGTCTGCGTTGCTTCGCAGTTTTGACTCGCTCCATATTTAGCCACCAGAAAGCGCATGCTGCGCTGAAGCCGCGTACCGAGCTTCTCTCGGGCGCGACGTGGCTGATCCTCCTCGCCGCAGAACTCCTGCCCTTGCTACATGATCTCGCCCGTTGGCGAGGTTACAGGAGCTGCAACCCCATGACATTATTTTCGAGGCGTCGGTGCGATCGTTGCGAAGAACCGAAATGAGGGAAATACCTGCAATATGACGCAACATGGGCCGCGCCGAAGCATCGACGGAATACCACTCAACCAGTTGAAGTCATTTGGTTTTGAGATGGTAGCGGAGGAGGGATTTGAACCCCCGACACAAGGATTATGATTCCTCTGCTCTGACCTACTGAGCTACTCCGCCACTGGTCAAACGATACCTGCTCGCGAAGCGCTGCGGGCTCGTGGGATGAGCGGCTTATAAGGTGCGCTTCGCCTTTGTGTCAAGCGCATGATGGAGAAAAAGGGTGGGGTTTGGGCCGCCCGCCCTCTCCTGTCGCTTTCAGGCGGCGACGGGGCTTGCGAGCAGCGCCTTGAGCGAGGCCTCGGCGGCGGGTTCGCGCTCTGAGCGCTCGATGAAACCGCCGCCGAAGACGCGGGCGTCGTCACCGGGTGCGGAATAAAGCGCGCAGGCTTGGCCAGGAGCAATGCCGGCCTCGCCGACCGTCAGGTCGACATAGGTGCCGGTGGCATCGACATGCAGAACGGCGGGCGCCGGCGCTCTTGTCGAGCGGACCTTGGCGTAGCAGGCAAAGCCGTCGCCGGAAGCGGCCTCCGCAAGCGTCTCATCGCCCAGCCAGTTGACGTCGCGCAGATAGACGCGGTGGGTCTCCAGCGCCTCCTTCGGACCGACGATGACACGGCGCGAGCGGGCATCAAGATAGACGACATAGAGCGGTTCGCCGGTGGCGATGCCGATGCCGCGGCGCTGGCCGATGGTGAAGTGCAGAATGCCTTCGTGGCTTCCCAATACGCGGCCGTCGAGATGGACGATCTCGCCGGCGAGCGCCGCATTCGGCTTCAGCTTGGTGATGATGTCGGAATATTTGCCCTGGGGCACGAAGCAGATGTCCTGGCTGTCGGCCTTCTTGGCGACGACGAGGCCCATCTCTTCGGCCAGCCGGCGCGTCTCGGCCTTCGGCAGACCGCCAAGCGGAAAGCGCAAATAGTCGATCTGCTCCTGCGTCGTGGCGAACAGGAAGTAGCTCTGGTCGCGGTCGGCGTCGGCCGGACGGAACAGCGCGCGGCGGCCGGGATATTCGGGCGAAGGGTTCGGCCGCGAACGAATATAATGGCCGGTCGCCAGCGCATCGGCGCCGAGCTCCTTGGCGGTCGCCAGCAGATCGGCAAACTTGACGGTCTGGTTGCAGGAGACGCAAGGGATCGGCGTTTCGCCGGCCACATAGCTTTCGGCGAAAGGATTGATCACCGTTTCGCGAAAGCGCTTCTCGTAATCGAGCACGTAATGCGGAATGCCGAGCGTTTCGCAGACGCGGCGCGCATCGTCTATATCCTGGCCGGCGCAGCAGGACCCGGCGCGGTGAACCGCGGCGCCATGATCGTAAAGCTGCAGCGTGATGCCGAGCACGTCGTAACCCTGCTGCTTGAGAAGACCGGCCACGACGGAGGAATCGACGCCGCCCGACATGGCGACGACGACGCGGGTCTCTTCCGGCTTCTTGTCAAAATCCAGTGTGTTCAACGGTGGTGCCAAATTCTGCGCGCTCATCATCCACCCTTGCGCTGCAATTGCGGCGGATTGCTGTATCACAGGCGGGATCGGCCGCCTTTCGATAAGCGATCGATATAGAAAGGATTGTATCGGGACGCAAGGGGCGGCTTTCGGGCGGCCGATCGTTTCACTGGTGGGAAAGGCAGGCGCGGCCGAGGCCACGCCTTGAAAGCGGGGGTGCGGCTCAGGTGCCGATCAGCTTGTTGCAGGCGATGCGATGCCCGGATTGGCGATGATGGCGGTCATAAGCGCCAGTCCGATTATCGAGAATGAATAGCGTTTCATAGACATCCTCCTTCCAGCCATGCGAATTATGCCGCTCGGAGCGCCGTTCTCAAAATAACGAATGCTTGAGCACCAGCTCAACCGGAAATCGTTGAGCGAATAATTATCGCCCTATGGAACTATTCTCTCGATCATGCGTTCTCGGGGATCAATGTCGCAATCGAATGCTGCGGAGGGTTTCATGGCCAGGTTCGGCACGACGGCGGATTACAACAGGATCAGACGCTGGATCGAAGAGCGAGGCGGCCATCCCGCCCGCATCAAGGACGCGAGCGACAGCGAAACTGTCCGCGTCGATTTTTCCTCGCAAACGCAGGAGGAGATTTCCTGGGACGAATTCTTCCAGGGTCTCGACGGCAGCAGGCGCGCCTTCCTTCATCGCACCAAGGCTGAGGACGATAGAGCCCGTTTCGGCAAGATCGTCCGCCGCAAGCGGCTGCCTCACTGAAATATACCCATTGCTGAGGCAGAAAACCCGGCGCCGTTTCCGGCGCCGGGTTTTCCCTGCTTCCCTGGGAGGAAAGAAACTCAGTCGATGTTGAATGCCAGCAGCTTTGCCTGGCGGATTGCCTGGTGGGCCGTCAGCTGTTCGAGCACGCCATCCTCCACCTCGCCATCGACATAGAGCAGCGCGATGGCGTCGCCGCCCTGCTTGTCGCGGCCGAGCTGGAAGTTGGCGATGTTGACGCCGGCAGCACCGAGCGTCGTACCGATGAAGCCGATCATTCCGGGGACGTCGGTGTTGGTGATGTAGATCATGTGCGAGCCGACGTCGGCGTCGAGGTTGATGCCCTTGATCTGGATGAAGCGCGGCTTGCCATCCGAAAACACCGTGCCGGCGATCGAACGCGTCATGCTCTCGGTCGTCACCGTCAGCTTGATGTAGCCGTCGAAGACCCCCGTCTTGTCGCGCTTGACCTCGGAGAGCACGATGCCCTTTTCCTTGATCATGATTGGCGCCGAAACCATGTTGACGTCGGCGACCTGCGAGCGGATGAGACCGGCAAGCACGGCGCTCGTCAGCGCCCGGGTGTTCATGTTGGCGGTGATGCCGTCATAGAGGATTTCGATTTCCTTGATCGGCTCCTCGGTGACCTGGCCGACGAAGGCGCCGAGAACGTCGGCAAGACGGATGAAGGGCTTCAAGATCGGCGCTTCTTCCGCGGTGATCGACGGCATGTTGATGGCGTTGGAGACTGCACCTTTGACGAGATAGTCCGACATCTGTTCGGCCACCTGCAGAGCGACGTTTTCCTGCGCTTCGGTCGTCGAAGCGCCGAGATGCGGGGTGCAGACGACGTTCGGCAGGCCGAAGAGCGGGCTTTCCTTGGCGGGCTCGACCTCGAACACGTCGAAGGCGGCGCCGGCGACATGGCCCGACTTGATCGCTTCGGCAAGCGCCGCTTCATCGACCAGGCCGCCGCGGGCGCAGTTGATGATGCGCACGCCGGGCTTGGTCTTCGCCAGCGCTTCCTTGTTGAGGATGCCGCGCGTCTTGTCGGTCATCGGCACGTGCAGCGTGATGAAATCGGCGCGGGCGAAGAGCTCGTCCAGCTCGACCTTGGTGACGCCCATCTCCTCGGCGCGCTCCTTGGAGAGGAACGGGTCATAGGCGACGACATGCATCTTGAGGCCGATGGCGCGGGCGCAGACAATCGAGCCGATATTGCCGGCGCCGATGACGCCGAGCGTCTTGCCGGTGATCTCGACACCCATGAATTTCGACTTCTCCCACTTGCCGGCCTGCGTCGAGGTATCGGCTGCCGGAAGCTGGCGGGCGACGGCGAACATCAGCGCGATCGCGTGTTCGGCGGTGGTGATCGAATTGCCGAAGGGCGTGTTCATGACGATGATGCCGCGGCGCGAGGCGGCGGGAATATCGACATTGTCGACGCCGATGCCGGCGCGGCCGACGACCTTGAGGTTCTTCGCCCCTTCGATGATCTTTTCCGTCACCTTGGTGGCGGAGCGGATGGCAAGGCCATCATATTTGCCGATGACTTCGAGCAGACGGTCCTTGTCCTTGCCGAGCTGCGGTTCGAAATCGACTTCAACGCCGCGGTCGCGGAAGATCTGGACGGCGGTTTCCGACAATTCGTCGGATACGAGAACGCGAGGTGCCATGAGGGACTCCTTCAAAAAATGTTCAGCGATGGATGAAATCAGGGATGCTGGGCTCCGCCTCGTGGCGGAGCCGGATGCGGTCACGTCAGGCGGCGGCCTGAGAGAGCTGCGCCTTCTGCGTTTCGAAGGCCCAGGAAAGCCAGGGCATCAGCTTCTGCATATCGGACGCCTCGATCGTGGCACCCGCCCAGATGCGCAGACCCGACGGCGCGTCGCGGTAGTGGCCGATGTCATAGGCGACACCTTCCTTTTCCAGGAGGCCGACCAGACCCTTGGCGAAATTCGCCTGGCCATCGTCGTCGAGAGCCGCGATGTCCTTGTCGACGATCTTCAGGCAGACGGAGGTGTTGGAGGCCGTTTCAGCCTTGACGGCGAGATTGGCGATCCAGTCGTTTGCCGCGACGAAATCGTGAATGACCTTGGCATTGGCATCGGCGCGCGCGATCAGCGCCTTGAGGCCGCCGAGATCCTTGGCCCAGAGCAGCGCATCGATATAGTCCTCGACGCAGAGCATCGACGGCGTGTTGATCGTCTCGCCCTGGAAGATGCCTTCCGTCAGCTTGCCGCCCGAGGTCATGCGGAAGATCTTCGGCAGCGGCCAGGCCGGCGTATAGGTGGTGAGGCGCTCGACGGCGCGCGGCGAAAGGATGATGACGCCATGTGCGCCCTCGCCGCCCAGAACCTTCTGCCAGGAGAAGGTGACGACATCGAGCTTGGCGAAATCGAGTTCCTGGGCGAAAGCGGCCGAAGTGGCGTCGCAGATCGTCAATCCCTTGCGGTCGGCGGGGATGAAATCGCCGTTCGGCACGCGCACACCCGAAGTCGTACCGTTCCAGGTGAAGACGACGTCACGGTCGAAATCGATGGCGGAGAGATCGGGAAGCTCGCCGTATCCAGCTTCGAGCCTGCGCACATCCTTGAGCTTCAGCTGCTTGACGACATCGGTGACCCAGCCGGCGCCGAAGCTTTCCCAGGCGAGCATGTCGACGCCGCGTTCGCCGAGCAGCGACCACAACGCCATTTCGACGGCGCCGGTGTCGGAGGCCGGAACGATGCCGATGCGGTAATCCGCCGGCACTTCGAGAATTTCACGGGTAAGGTCGATGGCCTGCTTGAGCTTGGTCTTGCCGACCTTCGCGCGGTGCGAACGGCCGAGGGCCGCGTCGGAAAGGGCTTCGAGCGACCAACCAGGGCGCTTCGAGCAGGGGCCAGAAGAAAAATGAGTATTGTGCGGACGGATGTCCGGCTTTGCGGTCTTCGCCATGATGCTATCCTCTCAGATAGAAAGCCCTTCGTTGGGGAAGGGTGTCCCGCCGCCGTGTGTATGGATCGGCGGCGTCATAGTCAAGATCGAAGTGTCGCAGAGGGAAGATATTTTGACGCAGGCGGGGTGGCGGAAATGAAAAAAGCCGCCCCTGCGGGGGCGGCTTTCTGATGCAAGAGCATTGAGTTTACTTGTAGACCGGCTGCTGCAGTGGAATTTCCGGGGGCGGTTCGTAGCTCGCCTGGGCGCAGCCGCCGAACAGATAGCGGCCACCGACGCGGACTTCATGGGCGCTGAGGCCCTTGTCGCGGCCCGGGCCGCCATTATCGGCATAGCCGAACATGTTGCCGCCATCGATATGCAGGTAGCGGTAGCCGACATCGGCCTTGAAGTTGCAGGTGACGTCCACCGAGGCGCCGGCCATGAGGGCGTAGGTGAAGCGCCAGTTGCCCTTGCCGCCGTGGGTGACTTCGTCGTCGCAGAAGCTGCCGTCATCGGCGCAGGCGACGTTGCGCAGGTTTTTCCACTTGACGTAGGAGCCGCCGATACCGGCGCCGACATAAGGCGTGACGTAGCCGTAGGTGCCGAGATCGACATAGGCATTGGCCAGCAGCGTGTAGGCCGTCAGCGAAGAGCGGTCGCTCGAGGTGCAATCCACCAGCGGGAAGCCGCACTGCCCGACCGTCGAGCCGCGGAAGTCGGCCTGCGTGAGATAGTCGAAGGTCAGATCGGTGCGGAGGTAGCTGTTGATCTGGTAACCGACACCGCCGCCGATCGTCCATGCGTCGTCGAGGTCAGCGTCGTCGAAATCGACTTCGTTGGCATTGCTGCCCTGGAAATAGCGGGCGCCGCGAAGATCGGTAAAGGCATAACCGACATCGCCGCGCAGGTACCAGCCCGTCGCTTCAGTGACCGCCACCTCGGGCGGCTGCTCCGGGATGGGCTCGGCCGGAGCCAGGTCCGCGGAATAGGCATTCGTCGCGATCAACAACGCCGCGAAGATGCCGGACAAGCTTCTTTTCATGGATCCCACTCCAAAATCCGTTACATCGGCAGGCTCAAGTCGCTGCCAATCTGATACGCTTCGTATGGATAATGAACCGGAAACGTTAAAAGCTGCTTAACCACGATTATTTACTGTGGATCTTGAAGCTTCCGACAGAGGAAACTTGATTGCAGCAGTGAAAGTCTTTGAAGCTGCGAAGCGACGACGCGATTTCGCTGGCGTATGGATTTACCAAAAAGCCGGCGCATGCGCGCCGGCTCTTCGTGTAATCTGTATTCGACGAATTAAGCCGCGCTGCGGACGTTCGAGATCGTGCCGATCAGCTCATTGACGATGCGCTCTATCTGGGCACGGTCGTCGCCCTCGGCCATGACGCGGATCAGCGGCTCGGTGCCGGAGGGGCGGATGACAAGCCGGCCGGTCTTGGCAAGCTCGGCTTCGGCATCGGCGATCGCCTTCTGCACCTGGATATCCTCCAGCGGCTTGCCGCCGCTGATGCGGACATTGCGCAGCAGCTGCGGCACCGGCTCGAAGCGGCGGCAGACCTCGCTGACGGTCCTGCCGGTGCGTTTGACGGCGGCAAGGATCTGCAGTGCCGCGACCAGGCCGTCGCCCGTCGTGCCGTAGTCGGACAGCACGATATGGCCCGACTGCTCGCCGCCGACATTGTAATTGTGCTGGCGCATATGCTCGACGACATAACGGTCGCCGACCTTGGTGCGGGCGAGCGCCATGCCGCGCTCATCAAGAAAGCGCTCGAGGCCGAGGTTGGACATGACCGTGGCGACGATGCCATTGCCGCGCAGCTGCTGGCTCTCGGCCCAGCTCTCGGCAATCACGGCCATGAGCTGGTCGCCGTCGACGATCGAACCATTCTCATCGACGATGATGACGCGGTCTGCATCGCCATCGAGCGCGATGCCGATATCGGCACGGACCTCGTCGACCTTCTTCTGCAGCGCGATCGGGCTGGTGGAGCCGCAATTAAGATTGATATTGGTGCCGTTCGGCTCGTTGCCGATGGTGACGACGTCGGCGCCGAGCTCCCAGAGCACGGCAGGCGCCACCTTATAGGCGGCGCCGTTGGCGCAGTCGATGGCGATCCGCAGGCCCTGCAAGGTCACGTCGCGCGGCAGCGTGCGCTTGGCGTGTTCGATATAACGGTCATGGACGCCGTCGACGCGCTTGGCGCGGCCGATGTCGTCGGACTTGGCGAGCTGCGTGCTCAGATCCTTTTCGAGCAAATCCTCGATCTCGGCCTCGATGTCGTCGGACAGCTTATAGCCGTCGGGGCCGAACAGCTTGATACCGTTGTCCTCGTAAGGATTGTGCGAAGCGGAGATCATCACGCCGATATCGCACCGCAGCGAACGGGTCAGCATGGCAACCGCAGGCGTCGGGATCGGGCCGAGGATGAAGGCATCAAGGCCAGCGGCGGTGAAACCCGCGACCATGGCATTCTCCAGCATATAGCCGGAAAGGCGCGTGTCCTTGCCGATGACGACGCGATGGCGATGGTTGCCGCGGCGAAAGATCGTGCCGGCGGCGATGCCGACCCGCATGGCGAGATCCGGCGTCATCGGGAAGACATTGGATTGACCGCGAATGCCATCCGTACCGAAATAGCGTCTTTTCATCTGCACTCCTGCGCTTCCGCGCGCCATTCAAGGCAGCGCATCGTTCCAAGCGAATTTGGCTTCAAAGGTCCGTTGTCAAGCCCAGAGCGCCTGAATCAGACCTGCCTCAATTTATCGGGATGCCACAAAACATGGGCATCGGCACGTAAATTACCGAGAAAAATGAATATATCCCGTTACCAATAGAAAAGGCCGGATCTCCCAAGGGAAATCCGGCCTTGTTCAGCCTGGTGACGCCGCTCAATGCGGCTGCGGCTCGAGCCCGGCTTCGGGCTCGTCGCCCTTGGTGGCCGGCCGCGCGCCGGCCTTCGGCACGGCCGAACCACGGCTCGGCGGCGAGTCGTCACCGAGATCGCGCGAAGGCTTCTCGCCGCGGATCAGCGCCTTGATCTCGTCGCCGGTCAGCGTTTCGTATTCGAGCAGGCCTTCGGCGAGAGCAACGAATTCGTCGTGCTTTTCGGTCAGGATCGTGCGGGCCTGTGTATAGGCTTCGTCGATCAGGCGACGCACTTCGTTGTCGATCTTCTGCGCGGTGGCTTCCGAAACGTTCTTCGACTGCGACACCGAGTGACCGAGGAAGACTTCCTGCTGGTTCTCGCCGTAAGCGACCTGACCGAGCTGATCGGAAAAGCCCCACTGGGTGACCATGGCGCGGGCAAGCTTGGTGGCCTGCTCGATATCCGAGGATGCGCCCGAGGTGATGTTCTCCTTGCCGAACGTCAGTTCTTCGGCGACACGGCCGCCCATCATGATGCAGAGGCGCGATACCATCCACTTATAGCTCATCGAGTAGCGGTCGCCCTCGGGAAGCTGCATGACCATGCCGAGCGCACGGCCGCGCGGAATGATCGTTGCCTTGTGCAGCGGATCGGCGACGGCGACATTGAGCGCGGTAATGGCGTGGCCGGCTTCGTGATAGGCGGTGAGCTTCTTTTCCGCCTCGGTCATCGCCGAAGAGCGGCGCTCGGCGCCCATCATGATCTTGTCCTTGGCGTCTTCGAATTCCTGCATGGTGACGACGCGCTTGTTGCGGCGGGCGGCCATGAGGGCGGCTTCGTTGACGAGGTTCATCAGGTCGGCGCCGGAGAAACCGGGCGTGCCGCGGGCGAGAACCTTGAGATCGACATTCGGCGCCAGCGGCACGCTGCGCGCATGCACCTTGAGGATGCGCTCGCGGCCGACGATGTCGGGGTTCGGCACCACGACCTGGCGGTCGAAACGGCCCGGGCGCAGCAGCGCCGGGTCAAGGACGTCGGGACGGTTGGTGGCGGCGATCAGGATCACGCCTTCATTCGCCTCGAAGCCGTCCATCTCGACCAGCAGCTGGTTCAGAGTCTGCTCGCGTTCGTCGTTGCCGCCGCCGAGACCGGCGCCGCGATGGCGGCCGACGGCATCGATTTCGTCGATGAAGATGATGCAGGGCGCATTCTTCTTCGCCTGTTCGAACATATCGCGTACGCGGCTCGCGCCGACGCCAACGAACATTTCGACGAAGTCGGAACCGGAAATCGTGAAAAACGGCACATTGGCTTCGCCGGCGACCGAGCGGGCGAGCAGCGTCTTGCCGGTACCCGGAGGGCCGACGAGCAGCACGCCGCGCGGGATCTTGCCGCCGAGACGCTGAAATTTCTGCGGGTCACGCAGGAATTCGACGATTTCTTCGAGATCCTGCTTTGCCTCGTCGACGCCGGCGACGTCATCGAAGGTCACGCGGCCATGCGCTTCGGTCAGAAGCTTGGCTTTGGACTTCCCGAAGCCCATCGCGCCGCGCGAGCCACCCTGCATCTGCCGCATGAAGAAAAGCCAGACGCCGAGAATGAGAAGCATCGGCAACAGCGTGCCGAGATAGCTCAAAAAACCCGAAGAACCGTCCGTTTCCGGACGAGCGGAAACCAGGACATTCTTCTGCTGCAGGCGATCGAGCAGGCTGTCGTCGATTACAGGGGAATAGGTCTGAAAGGTGGTGCCGTTTTCAACATAGCTTCCGGAAACACGGTTACCCGTGACCACGACGTCCTTCACGCGGCCCGCATCGACCTCACGCAGAAACTGCGAATAGGGGATTTCGCGGGAGCCAGTCTGCGCCGGAGCCGTCTGAAACATACTGAACAGGGCGATCAGCAGAAGTGCTATGATCGCCCACAAGGCAAAATTACGTAAGTTAGGGTTCATTGAACTCCCCAGCACTGGAACAGCCGCCTCATGGCGACGGTCTTATTCATTCTAACATAGGGTTGCGCCGTGCTGTTGCCAAGGCAATCCCCCAGGTCAGATGGTTTTTCCGTCAATACTTCTAAAAGGCAGTCCCGCATAGGGCGCCATCGCGAAAACCGCCGAAAGCCTATCGGCAAAGATGAAATCAAATCGTGTCAAAAAGCGGTCGAAGGGTGCGAAATAGGGCGTCAGATCGATCGCCTGGATGGATTCTGGAGATAAATAGGCTCCTTCTGAGGATAAGGCGGGCGCCGAGGCGATGGCGCGCTTCGAAGCGGACTTGGGCAGGTGCCGCATATTCTCCCTCATTCCTGTGCTTGTCACAGGATTCCAGCCACCGCGCGTCGGCGCGGTGAATGACTCAGTAAAGTGCAAAGTGTCTTCCGCGCCCAAGGACTTGGGCGCGCTGGATTCCTGTGACAAGCACAGGAATGAGGTAGGGTGTGCGGCAGCCGCCTCGACTTCAATTGATGCGTCCAGTCTATTGCACACCCGAAACCTGCCATCCCAAACCCCCGCCTCTCCCGGCCGCAGAACCAGCGGCAATATCCCCCGGCTTTCGCGCGTGAAATAAAGCCCGTCACGCCTGCGATCGAACACCACTCGGCCGACAGTCATTCGCCCCGGTTCCCCGCCGGTGGCAAATGAGAGAAGGCGCCCCATATGCGCCCTCCCCGGCACGAATGGCTGTCCGCCGAAGACGGCCGTCAGACGGCCGAGCGCATAGTCCAGAACTGCGCGGTCCTGCCGCAAACCATCAACAGATACCTGGCCAAGCAGGCCGCCGTGAAGCCTGAAATGGCGATCCAGCCATTCGGCTGCTGCGGACGACAGCGCCAGCCGCGCCTCCCAGGCCGCGCGAATATCCGTCTCGGTCGCTCGACGGGCGGATAACTGCCGGCGCACCCGCACGCGCTCGTATTTCACATCCTCATTGCTGGGGTCGTCGATCCACGGAACACCCTGATCTTTGAGAAAAGCGCGAATATCCGCCCGGGCGGAAAAAACAAGCGGCCGCAAAATCCAGAACCGCCGGTCGAAGAGCACCGCATCGGCGATGCCTGATGAAACCTGCTCCGTTCGCCTGCCGCGCATCTGCAATGTTTCGCGCTGATCGTCGAGCGTATGGCCGGTGACGATGAGATTGGCGCCGAACCTCTCCGCCGATTCCGCCAAGAGGTCGTACCGCGCCTCGCGGGCCGCAGCCATGATGCCGGTTTTCGGCTTTTCGCCCTGCCAGGCTGCGATGATGTGGGGAATGCCGAGCGATGCGCAGAGCGCTGCAACCTGTTGCGCTTCGTCCGCGGAGCCGGCGCGCAGCCCGTGATCGACGGTGGCAGCGCAGAGGGAAACCTTGAGATGAGGCGCGACCTTCACGGCTTCGTCGAGGAGAAGAAGCAGGCCGGTGGAATCGCTGCCGCCCGATATCGCGACGAGAATGCGTGCAGGACTTTGGAGCGATAGGAGAAACTGGCGGATCGCCGCATGAGGCGACGCGGCTTCCGGAGACATTCCGGAAGACCTCAGCAGGCGAGGCGTTTCTGTTCGCTCGCAACTTTGCCTATGACGGCGCGCGAAGCTTTTGGATAGCGCTTCGAGACCTCGCGCAGCGTCGCGCAGGCCGTTTCCTTATTATCGAGGGCAGCAAGCGACATGCCGAGTTTCAGCAGCATTTCCGGCGCCTTTTCCGAGCTGCCGTATTTCTGATGCGCGTTGAGGAAGGTCTTGGCCGCCTCGTTATATTTACCCTGCGAATAGAGCGCTTCGCCGAGCCAGAAATTGGCGTCGGCCGCCCGCGCGCTGCTCGGGTAATGGGCGATGTATTGGTTGAATTCCTGCTCTGCGGTGCCGTAATCGCCGGAAAGAACGTGGCCGTAAGCTGCCTTGTACTGATCCGCCTCACTACCGAGCGACGCCGTCTGCTGCGCCGTCTTGCCGTTGGCATCGGGAATCGGGCCGGAGCCGATATTGGCTTTTTCGTCGACGGTTCCGCCGACGGCGTTGCCGTTCTGATCGAAGTCGATCGAGCCAAGCTGCTTCGGCGGCTGGCCGAGGCCGGTATTGTCTGGCACATCGGTGGAGGGAGCCGTTTCGGCTCCCTGCGGTGCTTGGATCACCCTGGCGACATCGTCCCCGCCGGAGGCTGCCGGAGCGGCATCGGTCTCGCTCTTCTTGACGGGAGCCTTGGCGCCACCGCCGCCGGAACCGGTCTTTTCGAGCTGCTGGAAGCGGAATTCATTGTCTTCCTGCTGCTTGCGGATCGTCTCCTGCATCTGCAGCAGCTGGAAGCTCATCTCCTCGATCCGGCCGTTCAGCTGCCGCAGCTGCTCTTCAAGCTGCTGCACGCGCACCTCGGCGTCGCCGCTCTGTACCTTGATAACAGGCGGGGCCGCCTGGTTTTCCGCGGATCGGCCGCCGAGATTCAGCCCGAAGAACGAGGCCGAATAGGCCACCCGCTCGCTTCCGGTCACAGCCGCGAGGCACAGCATGCCTGCCACGACAAGTTTCTTCATATGTATCGTCCTGTCCCAGTGATTCTTCGCGCCTTAAGGCACGAACAGGAGATTTTTCCAATTGCTGTCAAAAAGCAACGGAGTCTGGCCAAAGTGTGGTCAAAAAGAAAAGGCGGCCCCTGATGGGACCGCCTTCAGACAACGAATTATATCGGCAAATTACATGCCGGCGCCGCCGAGCACGGTGACCGCGCGACGGTTCTGCGACCAGCAGGAAATATCGTCGCAAACGGCGACCGGACGTTCCTTGCCGTAGGAGATCGTCTTCATGCGCTGCGCCGGAACGCCGCGCGAAGCGAGGTAGTCCTTGGCGGCAGCGGCGCGGCGAGCACCGAGCGCCAGGTTATACTCGCGGGTGCCGCGTTCGTCGGCATGGCCTTCGACGGTGATCTGATAGTTCGGGTAGCGGGCGAGCCACTGCGCCTGACGGTCGAGCGTCTGCGAGGCATCGGCGCGGATCGACGAGGAGTCGGTATCGAAGAAGATGCGGTCGCCGACATTCACCGTGAAGTCCTGGGCAGAACCCGGCGTTGCAGCACCACCCGCGCCGCCGCCGAGGCCGAGCTCGCCGGCGCTGTTCGGCGGCTTCTTGGCGCAGCTTGCCAGCGCGAGACCGGCCACAAGCGCGATCATGACGGGGTTGCGGGCGAAATTCTGCATGCGGCTCATTGCCGGGGTGTGAATTCGGCTCATGGCCGGGTCTCCTTGCGATTTCAGGGTTTCCGGACAGTAACCGCACTCGGTTAACCGCCCCTCAAAGTTTATGGTTAATGATTTACTGATTTGTCCCGTAGTCGCCCGGTTTCCATGATTCTGGGGCGACAAGAAGGCATTGCCGCGCCTCTTACTCCAGAAGCGGCGACCAGGCCGGGTCGGAACCGTAGCTCGGCGTCTTGACGAGTTGTTCGTTGTAGCCGGTCAGATCGATCGAATAGAGCTGCGGACCACCGGCGCCTGCCGCCTGACGGAAGAACATCAGCACCCGGCCGTTCGGCGCCCAGGTCGGGCCCTCATTGTGGAAGCCGGTCGTCAGGATGCGTTCGCCCGAACCGTCCGGTTTCATCACGCCGATCGAGAACTTGCCGCCCGCCTGCTTGGTGAAGGCGATGAGATCGCCGCGCGGCGACCAGACCGGCGTCGAATAGGAGCCGTCGCCGAAGGAAATGCGGGTCTGGCCGGAACCATCGGCATTCATCACGTAGATCTGCGGCTTGCCGCCACGGTCGCTTTCGAAGCTGACGCGGGCACCGTCGGGCGAATAAGAGGGCGAAGTGTCGATCGCCGCCGTCGAGGTCAGCCGCGTCGTCGTGCGGGAGCGTAGGTCCATCGTATAGATGTTGGAATTGCCTTCCTGCTGCAGGCTCATGATGACCTTCTGGCCATCCGGCGAGAAGCGCGGCGAGAAGGTCATGCCGGGGAAGTTGCCGACGACCTCGCGCTGCCCGGTTTCGAGCTGCAACAGATAGACACGCGGCTGCTGGTTGGCGAAGGACATGTAGGTGACTTCCTGCCGGTTCGGCGAGAAGCGCGGCGTCAGTACGAGATCGCTGCCATCGGTCAGCATCCGCACGTTGAAGCCGTCCTGGTCCATGATCGCCAGCTGACGCTTGCGCTGCTGCTTGGTGCCGGATTCGGAGACGAAGACGACACGGGTGTCGAAATAGCCTTCTTCACCGGTGATCTGCTTGTAGATCGCATCGGCGATGATGTGCGCGACACGCCGCCAGTTCTCCGGCTGCGTATAGAACTGCTGGCCGGTCATCTGCTGGCCGGCGAACGGATCCCAGAGGCGGAATTCGGCACGAAGACGCCCGTCGGCCTCCTGCGTCACCCGGCCGGTGACCAGCGCCTGCGCATTGATAACCTTCCAGTCTTCGAAACGCGGCGAAGCGTCCGGGTTGGAAATCTTCTCGATGAAAGCGCTCTTGTTGATCGGCGCGAACAGACCGGATCGCTGCAGATCAGCTGCAATGACCTGCGAAACCTGCGCGCCCATATCGCCCTGCAGGAAGTCCGTCACCGCAATCGGCATTGGCTGGACATTGCCCTTTCGGATGTCGAGCGTGACCAGCGCATTGGCCGGCGTCGCGACGACGGCAGCGGCCATCAGACCGACTGCAACCAAAATAGCGCGGAAAAAGGAACACTTCATCATACCAAACAGCCTTTCAGCATCTATGGAGTCGGATCGCCGGATTCGAAGCGCAGGACGACTTCCCTCCAGGACTCGTAATTTTCTTTCGGAAGCATGGTGAACGGGGACGAACGCAACACCGCGCGAAGAGCCGCAGCCGACAGGGCTTTCCCAGCGGCTGCGCTGCCGCCTGCCGCTGTCACCTCGGACGAGCCGACGATTGCGGCCGGTTTTTCGGAAATCGCCATGCCATTCGATTGTGCTGACGCATCAAGCGCACAGGTCAGAACTGCGCTGAGCGTGACGGCAGCCGTCACCGAATTCTTGCCATGGCAGAGATCCATCAGCATCTAGATTCCCATGCTGCTAGGATCGAAGTTGAGATCGAACTCGTTCCAGGCGTCGTACTTGTCCTTCGGAAGCGTCGTGAAGGGCGCGGATTTCATAACAGCTCTATAAGCCCCGCTTTCCAACGCACGGCGTGTGGAATCGCTGCTGCTGCCACCTGATGACTCGACTTCCGGCTGGCCGATAATGTTGCCGTCCCTGTCGAGCTTCATGTGCACCTTGATGACCATGCCGGAAAGGCCTTCCATCCCCGGAGTGATCAGCCAATTACCCTCGATCAGGCTGCGCATTGCATCTTCTTCGCTTTGACTGAGTTTCGAGCCGCCGTTACTCTTCTTCGCCCCCAGCGATGCCTCCTGCGTCGAACGCTTGGCGCCGCCGGCCGAAGGATCGGTCTTGTTCAGCAAGGCCGAAATCTCGTCGGCATTGAAGTCGCTCTTCATTGACGAAGCGGATTTCGCCACTTCCTGCTTCTTGTCAGCCTTCTTCTTGTCCGTCGGTGCTTCCGCAGCCTTCGGCTGATCCGGTGTCTTTTCCGGCGGCTTTTCGGCAGGCTTCTGCGGTTCCGGCGGCTTTACCTGTGGCTTGACGACCGGCGTCGGCACCTTGTCCGGCAATGCTTCGGCATCCGGCTTCGGCGGCTCCTCAGGCTTGGCCTGTTCTTCCGGCGGTTTTTCCTGAGGCTTCGGCGGCGTCACTTCGACCGGCTTCGGCGGCGGTATCGAAGCTACTTCCTTCGGCTGCTCGACCTCGGTCTCTTCTTTGTTGACTTCCTTGAGGTCGTTCGGCTTGGGATCGACCTGCGGAAGCGGCTTTTCGCTGGAATTGGCGGCGGCCGCCTCGCTGTTGCTCGGCTTGGCGTTCGGCACCGGCGGCGTCTTCAGGTCGACATTGTTGTCGCCGGCGTTTTCTGCCGGTTGCGCGATAGGCGGCCGTGTCGTCGGCACCGGTGCGGACGTCTCCTTCTTCGGAGCCTTCTTGTCGCCCTGCTGCAACTGGGTAATGGATTCCACCGGCACGAGATCGACCGGCATCGCCTCGAAATCCTCCACCTTGAAGGATTCGGGGGCGCTGAGCGATACCATCGCCCAGGTCAGCACCAGGCAGTGCAGAACAGCAGATGTGACGACGCTGGTCTTCATCTTGAACGCTATTGGTCCTTCTTCTGCTGCGTCACCAGGCCGATATTCTTGAAGCCGGCGCCCTGGATGCGCGCCATGACGTCGGCGATGACGCCGTAAGGTGCTGTCGCGTCGCCGCGCACGAAGATGCGTTCGTTATAGCCGGTGGTGGCGATCGCCTCGAGCTTGGCGGCGATCTCGGCGGCCGGGATCGGCGTTTCCTGCAGGAATACCTCGCCGTCATTCTTGACGGAGATGGTGATCGGCTGCGTCTCGGAATTCAGCGCCTTGGCCTGCGTTTCCGGCAGGTCAATCGGCACGCCGACGGTCATCATCGGTGCGGCGACCATGAAGATGATCAGAAGCACCAGCATGACGTCGACGAGCGGCGTCACGTTGATTTCGGAGATGACGGCCTTGTTCCGACCGCCGCGACGGCGGCGCCCGCCGCCCCCGCCGCCATTGCCTCCAACAGCCATACCCATGTCAGAATACTCCGTTGGTTACTGAGCGGCAGCACGCGGCTGCAGCTTCTCGTCGATCTGGCGCGAAAGTATGGCGGAGAATTCGTCCGCGAAGCCTTCCATGCGCGCCGAGAGTTTGCCGGCATCGGCGGAGAACTTGTTATAGGCAATAACCGCCGGAATAGCGGCGACGAGGCCGATCGCGGTGGCAAGCAGCGCTTCGGCAATGCCGGGTGCGACGACCGCGAGGTTGGTCGACTTCGAACCGGCAATCGCCTGGAACGATGTCATGATGCCGACGACCGTGCCGAAGAGGCCGATGAAGGGGCCGGCCGAGCCGATGGTCGCAAGCGATCCGAGACGGGCGCCGAGATATTCGGTTTCACGGGCGAGCGTCACGTCCATCGCGCGGTCGATACGCATCTGCAGGCCGATCGGCGAACGGGCGCCGCGTTCGAAAGATTTCTTCCACTCGCGCATGGCGGCGACAAAGATCGATGCCAGGCCGGTATTGTTGCGCTCCGACAGCGAGCGATAGAGTTCTTCCAGCGACTGGCCCGACCAGAACACCTGTTCGAACTTGTCGAACTGGCGCCGTGCGCGGCCATAGGCCAGGTATTTGTCGATGACGATCGCCCAGGTCCACACAGAGGCTGCGATGAGCCCGAGCATGACGAGCTTGACGACGATGCCGGCCTGCATGAAAAGCGACCAGAGGCTGACGTCCGTCGTGGCTGCTGCCAATCCTACTTGTTCCATTGATCCAAAATCCCCGAATCCAAACGCCCGGTGCTGGACCGGGCGGCACAAAATGATCTCGCAAGAAGTGTCCGGCGACCGCCGCCCAAAGCCCTGGTCAAGCTTCCAAGCTCTTCTTCCGCCTTCTTGCCGTCAAATTTGGTCAAAGGAAGGCGTGCACCGCACAAACTCCGACTTTCCCAGTAAGACACTATTATGGTTAATAGACGGTTAGTGCCGGACTATGACAGCAAGCCTGTATTCGGGAGATTTATTCCTGGATTACTTGACCGGAGCATTATCCGGCGGCCGAAGAGCGCTCATCCTGCGCGGGAATTCCTTCACATAAAGATCAAGTTTTTACAAGCCGAATTTAAGCCGATTCGACGCTATAGCGGCGTGCTGCCTTCCAGGAATTTCGCTGCAAGCGTTTCCGGCAGCCGCCGCGGCCGCCCCTTGGCGTTGATGACGGCGATGATCACCTTGGCCGCGATCAGCAGCGTTTCGCCCGAGCGGATCTGCTGGTTGAGCACCATTTTGGCGCCACCGGCTTTTTCCGTGTGCGTCAGGATCGTCAGCACGTCATCCATGCGCGCCGGGCTCTTGAAGTCGATCTCCATGCGATGGACGACGAAGACAAGCCCCTCCTCATCGGCGCTGACGAGCTCGCGCTGTTCGACGCCGAGGCAGCGCAGATAATCGGTGCGGCCGCGCTCGAGGAAATGCAGGTAGCGGGCGTGATAGACCAGGCCGGAGAAATCCGTGTCCTCATAATAAACCCGCTGGACGAGGCGATGTCCGGCCTCCGTCAGCTCTCCCGAAATGGAAAAAGGGCGTTCCGTCATAATTTTCTCCAAACTGAGGTGCCCTCTTTGGCGCAACGCTTCTCGACAGGCAAGCATTGAATGCCTTGCCGGCAAGCATTGAATGCGCCGCCGCCAGCCATTGAATGATTGTCATAATTCCTAACTATTCCCGATAATGAGCGACCGATCAGGAGACGATGCGATGAAGATTGCGGTTATGGGCGGAGACGGTTTCATTGGTTGGCCAACGTCGCTGCATCTCTCCGATGCCGGTCATGACGTCCATATCCTCGACAATCTCTCGCGCCGCTGGATCGACACCGAACTCGGCGTTCAGTCGCTGACACCGATGGATTCGATCCAGGAGCGCACCCGCATCTGGCATGCCGAAACGGGACGCCGCATCCACTTCAACCTGATCGATCTCGCCAGGGATTACGAACTCCTGAAGAACTGGCTCTCAGAACATCGCCCCGATGCCATCATCCACTTCGCCGAACAGCGTGCCGCGCCCTATTCGATGAAGAGCGACCGCCACAAGAACTACACTGTGAACAACAATGTCAGCGCCACGCACAACCTCTTGAACGCCCTGACCGAACTCAGCCTCGATGCCCACCTCATTCACCTCGGCACCATGGGCGTCTATGGCTATTCGACGGTCGGCGCGGCGATCCCCGAAGGTTACCTACCGGTCGGCATCGAAACGGCGGGCGGCGAGACGATCAGTCAGGAAATCCTCTACCCCTCCAATCCCGGCTCGATCTACCACATGACCAAGTGCCTGGATCAGCTTCTCTTCCAGTTCTATGCCAAGAATGACGGCTTGCGGATCACCGACCTGCACCAAGGCATCGTCTGGGGCACGCACACCGAGCAGACGCGCCGTCATGCGCAACTCATCAACCGTTTCGACTACGACGGCGATTACGGCACGGTGCTGAACCGCTTCCTCATCCAGGCGGCGATAGGCTATCCGCTGACCGTGCACGGCACCGGCGGCCAGACCCGCGCCTTTATCCATATCCAGGATTCGGTGCGCTGCATCGAGCTGGCGCTGAAGAACCCGCCGGTCCGCGGCGCCCGCGTCGAAATATTCAATCAGATGACGGAAACCCACCGGGTGCGCGATCTCGCCGAGATGATCGCGAGAATCAGCGGTGCCACAATTGCCTGGCTGCCCAATCCGCGCAAGGAAGCTGCCGAAAACGAGCTGATCGTGCGCAACGAAAAGTTCCGCAATCTCGGCCTCGAGCCGATCACCCTGGAAGCCGGCCTGCTCGGCGAGATCGTCGACGTGGCGAAGAAATTCGCCTATCGCGTCGACCGCGCGCGCGTACCGGCCGTCTCCGCCTGGACCAAGGACATTGCCGCGACAATCAATCATGATCCGGAAGGCAAGCGGCTGAAGTCGGTGTCATGAGCAATGGTTTGTTATTAGAACGCCGTCAGTCCGACGAACTCCCCCTCATTCCTGTCCTCGGGCTTGACCCGAGGGATGTCACAGGAATCCAGCGCGCCCAAGTCTTTGGGCGTAGAAGAGTCATTCGCGGCGCGGACGCGCCGTGGCTGGATTCCTGTGACAAGCACAGGAATGGGGGCGCGCGTGGAGGCGGCTGGGACCGATGACGTCTACCTCGAGCCTCGCCTACGTCACCCTCGTCACCAACGCCGACTACGCCATGGGCGCGACCGCGCTTGCCCGCTCCCTGCGCCGGACCGGAACCCGCGCCGACATCGTCGTCCTCCATACCGGCGGGGCCGATGCAGCCGCCCTCGCCCCGCTCGCGACCCTCGGCTGCCGCCTGATCGAAGTCGAGCACCTGCCGCTCTCCGATGCCTTCAACGAACGCCACGCCCGCGGTCATCTCCATTCGGCAGCGCCTTTCACCAAGGGCCGCAAGCCGGCGTTTCATTCGCCGCTCGACAATTTCTGCAAGCTGAGGCTCTGGCAGCTCGTCGAATACCAACGCTGCGTCTTCATCGACGCCGATGCCCTGGTGCTGAAAAATGTCGACAGGCTCTTCCTCTATCCGGAATTTTCCGCCGCCCCCAATGTCTATGAAAGCCTCACCGATTTCCGCCGCATGAATTCCGGCGTCTTCGTCGCCACGCCGTCGCATGACACATTCCGGCACATGCTCGAAAGGCTCGACAGGCCGGACACCTTCTGGCGCCGCACCGATCAGACCTTTCTCGAGACGTTCTTCCCGGATTGGCACGGCCTGCCGGTTTATTTCAACATGCTACAATATGTATGGTTCACCATGCCGGCGCTTTGGGACTGGAAGAGCGTCTCGATCCTGCACTACCAATATGAAAAACCATGGGAAAAGGATCATCCCAAGGCAGCGCAGCTACAACCTTTGGTCGATTTATGGCACCGTTTCCACGATGGCGGCGACGTGCCCGAGATCGCGGCGCTCACTAATCCGGAAGGGGCAGCATGAAGGTATTGGTATCCGGCGGAACGGGTCTCGTCGGCCGCTATGTCGTCGAGGAACTTCTGAGCGCCGGCTATCAGGTGATCGTCGGCGGACGCCGGGCGCCGCATCCCCGCCTCTTCTCCCGCCCGGTCGAGTTCGCAGCGCTCTCCCTCGATCCCGAACAGGATCAGATCGACGTTTTCGACGACGCCTATTTCTTCGTCCACGCCGCCTTCAGCCATATCCCCGGCAAATATCGCGGCGGCGAGGGGGATGATCCGAAAAGCTTTCACAGGTTGAACCTCGACGGCACCGTCCGGCTTTTCGAGGCCGCCAAACGCGCCGGCACCCGCCGCTGCGTCTTCCTGTCCAGCCGGGCGGCCTATGGCGAACACCCTGCGGGAACCGAGCTTACCGAAACAATGCTCCCGAAGCCGGAGACGCTCTACGGCCAGATCAAGCTCGACGCCGAGGGCGCACTGACCCACCTGTCGACTCCCGGTTTTGCCGGCGTCAGTCTGAGGGCGACCGGCATCTATGGCGATCTCTCGCCAAACAAATGGGACGGCCTCATCGACGATTATTGCGCCGGCCGGCCCATCGCTCCCCGCGCTGGCACGGAGGTTCACGGCCGCGACCTCGGACGCGCGGTGCGGCTGATGCTGGAGACGGAAAGCACGCGCATCTCCGGCGAGATCTTCAACGTGTCGGACATCGTCGTCGACACCCGCGACATTCTGGGACCCATCCGCCGTGAGACCGGCTGCCGTCATGCGCTGCCGGCTCCGGCCGACAACACAGCGCTCAATCCGATGAGCACGGCGAAAATCCGCGCGCTCGGCTGGATGCCGGGCGGAACCCTTCTGTTCGACGAAACAATGCGGCGGCTGGCCGCCGCGCTGCCGACGCCGCCGGCCCGCGAATCGACGCAGAAGCGATAGGCATCCTCGTCTGACAACCGCAGGCCGCAGGCTGACACGGCGTGAAACCGCGCTCCTGTCGCAGCCTGCATTTGCATCGGACCTCCAGCCGTCTATGCTCGGGCCGAACCTCTCACATCCGGCAGATCGAATGACCGCACGAGAACTGAAAGCGCAGTTGCGCAATGAACGGCTGGGAGCCCGCGACAGCATCGCTCCTGAGGAGCGCATCTCCAAAAGCCTTGCAATGGCAGATCATGCCGGCGAGGCCGTCGCCTTTGCGCCCGGCACGATCGTCTCCGGTTTCCTGCCGATCCGGTCCGAGGCCGATATGCGGCCGCTAATGACCCGGTTTGCAGCGCGCGGCGCGCGGCTATGCGTGCCGGCGATCCTCGACAAGCAGACCATCGCCTTTCGGGAACTGACGGAAGGGCTGCCTCTTATCGAGACCGGCTTCGGCACGGTCGGCCCCGACGCGGGGGCCGCCATTCTCGATCCCGAGATCATGCTGGTGCCGCTTTCGGCCTTCGATGCCCGCGGCCATCGCATCGGTTACGGCGCCGGCTACTATGACCGCGCCATCAGCCGGCTAAGAGAGAAAGGCTTGCATCCGAAGCTGATCGGCATTGCATTCGACTGCCAGGAAGTGGCACATGTGCCCGACGAGCCGCACGACATAAGCCTGGATGCCATCCTGACAGAAAGCGGCCTTCGCTTTTTTGCCTCTTGGATTGGATAGGGAATGCGGCTGCTTTTTTTGGGTGACATGGTCGGCAAGACGGGACGCACGGCAGTCTGGGACCGCCTTCCCGGCCTGATCTCCGACTTGAGGCTCGATTTCATCGTTGTCAACGGCGAGAATGCCGCCGGCGGCTTCGGCATCACCGAGGATATCTTTCTGGAAACGATCAATGCCGGCGCTGATGTGGTGACCACAGGCAATCACGTCTGGGACCAGAAGGAAGCGGTCGCCTTTGCCGGACGCCACGATCAGTTTCTGCGGCCGGCCAACTATCCCCAGGGCACGCCCGGCCGTGGCTCCGGCCTTTTCTATGCCAGGAACGGCGCGCGCGTGCTCGTCGCCAATGTGATGGGCCGGGTCTTCATGCATCCGGAACTCGACGATCCCTTCAAATCGGCGGAGGTGATCCTCGACGCATGCCCGCTGAAGGAGCAGGCCGATGCGATCATCTTCGATTTCCATGCGGAAGCGACCAGCGAGAAGCAGTGTTTCGGCCATTTCGTCGACGGCCGCGCCAGCTTCGTCGTCGGCACCCATACCCACGTGCCGACCGCCGATGCACAGATCCTGAACGGCGGCACGGCCTATATGTCGGATGCCGGCATGTGTGGGGACTATGATTCCTCCCTCGGCATGGACAAGGAGGAGCCGCTCAACCGCTTCATCTCCAAGATGCCGAAGGGCCGCATGGAAGCGGCAAGCGGCCCGGCAACGATCTGCGGCGTCGGCGTCGAGATTTCCGACGTGACGGGACTGGCCGAAAAGATCGCGCCGCTGCGGCTCGGACCGCGCCTGGCCGAGACAGTGCCGGAGTTCTGGCGGTAAGGCTCGCTCGACCCAGACCCCACACACGATTGTGAGTATCTCCGGTCTGGACCGCTGCGACCTCTTGCCGCATTCTCCGGCCTTCTCGTGAAAGCGCCGGAGGGGTGGCATGAAGCCGCAACATCTTGTTCTCGCGATCGCATGCCTTGCCGCCTTCATCCTATCGGGTCCCGCAGCAAGGGCGCAGCAGCAGCGACCGCCCGTCAGCCACTGTCAGGCGATCGCGCAGTCCATCCCGCGGGCCACCTTTGCAAGCTTCTCCGGCAGCGAGCAGCCGGAGCCGGCCGTCACCGAGGGCGAGGACGTCAAACTGACCTTCCTCGGCCACTCCACCTTCGAGATCGACACTCCCGCCGGTATTGTCATCGCGACGGACTACAACGGCTGGTACCGGCCGGCGATAACGCCCGACGTCGTGACCATGAACAAAGCTCACCCGACCCACTTCACCCTGACGCCCGAGCCGGGCATCAAGCATGTGCTGCATGGGTGGAGCGATGTGCCCGGCGAGGCAGCCAAGATCGATCTTGTGGTCGGAGACGCCCATATTCGCAACATCACCACGGATATCCGCTTCAGCTATGGCCTCGGCGGCTCGCAGCAGAATGGAAACTCGATTTTCGTTTTTGAAATTGCCGGCCTTTGCATCGGCCATCTCGGCCATCTGCATTACGAGCTGACTGAGACCCAATATACCGAGATCGGCCGCCTCGACGTCGTCATGGTGCCGGTCGACGGCGGCCTGACCATGGGCGCCGACAGCATGAGCCGTGTCATCAAGCGGCTGCGCTCGTCGCTGATCCTGCCGATGCACCGCCGCGGGCCGCCGGTCGATGCCTTCCTCTCCATGTTCGGCAAGGACTTCGATGTCGCCTATGCACCCGATGACAGCATCACCGTCTCCCTGCGCACGCTGCCGAAGAAGCCATTGATCTATGTGCTGAAGGGCGTCCGGTAAAACGGCCCGGCGTTTGCTCAGGCGAACTGCAGATGGCGCTTGATGCCGACGTCAGGCATCTTGTCGTCATCGAGATTGGCCTTGGCGATCTCCCAGCCGAACTTCAGCGTGTTGCCAGTGGAAACCCAGATCTCGGCGTCGTCGATATGTAGAGATAACATGGTGAGCTTGGGATCTTTTTTGCCGCCGTCATACCAGGCCGCCACCATCGAGCTCCAATATTCCTCGATCTTGGAAGGGTCGGGGCGCACCTCGATCACGCCGGAAAGACAGGCGTGATAGTCATGATCCTTGCCGATGACGCAGAAATGGGCGCGGCTGCCGGGCTTGATGGAGCGCACGATATCGGCGTCGGTCTTGGTATAGAACCAGATCGTGTTGGTGGTGGGATCTGCATGGGGCGCCATCGGCTGCATGTGCATATCCAGCCCGGAAATTCCGAGCATTCCGGCATGAACGCCGTTGACCTGATCCCAGAGTTGACGTGCCGGTTGTTCCTGCGCCTCGCTGAGACTAGCCATGACCGTTCCTTTCCATTGGATAGAGTTCGGTTGAAACGTCATCCTTTCGCCTTTGTTCCGAATTGCTTTTCCCTTGAACGGGTGCCGTTTCGCTCTTATAAGGCGGCCCATTCCGAACAATGAGACGTGAACAGGGGTGCCATGGCTGGCCATTCACAGTTTAAAAACATCATGCACCGCAAGGGCCGTCAGGATGCCGTGCGGTCGAAAATGTTCTCCAAGCTCGCGCGCGAAATCACCGTTGCCGCCAAGGCCGGCCTGCCCGACCCGACGATGAATGCCCGTCTTCGCCTGGCGATCCAGAACGCCAAGGCCCAGTCCATGCCGAAGGACAACATCGATCGCGCCATCAAGAAGGCAGCCGGCGCCGACGGCGAAAACTATGACGAAGTCCGCTACGAGGGTTATGGTCCCGGCGGCACGGCGATCATCGTCGAAGCCCTGACCGACAATCGCAACCGCACCGCCTCCAACGTCCGCTCGATCTTCACCAAGGCCGGCGGCGCTCTCGGCGAAACCGGTTCCGTGTCCTTCTCCTTCGACCATGTCGGCGAAATCACCTACAAGCTTTCGGTCGGGGATGCTGACAAGGTGATGGAAGCCGCGATCGAAGCCGGCGCCGACGACGTCGAGACCGATGAAGAGGGCCACTACATCACCTGCGCCTTCGAAGCCCTCGGCGACGTCTCAAAAGCGCTGGAGTCCGGCCTCGGCGAAGCCGAAACCGTCAAGGCCGTCTGGCGCGCCCAGAACAATGTGCCGGTGGACGAGGAAAAAGCCCAGTCGCTGATGAAGCTGATCGACAGCCTGGAAGATGATGACGACGTGCAGAACGTCTATTCCAATTTCGAGGTCTCGGAAGAAGTGCTGGCGAAGCTCTCGGCCTGACCTTCCAACGATCCTCCATGAAAAACCCGGCCGTGACGCCGGGTTTTTTGTCCCGAGCCGCGCGTTGCGAACCTATGCGGCCACCCGCATGAAGTTTCCGAGGCCCGCGAATAGTTCCACCGATCTCAGCCGCGTCTCGATATCATGGATCGGCATGGAGATGATCACCTCGTCGGCCTGCGTTTCCTTGAGAAACGCTGTCAGTTTTGTCTCCGCCGTCTCCGGCGAGCCGACCACGGCATAACGCAGCGTGTTTTCGACGTTCATCTTCTCCATCGGTGACCAGAACGCCTCCATATCGGCCACCGGTCGCGGAAACGGACCGCGGACATTGCGGCGCAAGTTGACGAACTGCTGCTGAGCCGAAGTGAAATGATAGCGCGCCTCCTCGTCCGTCGCCGCTACCGCGCCCATGACGCCGACCATCACATAGGGCTTGTCGAGCGTCGACGAGGGTTGGAAGCGATCGCGGTAGATGCCGATCGCATCGAGCAGCATGTCGGGCGCGAAATGCGACGCAAAGGCATAGGGAAGCCCGAGCATGGCGGCAAGCTGGGCGCTGTAGAGGCTGGAGCCGAGCAGCCAGATCGGAACACGCGAACCGCTGCCGGGAACGGCGAGGATCGCCTGGTTCTCGACAGGCGTGCCGAGCAGCTGCTGCAGTTCGACCACGTCGTTCGGAAAGCTGTTGGCGCCGGCCTCAAGGTTTCGCCGCAGCGCCTGTGCCGTGCGCATATCCGTCCCCGGCGCACGTCCGAGGCCGAGATCGACGCGGCCGGGGAAGAGCGCCTCCAAGGTGCCGAACTGCTCGGCGATGACGAGTGGAGAATGATTGGGCAGCATGATGCCACCGGAGCCGATGCGGATGCTTTTCGTCGCCGCCCCGACATGACCGATGACGACGGCGGTGGCTGCACTGGCGATCCCCGGCATGCCGTGATGTTCGGCGAGCCAGAAGCGCTTGTAGCCGAATTCCTCGGCCTTGCGGGCCATTCGCGCCGAGCTTTCGAGCGACTGGCTGACGGTGCTGCCTTCGGCAACGGGGGAAAGGTCGAGGATGGAGAAGGGAACCATGGGAAACCTGCCGGCCAGTTGAACGATGCAGCCTATGTAGGTTCGCGCCCGCGCCATTCCAAACCATGCACGCAAACAAAAGGGCCGGCGAACGCGGCCCAGGCGGGATGCCGGAAGCAGTGCCTACCGGTGACGGCGCAGCACATGCACCTCGGCGCTCGGCCTGTGGTCGCTGTGCGGCAGCGTAAAATTGCCGAGCTGGCGATCCATTTCCAGGGCTTCCGTCGCCAGCCGGTGGATCGCTTCCGTCGTCTCCTCAACCATCGAGGCATTCTGCTGTGTCATCGCGTCGAGTTCGGCGACGGCGCTGTTGATCTCCCGCAGCGTATTGGCCTCCTCGCGGGTCGATTCCATGATCTCGTTGATCTGCCCGTTGATCGCCTCGACATGCGCGCCGATGCCGGTCAGCGCGACACCTGCCCTTTCCACAAGCGATACGCCGCTTTCGACCTCATGCGTCGATTTCTGCAGCAGGCTGGAGATCTCCTTGGCCGCGCTCGACGAGCGCTGGGCGAGCTCGCGCACTTCCATGGCGACGACAGCAAAACCCTTGCCCGATTCACCGGCGCGCGCCGCCTCGACACCGGCATTGAGCGCCAGAAGGTTGGTCTGGAAGGCGATGTCGTCGATGACGGAGATGATTGTGTTGATCTGGCGTGAGGAGGTCTGGATCGCCTCCATGGCCGCGATCGTCTCACGCATGATCTGGCCGGAGCCGGTCGTCTCCTTTTTGGCGTCGCGGGCGATGCGCTCGGCCTGTTCGGCCCGCTCGATCTGCCGGCGGACGGACTGGGTGATCGCGCTGATTGCATTCGCCGTCTCAGTGATCGAGCCGGCCTGGCGCTCGGTGCGCCCGGCAAGCTCGTCGGCGCCGGTACGCATCTCCTCGGAGCTGGCCCGCACCGCCATCGAGTTGCCGCCGATGGCCGTCATGGTTTCGCTCAGCGTCGCGAGCGCTTCGTTGAAATTGATGCGCAGGCTTTCGAGCTCGTTCGGGAAGCGCCGATCGATCTGATAGGCGAGATCCCCGTTCGCCAGATGATGCAGGCCCTCATCGATCGCCTCCACCACCTGCTGCAGCGTCTGCGCCTCTGCCTCGCGCTCGGCAAGGTTCTGCTGGCGGTCCTGCTCGGCCTGTAGGCGTGTCTCTTCGCTGGCGGCTTCCAGTTCGCGGCCTTCGATCAGCGACTGCCGGAAGCGGGCAAGCGCGTTGGCCATCGTGCCGATCTCATCTTTTCGGCTCAGGCTGCCGATCTCGGTGTTGAGCTTGCCGTCGGCGACATCGCGCGTGACGCCGGCAAGCCGCGCAAGCGGCGAGAACAGAAAATTGGTGACGAGGCCGGTGGCGATCGCCATGACGACGAGCACGCCGATGCCGATCATCGTCAGCAAAGTGGCGATCTCCAGCGAGCCGGCATTGAGTTCGCTGAGCAGCACGCTTTCGACCACGAGGAAGCGATCGCCGCGATAATCGATGCCGCGGACATAGGCGCGCGCTGAGCCGTCCGTCCTGTTGAAATCGGCCACCGTCATCGCCGAACTGGCAAGCGCGTCCTTGATGAAGGTGAAGGGAGCGGCATCGAGCGTCGCAAGTTTGCCGCTCGCATCGAGACCGATCGCTGAACCATCGGCAGAGACGATCGCCGCCCGCGCGGTGCTGCCCTGAACAATCCCCTTTGCCAGGATGCTGGCGACGATGTCGTCACGCACCTTGAACAGGATGATGCCCTTGGCCGCGCCGAGCTTGACGATCGGCACGGCATAGAAGATCGCCGACCTGCCGCTGGCCGCATCGACGCGGAGCCCGGAAAAGCCTGTCGGTGCGGCATCATCGGTCGCCTTGGCGGTATTCTCGATCGCCTTGGCGAAAGCGATGCCAGCGCCGGTCGTCTTCCAAGCGTCCGACTTCAGATTCTCGGCGAAGTCGTCTTCCTTCTTGTAGGAATAGAGAACGGAACCATCGAGATCGGCGATCAAGAGATCGCTGAAAGCAGTGTCTTCGAGGTCGCGGGCGACTTCGCCCTGCGTCTTTTCATGGTTCGAATAATAAAAGCCGCTCGGCGCTTCAGGCTTCATCAGCTTCTCGCGCTGATCGGCCGGGTTGGGATTGGCCGTGATGAAGACTTTCTTCAGCTCGGCGCGGGCATCGCCGGAGGTCTTCTCGATGGTCTTCCAGCCGCTCTTCAGGCTGGTGATCGACATCTGCAGCGCCTCGATGCGGGCAATGGAATTGGCCTGGTTCTCGAGCTGCGCCAGCTGGTCCTGCAGCATGTCGCCGCGGAAGATCAGCACGCTCTCCTTGGCCTTCAGCGCCTGCTCGTCTGAGATGCGGCTGCTGGCGAAATAGGCGAGCACGTCGATCACCGCGATCGACAGCACGGTCATCAGGATGAATGTGGCAATGACCTTGAAGGACAGGGATTGAAATCTCTGAGCCATGTACGACGAACCCCTTCTGAACGCGTCTGCCGGCGCGGGCAGGCGGCATGAGCCTGATCGGCCGATCTTCAAACAGAACCTCGGGGGCTTATCTCTTTGCGACACGAGACCCCCTTCGTATTTGACACTAGAATTCAAGCATCTGTTTTAATTCGCGGTAAATGGAGCGGCTTATTCGAGAAGGTTTTTGTTTTGTTCACATATCGATGGCAGTTATTTCGCAGTCGCTATAGGTTAAACCATGCAAAATACGATTCGCATCGTCGGCATCGATCCAGGACTTCGCCGCACCGGCTGGGGAATCATCGACACGCTGGGCAATTCCCTGCGGTTTGTAGCCTCGGGAACCGTGACCTCCGACGGAGACATGGATCTCGCCTCCCGCCTCTGCCAGCTGCATGATGGCCTGGCGGAGGTCGTCCACGCTTACAAGCCGGATGAGGCCGCCGTCGAACAGACCTTCGTCAACAAAGATGCGGTGGCGACCCTCAAGCTTGGCCAGGCCCGCGGCATCGCCATGCTGGTGCCGGCGCGTGCCGGTCTGCACGTCTCCGAATATGCGCCCAACGCCGTCAAGAAAGCCGTCATCGGCGTCGGCCACGGCGAAAAACATCAGATTCACATGATGTTAAAGATCCTGATGCCGAAAGTCGAATTCAAGGGCGACGATGCCGCCGACGCCCTGGCGATCGCCATCTGTCATGCCCACAATCGCGGCAGCAATCGGATGCGGCAGGCACTGGTCTGTTCTTGACTTGTTCCAACAGTAAGGATAATTCTTACTTCGAAGGAGCAGCAAGATGCGCGTCACGTCCAAAGGCCAGGTCACCATTCCTCGCGATCTCAGAGAGCTCGCCGGCATCGAGGCCAACAGCGAGGTCATCTTCTCGATCGAGAATGGCAAGCTGGTTCTCTCGCCGAAGAACTGCAAGCAGGAGATCGAGGATCGGGGCCGGCTCGACCGTTTCCTGCAGACGATCCGCCGTCTCGAAGGCACCGGCGATCAGGCGATTGATGCCGAAGACCTCATGTCGATGACCCGTGATCGCTGATGGCAACGCTTGTCGATACAAATATACTCGTCGATCTGGCTGTGGCCGGTTCGGACTGGCACGATTGGTCGCGTCGAAAAATGCTCGACGTCTTCAGAGATGGCCCGGTCCTTATAAATCCGATCATCTATTCCGAATTTTCCGTTCGCTACGAAGATATGGATGAAGTCGAGCAACTGCTTCCGCAGGATGAATTCCGCCGCGAGAACCTGCCTTGGCCGGCTGTCTTCGCCGCAGCTCAAGCCTTCCGGCTTTACCGTCGCGCCGGCGGACGGCGCGATCAGATATTGCCCGACTTCCTCATCGGCGCCCATGCGGCGATAAGAGGCTACAAGATTTTGACCCGCGACCCCGGCGGATACCGATCTTATTTCCCCTCCGTTGAACTTATCACGCCCGAAACGCACCCTTGAGAGACCGCGCCCCATGATCGGCAAGCTGAAAGGCACCATAGACGAGATCGGCGAAGATTATGTGCTCGTCGACGTGCACGGCGTCTGCTACGTCGCCCACTGCTCCGCCCGCACCCTGTCCAAGCTCGGCTCGGCCGGCGAGGCCTGCGTGCTGTTCATCGAGACCTATGTGCGCGAGGATCAGTTGAAACTCTTCGGCTTCATGACTGCATTGGAGCGGGAGTGGTTCAACCTGCTCCAAAGCGTTCAGGGGGTGGGCGCCAAGGTCGCGCTTGCCGTGCTCTCGACCTTGACGCCGAGCGAACTCGCCAATGCGATTGCCCTGCAGGACCGCGCCGCCGTTTCCCGCGCGCCGGGCGTCGGCCCGAAAGTGGCGATGCGCCTCGTCACCGAGCTCAAGAACCGGGCGCCGGCCTTTGCCGGGGAAGCGATCAATATCGCCCTCAAGCAGGAACTCGGCGAAGGTGTCGCGGCCGCGCCGGTCGCCGATGCGGTCTCCGCGCTGACCAACCTCGGCTACAGCAGAGACCAGGCGGCCAATGCAGTTGCGGCGGCGATGAAGACGGCCGGCGACGGCGCAGACAGCGCTAAACTGATCAGGCTGGGATTGAAGGAGTTGGCGCGGTGAAGCCCGGAAAAACGACGGTTGGATATCGAGGCGACCTTTTTTTGGTGTATTGCTGTGACAGGTTTCAAAACGGAATAAGAGCATGAGCGAACCCGCCCGCCTGATATCGCCGGAAAAGCGGGGCGAAGATCTCGACATGACCCTGCGCCCGCAATCGCTAGACGAATTCACCGGTCAGGCGGAAGCGCGCGCCAATCTCAAGGTCTTCATCGAGGCCGCGAAGAACCGCGGCGAGGCGCTGGACCATGTGCTTTTCGTCGGTCCGCCCGGTCTCGGCAAGACGACGCTGGCGCAGATCATGGCGAAGGAACTCGGCGTCAATTTCCGCTCGACGTCAGGCCCTGTTATCGCCAAGGCCGGCGATCTCGCCGCACTACTCACCAATCTCGAGGAGCGCGATGTGCTCTTCATCGACGAAATCCATCGCCTCAATCCGGCGGTGGAGGAAATCCTTTATCCGGCCATGGAAGATTTCCAATTGGACCTCATCATCGGCGAGGGCCCTGCCGCCCGCTCGGTGAAAATCGATCTGTCGAAATTCACCCTGGTGGCGGCGACCACCCGCCTCGGCCTGCTGACGACGCCGTTGCGCGACCGCTTCGGCATCCCGGTGCGCCTGAGCTTCTATACCGTCGAGGAGCTGGAGCTGATCGTGCGCCGCGGCGCGCGGCTAATGAACCTGCCGATGACCGAAGAAGGTGCGCGCGAGATCGCCAGACGCGCCCGCGGTACGCCACGCATCGCCGGCCGGCTGCTGCGGCGCGTGCGCGATTTCGCCGAGGTGGCAAGGGCGGAAGCCGTCACCCGCGAGATCGCCGACGAGGCGCTGACCCGCTTGCTCGTCGACAATGTCGGCTTCGATCAGCTCGACAAGCGTTACCTTAACATGATCGCCGTCAATTTCGGCGGCGGCCCGGTCGGTATCGAAACCATCGCCGCCGGCCTGTCGGAACCGCGCGACGCAATCGAGGACATCATCGAGCCTTACATGATCCAGCAGGGTTTCATTCAGCGCACGCCGCGCGGCCGTGTTCTGACCGCAATCGCGTGGAAACATCTCGGAATGCAACCGCCCAAGGAAATGGAGGCTGCGCAGTTCCGGCTGTTCCAGGAGGACGACTGAGTGATCACCCGCCGCGGATTTTTCAAGCTTGTCGGCGGCGGTATCGCAGGTGTTATGTCGCTCGGCGGTTACGCCTTCGCCTATGAACCGCTGGCGCGACTGGGCATCGCCCGTTACCGGCTGACGCCGCCGGGATGGACTCCGGGGCTGAAGCTCCGCGTTGTCGCGCTCGCCGATATTCATGCCTGCGAACCCTGGATGTCGGCAAACCGCATCACAGCGATCTGCCACAGGGCGAATGAACTCGAAGGCGACGTCACCGTCCTGCTCGGCGATTACGCCTCGGGCATGAACATGGTGACGCAATACGTGCATTCGAGCCAGTGGTCGAAGGCGCTGGCCACTCTGCAGGCCCCTCTCGGCGTCCATGCGATCATGGGCAATCATGACTGGTGGGAGGACGGGACTGCCCAGAAGAACGGCGGGATGACATTCGGACACCGGGCGCTTGCCGACGTCGGCATCCCGGTCTACGGCAACCGCGCCGTTCGGCTCGAAAAGGACGGCCGCGGCTTCTGGTTCGCGGGCCTCGAAGACCAGCTGGCGCTGCTGCCCGGCAGGAAATGGGGGCGCACACGCATGCTTGGCCTCGACGACCTCGACGGCACGATGGCGCAGGTGACCGACGATGCGCCCGTCATTCTGCTTGCTCATGAGCCCGATATCTTTCCGCGCGTGCCCGAGCGCGTCTCGCTGACGCTGTCCGGCCACACCCATGGCGGGCAGATCCGTTTCCTCGGCCGTTCGCCGATCGTCCCCTCGCGTTACGGCAATCGCTACGCCTATGGCCATATCGTCGAGGAGGGGCGCAATATCATCGTGTCCGGCGGCCTCGGCTGCTCCATCGCGCCGGTCCGCTTCGGTGTGCCGCCGGAAATCGTCGTAATCGATCTCGGATAAGAATGACATGAGCAAGCGCACCCACATCCGCCTGACTGTGGGCGCTCAACGTTTCAACCATCGCATCGCCGGCCTCGCCTTTCGCGATGGCCATGTGCTCGTTCATCGCGCCGTGCACGAGCCCTTCTGGACCTTTCCTGGGGGAACGGCGGAAATCGGCGAGACCTCGGAAGAAACGCTAAAACGGGAGATGATGGAGGAACTCGGCCTCAACGTCACAGTCTCGCGCCTCCTCTGGACCGTCGAGAATTTTTTCCACTGCGAACAGCGCGACTGGCATGAACTCGGCTTCTATTATCTGATGGAAATCCCACCGGAATTTCCCTTTCGGCCGCATGAGATCGTCCATCGCGTCGAAGACGGCGACAACCATCTCGAGTTCAAATGGGTTGCGGCGACGCGCACAGCCCTGACCGCGCTCGACATCCCGCCCTATTTCATTGCCCAGGAAATCGAGAACCTGCCGGCAGCACCGCGTCATCTCGTCTGGCGCGACGGCAATCTTGATGACTGACGCAAACATTCCGCAAGCGCTTGAGAGGAAAGCCGCCGATGTCGACCGTCGATCCCGTCAGGGTCTTTCGCAAACTTGCCTATAACAACGCCCTTGCCAACCACCGTCTGTTGCGCGCTTGCGCAGCCTTGAAACCTGGCGAATTCGAAGCGCCGCGCACGGGCTTCTTCCCCTCGATCAAGGAAACCTTGAACCACATCATCACGGTCGACTGGTTCTATGTCGATGGCATGGAAGGCGGCACGCTTGGCTACCAGGCCTTCGAGATCGAAGAACCCTTCGACGACATAGCATCGCTGAGCGCAGCGCAGGCGGCGGTCGACCTCCGCCTGACGGTGCTCTGTGAGGCCCTGAGCCCGGAGGGGCTGGTCTCGACCGTCAGGCTCCATCGCGGCGACCGCATTCAGGAGGAGCGCATGGACGACGTGCTCGCCCATCTCTTCCAGCACCAGACCCATCATCGCGGCCAGGTGCACGCGATGCTTTCCGGCTCCGGCGTCGCTCCGCCGCAACTCGATGAATTCATCGTCGCCGACGATGCGCGGTTTCGGGGCAAGGAAGTCGCCGAGCTTGGCTGGAGCGAGGAGATGCTGGCACGTTAGAGCACGATACGGTTCTAAAGCGCGTCGCGATCCTTCAGATTCGCTCCTTGCGCTTTAGTTCTTTGTTTTTACGCATGTAGTTGACGCAAAACCGCTGCACACTTTTGCGCGACATGCTTTAATCTTGCAGCCGCTTCTTCAGTCCGTCGATGATCGTCTTGGTGAGAAGATCGTAATTCTCATCGAAGTGATGATCACCGGGCAGTTCGACGACCTCGGCGCCGCTATCCTTCAGCGCCGGACAGGCGACGTCGTCGTCATCGTCCTTGCCGTAGACGCATTGCACGAGTTTGGGATCGACGTTCTTCAAATCGGCGACCGGATCGCCTCCCGCCCCTTCCGTTTTCTGGCCGAGCCAGCCGAGAACGGAGATGACGTAGTCGACTTGGTGCGAGAGCGACAGCAGCGACAATTGCGCCACCGCCGACTTCTCGGCCGGTTTCAGCAGCTGATAGGTCGCGGGCACGACGTCGGCGCCGAAGGAATAACCGACGAGCAGCACATGCTTCACCTTCCACTGTTTGCGGTAGAAATCGATGATCTTCGAAAGATCGCCGGCGGTCTCCTCCGGCTTGCGCTCCGACCAGAAATAATGAAGCGAATCGACACCGACGACGGGAATACCTTCCTTCTGCAGGGTGCCGCCCACCTCCTTGTCGATGTCTCGCCAGCCTCCGTCGCCGGAATAGATCACCGCCATCGTATCCAGGGTGGGGGTGGCCTCGAGGATCGCCAGCGGCAAGCCGAGCGGATTGCCGAAAGCGCCCGAGGCGGTGACGAGGTCATCGAGCGTATCGGCGAAGACCGTCTGCGCGTCGTCGGTGGAATCGCGGATCTCGATCGCGGGATGGACTTTCTTCAGCGCTTCGGCATGCGCCCTCCCATCCTTGTCGGCGTTGGGCGTGAAGACCGATATAACGGGGTCCGGCAGCGCGCCGTCACTCAGCCCGTAGACCATGCGGCCGTCGACGGCCTTCTTCGAAGCCGGCGTGCAAAGTTCCTTGGTCAGCGGGATGCCGGCCTTCGGATCGACGGCAAGCGTCTGACCGATCGTCGCATCCGGTGTCTGCGCTGCAATTGCCAGCGCCAAGGCCCCGCCCTCGCCGATTCCGGCGACAATCGGCAGATGATAGGCGTTGTTGCCGGTCGCACGCTGCACCTGCTGGCTCAGCGATTCGATGTCCGAGACCATGTAGAGGCAGCCGTCATTGAGGTTGACATCGTAGCGGTCAAGCGCCTGGATATAGGAAGGAAAGTCGACACCGATGACGACGGCGCCTTCGGAAACCAGCCTGTCGGCCTCGGCCTTCTCGTAATCGCCCCAGCCGGCGGCATCCGAGATCAGCATCACCGTGCCCTTCACCTCGCCTTCCGGCAAGAAGATGTGCGGCGACGGAATGAGCCCGCTTTCGAAGCTCTGCCTGGTTTCCTCGGCAGCATGAGCCGGTGCGGCCGCGAGCATGCAGGCGCATGCCGTGGCAAGAAGGATTGTCCTGATCATTTTCTCACTACCCCTTTCAATCCGCCCCCGATCAGCAACGTCGCGTCCATCAACGCGATCATCGGATTGCCCCCTCCGGAAACCGCAAGATAGCGCGGTTGCCAGTGCGGATGAAACTTGGATTTGAATGCCCGAAGGCCCTTGAAGTTATAGAAGCGCTCGCCGTGCTCAAAGACGGTGCTGCCGATGCGGTCCCAGACGGGTGCCGCCTCGCGTTTCGACATGCCGGAGAGTGGCGCCATGCCGAGATTGAAGTGAGTGAAACCCTGACCGCGCAGATACTCCATGATCTGCACGAAGAGAAAGTCCATCGAGCCCTTCGGCGCGTCCGGAGAGAAACGCATGAGATCGATCGTGCCCTCCTCCTGGGATTCGGTGACGAGGATATTGGCAAAGGCAACGATCTTACCGTCCTTCTTCAAAATGCCGACCGGCTGAGAAGAGACATAATCGGGATCGAAGGCGCCGAGCGAGAAGCCCTTTTCCTTGGCGTTGTGGTGCTCGAGCCAGGCCGAGGAAACCGCCGCAAGATCATCGATGACAGCAGGCACATCCTGCGGTTCGATAACGGCGAATTCCAACCCGTCGCGCTGCGCCCGGCTCGCAGTCTGCCGGAGATTCGCCCATTTGCCGCCCTTCATCTCAAAGGTCCTGAGATCGGCCACCGCCAGCTCGCCGAGCTTGAAGGCGCGCAGGCCGGCATCGGCGCAATGGGAAAGCAACGCCGGCGAGATCTGGTAAAAAACCGCGCGGCAGCCTGCTGCCCGCGCCGCCTCGACGAAGCGCCAGACGAGTTCCTGTACGGCGCGATGATCTCCAACCGGATCGAAGAGCGCGATCCATGAGCGGCCCTGCCGGCCGTACATGATGAAGGCGTCGCTTTTCTCCGAAAACATGATGCTCTTGTCGCCCATCCGCACCAGATTGGCGTCAGCATTGCCCTGCTTCCTGACGATATCGACGGCGCGCGCCAGCGCCTCCTCCGTCGCCGGTTCCGGCCGGAAGGTCGCCGGCCGAAGCAGGCTGAAAATGGCAATGGCCGACGAGATGATCGTAATGCCAAGCAGGGCGCGCAGTCCCCGCGGCGCCTCGGCGGTGAATTCAAACTGCCACCAGAGTTCGTTGCTGTATTCGACATCGCGATAGACGAAGAGCAAAATGACGACGGCACCAACGACGATGACGGCGATCGCCATCAGCCAGGAAGCCGTCATTGCCTGGTTGAGCAGCGACGCATGGCGGGTAAAGAGCCGGCGGCTGACGAAGAGCCCGAAGATGAGGAAGGCGAGAAAAGCCGCTTCGACCAGCGCAATCGCCTTCAACAGCGACAAGGTCAATGCCGCAAGGGCCGAGAATACCGCCACCCACCAGGCGCCGTCGAGCCTTTGTCCCAGGCCGCGCGCGGCGACCACCAGCGCCAATCCGAGCAGACTGGAGAGGAAGTGCGCGCCTTCGACCATCGGCAGCGGCAGATAGTTGGACAGAAATTCCAGATTCTGATCCGGCGTCGGTGTGACGCTCGAAAACACCAGCATGACGCCGAGCAGCAGGGCCAAGGTCGACAGCAGCTGCGGCATCAGCCGTCCGCCGATGCGCCGGACGCTGGAGGCGGCTGGGTGATCGACAAAACGGCGCAGTTCCGTCGCGGACACCGCGAGCACGGCGATCAACAGCGGCAGCACATGATAGATCAGCCGGTAGAGCACCAGCGATCCGAGCACCGCATCGATATTCACCGCGCTGCCGAGCGAGGCGATAATCACGGTCTCGAACACGCCGAGCCCGGCCGGAACGTGGCTGAGCACGCCGAGACCGACGGCGATCGCATAGACGGCCAGGAAGGCCGGCCAGCCGATCGCCGTCTGCGGCAAGAGCACGTAGAGCACCGAGGCCGAGGCGGCGATATCGAAGGCCGTCACCAGGAATTGGCGTGACCAGGTGCGCGAATCCGGCAGGCGGATCGCCACCGCGCCGAGATCGAGCACGCGGCCTTCGCGGCCGATGATCATGACAGCCCCGAGAATGGCGAGGATCGAGCCGGCGATCAGACGGAGAAGGAACGCGCTGACACCGATCAGCGGCCCGATCTCGCTGGCGATGATAATGAGGGCGATCGCCGCGACCCCGGCAAGCCCGAGACCGAAGGACAGGGTGACGAAGGCGATGATCCGGCCGATATCGTCCGGCGAAAGACCGAGACGCGTATAGGCGCGGTAGCGGATCGCGCCGCCCGAAAGGGCGCCGAAACCGGCGGTATTGCCGACCGCATAGGCACTGAACGCCGTCAGCGCCACATGCGGGAACGGCAGCTTCTTGCCGATATATTCGATGGCGTTGAGGTCGTAGAAGACTAGGGATAGGAAACTGAGTGCGGTGAAGAACAGCGCCAGCAGGATGGCGCTCGGCCTGGTCGCCGCAAGCGCACCGACGACATCATCATAGCGAACCTCGTTGGTGAGCTGCATAATCGCATAACCGACGAGGCAGAAGACAACGAGTGTCGCTGCTGCCGTCAGTGGCGTCCTGTAGCGTCTGAAAAGCGCGCCTAAAGAAAACCCGTCCGCCGCTTCCATCTCATCCAAATTGCCGTGACCCGACATCTCGTACCTGCGCAATTTCCAAACTTGGCGGGAATCATTTTTCGAAGACGTAACATGACAGGCATATAAGCTCTATGAAGCCATGCCGCCGCTACCCCAGCCCCGCCGCCTGCGCCTCAATCATCCTCAATTGGGGCGAATTTGCGCAGGCAAACTGTATTGGCACATTGCATTTTCGTAAGCTTGCGAGAGTTTGCGGTGATGACGAAGATTTGAAACGCGAGAGTAGGGTTAGACATGCAGGATGACCTGGCCTTCGTGATCCTCATCCTCGGCAGATTGCTGCTCGGCGGTTTTTTCGTTGCCGCCGGCATTCATCATTTTTTCGTCATCGTGCCGATAACCGACGCCATCGAAGCCCGCGGCATACCTTTTGCGAAATGGGTATTGATTTCCGGCAGCGTCTTTCAAATTGCCGCCGGTCTCCTGCTGATGCTGGGTCTCTTCGTCGCCGCGGCGGCGTTCGGCCTCATCATCTTCACCCTTGCCGCCTCCGTGATGCTGCTGAATTTCTGGGACATGGAAGGCACAGCCCGCGACAGCGCCATCAACAGCTGGAAAAGCAACATGGCCATCATCGGCGGCCTGCTCACCGCCGCTGCCGGGGCGATGTAAGGCGGTTCACGCAGCCGGCTCGCCGCCGGCCCGTGCATGCGCAGCGTAGCGCGCCGCAGCGGCATCCACCTCCGCCGCGCGCTCGCCTGACACCTGCACCGTCGGCACGGCGAATTCGATGCCGTTTTCCTTGAAGGCATTGCGGATCATTGCCAGCGCATTGCGGCGGATAACGAACTGTTCGCCAGGCTTCGTCATCATCGACAGACGGATCTCGATCGCGAATTCGCCGAATTGCTCGACACCCTTCATCTTCAGCGTTTCGATGATGTGCGGGCCGAATTCCGGGTTTTCGAGCAGGGTCTGACCGATCTGCTTGATCACCTTCTTCGCTTTGACGAGATCGGTGTCGTATGTGACGTTGAGGCTGATCTTGTCGATCGTCCAATCGCGATTGAGGTTCTTCACCGCGCCAAGTTCGCCGAACGGCACGGTCGTCAGCGGCCCGCGATGATGCCGGAGCTTCACCGAACGCAGGCTGAAGGCCTCGACGACGCCCTTGTGGCTGCCGCTTTCGATATATTCGCCGACACGGAAAGCATCGTCCCACAGATAGAACATGCCGCTGATGACATCCTTGACGATCGTCTGGGCGCCGAAACCGACAGCAACGCCGACGACGCCGGCGCCGGCAATCAATGGGCCGATCTCGATTCCGAGGCCCGAGAGCACCATGAGAACCGCAATGACGGCGATGACCACGGCAAGGATATTGCGGAAGATCGGCAGTAGCGTCTGGAACCGCGCATGTTTAGCCTTTTCCTCATCCGTTGCGCCGCCGTCCAGGGGCATACCGAGCAGCTTGCCGTCGATATAGGCTTTGACGACGTGCCAGAGCAGATCAGCAGCAAGCAGGATGACGATTCCGCCAATGACGCCGCGCGCGATCTTGTCGACCATTTTGTCGCCGGCTGCCATCGTGTCGGCGCCGACGCCGAGCAGTTGGCCGAGCCAGATGGCCGCGAATGCGATGATCAGCGCCCTGACGCCGCGGTCAAGCAATACGGTGGCAATGCGGCGCGTGGCAAGGAAGCTTGCTTCGGTCTGCTGCAGCGATTTCACTGCAATCGTCGAGACGGCGAGCACCCGCGGCAGCATCAGCACATAGATGCCGAGCCAGAGCAGCCAGTTGAATCCGGTGACCCACAGCCCCCAGAGCAACAGGAAATAAACGGTGAGTGCCCAGGAAATCCCGTGACCGCGTTTCTCGTCCTTCTGAGGCCGCGACCAGACAGCTTCGATGGCGATCAGCAGCAGCCCGATGCCGAGGATATAGCCGACGAAGAGCCGGGCGCTCGGGGAAAAGCCGAGCGGCTCCATCGACTGGATCGCCGCCCAGCCAAGCATGAAATAGATCACGAAGATCGCGGAGCGGCGATACCAGAAGAGCGCGACGGTTCGTGACGGCATGATCGGAACGATCACGCCTTGCCGCTCTTCCTCGGCCCGCGCCAGCCCGATGAGATCGACCAAGACACCGCCCAGGCAAATCGTGAAACGCTGGACGATGAGCGCGACGGCGCAGAGGATCGCCACGCTCTGGCTGAGAGGAGGCCAGCTGAGACTGAACAGCGCGAGCATGGTTGCCGCGGCGAAAATGAGCGCCGGCACGACGCGCGGCGTCAGATGCATGCCCGCCATCTGAGCCAGACGCCGGCGGCGACTGCGGAAGGCATAGCGGACGATGCTTTCGACGATGGCCCCGAGCAGGAAGATTGCCAGGAATTGCGCGATCATCCGGCTCCAGCCGGTGGCGGCGAGCTCACCGAAAAACAGTGAGGACGCATTGCCGATCTGTGAGGGCAAAGTCATCGCGGCGTCGGACACCATCGATACATGCCGGCGGGCATGCTGCAGCAGGCCTGAAAGAACCGACATCTGGTTCTGGCTCGCCGAATCGGCCGCAGAAGGTGCCGCCATCTGCGTCGCCATCCACTGCTTGACCTCCGGCGCCTGCATGAGCTGCATCATTTCACGCACCTGCGCCGGCGGGGTATTTGCAGCCGGCGTTTGCGCAGGCGTTTGGGAAAAGCCGGGCGACGCCGCCGAGAAAAGCGCAACGAATGCCAGGATGCCGAATATGGCGGCCTTCAAGCCCGCCGCCGTGCCACGTCCCATGACCGCCCTCCAATGGAGTGTCGGCCGCTTGGATGGAAGCAGCCCCGACATTTCCCTTTCCGCAATGGATACTCGTGACCGTAGCCGCCAGCAAGCGGTAGGAAAACCATACCTATGGCTAGGACAATTCCAGGAAAATTGCGAAACGGCTTTCCTCGTCGGGGCGACAAGGAAAGCCCTGATCCTCAAGATTTCGGCGTCGGCTTTTCCACGTGGCCGCCGAAACCGGCGCGCATTGCCGACAGCACCTTGTTGGCGAACTCGTCATTGTCGCGCGAGGAGAAGCGGCCGTAGAGGGCTGCGCTCAGCACCGGGGTCGGCACGCTTTCATCGATTGCCGCCATGATCGTCCAGCGGCCCTCGCCGCTGTCCGAGACACGGCCGGCATATTTGGAAAGTCCGGGATCGGCATGCAGCGCATCGGCCGTCAGGTCGAGCAGCCAGGAGGTGATGACGCTGCCGCGTCGCCAGACTTCGGCGACATCCTGCAGATTGAAATCGTATTGGAAATGTTCGGGATGGGCGAGCGGCGCGGTCTCCGCATCGGCCGCATGCGAGGCAGCGCCGATATTGGCGTGTTTCAGAATGTTGAGGCCCTCGGCATAGGCGGCCATCAGACCGTATTCGATGCCGTTGTGCACCATCTTGACGAAATGGCCGGCGCCGTGCGGGCCGCAATGCAGATAACCCTGCTCCGCCGTGCTGGCCGCTGCCGCTTCAGCGGTGCGGTTCGGCGAGGCTTCGGTCTTGCCGGCGCCGGGAGCGAGCGTCGCAAAGATCGGAGACAGATGCTCGACGGTGCCCTTCTCGCCGCCGATCATCAGGCAATAGCCGCGCTCCAGGCCGAAGACGCCGCCGCTGGTGCCGACATCGACATAGTGGATGCCCTTGGTGATGAGCTCGGCGCCGCGGCGGATGTCGTCGTGGTAATAGGAATTGCCGCCGTCGATGACGATATCGCCGTTCTGGAGCAGCGGCACCAGGCTCGCCAGCACCTTGTCCACGATCGCCGCCGGCAGCATCAGCCAGATTGCCCGGGGGTGGCTAAGCTTCGCGACGAATTCCTCGAGCGACGCACTCCCGGTCGCACCGAGACCCGCAAGCGCGGCAACGCTTTCCGGCCTCGCATCATAGACGACGCATTCATGACCGCCCCGCATCAAGCGCTGGACCATGTAGTTGCCCATGCGGCCCAAACCAACCATGCCAAGCTGCATATGAATCTCCTGGAAACCGAAATGAAGTATCGACTCCGGAAACTAGCACCCGCAGTGTGACAGGCAAGCGAAGTCTTGATCCGCGCATGCGACGATCGCGCCGCGGCGGGATGAGGTCGACCCGAAGAGCCCGAGGCCGGCTCATTCCTCACTCGTCGGGCGCGCTCGCCGGTTCACCCTTCATCTCGCTGAGGAACATGCCCTCGCGCAGATTGATGCCGTACTCGACGAAGGCCTTCATGCAACAGAGCATTTGCGTCCAGCCTTCGCAATTCAGATAGGTGCCGCGCCGGCCGGCCTCGTCCTCGCGCCAGCCGTTCTCGGCAATCGTCACCAACGTGCCGCCATCCTCCAGCGGTTTGAAATTCATCTCCACCAGCGTCTTATACCTCGTCTTGTCCTCGCCGGTGCCGCCGTCCCAGCGCAGCACGATGCGGCTTTCCGGCACGAGTTCGACGACCTCGACCGGCGCATCCTTCCACCAGGTCACCGTCGTGCCTTGGACGAGCGGGGCGCTCGCCCCGCCGATCGTGGTGAAATACCTGCTGAGCTTCTTCGGATTGACGACGGCGTCGAACACCTCTGCAACGGGACGGCCGATGCGGCCGGAAATGCGGATTCCGAGAGACATGGCTTTGCTCCTCTTCTCCATTGTGTCTGGACTCATTATGTTATAAAAATATAACATGTCAAGCGAATCAATCGACGACCCTGTTTTCAAGGCGCTGGCGCATCATCGCCGCCGCGAGATTCTCGATCTGCTCAAGGACGGCCCCCGCACCACAGGGACCCTTTGCGACATGTTTCCTGACATGGACCGCTGTACAGTGATGCAGCATCTGAAAGTGCTCGAGGAGGCCGATCTGCTCATCGCCAGGAAGGAGGGGCGCGAACGCTGGAACCACCTGAACAGCCTACCGATCAAGCAGATCTATGATCGCTGGATCAGCGCCTATGCCGGTCATGCCCTGTCGATCCTCGATCGGCTGAGAAGCGATCTCGAAGGCCAGCCGGAACAATGACCCGAGCAGGCCCGCCCCACCTTGTCTCTCGGCCGGCCAAAATCCTATGCTGACCAAAAGACAAGAGACGGGACAGATGACATTAACGGGGACCGGCATACGCCGCATGCGCCTGCTGCGTGGCATCAAGCAGCAACACCTCGCCGAACTTCTCGGCGTCAACCAGGCGACCGTTTCGCGCTGGGAGCGAGATCAACTTGCCCTCTCGCCGCAGCAAGCCGTCAAGCTGGAACGAATTTTCGCCGCGCCGCACCATGCCGCGGCCGATGCAGCCTTGAAACGGCTGGTCGAGGATTCCCTCCGGCCTGTGCATCTGATCTGCGACAGCACCCACCGGCTGCTGTCCGCCTCTCGTCCGCGGCAGGCGGAATGGCGCGCACCGATCGGCGCTTTTCTCGGCCGCTCTCTTTTCTCCTACGCTTCCGCCGAGATCGCCGCCGCCGAACAGTCGCTGGAGGCATGCGGCTGGCATGAGGGCAGGCTCATGTCGTTGACATTCGATACCGGCGCCAACGGCAATGCGCGCCTGCCGATTGCCGCCGGCCGCGTCACCTGGGAACGGATCATGCTTTCCGACGGCAGCGCCGGGCGCCTCGTCACGACCGTCACCGAGCCTGCAGCTTTCCTGCACGCTCATGCATAATTTATGCGTTGCCCGGAAATCCCGGTCTCAATAGCCTCCGCCGCGGAAACGGTCTGGAGAAATGCGATGACGATATTGGTGACGGGAAGCGCCGGCCATCTCGGCGAGGCGCTGATGCGCGTCCTGAAGGCGAAAGGCCGATCGGTGCGCGGCGTCGACATCAAGCCTTCGGATTTCACCGACGCGGTCGGCTCCATCGGCGACCGCGCCTTCGTCCGGCGGGCGATGTCCGGCATCAGCCGCGTCATCCATGCCGCCACGCTGCACAAGCCGCATGTGGCAACCCACGGCAATCGCGACTTCCTCGACACCAATGTCGGCGGCACGCTGAACCTGCTTGAAGAAGCGGCCGCCGCGGGCGTCGCAAGCTTCGTCTTTACCAGCACCACCAGCACCTTCGGCGCGGCGTTGACGCCGGTGGCCGGCGAACCGGCGGCTTGGGTCACCGAGGACGTGTGGCCGGTCGCGAAGAATATCTACGGCGTGACGAAACTCTCTGCCGAAGCTCTGTGCGAGCTCTTCGCCCGTAAGTTCGGACTGCCGGTTATCGTCCTGAGGACTTCGCGCTTCTTTCCCGAAAGTGACGACGATCCCGATATCCGCAATGTCTATTCGGCGGACAATGCCCAAGCCAATGAATTGCTCCATCGCCGCGTCGATATCGAGGATGTGGTCGGCGCCCACCTGCTGGCGCTCGAAAGGGCGCGTTCGATCGGCTTCAGCCGCTACATCATCTCGGCCACAACGCCCTTTTCACCGGCCGATTGCGCTGACCTCAGGCGCGATGCGCCTGCGGCCGTCGGGCGGCTCTTTCCCGGAGCGCGCGCCCTCTATGCCGAACGCAGCTGGAAGATGTTTCCGGCTCTCGACCGCGTCTACGTCAATGAGCGCGCACGGCGCGAACTCGGCTGGCAGCCGCGCTATGATTTCCGCTTCGTGCTCGATTGCCTGCGCGAAAAACGCGAATGGCGCAGCCCATTGTCGCTCGCGGTCGGCGCCAAAGGTTACCACGAAGAAATTTTCGCCGAAGGCCCCTATCCGGTCGACTAGGGCGCTGAATCGCCGAGGCGAGAAAAGCGTCATCCCGCGACAGCGGCAACGGCCAGGGCGTAAAGGGCGATACCTCGCTCTACCGTAAGGTCAATATCGTCGATCTCTCCGCCGCGACCGATATCGCCGGCAGCGATTTCGACGCCGACAAGCCGATCGCACCGAAAGGGGTCGTCGATCTCTCGCTGACGCCGGCGACGCTGACGCCCTTCATCGATCTCAATGACAAGGCCGATCTCGCCCGCTTCGGCCTGCACAACGGTGCGCCGAACGACAAGAACGACCTGTCTGAAAAATGGGAAGCCATGGGGCTTGCAAGCGTTCTCGATCCGAACCTGCCGGATGACTATTTCCTGTTCGTCGCCAATGACAACGACTTCCTGACTCAGGATGGTTTCCAGGAGGGCGCAGCCTATAAGGCGGAAGGCGGCGCCGACGTCGACACCATGTTCCAGGTGTTCCAGGTCACCCTTCCCGGCTTGAAGAAGTAGTCGCACCTGCTGAAAAAGGCGGACGCGTAAGCCGCGTTCGCCTGTCGATCTGGATGCCTTCGCCGGCAATGGAGAGAAAGTGCGATCCACGACGACCGATGGATGTTTACGATCCTGGGCGCCTACAAACGTAGGTGGGCACCGTGTGTCCAGGCCCACGGGCCTGGCCAGGGACAGCTCCCTTTGGATCGAGTATGGCCCCAGGGATTGTGGTTCCTGTCGAGAGGCGCAGACCGCATCGCGATATATAAGGTCGTTTGCGCCGACGCGCCAGTGGCGACGGCGGCCCGCGCCGATTTAATTGAGATCAGTTGAGCTCCGGGGCGGAGCGGCCGTTCAGCTTGTCGGTGATGCCGCGGATGCGGCTCGACACTTCGCCGAGCGCCGCCGCCAGCGTTTCCTCGGTGCGGGCGGTCGCGGCAAGCACGGTGTCGCGGTTGCCGCGCAGCGACTCGAGCTCGGATTCCAGGCCCGCGATGCGGCGCGTCAGCTCGGCAATCTCATCCATGATCATGATGCCGGCCATGACGGTGATCCTGAGATCGCCGATTTCGCCGAACTGACCCTTGAGATGGCCGACATAGCGGTCGAAACGGGTAGCGAGGTCGGTCAGATGATCCTCCTGCCCTTCCTCGCAGGCCATGCGATAGGCCTTGCCGTCGATCGTTACCGTTACCTGCGCCATGCTAAAACTCTCTTTATCAGCGATCCAGAACCGCGCGGATCGTCTCCATGGCCGTCACCAGCCGCCGCGAGACCTCGCGATTGACCTCTTCCAGCCGGTTGGCACGGAATTCAGCCTGGTCGAGCTCCTGCGCCAGCCGGGAGCGGTCAGCATGCACGCGCCGCACCTCGCCCTCGATCTCCCCCTGTTCGCGCTGCCGCTCGATACGCATGTCGACGGCGTTTTCGAGGCTCGAAATCGCCTGTCTCAGCTCGTTGAGCGCTGCTTCCATGGTTTTGCCTGTGGGCGTCATGCCTTCCGATTCCCGCGCAGGATCTGCGAATCGGCACTCCGCGCCGATCCTGTGAGTTCAAAAGGATATGCAGCTCGCCGACGGCCCGTCAATAAATCCCCGCACCCGTCCGCCGGCCTATCTTGTGGATGAGCGTTTTATCGGTGCCTGTCGCATAAGATTTGTCATTTGTATAATCGCACGAACAAATGTCAAAAATCGCCGCAACTCCGCCGGATTCGGCCCGCCATTTATTGACTCGCCCGTCTTAACTGCTATGTCTCTGCCGCTTTCATTCGATGGTCTTGGAGGCTCGAGGCCATCCCCCGACACTCGGAGCTTGCGGAAAAGCCATGACCTCTCCCGAACAAAACGACCGGATGGCGAATGCGATCCGTTTCCTCGCCATGGACGCCGTTGAAAAGGCGAATTCCGGCCACCCCGGCATGCCGATGGGCATGGCCGACGTGGCAACGGTCCTGTTCACCAAATATCTGCGCTTCGACCCGAAGAAGCCGCACTGGCCGAACCGTGACCGCTTCGTGCTGTCGGCCGGCCATGGCTCGATGCTACTCTACTCGCTGCTCTATTTGACCGGTTATCCCGACATGACGGTCGAGGACCTGAAGCAGTTCCGCCAGATCGGTTCCAAGACCGCCGGCCATCCGGAATATGGCCACGCGACCGGCATCGAAACCACGACGGGCCCGCTCGGCCAGGGCATCGCCAACGCCGTCGGCATGGCGATTGCCGAACGCAAGCTGCGCGATGAATTCGGTGCTGATCTGCAGGACCACTATACCTACGTCATCAATGGCGATGGTTGCCTGATGGAAGGCATCAGCCATGAAGCGATCGCGCTTGCCGGCCACCTGAAGCTGAATAAGCTGATCCTCTTTTGGGACAACAATTCGATCACCATCGACGGCGCCGTCTCGCTGTCGGATTCGACCGACCAGATCGCCCGCTTCAAGGCCGTCCACTGGAACACCATCGAGATCGACGGCCACGATCAGGCTGCCATCGCCGATGCGATCGAGGCCGCCCACAAGTCCGATCGCCCGACCTTCATCGCCTGCAAGACGGTCATCGGCTTCGGTGCTCCGAACAAGGCCGGCAGCCACAAGGTGCACGGCAGCCCGCTCGGCGCCGATGAAATCGCCGCGACCCGCAAGGCTCTGAACTGGGATTACGAGCCCTTCGTCGTCCCTTCCGACGTTCTCGAAGCATGGCGTGCAGCCGGCACCCGCTCCGACAATATCGTCAAGGCATGGGAAGAAACTCTTTCCAAGTCGCCGGCCAGAGCGGAATTCTCCCGCCGTATGGCAGGCGAACTGCCGGAAGGCTTCGACGCGGCGATCACCGACTACAAGAAGAAACTCGCCGAGACCAAACCGACCGTCGCCACCCGCAAGGCGTCCGAGGATGCGCTCGAAATCATCAACGGCTTCCTGCCGGAGACGCTCGGCGGCTCCGCCGACCTGACGCCGTCGAACAACACCAAGACCAGCCAGATGGTCTCGATCACCCCGACGGATTTCAAGGGTCGTTACATGCACTGGGGCATCCGCGAGCACGGCATGGCCTCTGCCATGAACGGTATCTCGCTGCACGGCGGCCTCATTCCCTACGGCGGCGGCTTCATGATCTTCTCGGATTATTGCCGCCCGCCGATCCGCCTCTCGGCGCTGATGGGCATTCGTGTCATCCACGTCCTGACGCATGACTCGATCGGCGTTGGCGAAGACGGCCCGACCCACCAGCCGGTCGAGCAGATCGCCGGCCTGCGTGCCGTCCCGAACCTGCAGGTCTTCCGTCCGGCCGACGCCGTCGAGACGGCGGAATGCTGGCAGATCGCCATCAAGAGCAAGAACCGTCCGTCCGCGCTGGCGCTCACCCGCCAGAACCTGACGACCGTCCGCACCGAGTATAATGAGAAGAATCTCTGCGAACTCGGCGCCTATACGCTCGCCGGCAACGCCGATGCCAAGGTGACGATCTTCGCTTCCGGTTCCGAGGTCGAAATCGCCGTCGCCGCCCGCGCCACGCTCGAAGCCAAGGGGGTTTCGGTGCGCGTCGTGTCGGTGCCCTGCACAGAACTGTTCTTCGAGCAGCCGGACGCCTATCGCAAGGATGTTCTCGGCAACTCGCCGGTCAAGATCGCCGTCGAAGCCGCCGTGCGCGAAGGCTGGGACGCGTTCATCGGACCGGAAGGCAGCTTCATCGGCATGAAGGGCTTCGGCGCCTCCGGCCCGGTCAAGGACGTTTACAAGCATTTCGGCATCACCGCCGACGCCGTCGTTGCGGCTGCGGAAGCAAAGCTTTAAAGAGGGCGCCTTGAGGCGCTCTCCATCTCCTCAATTCCAGGCCCTCTCCATCGGGCTCTATTCTATCGGGAGTGAATGCACATGACAGTCAAGGTTGCCATCAATGGTTTCGGCCGCATCGGCCGTAACGTCCTCCGCGCTATCGTCGAATCCGGCCGGACCGACATCGAAGTCGTCGCCATCAACGACCTCGGCCCGGTCGAGACCAACGCCCACCTGCTGCGCTACGACTCGATCCACGGCAAGTTCCCCGCAAACGTCAAGGTCGAAGGCGACACGATCACCGTCGGCAACGGCAAGCCGATCAAGGTCACGGCGATCAAGGATCCGGCAACGCTTCCGCACCGCGAACTCGGCGTCGACATTGCCATGGAATGCACCGGCATATTCACTGCCCGCGACAAGGCCGCCGCCCATCTGACGGCCGGCGCCAAGCGCGTCATCGTCTCGGCTCCTGCCGACGGCGCCGACCTGACCGTCGTCTTCGGCGTCAACCATGACCAGCTCACCAAGGAGCACATGGTCATCTCCAACGCCTCCTGCACCACCAACTGCCTGGTGCCGGTTGTCAAGGTCCTCGATGATGCCGTCGGCATCGACCACGGCTTCATGACGACCATCCACTCCTACACCGGCGACCAGCCGACGCTCGACACGATGCACAAGGACCTGTATCGCGCCCGCGCAGCTGCCCTCTCCATGATCCCTACCTCGACGGGCGCCGCCAAGGCCGTTGGTCTCGTGCTGCCGCACCTCAAGGGCAAGCTCGACGGCACCTCGATCCGCGTTCCCACCCCGAACGTTTCGGTGGTCGACTTCAAGTTCGTCTCCAAGAAGGCGACCACGGTCGGCGAAATCAACGAAGCCATCAAGGCCGCCTCCAACGGCGCGCTGAAGGGCATCCTCGGCTACACCGACGAGCCGCTCGTCTCCCGCGACTTCAACCACGACAGCCACTCCTCGATCTTCGCGACCGATCAGACGAAGGTCATGGAAGGCAACTTCGTGCGCATTCTGTCCTGGTACGACAACGAGTGGGGCTTCTCCAGCCGCATGTCGGACACGGCCGTTGCCTTCGCCAAGCTGATCTGAGAGTCTGACGAACGACCAATCGCAAGCGGCCCGGGAAACCGGGCCGTTTTGTTATAGGCACCGCCCCGGATCAATTGCGAAAATCTGCTATGGTGCACCAAGCCCTGAGCCGCATTGCCGGCCGGGCAGATAGGGAGAGATGGATGGATTACTTTACCGTTGAGATCGCTGGCCGCGCCATTGCCAGCTTTCGCTCGAAAAACCATGAGGAAGCGACGCATTTCTTCGAGGCGGAGGATTTTCGCGACGACCTGACCATCCTCGAATCCGAAGGCAAGCCGCTCTGGGACCGCAAGGCAGCGCTCAGCCTGCGCAAGGCGACCGACGAGGAAGCCAGTGAAGTCGAGCACGCCTATGAATTCGATGACGATCCGCAACGGACCATCGACGACGAATTCGTCGTTTTCCTGGTTCCGGTCGAGGATCTGACCGACGAGAGCGAAGACGCCGAGGACTGACGGTCGCTCTACATCGTTTCCGGCTTTGAAAACCGCTTCGAAGCGAAAGGTCGGTGTGACCGCAATGATGGAATCGCAGGTTGGCAATCCGTTGGCCAAACGTGATAGATTGAGCGATGTTAAGATCCAAGCGGAGGCGATCAATGGCAGAGGCGCAAAAACGCTTGTCCCAGACCACCCTCAAGCGGCGGCGGCGGTTTCATCGGAAGCGGGACGTCCGACCTGCTGTGCTGGCGAAGGCTGATCGGCTGGTGATCCGGGTTGCCGCGGCCATCGGCCTTTCGTTTCTCGCCGTTATCATACTTCAGGCAGTGTTGGGATAGCGCCGATCCGCGGCTGTAATCCCTTCGTTCCCATCATTGGACAAGACGAAAGGGCCGCGTGAAAGCAGAAGCGTGCCCTATCCTGTCGCGGTTGCGGATACCCGCAGGAAAAATCGATCTTCCTGCCTTTCGCCCTGCTCTCGCCTGATTTTCCTATACATTCTTTATAGAGAATTTCTCCCGTAGCATTTCCGTGTCGGTCGCCGTCCGGTGGCTGTTCAGCAGCATGATGCAGCACGAGACGAGGTTAAGCCGCAAGGCCTACCCTTCTCTGCCGTTTTGCCGTTTACTGGATCGACGCGCGTGGTGGAGGGTGGAAATAGACGGATCGGCCGGGGGTGGCCGTATCCGCGAGGCAGTCGATGGAAAGGGGCGGGCATGGAAGCGTTCTATATCGTGGTGCTGGTTGCGACAGCGCTCGTGCTTCTAGCTGCTTTTTCGAGCCTGCTCGCTTTCCGCTTCGGCGCGCCGCTGCTGCTGCTGTTCCTGATGATCGGCCTTGCCGCCGGCGTCGATGGCCTCGGCATCGAGTTCAGCAACAACTACCTGGCCTATATTCTCGGCTCCATCGCGCTCGCCGTCATCCTGTTCGATTCCGGCTTCGGCACACCGATGCAGGCCTTTCGGCTGGCGGCCGTGCCTTCTCTCACGCTCGCCTCGGTCGGCGTGTTGATCACTGCCTCACTCTTTGCCGTCGCCGCCATGTGGCTGTTGAACTTCACCTGGCTGGAAGGTCTGCTGCTCGGCTCGATCGTGGCGTCGACGGACGCCGCCGCCGTCTTCTTCCTGCTGCGCATCGGCGGCATCAATATCCGTGACAAGGTGCGCTCGACGCTCGAAGTCGAATCCGGCACCAACGATCCGATGGCGATCTTTCTCACCATTGCCCTCGTCGAAGTGCTGGCGAGCGGCGAACGCTATGCCGGCATCAACATCAGCATGCTCGCCATGTTCGTGCAGCAGATGGGGCTCGGCGTGATCCTCGGCCTGCTCGGCGGCATGATGATCGTGCTGATCGTCAGCAGGCTCGATACCGATCGCGGCTTGACGCCGATCTTCGTGCTGGCGCTCGCCCTGCTCGTCTTCTCCTTCACCGGCGCGGTCGGCGGCAGCGGCTTCCTCGCCGTCTACGTCGCCGGCATCTATGCCGGAAACCGCAAGATGCAGGCAATCGGCACCATCAAGCGCTTTCAGGACGGCATGACCTGGCTGGCACAGATCATCATGTTCCTGGTGCTCGGCCTGCTCGCCACGCCGTCGCAATTCCCGGTGATCATCGTGCCGGCCATCCTGCTTGCCCTCTTCCTGATCTTCGTCGCCCGGCCGCTCGCCGTCTGGCTGTCGCTGCTTCCCTTCGACTACACGCAGCAGGAAATCGGCTTCGTCGCCTGGGTCGGTCTGCGCGGCGCCGTCTCCATCCTGCTTGCCATCATGCCGATCCTCGGCAAGCTGGAAAACGGCCAGATCTTCTTCAACACCGCCTTCATCATCGTGCTGGTCTCCCTGCTGGTGCAAGGCTGGACAATCAAACCCGTCGCCAAAAAGCTCGGCCTCATCATCCCCCCACGCATCGGTGCCGTCGACAAGGTCGAGGTCGATCTGCCGGGTGCTGCCAACCACGAACTGCTCTCCTATCGCGTCATCAAGGATAGTCCGGTGCTGCGCGGCGAGCGCATTCCGCGCTGGGCAACCCCCTCGCTTGTGATCCGCGACGGCAAATCGATGCGCTATCAATATGCCGGGCGGCTGCGCGAGAACGATCTCGTCTATCTCTTCATCGTGCCGAGCTACTCCCGCCTGCTCGACCGGCTGTTCGCCAGCCGTGCGCCCGTGGACGAAGACGATGCCGAATTCTTTGGTGCCTTCGCCCTCTCGCCTGCCCGCCCCGCCGCCGATCTCGACGCCGCCTACGGTCCCGGCCTGCTCAACGAATCCGAGAAGGGCCTGACGATCGCCGAATTGATGCGCCAGCGCCTCGGCGGCAAGGCCGATTATGCCGACCGCGTCCGCCTTGGCTCGATCATTCTCATCGTCCGCGATCTCGACGAGCACGACCACGTGACCTCAGTCGGCATGTCGCTCGAAGCGGTCGAACCGGCAATCACGCTGCCGATCTTCATCAATCTCAAGGACATCATCCAGCGCATCCGCGACCGGCTGAAGGGACGCCGAAGCCACGAAGCGGCCACCTCCGAGGGCGCGGCCAAAGCATCGGCCGGAGGGGAGGAAGCCAGACGCGAAAACGGCCGTTGAACGCCTTGCGTCTGAAATGATCCTTGCTATGGTCGGCGCAACTTCCGCCAACCAAGACTGGATCCTCCCCATGCCTGCATTCAAGACCCTCGACGATCTCACCGACATCAGCGGCAAGCGCGTGCTCGTCCGCGTCGACCTTAACGTTCCGGTCAAGGATGGCAAGGTCACCGATACGACGCGCATCGAGCGTGTGGCGCCGACGATCCTCGAATTGTCCGAGAAGGGCGCCAAGGTGATCCTGCTCGCCCATTTCGGCCGACCGAAGGACGGCCCTTCGCCGGATCTGTCGCTGTCGTTGATTGCCCCTTCCGTCGAGGAAGTGCTCGATCACGCCGTGGCGACGGCGTCCGACTGCACCGGCGAGGCCGCCGCCGCCGCCGTCGCCGCGATGAATGACGGGGATATCCTGCTTCTGGAAAACACGCGCTTCCACAAAGGCGAGGAAAAGAACGATCCCGACTTCACCAAGGCGCTTGCCGCCAACGGCGATATTTATGTCAACGACGCCTTCTCCGCCGCTCACCGCGCCCATGCCTCGACCGAGGGCCTTGCCCATCACCTGCCGGCCTATGCCGGGCGCACCATGCAGGCCGAGCTGGAAGCGCTGGAAAAAGGCCTCGGCGCCCCGGTCCGCCCGGTGGTCGCAATTGTCGGCGGCGCCAAGGTCTCGACCAAGATCGACCTCCTGATGAACCTCGTCAAGAAGGTCGACGCGCTCGTAATCGGCGGTGGCATGGCCAACACCTTCATCGCCGCCCGCGGCACCAATGTCGGCAAGTCGCTCTGCGAACATGATCTCGCCGAGACCGCCAAGCAGATCATGATCGAGGCCGCGACTGCAGGCTGCGCCATCATCCTGCCGGAAGACGGTGTGGTCGCCCGCGAATTCAAGGCGGGTGCGGCCAGCGAGACGGTCGATATCAACGCTATTCCCGCCGATGCCATGGTGCTCGACGTCGGGCCGAAATCGGTCGAGGCTATCAACGCCTGGATCGAGCGCGCCGCAACGCTCGTCTGGAACGGTCCGCTCGGCGCCTTCGAAATCGAGCCCTTCGATACCGCAACCGTCGCTGCCGCGAAATATGCCGCTGAGCGCACCGCAGCCGGAAAGCTGACCTCGGTTGCCGGTGGCGGCGACACCGTCTCGGCGCTCAACCATGCCGGCGTTGCCGACGATTTCACCTATGTCTCGACCGCCGGCGGCGCCTTTCTGGAATGGATGGAAGGCAAGGAACTTCCCGGCGTCGCCGTCCTCAACGCCGCCGGATAAGACCCAGCGCCTCGGCGCGAAAGACGCATTCGGCGTCGCACCTTGCTATAGGGGGGTGCGGCGCCGCAAAGCCAATTTGGCAGGTTTTACATGTGGATAGACCGCGGTGGCGAGAAGCCTTCCGCGGTCTTTTGCTCAAGGGCTGAAAAAAATCCCATTTTTTCAAACGATTGAATTGATTTCAATCGTTTCAATGACTTAGCCTTCCATTTTCCTCCCTATAAACTTCTGTTATCGCCGTCCTATATTCTTAAACCGCCATGTTTAACGCTGTGGAGAGATCGAATGAGCGAACGACTGGAAGACATTGCAGTGCAGATGGTTGCGGGCGGCCGGGGACTGCTTGCCGCCGATGAATCGACCTCCACCATCAAGAAGCGTTTCGACACGATCAACCTCGAATCGACCGAAACCAGCCGCCGCGACTACCGCGAGATGCTCTTCCGCTCCGACGAGGCGATGAAGAAATATATTTCCGGCGTCATTCTCTTCGAAGAGACGCTCTACCAGAAGGCTGCCGACGGCACGCCGTTCGTCGACATCATCCGCGCTGCCGGTTCCATTCCCGGCATCAAGGTCGATACCGGCGCCAAGCCTATGGTCAAATTTCCCGGCGAAACCATCACCGAAGGCCTCGACGGTCTTGGCGAACGCCTTGCCAAATATTATGAAGCCGGCGCCCGTTTTGCCAAATGGCGCGGCGTCATCGCCATCTCGTCCTCGCTGCCGACCCGCGGCTCGGTCCGCGCCAACGCTCAGGCACTCGCTCGCTATGCGGCTCTCTGCCAGGAAGCCAAGATCGTGCCGATCGTCGAGCCGGAATGCCTAATGGACGGCAAGCCGGGCGACCACAACATCGACCGCTGCGCCGAAGTGACTGAATCCACCCTGCGCATCGTTTTCGAGGAACTGGCCGAAGCTCGCGTCAGCCTCGAAGGCATGATCCTGAAGCCGAACATGGTCATCGACGGCAAGAACGCCCGCAAGGCATCGGTCGAGGAAGTTGCCGAGCGCACCGTCCAGGTGCTGAAGCGCACGGTTCCGTCTGCGGTTCCCGGCATCGCTTTCCTCTCCGGCGGCCAGACCACGGAAGAGGCGACCGCGCATCTTTCCGCGATCAATGGTTTTGACCTGCCCTGGCTCGTCACCTTCTCCTATGGCCGCGCCCTGCAGGACAGCGCCCTCAAGGCCTGGAACGGCAAGCCGGAAAATGTCGCCGCCGGCCAGCGCGAATTCACCCACCGCGCCGAGATGAACAGCCTCGCCGCCAAGGGCAACTGGAAGAAAGACCTGGAACAGGCCGCCTGATTGTGGACTTGGGATCCGGGCGGGAGCGGCGAACCAGCGTTGCCGCTCGCGCCCGGTCCCCTCGCCTCCCTCATTCCTATGCTCGTCACAGGAATGAGGAGACTGGAGAGACCCCGTCCTCCCCATCGCCACCGGGGAAGTTGCGTGGTCAACAAGTGCGTCCGCGTAAGACGCTTCCCCTCTCATTGTCACGGCGACAAGAAACCGCTTCATTCCCTTAAAAACCATGCTTACTCATAGCGGCCTGCCACAAACAGGAGCCGCCATGAACACCCTCTCCTACCTCACCGTCGACGTCTTCACCTCCACTCGCTTCGAGGGCAATCCGCTTGCCGTCATTTCCGATGCCCGGGGCTTGAGCGATGCGGCGATGCAGAGGATCGCCACCGAGTTCAACTATTCCGAAGTCACCTTCGTCCTGCCGCCGGAAGATCCGCGGAATTCGGCCCACGTGCGCATCTTCACCCCGACGATGGAAATCCCCTTCGCCGGCCATCCGAATGTCGGCACCGCCTTTGTGCTCGGGCAGCAGGCAGAACTCTTCGGCAGACCGGTCGGTGAAAAATTGCGCTTCGAGGAAAAGGCCGGCATCGTCGAAGTCGATTTGAAACGCAGCGGCGGAAAGGTCACGGCCGCCGCCATCCGCGCGCCGCAGCCGCTGACGGTCGGCGATACCATTGCCGAGGAAACCGTTGGCCGTTGCATCTCTCTCGATCCGGGCGTCATCGTCACCACTACCCACGCGCCGGTCTTTGCCTCGGTCGGTCTGAACTTCGCCGTCGCCGAATTGAAGGGGCTGGAAAGCCTGGCCGCCGCCCGCCCGAACCTTGCCGGTTTCCAAGCAGCCGCAGGCCGTCAGACGACGAGCGGCCACGACTTTTCGCTCTTCGTCTATGCCAGGTCGGCGGATAATCCATGGAACATTCGCGCCCGCATGTTCGCGCCCCTCGACAATGTGCCCGAGGACCCGGCAACCGGCAGCGCTTCGGCCGCCCTCGGCGCCTATCTGGTGTCGCTCGCGCCGGACGCCGATATGGATGTCCGCATCACCATCGAACAAGGCGTCGAAATGGGCCGCCGCAGCATCATTGCCCTCGATGTCGTGAAATCCGGCGGGATCGTCACCGATGTTGTCATCTCGGGACGCTGCGTTTCCGTCATGCGCGGAGAAATCATCCTGCAGGACTGACGGTCCCGCAAGGAGTGCGGGCTCACATCAGGAAGTCGCGCGACAAAAGCGCCAATGCCCAGACGCCGAAGGCGATCAGCGCGATCTTCCAGAAATCCATGCGCCGCCGGAGGCCGGGAAAGCCGAGCGGCTTGATCACCTGTATCGCCATGGCAAGGATGAGCAGCAAGGCTATCAGCTTTGTCATGCTTTATTTTTTCCATTTTTCGGAATGTCACAGGACGGACATTTTTCCGCGCGAACACAGGATCCGACACGCCGTAAAGAGATTCCGGGGCACAATCAATCATCTTGAGGCCGGGCAGACGCAGGTCTTGCCTTATGTCCGTTTACAATCGCTGAGACCGAGTCTGGGGAAATGAAGAGAAATCTGTTGTCCGTCGCCGCGTTGCTCTTTGGCACGCTCTTCCTTTTCATGGGCAACGGCTTGCAGGGCATCCTGCTTCCGGTGCGTGGCAATCTCGAAGGCTATGCGACGACGACGCTCGGCCTGCTTGGCACCTCATGGGCCGCGGGTTTCGTCATCGGCTGCCTGGTGGCGCCGAAACTGGTGCGCCGCGTCGGCCATGTGCGCGCCTTCTCCGGCTTCATCTCGATTATCGCCATCATCGCGCTGGTGAGTGGCATCATCATCCATCCCGTCTGGTGGGTGGTGCTGCGCGCCGTCACTGGCTTCTCCACCGCCGGCACGTCGATGATCATCGAAAGCTGGCTGAACGAGCGCGCCAGCAACGAGAGCCGCGGTGCGATCTTCTCGCTCTATATCGGCATCACATTGCTCGGCGTTGTCGGCGGCCAGATGATGATCCCGCTCGAAGATGTGCGCACGCCGGTGCTGTTCATGATCTGCGGCATCTTCTATTGCATCGCCATGCTGCCGACCACGCTTTCGACCGCCGCCTCGCCGCAGCCGCTGAAGGCCGTGCGCCTCGACCTGCCGGCGCTCTACCGCAATTCGCCTGTCTCCTGCCTCGGCATCCTGCTCGTCGGTATCGCTAACGGTGCTTATGGCACGCTGGGCGCCGTCTTCGGCGCCGGCGCCGGTCTTTCCGACACCAGCATCGCCATCATGATGAGCGCCACCATCTTCGCCGGCGCTATGATGCAGTTGCCGGCTGGCCGGCTTTCCGATCGGATCGACCGGCGTTACGTGCTCGCCGCCATGTCGGCGATCGCGGCGCTCGCCGGCCTGCTGATCTTCATGCTCCATCCGACATCGCCCGCCTTGCTGATCGGGCTGGTTGTCCTCTACGGCGCGGTGGCCAATACGCTCTACCCGATCGCCGTCGCTCACGCGAACGACTTCGCGGCATCGGAGGATTTCGTCAAGGTCTCCGGCGGCCTGCTCCTCCTCTACGGCATCGGCACCGTCATCGGCCCGACGCTCGGCGGCCCCGTGATGTCGGCGATCACCCCGCATGCGCTTTTCCTGGTCACCGCCGTCGCCCATGTGCTGATCACCGGTTATGCCATTGTCAGAAGCCGCATCCGCGCTGCCGTCCCGGCCAGCGACCGCGATGCCTATACGACGATCCCGACCGGCACATCGCCGATGCTGACGCCGGAAAGCATGTCGCTGGCCGATCGCGGCACCGGCAAGTCTCCCGAAAGCGGCGATCCTGCTGTAAAGTTCGGATAGAGCGCCCCGCAGAACTGCGCTGCGGTTTTTTCCGTGACTCATCAACGGGAGGCTCAGGACATGGGTGGTTTAGGCCGGATCGGCCTAGATTTCCCTTCCGCATCAACCGTATTTTTCGCCATCATGCTGCCTGCAGCAAAAGGAGGAGAACCGATGAGCTTTATCGATGACGACCGGCCGCAGAAGAAAACCGCCCATGAGATCGGCACCGATCTCTCCATGCTTTCCGTGGATGAGCTGAAGGCGCGGGTGGAATTGCTGAAGAGCGAGATTGCCCGCGTGGAAGCCGAGGTCGCCCGCAAGGCCTCCGGACGACAGGCGGCGGAAAGCTTCTTTCGATCGTGACCGGCAAAAACGTCAGAAAACAAGACCATGGCTGGCAAAATGAGTCAGCCTCAAGTCTTCATTCAGCACAGTGTTAATAAAATATTAAGCTTTATAAGGTATTACTATATTCATCCAGATTTTCTCTGGGTCTCAGACAGTTTTCCACGCGGTGAATTGGTCTGATTTTTCTCCCTGTTTTACCTTGAGAGCCGCTTTTGCGGCTCTTCTTTTTGCTGCAGCCGGCGCATTTCCATGAAACTGTGGAGATTAACCCTTTCTTAAGAAACGGCTTGCGCATTTGCGCTAATGATACCATCTTAAAGTCATAAAGACCGGGCTCGGAAACTTTTCCGTCGGCGCCGGCGTTACCTGACCATAAGTAGCTGCGTGCAACAGGGACTATTGCGATGTCGGAAGTTGGATTGAACACGATCAGTTTTGCAGGCCGCGCGGCTGCATCCTCGCAGTTCAAGGCGCTTTATGCCGAAGGCATGTCGCTGGTCGAGGAGACCGCCGCCTATCTCGACGGCCAGGGCCGCGCAGCCTCCAAGGTTCTGCCGCGCATGGCGTCCGTCCTCTACGCCGCGGAATCGATGCGGCTGACCACCCGACTGATGCAGATGGCCTCCTGGCTGCTGCTGCAGCGCGCCGTCAACAACGGCGAGATGTCCCGCGATCAGGTATTGGCTGAGAAGAACAAGGTTCGCCTCGACGGCTTCAACGTCGACCGCGCCGCACCGGGCTGGGGCGATCTGCCGGAATCTTTCCGCGATCTCGTCGAGCGCTCCTTGCGCCTGCAGAACCGCATCGCCCTGCTGGACCGCGAAATCTATCGCCCGGCCGAAGCGGTGATCGTCCACGACAATCAGAACAGCGTCCAGGCCCAGCTTTCCCTGCTGCAGACGGCCTTCGGAAACAACTGAGCGATCTGACATAATTCCATTTGAACCGGCTGCGCATTGCGCGGCCGGTTTTTTATTTGCTGCGCCGCCGTACCAACCGGCAGACGCAAAAAAGCCCGGCAGAACCGGGCTCTTTTCGAATTCCGTCGAGCAGAAGCGATTACAGGCCGAGGCCGCCGAAACGCTTGTTGAACTTGGAAACGCGGCCACCGCGGTCCATCAGCTGCTGGTTGCCGCCGGTCCAGGCGGGGTGCGACTTGGAATCGATTTCGAGGTTCATGACAGCGCCTTCCGAACCCCAGGTCGAGCGGGTTTCGTATTCGGTGCCATCGGTCATGACTACCTTGATCATGTGATAGTCGGGATGGATGCCTGCCTTCATAACAATCTTCCTGCGATACCGGAGTTCAAATTGCCGCATGCAGTTGCGGCCACCGAACCGATTGAATAAATGAAGCCGCAGTCGTGATGGCTACGGCTTCCCATTAGGATGGCGTGCCTATACATGAAGGACGCCGGGATAACAAGAGCCAACAGGCCGCATAAGCGGGTCCTGAAGGCGATCGGAGACGATTTGGCAGAACAGGCACAGGCTGGGGAAAACAAAAGGCGGTCGCTGCGTCCGCTTGGGCGGTTGACGCCTTATCTCATGCGCTACCGAGGCATGGTGGCCGGAGCGCTGATTGCACTGGCGCTTGCCGCCATCACCTCGCTGGCGCTGCCGCTCGCCGTGCGCCGCATGATCGACCATGGCTTCACCCAGTCCGACGGCAGCTTCATCAACAGCTACTTCGCCATGCTGATGGTCATGGCCGTCGTGCTCGCGATCGCCAGCGCACTGCGCTATTATTTCGTCATCACCATCGGCGAACGCATCGTTGCCGATCTTCGCCGCGACGTCTTTGCCCATGTGACGCGGCTGTCGCCCTCCTTCTTCGACGTCAACCAGTCCGGCGAAATCGTCTCGCGGCTGACTGCCGACACGACGCAGATCAAGTCCGCCGTCGGCGCCACTGCCTCGGTAGCGCTCAGGAACCTCATCCTCTGTCTCGGCGCCATGGGCATGATGGTCGTCACCTCGCCGAAGCTTTCGAGCCTCGTCATCGGGGCGATCCCGCTGATCGTCTTCCCGCTCGTCGCCTTCGGCCGCTCGGTGCGCAGGCGTTCCCGCGCCGCCCAGGATACCCTTGCCGAAGCCTCCGCCTTCGCCAACGAGACGATCGCCGCGACCCGCACAGTGCAGGCCTTCAATGGCGAGGATGCTGCAGCGACGCGCTACGGCGGCGCCGTCGAATCTGCCTATGAGGCTGCTCGCGCCGCCATCCGCTCGCGTGCCCTGCTGACGGGCATCGCCATCACGCTGATCTTCGGCAGCGTCGTCGCGGTCTTGTGGGTCGGCGCTCACAGCGTCCTTGCCGGCACCCTTTCGGCCGGCACGCTCGGCCAATTCCTGCTCTACGCCGTCATATCAGCCGGGTCGCTCGGCGCGCTGTCCGAGGTCTGGGGTGAACTCTCGCAGGCGGCCGGCGCTGCCGATCGGCTGACAGAGCTTCTCGACGAGGTCTCCCCGATCGCCGCCCCCGCCAGCCCGGAAGCACTTCCTTCGCCCGGTCGCGGCCGCGTCGAATTTGCCGGCGTGCATTTCGCATACCCCTCGCGCCCCGGCAAATCGGCATTGCACGGCTTAAGCTTTGCGATCACCCCCGGGGAAACCGTCGCCATCGTCGGCCCGTCCGGCGCCGGCAAGAGCACCGTCTTTTCGCTGTTGCTGCGCTTTTACGACCCGCAGCAGGGCACCGTCACCATCGACGGCGTCGACGCCCGGCTGACGACACCGGACGAATTGCGCCAACGCATCGCCATCGTGCCGCAGGATGTCACCATCTTCGCCGCTTCGATCCATGACAACATCGCCTTCGGCCGACCCGGTGCCTCGCGCGACGAGGTTCGCGCCGCGGCGATTGCCGCCCAGGCCGACGAATTCATCGCCCGGCTGGACAAGTGCTACGAGACCGAGGTCGGCGAGCGCGGCATCACCCTCTCCGGCGGTCAGCGCCAGCGCATCGCCATCGCCCGCGCCATCCTGAAGAACGCGCCCCTGCTGCTGCTCGACGAGGCAACCTCGGCGCTCGATGCCGAAAGCGAGACGCTGGTGCAGAAGGCGCTCGACGGGCTGGTCGATGGCCGCACGACGCTGGTCATCGCCCATCGTCTGGCAACAGTGCTGAAAGCCGATCGCATTCTCGTCATGGACCAGGGCCGCGTCATCGAGGAAGGCACGCATCAGAGTCTGATCCGCCAGGGCGGCATCTATGCCCGACTCGCACGGCTGCAATTCGATGCCGCCAACGAGGATGTACTCGCCCCGGCGAAATAGCCGGGCGCGCACTTTTCCTGCAGACCGCGACGAAAGTCTGAAAATCCTGCCGCCCTCCTGCGGTTGTCTTTCGCATCCCCCGCCCTACCCTCTTCATGCCCCTGGGTAGGGGATGGCTGTTGAAATCCTTGGGAGGAGATAGGAATGGCGCTTTCCAACATGAAGCGACGGACGAGCCTTGCGCTCGGCTTCGGCGTGCTTGCGGCTCTTGCGCTCGGCACGTCTGCCGGCGCTGCGGATTTTCCCGATCGTGCAATCACCATGGTCGTGCCCTTTGCGGCCGGCGGCTCGACCGATGTCGTCGCCCGTATCGTCGCGCAGAAGATGTCGGAAGATCTTGGCCAGCAGGTGATCGTCCAGAACGTCGCCGGAGCCGGCGGCAATCTCGGCGCCGGCAACGTCGCCCGCGCTGAACCTGATGGTTACACCATTCTGATGGGCACGGTCGCGACCCACGCGCTCAATCCGCTGATCCTCAAGTCAACACCCTATGATCCCGAGAAGGATTTCGCTCCGGTCTCGCTGCTCGTCATCGTGCCGAACGTGCTCGTCGTCAATCCGGAACTGTCGGCAAAGACCGTGCCGGAACTGATCGCGCTGCTGAAGGCCGAACCTGATAAATACAGCTACGCCTCCTCGGGCAATGGCACGCCGCTGCATCTTTCCGGCGAACTGTTCAAGAGCATGGCCGGCGTCAGCATGCAGCACATCCCCTATAAGGGCGCCGGACCGGCCTTGAACGACGTCATCGGCAACCAGGTGCCGATCATGTTCGATAACCTGCCCTCGTCGTCCAGCCACATCAAGGCGGGCACGCTAAGGGCGCTGGCGGTGACGACAGCCGAGCGCGCGCCCTCCTTCCCCGACATTCCGACGATCGCGGAGTCGGGAATTCCGGGCTATGAGACCTATACCTGGAACGCTCTCTTCGCTCCGGCCAAGACGCCGAACGAAGTTGTGATGCGCCTCAACGCCTCCGCCAAAAAAGCGCTCGCCGACCCCGCCGTCGCCGAGCGGATGAAGGAATTCAGCGCCACCATTGTTGGCTCGACGCCGGAGGAACTCGCTGCCCATGTGAAAGCCGAGCTCGCCAAATGGGGGCCGGTCGTCAAGGGCGCGAACATCCAAATGGAATGACGCCGGCCGCGTCCGCCGCACGTCACGCGTCTTGCATTCAATGGAAACCATGCCGCTGGACGCTGTCGCGCGGCATGTCTTTGGCGCACAGGAAAAGCGCGCCGACCTGGCGCATCATGCTTTGCGAAAATCGATGACGATTTTCGGGGCCGGTGCATCGGGCAGCTCAATCTCATTAAGGTAGTGGAAAAGCTCGCCATTTTGATCTAGCCTCCTTGATGCTGATGGTGCAATTCAGCGTTTCGGGAGACATCCATGTACAAATTCGAAGTTTACAAGGATAAGGCCGGCGAATTCCGCTTCCGCTTCAAGGCATCGAACGGGGAAACCATGTTCCTGTCCGAAGGCTACAAGGCGAAGGCCTCGGCCATGAGTGCCATCGAATCCATCAAGAAGAACACGCCCGGCGCCGACGTCGTCGATCAGACGAAGGCCGAAGCCTGAGCAGGAAGGCACGGGCGGCGTGAGCGCCGCCCTGCTTTTTTTCGCGCCCGTGAGCCGCGCGGGTCTCTTGAGCCCGGCTCATCTGCTTTAGGATTTCCGGCGCCGTTTTCATTTTCAAGTTTTTTCAAAACCATGTCGAAACGACCGCCGCTCGCGCCTCATTGTCTCGGAACGGCTGAGCCGCTCCACCAGGCATAGTGGCTTTCGTCGGCTGCCTGGAGCAACGCCAACAACGAGATCAGGAGTTTTCCATGCAATATGCTCTCATCATTCGCGAAGCCCCCGAGGATTTTGCCCGCCGCAGCGATCCTGCCTATCGCGACGGTTGGGTCGCCTACAGCAAGGCGCTGGCGCAGGCCGGAATCATGACCGGCGGCGCCGGCCTGACGGCCCCCGAGACAGGCACGATCCTGCGCCGCAAAGGCGAGGACCACGATGTCCAGGACGGTCCCTATCCGGAGGGCAAGGAACAGCTCGGCGGCTTCTATCTGATCGAGGTCCCTGATATGGACACCGCGCTGGAATGGGCGACCCGCGTTCCGATCTCCGACAAGGGCTCGGTCGAGGTGCGCCCGCGCCTGCAGATGTGAGGCGGCAATGTCCGCCGATGTCGGACGCGCCGCCGAACAGGTGGCGCGTCAGTCCTATGGCAAGCTGATCGCCTTTCTCGCCGCCCGCTCGCGGGACGTGCCGGCGGCGGAAGACGCTTTGTCGGAGGCGCTGGCTTCGGCCCTTCGCGTCTGGCCGGAGCGCGGCATTCCCGATAAGCCGGACGCCTGGCTGCTGGTGGCGGCGCGCCGCAACCTCATGCAGTCGGCCCGCCATCGCACCGTCGAGGCCAACGCACGAACGACGATATCGCTCGCCCTCGAAGAAGCGGAGGAGCGCATGAACGAGGCCGGCAGTTCCGTTTTTCCCGATGAGCGGCTGAAGCTGCTCTTTGCCTGTACCCACCCTGCCATCGACAGCTCCGTGCATACGGCGCTGATGCTGCAGACGGTTCTCGGCATCGAGGCGAGAACCATCGCACGGGCCTTCGTCGTCTCGCCGCAGGCGATAAGCCAGCGGCTGGTGCGGGCCAAGGTGAAGATCCGTGATGCCGGTATTCCCTTCACCGTTCCGCCTCGGCCCGCCCTGCCGGAGCGGCTGGCCGCCGTGCTTTCGGCGATCTACGCTGCTTACGGCCTCGGATGGGATGGCCTTGACGGCGAGGAGGCGCACCAGTCGCTCGCCGCCGAAGCGATCTGGCTCGGCCGCGCGCTTCTGGCGGTGCTGCCGGACGAGCCGGAAGCGATGGGTCTCCTCTCGCTGATGCTTCACTGCGAAGCCCGCAGTAATGCCCGACGCTGCGGCGAGGGTCGATATGTGCCGCTGGACGAGCAGGATACGGCCCTCTGGAACGTGAAGATGATCGCTGAGGCAGACGCGCTGCTGCGCAAGGCCGGGGGCTTCGAGCGTTTCGGACCTTTTCAGTGTCAGGCGGCAATTCAATCCGTGCATGCGGCGCGCCGCCTTTCCGGATCGACCGACTGGCAGGCGCTGACGACGCTCTATGCCGCGCTGCTGGTGATGAAGCCGACGCTCGGCGCACGCGTCGCCGAGGCGGCGGTAATCGGCAGGGCCTCAAGTGCTGCCGAAGGCCTCATCCGGCTCGACAGGATCGATCCGCGCGCCATCGCGACCTATCAGCCCTACTGGGCCGTGCGTGCCTTTCTTCTGGCACGGGCCGGCGACAATCCCGCCGCGGCTGACGCTTACGCGACGGCGATCGGCCTCAGCGACAGTCCCGCCGTTCGCGCTTTTCTCGCCGACAGGCTCGAGGAGTCGCGGCGGACAATATCAAGCTGATTATTTCTCGGTCAGCTTCAGCTCGATGCGGCGGTTGGTGGCGCGTGCATCCGGCGCATCGCCGGGCGCGATCGGCTGGAACTCGCCGAAGCCGGCGGCAACGAGCCGGTCGGCCGGCACGCCTTGGCCGATCAGGAACTTGACGACCGACGTCGCACGCGCCGAGGAAAGCTCCCAATTGTCGCGATAGCGGCCTGTTCCGGCAAGCGGCACATTGTCGGTATGGCCGTCGACACGCAGTACCCAGTTGATCTCAGGCGGAATTTCCTTGGCGAGGTCGAGCAGGGCGGTGGCAAGCTTCGCCATCTCCGTCTGCCCCTCCGGGTTGAGTTCGGCACCGCCCGAGGGAAACAGCACCTCCGATTGGAAAACGAACCGGTCGCCGACGATGCGGATATTCTCGCGGTCCGAAAGGATCTCGCGCAAGCGGCCGAAGAAATCTGAACGATAGCGGTTCAGCTCCTGCACACGCGCGGCGAGCGCAACATTGAGACGGCTGCCGAGGTCGGCGATCTTGGTCTGCGAGACCCGATCCTTCTCCTCCGACGCCTGCAGGGCTGCTTCGACGGCGGCGATCTGGCTGCGAAGCGCTGCGATCTGCTGGTTCAGCAGCTCGACCTGGCTGAGGGCCCGTTCGCTCACCTGCTTCTGCTCGTCGAGTTCCTGCGTCATCGCGCCGATCCGCTTCTGAGCGGCATCCTGGCCGCCCGAGCCGGCGCTCAGCAGCGCCTGCAGCCGTGAGCGCTCGCCTTCGGCGTTGGCAAGCGAAGCCTGCAGATTGGCGACTGAGTCCTGCAGATCCTGGTTGCTGCCTTTTTCGAGCGCCAGAAGCTGGGTGAGCTCGTTGATCTGGCTGTTGAGGCGATTGAGCACCTCGTCTCGCCCCGTAATCTCGCGGCTGAGAATGAACTGCCCGACGACGAACACCGTCAGCACGAACATGATCGAGATGAGCAGCGTCGATAGCGCATCGACGAAACCCGGCCAATAGTCGACCGTGCGTTCGCGGCGGCGGTTGCGGGCAAGAGCCATGGCTTACTTGCCCTCGCTCTTCTCTGTGTGGCTTGCGCGGTCGCGGTGGCGTTCGGGTTTCTCACCGGCCCGCTCCTGCAAGCCGATGCGTTCGGCCAGCCGATCGAGCGTGCGGCGCATTGCCTTGGCCTCGTCCTGCTGTGCCTCGATCCAGTCGCGCAACATCTGCTGCTCGTTGCGCATGTTCTTGACCAGTCCCTGGATGCCTTCGGCAAGGCTCGCCATGGCGGCAACCGAGCGCTGGCTGCCGACACCCCCTTCTTCGGAGGCCTTGCGCAGATATTCGGAGAGCGCACGCATGTCCTCCGACGACGAACCGGACACGGCGTCGAGTGCTGGCGCAAGGTCGGAGCCGACATCGGTAACGGAGGAGAGCCAGTTTTCCAGCTCCATGTAGAAGCGGTTCTGCGCGCGGCCGGCCTGCAGGTCGAGGAAGCCGAGAATGAGCGAACCGGAAAGGCCGAGCAGCGAGGATGAGAAGGCCTGGCCCATGCCCGAAAGCGGCGTGGACAGCCCTTCCTTCAGTGCCGAAAGCACGTCCCCCGTGCCGTTCGAGCCGGCATCGAGCGACTGGATGACGCTGCTGATCGAACCGATCGTGCCGATGAGGCCCCAGAACGTACCGAGCAGGCCGAGGAAAACCAGCAGGCCGATCAGGTAGCGCGAGACGTCGCGCGATTCATCGAGGCGGGTCGCGATCGAATCGAGGATCGAACGCAGCGCCGTCGTCGACAGCGCCAACGAGGTCTTGCGATTGCCGATCAGTGCCCGCATCGGCGCCAAAAGCCGCGGATTGCGATTGACCTTGTCGGCACTGCCGGCGGCGCGGAAGGAGTTGAACCAGCGCACTTCGGGGCGAAGCGCCAGCACGTGACTGAAAACAAGGATGATGCCGACCGCGAGAACCCCGACGATCAGGCCGTTGAGGCCCGGATTGTGCATGAAGGCGGTCTGCGTCTGCCGGAAGAGGATGGCGGCAATGAACCCGACGATGACGAGGAAAAGCAGCATCGTCCAGAGGAAGGGCATCGGGCTCGAAAGCCTGTAGGCATAACCGCCCGGCGTCTTTTCGGTGGAGCCGAGCTCCGCCACATTCACATTTTCCATAGGTTCAGCAGCCTCCGAACTCATTGCTGGCGGAGACTAGAGCAACATTGTGCCGAATTGAAGTATCCGGAGGCGAAAACCGTGACTTTACAACAGCCGCGTTTTCTCCCGCCTACTTGGCGGGAATCGGTCGCTTGATAACCTCGATCAGCGCTTTGTGGATGTGTTCGTTGCCGGCGACGATCGCGCCACCCTCCAGAATGGCCGCTCCGCCGTCCCAATCGCTGGCAAAGCCGCCGGCTTCGCGGATGAGCAGGATGCCCGCCGCCATGTCCCAGGGCGCAAGCTCCGCTTCCCAGAAACCATCGAAACGTCCGGCGGCAACATAGGCGAGATCAAGCGTCGGCGAGCCCAGACGGCGAATGCCCGCCACTTCGCCCATCACGTGGCGAAGCTCGACCAGGAATTTGCCGTGATTGCGCTTGCCGAGCGCCGGCACGCCACAGCCGATGACGCAATCCGACAGCACGCGGCGCGCAGCGACGCGCAGGCGCCGGTCGTTGAGGAAGGCGCCGCCGCCGCGCTCGGCAGTATAGAGTTCGTCGGTCGCCGGGTTGAAGACGACGGCCGCAACGATCTCGCCGTTGCGTTCGAGCGCGATCGAGACGGCGAAAGCCGGGATACCGTGCAGGAAGTTGGTGGTGCCGTCGAGCGGATCGACAATCCAGCGATGCGCGCCGTCGGTGCCCTTGATCTCCTCGCTCTCCTCACCGAGGAAACCATAAGTCGGGCGCGCCTTGAGCAGCTCTTCCCGAACGATCTTTTCGGCCTTGCGGTCGGCGGCGGAAACGAAGTCGCCCGGCCCCTTCACCGAAACCTGCAGGTTCTGCACTTCGCCGAAATCACGCCCCAGCGATTTTCCTGCCTTGAGGGCAGCCTGAACCATGACATTGAGAAGAGCTGAACGGGCCATCGGCACATTTCCTTGGGACTGATACGGGACGCGCGCTGCCAGGGGCGGGAATTGTCCCTGAACATGCATGACAGGCAGCGCTGCAAAGATTGGCGGCCTCAAGACCACAAAATCACGGAAATTTCAAGGGGACGCACGCATGGCTGCAGAGCAATCGCTTCAGCGTTGGAAATTGCCGTGGCGTGGAGCGGTAGGATTGTGATTCATGAGGCACTTCGAGCGACGGAGCCGTTCATGCCAGCCTCTGCCGCATCTTCACGTGCCATTTCCGATCATTTCGGCGCTTTTCGATCCTCGGCAATGTTGGCGGGTGGTTTGACCGTGGCCGGAGATTCTGCTGCTCGTGCTGTGTGCCGTACGCACTTACTTCCCGGAAGGATTCCTCTCATCAATTCGCGAAAAGGCAGCGAGAACAGTGCGCTCAGACTGCGTTAGGTAAGCCTCGAGCGCCGCGGAAGCCTCAGCCGTCATCCCAGCTTCGAGCTTTTCGACTATCGCCGCATTCAGGTCGACATAGGGTGCGTGCAACAGCTCCGGATCGGCGAGCAGACCGAAGCTAAGGCGTAGTTCTGCGGCGATCTGAGCGTAGAAGGCATTCAGCCGCTGACTGTCAGCAAGATCGACGATCGCTGCGTGAAAGACCATGTTCTGGCTGCCGACCGTGCCCCAATCTTTGTCGCTGCGCGCGGCCCTAGCCCGCTCAACAGCCAAGCGCATTCTCGCTACCGCCGGATGATTGGGATAGGCCTTGGCGAGCGCTTGGCATTCGATCGTGCGGCGCACCCGGTAAATGTCGATGATCGAGGCCACGCTGGGCGTGGCGACGAAGACGCCACGATTATGCTCGTGCCGCAAAAGGCCTTCCTTGGTCAGAAGTCGGAAGGCCTCGCGCAACGAATTGCGAGACACATCCATGCCGACGCTGAGCGCCGCCTCGGAGAGGCGCTGACCGGGCTTCAATTCGCCCGCAATCAGCTTGTCGCGGAGCTCCTCCGCCAGCCGCGGCGCAAGCGCCAATGTGGTATCCTGCTCAGTCATCGAAACCCCTATGCACGCACACGGACCAAACATCCGCCCGTGTGGCGATCGATATAGCGGTTCTCGCCCCATGGGGACAATGGCTGCACGACGCGACCAGGCAGATCGCAGCCACGTAACGACCGGAAGGCGGCAGGCAAGGCTACACCGCGGTCCAAATCTGCGCAAAATAAGGCATTTTCGTGCCCAATCACATACCAGATCGCTCAACATATGCACATTTCCTTTGAACGATACAAATAAAATCGTTGAACAATCTTGACATAATTGTCGAACAAGACGACGCTAGCCCTGTCGATAATCAAGTGGGCCGACCCGGGGGAGTTCAGGGCCGTCCACACATAAGGAGAGGTTTCTTGGAACAGCCAGCTATTTCGTCCACCGGCATCGCATCGCCCGTGCCGTCTGGAATATCGGTCAAGTCGCGCCGCTCGGCTCTGATGGCCGCCATCTTCCTGATGTCGATGTCTGCCGTCGGCCCCGGCTTCATCACTCAGACCGCCACATTCACCGTCAAGCTGGGCGCGGCCTTTGCCTTCGGCATTATCGTTTCGATCCTGATTGACTTCATCGTCCAGGCAAACATCTGGCGGATCGTCACCATCACCCGCATGCGCGCCTCCGATATCGCCAATGCGGCGATACCCGGCTCCGGCTATCTCCTCGCCGCCCTCGTCATCATTGGTGGACTGTTCTTCAATATCGGCAACATCGGCGGAGCTGGCCTCGGCTTCAACGCGATGATCGACCTCGATCCGAAGATCGGCGGCCTGATCGGCGCGCTCGCGGCGATCGGTATTTTCCTGTCGCGGCGCGCGGGCGTGGCCATGGATCGCGTGGTCTATGTGGCAGCCTTCATCAAACTCGCTCTTATTCTTTATGCGACAATCGTATCAGGTCCGCCCATCGCCGAAGCCCTGCGCCAGACCGTCCTGCCCGACGTCATTGATTTCGCGACGATCACGACGATCGTCGGCGGCACTGTTGGCGGTTACATCACCTATGCCGGGGCGCATCGCCTGCTGGACAAGGGCACGGTTGGCGTTGAAAATCTCGGCGCTGTGAACAGGGCAGCATTGAGCGGCATCGCGATCACCGGCATGCTTCGCTATATTCTCTTCCTCGCCGTCCTCGGTGTCGTCGCAAGTGGTGCCGTCATTGACCTGTCGGGCAAAGCCGCAAATCCGGCCGGCCAAGCGTTTCATGCAGCTGCAGGCGATATCGGCTTGCGTCTATTCGGCGCAGTCTTCCTTGCCTCGGCGATGACAAGCATCATCGGCGCTGCCTACACGTCGGTCTCCTTCCTGACGGCGTTCAAGAAGGATATGTCGGAGCGGCAGCGCAACTTCGCCACCGTCGGCTTCATTGCCATCTCTCTAATCGCCTACATGCTGATCACCACCCCGCCGGCCGCCATGCTGGTCTTTGTGGGCGGATTGAACGGCCTCGTCCTGCCGGTCGGCCTGTCGATCTTCATGTATGCGGTCTGGGCTCGTTCCGATCTGTTGGGCGGGTATCGTTATCCGCGCTGGCTCCTGGTGCTGGGCGTACTGACGTGCGTGCTCACCTGGTATATGGGCTACAAGTCGATCGGCCCGATCTTCGCTCTGCTGACAGCTGCTTGAGGAGAACAGACATGACTGCCATCGATCTGAACAGCGACCTCGGCGAAAGCTATGGCGCCTGGGGCATGGGTGATGATGCGGCGATGCTTGCCGTCATTTCCAGCGCCAATGTCGCCTGCGGCTTCCATGCCGGCGATCCGCGCGGCATCCTGAAGACCGTCCGGGCAGCCACTGAAAAAGGTGTGTCGATCGGGGCGCATGTCTCATACCCGGATCGCGTCGGCTTCGGCCGGCGCGACATGGACGTCGCACACGACGAACTGATCGCCGACGTCATTTACCAGATCGGCGCGTTGAAAGGCATTGCCGCAGCGGCCGGCGTCACCGTCGGCTACGTCAAGCCGCATGGTGCGCTTTACAACCGCATTGCCCACGATCCGAAACAGGGCCAGGCGGTGATCGACGGCATCAAGGCCGTGGACCCCTCGCTGGTCCTGATGGGATTGGCCGGCGCACCCATTCTGGAATTCGCGCGGAAGTCCGGCCTTCAGGTCATTGCCGAAGCTTTCGCCGATCGTGCCTACACGCCCGACGGTCAGCTTGTCTCGCGCCGCGACACAGGCGCGGTCCTGCATGATCCGCAGGTCATCGCCCAGCGCATGCTGCAGCTTGCCAACGAGGGCACGTTGGAGGCTATTGACGGTTCGACCATCCGGATCGACGCGCAATCGATCTGCGTACATGGCGACAGTCCCGGTGCCGTTGCCATCGCCCGGGAAATTCGTCGCGCCTTCGAAGCCGCCGGCATCACTGTCCGCTCATTCCTATCCGCCTGATCAGGCGTCCACGGGAGGAACATCGTGATCGCCATCGACCATCTTCGCCACGTCAATGTCGAATCGGCGCGCACCGCCAGCGTGCGCTGTCGCGCAGTGGACCCGGGCTCACACGCAACACTTCTGGCGCCGGGGCCGACCTGCGCAAGGATTTGCCGCTCTACCGCATCTGGCGTGCCTTTTGCCATCACCCATGCGCCGGGGCATATGTTCGTCACTAATATCCCTGATTCAGCCTATCACGCCTGAGGTTCCGATGCGTTTCCTGCCTGTCAGCCTGACGGTTATCCTGGTCGAACTCGCCGATCTCGACGAGACCCTGGCGCTGTTTGCCTCTCTCAAGGCAGAGCCCGTGGAGGGCGTCGTGGATACGGTGCCCGCCGCCCGCACCTTGATGATCCGGTTTCGTCCGGAAAAGCTGACTGCGGAGGCGCTGGCCGCCAATATCGCCACGCGCGATCTTTCCGCCCGCATCGCGCCTTCGGACATGCTGGTGGAAATTCCCGTGCAATATGACGGAGAGGATCTTTCCGACGTGGCCAAACTCAGTGGCCTTTCCGTGGAAGAGGTCATCCGCCGCCATACAGAGAGCACCTTTACGGTCGCCTTTTGTGGTTTTGCTCCGGGGTTCGGCTATCTTGTCGGCGGCGATATCGCCCTGCAGGTGCCACGCCGCCAGAGCCCGCGGACAAAAATTCCGGCGGGTTCGGTCGCGCTGGCCGGTGCATTTTCCGGCGTCTACCCGCAAGCGAGCCCTGGCGGCTGGCAGATCATCGGCACGACGACGACAAAGATGTGGGATCTGTCGCGCGATCCGCCGGCGCTGTTTCAGCCCGGTTACCGGGTGCGATTTTTCGATCTTGCAAAAAAATCGGTCCTTGTTTCAACCACACCGGCAAAGACCGCAACCTCCGCATCGGCCCAGACGGAAACCGATGCCCTCACGCTGAAGGTGCTGCTTGCCCCTATGCCGGCGCTGTTTCAGGATCTCGGCCGCTTCGGCCAGGCAGGACAAGGTGTGTCGTCGTCCGGTGCACTCGATCAAGGCGCCCTGAAAACCGCCAATCGCCTTGTCGGCAATCCTGTCGGCGCAGCCTGTCTCGAAATCGTCCTCGGCGGTTTCTCCTTCGAGGTATCCGGCCGTACTGTTATCGGCGTGGCGGGCGCCCCCTGCCCGATCAGCATCCGCGACGCGTCGGGCCGAGTATTCGCTGCCGCAACCTACCAGCCGATCTCGCTCGAAGCCGGCGATGTCGTGACCCTTGGACAGGCGCCGAAGGGTATGCGCAGCTACCTTTCCATTCGTGGCGGCTTTCATGTGAAGCCGGTGCTCGGCAGTGCCTCGACCGATACGCTCGCCGTGGTCGGGCCTGATCCCGTGACGGCGGGCATGGTTCTGGGCGTCAACAATGACGCATCGGACCTCACCAGCGTCTCGCTCACCGAAGCGCCGGCTTTCGATCATCCGGCCTCCGGCGATGTCGTGACCCTTGACGTGATCATGGGGCCGCGCAGCGACTGGTTCACAGAGGCTGCCATCGGAATGCTGTCCAGTCAGCTCTTTCATGTCACACCGCAGTCAAATCGCGTCGGCATCCGACTTTCCGGTGAAACAGCACTCGAGCGCAAGGATACTGCGGAACTGCCGAGTGAGGGAACAGCGACCGGCGCCATTCAGGTGCCGCACAGTGGTCAACCGGTACTCTTCCTCGCCGACCATCCCTTGACCGGCGGCTATCCCGTCATCGGCACGGTTGCCGAATATCATCTCGATCTCGCCGGACAGATCCCGGTCAATGCCCAGATACGCTTCAGACCCGTGAGAGATTTCGGCGATATCAAGCCCGCCACGGTCTGAGCGAGAAAACCAGTGAGGAGACGCCAATGAAAAAAGTGCTGATCGCCAATCGCGGTGAAATCGCCGTCCGTATCATCCGCGCCTGCCGCGATCATGGCCTGAAATCGGTTTCCGTCTATGCCGATCCGGATATTGATGCGCCGTATGTCACGCTGGCAGACGAAGCTTACGGGCTGGACGGCAGCCGGCCGGCTGAGACGTATCTCGACATCGAAAAGCTGATCGCCATTGCCAAACGCTCGGGCGCCGATGCCGTCCATCCGGGTTATGGCTTCCTGTCCGAACGGGCCGAATTTGCCCGCGCCGTGCAGGAAGCCGGACTGATCTGGATCGGCCCCGATCCGCATGTCATCGACGCGCTCGGCGACAAGGTCGAAGCGCGGCGAATCGCGACCTCGGTCGGCGCCCCCCTGGTCGCAGGCAGCGATGGCCCGGTCGAGAGCGCAGCCGAAGTCATTGCCTTTGCCGAACAACATGGCCTGCCAGTCGCTATCAAGGCAGCCCATGGTGGCGGCGGCCGCGGCTTGAAGGTTGCCTGGAAGATCGAAGACATCGCCGAACTCTACGAATCCGCAGTGCGTGAAGCCAAGGCCGCCTTCGGCCGTGGCGAGTGTTTCCTCGAACGTTTCCTGGACCGTCCGCGCCATATCGAGGCGCAGGTTCTGGCCGACAGACACGGCAATGTTCTGGTTCTCGGTACGCGCGATTGCTCGCTGCAACGACGCAACCAGAAGCTTGTCGAAGAGGCTCCTGCCCCCTTCCTCTCGGATGCCCAACGGCAACAGATCCATGATGCGGCCAAGCGCATCTGTGCCGCCGCCGGCTATTCCGGCGCCGGCACAGTTGAATTCCTGCTCGGCGTTGACGGTACGATCTCCTTCCTCGAGGTCAATACCCGCCTGCAGGTCGAACACCCCGTGACCGAAGAGACGACGGGGATCGACTTGGTCATCGAACAATTCCGCATCGCTGACGGCCTGCCGCTGCTTGTCACCGAGACGCCTGCGCCACGTGGCCATTCAATCGAATTTCGCATCAACGCCGAGGATCCAGGCCGCGGCTTCCTGCCGACACCGGGGACGATTACGCGCTTCGATGCTCCGGCGGGCGCTGGCATCCGTCTCGACAGCGGCGTGGTTTCCGGTTCGACCGTGCCGGGCACTTTCGATTCCCTCATGGCAAAACTGATCGTCACCGGCGCCACCCGCGAACAGGCCCTCGCTCGTGCCCGGCGCGCCTTGAGCGAATTCAGGATCGAAGGCATTGCGACCGTGCTGCCGTTCCACCGCGCGGTGATGGAAAGCCGCGATTTCACTGGAGAGGATGGCTTCAAGGTACATACGCGCTGGATCGAAACGGACTTCGCCGCCCGTCTTGAGGCGGAAGCTCGGCCGGCAGCAAGCTTCGATAACACGCTCATCCGCGCCCATGTCGAAATAGACGGCAGACGCCACGAGGTCGGTATTCCATCTGCGCTTCTCGCCAGCTTGGGGAGCTTACCGACCGCTGCCGCTCCGGCTTCTGCTATTGCGGGGCACGACCCCTTGAGCATTACGGCGCCAATTTCGGGTACGTTGCAGGCCTTCAAGGTCGAGGATGGCGCCGAGGTGGCGGCCGGCGATCTAGTTGCCGTCGTGGAAGCCATGAAGATGGAAACCCAGGTGACGGCGCAGCAGGCCGGCAGGGTCCGCTTCAAGGTTGAGACCGGCAGCTCTTTACAAGCCGGCGCCGAAATCGCGCGCCTTGAGACCCCAGCGGCAGTCATCAACGATTGATCTTTCAAGCAACGGGGTCAAAGCCTTCGAGGCAGCTTAGCGACAATCGACAGCAGGTCGTCCCAACGCTTGTTCTCAACGACTTCGGATCGATGCATCGCCGATTATGCCGAATAGGTTGCCCGGTGGCAGTGTCCTGCTTAGCACTTTGCTTCGGTTCCGCTGAAACAGATCTCAGAATTTCTGCTGCGTCAGCATCACTTCGCGAGCGATCTGATCGAGCGGCAAGACGCGGTCGACGCCGCCTTTGGCGATCGCCTCCTTCGGCATGCCGAAAACAATCGAGCTCGCCTCATCCTGCGCCACCGTGTAGGCGCCGGCCTGATGCATTTCCAGCATGCCGCGGGCGCCGTCATCGCCCATGCCGGTCATGATGATCCCCATGGCATTCGAGCCGGCGGAACGCGCCGCCGAGCGGAAGAGCACGTCGACAGAAGGCCGGTGGCGCGACACCAGCGGCCCGGTCTTGACGCTGACATGATAGCGCGCGCCCTGGCGTTCGAGCAGCGTGTGCTTGTCGCCAGGCGCAATCAGCACATGCCCGCGCAGCACCGGGTCGCCGTCGACCGCCTCCTTGACCTCGACCTCGCAGAGCCCGTTCAGCCGCTTGGCAAAGGCGTCGGTGAATTTTTCCGGCATGTGCTGGACGATCACCATGCCAGGCGCATTGGCCGGCAATTCCTCCAGAAATTCACGCAGCGCCTCCGTGCCGCCGGTGGAGGCGCCGACGCAGACGACCATCTCGGTCGTCTTCGCCATGGCCTGTCCTGTCGGCGGCGGCAGCATCGCATCCGCCGTCAGCTTCTTGGCCGGCCCGTCGGCCGAAGCCGAGCGCACGGTTCCGGCGGCGCGGCGGACGGTGGGAAGCCGTGCATGCGAGGCACTCTTGATGATTTCGCGGATGCGTATCGCATCATCGGAAAGACTGTCGGCGGCCCCGATCTTCGATTTCAAAATGACGTCGACGGCACCGGCCTCCAGCGCCTGGATCAGCGTTTGCGAACCCGCTTCCGTCAGCGACGAGCACATCACGACAGGGATCGGCCGCTGCGCCATCAGCTTGCGCAGGAAAGTGATGCCGTCCATGCGTGGCATCTCGACATCGAGCGTGATGACGTCGGGAACCTCCTCCAGCAGCTTGCGCGCCGCTACAAAGGGATCCGAGGCCACCGCCATGATCTCGATATCGGGATCCTGCTCCAGCACATGCGCCAGCGTCTGACGGATGCTGGCGGAATCGTCGATGATGAGAACGCGGATTTTCTTAGCCATGGATGCCCCTGGAGCAATTCCAGAAAAGTGTGAAGCGGTTTTCCCAAGCAAAGCGCAAAGCGGTTTTGCCAGGCAAAGCGCGACGCGCATAAGCGGTTTTGCCGGGAGTTGCTCGGGAAAACCGACACGCACTAGATACGCTGAAATACCGTATTGGAGACTTGCTTCAATGGCAGATCGAAACCGGTGATCGATTCGGAGTGACCGATGAACATGTACCCTCCTTTCGCCAGGCAATCGCACAGACGGTTGAGCACGCCCGCCTGTGTCTGCTTGTCGAAATAGATCAGCACATTGCGGCAGAAGATGACGTGCATCGGCTCGCCGATCGGATATTTCTCGTCCATCAGATTCATGCGGGCAAATCCGATCCTGCTGCGCAGTTTCGGCGTGATGCGCACCTCCCGCCGATCCGGCTGCTTGGCCGTCAGCACATATTTTCGCTGCAGGTCGCGGGGCACCGGTGCGATGAGATCTTCCGGATAGATGCCCCGGCGCGCCGTCTGCAGCACGTCGGTGGAAAGATCGGTCGCCAGCACGCTGTAGGAGACGTCGTTGCGGCCTTCGGCGAATTCCGCCAGCACCATTGCCATCGTATAGGGTTCGGCTCCCGTCGAGCAGGCCGAGCTCCAGGTGCGAATCGTGCGGACGCCGCTGCCGGCGATAGCCGGCAATGCCACGCTCTGCATATAGTCGAAATGCTTGGCTTCGCGGAAGAAGTCGGTCTTGTTCGTCGTCACCACGTCGATCAGGTAAATGGTTTCCTGGGCAAGACCGTCTTGATTGAACAGGAAGTCGCAATAGTCGTCGAAGGTCGCATGATTGGTTGCCCGAAGACGGCGCCTCAGCCGCCCCTCGAGCATCGTCAGCTTGGTCGGCGGCATCTTAATGCCGCTATAGTCGTAGATGAACCGGGCAAGCCGCTCGAAATTGCGCTTGCTGATCCGGTCGCCCGGCAATTGGGTTTCCACCGCTGTTGCCATACTCATAAGACGCAGTACTCCGGGTTGACGCGCGGTCAGGCCGCCGATTGCAGTGCAGAGGCGTCCTCGCGCGACAGCAGCCGCGCGAGATCGATGATGACGACAAAGCCGTTTTCACGGCGAACAACGCCGGCGATATAGTCCGAACGCCAGCGCACGCCGATATCCGGCGCCGCCTCGATCTGGTCACGCCGAAACGGCGTGACCTCGAAGACGCGGTCGGCAACGAGGCCGAGAGTGAGAAGGCGATTTTCAATCGGCACGTCGAGGACGAGCACCCGAGTATGTGGGGTCGGCTCGGTCTTCGTCATGCCGAGCTTCAATCGAAGATCGATGGTCGGCACGCCCTGCCCGCGCACATCGCGCAGGCCGAGCAGATAGTCGGGACCATTCGGAATCTTGAAAGCTTCCGCATAGTCGAGGATCTCCCGGACGACCTCGACCGGCACGGCGAATATCTCCTCGCCGAGGCTGAAGGTCACGAACTGTGCTTCCAGAGGTGTTGGAGCCATGATCAGGCGCTTTCCTTGAATTCGACGTCCCCATCATCGGGACCGCCCATTGAGAGATCGAGAGCGAAGCCCTTTGCCCGCGCCTGCTGACCGGCGACGCTGTTGGCGGCGAGCTTCCTGCCGCCGAGGCTGCGGCCGGCGGAGGGCGCCGAGCTGCGGACCGTCACCCTGGCGGCCGGCATGCGGGCTTGGCGATCGCCTGTAGTATCGACCTTGAAGAAAGCGATCGACGTCTGCAGCTCTTCGGCCTGGCTCGCAAGTTCTTCCGAGGTCGCAGACATTTGTTCGGAGGCGCCGGCATTCTGCTGCGTCACCCGATCGAGCTGCTGGATCGCTTCGTTGATCTGGCCGGCGCCGATATCCTGTTCACGGCAGGCGGCGCTGATTTCCGAAACCAGCTCGGCCGTTTTACGGATGTCGGGCACCAGGCGACCGAGCATGTCGCCGGCATCCTGGGCGGCCTTGACCGTATCGCTCGACATCGAACTGATTTCGGCGGCAGCCGATTGGCTGCGTTCGGCAAGCTTGCGCACTTCCGAAGCGACGACCGCAAACCCCTTGCCGTGTTCGCCGGCCCGCGCCGCTTCCACCGCGGCGTTGAGCGCCAACAGGTCGGTCTGGCGGGCGATTTCCTGGACGATGCTGATCTTTTCGGCGATGGTCCGCATTGCCTGCACGGCGCGCGACACCGCTTCGCCGCTCATCTCCGCATCCTTGGCCGACTGGCGGGCGATCTTCTCGGTCTGCGCGGCATTGTCAGCATTTTGCTTGATGTTGGCCGCCATCTCCTCCATCGAGGCGGAGGCCTCTTCGGCGGAAGCCGCCTGTTCGCTGGCCCCCTGCGATACCTGTTCCGAGCTTGCCGAAAGTTCCTGGCTGCCGGCGGAGACATTCTCGGCGGCAGAGATCGCATCGGCGACGACGCCACGCAGACGCTCGACCATCTGCTCGAGGGCGATGCCGAGCGTATCCTTCTCCGAAAGCGGCTTCGGAGACACCGTCAGGTCGCCGTCGGCGATCTGCCTGGCAATGCCGGCGGTGACGCGAAGGTTATCCGTCATGACATTGATCGTGTTGACCAGATCCTTGATCTCGTCGTTGGTCCTGATCTCGACCTTCTGGTTCAGGTCGCCGATCGCAACAGCGCTGGCAGCGTTCATGATCTTGCGCAGACCGCTATTCACGCCAAGCGCGATCCAAAGTGCAGCAGCGAAAGCAATGAGGGAAGCGCCGATCGCGAGACCGACCAGCATGTTCCTGGTCGAACTATAAAGAACGTCGGTGTCACTGTCGGCTTGCGTCATCGCCTTCTGCTGCAGCGTGACGAGCGTCTCGAAAACTTCTTCTATTTCCGCCACGAGAGCGCGAACTTCCCCCAGAGAAAATGCGGTGGCACCTGCCCTATCGCCGCCTTCCTGGATGGAGGCGACCTCGGTCGACTCTTCGGCGAAACGTTTGGCCAGTTCAATCAGCCTATCCCAGGTGGGCTTGCCCTCGGCGGTGGCGAGCTGTTGGCCGCTTGTCGCGAGAGCGAGCATCTCATCCACGCTTCTCGCCGAATTCAGATAGTACTTCTTGACCGCTTCGGGATCGGTTTCCAGAAGCGCGTTTTTCTGCCAGCGAACGGCATCGAGTTCGGCAGTTTTCGCTTCGAGAGCCAGCTCCAGTCTTTTTGCAGGACCGGAAATGAGGTCGCTGACGGCATCGTTCAGCGAGCTGAGGCTGAAGATCCCATAAACCGCGCTGCCCACCAGCAACAATATGACAAAGCCGAATGCAGCCGCAAGTTTGAGTTTGATCGTAATACGCATCTCAATATTCCTCTCAGAGAGCGAAGCAATAAATATGGTCCAAGTATCGCGGCATCATGCAGCAAAGAAATTCCACCCGCGAAAGCCGATGGCAGAATGAATAAGCTTCCATATCGCTTCCCCAAGCGGCGAAAAGCTTGGTCGCGGGCCGTGCCAGCCGGCCCACAACAATGGCGTAGGTGAACCCTTGAGCTCCCCCGGGGAGCGCTCACGCGCTCTCCCGAAACTCGTCACCAACGGTGTCGAAACGTCGAACTTCAAGTGATGTGTCTGAAAGGGGGAGGCGACTACATTCACTTCCCGGCAGCCGGACATCTATCGGTCGCAGCGCCAACGCCTACACGCGTTGGGGATATTCCGCCTCGGGCCACCGAAGCAGCCCGAGGGATCACATGGGGGCGAAGACGCCTGGGCTTCTTCCCCGGAGGCAGCGCTTATGCGCTCTCCCCAGGGGAGCGCTTATGCGCTCTCCCTGAAATCATCGTCGCCGGCGTCCGGACCGCCCATCGACATGTCGAGAGCAAAGCCTTTGAGACGCTGCTGCTGAACAGAAACCGTCTGGCCGTGGCTCTGGTTGCGGGCCTGCGGGGCGGCCTTGCGGGCCGCCGCCGGAACCTTGATCCCCCTCGCCGAAGCGCTCGGCTGCGCCCTGTGGGCGTTAGGCCGGGCGCTGCCTGCCATATCGACCTTGAAGAAGGCGATCGACGTCTGCAGTTCCTCCGCCTGGCTTGCGAGTTCTTCCGAGGTCGCAGACATTTGTTCGGAGGCACCGGCATTCTGCTGCGTCACCTTGTCGAGCTGCTGGATCGCTTCGTTGATCTGCGAGGCGCCGATATCCTGCTCGCGGCAGGCCGCACTGATTTCCGAAACCAGCTCGGCCGTCTTGCGGATATCGGGCACCAGCCGGCCGAGCATTTCGCCGGCATCGGCTGCAGCCTTGACCGTATCGCTCGACATCGAGCTGATTTCAGCAGCGGCCGATTGGCTCCGTTCGGCAAGCTTGCGCACTTCCGAAGCGACGACCGCAAATCCCTTGCCGTGCTCGCCGGCACGCGCCGCTTCGACGGCGGCGTTGAGCGCCAGCAGGTCCGTCTGGCGAGCAATTTCCTGGACGATGCTGATCTTCTGGGCGATCGTGCGCATGGCGTCGACAGCGCGCGTCACTGCCTCGCCGCTCGCTTCCGCATCCTTGGCGGACTGCCGGGCTATCTTCTCGGTCTGCGCGGCATTGTCGGCGTTCTGCTTGATGTTCGCAGCCATCTCCTCCATCGAGGCGGAAGCCTCTTCGGCGGAAGCCGCCTGCTCGCTGGCACCCTGCGATACCTGCTCCGAACTCGCCGAAAGCTGCTGGCTGCCAGAAGAAACGTTGTCGGCAGCCGACAAGGCATCGGCAACAACGCCGCGCAGGCGTTCGATCATCGTGTTGACGTTGCCGAGAAGCTCGCCGATCTCATCATGGCTGGTGATATCGGCCATCTTCGTCAGATCGCCTTCCGATACTTCGCGAACCACTGTGTTGGCACGGTTGAGGCCCTTGCTGATCGAGCTGGCGATCAAGAAGGCGGTGACCGCGGCAATCAGCAAAGCGGCGGCGGCCACCGCAACCATCGTCGTGCGTGTCGTCACATACTGCGCTTCGGCACCGTCGTCGGCAGCCTTCATGCGCTGCTTTTCAAGTGTCAGGATTTCGCTGAGTGTCGCGTCGATGTCGTTGGCGGCGGCCCGCGCCGTGGTGACCGAGATGCTATTTGCGCCTTCGGCATTGCCGGCTTTCACATATTCGCGGATCTGATCGTCGGCCGCATTGAAGGTTTTGGAAAGTTCGGCGATGCGCGCCCAGCGCGCCTTGCCTTCTTCCGTCGCCAGCGCCAGCACCTGACTGAAGGCGTCGGCGAAGTCCTTGCGGGCCTGATTACCCTTCGCGATCGAACCCGCCGTCTCTTCCGCGGTGTGGGCAGTGAGCAGGTTCTTCTGCTGGCGAATGGCTTCGAGCTGGGCAATGTTGATCTGCTGCGCCAGATCGAGGCGGGCTGCCGGGCCGGAGAGAAGCTTATCGATCGTATCGTTCAGCGATCCAAGGCTGAGGACACCGTAGGCGGCGGTGCCCACCAGCATCAGAATGATGAAGGTGAACGCCGTCACCAGTTTCGTCTTTATTGTCAAGCGCATCGTCAAACCCCCACGTTTGAATTCATCCGACGTCAGCTGACGGCTCCCGCCGCCTTGTGCCTCGACGAAAATATCGCCTGCAGATTCGGGAGAATGATGAACTCCACGCCCCGCTTCACCAGGCAGTTGATGTAGTCGGCGCGCCAGCGCATGCCGACGCTTGGCGGCGCCTCGCTCGCGGATTTTGCAAGCGTCGTCACCTCGTTCACCTTGTCGGTTCTGAGCCCGACGAGCGTCTGCTCGCCCTGCAGATCGATTTCGATAACGATGATACGGCTGTCGATCGTGGCCTCCGCCGCCTCCATCCCGAAGGCAAGACGCAGATCGGCCAGCGGAATGACCTTGCCCCGAAAGTTGATGACGCTGGCGACGAAGGGCTGGCTACCCGGCACCGCGGTCTCCGGAAGCAGGTCCAGGATTTCCTGGACGATGACCGCTTCGAGCGCGAAGGTTTCGCCGTTGAGATCGAAGGTCAGCACCTCGACCTCCTCGGCATAGTTCCAGTGATTGTCGAACCGTTCCGCTGTTGCTGCTGCACTCATCCTGCCACCCGCAATTGCGCCTCCTGTTGCTGACCCGCGGCAACCAGGTGCCCGACGTCGAGAATGAGGGCGACGCTGCCGTCGCCGAGAATGGTAGCGCCCGAAAAAGTCGCGACGTCGTTATGCAGTTTCGACATCGACTTGATGACCGTCTGGTGGTCGCCGATGATCTGGTCGACGACCAGGCCGACGCGCTCCGTGCCGGTCGAGATGACGACGACCTTCTGGTGCACGTCGGGTTTCGTGCCGGTACGGAAGAGGTCGCGCAGGCGCAGGAACGGCACCAGGCTGTCGCGCAGCGAGATGAAGCTGCGGCCGCGCGAGCGGAGATCTTCCTCGAGAGACAATTCGAGGCATTCCTCGACTGCCGAAAGCGGAATGACGTAGCGACCGGAACCGACACGCACCAGCAGTCCATCGATGATGGCAAGCGTCAGCGGGATGCGCAGCGACACTTCCGAACCCTGTCCAGGGACGCTGACGATGTCGATCGCGCCGCGAAGCGCTTCGACCGTTTTCTTGACCACGTCCATCCCGACGCCGCGTCCGGACAGATTGGTGATCGCCGCAGCCGTCGAGAAGCCGGGAGCGAAGATCAGCTGCAGCAGCTCGGAATCGGAAAGGGGCTGGCCGGGATGAATGAGGCCGGAGGATTCCGCCTTGGCCCGAACCCGTTCGCGATTGATGCCGCGGCCATCGTCCTTGATCGAGATAATCACCTCACCGCCGGCCTGGCGGGCCGAAAGGATCACCGTGCCGGCTTCGGTCTTGCCGGCTGCAACGCGGTCGGCAGGCATCTCGAGGCCATGATCGATCGAATTGCGCACCAGATGCACCAGCGGATCGGCCAGGCGCTCGATGACCGTCTTGTCGACTTCGGTGGTCTCGCCCTCCATCACCAGCTCGATCACCTTGCCGGTCTCGCGGGCGAGATCGTGGACGAGGCGGCGGAAGCGGGAGAACAGGCTTGCGACCGGCACCATGCGCAGCACCATCATCGTGTCGCGCAATTCACCGGACAGGCGTTCGATTTCCTCCGAGACGGAGCGCAGCCCAATATCGGCGCTGGCGCTGGCGAGCTGGCTGAGACGCGATTGCGCGATGACAAGCTCGCCAACCCGGTCCATCAGCTCGTCGAGACGCTCGGCCGGAACGCGGACATTCTCGGCCGACTTCGCCTGGCTGGCGGCTGCGGGCGCTTCGCGCCGGACCGGGACCGCCTCAACCGGGCGAAACTCCGGAACGGCAGCCGGTGGAACGGCCACCGATACGGGGACGGCCGGCGCAGCAGCAGCCTTCTCCGCGGTCGGAGCGGCGGTTGCCGCACCGTCGATCTCCTCGACGCTGAGTTCCATATCGTCGAGCACGAAGATGAAGACGTCGTCGATCGCCGAGCGATCCTGCTCGCTGGTCAGCGTCACCTCCCAGGAAATATGGAGCTCCGTCGGCGTGAGCTCGTTAAGGAGCGGGATGGCCGAGGTGTTGGCGCGCACCGTGCATTCGCCGAGATCGCGCAACTCGTCCAGCAGACCGAGCGGATTGGTGCCGTTGGCCATCGAATTGGTGGGCAGACTGAAGCGGATCCGCCAGCTGTTCTTCTTCGCCGATACCTCACGCACGACCACGGATGCGGCAACGGCGGCCGCTGCGGCCGCAGGCGCCGCCGGCTTGCCGCCGACGGCAGCCTGCAGCTGCGCCAGAAGCTTGCTGCCGGTATCACCGTGATCGGCGTCCGGCCGGTCGACGAGGGCGCGCATATGGTCCTGGGCGGCCAGGACGGCGGCGACGAGTTCGCTGGTCGCCGCAACCTCGCCCTTGCGAACGCGGTCGAAGGCGGTTTCGCAATGATGGGTGAAAGCGGCGAGCGCCTCGAAACCGAACATCGCGCCGGAGCCCTTGAGCGTATGGAGCCCGCGGAAGACGGCGTCGACGAGATCCTTGTTGTCGAGTTGGTGGATCAGGTCGAGAAGACCGGCCTCGATCGCCTCAAGGCATTCGGCGGCCTCCATGCGGAACACGGCAACGGGATCGAGCGTGCTCATCGTCCGAGAACCTTCTTCACGATCTTCACGAGATTTTCCGGATCGAACGGCTTGGTCAGCCAACCCGTAGCACCGGCGGCCTTGGCACGCGCCTTGAGATCGGCATCCGATTCCGTCGTCAGGAAGATGATCGGAACGCCGGCCTGCCCGGGCAGCTTGCGCAGTTCCTCGATCATCGTCAGCCCGTCCATGACAGGCATGTTGAGGTCGGTCACGATCAGATCGAAGCGGCCGCTCTTGGCCGTCGCGAGGCCCTCGGCCCCATCTGCGGCCTCGGTGACGTTATAACCGGCATTGCTCAGCGTGACCTTGGTGGTCAGGCGGATGCTGGCGGAATCGTCAACAGTCAGGATGTTTGCACTCATAACGTTACCTCTTTATGCAACCAGAACTTGGAATCTTCTTGATCGAATGAATCTATAAAACCTGCCCGATCAAGTACCTTGAGGACCGAGCCGCGGGCAGGTGCGGAAAGTTTGAATGTCTTCCCCTCAGCTTTTGCTTGGCGTCGCGATGACTCTATGAGTTGAATGAAACTCAGATCCGCCTCCGCACTTTCGGGAATGCCGATAACGATTGTATCGCGACCCTGAAATGCGTCGGCAAACTTTGAATATAGTTCAGACACAGTGCGAATACTCAGCGCTTCCGGCAAATTTATAGATTCGCAATATTGTTTAGGAGTGTCCAACACAGCCTCCCCGGCCCGAGAAATACTTGACGACCTTTAGAGGACTCTCACGGCAGCCTTAATGCAGGGTAAACAGAGGTTGTATGAAACTGTCGTATTACGAGTCCCTGGACTCCCAATTTCTCATCCGGGATAAGTTGTATTTTCTTCTTCAAAATTAGAAACAAATAAAATAAAAGCAACGGGTTAAGCAATATTAACCAATCACCAGGTTTGGGCCGCGCGCCCTCCACATCTTTCGTTAATCACAACGTTGACGAGTCCGGCGCGTTTACCGGACGTTTCCATCCTTCCCGTAGAAATAGAGTCAGATAAGCCTGTGTTTTAAGAAAAGGTATAAATGTTGGCACACGCTCTGGTATCGCCGACCGCTGCAGCCTACGCCTCCGGGCGGGACATTGGCCGAACCCTGGAATCCGCCCGCAGCCGGGTCGAGGAACGTTTTCTCGAAGGCGGCACGGTGCTGCTCTCGGTGATGGATGTCCTCAACCGCTTGTTGAATTCCCTTGAGGGTGTCACCGCGGCGCTGGACAATGGGGAGCAGAGCGATACCGGCGCCGATCTCCGTGCCACGGTGGAGAGCCTGACGGCGCTGCCGCTCACCGAAGAAAATCGTCAGCAGGCGCTCGTCTCACTGGCCCAGACCGGCCGGGATCTGCGCAAATACGTCTCCGACATGCAGGAGACGATGCGCTATCTCAGAACCTTCGCCGTGACCGTGAAGATCACCGGCGCCGGCCTTGCCGAATTCGCCGGCTTCGCACAGGAGATCCTGGAGCGGATCTATTCCGGCACCGATGAAGTCAACCGTTTCGCCGCGCATCTCGACAGCCTCGACAAGGAGGTCAAACTCGCAGCCGCCTTCGGCGCCAGTGTCTCCAAGGGCTACGCCGATACCGTCCCGGCCGTTGCCGCCGCCCTGCGCGACGACGCCGCCAAGATTGCCGAACATCGCAAGCATCTCGGCGTCGTCGCCCGCGAGGTCGGCGCGATTGCACGCGGCGTCCAGAGCAAGGTCGCCTCGACGCTCTCTGCCCTGCAGATTGGCGACATCACCCGCCAACGCATCGAGCATGTACAGGCCACCCTTTCGCTGCTTGAGGAGTTCTTTGCCGGCGAGGAGGGCGCGAAGCTCGATGCCGGCGCACGCAAGCGTCTTCAGAACGTCATTCACCATCTGACCGCCGCGCAGATGAGCGACATGTGCGTAAATTTCCAGCGGGAATCGGAAAACGTCGTCACGACGATCGCCAGTTTCGACCACGACATGCGGGAGATCCTCAAGCTGCGCGACCAGATGAGCGGCGCGAGCGGCGAATCCGGCAGCAATTTCATGCGCGCGCTGGAATCGAGTGTTTCGGCCGCCCATGAAATCGTCCGGCAGGTCGATACGGCAAGCCGGCAAGCCGACCAAGTGAGCCAGTCGACGATCGGCACCGCCGCCAAGCTCTCCGAAGCGATTGCCAACATCCGCGCCGTCAAAACCGACATCCATTATATGGCCTTGAACACCAACCTGCGCTGCAGCCGTCTCGGCGAGGAAGGCAGGTCGATCAACGTCGTCACGGCTGAATTGCGCATTTTCGCCGGCAAGCTCGACGAATCCGCCGATGCCATCGTCACCGGCCTGCCGGCGCTCGAAGCCGCGGCCGGGCGCGTCGCTCCGGCCACGGATGCCGGGGCGGGCCTGGGAGAAAGCCTGACGTCGGCCGTCGGCAACATCCGCTCCGCAGCCGATATGATGGAAAAGGAGCTGAAGGTGCTCGCCGAAAACGGCCGCGAGGTCGCCACCAAGATCGGTCTGCTGATCGGCAAGCTCGATTTCCAGCGTGACCTCGGCGAGGTCTTTGCCCGCTGCGCCGATGTGCTTGATGAGGCCGCCGGCACCGAGGTCGCCGATATCTCCGATCTCGCGGAGGCGATCGCGCCGCTCGACCGCAAGATCTTCAAGCACTATACGATGGTTCAGGAGCGCAACATTCATCGTGACATCATCCCCGCCTGCGCGGAAAGCGCTGCTGCCCCGGCTTCCGCCGAGCCTGCCAAAATCGAAAACGATGAGGATCTTTTCGCCGATGCGCTGTTTTAAAGTCGCCCCGGTTGAGAGGCGCGGCGCACTTATTTAGCGCCGCCGGAACTTGTTGGCGGCCTCGATCGCCGCCTTCTGCTGGTCGTCCTCGATGCCTAGATAAAAATCCTCGAGCGCCGGATCGGCAAGCCCGGCGCGGCGCGACAGCACGTACCACTTCGCCGCCTCGACCGGATTGGGCGCCGTGCCGATGGCATTGACATAGAGGTGGGCGAGCTTGTTTTGCGCCGCGACATTGCCGCCATTGGCGGCAAGTTTCAGCCATTCGAAACCTTTGACATAATCCTTCGGACCGCCGACGCCGTTGACGAGCCAGATGCCGAGATCGAGTTGAGCCGTGTCGAAGCCGGCACGCGCTGCACGCGCCATCCACTCGCGGGCGAGTCGCTTCTTTTCTTCCGGCAGGTCTTTCAGCGTTGCGTAAAGCTGCGCCACCGCATATTGCGAATCGGCAATGCCCTGCTCGGCGGATTTCTCATAGAATGGCAGCGCCAGCTTCAGCCCCTTCTCGCCGGGATTGTCGGCCACGAGGATCTGCGCCCAGTTGAATTCCGCTGAAGGATTGCCGGCCTCGGCTGCCTTGCGCATGTAGTCGTCGGCCTTGACCTTGTCGCGCGGCACGCCTTCGCCTTCCATAAGCATCAGCGCATATTTGAACATCGCCGCCGCATCGCCGCCTTCGGCCGCCTTGCCATACCAGAAGGCGGCGTTCTTCACGTCCTTCTTGACGCCGAGACCCTGGGAGAGGATTTCGCCGATCAGCGTCTGCGCGGCCGGATCGCCGAGCTGGGCGCGCGGCAGCGCCTTATCCATTGCTGTCAGGTAATAGCCGCGCTGATAGGCGCCGTAAGCCTCGTCGATCGGCCCCTTGTAATCCTTCTCCGGCGGCAGGTCCGGCAGTTTCGCGCCCATCCGGTCGAAGACCCCGACACCATCGGAGGGCTTTACGTCCTCGCCGGTCAGCCGATCGGTGCGGAAGGTCGAAGCTGGCGCCGTGCCCGGCTGGCTGATGACGCTGTCGGGCGCCTGCGCCAGAGCAATATCCGGTCCGGCCGCAGCGAGGACGGCCATGCTTGCAAGACAATATTTCAAAAGGCGGGCGGGCGGGATCGGCATGAGCGCGATTTCAATCCTCAAACCGTGGCGCTTTTTCGTCAAGCAACGCGTTGATCTCGGCAATGATTGATGGCGCCCGGGCGGGATCGTCGAAGACCGCCAGCCGCAGCGCCACGAACTCCGCTCCGGTCTCCGCAACGGCGAGCGCCGAAGCCGGGTCGGTGCCGCCCATGACGATGCAGGGAATTTCGATCATCGAAGCCCACCATTCGCCAAGCGCAAGGTTCTTCGGATGCGCCTCCGGCTTGATATCGCCATCGAGCTTGCCGAAGAAGATATAGTCCGGCCGGACTTCGCCGATCTCCAGCGCCGTATGCCGGTCGGCCGCATTGCCGCCGCCGACGATCAGCTTCGGCGCGTGCTTGTCGATCGCCTCCAAAAGCGCCTCGGCATTGCCGGAAAGATGCAGGCCATCGGCCTTCGCCCGTCCCGCCACGCGGCTGTCGCCCGCAATCAGCGCGGCCGCGCCGGCATCCTGAATGACAGGCACCAGCTTTTCGGCGTGTTTCTGGAAGATGCCGTCGTCGAGACCGTATTGCGGCACGATCACCGAGGCGACATCGCCGCCCTTTAGGGCATCGGCGACGACCCTTGCCTGTTCATCGGCGTCGGCGATATCAGGGGCGATGAGCACCAGGCGGCAGCGGTTTTCGGGTTCGGTCATGAGGTCTTTCCGTTTCTTGCGAAATCCCTCTTCGAAGGACGGATCCGCACTCGTTTTGTGTGAGTAGTTCCGTTAGAGGAGGCTTGCAAGAGGAGGACGCCGAAAGCATGCCGCAGGATTTGTCATTCTACTACGCCGCCGTGCCCGCCGTTCTGCTGGTCGGCCTCGCAAAAGGCGGCATGGGCGACGCTTTGTCGCTGATCGGCTTGCCCTTTCTCGCCTTGGTCGTCTCGCCGGTCGAGGCGGCTGCGATCCTTCTGCCGATCCTGGTCTTCATGGACACGATCTCGCTCGTCGTCTGGCGCAAGCACGGCGACTGGACGACGCTGAAGATCATGCTGCCCGGCGCCATCTTCGGTATCGGCCTCGGCTGGGCGACCTCGGCGCTCGTTCCGGGCAACATCCTGCGCATCGTCATCGGCGCAGTGACCATCCTCTTCTGCCTGCGCTATTTCTGGAACAATTTCGGCCCCGGCGCCGGCCGGGTGATCCCGCCGCGCGGCCAGCGGCCGATCGCTGCCGGTTTCTGGGGCGCGTTCTCGGGCTACGGCAGCTTCGTCGCCCATGCCGGCGGCGCCCCCTTCCAGGTCTATGCCCTGCCGCTCAAGCTCCAGCCGCGCGAATATACCGGCACCAGCGTGCGCTTCTTCGCGATCCTCAATGCCGTCAAGCTCATCCCCTATTTCGCGCTCGGCCAGCTCGACACGCAGAATCTCGCGACCTCGGCGACGTTGCTGCCTTTCGCGCCGCTTGCCACGCTTGCCGGCGCCTGGTGCGTGCGCCGCATGAAGCCGGAGATATTCTATCCCTTCATGTATGCGATGGCCTTCATCGCCGCCTTGCTGATCGTGCGCGAAGGCCTTGGCGGGTAAGGGCGGCGCTGATGCATACTCGACCTGAGGAATTATGCAGCAATTCTAGGTGGAACAGCGTCCCGAGCGCGGCTCAAAAGACGCGCAGCGCTCTCGTACGCTGCAACGCACAATTTTCTTGCCGCCGCGGCCGGTTTGACGTAGCGTTCCCGCCATGTCGAACACGGACCCCTTCTCTGCGATTGCCGATCCGCACCGGCGGTTTCTGCTGGAGGAATTGCGACGCGCGCCTCGGACGGTCAACGAGCTTGCCGAGGGCCTGCCGATCAGCCGTCCCGCTGTTTCGCAACACCTGAAGGCGTTGCTCGATAGCAACCTCGTCTCGGTGACGTCGGAAGGCACGAAACGCATCTACGCGGTCAACAACCGCGGCTTCGACAAGCTCAATCTTTGGCTGGATCAGTTCTGGGCCTGATCGCCCTCCCCTGAAGCGTGTCGCGATCTTTCAGATTCGCTTCACACGCTTTCGGTCTTTGTTTTCACGCATGTTTTTATCGCAAAACCGCGGCACATTTTGCGGGACACATGCTCTAAGACCCCGGGCTCAGTCATGCGAGCACGAACTGCGGCGCCGGATGCAAAAGCGCCAGCCGCGATGCCGCGAGCATCGGGCTGGCGCAATTCTGGTGTCAAATCACCGGGTCTTGCAAATTTTAGGCGGAATGGATGGTTTACCTCTTACGCAAGAAGATCGTCCGGCGACCCTTGGGAAGATTTAATGGACGGATGACTTGAGACGCTGAATCTCGTCCTTGATGCGCAGCTTGCGGCGCTTGCATTCAGCAATTTCCGTATCGGAGATCGAAGGAGCTGTTCTGAGTGCATGCAGCTCCTCCTCGAGAGCGACATGCTTTTTCTGGAGTGATTCAAGATGAGCTTCAACTGTCATTTGACCCTTCCTTCCTCTTACCCTCCCCGGCCATCATCGTCGGGGATCAAGGTGTCAACGCGCCGGACTGTGACATATTTTTGACGGCTTGTCGAAGGCGAAAAGATGAAGATGAGATGGCAAATTCATGATCAAGACTAACTAGCCGTTACCCGTATTTGGTGATAGGAGCTTGCGGAAATCATCGGCAGATCGGACAAGATCCGAAGACGATAACGGGGAATGCATATGGCCGATCAGGAACAGGCGGAAATCAGGCTCATGGTGGCGCGTCTGCGTCAGGAGCATGAGGATTTCGACGCCGCGATCAACGCCATGATCGAGACCGGATGCGACGCTCTGCGAATCCAGCGCATGAAAAAGAAGAAGCTCGTCATCAAGGACAAGCTTTCCAAGCTGGAAGATCAGATCGTCCCTGATATCATCGCCTGATCGTATCGCCCGATCGCTTGAGAGGAATAGCGGCAACGATGACAGACAGACCACCCGTCGCCATTATCATGGGCAGCCAATCCGATTGGGAAACCATGAAGAATGCGGCCGATACGCTGGAAGCCCTGGAAATCCCTTATGATGCGCGCATCATCTCCGCGCACCGCACGCCCGACCGCATGGCGAATTTCGCCAAGGGCGCGCGCGCCGAGGGCTTCAAGGTCATCATCGCCGGCGCCGGCGGCGCCGCCCATCTGCCGGGCATGACCGCATCGATGACGCCGCTGCCGGTCTTCGGCGTCCCGGTCCAGTCGAAAACCATGTCCGGCCAGGACAGTCTTCTGTCCATCGTGCAGATGCCGGCCGGTATTCCTGTGGGAACGCTCGCCATCGGCAAAGCGGGCGCCGTCAACGCCGCCCTGCTCGCCGCCGCCGTGCTTGCGCTTTCCGACGAAGAAATCGCCGAGCGGCTCGACGAATGGCGCGAACGTCAGAGTGCCAGCATCGCCGAATACCCAATGGACGACCAATGACTGTAAGAACGATCGGCATTGTCGGCGGCGGCCAACTCGGCCGCATGCTGGCCATCGCTGCCGCCAGACTGAATTTCCGCACGATCATTCTCGAGCCGCAGGCGGACTGCCCGGCTGCCCAGCTCGCCAACAGGCAAATCACCGCCGCCTATGATGATCCGACGGCGCTGGCCGAACTTGCCGCCGCCTGCGATGTCGTCACCTACGAATTCGAGAACGTGCCTGTCGCAGCCGCAGAAACGCTTTCGGCAAGCATTCCCGTCTATCCGCCGCCGAAGGCGCTGGAAGCCGCCCAGGACCGCTTGGTCGAAAAGCGCTTCCTCAACGATTGCGGCATCACCACCGCCCGCTTTCACGCGATCGACAGCCAGGCCGATCTCGAGGCGGCACTTAAGGATTTCGGCGGTCAGGGCGTATTGAAGACCCGCCGTCTCGGTTATGACGGCAAGGGACAGAAGGTTTTCCGCTCGGCGGCCGACTGCCCAGACGGCGCCTATGCCGCGCTCGGCGCCGTGCCGCTGATCCTCGAAAGCTTTGTCGCCTTCGAACGCGAGGTTTCGATCATCGCCGCGCGCACCGCCGACGGCACGGTCGTCTGCTTCGATCCCGCCGAGAATGTACACCGCAACGGCATCCTCCATACCTCGACCGTTCCCGCCGCGATTTCCGCAACGACGGGTGAAGCCGCACGCCGGTCGGCGGAAAAAATCCTCGCAGCATTGAACTATGTCGGCGTCATCGGCATCGAATTCTTCGTGCTTGCCGACGGCAGCCTGATCGCCAACGAGATGGCTCCGCGCGTGCACAATTCCGGACACTGGACGGAGGCCGCCTGCGCCGTCAGCCAGTTCGAGCAGCATATCCGCGCCGTCGCCGGCCTGCCGCTCGGCAATGGCGAGCGGCATTCCGACTGCGTCATGCAGAACCTGATCGGCGACGATATCCTTGCCGTTCCCGACTGGCTGCGACGTGCCGATACGCTGGTCCATCTCTACGGCAAGACCGAGTGGCGTCCCGGCCGCAAGATGGGCCATGTCACCACATTGGCGCTGAAATCGCCACTTTCCCGGTGAGAAAACACCCTCTCGCCTTGGGAAAAACACCGTCACGTGGTTGACACGGAAAGGGCGACGGGGTATCTGCTCCCCCACCTAAAGAGCGCGCCCCGACGGCGCGCTTTTGATTGTTAAAGATACGGGCGAATGTGAATTCCCCCATAGAGATCGCGGATCAGAAAAATGAAGATCAAGAATTCGCTCAAGTCGCTCAAGGCTCGCCACCGTGACAACCGTCTGGTTCGCCGCAAGGGCCGCATCTACATCATCAACAAGCTGAACCCGCGCTACAAGGCTCGTCAGGGCTGATTGCGCGCATCCGGATTGCTGCGCCGCGCAGATTGCGCCGGCGGATATCCGGAGGGTCGCTGTGGTGATCACGTCTAATTTGTTTGATCTTCGGCGCTGGCGGGCTAATATGTCCGCCATGCGCTTTTTTGCTTTGATGCCGGCGGCCTTGCCGCTCTTCCTCGTCCTCTCCACCTCTCCGCTTCCGGCCATCGCGGCGGAAAAGGATGTCATCGTCGAGCAGAGCAACGCCGACAATTCGCCGAAGCAGCGTCTCGACCAGCTCTTCAGCCAGCTGAAGCGTGAGCGCGATCCCGACAAGGCCAGCAGCATCGCCAACGAAATTCGCCTGCAATGGAATGATTCCGGCAGCGCGACCGTCAATCTGCTGATGCAATGGGCCGACAAGGCGATTGAGGAAAAGCGCAATCCCGCCGCTCTCGATTTCCTCGACGAGGCAATAGCGCTGAAGCCCGATTACGCCGAAAGCTGGAATCGCCGTGCCACGCTGAATTTCGTCATGGGCAATTACCGCAAGTCGATGTCCGACATCGAACACGTGCTGGATCTCGAGCCGCGCCATTTCGGCGCCCTCTCCGGCATGGCCGCGATCCTCAGCAATGCCGGCAACGATGAGCTGACGTTGAAAGCCTGGGAGCGGTTCCTCGACATCTATCCAGCCGAGCGCACCGCCCAGGAACAGGTCAATACGCTGTCGGAAAAACTTGCCGGCAACCGCACCTGATGTCGCTCACCCCGATCTTGAAGCCCGGCCGGACCGCACAATTTTAGAATTCTCGAAGGGCCACGTGGCACTTCGCCCCCCCTTCTCGAGAACCGCCGCAACCATCGCCCGTAAAGATCATGCTTGCAGAAGTTTCCGCTCTTCTCGCTCCCCTCGCCGCCGCCATCGGCTACTCCTCTTACAAGGCACGGCGATTCGAACAGGCCTATCCCAATATCGGTGAACTGACGGATATCGGCGGCTACCGCATGAATGCCGTCCATATCAGGCGTCCGGAACAGGCGGATCTGCCCCCTCTCGTCTTCATTCACGGCGCCAGCGGCAATCTGCTCGACCAGCTCGTCGCCTTCCGCACCGCACTCGAGGGCCGGGCCGAAATGCTCTTCGTCGATCGTCCCGGTCACGGCTATTCCGAACGCGGCGGCCCCGAAAATGCGGTGCCTTCCGGCCAGGCGGACGCGATCGCCCGGCTGATGGAGGCGCGCGGCATCGAGAGGGCGATCATTGTCGGTCATTCTTTCGGCGGCGCGATCACCGCAACCTTCGGCCTGCGCCATCCCGAAAAGACAGCCGGCCTGCTCTTTCTGGCACCCGCCACCCATCCCTGGCCGGGCGGCATCGACTGGTATTATCATGTCGCGACGGCGCCGGTCGTCGGCTGGCTGTTCAATCACGCCATCGTCGTGCCGCTGGGGCTCAGCCGGCTGGAGCGCGGCACGCTGAATGTCTTCCGTCCCAATCCGCGCCCGCTCGATTACATCGAAAGGACCGGCCCATCGCTGGTGCTGCGGCCCCGCACCTTCCGCAACAACGCCACCGATTTCAAACGGCTGCTCGCCTATTTGAAAGAGCAATCGCCGCTCTATTCGCAGATCACCGCGCCGACCGTCATCATAACAGGCGATAGCGACGAGATCGTCTGGGAACACCTGCATTCACGCGGCCTTGCCCGCGACATAGCAGGGTCCGAACTCATCACCGTCCGCGGCGTCGGCCACAAGCCGGATTATCTCGCGACCGATGTCGCCATCGCTGCCATGGAAAAGATCGCCGGCAAGCCACGCGACCTGCAGGCAATCGCCCGCAAGGCCGAAGAGCGGCTCGCCGCGGCTTCAGCCGATCGGACGACGCTGCCGTCGCTGGAGCCTGGCGCTCCGCCCGGGCGTGATCCTTCAGCAGCAGGAAACTCGATCGAACGTCTCGCATAAAGCCGATCGCTGCATTGCCTCGAGCCGGCGCAGCCCCATATGTTTTTCCGTTGTTGTCATAGGAGGGGAAATCATGGGCCGCCTGCATATCGGGACGATCTCCGTCATATCGGCATTGTCGCTGAGCCTGACCACGGCTTTCGCCGCGTCACCGGCGCCTGTGGAAGCCGAACACGGCATGGTGGTCACGGCCCAGCATTTGGCGACGGATGTCGGCGTCGAGGTGCTGAAAAGCGGCGGAAACGCCGTCGATGCGGCTGTCGCCGTCGGTTACGCGCTGGCGGTGGTCTATCCCTCGGCGGGCAATCTCGGCGGCGGCGGCTTCATGACCATCCGCCTGAAAGACGGCACGAAAACCTTCCTCGATTTCCGCGAACGCGCGCCGCTCGCCGCGACGAAGACCATGTATCTCGATGCCAAGGGCGATATCGTGCCGCGTGCCAGCCTCGACGGTTATCTCGCCGTCGGCGTTCCCGGCTCGGTCATGGGTTTTGAAACCGCGCGCGAGAAATACGGCACCCGCTCACGCCAGGATCTGATCGCGCCGGCGCTCCGCTTCGCCAAGGAGGGCTTCACGCTGGAACAGGGTGACGCCGCCATCCTCGCTGGCAGCGCCAAACGCCTCGCCAAGGATGAGGCGGCGGCGAAAATCTTTCTGAAGCCGGATGGCAAGCCCTACGCAACCGGCGAAAAACTTGAGCAACCGGATCTCGCCGCAGTGCTGGCCGCCATCTCCGAAAAAGGCCCCGACGCCTTCTACAAGGCCGCGCCCGCCGAGGCGATCGTCACGGCGAGCCAGTCCAAGGGCGGCATTCTCGCCAGGCAAGATTTCGAGCAATATGCCGTGCGCGAACTGAAGCCGATCGAATGCAATTACCGCGGCTACGACATCATCTCCTCGCCGCCGCCCTCCTCGGGCGGCATCATCATCTGCGAAATCCTCAACGTTCTCGAAGATTATCCGCTCTCCTATCTCGGCTACGCCTCAGCCGAAACGGTGCACGTGATGGTCGAGGCGATGCGCTATGCCTATGTCGACCGCAATGCGGCGCTGGGCGATCCCGATTTCGTCGAGAATCCGGTCGAAAAATTGCTCGACAAGAACTACGCCAAGGAGATCGCCGCAAAGATCGACCCTTACAAAGCCGGCACGTCGGCGAATTTGAAACCGCTGGGCGGTAAGGAAAGCAACGAGACGACGCATTATTCGATCATCGACGACGAAGGCAATGCGGTTGCCGTCACCTATACCCTGAACGGCTCCTTCGGCGCCGCCGTCGTGGCGCCGGGCACCGGCGTCCTGCTCAACAACGAGATGGACGATTTCACCTCCAAACCCGGCGTGCCGAACCTCTACGGTCTGGTACAGGGCGAGGCGAACGCCATCGCCCCGAAAAAGACGCCGCTCTCCTCGATGAGCCCGACGATCATCACCCGCGACGGCAAGCCCTTCATGGTGATCGGCAGCCCCGGCGGCTCGCGCATCATCACCATCACGCTGGAGGCATTCCTCAACGTCGTCGATTTCGGCATGGATATCAGCCAGGCGGTCAATGCACCGCGTTTCCATCACCAATGGCAGCCTGATAAGATCTTTCTCGAGCCCTATGCGCTTTCGCCGGATACGGAAAGGACGCTTGCCGCCATGGGCTATAGCTTCGACGGCGGCAACGACGCGCCGCTCTGGGGCCAGGCTGCCGGCATCCTGGTCGGCGGCAAGAGCTTCGCCGCCATCGAAAAGGGCGGCGGCGCCCGCTATAACGGCGCCATGGATGCTCGGGCGGCAGAAGGTTCGGCCGGCGGCTATTGATGGCGCCAAAATGGTAGCGCGGCGGAAATCCATTCATGTCACGGTGACAAAGTCGACGTTCACAAACGGCGTGCCGCGTCCTATGCATGTCAGAACTCTCCAAGCAGGACGATTCCCGAATGGCAAGCATTGAAATGATTGTCGCCGCCCGCGCCCGTCTGCGCGGCCATGCGCGCCGCACGCCGCTTCTTTCCTCCCCGTTCCTGAACGAGATCGCCGGTCGGCGCCTGTTCGTGAAGGCGGAATGTCTGCAGCATTCCGGCTCCTTCAAATTTCGCGGCGGCTGGTCTGCCGTCTCCGGCCTCGATCCGGCCGTGCGCGCCCGCGGCGTCATCGCCTTCTCCTCGGGCAATCATGCGCAGGGTGTGGCGTTGGCCGCCAAGCTGCACGGCGTGCCGGCCGTCATCATCATGCCGAGCGATGCGCCGAAGCTGAAAATCGCCAACACCCGCGCCTTCGGCGCTGAAGTGGTGCTCTACGACCGCGCCAACGAGGATCGCGACGCAATCGGCGCCCGGCTTTCGGCCGAGCGCGGCCTGACGCTGATCAAGCCCTTCGACGAACCGCTGGTGATCGCCGGCCAGGGCACGACCGGCCTCGAGATTTCCGAGCAGATTGAAGAAGAAGGCGTGACATCCGCCGACGTTCTCGTGCCCTGCGGCGGCGGCGGACTGACCTCCGGCATCGCCCTTGCGCTCGAAGCCAGCGCTCCCGGCCTTCGCGTCCGCCCCTGCGAGCCCAGGGATTTCGACGACACCACCCGCTCGCTCGCCTCCGGCAGGATCGAGCGCAACGCGTCGATATCAGGCTCGATCTGCGATGCGATCCTGACGCCGCAGCCGGGCAACATCACCTTCCCGATCCTCAAGCGCCTTGCCGGCGCCGGCATCGTCGTCACCGACGAAGAGGCGCTGCGCGCCATGGCGCTCGCCTTCACCCGACTGAAGATCGTCGTCGAACCCGGCGGCGCCGTGGCCCTCGCCGCCGCCATCTTCCATGGCGAGGCACTGGAAAGCGACGCGGTTATCGCCGTCACCTCCGGCGGCAACGTCGATGCCGATCTCTTCGCCATGGCGCTCGAACGCTTCGGCTGAGATTTTGATGCATGTCGCCCGGAAGTATGCAGCGGTTCTGGGACAACGACACGCATAAAGACAAAGAACTAAAGCGCGTTGCGTGAGTCAAACTTGATGCGACGGGCTTTAGCGCCTTCCCTGTAGCGCGCCGTGTACGGACTGCAGCACGAGCTCGCCAAGCCGCGCCGCAGCCGGTTGCAGTTCGGCTTCGGCCCGATGCAGGACCAGGTCAAGCTTCGGCAGGTCGGGCAGGCCGACCGCCTTCGGAGTCAGCGGCCGAAGCTTCGCCGGCAGGCCGATCGGTGTGCGGATGGTAAGGCCGAGGCCGGCCGCCGTCGCCGCCCACAGGCCGCCGAGACTGGAGCTGACGAAGGCGAGCCGCCAGGAAATACCGGCCTCGTCAAGCGCCTTTGTCGCCGCGCTGCGCAACAGGCACGGCGCCTCCAGCGTGGCGAGCGGCATCGGCTCGCCACTTGCCGCATGCCAGCCGATCGGCCCCCCGGCAGGCCCGATCCAGCACATCGGCACTTCGCCGATCCGCTCGCAATGCGCCGTCAGCGCGCCGGCGCTCCAGGCGAGCGCCAGATCGAGCTTGCCTGAGGTGACGCGCTCGAGCAGTTCGGTATTGCGCACCACCCGCGCCTCGATGCGGACCTTCGGATGGGCGCGCACGAAACGGCCGAGCACCTCGGGCAGCAAGGTCTCTCCGAAATCCTCCTGCAGCCCGAGCCGCACCCAGCCCTCCAGCTCGATGCTGTGCACGGCCGCGGCCGCCTCGTCGTTGAGCTCCAGGAGCCGCCTGGCATAGCCGAGCAACGTCTCGCCGGCGTCGGTCAGCGCCAGTCCGCGCCCCGCCTTGCGGAAGATCGGCGTTCCCGCCTGCTCCTCCAGCTTCTTCAGCTGGGCGCTGACAGCCGAGGTCGAACGCCCGAGCCGTTCGGCCGCCTTGGCGAAATTGCCGAGCTCCATGCCAGTCGAAAAGGTTCGAAGCACATCAAGATCGAAGATCGTCCGCCGCACCACACAGTTCCAATTTTCAGGATCATTTGTTCATAAAATTCTGATTTTCAGCATTATCGTGGCGTGCGATGGTTTCCTTGTCAAGGCCGACGGGCGGCCTTTATCCTGGAGTTTTCTATGCCCTTCGTTCGCATTTCTCTTCGCAAAGGCAAGGCGCCGGACTATCTCGCAGCAGTCGCCGACAGCATTCAACACGCCCTCGTCGAGACCTTCGACGTGCCCGAGAATGATCGCTTCCAGACCATCCATCAGCATGATGAGCACGAGCTGATCTTCGACCGCAACTATCTCGCCGGTCCGCGCTCCGACGATTTCGTCTATATCTCGATCACGATCGGCCGCCCCCGCACGGCCGAGATGAAGGCGACACTCTACCGACGGCTTGTCGATCTCCTGGCGCAATCGCCGGGCCTGCGACCGGAGGACGTGATGGTTGTCATCAGCACCAGCGCCCCGGAAGACTGGTCCTTCGGCAACGGCGTCGCCCAGATGACGGACCCCGACTGGCGGGCGCGGGCGCTCGGGGGCCGGCAATGAGCGCTTCGAACCCGAGGGCGATGACCGTCAGCCGTCCCGGCAGGGCGGTGCGCTCGCCGGAGGGCGTCTCAACAGCGCCGTTCTGGGTCGAGATGCTGCTCGAAAGCAGCGCTGACGGCGAAAACACCGCCATGCGCGCCACGCTCGATCCCGGCACCATCACGCGCTGGCACACACATCCCAGGGGCCAGTTGCTCTATGTGCTTTCCGGCCATGGGCTGGCGCAGAGCGAAGGCGGTGCCGTCGAGACGCTGCGTGCCGGCGATGCCGTCTGGTTTGCGCCCGGCGAGCGCCATTGGCATGGCGCCGCCGACGACAGCCCCTTCAGCTATCTCAGCATCCAGGCGGCGGAAAACGGCAGCATTGTCGAATGGCTGCAGCCCGTGGAGGAACGCTCATGATCGCCATGCAGTATAGTTTCACTCTGCCCGCCGATTACGACATGTCGATCGTCGACCGCCGCATCCGTGACAAGGGGCCGCTGCTCGACGGCTTTCCCAATCTCGGTTTCAAGGCTTACCTCAGCGCCCGCAGGGATGAAATCGCCGGCCGCGACAATCTCTATGCGCCCTTCTATCTCTGGCAGAAGCCGGAAGGGGCGAGCGACTTCCTCTGCAGCCCGGGCTTCGAAACCCTGACCAGCGCCTTCGGCTGGCCACAGGTCAGAACCTGGATCGTCTGGCATGCGGAGGCTTCACCTCATATCGCCGCGGCCAGGTTTGCGACACGCGACATCCTGTCGACGGAGCCCTACGCGCCGCTCGCCGATATCCGCGAGGCCGAAAGTGCTGCCGCTGGAGCCGACGTTGCGGCAGGCGGCGCGCTTGCCTCCGTCTCCGGTTTCGAACCGACGACATGGACACGAGTGCGATTCAGATTATGGCCGGAAATGCCTGCAATTGACGCCCGCACCCAGGCCTATCGCGTCGGTCACCTGTCCCTGCCCTGACGTCAAACGGTCGCCCGCCGATAGAAGGCGAGCGAACCGGCAAGCGCCAGCAGCGCACCGCCGCAGGCGCGCTCCAGCCACAGGGTGCCCGATGTTTTCAGAAGGCGCACCGCCTGCGAACCGAAGAAGGCGTAGCCGAACATGATGAGAAAATCGAGCGCGGCAAAAGTGAGCGCGAGCAGCGCGTATTGCCCAGCCTGCGGCAGGGCCGGGTCGATGAATTGCGGCAGAAAGGCAGAGAAGAACAGATAGCCCTTCGGGTTGGTCGCAGCGACCATAAAGCTCTTCAACCCGATCGAGAAGATCGAAGACGCACCCGCCGGCGCCCCCGGCTGGAGCGCCGCATCGATCGTGCCCTTCGAGCGCAAAAGCATGATGCCGAGAAAGGCAAGATAGGCAGCCCCGGCCCATTTGAGCGTCGAGAACCAGAATTCCGATGCCGCCAGCACCGCGCCGAGACCGATTGCCACGGCACCGATCAGCACGAAATCGGAAAGTACGGCGCCGATCATGCCCGCAACCGCTCGGCGCAGCCCATGTCGCGAACCGTTTGTCAGCGCCAGCAGCACCGTCGGCCCCGGCGTGGCGATGCCGACGAAGGAAACGGCTGCAAAAGCCAGAAGCGTGACGATGTCCATGATGATCCCTCCAAGCCCGGAGGGTGAAACTTGCACAGGCCGCAACCCGTGGCAATGCCTTGCCATCAACGAAAAAGCCCGCCGCCTCCTTGAGGCAGCGGGCTCTTGTAGGGATGCGATCGGATCAGATGCCGCTCTGGCCGTCGGAGCCGATATAGGCAATGCGGATCATGTTGGTGGCGCCGGGCGTGCCGAGCGGCACGCCGGCCGAGATGATGATGCGGTCGCCGGGCTTGCCGAAGCCTTCATCGGCGACGATGCGGCAGGCGCGGTTGACCATGTCGTCGAGATCGGTGGCGTCATGGGTGACGACGCAATGCAGGCCCCAGACGATGGCAAGCCGGCGCGCCGTCTTGATGATCGGCGACAGCGCCAGGATCGGCACCTGCGGACGTTCGCGCGAGGCGCGAAGGCCTGTCGTACCCGAGGAGGTATAGCAGACGATCGCCGACAGTTTCAGCGTCTCGGCGATCTGGCGAGCGGCGAGCGAGATCGCATCGGCGCCGGTCGCTTCCGGCTGGGCGCGCTGCGCATAGATGATGCCGGGATAATGCGGCTCGCGCTCGATCGCAGTGGCAATCGACGCCATGGTCGAGACGGCTTCGACCGGATAGTCGCCGGAGGCCGATTCGGCCGAAAGCATGACGGCGTCGGCGCCTTCGAAGACGGCGGTCGCGACGTCCGACACTTCGGCGCGCGTCGGCACCGGCGCCGAGATCATCGATTCCAGCATCTGCGTGGCGACGACCACCGGCTTGCCCGAACGGCGGCAGGCGCGGATCAGCTGCTTCTGGATGCCGGGAACCGACTCGAGCGGCATTTCGACGCCGAGATCGCCTCGGGCGACCATCAGGGCATCGGACAGCTCGATGATTTCCTCGATGCGCTCGAGAGCCTGCGGTTTTTCGATCTTCGACATCAGGCCGACGCGGCCGCGGGCGATCTTACGCACTTCGGCAAGGTCGTCGGGACGCTGGACGAAGGACAGCGCCACCCAGTCGACATCGTCGGTGGCCAGCACGGCGTCGAGGTCGGCGCGGTCCTTATCCGTCAGAGCCCCGACGCCGAGCAGCGTGTCGGGAAGGCTGACGCCCTTGCGGTCGGAGATGCGCGTGCCCGAAATAACGGTGGTAACGATGCTCTTGCCGTCGCATTTTTCGGCGCGCAACGCCAGCTTGCCGTCGTCGATCAGCAGGCGATGGCCGGGCTGCACCGATTCCAGGATTTCGGGATGCGGCAGATAGACTCGGTTCTGATCGCCGAGCGCTTCGTTGTTGTCGAGCGTGAAGGTCTGGCCGGGCTTCAGGTCGACCTTGCTGTCGACGAACCTGCCGACACGCAGTTTCGGTCCCTGCAGATCGGCGAGAATGCCGATCGGCCGGCCGGAGCGGGCTTCGACCGAGCGAATGCGCTGGATCAGCGTACGCATCAGGTCGTGGCTCGCATGGCTCATATTGATGCGGAAGACATCGGCACCGGCCTGGTGCAGCTTCTCGATCATCGATTCCTCGGCGGAGGCGGGCCCGAGGGTGGCGAGGATTTTAATTTTGCGATTACGCTTCATCAATTCTGGCTTTCTTGCGTCCCTGGGGTGTCGGAGAGTTGGACCATCCAGCTGCCCTGGCGGCCCGTGTCGTATTCCTTGAATCCCATCTTCTGGTAACCGCGGGCATAACAATCCTGGACGCCCGAGATCTTGAACTCGTTTTCCGCCACGCACATCTGCACGTCCCCCGTCCATCGTCCTCCCCGGGCGGCGTCCTCTGCGTAGAGGTAATAATAACGCGACTGCAGTTCTCCCTCGATCAGCGTGGCGCAGGTTGTTGCCGGCACTTGCCACCAGCCTTCCGTAACCCAGCCATCCTTGGCCCGGTACCCGATCGCGACGCCGACGAGATTCTGTGTTCCGTTGCAGACGCGAAAATCGGCGCGTGCGGCATCTGCGATGAAGAACGGCATAAAGGCTGCAAGAGCGAACAGAGCGAGTCGGACCAGCGGTCCGGACCGCGTGAGGAAACTTGGCGCGGCTTGAATCAACACGGCTCCCAAATAGCTCCACGGTTATTCATATCCGTGTCTTCTTGCGCCGCCGTCATGCGAAAGTCAACGCGATGCTAATCGATTATATTTCCTTTCATAAACTGTACGTCAAGGGTCATCTCCGTTCCTGCCGCCTGTAGTGCTTGAACCGTCGGCAGCCACATGCGATCACTGAGCCCGACCGCGCAATGACGAATGGCAATTCCTTCATGGACGACTTCCAATCCTTCGAAATCCTATCCGGCAAACATGACAAAGGCATGGTGATCCTCGCCGATCACGCGATGAACCGCCTCCCCGCGCGATATGGCCGGCTCGGCCTGCCCGATGCGGCCTTTGCCCGCCACATCGCCTATGACATCGGCATCGAGAGCCTGACGCGGCAGCTTTCGTCCAGACTCGGCGTACCCGCGGTGCTTGGCGGCTTCTCGCGCCTGCTGATCGACCCGAACCGCGGTGAAGATGACCCGACGCTTGTCATGAGGATTTCCGACGGCGCCGTCATCTCGGGCAATCATCCGATCACACCGCAGGAATGGGAGCATCGTATCGAGGCCTTCCATCGCCCCTATCACCATGCGGTGGCGGCAACGATCGATAGGGTCGCGAACGCCACCGGCCGGGCGCCGCTGGTCCTGTCGCTGCATTCCTTCACGCCGGCGTGGAAAGGAATTCCCCGCCCCTGGCATGCCGCAGTCCTCTGGGACAGCGACCGGCGCGCCGTCGGCCCGCTGCTCGACATGCTGCGCGCCGATCCGGATCTCTTCGTTGGCGACAACGAGCCCTATGACGGCGCCCTGAAGGGCGATACCATGTACCGGCACTGCATGATGACCGGCATCCCGCACGCGCTACTCGAAATGCGCCAGGATCTGATCACAGACGAGACCGGGATTGCTGCATGGGCCGAACGCCTGGCGCCGATCTTTGCGGTGATGAACGCCGATCCTGCCCTGCACGAATACGACGTCCATCTGTCGCGCACCGGTCCCTATTGAAGGAAGGAAAGCGAGATGACCGCGCTCAGCAAAGAACAGCAGACCGAATTCGAAGCCGCCGCCTTCCGCCGCCTCGTCGCGCATCTTCAGAAGCGCAGCGACGTGCAGAACATCGATTTGATGAATCTCGCCGGCTTCTGCCGCAACTGCCTGTCGAACTGGTACCGCGAAGCTGCCGAAGCCGAGGGCGTTGCGATGACGAAGGACGAATCGCGCGAAATGGTCTACGGCATGCCTTACGAGGACTGGAAAAATCTCCACCAGAACGAGGCCTCGCCTGTGCAAAAGGCCGCTTTTGAACTGAACAATCCGCACAAATAGCCCATCACGCGGCGAATAGGCTTGACCCTCGCGCCGCTTCGCGGCAGTCACGGGCATCCAAAATTATCATCCCAATCAGGAGAACACGATGTCTGATGCTCATGGCGTCGCCCGCGACCAGCTTCGCGCTTTCATCGAGCGCATTGAACGGCTGGAAGAAGAAAAGAAGACCATCGCCGACGACATCAAGGACGTCTATGGCGAAGCCAAGGGAATGGGCTTCGACACCAAGATCCTGAAGAAGGTCGTGGCGCTGCGCAAAAAGGACGAGCAGGAGCGCATGGAAGAGGAAGCGATCCTCGACACCTACCTGCACGCGCTCGGCATGATCGAGTCCCCGCCGGAAGGCTGATCTGCCTCGCATCACAGTTGTCGATAAGCCGCTGGAGCGATCCGGCGGCTTTTTTTCTCAGGCTAATCCGCCGTTAAGCCGTCCGACCAAGTCCAATTGCATCACGACGTCGGTCTGGGGGTCCTCGCCAACCATAAATGTCGTGCTGCCGATCGCAGCAAATCCGACCCGCCTGTAGAATGCCAAGGCTCGATTATTCCGTTCGAACACCGTCAACTCCAAGTGTGTAACGCCGCGCTTCCCGGCCTCGCCAACAACGGCGTCGAGAAGCCCGCCGGCCAATCCGCGTCCCCTCCACCCGGCATCGACATAAATTCGCTTGAGAAGAGCAGAGCGTTCATCGGCCAAGCGCACGACGACATGCGCATACCCAATGATCAGATTATCGGCCATCGCGACAAAAACGGCGGCTGAAGGATCGTCGATCTCGGCAGCCTGGCGTTCCGTGCTGAAATGCTCGTCGATATAGGATTCGAGATCGGACGCTGCTGTGTCGCCGCTGTAGGTGTCGCGGAATAGTCGTACCGCGAAGTCGGACAAGGCTTCGGCATCAGATCGGCGCGCGCGTCTAATCATCGACGCGGCTGGCAAAGCACCCTCTGTCACGACATTCTCTCCCTTGATCCTCGAGCGGATAGAGCGTGCAGAATGCTTCAGGAGGATAGTTTCGGCAAGGATAATGGCCGCAATATGCCTGCCCGAGCGAGACGAGCGCCGTTGCGTCTAGGGAATCTACAATTGGTTGGCGGCTGCCGATCGCATCGGCAGCTTCCGATACTTCGATGATCGGCACGCTCAGTTCGTATTGAACTTGCGCACTTCCATGAAGTTGACGGCCGTACCGCTGAAGCGGGCCGGATCGACCGAGGCGGTCTTGACGTTGAAGCCTTCGGCATAGACGGCGGTCGGCTGGGCACGCATCGTCTGGCTGACGAAGCGCGGCGCCTTGACCTGCTTGGAGGCCATTTCGAGGCGGGCATTGGTCAGCGCCCACTGCGAAATCATCTTCTGCGTCAGCTTCGGCTCGGTACGCACCGTCGCGCGGCTGGCGTCGGCCGCAGCGGCCTCCTTATGCGTCGGGCGGCCACCCTTGGTGGGAACAGCCGGTGCCACGGCGTTTTCGGCGGCCGGTTCGTCGAAGGCGTCGCCGAAGCTTGCCGACTTCGTGACTGGCGCCAGGGCTGCGAGTTGAAGCGACGGTTTCTGGGCAGGCGGCTGTTGCGGCATCGCGGCGTTGATCGCCTGCTCAACCGTCATCTCGGGAGCATGCGCAGCGACCTGATTTTCGTCACCCTTGTTCTGCTGGTCGAGAGCATCGGCAACGGCAGGAGACAGTCCGCCGTCCTGATCGGCCTCGTCGGCCTCTGCTTCCGGATCGGCATCGGCCGCAGCGAGAAGCTTTTCGGCCAGAGCAGGACGTTCAACCGGTGTCGGAACCGGCATTCCGCTCAGCATGGCGGGGTCGGTCGACGCAACTTCGGCATCGCCGGGCGCGCGGCGCTGACCAAGAAGCGAGGGGACCGGGATACTGTAGGCGCTGAGATCAGCGAATTGCTGCGGCTGGGCTTGATCGACCGGGAGCGCGGCCAAGGCCTGCTGCGCGGCATTACCCGAAGGCGGCGCCACCAGGGCGCTTGCCACTTCGCTACCGGCCGGCTGATTGCTGAATGCCGGACGAACCTGCGGCACCGGCGCGTTGACATCGGCGACCTCAGTCTGTTGCGGCTCGGCAGGGGCAGGCTCGGCCTTCGGCGGCGTCGCCTTGGCGACGGCGACCGGGGCCGAATCGTCGGTATCGTCTTCCTGCTCGTCCGCGCCGCCGCCGAAGAGCGCCGCAAACAGCGTTTTGTGCTTCGGCGCCGATTCGGAAGCGCTGGCGATCTCGATCTGTGTGCCGCTGACGCGGCGCTTGTAGTCGGCCATCGCCTGCTGATAGCCCGGCAGCGGCTTACCGTCGGCCGGAATATGGATGGTATTGCCGTTCGGGAACAGCCGGACGAGCTCGTCGCGGCTCATGCGCGGCCAGGCGCGAACACCGCCGACATCCATGTGCACGAAGGGCGAGCCGGATTTCGGATAGAAGCCGACGCCGCCGACCTGCATCTTCATGCCGATGCCGCGCAAGGTTGCGAGCTTGACATCAGGAATGAAGAAATCCATCGCCTTGCCGAGCATGTGCTGGCTCTTCTCGGCGACGCCGGAATTGCGCGAGCGCCCGCGCAGCATCTCGTTGGTCGCCGGCGAGCGGAAGCCGCAGACAACATTGATGTAGTCCCGTGAACCGCTCTGGCGATAGACCTCCCAGATCAGGTCGAACAGGCGCGGATCCATCTTCGTCGGCTGGTTCTTGCGCCAGTCACGGAGGAAGCGGTTCAGCTGCTCCAGACCCTTGGGATCGAACTTGCCGTTACGCTTGTAAGTGATGACAGCCTTTTCGCCGGTATGGATGAAATAGAGCTTGAGGCTGCGGGTTTCGCCCGCGGCCTCGGAAGGCGTACTGACGAATGCCGGCGAGGAAACCGCAAGCGCAAGAAGGGCGGCCGCCGCCGTCCTCACTGCCTTTCCGCAGATGTCGGCGCACAAAGAACGCCAGCTCAAGCGCGAAGGCTTGGAAATCCCATTCAGATTCGGCAACTCGATCCCCGTCAGACAGACAATGTCCCGTACTGTCTCAGATGACTGTCAAATGCGGTCACACGATGGCAAAAATGCCACACATGATCAACCTTTTCTTTACATAGTGAACGAGCCACTAACAAGTGGTTTATGATCAGTAACAAATCGTGGTTGCCTGAGTCTTAATAAATAAGGCTTAAGCCGCATCTTTCTGGGGATTATCGGGGTCTATGCCGTAATCTTTGAGTTTGCGATAAAGTGTGGATCGTCCGATGCCAAGCTTGCGCGCCACTTGACTCATCTGTCCGCGATAGAATTTGAGCGCGAATCGGATGAGTTCCTCCTCGACATCGGCAAGCTTGCGCACATCGCCCGAGGGGTTGACGCTGGCGATTGCATTTTCTAAGGCCTCGGACAGGCGGTGATGGTGAACCTCCGGCGGCGCCCGGTATTCTTCGCTATATGCCTCGTCCGCGTCGAGACCGGTATTGTCGGCGACGAGCGCCAGGTGATCCACCACTTCATATTCCGGAAGCTGGGCGGCGATCTGCGGGAAGTCCGCCTCGGTCAGCTCCGGCCCTTCGGCGAGAACAACCGCGCGGAAGATCGCGTTTTCGAGCTGGCGGATATTGCCCGGCCAGTCGTAGGCGGTCAGCAGCGCCAACGCGCCTGAATTGACAGTCATGCGGCGGCCGTTCTTCTGCTCGCCGGAGAAGCGGTCGGCAAAGACGCGCACCAGGTGCGGAATGTCTTCCTTGCGCTTGCGCAGCGCCGGGATGGTGATCGGGAAGACGTTGAGGCGATAGTAAAGATCTTCGCGGAAATGACCGTTCTTGACTTCTTCGATCAGGTCCTTGTTGGTTGCCGAGATCAGCCGGACATTGACCTTCTGGGCGGTGCGCGCACCGACGGTCTCGATCTCGCCCTGCTGCACCGCGCGCAGCAGCTTCACCTGCACTTCGAGCGGCAGGTCGCCGATCTCGTCGAGGAAGATGGTGCCGCCGTCGGCCTCCATGAACTTGCCGATGTGACGTTCGGTCGCGCCGGTGAAGGCGCCCTTCTCATGGCCGAAGAGGATGCTCTCGACGAGGTTGTGCGGGATCGCCCCGCAATTGACGGTGACGAACGGCTTGTTCGAGCGCTCGCCGCCGGACTGGATGGCGCGCGCCACCAGTTCCTTGCCGACGCCGGATTCACCTTCGAGCACGACGGGAATGTTGGATTGCGCCGCCCGCTGGGCAAGATCGATGACACGGATCATTGCCGGGCTGGCCGATACGATATCGTCGAAGCCGACGGAGCCCGAACGCGACCGGCGTCCGGCCCGTGCCTTCACCTCGCGCTGGTCGAGCTTCATCGCATTGGAGATCGACGTGGCGATGCGTTCGGGCGAAACCGGCTTGACGACGAAATCGAAGGCGCCGGCGCGCATCGCCTGCACGACGGTCTCGATGCCGCCTTGACCCGTCTGCACGATGACCGGGATCTGCGTGCCGAATTCGTGAAGCGCGTCGAGGAATTCGAGGCCGGTCATCTCGGGCATCATCAGGTCGAGCACGATGACGTTGAAAAGGCCGCTGTCGCGTTTGACCATTTCAAGGCCGATCCGGCCGTTTTCCGCCTGGTGCACGACATGGCCGTGACGCTCGATTGCGTTTTTGAGCAGGCGGCGCTGCACCGGGTCGTCCTCGACCACGAGGATTTGCCCTGCTCCCTTGAGCTCATTGTAACCGGTCATTGTCGCCTCACTTCATGCGAAACCATGGAGGGCACTCTGGCAGAAAGGCTTGAACATCCAGTTTTGAGAAACAATTGCATTTTAACGATTGCGACGGCCGTTTTTCGTGCCGAAGCGAGGCCTTTGATGGGCCGAAAGGCCCTTGATGCGGCGCCTTCTCACGCTTATTCAAACAGATCTGTTATAAAGTGGAGAGGAATTGCGTTTATGAAAATCAAGCTCCAGCACGCCAGCCTTCGTTTGTCGCCTGCAGCGCCAGCGGGGCCTGCCGATCCGGCGCTCGGCGATCTGCCGGTCTGGAAGCTGCAGGATCTTTACCCCTCCGCCACGTCGACCGCCTTCGTCGCCGACATGGAAAAGGCCGGCAAGGCCGCGATCGCCTTCGAGGAAAGGTGGAAGGGCAAACTCGCCGACGCCGCGACGAAAACCGGCGCTGAGGGCATCGGCGCGGCGCTGAAGGAATATGAGGCGCTTGACGACATCATGGGCCGCCTCGGCTCCTTTGCCGGCCTCACTTATTTCTCCGACACCACAAACCCGGTCAACGGCAAGCTCTACGGCGACGTGCAGGCCAAGATCACCGAATTCTCGGGTCATCTCCTGTTCTTCGCGCTGGAGCTGAACCGCATCGACGACGCGGTCATCGACGCCTGCATCGCCAACGACCCCGATGCCGGCCATTATCGCCCCTGGCTGATCGACCTCAGGAAAGACAAGCCCTATCAGCTCGACGACAGGCTGGAGCAGCTCTTCCTCGAAAAGTCGATGACATCGGCCGCCGCCTTCAATCGCCTGTTCGACGAAACCATGGCGGAACTCCGCTACGAGATCGATGGCGAGAAAGTGCCGCTCGAAGTGGCCTTGAACATGTTGCAGGAGAAGGACCCGGAGGTCCGCCGCAAGGCCGCCATGGCGCTCGCCGAAACCTTCAAGGCCAATATCCGCATCTTCACGCTGATTACCAACACGCTTGCCAAGGACAAGGATATCTCCGACCGCTGGCGCGGCTTCGAGGACATTGCCGACTCCAGGCACCTCGCCAACCGTGTCGAGCGCGAGGTCGTCGATGCGCTCGCTGCCGCCGTCCGGGAAGCCTATCCCCGCCTTTCGCACCGCTATTATAAAATGAAGGCGAAATGGCTCGGCATGGAGCAGATGAACTTCTGGGACCGCAACGCGCCGCTTCCGGAAACCTCCAGCGCCGTCATCTCCTGGTCCGACGCGAAGGACACGGTGCTGTCGGCCTACGGCAATTTCGCCCCCGAGATGGCTGATATCGCCAGGCGCTTCTTCGACGAGCAATGGATCGATGCTCCGGTCCGTCCCGGCAAGGCGCCCGGCGCCTTCGCCCATCCGACGGTCCCCTCGGCCCATCCCTATGTGCTCGTCAACTATATGGGGAAGCCGCGTGACGTGATGACGCTTGCCCATGAACTCGGCCACGGCGTGCACCAGGTTCTCGCTGGCGCGCAAGGGGCACTGATGTGCCAGACGCCGCTGACACTTGCCGAAACCGCCTCCGTCTTCGGCGAGATGCTGACCTTTCGCGCGCTTCTCGAAAAGACCACCGACAGGCGTGAGCGCAAAGCGATGCTCGCCCAGAAGGTCGAGGACATGATCAACACGGTCGTGCGCCAGATCGCCTTCTACGAATTCGAGCGCAAGCTGCACACTGCCCGCAAATCAGGCGAGCTGACCGCCGACGACATCGGCGAACTCTGGCTCTCGGTCCAGTCCGAAAGCCTCGGGCCGGCGATAAGCATTTCCGAGGGCTACGAGACCTATTGGGCCTATATCCCCCACTTCATCCACTCGCCCTTCTACGTCTACGCCTATGCTTTCGGCGATTGCCTGGTGAATTCGCTCTATGCCGTCTACCAGAAGGCCGAGAAGGGTTTCCAGGAGAAGTATTTCGAGCTGCTGAAGGCCGGCGGCACCAAGCATCACTCGGAACTTTTGAAGCCTTTCGGCCTCGACGCCACCGATCCGTCGTTCTGGAGCCAGGGTCTGTCGATGATCGAAGGGCTGATCGACGAGTTGGAAGCTCTGGATAAGGGCTGAAATTCGTTTCGAATAGGACTGGAGCAGTCCGCCGCAACGAGTCTCCTTCTCCCCAGCGGGGAGAAGGTGCCGGCAGGCGGATGAGGGGGCGGCACAGTAGACCCCGCCCTCAGGAGCAAAACTGAAAGCGTTGCGTGGCTGACCAACCCTATATCCTCTTCCGAGATGATACGACCGGCCAGGTGATGCTTTTCGCTGAGCCGGCGGACATCATTGTCGCGCGAACGAGCGCCGAATTCTTTGCCGGCCTTATCAGAATGGAAGAGGCCAAGGCCGCAGGCAAATGGCTTGCGGGCTACATGGCCTACGAGGCCGGATATCTCTTCGAGGAAAAACTCGCCTCTTTCGCCGACGAAAACCGCGAAACACCGCTTCTCCTTTTCGGCGTCTTCGACGCTCCGCAGCCGGACACACACCCGCTTGTCCAGCCGAAACAACGTCTCGAAAACGAGGAATTCCTCACGGCCCCGAAAGCCGCCTGGGATTTCCCTATATATAAAGAGCGTTTCGACCGGCTTCACGAGCATCTCAGGCTCGGCGACGCCTATCAGGCGAACCTCACCATGCCGGTGGAGGCTCGCTGGAACGGCGATCCTCGCGCTGCCTTCTGGTCGCTGATCGAACGCCAGCCGGTCAAATACGGTGCGCTGGTCGATCTCGGCGGCCCCGTCATCCTGTCACGCTCGCCCGAATTGTTCTTCCGCACCGATGAGCAACGCTGGATCGAGACCCATCCGATGAAAGGCACGGCCAAACGCGGCGCCACCGCCGCCGAGGATGCCGAAATCATCGAGGCCATGCGCAACGACATCAAGACGCAAGCCGAAAACCGCATGATCGTCGATCTCCTGCGCAACGATATCTCCCGCATCACCGAGGTCGGCACGCTCGATGTCCCGAAGCTCTTCGATGTCGAGACTTATCCGACCGTCCACCAGATGGTCAGCCATGTGCAGGCAAGGCTGTGCCCCGGCCTTTCGATCCGCGACATCTTCTCCGCCCTATTTCCCTGCGGCTCGATCACCGGCGCACCGAAGATGCGAGCGATGGAAATCCTCCACGCGCTGGAGGATGCTCCCCGCGATGCCTATTGCGGCGCGATCGGCATAATCTCGCCGAGCGGCGCCATGCGTTTTTCCGTCGCGATCCGCACCATCACGCTTTTTGAGCGCGGCAGGGCCGTCTTCAATGTCGGCGGCGGCATCGTCTTCGATTCAACCGCCGAGGCCGAATATGAGGAATGTCTACTCAAGGCCCGCTTCGCCGTCGGTGACCAATGGATCGCGCGATGACCGATTTTTCGCTGATCGAGACGCTGCGCTGGGAGCCCGGCGACGGCTTCATCCGCCTGCGGCTGCATCTCGCCCGGCTTTCCCGTTCCGCCCGTCGCCTTGGCTTCCCGCAGCCGATCGAGGCGGCGGCCAAGCTCGAGCACGCCGTTGCTGGTTCTGCCGGTCCGCTGCGCATCCGACTGGCCTCCGACGGGCAGGGCCGCATCGAGGTAACGCGCGCGGCTTTCGTGCCGCTGGCGCCGGAGACGATTTGGACGATCCGCATCGCCGAGACCCGCCTCGATTCCACCAACAGGCTGCTGCGCCACAAGACCACGCGCCGCGCCGTCTACGAGACGGCGCGCGCCGAATATGCGCCCGATGAGGCCGATGAAGTCATGCTGTTGAACGAGCGCGGCGAGGTCTGCGAGGGTACCATTACTTCCGTCTTCCTCGATGACGGGACCGGTATGCTGCGCACTCCGCCGATATCCTGCGGCCTGCTTGCCGGCGTGCTGCGCACCGAGCTCATTTGCGCGCGCAAGGCGCGTGTCGGCCGCCTCACAGTTGCTGATCTCGATACCGGCACGCTTTACATCGGCAACTCGCTGCGCGGCCTGATCCGCGCCAATCTCGTCAGGACGTGATCATGTTCATTCTCTCCCTCACCTATCGCAAATCCAATGACGAAGCCGACAGGTACATGGAGCCGCACATGGCCTGGGTGAAAGAGGGGTATGCCAAAGGGTGGTTCCTCGCCTCCGGGCGAAAAGTGCCGCGCACCGGCGGCGCGATCCTCGCAATCGGCGACCGCGCCGCGATCGAGGCCTATGTCGCCGCCGATCCGTTCACCATCCATGGCGTCGCCGAATATGACATCACCGAGCTTGCCGTGACGACGACGGTCGAAGGGCTGGAAATCCTGAAACGCTGATTTTTGCAGAGGCGGGACGGATGATCCATCGCCTGCCGGTCTCACCCGCCCGATATTTGACCTTTCCCGGTCAACGCTCTTTATTGTGACGGCGTTTTGTGGTTAGAGCCGGTCACCTCGCAATTTCTGCGGCAATTTCAAAAGAATTCTTCAGGCTGATCGCCTTCGTCCCCTTCCACAGGAGAAAAGAATGACGGACAAGAACCACCCGGTATATGCCGAAATTACCGGTCCGATCGTGATGATCGGCTTTGGCTCCATCGGCCGCGGCACCCTGCCGCTGATCGAGCGCCACTTCAAATTCGACAAGAGCCGGATGGTCGTCATCGACCCGCGCGAAGAGCCCTCCGACATGGAGATCCTGAAGAAGCACGGCGTCCGCCACATCAAGGAATATGTCACCAAGGACAATTACAAGGAGCTGCTGAAGCCGCTCCTGACGGAAGGCGAAGGCCAGGGTTTCTGCGTCAACCTCTCGGTCGACACCTCCTCGCTCGACATCATCAAGCTCTGCCGCAAGCTCGACGTTCTCTACATCGACACCGTCGTCGAGCCCTGGCTCGGCTTCTACTTCGACAAGGGCATGAGCAACGCCGACCGCACCAACTATGCGCTGCGCGAAACCGTGCGCAAGGAAAAGGCGAAGAACCCGGGCGGCGCCACCGCCGTCTCCACCTGCGGCGCCAATCCGGGCATGGTCTCCTGGTTCGTCAAACAGGCTCTCGTCAACCTCGCCAATGACATTGGCCTCAAGTTCGACGAGCCGGACCAGCACGATCGCGAAGGCTGGGCCAAGCTGATGAAGAAGCTCGGCGTCAAGGGCGTCCATATCGCCGAACGCGACACCCAGCGCACCAAGCATCCGAAGCCGCTCGACGTCTTCTGGAACACCTGGTCCGTCGAAGGCTTCATCTCCGAAGGCATGCAGCCGGCCGAACTCGGCTGGGGCACGCATGAAGAATGGATGCCGAAGAACGCCAAGAAGCACAAGAAGGGCAACAAGGCGGCGATCTACCTGGAACAGCCGGGCGCCAACACCCGCGTTCGCACCTGGTGCCCGACGCCCGGCCCGCAATACGGCTTCCTCGTCACCCATAACGAGTCGATTTCGATCGCCGACTATTTCACGGTCCGCGACAAGGACGGCGAAGTGACCTTCCGCCCGACCTGCCACTACGCCTACCATCCGGCCAATGACGCTGTGCTCTCCCTGCACGAGATGTTCGGCAATGGCGGTACGCCGCAGCCGGTCCATCACGTTCTCGACGAGGACGAACTGGAGGACGGCATCGACGAACTCGGCGTCCTGCTCTACGGCCATGAGAAGAACGCCTACTGGTATGGCTCGCGACTGTCGCTCGAAGAAACCCGCCGCATCGCGCCTTATCAGAACGCCACCGGCCTGCAGGTGACCTCTGCTGTTCTCGCCGGCATGGTCTGGGCGCTGGAAAACCCGACGGCCGGCATCGTCGAAGCCGACGAGATCGACTACAAGCGCTGCCTCGAAGTGCAGATGCCCTATCTCGGCCCGGTCGAAGGCCATTACACCGACTGGACTCCGCTCGACGGCCGTCCGGGCCTCTTCCCCGAGGACATCGACACCAAGGATCCCTGGCAGTTCCGCAACATTCTCGTTCGCTGAGAGTGCTCAGCATAAGCTCGATGATGCCCGCCGCAAGGCGGGCATTTTTGTAACGCTGGCTGTATAAATGGCGTCCCGGCCGCGCCAAGCCTTGCCATCATGGCGGGCGCACGCCATGTTTTGCCCGAACTTGGCGGGTGACCGCCACGCCGAATCGCCGGGAGAAGCCTTATGAAAATCAGAACTGGTCTCGTTCTTGTCGGTGCCGCGGCCGCTCTTGCCGCCTGCGTTTCACCGGAGCCGCGACAGAGGGCGATTGCAGTCGCCCCACCCGTTAAGAATTCTGTTGAAGGCGAATGGACGGATGCCAATGGCTTAACCTCCACCTTCACAGGTGGGCAGTTTGTAACGCGCACAAGCGACGGAACAAACACGCAGATGGCATCGGGAACTTATACGGTCGGAGCTGATCAAATTATTCAGATTAACCTTTATTCGAATGTGAAAAAGACAAGCTCTCTCGTCAATTGCGCCCTCATTAGCCCAAGCCAGCTTAATTGCACCACCGCAACAGGGTCCCAGTTCACCCTTTCCCGCCGCGGCTGAAGGGTGAGGCGATAGGCCGAAAGCACGCCATGCGGGCCGTCGCCGGTTACCTCATCCTGCTGCTCGCAATGCCGCTTGCCGCGTTGGCCGTCGTTTTGCTGGCCAACGTCTATCGCCCCCAGGGCATCGATGCCCCCGATTGCGACGGAGCGCTGCAGGTGTTGATCTTCGCCCTGCCGGTCGTGCTGATCTATGGCGTCGGTGCACTCCTTCTCTATCGAGCCGGGCGACGCTTTCATCGCCTCGTTTCCCTTCTCTGCCTGATTACAGCACTCTCCGCGGTTCCGAACATTGTCGCCGCGGTGCACGAACTCCACCGAAACAACGTCGGCGAATGCCGGGAATAGCAGCCGGCTTTTTTGTCCCGTCCCTCTTGGAAAGAGTGCCGTCTGGCCCAGCTTTCCCTTGCAGTCATATGTCGTGTCATGGAACATCGGCATGCCGGGTACCGCCCCGGCGGACTATGGAAGGGATCGGCGAGGGGGATCTTTCGCCTCAATCAGGAGAACAGGGATGACGAAGTCTTTCAGCTTCGGTCTTTTGACCGCGTCCATGCTGGCGCTGAGCGCGGGTGCCGCATTTGCGGATTACGAACTCAATATTCTTCATATCAACGATTTCCATTCCCGCATCGAATCGATCAACAAGTTCGATTCCACCTGCTCGGCCGAAGAGGAAGGCAAGAAGGAATGCTTCGGCGGTGCCGCCCGTCTGAAGACCGCGATCGACCAGCGCCGCCAGGCGCTATCGGGCAAGAATGTCCTTCTGCTGAATGCCGGCGACAATTTCCAGGGTTCGCTCTTCTACACCACCTATAAGGGCGCAGCCGAAGCCGAATTCCTGAACATGATGAAGTTCGACGCCATGACCGTCGGCAATCATGAATTCGACGACAGCGAAGACGGGCTTGCCACCTTCCTCGACAAGGTGCAATTCCCCGTCGTGACGGCGAACGTCAAGGCGACGGCTGCCTCCAAGCTCGGCGACCGCATCAAGCCGTCACTGGTGATCGATGTCGGCGGCCAGAAGATCGGCATCGTCGGCGCCGTCACCAACGATACGCCGGAATTGTCGTCGCCCGGCCCGAACGTCACGATCGGCGATGACGTCCAGTCGATTACTTCAGCGGTTCAGGATCTGAAGGGCCAGGGCGTCAACAAGATCATTGCGCTGACCCATGTCGGTTATCCCCGCGACCTCGCTTTCATCGCCAAGATTCCGGATGTCGATGTCGTCGTTGGCGGCCATTCCCACAGCCTGCTGTCCAACACCGATCCGAAGGCCGAAGGCCCATACCCGACGATGGTCGACAATCCCGGCGGCTACAAAGTGCCGGTCGTCCAGGCCGCCTCCTACAGCAAATATCTCGGTGATATCGTCGTCAATTTCGACGATAACGGCGTCGTCAAGGATGCCAAGGGCGACCCGATCCTGATCGACTCATCCTTCACGCCCGATCCGGCAGTCGTCACCCGCGTCACCGAACTCGCAAAACCGATCGAGGAATTGCGCAAAAAGGTGATCGGCTCCTCCGAAGGCCCGATCGAGGGCGATCGCAAGGTCTGCCGCGTCAAGGAATGCTCGATGGGCAATCTGGTAGCCGACGCCATGCTGGACCGTACGAAGAACCAGGGCGTCACCATCGCCGTTCAGAACGGCGGTGGCCTGCGCGCGTCGATTGATGGCGGCGACGTTACCCAGGGCGAGGTCATCACCGTCCTGCCCTTCCAGAACACGCTCGCCACGTTCGAGGCCACCGGCGCCGACATCGTCAAGGCGCTCGAAAACGGCGTCAGCCAGATTGATCAGGGCGCCGGCCGCTTTCCGCAGGTCGCCGGCCTGAAATTCTCGTTTGACCAGTCCAAGCCGGTCGGCAGCCGCGTCAGCGATGTCCAGGTCAAGGACGGCGACAACTTCGCTCCGATCGACCAAGCCAAGACCTACAAGCTCGCCACCAACAACTTCATGCGGGCTGGCGGTGACGGCTATTCGATCTTCAAGGACGGCAAGAACGCCTATGATTTCGGCCCGGATCTCGCCGACGTGACCGCCGAATATCTGGCTGCCCACTCGCCCTATAAGCCCTATACCGATGGCCGCGTTACCGAAATCGGCGCAACTGTCGCACAGGCACAGGCCGCAGCACCGGCGCCAACCAGCCAACCTGCTCCCGCCCCCGCGGCTCCGGCAACGCCGGCGCCAACCGCCGAACCTGCTCCTGCCGCGCCGTCGGCACCCGCCCCAGCCACCGCGCCGGCAGCAACGACGCCATCGACCCATGTGATCGCCGCGGGCGACACCTTCTGGGATCTCGCGGTGACCTTCTATGGCGACGGTACGCTGTGGCGGAAGCTTTCGGAAGCCAACGGCAAGCCGAACCCGCATCACCTGATGGTCGGCAAGGAGATCCAGGTTCCCGCCAAGTAAGACGATTTGTCTCGATGTCATCGGCCGGCCCGGGGGTTTCCCGGGCCGGCTTTTCTTTCTATAGGGTGAACCATGATCTCGAGGCTGCGTATGAGCCGACGAGACAATGAGTGTTGGGGCCAGAATGACAGCAGATATTTCACTCCGTCCGGCCGATCATCCGGCCGTCAAGTCAGGCAAGGTCGGCGTCCTGCTGGTCAATCTCGGCACGCCCGATGGAACCGACTACACCTCGATGCGCCGCTATCTCAGGGAGTTCCTGACCGATCGCCGCGTCATCGAATGGTCGCGCTGGAAGTGGTATCCGATCCTGTTCGGCATCGTGCTCAACAGGCGGCCGCAGAAGGTCGGCAAGGCCTACGAGCTGATCTGGAACAAGGAGAAAAACGAAAGTTTTCTCCGTACCTATACCCGCAATCAGTCGGAACTGATGGCCGAACGGCTGAAGGATGTTGATAACGTCAAGGTCGACTGGGCGATGCGCTACGGCACGCCGTCGATCGCCTCGCGCATCGAGGCGCTGAAGCAGGAGGGCTGCGATCGTATTGTGCTCTTCCCGCTTTATCCGCAATATGCGGCGGCCACGACCGCAACCGTCAACGACAAGGCCTTCCAGAAGCTGCTTTCGATGCGCTGGCAGCCGGCGCTGCGCACCGTGCCAGATTATCATGACGACGAGACTTATATCGACGCGCTCGCCCAATCCGTCGAAAAGCATCTTTCGTCGCTCGACTGGAAGCCAGACATGCTGATCGCCTCCTTCCACGGCATTCCGATGTCCTATTTCAAGCAGGGCGACCCCTATTACTGTCAGTGCCAGAAGACCGGCCGGCTGCTGCGCGAGCGCCTGGGCCTCACCCAGGAAAACTTCATGGTCACCTTCCAGTCCCGCTTCGGGCCGGAGGAATGGCTGCAACCCTATACGGACAAGACGGTGGAGAATCTCGCCCGCGACGGCGTCAAGCGCATCGCCGTCATCAATCCCGGCTTCGTCTCCGACTGTCTGGAAACGCTCGAGGAGATCGCCGAACAGGCCGCGCACTCCTTCCATGAAAACGGCGGCGAGAAGTTTGCCCACATTCCCTGCCTCAACGACAGTGAAGACGGCATGAAGGTGCTGGAAAAGGTCGTCCGACGCGAATTGCAAGGCTGGGTCTGAGAGACCTTCGCGGACCCATCATCCGACGGGTCGCCAGGATGAATCCTGCCGAGACCCCACATTCTATTTCCCTCGGAGGTGGTGCATCCGCGGGTCATTTCTTCCTCGCAAAGAACATGCTAACTCACCACATCAGTGTGTGGGCGCATGCGCCAATGGGAGGGATTTTTCATGCTGTTGGGCGGTTTCGATATCGTCGTGATCGTGCTGGTCATCTTCGTCATCCTGGTCCTATTCGCCGGGATCAAGACGGTGCCGCAGGGCTACCGCTACACGATCGAGCGCTTCGGTCGCTATACCCGCACGCTGGAGCCGGGCCTCAACCTCATCACCCCCTTCATCGAGCGCGTCGGCGCCCGGTTAAACGTGATGGAGCAGGTGCTGAACGTGCCGACCCAGGAAGTGATTACCAAGGACAATGCCTCGGTATCGGCCGATGCCGTCGCCTTCTATCAAGTGCTGAACGCTGCCCAGTCCGCCTACCAGGTCTCCAACCTCGAAAACGCCATCCTCAACCTCACCATGACCAATATCCGCTCGGTCATGGGCTCGATGGATCTCGACGAACTGCTTTCCAACCGCGATGCGATCAACGACCGGCTGCTGCGCGTCGTGGACGAGGCGGTGCAGCCCTGGGGCATCAAGGTCACCCGCGTCGAAATCAAGGACATCCAGCCGCCGCGTGACCTCGTCGATGCCATGGCCCGCCAGATGAAGGCCGAGCGTGAAAAGCGCGCCCAGGTCCTGGAAGCCGAAGGCGCGCGCAATGCCCAGATCCTGAGAGCCGAGGGCGCCAAACAATCCGCCATCCTGCAAGCCGAAGGCCAGCGCGAAGCCGCCTTCCGAAACGCCGAAGCCCGCGAGCGGCTAGCCGAGGCCGAAGCCAAGGCGACGAGGATGGTCTCCGAGGCGATTGCCGCCGGCGACGTTCAGGCGATCAACTACTTCGTCGCGCAGAAATACACCGAAGCACTCGCCTCGGTCGGTTCGGCGCCGAACTCCAAGATCGTGCTGATGCCGATGGAAGCCTCGTCTATTCTCAGCTCCCTCGGCGGTATCGGCGCCATTGCCCGCGAGGTCTTCGGCGACGCCGGCAACCCGCCGCCTCCGCCGCCGCGTCCGCGTCCCGCGCCGGTCCGCTCGACGCCGCCGATCAATCCGCCGAACCCCAATCCCTTCAACCCCGATCCGGAGCGCTGAGCCATGCTGGCGAAGATCATCGCCGAACTCGGTCCGTGGAGCTGGTGGGTTGTTGGCCTGGTTCTGCTCGCCGCGGAAATGATCGTGCCCGGCTTCTTCCTGGTGTGGATCGGCCTTGCCGCCTTGATCGTCGGCGCATTGTCGCTGCTCTTCTGGGACAGCGCCTTCTGGGTCTGGGAGTTGCAGGCAATCCTTTTTGCGCTGCTCGCCGTTGCCACGACCTTTGCCGGCCGCCGCCTGATGCTGCGCAACGCCGCCACCGACGAACCCTTCCTCAATCAGCGCGGCGCGAGCCTCGTCGGCCGTACCGCGACGCTGCACGAGCCGATCCGCGAAGGCCGCGGCCGCATCCGTCTCGACGATACGCTCTGGCAGGTGATGGGGCCTGATCTGCCGGTGGGGACGCAGGTCAAGGTCGTGGCGAGCAACGGTCGCGACCTCCGGGTCGAACCGATCTAATCAAACGGTGCTGATCAGGCGACGCCGATCCGCAGCAGGTCATGGAAATGCACCAGCCCGAGCGGCCGTCTGTCGTCGTCGATGACGATCAGCGCGCCGATGCTGTGCTGATTGAGCAGCGCGAGGGCGGCGGTCGCCAGCATCGTCGGCTTCACCGTCTTCGGCGTCTTCGTCATGATGTCGTCGACGGCAAGCTCGGCGAGATTGCGGGTCAGGTTGCGCGCCATGTCACCTTCGGTGACGATGCCGCAGAGCCGTCCCTCCTCGTCGAGCACGCCGACGCAGCCGAAATGCTTGCGCGACAGCACGGTGATCGCCTCCGGCATCGGCGTGCCCTTGGCAACGAGCGGCAACCGCTCGCCGGTATGCATGATGTCGGCGACATGCGTCAGGCTGGCGCCGAGCTTGCCGCCGGGATGGAAGACGTGGAAATCGGTGGCGGTAAAGCCGCGTGCCTCCAGAAGCGCCACTGCCAAGGCGTCGCCAAGCGCAAGCTGCATCAGCGTCGAGGTCGTCGGCGCCAGACCGTTGGGGCAGGCTTCCTGCTCATTCGGCACCAGAAGCACGATATCGGCGGCAGTGGCAAGCGAGGAGCTTTCGCCGCAGGTGAGCGCGATCAGCGGAATGGAGAAGCGCCGCGTGAAGGAAATAATGCTCTTGAGCTCGGCACTCTCGCCACCCTTGGAAATCGCCAGCACGACGTCGTCGCGCGCGATCATGCCGAGATCGCCGTGATTGGCTTCGGCCGCATGCACGAAGAAGGCGGGCGTCCCGGTCGAAGCGAAGGTCGCCGCCAGCTTTGCGCCAATATGGCCGCTCTTGCCGACGCCGGTGACGATCACCCGGCCGGAGATATCGCCGATGACTTCGATTGCGCGGGTGAACGGGCCGGCCAATCCATTGTCCAAGGCCTGTTCGAGCGCTTCAAGACCGCGTTTTTCGATGTCGATCGTGCGTTTTGCTGATTCGAGCACGCCGTTTTCGACCAGTTTTATCGCTCTTCTGTTCATGGACCTGCGTTAGACCTTTTCACTTTCCAAGTCCACCCCGGCATCTTTCCGAATTGTGAACGACGCCCGCCGACGGCAACGAATGATTAACCACGAGGCTTTACCTTTGGGTAAGAACCGAAAGCATGTCAGGCGCGAATTGCATGGGCCACCCAAATCAGACGAGCAGTGTGACGCCGCTCCGCGCCATGAGCCGTGCCGTCTCTTTTGCTGCATTCGGCTGCCTGCTTCTCGGCCAGACCCCCGCTTTCGCGCAGTCCGCCTCCCAGCAGCCGGCAAGCGCGACGAACACCCGCACCACAAACAACGCAGCCACCGGTTTCGATGAGGAAACCGATGTTTCCACCGCGCCTGCGGCAAACGGCGCGGCCGCGACTGCGGATGAAGCCCAGCAGCGGCCCGCAATAGCGGATCCGCAAACCGGCGACGACATTACCGGCTCCATCCTCGACGACGACATCCGCCGGCTGAACACCCGCGAAGCGCCGATCGACGAAACGTCGCGCCGCCGGGCTGCTGAGAGCGCCTCGACGGCGGAAACGCCGGGCATTCCGCTCGGCACTTTCGTGCTCCGTCCGAGCGTCACCCAGAGCATCAACACCGAGACCACCAAGGACGGCGACACCAGGCAGCGGCGCGCCTTCCTCGAGACCGATGCGGCAGCGACGCTGACCTCCGACTGGAGCCGCCACCAGCTGAGCGTCACCTCGGAAGGCGCCTGGCAGAAGAATATCAGCGGCGAAGGCGAGGAGCAGCCTTCCTTCAAGATCAACGGCGACCTCAGGCTGGATCTTCCTCAGGATACGGTCGCGCACCTCACCGCCGGGTATAATTTCTACCGCGAAGATACGGACGATCCCGACGCGATCGCCAATGCGACGCAGCAATCCGATGTGCAGGAATTTTCGGCCGGCGCCTCCGTCCAACGCGATTTCGGCATCCTGCGCGGTACGACGGCGCTGGCACTCACCCGCTCGATCTATTCCGACGCCACGCTTGCCAACGGCACAACCGTTGAGCTGAGCGACCGCAACCAGACGACCGGCACGCTGCGCGGCCGCGTCGGCTACGAGCTGTCGCCCGCACTCATCCCCTTCATCGAGGCGACGATCGGCCGGACGCTTTATGACGAGACGCGCGATTCCGCCGGCTACGAGCGTTCCGGCCATAGCTATGGCGCCAAAGCCGGCGTCGAGGTCGATCTCGGCGAAAAGCTGAAAGGCGAAGTCGGCGTCGGCTACGAGAGGGCGGATTTCGAAGATAACAGGCTCTCGTCGATCGACACGGCGACGCTCGATGCGAGCCTGCTCTGGTCGCCGATCCGCGGCACCGATGTCAATCTCGACCTGCAGACGAGCATCCAGCCGACGACCACGGCAGGCGAGAGCGGTTACGTCTCGCACGCGCTGACAACGACGGTCACACATCAGCTGCGCGACAATCTGGTCGGCACGATGATCGGCGGGGTGACTTGGCGCGATTATCCCAGCGACAGCACCATCAACGACGAACTCGTCTATACCGCGGCGACCGGCCTGACTTGGAACATCAACCGCTATCTCGATCTGACCAGCACGCTCGGCTACGAACTGACGACGCGCAAGGAAGGCACCGACTCGCAGCAATGGCGCGCCGGCGTCGGGCTTAAGCTGAAACGCTAAACGCCGCACATCCGGTGGGACGCGCGGCGCTCTGTCAAGTATGCGCTGAAGAGAAGCTTACCTCAGGCCGGCAAGCAAGTCCTTGAAGCCGCTTTCGACGGTCGGGCGGATATCGGCGCGCTCGAGGGCGTAGGCGACATTTGCCAGGATAAAGCCATCCTTGGCGCCGCAGTCGTAGGTCGTGCCGCGGAAGTGATAACCGGCAAAATCCTGTTCCTTCAGCAGCTTCAGCATACCGTCGGTGAGCTGGATCTCGTTGCCGGCGCCGCGCTCCTGGGTTTCGAGGATCTTGAAAATCTCCGGCTGCAGGATGTAGCGGCCGTTGATGAAGAAGTTGGAAGGCGCCGTTCCCTTGGCGGGCTTTTCCACCATGCCGGTGATCCGGAAGCCCTCGCCGATCGCCTCGCCGACGCCGACGATACCGTATTTATGCGCCTGGTCGGGCGCGCATTCCTCAACGGCGATAATATTGCCGCCGCTCTGGCCGTAAAGGTCGATCATCCCCTTCATGCAGCCCTTGTCGCCCTTCATGATCATGTCGGGCAGCAGCAGTGCGAAAGGCTCGTCACCGACGATTTCGCGGGCGCACCAGACCGCATGACCGAGGCCGAGCGGCTCCTGCTGGCGGGTGAAGCTCACCGTGCCGGCCTTCGGCAATTGCTGGGCGAGAAGGGTGATTTCCGCCTTCTTGGCGCGCTCGCGCAACGTCTGTTCCAGCTCGAAATGAATGTCGAAATAATCTTCGATGACGTGCTTGTTGCGCCCGGTGACGAAAACCAGATGTTCAATCCCGGCTTCGATCGCCTCGTCGACGACATATTGAATGATCGGCTTGTCGACGACGGTCAACATTTCCTTCGGAACAGCCTTTGTCGCCGGCAGGAATCGCGTCCCCAACCCGGCCACCGGAAATACTGCTTTACGAACTTTGTTGTGCTGAGCCACACCGGCCTCCTGCTTCGCCATATCGCTTTGGAAAATGAGCCTTTTCGCTCTACCTAGTATAGAATTGCTACTGTTTTGCAATGGTGACCGGAGCGCGCCGCCATGGTAAAGAATTTGTTGACTCCGTTCCTGTAGTCTCGGGTCTGGGCGGACATGACGCCTCTGCTGCACCGAAAACTGAAGATGACGGATACGACTGTCGATGATCCAGAATCACAAAAACTCCCTTCGTAGTCTTGCTCTCGCCCTCGTTGTCGCCGCCCAGGTAGGCCTGGTCCCCGACAGCGCGAAAGCCGATTCCCGATTCCAGAAATGGATCGCGGATTTTTACCAAACAGCCGCACAGAGTGGCATCAGTAAGGCAACCTACCAAAAGGCCTTTTCGGGGGTGAGCGAGCCCGACCCGACGGTGCTCGAAAAAGCCGCCTATCAGCCGGAATTCACCTCGAAGATCTGGGATTACATCGATTCGCGCGTCAATCCCTATACGGTCAAGATCGGCCGCGAGATGGCCGCCAAGCATGCCCGCACGCTCAAGGCGATCGAGCAGCGCTTCGGCGTCGACAAGACTATTCTGCTCGCCATCTGGTCGATGGAATCCAATTACGGAGCGATTCTCGACAAGGACGACCGGCTGCATTACGTGCCGCGCGCGCTGGCGACGTTGGCCTATGCCGACCCGAGCCGCGCCAAATTCGCCAAAAAGCAGCTGGTTGCCGCGCTGAAGATCCTGCAGAACGGCGACGTCCCGGCACGCGAGATGACCGGCTCCTGGGCGGGCGCCATGGGCCACACGCAGTTCATCCCGACGAGCTACCTGCTTTACGCGGTCGATGCCGACGGCAACGGCCATCGCGACATCTGGAATTCGGTGCCGGACGCGTTGGCGACCTCGGCCAATCTCCTGATGAAGAACGGCTGGGATACCGGCAAGACCTGGGGCTACGAAGTCGTCGTTCCCGCGGCCGCCGCCAAGCAGGTGGGCAAGACCCATACGCTCGCCCAATGGGCGGAGCTTGGTCTGAAACGACCGAATGGCAAGGCCTTCCGTGAGGGTGGCACCAAGGCCATGCTGAAAATGCCGGCCGGACCGAACGGCCCGGGCTTCCTGATGACCGCCAACTTTTTCACCATCAAGAACTACAACGCCTCGGACAGCTACGCGCTTGCCGTCGGCCTGCTGGCCGATCAGATCGCCGGTTACGGCGGCATGCAGCAGCGCTGGCCGCGCCCGGACGGCGCCCTTGATATCACCGAGAAATTCGAGCTGCAGACCCGCCTCAAGACCCTCGGCTATTACAATGGCGAGGTCGACGGCAATTTCGGCTCGGGTTCGAAGGCGGCGATATCGGCGGTGCAGGAGCGCATCGGCATGCAGCCGGACGGCGAGCCCTCCCTGCCGCTTCTGAACGCACTTCGCCGCTAGAGCAATTCCAGCGAAAGTGTGCCGCGGTTTTGCATTCGGAATTGTGTGAAAAGGAAAAGATAGAACATTTTCGTGATTCGAAGAAAAACGGAAACGTTCTATCGCCATGCCGGAAAGCAAGCCCTGATTGGAAGCGGCAGAACCGTGACCTACATGAATAGCGGGAGTGGACGCGGACCTACCCCGCGTGCAAGATGCCGGCAGATGCGGAACTGCCCATGATGAAGAAAATGGATCGACCCCCAACCCGTTGGCTGGTGCTCGCCTTGACGGCGGCTTCGCTGTGTATCGGCGCGCTTGCACCGGTGCATGTCGCCGAGGCCCAGGAGCAGCGCTACCAACGCCGGTCGATCCTCGATTTCTTCCTGGGCCGGCGCTATCTCGATGACAGTCCGCAGGTCCCTGATGCCCCGCAGCCGAGACGCCAGCAGCAGCGCAAGCGCCCGCCGGCGCAGAAGGCGGTGGTCAATACCCGCACCGCGCCGTCGGTGCGGCCGCCGGTGCAGGAAGAGCCGGTCGTGCAGAAGCTCGGCGATGCCAAGAAAATCCTGATCGTCGGCGACTTCCTCGCCAGCGGCCTCGGCGATGGCCTGACCGCCGCCTTCGAGACTTCGCCCGGCGTCGTCGTCGAAGCCCGCGGCAACGTCTCCTCAGGCCTTGTCCGCGACGATTATTACGACTGGCCGCAACAGCTGCCGAAGATGATCGACGAACTGAAGCCGGCCATCGTCGTCGTCATGATCGGCGCCAATGACCGCCAGCAGATGGTAACCGACACCGCCAAGGAAAAATTCCGCACCGACGGCTGGTTCGCCGAATATCGTCGCCGTGTCCTTGCCTTCGGCAAAGAGGTTACCGACCGGAAGATCCCGCTGCTCTGGGTCGGGCTGCCTGCCTTCGAATCCGATCAGATGACGGCCGATGCTGTTCAGATGAACCAGCTCTATCGCAACCAGGTCGAAAGCTTCGGCGGCGAATTCGTCGATATCTGGGATGGCTTCGTCGACGAAAACAGCAACTTCATCGTCACCGGTTCGGATGTGAACGGCCAGCAGGTGCGCCTGCGCACGTCCGACGGTATCAATCTCACGCAAGCCGGCCGCCGCAAACTTGCCTTCTATGTGGAAAAGCCGGCCCGCCGTATTCTCGGCACCCAGGCAAGCCCGGATCTGGTGCGGCTGGACGAAAGTGCCCTGCCCGGTCTCGGGCTTCCTACCAATCCGGTCGAACACACCGTGCCCATCAGTCTCTCCGATCCCAATCTCGACGGCGGCACCGAGCTTCTCGGCGCACGGCCGCCGCCTGTGACGCTGACGAAATCGCCGCGCGATCTTCTCGTCGAGCAGGGCGAGATGACGCCGGCGCCCGTCGGGCGCGTCGACGACTACCGCATGCCGGCGGCCAAGACGCCGGCCGAAGTCTCGGTGAAATGAGAAAGGCGGTGCGAGCATGATGCCGAAAACTGTGCGCGGTTTTCGGGCGACATCATGCTCTAACTCTTTAATTTAGAACAGGATTCAGATTTTAGGCCGACCGGGCCTAAAATCATCCTGTTCGAGCCGCCTTTATTGCCTTCACTTTGCCGCCGCCTGCGGCCAGCTCAGATAATAATAGTTCGAACCGATCAGGCCGAAGAAGGCATTGCTGTCGGTCGTCTGGTCGACATAGCTGCCGTTTTCCTTGACGAAGGCGCCATCGGAGCCACGCTCCAGATGTGCATTCAGGAAATCGCTCCAGCCGCTGACGTCGATCGCCTTGCCGGCCTTGCTTTCTGTGTCTGCCTCATCGGGATCGTCGACGTCCCAGGCAGCGACCGACACGCCTTGCGTCGGATCGGAAATGGTGAGCGTGCCTGCTTCCAGCGCCGCCAGCATATTATGAGCCTTGCCGCTCTCGCCCTCTGCGGCGGCGGCTTCCTGCAACTGCTGCTTCAGCATCGCCATGAAGGAGGCGCTGGTGATATCCGCGCGGTCACCCGTCGCATCGGTTTCTTCAGTCGTGTCGCTCTGGGATGAAAGCGTGTCGAGCAGTCCCGACAGCGCCTGGTTGGAAAGAAGCGATGCGGAGCTCGGATCGAGCCCGTAGCTGCTCAGGATACTGGCCGCCGACGAACTTTGCGTATCCTGCGAGTCGTCGTCGGAATTGCGGAGGTTCTTCAGGGCATATTGGGCCGAAACCATCCGTGTGCTGTCAAGCGCGGAAACCATTTGAAAGATCCTTGTCGATCATTCGCGGCGGTCAATATCCCCCAGTGCCGCGGCCGATGGTGAAATGCCTTGGCCGAAACGGCGGGGCACCTCCGCTCCGGTCGCCGCCGGCTCCTCCTGAGCCCGCGTCCGCCGCAAGCTTCATGTGCGGGCATTGCTCGAGGCTTGCGGGGAAGCCCGGCGCGTCAAGCGGTCGCACCGGCAACAAAGCGCCGTTCTGGACGCGACTCCATAAAAAATTCCGCCTGTGAACTGACCCACGAAAGTTGGGCAACAACCTTCGGGGGTCAGTTCACAGGCGGAGTTCGTCTCTTCCTGAGTCTGGGTGAGCCGACCGTCAGTTCGGCAACACGGTCGAGCCCATCAAAGCCTCGTCGATGGCGCGGGCAGCCTGGCGGCCTTCGCGGATCGCCCAGACCACCAGCGACTGGCCGCGGCGCACGTCGCCCGCCGTCCAGAACTTGTCGATCGAGGTCTTGTAGTCCCGGTCGTTGGCGACGACGTTGGTCGAGCCGCGCTTATCAGTATTGAGCGTCAGCTTGCCCTCGAGCTCCTTCAGCACGCTTGTCGTGAACGGGCCGCGGAAACCGATGGCGATGAAGGCGAGATCGGCTCGGATGACGAATTCCGTGCCCGCAACCGGCCGCCGGCGCTCATCGACCTCACAGCATTTGACGCCTGTCAGCACACCGTCTTCGCCGATGAATTCGAGTGTCGCCACCTGGAATTCGCGTACGGCGCCCTCGGCCTGCGAGGAGGAGGTGCGCATCTTCGTCGCCCAGAAAGGCCAGACGGCGAGCTTGTCTTCCTTCTCCGGCGGCTGCGGCCGGATGTCGAGCTGGGTGACCTTGACGGCGCCCTGGCGGAACGCCGTGCCGACACAGTCCGATGCCGTATCGCCGCCACCGACGACGACGACATGTTTGGCGCCGGCCAGGATCGGATCCGACGGCCAGCCGACGCTGTCGATGTTCTCGCGCCCGACGCGGCGGTTCTGCTGCACCAGATAGGGCATGGCATCATGCACGCCGGCAAGGTCAATGCCCGGAATGCCAGCCTCACGCGGGGTCTCGGAGCCGCCGCAATAGAGCACAGCGTCATGATCGGCGAGCAGCTGCTCGACCTTGACGTCGACGCCGACATTGACGCCGCAATGGAAGGTGACGCCCTCGCCTTTCATCTGCTCGACGCGGCGGTCAATGAAGTTCTTCTCCATCTTGAAATCGGGAATGCCGTAACGCAGCAAGCCGCCCGGCTTGGTCTCACGCTCATAGACATGCACCTCGTGGCCAGCGCGGCCGAGCTGTTGGGCCGCCGCCATGCCCGCCGGACCGGAGCCGATGACCGCGACCTTCTTGCCGGTATGGACGGTGGCCGGCTGCGGCCGGATGAAGCCGAGTTCATAGGCCTTGTCCGCAATCGCCTGCTCGACCGTCTTGATGGCAACAGGCGCATCTTCGAGATTCAGCGTGCAGGCTTCCTCGCAAGGCGCCGGGCAGACGCGGCCGGTGAACTCCGGGAAGTTGTTGGTCGAATGCAGGTTCTGGATCGCCGCTTCCCAGTTGTTGTTGTAGACGAGGTCGTTCCAGTCGGGAATCTGGTTGTGCACCGGGCAGCCGGTGGGGCCGTGGCAATAGGGGATGCCACAGTCCATGCAGCGCGCGGCCTGCTTCTGCACTTCCGGATCCGACATCGGAATCGTGAATTCGCGGAAATGGCGGATACGATCCGACGCCGGCTGGTACTTCGCCACCTGCCGGTCGATTTCCAGAAACCCTGTTACCTTACCCATCTCTTCGTCCCTTACCCTCATGACCGCCTCATCCGCGGCCAATTGTCTGTCGTCAGCCCCGGCATTCCGGGCGGGTTGCTTCTCTTGACCGTCATTGGAACATATCCCCTGAAACTTCCGGTCGATCTCGACGGCCATCGGCCGTCGGCATGATCGTCACGGATCATCGAGACGTTTCCGATATTCGCCACCCGCAATCAGCCAGTGGCGAATATCCCGGTGCAAATCACTCGGCGGCGATGCCCATCCGGCTGCGCTCCATTTCCTCAAGCGCACGGCGGTATTCGACCGGCATGACCTTGCGGAACTTCGGACGGTAGTCGGCCCAGTGATCGAGGATCTGCTTGGCGCGGGACGAGCCCGTATAGTGCAGATGATTGGAGATCAGCTGGTAAAGGCGCTCCTCGTCATGGCGGGTCATGTCGCCCGAGACGTCGACGCGTCCCTTGTGCATGAGATCGCCGCCGTGATGATGCAGCTTCTCCAGCATGTCGTCCTCCTCGGGCACCGGCTCGAGTTCGACCATCGCCATGTTGCAGCGGCTGGCAAAATCGCCGGCTTCATCGAGCACATAGGCGACGCCGCCGGACATGCCGGCCGCGAAGTTGCGGCCGGTGGCGCCGAGCACGACGACGACACCGCCAGTCATATATTCGCACCCATGGTCGCCGACACCCTCGACGATGGCGATCGCTCCCGAGTTGCGGACGGCGAAACGTTCGCCCGCCACGCCGCGGAAGTAACATTCGCCCTCGGTTGCGCCATAAAGCACGGTGTTACCGACGATGATCGAGTTTTCGGCGACGATCCGCGAATTTTCCGGCGGCCGGATGATGATCTTGCCGCCCGAAAGTCCCTTGCCGACATAGTCGTTGCCGTCGCCGATCAGGTTGAAGGTGACTCCACGCGCCAGGAAGGCGCCGAAGCTCTGACCCGCCGTGCCGCGCAGCGTGACATTGATCGTATCTTCCTTCAGCCCGCGGTGGCGATAACGCTTGGCGACCTCGCCGGACAGCATCGCGCCTGCCGAACGGTCGACATTCTTGATGTCGACCTCGAAGGCGACGGGCGTCTTGTCGGTCAGCGCCGGCTCGGCCTGCGCAATCAGCGCACGGTCGAGAATATCGTCGATCGGATGCTGCTGCCGGCTCGTCCAGAAGGTCTCTTCCTTGGCAGCATCGACCTTATGGAAGATGCGGCTGAAGTCGAGCCCCTTGGCCTTCCAATGCGCCAGCATCTCGTCCTTCTCCAGCAGCTCCGAGGCGCCGATGATCTCGTCGAGCCGGGTGAACCCGAGCGAAGCGAGGATTTCGCGCACTTCGTTGGCAACGAAGAAGAAGTAGTTGATGACGTGCTCCGGCGTGCCCTTGAAACGCTTGCGCAGCACCGGATCCTGCGTCGCCACACCGACCGGACAGGTGTTGAGATGGCACTTGCGCATCATGATGCAGCCGGCCGCGATCAGCGGCGCGGTAGCGAAGCCGAACTCGTCGGCGCCGAGCAGCGCCCCGATGATGACGTCGCGGCCGGTCTTCAGACCGCCGTCCACCTGCAGCGCAACACGCGAACGCAGGCCGTTCAGCACCAGCGTCTGCTGGGTTTCGGCAAGGCCGATTTCCCACGGGCTGCCGGCATGTTTGAGCGAGGTCAGCGGCGATGCACCCGTGCCGCCGTCAAAGCCGGCCACCGTGATATGGTCGGCGCGCGCCTTGGCGACGCCGGCGGCAACCGTGCCGACGCCGACTTCGGAGACGAGCTTGACCGAGACATCCGACGTCGGGTTGACGTTCTTCAGATCGTAGATCAGCTGCGCCAGATCCTCGATCGAATAGATGTCGTGATGCGGCGGCGGCGAGATCAGGCCGACGCCCGGCGTCGAGTGACGGGTCTTGGCGACCGTCGCATCGACCTTGTGACCGGGCAGCTGGCCGCCTTCGCCGGGCTTGGCGCCCTGCGCCACCTTGATCTGCAGCACGTCGGCGTTGACCAGATATTCGGTGGTGACGCCGAAGCGGCCCGACGCGATCTGCTTGATCGCCGAACGTTCAGGATTGCTCGAGCCATCGGAGAGCGGCATGTAGCGGTCGGATTCCTCGCCGCCCTCGCCGGTGTTCGACTTGCCGCCGATCCGGTTCATGGCGATCGCCAACGTCGTATGCGCCTCCCGGGAAATCGAGCCGAAGGACATCGCGCCCGTCGAGAACCGCTTAACGATATCGGCCGCCGGCTCGACCGCGTCGATCGACACCGGCTTACGGCCGAGCGACTCGGCGCTCTTGATATTGAAGAGCCCGCGGATCGTGTTCATGCGCAGGGCCGTGATGTTCACCATCTCGGCGAATTCGCGGTAGCGATCCTCGGCATTGCCGCGCACGGCATGCTGAAGCGCTGCCACCGCATCCGGCGTCCAGGCATGGCTTTCGCCGCGCATGCGATAGGCATATTCGCCGCCGATATCGAGCGTCGTCGCAAGCAGCGGATCCTTGCCGAAGGCAGCGTTGTGGCGAGCGACGGTCTCTTCGGCGATCGCCTCGAGGCCGATACCTTCGATCATCGTCGCGGTGCCGAAGAAGTACTTGTCGACCAGTTCCGACGACAGACCGATCGCATCGAAAATCTGCGCACCGCAATAGGACTGATAGGTCGAGATGCCCATCTTCGACATGACCTTGAGGATGCCTTTGCCGACCGCCTTGATGTAGCGGTAGACGACTTCCGAGGCGTCCACTTCCTTGGGAAACTCCCCCTTGGCATGCATGTCGAGCAGCGTGTCGAAGGCGAGATAGGGGTTGATCGCCTCGGCGCCGTAGCCGGCGAGCAGGCAGAAATGATGCACTTCGCGCGGCTCGCCGGTCTCGACGACGAGGCCGACCGAGGTGCGAAGCCCCTTGCGGATCAGGTGATGATGCACGGCAGCCGTGGCGAGCAGCGCGGGAATGGCGATTCTATCAGGTCCGATCTGACGGTCGGAGAGCACGATGATGTTGTAGCCGCCCTTGACGGCTGCCTCGGCGCGCTCGCAAAGCCGGTCGAGCATTTCGGGCATGCCGGCAGCACCCCGCTCGATATCATAGGTGAAATCGAGCGTCTTGGTGTCGAACCGGTCTTCCGTATGGCCGATCGAGCGGATCTTCTCGAGGTCGCCATTGGTTAGGATCGGCTGACGCACTTCGAGGCGCTTGGCATTCGCCATGCCTTCATGGTCGAGAATGTTCGGGCGCGGGCCGATGAAGGAGACAAGGCTCATGACGAGCTCTTCGCGGATCGGGTCGATCGGCGGGTTCGTCACCTGCGCGAAGTTCTGCTTGAAATAGGTGTAAAGCAGCTTCGGCTTTTCCGACATCGCCGAGATCGGCGTATCGGTGCCCATCGAGCCGATCGCTTCCTGACCTGTCGTCGCCATCGGCGACATCAGGATGCGGGTGTCCTCGAGCGTGTAGCCGAAGGCCTGCTGGCGGTCGAGCAGCGACACGTCGCGGCGCAGCGCCCGCGGCTCCACCGGCTTCAGCTCTTCGAGGATGAGCTGGGTGCGGTCGAGCCAGCTGCGATAGGGATGTGCCGTCGCAAGCTGCGACTTCACCTCGTCGTCGGAGATGATGCGGCCTTCCTCCATGTCGATCAGCAGCATCTTGCCCGGCTGCAGGCGCCACTTCTGGATGATCTTTTCCTCCGGAACCGGCAGCACGCCGGCTTCGGACGCCATGATGACACGGTCGTCATCGGTCACGAGGTAGCGCGCCGGCCGCAGGCCGTTGCGATCGAGCGTCGCGCCGATCTGCTTGCCGTCGGTGAAGGCGACGGCAGCCGGCCCGTCCCACGGCTCCATCAATGCGGCATGATATTCGTAGAAGGCCTTGCGTTCGGCCGCCATCGACTGGTTGCCCGCCCAGGCTTCCGGGATCAGCATCATCACCGCATGCGCCAGCGAATAGCCGCCGCGCACTAGGAATTCGAGCGCATTGTCGAAGCAGGCCGTGTCCGACTGTCCCTCGTAGGAAATCGGCCAGAGCTTGGAGATGTCTTCGCCGAACAGCGGCGAGGAAACCGACGCCTGGCGCGCCGCCATCCAGTTGACGTTGCCGCGCAGCGTGTTGATCTCACCGTTATGGGCGACCATGCGATAGGGATGGGCGAGTTTCCACGATGGGAAGGTGTTGGTCGAGAAACGCTGGTGCACGAGGGCGACCGCGCTCTCGAACCGCGGGTCCGACAGGTCCTTATAATAGGCGCCGACCTGATAGGCCAGGAACATGCCCTTGTAGACCACGGTCGCCGACGACAGCGACACCGGATAGAAATTGCTCTCCTCGCCGTCGAACTCGTCATAGATGCGGTTGGAGATCACCTTGCGGAGCGTAAACAGCCGGCGCTCGAATTCGTCGTTGTTCTCGGCATCCTCGCCAGCACCGATAAAGACCTGCACATGATGCGGCTCGGTGGCAGCAATTGCCGGCGCCTTGGAGAGCGAGGAATTATCGACCGGCACGTCGCGGAAGCCGATCAGGACCTGGCCTTCCTCTTCGATGACGTCCTTGATCACCTTCTTGAAGTGCTCGATCTGCTTTTCATCGCGCGGCATGAAGATATGGCCGACGCCATATTCGCCGGCCGGCGGCAACGTGATCCCCTGCCCGGCCATCTCCTCGCGGAAGAAGCGGTCGGGGATCTGCACCAGGATGCCGGCGCCGTCGCCCATCAGCGGATCGGCGCCGACGGCGCCGCGGTGCGTCAGGTTCTCAAGAATGAACAAGCCGTCCTTGACGATCTGGTGCGACTTCTCGCCCTTCATATGCGCGACAAAGCCGACGCCGCAGGCATCATGCTCGTTGCGGGGATCGTAGAGGCCCTGCTTCTTCGGCAGGCCGGAGGCGGATTTGGAAATATTGGCCGTCGCGCGCGCCTCGGCAGCAGCAAACCGGTCAAATTCCATGGATGGCGTCTTCGTCATCATCTTTCCTCCTGTCGAAGCCCACGGTGCCGCGAGCGGCTTTTCGTCATGCGCCGCAACCTGAAGATAGGGTCGGCGCATGACAGCGCTGTTGCATTGTGAAGATCGCCGCAGACATCTGCTTTTAGGGAAAGCAAACCGTCGCGTTCCGCGCCTGCCATTCGCCTCCGCGCGCCGCCCGTCCTGGGGCTTGGCGCTCGGAAGAACTATAGCGTGAAAGCCCGCCTGTTCCAGGGCTTTCGGCGCCTCTTCGGCCGCAATGGCCAAAATAGGACAGCAACACTGTCCTAATTCACCTGCTCTATGCCAGAAAGCATTTGGCTTCGCAAGAGCGCCGCACCAAAAATCGTCATTTTGCGAAGGAAGATTACCAAATCAGTCGCAATCACGAAATAAAATTACGCCAGCGCGGGACATTTTATTTATTGATTGCGCCGTTCAGTTTTCGTCATGGATTGCCGGCAAGAGCCTTGATCCCGTAAAGGATTGACGTAATGTCCGCTGCGAACCTCCCAACCTGTTTCACTCCCCACGGGCTCCGCTATGTTCTTTGCATCCGACAATTGGGCCGGCGCCCACAGATCCATTGCCGAACGCCTGCTGGCGGAATCGGCCGGTTTTGCCCCGGCCTATGGCGCTGGCGATCTCGACACAAAGATCGAGACCCGTTTCTGCGAGATCTTCGAGCGTGAGGTTTCCGTCTTCTTCGTCGCCACCGGCACCGCCGCCAATTCCTTGTCTCTGGCAAGCGTCCAGCGCCCCGGCGGCATTACTTTCTGCCATTCCGAGGCGCATGTGATCGAGGATGAATGCGGTGCGCCAGAATTCTTCTCCGGTTCCGCCCGCCTCGTCCCCGTAGACGGCGAAGCCGGCAAGATCGATCCCGCCAAGCTTTCGGCGAAGATCGCAAACTTTCCGGAGGACGCCCTCCGTCACGGCCGTGCCAGCGCCGTCACCATCACTCAGGCAACCGAGATCGGCACCGTCTATTCCCTGCCGGAGATCGGCGAGATCGCCGCCATATCAAGAAAGCGCAACCTGCCGCTCCACATGGACGGCGCCCGCTTCGCCAATGCCTTGATTGCGCTCGGCGCCACCCCGGCCGAAATGACCTGGAAGCGCGGCGTCGACATGCTCTCTTTCGGCGGCACCAAGAACGGCTGCTGGTGCGCCGAGGCGATCGTCTTCTTCGATCCGGAGCGGGCGCGCGAAATGCCCTTCATCCGCAAGCGCGCCGCCCAGCTCTTCTCCAAGTCGCGTTTCATCGCCGCCCAGTTCGACGCCTATTTCGAAAACGGCCTCTGGCTCGACCTCGCTCGCCATTCCAATGGCATGTCCGACCGCTTGCGCGCCGGCATCGGCGCCAGCAACGCCGCCCGGCTCGCCTGGCCGACCGCGTCAAACGAAGTCTTTGCCGTCATCAGCAAAAGCGCGGCAAAAACCGCCGAGGAAAGGGGGGCAAAATTCTACGCATGGCCGGTGCCTGCGGCAATGCCCGAACTCGTCGCCGACGGCGAAACCCTGATCCGTCTCGTCACCAGCTTTGCGACCACGGAAGCAGACGTGGATGGTTTCCTGAAGTGCCTGGCCGCCTGATCGGCCGAGCCCGCCGCCGGGCCGGCTCCCGGTGCCGACGATGGCTCACGCCGACCTCAGCCCCCTGACCTTTTGCAGAATATCGTCCGAAAGGGCGGCGACCAGCGCCTGGTCGGCGCCCTTGCGCGGCACGAGTACGAATTCCACGTCCTCCAGCGCCGGCAATTTTCCTGCGGCGATCTCTTTCAGCCCCGATGGCGCCATACTGCGCGGCTGCACCAGCACACCCATCCCGGCCCGCGCCGCCGCCGTCAGCCCGCTGAGGCTGCCGCAGGTACAAACGATCCGCCACGACACGCCGTTGCGCCCGAGCGCCTCCAGGGCGATCGCCCGCGTCACGCTCGGCGGCGGGAAGGCGATCAGCGGCAGCGGGCCGGAGGCGAGCACGCGTTCGGGATCGCGCGCCAGCCAGACCAGCGGCTCGCGATAGACGAGCTTGCCGCGCGCATCACCGAGCCGACGCTTGGCAAGCACCAGATCGATGTCGCCATTGTCCTGCATCTCGTAAAGGACGCCGGAAAGCGCCACGGTTAATTCCAGGTCGACGGACGGATGCGACCGAACGAAATCCTCCAGTGCCGCCGGCAACTTGCTGGTAACGAAATCCTCCGAGACGCCGAGCCGCAGGCTGCCGCGCAGGCTGTTGCTCTTAAACAGCGACTGCACCTGCCCCTCGATCGACAGCATGGCGCGCGCATGCGTCAGCAGCGCTTCGCCATCGCCGGTCAGCATGACCTTGTGCGTGTCGCGCGCCAAAAGCTTGCGACCGAGCGTCGCCTCCAGCCGCTGAATATGCTGACTGACCGTCGATTGCCCGAGACCCAGCCTTTCCGCGGCGAGTGTGAAACTGCCCATCTGTTCGACGGCGACGAAACTGCGCAATTGCGAAAGGTCCAGCATGAAATCCAGCTTCTTGATAACTGTTATTTCTTGTATCCTGGATCATAATGGACGACAGAACAATAACCAATCCTGTTTTGCCGCGAGACCGCCCATGCGCCGCTTTCTGCCCGATACCTTCACCAGCTTGCTTGTCTGCACCGTCATCCTCGCCTCGCTGTTTCCGGCAAGCGGCACCTTCGCGGCTTATTTCGGCATCGCCACCGATCTCGCCATCGCCGCCCTGTTCTTCCTGCACGGCGCCCGCCTCTCGCGTGATGTCGTCATAGCAGGCCTGCTGCACTGGCGCCTGCATCTCGTCATCCTGCTGACGACCTTCGGCATCTTCCCGCTGCTTGGCCTGGCGCTCGGCTTCATCCCGGATACGATCCTGCCGCAGCCGCTCTATCTCGGCATTCTCTTCCTCTGCGTGCTGCCGTCGACGGTGCAGTCATCCATCGCCTTCACCTCGATGGCAGGCGGCAACGTGCCTGCCGCCATCTGCTCGGCCTCCGCCTCGAATATTTTCGGCATGTTTCTGACGCCGCTGCTCGTCGGCCTGCTCTTTTCCGTCGGCGGCCATGGCGGCTTCTCCCTCGACGCGCTTCAGCAGATCCTGCTGCAACTGCTTGCCCCCTTCATCGTCGGCCAGATCCTGCAGCCCTGGATCGGCGACTGGATTCGCGCCAGGAGGAAGAAGATTCTGATGCCCGTCGACCGCGGCTCGATCCTGATGGTCGTCTATCTCGCCTTCTCGAAGGCAGTCGTCGAGGGCCTCTGGCATACCTTCTCAGTCGCGGATATCGCCGTCGTCGTCGTCGCCGACACCGTACTTCTGGGGATAGTGCTGGTGCTGACGATGTTCGGCAGCCGCCGGCTCGGCTTCGGCAAGGGCGACGAGATCACCATCACCTTCTGCGGTTCCAAGAAAAGTCTCGCAAGCGGCGTGCCGATGGCAAACGTCATATTTGCCGGCCAATCGATCGGCGCGATCGTGCTTCCGCTGATGCTCTTCCACCAGATCCAGCTGATGGTCTGCGCCGTCATCGCCCAGAAATATGCCGCCGCAGCGGCCCGCCGCGCAACCGACCAGCAGATCAAGGACGCCGCCAGCCCGGCCTGAACAGCAATAAAGCGAGCGGCAATAAAAAACGGCGCCCCAAGCGGAGCGCCGTCCATCTACCCAAACAGGATGATGATCAGCTGTTGACGACCTGCGCCTCGATGGCCTTCGGAACCTCGACCGGCTCTGCGGCAATCGCGATCTTGCGGGGCTTCATGGCCTCGGGAATATTGCGCAGAAGGTCGATGTGCAGCAGGCCGTTCTTCAGCGAAGCGGCGGTCACCTCGACATGGTCGGCAAGCTGGAAGCGGCGCTCGAAGGCGCGCTTGGCAATGCCGCGGTAGAGGAATTCGCCGCCTTCGGCGGTGTCCTCGTTCTTTTCGCCCTTCACGGACAGCACATGGGCATGGGCTTCGATCGAAAGTTCGGTCTCGTCGAAACCGGCAACTGCCATGGTGATGCGATAGGTGTTTTCACCGGTGCGCTCGATATTATAGGGCGGGTAGGTCTGCGCCTGCTCCGGCTGGGCAAGACTGTCGAGCATGGTGAACAGCCGGTCGAAACCGACCGTCGAGCGATAAAGGGGAGAGAAGTCTACGTGACGCATGATGTCCTCCTGTGGAAGCGACGTGTTGCGATAAATTGTCCCTGAAACCCCATGTTTGGCGGCCCCGGGACGGTGCGCGGGCCCTTCTTGGCACCCGCAGCAAGGAGATGGTGATGGGATTTGCGGAGTTCAAGACCCTTTCGAAATCGCCTTGAACGGCCCGTGAACCCCGCATGAACGACCGGTTCGGTACGCATTCAGACGCATGCGCCTAGAGATTGCAGCGTCGGGTAAATCTGGTCCCGACGGCTGAAGTGCATCGTCCCTTCTTCTTCAGCCTCAACTTAGGCCGGCTGCGGGCACCCTCATGCTCCTGCCGGCCCTTTTCTCCCGCCGCTTTGCGGAGCCGCCGCTTTCCAAGCCGGGAGCCATGCGCTATCCCTGATGGAGAAGCAGTCAGCAGCGGCGCATTGGCAAAGTCATGGATCAGGTTCTCTATTCGACGCCCGACAATCCCGCCCCGGAAAACCGCACGGAAGGGTATTTTGAAACCCATGACGGCCACCAGCTGCGTTACGCCGTCTTTCGCTCCGGCGGCCAGGTCGCCAAGGGCACCGTGGTCATTCTCCATGGCCGCAACGAATATATCGAGAAGTATTTCGAAACGATCCGCGACCTGACAGCGAAAGGCCTCTGGGTCGCGACCTTCGATCTGCGCGGCCAGGGCGGTTCGCCGCGGCTGATGAAGCGCCGCAATCACGGTCACATCCGCCGCTTTGCCGATTATGAGCACGATCTCGACACCTTCCTCGAAAAGGTGGTGCTGCCGGATACACGCCTGCCTTTCTACCTGCTCGCCCATTCCACCGGTGGGCTGATCGCGCTGTCGGCCGCGCCTTATCTGACCACCCGCATCGACCGCATGGTGCTGTCCGCCCCCTTCATCGGCCTGACCGGCCAGGCAGCCTCGCCACGCGTCATCCGTATCCTTGCCGGCACGCTGACTGCTCTCGGCCTTGGTTTCCTGCCATTGACCTCGAAATTGAAGGAGCCTGATTTCAGCGACAACCCGCTGACTTCGGACGAGCACCGCTTCGACCGCAATGTCGCAATGATGAAGGCTCATCCGGAGCTGACGCTCGGTCCGCCGACCGCCCGCTGGCTCACCGAGGCGTTCCGCACCATGGATCGGGTCACCTCACCCAACCATCTCTTTTCGATCACCATCCCGACCATCGTGATCGCCCCGACGCGTGACGGCGTCGTTCCCTATACCGCACAAGAGCGGCTCTCGCGCTATTTCCGCGCCGGTCAGCTCGTGCCGATCAACGGCGCCCGCCATGAAATCTTTCAGGAACGGGATATCTACCGCGCTGCGGCGCTGGCGGCCTTCCATGCCTTCATTCCCGGCAGCGATGCCGAGGAGAACCAGGATGTGGCCGCCCTCGGCACGTGAGCCCGGATCAGGAACCGATCGGGGGATTGACCAAGCTGACCGGGGGATGGCCGGTCAAGGGATTAGCGTTGCAGCACGGCCATCGCCTGCTCATAGACCGCCCGGCTGCCGGCGGCGATGATCGAGCCGCCATTTTCCGGCCGGCCGCCGTCCCAGGTGGTGATGATGCCGCCCGCGCCCTCGATGACGGGAATGATGCCGCCGACATCATAGGGCTTGAGGCCGTTCTCGATGACGAGATCGACATGGCCGGCAGCAAGCAGTGCATAGGCATAGCAGTCGCAGCCGTAACGGAAGAGCCGCACCTGGCTCTCGATCTCCCGGTATTTTTCCATCTCCGCGCCGCCGAAGAGATGCGGCGAGGTGGTGAACAGGATGGCGTCCGAAAGCCTGTCGCACCGGCGCGTCACCAGCCGCCGTTCGCCCTCCGGCCCGCTGTAGATCGAACCGTTTTCGTCGGCGAAATAGCGCTCGCCGGTAAAAGGCTGTTCGATCATCCCCATGATCGCCCGGCCCTTCTTCTGCAGACCGATCAGCGTTCCCCAGACCGGTACACCCGCGATGAAGGCGCGGGTTCCGTCGATCGGATCGATCACCCAGACATGGTCCCGGTCAAGCCCGACATTGCCGTGCTCCTCGCCGAGAATCCCGTGATCGGGGAAATGTTCCTCGATCAGCGCCCGGATGGCGAGCTCGGCCGCCCGGTCGCCTTCCGTTACCGGATCGAATCCCGAGGAAAGCTTGTTGGTGACATCGAGGCCGGAGCGGAAGCGCGGCAGCGTCTCGGCGCGGGCGGCCTCCGCCAGACGATTGAAGAACGAACGGTCAGGAAGCATGGTGGCACCCTTTGGCTGGCGGGAACGGGGCTTTCATAGCGAAACGTGGCGGGAATGCAAACGCAGCGGGCAATTTCGGACGTACTGCCCAAAGATATCGCAGCGCAATATATTGCTTGACATTTGTGCAATGCAATAGTAGCGTCTTCGGTACAGTCTTCTGACTGTAAATACCCTCCTTGGGTGTTTCCTCCCTAGACTTAGCCGCGCTGACAAGCGCGGTTCTTTTTTGGCCCTTGCGAAAGACGGCGGCCATTTAAAAATCCCAATTTGACAGAGAGCTTATTCGGCGGCCAGCGCCCGGTCCCCGGCGAACTTTTCGACGTAATCCGCCATCTGCTGCATGAAGGCCGTCACGGCGTCGGCCACCGCGGCAAAATCCTCGCGCTTCTCCAGCGTCACTTCGTCGACATAGATCGCCCGGTTGACCTCGATCTGCAATGCATGCAGGCCGCGGGAGGGGCGGCCGTAATGTTCGGTGATGAAACCGCCGGCATAGGGCTTGTTGCGGATCGCCGCAAAGCCCATTTCCTCGAGGATGGCGATGGCGGCGCGCGAAAGCTCGGCCGAAGCGCTGGTGCCGTAGCGATCGCCGATGATAAAATCGGGCCGGCCGGTGCAGCCGGCAACGCGTACATTGCCGGGCATCGAGTGGCAATCGATCAGCACGCCGAAGCCGAACTGCACATGGGTGCGGGCGATCAGCCGGCGCAGCGCCGCATGGTAAGGCTTGTAGACCGCCTCCACCCGATCCAGCCCCTCCTGCACCGGCAGGCGCCGCGCATAGATCTCCATGTTCTCGGCGACGATGCGCGGAATGGTGCCGAGCCCGCCGGCAACCCTCAGCGAATTGACATTGGCATAGGGCGGCAGCAGCCCGTCGAACATCCTGGGATCAAGCTCGTAGGGTTCGCGGTTGACGTCGAGATAGGCGCGCGGAAAGTTGGCCGCGAGAAGCGGCGCGCCGAGGGTGACGGCCGAACCGAAGAGCTCATCGACGTAGTGATCCTCGGAACGGCGGATGGCGATGCCTTCGAGCCTCGACTGGGCGATGAATTCCGGTGGATAAATGCGGCCGCTATGGGGGGAGTTGTAGACGAAGGGAATGGTCTGCGACACGGGCTCATGGACTTCAAAAAGCTCGTATTCGCGGATTTCCGGCACTTTCGGCCCTCTTTACCATGTCATGAACTGACTGCTTCGGCCATGTTGCCAGTTGCCCGGCCTCAAGTCCATACTATGTAGGAGGGATGGCAATCACGCACAGGCAATTCACCGGTTGTTTACCGGGCAACGACTAGTGTAAACGGCTGGCAGCCCACCCAAAACCTATTGATCAGCGGTCTGGATTGATGACTCAGAAGATACTTCTCGCCGAAGACGACAACGACATGCGCCGCTTCTTGGTGAAAGCGCTGGAAAAGGCCGGTTACAAGGTCCTTTCTTATGATAACGGCGCCAGCGCCTATGACCGGCTGCGCGAGGAGCCGTTTTCCCTGCTGCTGACCGATATCGTCATGCCCGAGATGGACGGCATCGAACTGGCGCGCCGCGCCACCGAACTCGATCCCGACCTGAAGGTGATGTTCATCACCGGTTTTGCCGCTGTGGCGCTCAACCCTGATTCGAAGGCGCCGAAGGATGCCAAGGTCCTTTCCAAGCCCTTCCACCTGCGCGACCTCGTCGACGAGGTCAACAAAATGCTTGCCGCATAAGGCTTGCCGGGCGGCACGTCACAAAACTGAAAAAAGCCTATTGACGGCTCCAAAGGTTTTGTGATCTATGCGCCGCCATCGGATGGGCGTGTAGCTCAGCGGGAGAGCACTACGTTGACATCGTAGGGGTCACAGGTTCAATCCCTGTCACGCCCACCATCCAGATTGCTTGAGCTAGAAGGCCTTTCGAGAAATCGAGAGGCCTTTTTACATCGCGGCTTGCGGGTGTGATACACCTGCCCCCAGTAGGAGTTTCAGACTTGGCCCAGGTCATCAAACGACGCAAAACTCTTGTGGTTTCCAACGACAAGATTTCCCTTGCAAAGGGTATCAGCCTTCCTGAGGGACGCTACCCCGTCACGGCCGAGTACGTCGTCTCCCATATGCGTGGCAGGCCGGTCGAGCAGGCCGGCCGGATTGTGCTTCACCTGACGCGTCAGAACCTCCTGGACTACGGTGTCGACCTGACCGGCAGTGCGATGTTGGGCAGTGACATCGATGTGAGCGGCAATGTTGCCCGCAAGGAAGCCACCCTGGAGTAAATTTCTTGGGCACAGGCGTTCGCCGCCGCTGACCTTCCAGCAAACGGCGGGTTCGCCGCGCAGACAGTGGGTAGGAGTTTTTTCGTCTCGGCACCCGCGGCCCTTGTTGCCGCCGTCCTCGCCTTGCCGGCCTTTGCCACGGCTGCCTCCACGCCTGAGACACTTCCCGGCGCCCCCGGGTCATTACGCCTCCCGCAAGTGCCCCGGACTGGTCGTCGCCACTCCGCTCTCCCGGTAGCTTCCGCACCCACGGCAAAAAGATAAAAAGGCAGATAACGAAAGCGCCGCGGTCCCAGTGTCGCTTGCCACGCTCCGATCATGCTCATCGCAGTAACTTATGCGCCATCCCCGGATTTCGCGCAGATCACAGCGACGGCGCGACAGTATATGAGGATATGCTCACACGCCCGTCACTTGCATTAGCGTTTTCAAGCTCCTCGTTGATCAAGCATCAGGAGGTGTCGAGTTTGTGACGAACAGATGACAAAACGCGTGTTGTTTCAGCAACATAGCAACACCGGCCTGCTGTCATGATCGAGATCGTTATTGCGGCGCAACATCCCCCATGTAACTACCGCGGCGAGGCAGGCACCTGGTCAAAAAGGTGCCGCTTCGCTCACACGGGGTGAAGATCCGTAGGGACTGCCGATGGCAACGGTCTTCATCCTCTCCCATCTGAACTGGAGGTTATTCCATGAACATCAAGAGCCTTCTTCTCGGCTCCGCTGCTGCTCTCGCAGTAGTATCCGGCGCTCAGGCGGCTGACGCTATCGTTGCTGCCGAGCCGGAACCGGTTGAATACGTTCGCGTCTGCGACGCTTACGGCACCGGCTACTTCTACATCCCCGGCACCGAAACCTGCCTCAAGATCAACGGCTACATCCGTTTCCAGGTTGACGTTGCCCCGAACGCCAGCTCGATCGGCGCCGGCGGCGGCGGTTCTGTTCCCAACGATTCCGATTGGGACGCCCGTACGCGCGGCCAGGTTCAGTTCACCGCCAAGAGCGACACCGAGTACGGTCCGCTGACCGGCGTCATCGTCATGCAGTTCAATGCTGACAACGCTTCGGCCCAGAAGGCCCAGCTCGACTCTGCTTACCTCGACATCGCCGGCTTCCGCGCTGGTCTGTTCTACAGCTGGTGGGACGATGGCCTCTCGGGCGAAACCGACGATATCGGTTCTCCGGTCACGCTGCATAACTCGCTGCGTTATCAGTACGAAACCGACGCCTTCTACGCTGGCATCAGCGTCGACGAGCTGGAAGACAGCCCGTTCTACAACGGCGAAACCGCCAACAACGTCGGCGTTGCCATTGGTCTCGGCGGCAAGGCCGGTGCCTTCAGCTACCAGATCACGGCTGGTTACGACACCGACAACGAAGAAGGCGCCGTCCGCGCTATGGGTACGGTTGCCGTCGGCCCGGGCACGCTCGGCCTCGCAGTCGTCTACGCATCCAACCCGAACGCCTACTACAACAAGGCCGAATGGGCGATCGCTGCTGAATACGCCATCAAGGCGACTGACAAGCTGAAGATCACCCCGGCTGTTCAGTACTACAACAACTACGGCGTCACTGCTGGCGAGTTCAACGACGACGTTGACGCCTGGAAGGCCGGCGTAACGATCGACTACCAGATCGTCGACAACCTTTCGGCTAAGGTTTCGGTTCAGTACCTCGATCCGGACAATGCTGAAGACGTCACCTCGGGCTACTTCCGCCTGCAGCGCGCATTCTAATAAAAAGGGCTGCCGGCTCGTCCGGCAGCCGCAAATTCCTGATCCGACTGACCTCCGATCGGGAAAGAATGGGTCTGGACTTCCCTGCCTGGACCCATTCCCCCTGATCAGACAGTGCATTCAACACGGCAGGCGCTCGACGAGTGCCTTGCCACCGTCATATCCTGTCGGCTTGTTGTCGATGCCTGACGGCGACGCCCTTGCCGAAGCAAGCTCAACGGGCTTTTCTTCCCATTTGCCGTCGATCGCTGATCACCCGCAGCCAGCGAGAATCTCAGGCCGCGGCGACAGCGGAACCAAATTCGGACACAGAACCATGCCATGGCGAATCGAGGATGAGGCAGTGATTCGCCTCGCCAGCACATGGGGTTTGAAATCGAAATGAACTTATCCGCGCTTGCCGCCGCCGCATTTTTTGCCGCCGCCCTTGCCTTGCCGGCCGCCGCCGCGCCGGCCTCTCCCGCCGAAACTTTTCCCGGCGCAGCCGGCGTCATCACCCTTGCCGGCAAATGCGCCAAGCTCGTCGTCGCCAAGTTCGACGCCACCAAGGGCTGCAAGGACGAGCTTGCCAGCGTCACACTGGCCAATGGCTCGGTGACGTTCATCTTCACGTCGGACGGCAAGGCGCTCGGCTTCCAGGGCGACGGCGCCGGGATCAAGCCCGCCTCCAATGGCAATGCCCGCCTGCCGCTTAGCCTCGTCACCACGGGCGTCGGCAACAAGATGACCGGTCAGGTCAAGGTCGCCGGCTTCTGCACCTTCGGCAATCCCTACGCCGGCAAGCCGATCGCGATCGAATGCACCGCCGAAAGCAAGGATTCCTCCTTCACCGGCAGCTTCCACACCGGCGGCAAACTGGTGAAAAAGGGCAAGTAACGATTATCAGGCGCACCAGGCGCCGCCCGCTCCTGGCTTGCGCGCCAGCCCCTCGTTGATCAGCTGCGCCCCAAAGGAGCGCCCATCGCGCGAAACGACGCGCGGGGCGCCGGAAGCGTCGGTCTTGCCCGCCGCATTCATGGTGAAGGCCCCGGCGTTCAGAAGCGTCAGCAGGCGCGACTTGGCGGCAAAGGCGATCCTCCGCTCGTCATCGCAGCGCGCCCGGTCGACCACCGGACTTGCCATATCGGCGATGATGATCTTCTCGCCCTTGTACCAGAAGACGCCGCCGTCGCCGACGCAGTTGATATGGGCGCCCTGCCCGCAATAACCGAAGGCGGCCGTTCCCGTTTCCGCAGCCCCGGGAGGGATCGCGGCCGGAACCGCCTTGATCGGCTGGATGGCCGGTGTCGGGATGGCGGCCGGCGGCAACGGCTGCGGCGTGGCCGGTGCCGTTTTCGGCGTCGGCGCGGCAAGCGCCACCTGCTTCGGCGGCACATCCCTCCTGGCAACCGGCCTCGCCTCCGCCGTTTCCCGCGTGGCCGGCGCCGATTGGCGCGCAAGCAGCGGCTGAATGCTCTTCCAATGGTCGTGAGCAACAATGCCGCCAATCGCGGCAATGCCGATCACCGCCCAGGGCAGCAATCCGCCGCCGCTGCGCGCTTTGCTCTTTCCTCTCGCCGGCGCCTTGCGGCGGCCGCGTGTCGCTGTCTTGGCCATCTGTCCGATTCCCGTGAGGCCGGGATTATCGCCGGCCAATCCTTTCCGAAAGGTTGGCGCGGCGATCGAAGATGTTTGCACGCCCGATCTTTCCCACGAATGGAATCGACAGGCCGGGCGTCAGACGGAAAAACCTGCGCGGAAGCTGCAATCGGCATGAAGGAAAAAGCCGAACGAATTCCCAAGCCATAAATAGCCGGCGAGGGAATGGCGCCGCAAAACGTGCCGACCGGGATGAACAGCGCCAGAAAGAAAACGCCCGGCATCATGCCGGGCGCCGTCTCGACATGATGGGTCTACTGCTCATTCGGCGCGTGCGGCCGAAGAATCGTTTTTCCCACCCAATGCCGAGCCCGGAATGGACGAGACAAGCGGCTTCTCGCGTTTGCCGATATCGATGCGTTCGTCCGCCGCCTCGCGTATAGCCTGCCATTCGTTTTCATGCCGGATGGCGATGTCGCGGGGCACAAAGGTGATCGTCATATGTTCCTCATCCTGTTTCGAAATCTGCTAGCAGGCGCTGAAGAGGCCGCTGGAATAGGCGTTATTTCTTGGTTTCGGTGTGCCCCTTCAGGTCGGGGCCGCCTTTGGAAAGATCAGCGCCGGTCACATGCGCTGGCACATGGATGTCATGAATGACGCCGGGCGTCAGCGTCAGGTCGACGTGATGCGGCGGCAACACCTGCGCCTTCTGCATGCGGTTCGGCTTCGCCCGCTTCATGCGGTCTGACGCCTCCGTTCGTTTGTCCGGAACATGGGTCGAAGTGTGCATCATCGGCCTCCTTTTCAGCTCAACCAGAGCTTAACGAGCGGGCGCCGGGATGGTTCCCAAAAAATCGGCCGATCTGCCTGCGACGACGGCCTTGACTGCGCCGGGAAGTTGATTACCTAGAGCTTGTTCGCAGCCTTCCAGACATCGGCTGCGGGCAACGTTTGGTGCCGGGCCCCTCTGGCGAGAGTTTTTACGGCGCTCTCGTGATGTCGGTACCGCCTGCAGCTTAGCCGGCGGATTTTTCATCGATGAAAATGCTCACCATGCCTTGCCAGCATGCCCGTTGTGGCATGCCGCGTTTTTCGCTCTCAAAGCTCTCCAACAAGATTTGCGGCCGGGAGGTGCGGCCATGATTCAATCTGCAACCCATAAATCCTCGCTCGGCTATTTCCGCTGGGCTTTCATCGTCACCGCTCTCGGCCTTGTTCTCGGCGCCGTGCTCGGCTGGCAGACGACCGGCACCATCGGCGGCATGGCGACCGTCTTCTTCATCTGCACCGTGCTTGCGGTGCTCGAGATCTCGCTGTCCTTCGACAATGCCATCGTCAATGCCAACAAGCTGAAGGAGATGACGCCGCTCTGGCAGAAGCGCTTCCTCACCTGGGGCATCATCATTGCCGTCTTCGGCATGCGCATCGTCTTTCCGCTGGCGATCGTCGCGATCGCGGCACGGATCGGTCCCTGGGACGCGCTGGTGCTGGCTGCCCGCGAGCCCGAAGAATATGCCCGCATCATGAACGATGCGCACCTGCCGATCGCCGCCTTCGGCGGTACCTTCTTGATGATGGTCGGCCTCAGCTACTTCTTCGACCACGAGAAGAAAATCCATTGGCTGCGCGGCCTGGAAAAGGTGATGGCGCGCTCGGCGACCATCAGGGGCATCGAGATCGCCTTCGTGCTGGCGCTGATGCTTGTTTTCTCCTGGTTGATCGGCGGCGAGGAAGCCAGCATCTTCGTCCATTGCGCCATCTACGGCCTGCTCACCTTCCTGGCGGTCGAGGTCGTCGGCGAGCTGCTCGATGCTTCGCAGCAGACGATGAGCGCGGCCGCCAAGGGCGGCCTCGGCGCCTTCATCTATCTGGAGGTGCTGGATGCCAGCTTCTCCTTCGACGGCGTCATCGGCGCCTTTGCCTTGACGCAGAACCTCTTCGTCATCGCGATCGGCCTCGGCATCGGCGCCATGTACGTGCGCTCGATGACGATCATGCTGGTGGAGAAGGGAACGCTTGCCGAATACCGCTATCTCGAGCATGGCGCCTTCTATGCCATCCTGATCCTCGCAGTGATCATGTATGCGCAGACCCTGGTGCACATCCCCGAGGTGATCACCGGCCTTGGCGGCGCCGCCCTGATCGGCCTGTCGCTCTGGTCATCCATCCGCCACAACAGGCGCGAGCGGGAAGATCACGCGCCCCGGCAGGAAGAACTTCACGCCTGACGATATCAAAAATAAAGCCCGCGACCATCCGGTTGCGGGCTGTTTCATTCATGCATGCCTTGAAGATCTTAAAGCATGTCGCGCAAAAGTGAGCAGCGGTTTTGCGGCAACGACATGCGTCAAAACAAAGAGCTAAAGCGCGAAGAGCGAATCTGAAAGATCGCGACGCGCTTTAGCGCGTGACCTGATCGAAGGAAGCCGGATCGATGCCGAGTTCCCTGAGGTCGCGGGCGCGGGGCCGGCGGCCGGCTTCGACAGCGGCGCTGACTGCATTTGCGGCGCCGAGCACGGCAAATGCACGGCCAAGCAAACCGGTGCGGATTGAACTGCGGATAGCGGACATTGTGTTTTACTCTCGTTCTATGATTGACCACCTGTAAGTGGGGCCGCCCGTCCCGCAGCACAATGAACGGAAAATCACCTCAGCCATGCAAAAAGAAGCGGCCGGCGCATGTCTCCATGGCCGGCCTTGAGGCAGGGTTTGTCTTTTTAGTCTTCGTTTGCCGCCAGCTGCGCAAGCACCTGTCCGCGGCCCCGCAGCCGCAGGATCAGCGGGATTAGGAAGGCGGCGGCTGCGACAATGAGCAGGCCGGCGGCGATCGGCGACATGACCAGCGTCGTAACGTCGCCCTGGCTGATCGCCAACGCCCGGCGCAGCTGCTGTTCGGCAAGCGGCCCGAGGATCAGGCCGACAACCGTCGGCGCAATCGGATAGCCGAAGAGCCGCATCACGTAACCGAGCAGGCCGAACGCCAGCAGCATGCCGAGCTCGAACACCGACGGATTGGCACCGATCGTCCCGAGCGTCGCAAACAGCAGGATACCGGCATAGAGCCACGGCTTCGGGATCGTCAGCAGCTTTACCCAGAGCCCGATCATCGGCAGGTTCAGGACGAGGAGCATCGCATTGGCGATGAGCAGGCTGGCGATTAGACCCCAGACGAGCTGCGGGTTGGTGGCAAACAGCAGCGGCCCGGGCTGCAGCCCGTATTGCTGGAAGCCGGCCAGCATGATCGCCGCCGTCGCCGTCGTCGGCAGGCCGAGCGTCAGCAGCGGCACCAACGTCCCAGCCGCAGACGCGTTGTTCGCCGCCTCCGGGCCGGCCACGCCTTCAATCGCGCCATGGCCGAACTCCTCGGGGTTCTTGGCCAGCCGCTTTTCCGTCGCATAGGAGAGGAAAGTGCCGATTTCGGCGCCGCCCGCCGGCATGGCGCCGATCGGAAAGCCGATCAGCGTGCCGCGTAGCCACGCCTTCCACGAACGCGCCCAGTCCTGCGCGTTCATCCACAGCGAGCCCTTGACGGCTTCGACCTTATCCTCGCCCCGGTTGCCCTGTGCGGCGATATAGAGCGTCTCGCCGATTGCGAACATCGCCACCGCCAGCGTCGTCACTTCGATGCCGTCGAGCAGGTCGGGTATGCCGAAGGAAAGCCGGGCCTGCCCCGTCTGCTGGTCGATGCCGACCATGGCAAGGGCAAAGCCGATGAACAGCGAGGTCAGCCCCCGCAGCGCCGAATCGCCGAAAGCCGAGGAGACGGTGACGAAGGCGAGCACCATCAGTGCGAAATATTCACGCGGTCCGAAAACCAGCGCCAGCTTGACGATATAGGGAGCGATGAAGGCGAGCCCGAGTGTCGCAATCAGGCCGGCGACGAAAGAACCGATCGCCGCCGTCGCCAGCGCCGGCCCACCACGCCCGGCCCGCGCCATCTTGTTGCCCTCGAGCGCCGTGACGATCGAGGCGCTTTCGCCTGGCGTGTTCAAGAGGATCGAGGTCGTCGAACCGCCATACATGCCGCCATAATAGATGCCGGCGAACATGATCAGCGAACCGCCGGGATCGAGTTTATAGGTGGCGGGCAACAGCAACGCCACGGTGAGTGCAGGTCCGATGCCGGGCAGCACGCCGACGGCAGTGCCGAGCGTCACGCCGACCAGCGCATAAACCAGGTTCATCGGCTGCATCGCAACCAGGATCCCCTGCCATAGGAATTCGAATGTGCTCATCTTGATATCCCAAGCGCGTTCCCGGCCGTGCGTTACCCGACCGGCGCTGCGCAAAATCAAAAGTGCCGACAGCGCATCCGCGCTGTCAGAAGAACAGGCGTTCGAGCGGGCCGGCCGGCAGCGTCAGCTGCAGCAGCTGCGAGAAGATCGCCCAGACGACGAAGCTGAAGACGATGCCGAACGGCAGCGAGATCCAGAGCTTGCGTTTGCCGAAGCCGCGTGCCGTGAATGCAAACAGCAGACCGGTGGCGATCGAGAAGCCGGCAAGGCGCAGAAGCAGCATCTGTCCGACAAGACCGGCAACGATCCAGATGACGGGCGCCACTTCCTGCCGATCGCGTTCCGGAAACTCGCCGCGCCAGGCTTCGGCGACGGTCCAGATCCCAAGACAGAAGAGGCCGAAGGCCACCACTTCGGGCATCGTTGCCGGGCCGATGCGGTCGTACTGCGCGATTGCTTTCAGATGCGATGCATCCCAGAACATCACGCCGGCGACAAGAAAGAGGAATGCGGCAATGATGAACGCCGCCCAATCAGGGCGGCGTGTGGTTGCCGAGGAGGTGTTATCCCCGCTCATTGAACAAGTCCGATCTCTTTGAGAATGCCTTCGGTGGCGGCGACATCCTTTTCGAGCTGCGCCTTGAAGGCGTCGCCGGACAGGTAGGTGTCGGCCCAGCCCTTGGTCTTCAGCGTTTCCTGCCAGGTGGCGGAGCTGTGCAACTTCTCGAAATCGGAAGTGATGGCCGCGACCTGCTCTGCCGACAGGCCGGGGGCCGCGGCGACCATGCGCCAGTTCTGGATGCTGACATCGGTGCCGGCTTCCTTCAGCGTCGGCGCATCAACGCCGTCGATACGCTTGTCGCTCGATACGGCAAGAAGACGCAGCGTGCCCGCTTTCACCTGCGATTCGAATTCGCTGTAGCTCGATACGCCGGCTGTAACCTGACTGCCGAGCATGGCGGCAAGTGCTTCACCGCCGCCGGAAAAGGCGACATAGTTGATCTTGGTCGGGTCGACGCCGGCGGCCTTGGCGATCAGGCCGACCGTGATGTGGTCGGTGCCGCCAGCCGAGCCGCCGCCCCAGGAAACCGCGCCCGGATCCTTCTTCAGCGCCGCGACCAGATCCGCCATCGTCTTGATATCGGACGAGGCGGGAACGACGACGGCCTCATATTCGCCGGTCAGGCGAGCGATCGGCGTGACGTTCTTGAGGGTCACCGGCGACTTGTTGGTGAGGATGGCGCCGACCATCACATAGCCGCCGACGATCAGCGAGTTCGGGTTGCCGGCGGCCTGGCTGCTGAACTGCGCCAGCCCGATGGTGCCGCCGGCGCCGGGGACATTCTGGACCTGGACGTTGCCGGAGATCTTCTCCTGCTGCAGCGCTGTCTGCAGCGAACGGGCCGTCTGGTCCCAGCCGCCACCGGGCGCGGCCGGCGCGATGATGGTGTAGTCGGCCGCATAGGCGGGCAGCGCGATCGCCGCTGCAATGATGGTTGCGATGAACGTATGCTTCACGATGTGTCCTCCGTCGGCGGCTGAGCGCACCGCCTGTTATTCTCCAGGGAATCGGGAGGGGTAGCCGGCCGGCGGACACAGTTGTCCTGAATGACGAGCGGAAGACCTCCCAAGGCTTCGGTTCTCCGCCTCCACGGAGAAGAAGTAGCCAAAGCCACCACAACAAGCTGTCATCTAGCTGACAGCCGCCAGATATCCAGGAGGAAAGGACACTTTTTTGCCGTAATTGCACGCGTCGTCTTGCTGGGAGCCTTTCACTGCGCCCGCAGGACCTCGTTCCAGTGCGCGATCAGCCGCGCCCGCTTCACCTGGTCGAGATAGACCATCAGCCCGGGGCTGACAGGCACTGGCCGAAGTTGGGCGCCGAGCAGCTCCTGCAGCGTATTGGCGGTATTCTCGCCGGCCACCTCGGGACTCACCGCGGGGATCTGCAGCTCGCGCGCCATGATCGTCTGGCCCTCCTTCGACATGAAGAAGGCAAGGTAGCGGCGACCGAGCTCCGGCTCGGCGGCCGCCTGCGGCACCAGGCCGATCCGCGACATCACCACCGTATAGTCCTTCGGCAGCACGATGCCGACATCGGGATGCCGCGACGCCCAGTCGGCGGCGTAGGAGCCGAGGATATTGTAGCCGAGCACGAAGCGCCCATCGGCAACCCGTTCGAGGATCGCCGAGCTCGTCGAGTAAAGCTTGACGCCGGCCGCGCCCATCGCGCCAATCACCGACCAGATGTCGCCGAACTGCTCCTGGTCGCGCGCCATGAACAGAAAGCCGACACCGGACCGCTCGATATCGTAGGTGCTGATCCGGCCATAGATCGCATTGCCCTTGCGCTTCAGATAGTCGACGAATTCCGCCCGCGAACTTGGCACCGGCTCATGCGCGAAGCTCGGCTTGTGATAGACGAAGACCGCCGGCTCGAAGGTCAGCGCATAAGCGGTGTTGCGCCAGTTCGCCCATTTCGGCCATGCGGCGCTCATCGGCAGATTGCTGACCTGCGCATAGCCGTCATTCGAGAGCTTCACCTGCAGGTCCATCGCCGAGGAGAAGGCAAAATCCGCGGTCTTGCCGCCGGCATCCGTCTCCCCGACGATCCGGTCGTAGATTTCGCCCGTCAGCATATCCTCATACCTGACCGCGACATCGGGATTGGCCTCCTGAAAACCCCGGATCATCGGCTGCGCCAGCGGCTCGTCGAGCGAGGAATAAACTGTCAGCACCGGCGCCTCGGCCCTGCCCGATTTCGCCGGATAGAAGGTCTGATCGGCGAGCGCAAAACCCGGCCAGAACGCCAACAGCAAAATAAAAATTCTCCTCATGCCGTAACAATGCCCGAGCCTGCGGAAGGGGGCAAGGGCGCGCCGCAGCGAACCCCGCCGGTCAGCCAACGCAACTCGGTAACTGATCGCTTTCGGTGCCGACCGGCAAGCTTTGACCATGCCGTCTATTTCGTTTCCGCCAACGAGAACCCTTTTTCACCATAAAGTATTAGCAATCAAAGCCGTCCTTCACCCCTTTAGAGTATTGATGAAGACCCGCGACGATATATGGTCGCGCTACCGCGTCAAAACGTCGAAGCGGCCCGAATTTTGTTTTTGGGCGACGACTATGCGCGACGAAAAACTCTGAAAATAGCTAGGTTATTCCAGGAAGATCCATGGGAGGGGTCATGGAACGACGACTGAGCGCTATTCTCGCTGCGGACGTCGTCGGCTATAGCCGACTGATGGGCATCGATGAGTCAGGCACGCTGCAGGCGCTGAACCGCCATCGCTGCGAGCTGGTCGATATCCGGATTTCGGACTACAAGGGCCGGATCGTCAAACTCACCGGCGACGGCATCCTTGCCGAATTCCAGAGCGTGGTGAATGCGGTCGCCTGCGCCGCCGAGATCCAGCGCAGCATGTCGGCCCGCAACGAGAACGTTCCCAAGGATGAGCGCGTCGAATTCCGCATGGGCATCAATCTCGGCGACGTCGTCGTCGAAAACGGCGACATTTTCGGCGACGGCGTCAATCTTGCCGCGAGACTCGAGCGTATCGCCGCGCCCGGCGGCATTGCCGTGTCGGCTTCGGTCCGCGATCAGGTCGGCTCGCGCCTCAATCTCGGCTTCGAATTCATCGGCGAGCACATGCTGAAGAACATCCGGCAGCCAGTGCAGGTCTATACCGTCACGCTCGCGCCGCCCTCTTCCACCAGGCTCGTAGCGCAGAACCGCAATACCTGCTTCATCGCGGTGCTGCCCTTCACCAATATGAGCGGCGACGCCGACCAGGATTATTTCTCCGACGGCATAACCGAAGACATCATCACCGATCTCTCCAAGATTTCCAGCCTGCACGTCGTGCCGCGCAATACGATCTTCACCTATAAGGGCATATCGGTGAAGTTGAAGCGGCTCGCCCAGGAACTCGGCGTGCGCTATGTGCTCGAAGGAAGCGTGCGCATCTTCGACAAGCGCGTGCGCATCTCCGGCCAGTTGATCGACACCGCCAATGGCGATCATCTCTGGGCCGAGCGCTACGACCGCGACCTCACCGACATCTTCGCCATCCAGGACGAGATCACCCATGCGATCGTCGGCCAGCTGAAGGTGCGCCTGCTGCCGGAGGAGAAGAAAGCGATCGCCAACGAACCGACCGCCAATGTCGAGGCCTATACCTATTATCTCCGGGGCCGCCAGCTTTCCCACACCTGGACGAAATCCTATCTGCAGCTCGCCAGACGCATGTTCTGCAAGGCAGTCGAGCTCGATCCGGACTATGCCCGCGCCTATGCCGGCATCGCCGATTGCGACGCCGCAATCCGCGACTGGGCACCCGACGATGTGCCGCTGAGACGCATCCTCGAGATGAGCGCCCGCGCGCTGGCGCTCGATCCCGATCTTCCCGAAGCCCATGCCTCGCACGGTCTGGCGCTGCACCAGAGCGGCTACGATGATCGGGCGGCGGCAGCCTTCGAACGTGCCCTGACGCTCGACCCGAACCTCTTCGAGGCGAATTTCCATTATGCCCGGTTCTTCTTCATGCACGGAAACTTTGCCGAATCCGTTCATTATTTCACCCGCGCCGCCGAAATCCGCCCTGACGACTACGTCTCGCCGATCCATCTGATGGCCGCCTACCATTCGCTCGGCCGTGAGGTGGACAGGGAAAACTGGGCGCGCCTCGGTCTGCTGCGCGCCGAACGCGCGCTGAATCTCAATCCGGAAAATTCCGGCCCGGCCCATCGCGGCGCGCTGGCGCTTGCCCATCTCGGCGACGCGGCGCGCGCACGCGACTGGGCGGCGCGGGCGATCGCCATCGATCCCGACGACATTGTCGCCCAATATAATCTCGCCTGCGTCTATTCCGTCCTCGGCGACGTCGACCAGGCAATCGACCTGTTGGAGAAGCTGCTGCCGAACAGCTCCGTCTACCATATCAAATGGTTCAACAATGATTCCGACCTCGACAACATCCGCGACGACCCGCGCTTCCAGAAGCTGCTCGCCGCCGCGATGACGCAGCGCCGGGAGATGGAGCGGACGGGCAGCTGAGATCGATCTTGTCCGACCCCTTCACCAATCTTCAAAATCGCTGTGACAACCCGCCTTCGCCCCTGTAACGTCGCTCGAAAAACAGGGGAAAATCCGTGCGAATCCTGCTCACCGAAGACAATATCGCGCTGGCCGATGGGCTCTCGGCGATCTTGCGCGGCACGGGCCATGCCGTCGACGTCGTTCATGACGGCGCGTCTGCCAATGCGGTCATCGCCGCTGAAAATTTCGACCTTGTCATTCTCGACCTCAACCTGCCGGAGATGGACGGGCTCGACGTGCTGCGCGCCATGCGCGCCCGGCAGAACCAGGCGGCCGTTCTTATCCTGACGGCGCGCGGCGCGCCGGAAGAACGGGTGAAGGGTCTCGATCTCGGCGCCGACGATTATCTGATCAAACCCTTCGACATCGCCGAATTCGAGGCCCGCGTGCGCGTGCTGCTGCGCCGCCAGGCCGGGCTGCGTTCGGCGACGGTCGGCTTCGGCGGCATTTCCTTCGACCTCAATTCCCGCACCTTCTCCGCCGGTTCCACCCCTCTCGACATTCCCGCCCGCGAACTTGGCCTGCTCGAAATCCTCTTCATGCGGGCCGGCAAGGTCGTCGCCAAGGAGGCGATCATCCAGTCGCTGACCGCCTTCGACGACGACATTTCCGCAAACGCGATCGAGCAATATGTCAGCCGGCTGAGAAAGCGCCTGTCGCCGCACGGCCTGACGGTCAAGACTGCTCGCGGCATCGGCTATTATCTCGACAAGCTGCCCGAGGCCCCATGAAGGCGGCCTATTCCCTCAGGCGCCGGCTGCTCTTCTGGCTGCTCGTCTCCACGGCCGTGATTGGCACGGTGGCGCTTGCCGACACCTATCGCGAGGCTGTGCAGACCTCGAACATCGTCTCCGACCGTGTTCTCGCCGGCTCGGCGCTCGCAATCGCCGAACGAGTCGTCGTTGCCGAAGACGGCACGCTGCAGGTCGATATCCCCTATGTCGCGCTCGAAATGCTGACCTCGGCTGCGCAGGACCGCGTCTTCTACCGCGTCGACGGCCCGCCGGGCCAATTCATCACCGGCTACCAGGCTCTGCCGGTCCTGCAGAAGACGCCGAGCGGAGCGGCTGCCTTCGCCGACGACAATTTTCGCGGCGAGCCCATCCGCATCGCCACCCTCGAACGTTCCGCCTCGACCGGCATCCGCTCGGTGCCCTTCGTCGTGACGGTCGCCGAAACCACCATTGCCCGCCGGCAATTGACCCAGGCGATCCTCGTGCGCTCGGCATTGCGTCTCGCCGTCATGATCGCCGGAGCGGCGGTCATCGTCTGGATCTCGGTGACGATGGCGCTCCGTCCGCTCTACAAGCTCGGCGACGCCATCGGCGAGCGCAGTCCTGATGACCTGCACCCGATCGAACAGAGCGTGCCGAGCGAGGTCGAGCCGCTGGTCGATACGGTCAATTCCTTCATGGTCCGCCTGCAGTCGGCCCTCGATGCGCTGCGCCATTTCACCGGCAATGCCAGCCACCAGCTGCGCACGCCGCTGGCGATCATCCGCACCCAGCTTGCTCTGTCGGCTCGGGCCGGCTCGCTTGACGAAGCTCAGGCGGCGGCGCTGAAAGGCGACCAGGCCGTCGCCCATGCCGAGCGCATCCTTGCCCAGCTTCTGCTGATGGCGAAGATCGACGCCGCCACGGCCAAGGAGGCGCTGGCCCCCTCCGCCATCGATCTCGCCGCCCTCGCCCAGGAAATTACCGGCGAACAGATCCCGGCCGCCGCCATCGCCGGCATCGATCTCGGCTTCGAAGGCGAGAGCCCGGCGATGATCCGCGCCGAGCCGCTGCTGATCGGCGAAATGCTGCGCAATCTTGCCGGCAATGCCATCGCCTATGCTGGCAAGGGGGCAGAAGCCACCGTCCGCGTCATCGCCGCCACCGAGACGATCCGCCTGGAGGTCGAAGACAACGGCCCCGGTATTCCGCGCGAAAAGCTGGAGGCGGTGCGCCGCCGTTTTTCGCGCGGCAATGAATCCGGCGCGCCCGGCGCCGGCCTCGGCCTTCCCATCGTCGAAGAAATCGCCAATCTTTTCAACGCCGTCATGACGTTGGAGCCCGGAACGGGCGGCCGCGGGCTGAAGGTGGCCGTTACCTTTGCCAGGGCGTCGTAAAAGCCGTCGCCACCCCGGCCTTTCCACCTTGCTTTCTTTCGCTGCATTGCACAGACTGGCTTTGGGAACAGCAAGACGCACGACGATGCGCGCCGGATAAAAAGAGAAATATGTCGATCAAAGCCAGCATCTATCATCTGACGCATTATATTTACGACAAGCCGGTTCGCCTCGGCCCCCAGATAATCCGGTTGAAACCGGCCTCGCATTCGAAGACACGGGTGCTCAGCCACTCGCTGAAGGTCACGCCTTCCAACCATTTCGTCAATTTGCAGCAGGATCCCTACGGCAACTATCTCGCCCGCTACGTCTTCCCGGACCCGGTGACGGAGTTCAAGATCGAGGTCGACCTCGTCGCCGACATGACGGTCTACAATCCCTTCGACTTCTTCGTCGAAGAAGAAGCGACCAAGTGGCCCTTCGATTATCCTGAAACGATCCGCGAGGATCTGTCGATCTACATGACGCCCGAGCCGGCCGGGCCGCGCCTGAAGGCGCTGCTGCCGACGCTCGACTGGTCGCCGGGCCAGGCGACGATCGATATGGTCGTCGCCCTCAATGCCCGCCTGCAGCGGCAGATCGGCTATGTCATCCGCATGGAGGCCGGCGTCCAGACGCCGGAGGAGACGCTGGAAAGCGCCACGGGTTCCTGCCGCGACACCAGCTGGCTGCTCGTCCAGATTCTCCGTCATCTCGGCCTTGCCGCCCGCTTCGTCTCCGGTTACCTCATCCAGCTGACGCCGGATCTGAAGGCGCTCGACGGCCCCTCGGGTACCGAGGTCGATTTCACCGATCTGCATGCCTGGGCCGAGGTCTATCTGCCCGGCGCCGGCTGGGTCGGCCTCGACCCGACCTCCGGCCTCCTGACCGGCGAAAGCCATATTCCGCTGGCCGCCACGCCGCATTACCGCAATGCCGCGCCGATCTCCGGCGGTTACTTCGGCGAGGCCGAAACCGAATTCGCCTTCGACATGAAGGTCTCGCGCGTCGCTGAACACCCGCGCATCACCAAGCCCTTCTCCGACGACAGCTGGGAGGAGCTCAACGAACTCGGCGAAAAGGTCGACCGTGTTCTTGAGGCCGAGGATGTGCAGCTGACAATGGGCGGCGAGCCGACTTTCGTCTCGATCGACGATTTCCAGTCCGACGAGTGGAATACCGCCGCCGTCGGACCGACCAAGCGCGAAAAGGCCGACACGCTCATCCGCCGCCTGCGCGACCGCTTTGCGCCGAACGGCTTTCTGCACTACGGACAGGGCAAATGGTATCCCGGCGAAAGTCTGCCGCGCTGGACCTTCTCGCTCTACTGGCGCAAAGACGGCCTGCCGATCTGGTCCAACGACAATCTCGTCGCCACCGAAGGCCGCAACTACCAGGTGTCGGAGGACGATGCCGGCCGCCTGCTGACGGCCATCGCCGGCGAACTCGACCTTGCACCGGAATATGTCACGCCCGCTTTCGAGGATCCGGCGGAATGGCTGGTCAAGGAAGCGAGCCTGCCCGATAATGTCGATCCCTCCAATTCTAAGCTTGAGGATGCCGAGGAACGCAGCCGCATCGCCCGCGTCTTCGATCGCGGATTGACGCGCCCGACCGGCTACGTGCTGCCTGTCCAGGCCTGGAATGCGCGCGCCAGCGGCCGCACGTGGACGAGCGAGAAATGGTCGACGCGGCGTGGCCGCATCTTCCTCGTGCCGGGCGACAGCCCGGTTGGCTATCGCCTGCCGCTCGATTCGCTCGCCTATATCCCGCCATCGCGATATCCCTATATCAATCCGCTCGATCCCTTCGTTGAGCGGCCCGAGCTGCCGGATTTCGGGCAGGATAGCGGACGCGCGCTGCAGGCAGCGCACTTCCAGCCCTTCAACGGCCAGCAACCGATCACGCCACAATCGGCCAACGAGATCGGCGGCCATGTCCGCACCGCGCTTTCCGTTGAACCCCGCGACGGCCGCCTCTGCATCTTCATGCCGCCGACAGAAACACTTGAAGATTATCTCGATCTTGTCGCCTCGGCCGAACGCGCGGCCGCCGCATTGGATCTGCCCGTCCACATCGAAGGCTATCCGCCGCCGCAGGACGAGCGGATCAACGTCATCCGCGTCGCTCCCGATCCCGGTGTCATCGAGGTCAACATCCACCCGTCCTCGACATGGAGGGATACGGTCGACATCACCACGGCGATCTATGAGGAGGCCCGCGCCAGCCGGCTCGGCGCCGACAAGTTCATGATCGACGGCCGCCATACCGGCACCGGCGGCGGCAACCATGTCGTCGTGGGCTCCGCCAATCCGAACAACAGCCCTTTCCTGCGCCGTCCCGATCTCCTGAAGAGCGTCGTCCTGCACTGGCAGCGTCATCCCTCGCTGTCCTACCTGTTCTCCGGCCTGTTCATCGGCCCGACCAGCCAGGCGCCGCGCATCGACGAGGCCCGTCATGACAGCCTTTACGAGCTGGAGATTGCCCTGGCGCAGATCGCGCCGCCCGGCCGCGGCCAAAAGCCTCTGCCCTGGCTCGTCGACCGCCTGTTCCGCAACCTGCTGACCGACGTCACCGGCAATACCCACCGCGCCGAGATCTGCATCGACAAGCTGTTCTCGCCCGACGGTCCGACCGGCAGGCTCGGCCTCATCGAGTTCCGCGGCTTCGAGATGCCGCCGAACGCGCGCATGTCGCTTGCCCAGCAATTGCTGGTGCGCGCGCTGATCGCCCGGTTCTGGACAAACCCCGTCGACGGCAAGTTCGTCCGTTGGGGCACGACCCTGCACGACCGTTTCATGCTGCCGCATTTCGTCTGGGCCGATTTTCTCGACGTGCTCGCCGACCTTCGCGAAAACGGCTTCGATCTCAGCCCCGAATGGTTCAAGGCGCAGCTCGAATTCCGCTTCCCCTTCTGCGGCGAAGTCGAATATGAAGGCTCGAAGCTGGAACTGCGCCAGGCGCTGGAACCGTGGCATGTCATGGGCGAGCAAGGCGCGATCGGCGGCACGGTGCGCTATGTCGATTCGTCGGTCGAGCGCCTTCAGGTGCGGTTCGAAACCAGCAATACGGCTCGCTACACGGTCACTTGCAACGGCCGCACCCTGCCGCTGACGCCGACCGGCACTTCCGGCGTATCGGTCGCCGGCGTCCGCTACAAGGCATGGCAGCCGGCCTCGGGCCTGCACCCCGTCCTGCCGGTCAACACGCCTTTGACATTTGACATTTATGATACATGGTCGAAGCGTTCGATCGGCGGCTGCATCTATCATGTTGCCCATCCGGGCGGCCGGACCTATGACACCTTCCCGGTCAACGGCAACGAGGCGGAAGCAAGGCGGCTCGCCCGGTTCGAGCCGTGGGGACATACGGCGGGCGGCTATATTCCGCGCGCCGAGACGGGTTCGCCGGAATTCCCGCTGACGCTGGATCTGCGGCGGCCCGCCGGAATTTGAGCGGGTCGAGGCCGAGGGCTGACACCGGGGTTGGGATGTGAGTTTTGATGGGTAAAAGGCCCGCAGCGGAGCGCAAGGGTGAGGCAGAGGATCGCATCGGCAAGGATGCGGCCTTCGACTATGCACCGCTTCCCGGCACCGCCGACGAGATGGTCGACAACAATGGCGTCGTTCGCCCTGTCTGGCAGCGTTTCCTCTCGCATCTGAGTGCGATGCCGGAAAAGGATCTCGCCGAACGTTTCGCCCGGGCCGACCGTTATCTCAGGGATGCCGGCGTCTTCTACCGCGCCTATGGCAGCAAGGGCACCGGCGAACGCGCCTGGCCGATCTCACATATTCCAGTGCTGATCGACGAGCGCGAATGGCAGGCGCTGTCGGCGGGCCTGGTCCAGCGCGCCGATCTCCTGGAAGCGATCGTTGCCGATATCTATGGCGACAACCGGCTGGTGGAGGAAGGCGTCCTCCCGCCGGCGCTGATCGCCGCCAATCCCGAATTCCAGCGCCCGCTCTCCGGCATCAGACCGGCATCCGGCCACTATCTGCATTTCTGCGCCTTCGAGATCGGCCGCGGGCCTGACGGCAACTGGTGGGTGCTCGCCGACAGGACGCAGGCGCCGTCGGGCGCCGGCTTCGCGCTGGAAAGCCGCGTCGCCACCACCCGAGCCTTCTCGGATATCTACGCCGAAACCCCGGTCCACCGCCTCGCCTCCTTTTTCGGTGCCTTCCGCGACGCGCTGCAGGACATGAAGCATTCCGGCGACGACCGCATCGCCGTGCTGACTCCGGGCCCGGCCAACGAGACCTATTACGAACACGCCTATATTGCCCGTTATCTCGGCTTCATGCTGCTCGAGGGCGAGGATCTCACTGTCGTCAAGGGCCGCGTCATGGTGCGCACCGTCGCCGGCCTGAAGCCGATCGGCGTGCTCTGGCGCCGTCTCGATTCTGCCTTCGCCGATCCGCTGGAACTGAACCAGAATTCGCATATCGGCACGCCCGGCCTCGTCGAAGCCTTGCGCACCGAAAGCGTCACCATCGTCAATGCGCTCGGCACCGGCATTCTCGAAACCCGGGCGCTTCTGGCCTTCATGCCGACCATCTGCCGCCGTCTGTTGGGGCAGGATCTGCGACTGCCCTCGATTGCGACCTGGTGGTGCGGCCAGGAGGAAGAGCGCGAGCACGTCGCCAAGAATATCGAGAAGATGGTGATCGGCCCGGCCTATTCCCGGGCGCCCTTCTTCGACGACGACGGCGAATCCGTGCTCGGCTCATCGCTACGGGCGACCGCCAGGGATTCCATCACCGACTGGCTGAGTTCGGACGGTCCGAAGCTGGTCGGCCAGGAGGTCGTCACTCTCTCGACGACACCAGCCTGGGTGGACGGTAAGCTGGTGCCGCGGCCGATGTCGCTGCGCGTCTTCGCCGCCCGCACCGCCAACGGCTGGCAGATCATGCCCGGTGGTTTTGCCCGCATCGGCTCCGGCGCCGACGTCGCGGCGATCGCCATGCAGTCGGGCGGCGCGGCCGCCGATGTCTGGATCGTCAGCGACAAACCGGTCGAGCGCCATACGCTGCTGCCGGCCGAAGGCAGCTTCACCCGCAACATGCCGGGCAGCCTGCCCAGCCGGGCGGCCGACAACCTGTTCTGGCTCGGCCGCTATATCGAACGCGCCGAAGGGGCGTTGCGCATCCTGCGCGCCTGGCATGCACGTTATGCCGAGGCCGCCGATCCGAGCCAGCCGCTGCTCGCCGACGTCTCGGCCTATCTCGCCGCCGTCGATATCGATACGGCGGAAGCCGTGCCGGAAACGCTGCTGCGCAACATCGACAGCGCGGTTTATTCGGCGAGCAACATCCGCGACCGTTTCTCGCCGGATGGCTGGCTGGCGCTCAACGATCTCGCCAAGACCGCCCGCCGTTTCCGTGTCACCGTCTCTGCCGGCGACGATGCCAGCCATGCGATGACGATCCTTCTGCGCAAGCTTGCCGGCTTTGCCGGCCTTGTGCACGAGAACATGTACCGCTTCATGGGCTGGCGTTTCCTCTCGCTCGGCCGTTATATCGAACGCGGCCTGCACATGACCCGCCTGCTCGGCCACATGTCCGGCCCGGAGGCGCCCGACGGCGCGCTCGACATGCTGCTGGAGATCGGCGACAGCGTCATGACCCACCGCCGCCGCTACAACGTCAACACGGCGCGGCTGACTGTCACCGATCTGCTGGCGCTCGATCCGCTCAACCCGCGCTCGGTGCTCTTCCAGGTGAACGAAATCCATCACGAAGTCGAGCAACTGCCGAATGCCCTGATCAACGGCCAGATGTCGCCCTTCTACCGCGAGGCGATGCGGCTTCATTCCGGCCTGGCGGTGATGACGCCGGAGGGCATGGGAGCCGAGGTCTATCAGCGGCTCGAACGCGAATTGGAGCAGCTTTCCGACCTGCTCGCCCAGACCTATCTCGGGTGACGACAGTGCTCTACGATCTCTCGCTCCGCATGGGTTACAGCTACGACGCGCCGGCCTCCGGCGCTCGCCACGTCATGCGCCTGATGCCACTGTCGCTGACCAACCGGCAACGCCTGGTCGCCGGATCGATCACCATTTCGCCGACGCCGGACGAGCAGTCGCATTTCGTCGATTTCTTTCAACACCCCGCCACCTCCTTCATGCTGCGCGCTCCGCACGAGGCGCTCGACATTCGCATGCAGGCCCGCGTGCAGGTCGAAAGTCAGCCGATCGCCGCCGATTTCTCTCCGCTGCTTGCCGACCTGCCCGAGGAGATAGCAGGCATCTGGTCGCTGGCGCCGGATTCGCCGCACCACTTCCTCGGCGACAGCCCGCGTCTGACGCAGATGCGTGAAATCGCCGACTATGCACGAAGCTGCGCCAAGCCCGATCTGACGGCGATGCAGATCGCCCATGCGCTCTGCACCCGCATCAACAAGGATTTCACCTACGATTCCGACGCGACGACCGTCGATACGACGCCGCTCGAGGCGTTCAAGCTGAAGCGCGGCGTCTGCCAGGATTTTACCCACATCATGATCCTGGCGCTGCGAAGCCTCGGCATTCCGGCGGGTTACGTCTCCGGTTTCCTGCGCACCATTCCGCCGCCTGGCAAGGAACGGCTGGAAGGGGCGGATGCCATGCATGCCTGGGTCAGGATCTGGTGCGGCGAGACGATCGGCTGGATCGAGCTCGACCCGACCAACGACATCCCCGCCGGCATGGATCACATCGTCGTCGCCTATGGCCGCGACTATTCCGACGTCGTCCCTGTTATCGGCGTGTTGAAAAGCTATGGCAGCCAACGCGCCGTCCAGGCGGTCGATGTGATCCCGCTAAAATAAGCCAATCCCAAAACTGGAAAAAACCGACGATTCGTTAAAATTCGATTGACGCCGTAAGGGCGCCGTAAAGAACCAGCGTGCGTTAATCACCTCACAGGGTTTCCAGTTGGGTGAACATGATGAGCACCTCCTTTTTGCATCCCTGCCTGCGTCGCATGTTCAGCGATCGAGGCGGTAATTTCGGTATCATGACGGCGATTTTGGCGCCGGTTCTTCTCGGCGCTGCCGGCATGGCGATCCAGGTCGGCGATATGCTGATCTCCAAGCAGCAACTGCAGGAAGCAGCCGACTCCGCGGCGCTTGCGACCGCCACCGCACTAGCGAACGGCACCATCCAAACCTCTCAGGCCGAGGCCTTCGCGCGCAATTTCGTCGCAGGGCAAATGGCGAATTATCTGCAAAGCGGCGTCGATATCAAAAGCGCGACGGGCGTCACCGTGCAGACGAGCACATCGGGAAATTCGACATCCTACCAGGTAACGGTTTCGCCGGCCTACGACCTGACGGTCAATCCGCTGATGCAAGCAGTCGGTTTCACCACGCAGCACCTTTCGACATCAGGCACGACAGTCGGCGGCCATTCGCAGACTAAGGGCTCGATCTCGATGTATCTCGCACTCGATAAATCGGGGTCGATGGGAGATCCGACCGCCACCACCACGACGGAATCATACACCTATAAATGCAACCCTCACCCCAACAAAAACGGCAAGACAATCTACGACACCTGCACCGGCACGCGCACGCGTTATTACACAAAAATAGAAGCGCTGAAGCTCGCCGCTGGCGATCTTTTTGATCAGCTCAATAGCGCGGATCCCAATGCCGAATATGTACGCACAGGCGCGGTGTCCTACGATATCGTTGAATACCCGGCCAGCAGTCTCGCCTGGGGAACTACCGCCGTCTCAGGCTACGTCAACGCACTTCAAGCGGATGGCGGCACAAACTCTAGTGGCGCGATGAACACGGCCTATCTATCCTTAACGGCTAAGAACGCTGCGGGGAATGACGCAGAAAACGCCGCCCACCAGCAGAAAACCGGTCAGGTACCCAAGAAGTACATCGTCTTCATGACGGACGGCGACAATAACAATGATCCCAGCGGCGGCCGTTCCTACGACACCGCGACGAAGAAGACATGCGACGACGCGAAATCGAAAGGCATCGAAATCTATACGATCGCTTTCATGGCGCCCGCGGGCGGACAGGCGCTGCTGCATTATTGCGCTTCCGACGACTCCCATTATTTCCAGGCGGAAAAAATGGAAGACCTCCTCGCCGCCTTCAAGGCGATCGGAGCGAAGGCATCGTCGCAGCTGACGCGCCTGACGAACTGATAGAACGCTCGACAGACAACAAACAAAAAGCCGCGTCGGACCAGACCGCCGCGGCTTTTTTGTTTTTGTGCCGGCATCAGATCGGGAAAATCCATTGAAATCAATCCCCTTGAACGGCGTGCATATGAAGGTTTCGCAAATTTTTCGTTTGTCCAAATCCTTTGTTGCAAGTGCTTCCTAACGATGCATAAACTGTGGCCAGCGCAGCGACAAATCGATTAAATCAGGCATAACACCCTGAAACCAAATTAAAATTGGCGAGATCTGACCATGAACACCGTTTCCAAGCCGGTTATCCCTTCTCCCGCTCCCCGCAGCTCAAGGCCGGAAATTCTCGCTGAAGAAATCATCGAACGTCTGACCTACCGCATCGGCAAGGACGCCAAGGTGGCAAAGCCGCATGACTGGCTGACGGCGACGATCCTGGTCGTGCGCGACCGCATCATCGACAAGTGGATGGCCTCCACCCGTGAGGTCTATGCGACGGGTGCCAAGCGCGTCTATTATCTTTCCCTCGAATTCCTGATCGGCCGCCTGATGCGCGATGCCGTCTCGAACCTCGGCCTGATGGAAGAGGTGCGCGATGCGCTCGCCTCGCTCGGCGTCGATGTCAACGTCATCGCCGGGCTGGAGCCGGATGCCGCGCTCGGCAATGGCGGCCTCGGGCGTCTCGCCGCCTGTTTCATGGAGAGCATGGCGACGGTCGACGTCCCGGCCTATGGCTACGGTATTCGCTATGTCCATGGCCTCTTTCGCCAGCAGTTGGCCGACGGCTGGCAGGTGGAGCTGCCGGAAAACTGGCTTGCCCACGGCAATCCCTGGGAGTTCGAGCGCCGCGAGAGCTCCTACGAAATCGGCTTTGGCGGTTCCGTCGAATTCATCACCACCCATGACGACCAGCCGCGCTACGTCTGGAAACCGGCCGAGCGCGTCATCGCCGCCGCCTTCGACACGCCGGCCGTCGGCTGGCGCGGCAAACGCGTCAACACGCTGCGCCTCTGGTCGGCGCAGCCGATCGATCCGATCCTGCTCGATGCCTTCAACGCCGGCGACCACATCGGCGCGCTGCGCGAAAGCAACAAGGCCGAAAGCCTGACCCGGGTTCTCTATCCGGCCGACGCCACCCCCGCCGGTCAGGAATTGCGCCTGCGTCAGGAGTTCTTCTTCTCGTCCGCCTCGCTGCAGGACATCCTGCGCCGCCACCTGCAGCAATATGATGATTTCACCTCGCTGCCTGATAAGGTGGCAATCCAGTTGAACGACACCCATCCGGCCGTCTCGGTCGCCGAGCTCGTGCGTCTGCTCTGCGACGTGCATGGCATGGATTTTGAACAGGCCTGGGAGATCACCCGCCACACGTTTTCCTATACAAATCACACGCTTCTGCCCGAAGCGCTGGAAAGCTGGCCCGTACCGCTGTTCGAGCGCCTGCTGCCGCGTCACATGCAGATCGTCTATGCGATCAACGCCAAGATCCTGCTCGATGCCCGCAAGACCAAGAACTTTTCCGACAGCGAAATCCGCTCGATCTCGCTGATTGAGGAAAGCGGCGACCGCCGGGTGCGCATGGGCAACCTCGCCTTCATCGGCTCGCATTCGATCAACGGCGTCTCGGCGCTGCACACCGATCTGATGAAGGTCACGGTCTTTGCCGACCTGCACAAGCTCTATCCCGACCGCATCAACAACAAGACCAACGGCATCACGCCGCGCCGCTGGCTGCAGCAGTGCAATCCCGGCCTCACCGGCCTGATCCGCGAGGCGATCGGCGACGAATTCCTCGATGATGCCGAGAAGCTGCGCCCGCTCGAGGCGCACGCTTCCGATCCGGCCTTCCAGCAGAAATTCGCCGCAGTGAAGCGGGCCAACAAGGTGGCGCTTTCCAATCTCGTTGCCAGCCGCATGGGCGTGAAGCTCGATCCGTCGGCCATGTTCGACATCCAGATCAAGCGCATACACGAATATAAGCGCCAGTTGCTGAACATCATCGAAGCCGTCGCCCTCTACGACCAGATCCGCTCGCATCCGGAGCTGGACTGGGTGCCGCGCGTCAAGCTCTTCGCCGGCAAGGCGGCGCCGAGCTACTACAACGCCAAGCTCATCATCAAGCTGATCAACGACGTCGCCCGCACCATCAACAACGACCCGTCGGTGCGCGGTCTGCTGAAGGTCGTCTTCGTGCCGAACTACAACGTCTCGCTCGCCGAGGTCATGGTTCCCGCCGCCGACCTCTCCGAGCAGATTTCGACTGCCGGCATGGAAGCATCCGGCACCGGCAACATGAAGTTCGGCCTCAACGGCGCACTGACGATCGGCACGCTCGACGGCGCCAATGTCGAAATGCGCGACAATGTCGGCGAGGACAACATCGTCATTTTCGGCCTCAGGGCCGACGAGGTCGCCAAGGTCCGCAGCGACGGCCACAATCCCCGCGCCATCATCGAGGGCTCGCGCGAACTTTCGCAGGCGCTCTCGGCCATCGGCTCCGGCGTCTTCTCGCCAGATGACCGCAACCGCTACGCGGCGCTGATCGACGGCATCTATTCGCACGACTGGTTCATGGTCGCCGCCGATTTCGACGCCTATGCCCAGGCTCAGCGCGACGTCGACCAGATCTGGACCAACCAGTCCGCCTGGTACACCAAGACGATCAACAACACGGCACGGATGGGCTGGTTCTCTTCCGACCGTACAATCAGGCAATATGCAGACGAAATCTGGAGAGCCGGATGAAAACGCCGAAAACAATCCCTGAAGTAAAGCTTTCCTGGGAAATTTCGGCAGATGAAATCAAGGCGATCCTTGCCGGCTCGCATTCCAATCCCTTTGCCGTCCTAGGCGCGCACCAGGCCGGCGACACCTTCGTCGCCCGCTGCTTCATCCCGGGCGCCGCAGAAGTGACCGCCATGACGCTTGACGGCGGCGTCATCGGCGAACTGAAGCAATTGCATGCCGACGGCTTTTTCGCCGGTCCAGTGTCGCTGACCAGGCTGCAGCCGGTGCGCTACCGCGCCCGGCGCGGCGATGCCGAATGGGCCGTCACCGACCCCTACAGCTTCGGGCCGGTGCTCGGGCCGATGGACGATTATTTCGCCCGCGAAGGGTCGCATCTGCGCCTATTCGACAAGATGGGCGCCCACCTCATTCGCCATGACGGCGCCCAGGGCATCCACTTCGCCGTCTGGGCCCCGAATGCGCAGCGCGTCTCGGTCGTCGGCGACTTCAACAATTGGGACGGTCGCCGCCACGTCATGCGGCTGCGTGCCGACAGCGGCATCTGGGAGATCTTCGCCCCTGACGTGCCGCTCGGCGTTGCCTACAAATTCGAGATCCGCGGCCATGACGGCGTATTGCTGCCGCTGAAGGCTGATCCCTTCGCCCGGCGCAGCGAGTTGCGGCCGAAGACCGCCTCGGTCGCCGCCGCTGAACTGGAGCAGGTCTGGGAGGACGAGGCCCATCTCAAACATTGGCGCGAGACCGACAAGCGCCGCCAGCCGATCTCGATCTATGAGGTTCATGCCGCCTCCTGGCAGCGTCGACAGGACGGCACGATGCTGACCTGGGACGAGCTTGCCTCGAGCCTCATTCCCTATTGCGTCGACATGGGTTTCACCCATATCGAATTCCTGCCGATCACCGAGCATCCCTACGATCCTTCCTGGGGCTACCAGACGACCGGCCTCTACGCGCCGACCGCCCGCTTCGGCGAGCCGGAGGGTTTTGCCCGTTTCGTCAACGGCTGCCACAAGGTCGGCATCGGCGTCATCCTCGACTGGGTGCCGGCGCATTTCCCGACCGACGAGCATGGCCTCGGCTGGTTCGACGGCACGGCGCTCTATGAGCACGAAGACCCGCGCAAGGGCTTCCATCCCGACTGGAACACGGCGATCTACAATTTCGGCCGCACCGAGGTCGTTTCCTATCTCGTCAACAACGCCCTCTATTGGGCGGAGAAGTTCCATCTCGACGGCCTGCGGGTCGATGCCGTCGCCTCGATGCTCTATCTCGATTATTCCCGCAAACACGGCGAATGGATCCCGAACGAGTATGGCGGCAACGAAAACCTCGAAGCTGTCCGCTTCCTGCAAGACCTCAATACCCGGATCTATGGCCAGCATTCCAATGTCATGACCATCGCCGAGGAATCGACCTCCTGGCCGAAAGTCTCGCAACCCGTGCATGAAGGCGGCCTCGGCTTCGGCTTCAAATGGAACATGGGCTTCATGCACGACACGCTGAGCTACATGAAACGCGATCCGGTGCACCGCAAGCACCATCACAACGAGCTTACCTTCGGCCTGCTCTATGCCTATTCGGAAAATTTCGTCCTGCCGCTGTCGCATGACGAGGTCGTCCACGGAAAAGGCTCGCTGATTGCCAAGATGCCGGGAGACGATTGGCAGAAATTCGCCAATCTGCGCGCCTATTACGCCTATATGTGGGGCTATCCCGGCAAGAAGCTGTTGTTCATGGGCCAGGAATTCGCCCAGTGGAGCGAGTGGAGCGAGGCGAAGTCGCTCGATTGGAACCTGCTGCAATACCGTATGCACGAGGGCATGCGCCGCCTGGTGCGTGATCTCAACTTCACCTACCGCAGCAAGCCGGCGCTGCACGAGCGTGATTGCGAGGGCGACGGCTTCGAATGGCTGGTCGCCGACGACGGCGAGAATTCCGTCTTCGCCTGGCTGCGCAAGGCGCCGGACCAGAAGCCGGTCGCCGTCATCACCAACTTCACGCCCGTTTATCGCGAGAACTATTCGATCCGCCTGCCACTGGCGGGCCGCTGGCGGGAAATTCTGAATACCGATGCCGACATCTACGGCGGCAGCGGCAAGGGCAATGGCGGGCGCGTGCAGGCCGTCGATGCCGGCGGCGACATCACCTGCTCGATCACCCTGCCGCCCTTGGCGACAATCATGCTTGAACCTGAAAATTAAGACTGGTGGGAGGAGAAAATGGTAGAAAAGCGTATTCAGCCACTTGCCCGCGATGCAATGGCCTATGTTCTGGCAGGCGGCAGGGGGAGCCGTCTCAAGGAACTCACCGACCGGCGTGCCAAGCCCGCCGTCTATTTCGGCGGCAAGGCCCGCATCATCGATTTTGCCCTGTCGAACGCGCTGAATTCCGGCATTCGCCGCATCGGCGTCGCGACGCAATACAAGGCGCATTCGCTGATCCGCCACATGCAGCGCGGCTGGAACTTCTTCCGTCCCGAACGCAACGAGAGCTTCGATATCCTGCCCGCCAGCCAGCGCGTCTCCGAGACGCAATGGTATGAAGGCACGGCCGACGCCGTTTATCAGAACATCGATATCATCGAGGATTACGGCGTCGAATACATGGTCATTCTCGCGGGCGACCACGTCTACAAGATGGACTATGAATGGATGCTGCAGCAGCACGTCGATTCCGGCGCCGACGTCACCATCGGCTGCCTGGAAGTGCCGCGCATGGAGGCGACCGGCTTCGGCGTCATGCACGTCAACGACAAGGACGAGATCCTCGCCTTCGTCGAAAAACCGGCCGATCCGCCTGGCATCCCCGACAAGCCGGATTTCGCGCTTGCCTCGATGGGCATCTATGTCTTCCACACCAAGTTCCTGCTCGATGCGCTGCGCCGCGACGCCGCCGACCCGAATTCGAGCCGCGACTTCGGCAAGGACATCATCCCCTATATCGTCCAGAACGGTAAGGCGGTCGCCCACCGCTTCGCCAAATCCTGCGTCCGATCGGATTTCGAGCACGAGCCCTATTGGCGCGACGTCGGCACGATCGACGCCTATTGGCAGGCCAATATCGACCTGACGGCGATCGTTCCGGAACTCGACATCTACGATAAGTCCTGGCCGATCTGGACCTATGCCGAGATCACCCCGCCGGCCAAGTTCGTTCATGACGACGAGGATCGCCGCGGCTCGGCCACGTCTTCCGTTGTCTCGGGCGACTGCATCATCTCCGGCGCCAGCCTCAACAAGAGCCTGCTCTTCACCGGTGTCAGGGCCAATTCCTTCTCCAAGCTTGAAGGGGCGGTCATCCTGCCGAATGTGAAGATCGGACGCCGCGCGCAGCTCAAGAATGTGGTGATCGACCATGGTGTCGTCATTCCGGAAGGTCTTGTTGTCGGCGAGGATCCCGAGCTCGACGCCAAGCGCTTTCGGCGGACGGAAAGCGGCATCTGCCTGATCACGCAACCGATGATCGACAAGCTGGATATCTGACTTATGAAAGTTCTTTCGGTTTCGTCCGAAGTCTTCCCTCTGATCAAGACAGGGGGCCTGGCCGATGTGTCCGGCGCCCTGCCAATCGCTCTCAAAGCCTTCGGAGTCGAGACCAAGACCCTCCTGCCCGGCTATCCCGCCGTCATGAAGGTCATTCGCGACCCGGTCGTCAGGCTCGAATTCGCGGACCTGCTCGGAGAAAAAGCAACCGTGCTCGAGGTCGAGCACGAGGGCCTCGATCTCCTCGTCCTCCATGCCCCAGCCTATTACGACAGGCCGGGCGGCCCCTATCTCGATCCGCTCGGCAAGGACTACCCCGACAATTGGCGCCGTTTCGCCGCCCTGTCGCTTGCCGCCGCCGAAATCGCCGCCGGCCTGCTGCCCGGCTGGCGGCCGGATCTTGTGCACACACACGACTGGCAGGCGGCGCTGACCTCGGTCTACATGCGCTATTATCCGACGCCGGAACTGCCGAGCGTGCTGACGATCCACAACATCGCCTTCCAGGGCCAGTTCGGTTCCGAGATCTTTCCCGGCCTGCGCCTGCCCGGTCATGCCTTCGCCATCGACGGCGTCGAATATTACGGCACGACCGGCTTTCTGAAGGGCGGCCTGCAGACTGCGCATGCGATCACCACTGTCAGCCCCACCTATGCCGATGAGATCCTGACGCCGGAGTTCGGCATGGGGCTCGAAGGTGTCATTGCCACCCGCATCGACAATCTGCACGGCATCGTCAACGGCATCGACACCGATATCTGGAATCCGGCAACCGATCCCGTCGTCCACACCCATTACGGCCCGACGACGCTGAAGAACCGCGACGAGAACCGCCGCTCGATCGCCGAGTTCTTCCATCTCGACAATGACGATGCTCCGATTTTCTGCGTCATCAGCCGTCTCACCTGGCAGAAGGGCATGGATCTCGTCGCCAACGTCGCCGACGAAATCGTCGCCATGGGCGGTAAGCTCGTCGTGCTCGGTTCCGGCGAAGCCGCACTTGAAGGCGCGCTGCTTGCCTCCGCCAGCCGTCATCCCGGCCGCATCGGCGTCTCGATCGGCTATAACGAGCCGATGTCGCACCTGATGCAGGCCGGCTGTGACGCAATTATCATCCCCTCGCGCTTCGAGCCCTGCGGCCTGACCCAGCTTTACGGCCTGCGTTATGGCTGCGTGCCGATCGTCGCGCGCACCGGCGGGTTGAATGACACGGTGATCGATGCCAATCACGCCGCACTTGCAGCGAAAGTGGCAACCGGCATACAATTCTCACCTGTGACGGAAACGGGCCTGCTGCAGGCAATCCGCCGTGCAATGCATTTTTATGCGGACCGAAAACTCTGGACCCAATTACAAAAGCAGGGCATGAAATCGGATGTCTCCTGGGAGAAGAGCGCCGAACGCTACGCTGCCCTCTATTCAAGCCTCGTCTCGAAAGGCATGTGACCTAAAATGATCAAGTCCGTACCCACCACGCCCTATCTCGACCAGAAGCCCGGCACGTCCGGCCTGCGCAAGAAGGTTCCGGTCTTCCAGCAGCCGAATTATGCGGAGAACTTCATCCAGTCGATCTTCGATTCGCTCGAGGGCTACCAGGGCAAGTGCCTCGTCATCGGCGGCGACGGACGCTACTACAACCGCGAAGTCATCCAGAAGGCGGTCAAGATGGCCGCCGCCAACGGCTTCGGCAAGGTGATGGTCGGCAAGGGCGGCATCCTGTCGACGCCGGCCGCTTCCCACATCATCCGCAAGTACAAGGCCTTCGGCGGCATCATTCTGTCTGCCAGCCACAATCCCGGCGGCCCGACCGAAGATTTCGGCATCAAGTACAACATCAACAATGGCGGTCCGGCGCCGGAAAAGATCACCGACGCGATCTATGCTCGCTCCAAGACGATCGACAGCTACAAGATCACCGATTTCGCCGACGTCAATCTCGACCGCATCGGCAAGGAAGAGCTTCCCGGCGGCATGATCCTTTCGGTCATCGACCCGGTCGAGGACTATGCCGCGCTGATGGAAGAGCTGTTCGATTTCGGCGCCATCCGCAATCTGATCAGCCTCGGCTTCCGCATCGCGTTCGACGGCATGAGCGCCGTCACCGGTCCTTACGCGAAAGAAATCTTCGAAAACCGCCTCGGCGCTCCCTCCGGCTCGGTCCGCAACTTCATGCCGCTGCCGGATTTCGGCGGCCATCATCCCGACCCGAACCCGGTTCATTGCAAAGAACTCTTCGATGAGATGATGAGCGACGACGCGCCTGATTTCGGCGCCGCTTCCGATGGCGACGGCGACCGCAATCTGATCATCGGGCGCGGCATTTTCGTCACTCCCTCCGACAGCCTGGCGATCCTCGCCGCCAACGCCAATCTCGCTCCCGGCTACTCGGGCGGCCTCGCCGGCATCGCCCGCTCGATGCCGACCTCGGGTGCAGCCGACCGCGTCGCCGAAAAACGCGGCATCGGCATGTATGAGACGCCGACCGGCTGGAAGTTCTTCGGCAACCTGCTCGACGCCGGCATGGCGACGATCTGCGGGGAGGAAAGCTCCGGCACCGGATCCAGCCACGTCCGCGAAAAGGATGGCCTCTGGGCGGTGCTGCTCTGGCTGAATATTCTTGCCGTGCGCGGCGAGAGCGTCGCCGATATCGTCACCCAGCACTGGCAGACCTACGGCCGCAACTATTATTCGCGCCACGATTACGAAGGCCTCGACACCGATGCTGCGAACGGGCTGATGGACAATCTCCGCAGCCAGCTTTCCACCCTGCCCGGCAAGAGCTTCGGCAGCCTGAAGGTCGAGAAAGCCGACGATTTCGCCTATCACGATCCGATCGACAAATCGATAAGCGAGCACCAAGGCATCCGCGTCCTCTTCGAGGGTGGCTCCCGCGTCGTTTTCCGTCTCTCCGGCACCGGCACGTCTGGCGCAACCTTGCGTGTCTATATCGAGCGTTACGAGCCGGATTCGACTCGCCACAACATCGAAACGCAGGAAGCGCTCGCCGATCTCATTACGGCCGCCGACAGCGTTGCCAGCATTCGGGAACGCACGGGACGCGACGCGCCAACCGTGATCACCTGATCCGGGGGAAACATGCGCGGGAATAATGCGGCGCAGGCTGGCGCGATTGTCTTCGAGACCGGCGTCGAATTTGCCGTGTGGTCGCATGACGCCGCACAGATTGAGCTCTGCCTTTTCGAAGAGGACGGCAACCGGGAATTCGCGCGCCTGCCGATGGCGCGCGACGGCGACCACACCCACCGTCTGTTTGTCGACGGCCTGAAGGCAGGCGCGCGCTACGGCTATCGCGCCGACGGTATCTATGCGCCTGACAACGGCCTCTGGTTCGATCCGTCCAAACTGCTGATCGATCCCTACGCCAAGGAGATCGACCGGCCGTTCCGCTACGACCCACGTCTCGGCGTCTATGGGGAAGACAGCCAGGATCTGATGCCGAAGGCGATCGTCACCTCGGAGACGCGCGCCGCCATCGCCAAGCCGCTTTTCAAACCGGGCGGCTTCATCTACGAAGTGGCGGTCCGACCCTTTACCATCCTCCATCCCGACATACCGGAACGCCAGCGCGGCACCATCGCAGCCCTTGCCCATCCCTCGATCATCGCCCACCTGAAGCGGATCGGCGTCGATGCCGTCGAACTGATGCCGATCACCGCCTGGATCGACGAACGCCACCTGCCGCCGCTCGGCCTCACCAACGGCTGGGGCTACAATCCCGTCGCCTTCATGGCGCTCGATCCGCGGCTTGCTCCCGGCGGCATGGCGGAGCTGCGCGAGACGGTCGCCGCCCTCCACGCCGAAGGCATCGCCGTCATCCTCGACCTCGTCTTCAATCATACCGGCGAGAGCGACCGGTACGGCACGACGCTGTCGCTGCGCGGCCTCGACAACCTGCATTATTTCCGCCATGTCCAGAATTGCCCAGGCGAGCTGGTCAACGATACTGGAACCGGCAACACGCTCGCCTGCGACCATCCCGAAGTTCGCCGTCTCGTCATCGACAGCCTGCGCCATTTCGTGCTCAACGCCGGCGTCGACGGTTTTCGCTTCGATCTTGCGCCCGTCCTCGGCCGCACTGCGACCGGCTTCGAGCGCGACGGCGGAACGCTTGCCGCCATTCTGGCCGATAATGTGCTCGCCGACCGGATCATGATCGCCGAACCCTGGGACATCGGTCCGGGCGGTTATCAGCTCGGCAACTTCCCGTCGTCCTTCCTCGAATGGAACGACCGGGTGCGCGACGATTTGCGCTGTTACTGGCGCGGTGACCAGTGGAAGACCGGCGCCCTGGCAACCGCGCTTGCCGGCTCGTCCGACATCTTCTCCCGCAACGACGGCCAAGGGACGCGCAGCGTCAATTTCCTGGCCGCCCATGACGGCTTCACGCTGATCGACCTCGTCTCCTATGCCGGAAAGCACAACGACGCCAATGGCGAGCACAACCGCGACGGCCACAATGAAAACCACTCGTGGAACAACGGCGTCGAAGGCGAAACGCTCTACCCCTCGATCCGCAAGCGCCGGATAAACGATGTGATGGCGCTGCTTTCAACGCTCTTTGCCACCCGCGGCAGCATCATGCTGACGGCGGGCGACGAAGGCGGACGCAGCCAGCGCGGTAACAACAACGCCTACTGCCAGGATAACGCAATCACGTGGCTCGACTGGAAGGCATTGGATGAGGCTCTCATCGCCCATACCGCCTTCGTCTCCGGGCTGCGCCGCCGCTTCACCGTCTTTTCCGAAACGGATTTCCTGTCGGGGAATGGCGACGTCGAATGGATTTCGATTTCGGGCGAACCGATGACGGTCGCCGAATGGGAGACGCCGTCACTCGCCACCCTCGGCATGCTGCTGGCAACCGGCGACCGGGCCTCAAAGGGCAAGCGGACCCGGCTTGCCGTGCTTTTCAATCGTTCCGAAAGCCGCGAGCTCTTTACGCTTCCGTCGGAAGGCGACGCTTCGTGGCGTCAATTGACGCCGGCGGGTACGAAGAAGTCCGGCGCCCGAGTCACCGTCGAGCCACGCTCCGTCGCCTTTTTCATAGAAAAATGACCGGCGCCTCCCCTTGGCGCAAATCCTTGTCGCAATCGTTATAAATGCACGATAAGGCTTTGGCCCGGCGGGCTTATCTGACGAGGAAATGCATGGGCACGGAAATTTCACTCTCCGACGTGCGGAGATTGATCGGCATGGAAACGGGCCTTTCGGATTGGGTCACCGTCGATCAGACGATGATCGACGCCTTTGCGGGGGCAACGGATGACCACCAGTTCATTCATGTCGATCCGGAGCGCGCCGCCGCCGAGAGCCCCTTCGGCGGCACCATCGCCCATGGTTTCCTGACACTGTCTCTGCTCTCGGCGATGAATTACAACTGCCTGCCGAAGGTGCGCGAGCAGACCATGGGCATCAATTACGGCTTCGACCGCGTCCGCTTCATGACGCCGGTCAAAAGCGGTGCCCGCGTGCGCGGCCGTTTCCTGCTCTCCGACGCCCGATTCCGCGGCGGCGGCATGCTGATGACCACCTACGACGTCACGATCGAAATCGAAAACGAGAAGAAGCCGGCCCTGACGGCCAGGTGGATTACCATCATCCAGTTCGACCCGAAGGATCGTCCCGAGGACGTCTAAGCCCGGATGCGGCTATGATTCTGCGGAATTGAGAACCGCTTCAAGAGCGTGGCCGTCCGGATCGATGACGAAGGCGGCATAATAGTGTTCGCCATAATGAGGCCGCAAACCGGGAGCGCCATTGTCACGACCGCCATGCGCGATTGCCGCGGCATGAAACGCATCGACCGCCTCACGGCTTAGCGCGGCAAAAGCCAGATGAAATCCTGGGCCGGCTGGGCGCTGACCCTGTGGCCGATGTTTGATCGCCAGCTTGTCGCCGCCGCCGGGAAGGCCATAGCCGACCGCCTGTCCCGTCTGACCAGGCCTGATGTCATCCCAGACCCTGACACAACCGAGAGCGCCGAGGGCGGCATCGTAAAATGCCGCCGACCGCTCTATATCGGAAACGCCGAGGGAGGCATGATGCAGCATTTTTCCTCCCTCAAATGGGCGCCCTATGCAGGCAGGACTGGTCCCTGCTCAATGGCCGGCATCATGAGCCGCCTCGTTGAGCAGCCCGAAGACGAAGTCGGAAAACGACCGCCAGCATTCGACCCGGAACGTCTCTTCATCCGTGCGCAGAAGCACGATTTCCGCCTTGCCGAAGATCGTGCGAGACGCAGCCCCGACCGCAAAGGAAGAAAGCGACAGGTCCTGCGGGCAACCGGCGGCAAGAGTCTTTTCCGCGCCCGGTCCCGAGACGATGATTGCGACATTGCGGTGGGAAACGTCGGTCGCCGAATGCACGGCGCCGACGCCTGACAACACCGCCATCAGATCGGCGCCATCCTCGTCGATGACAAGCCATTCGTCCGGCCCGATCCAGAGTGCTGAGCGCGCGCCGGCCCAACTGGATGTCTTCGGAGCGTTCGGCAGGGTGAGACCGAGCGCTTTGGAAAGCGCGGCAAGCGATTCCGCCGGCGCGCGCAGCGCCACCCGGCTCGCCGTCGGTGCCACCGTCAGCCGTACCGTTGCGGAGCCGCCGAGACGGCCGGCAAGCACCGGCTTGCGAATTGCGACATCAGCCATGGATGCGGCCTCCTTCCTTGTCAAAGAACACCAGATCCGTCACCTCGACGGCGATCGTCCGGTCCGGCATCGGCACGTAGAGCGTCTCGCCCATCCGCGCCCGGCCACCGGCGACGAGCGCGAAGGCGATCGACCGGCCGCAGTTTTCCGACCAATAGGCCGAGGTGACGTGGCCGAGCATTGTCATCGGCTTCGGCTCGTTCGGGTTGGCGACGACCTGAGCGCCTTCCTCGAGCACCAGCTTCGGATCCTTGGTGATAAGCCCGACAAGCTGCTTGCGTCCCTCCTTGACGAGGTCCGGCCGCTGCAGGCCGCGAATGCCGACAAAGTCCTTCTTCTTCTTCGAAACGGCCCAGGCAACGCCCGCGTCATCAGGAGTAACCGTCCCGTCAGTATCCTGGCCGACGATGATGTAGCCCTTTTCGGCGCGCAGAACGTGCATCGTCTCCGTGCCGTAGACGCAAGCGCCGAGTGGTTCGGCATTGGCCCAGACGGCTTCGAGCACCGACTGGCCATAATCGGCCGGCACGTTGATTTCGAAACCGATTTCGCCGGTGAAGGAGACGCGGAAGAGCCGCGCCGGCACGCCGCAAACCGTGCACTCGGCAACGCTCATATGCGGGAAGGCCTCGTTTGAGAGGTCGACGCCTTGGACCAGCGGCTCGACGATCGCGCGCGCCTTCGGTCCCTGCACGGCAATGACGGCCCATTGCTCGGTGACCGAGGTCAGCCATACCTTCAGGTCCGGGAATTCCGTCTGCAGGTAATCTTCCATGTGGTGAAGAACGCGCGGCGCTCCGCCGGTCGTCGTCGTGACATGGAAACGGTCCTCGGCCAGTCGCCCGACGACGCCGTCGTCATAAACGAAGCCGTCTTCGCGGGTCATGATGCCGTAGCGGGCCTTCCCCGGCTTCAGCGTATCCCAGGCATTGGTGTAGATGAGGTTGAGGAACTTCGCCGCATCCGGCCCCACCACTTCGATCTTGCCAAGCGTCGAAGCGTCGAAAATACCAGCCGACTCTCGGGCCGTGCGGCATTCGCGCGCGACCGCCTGATGCATGTTCTCGCCGGCACGCGGATAGAACCAGGCGCGTTTCCAGTTGCCGACATCTTCGAAAACGGCGCCATGGGCTTCTTCCCAGCCATGCAGCGGTGTCTTGCGCGTCGGATCGAACAGCGGTCCGCGCGAATGGCCGATCAGCGTGCCGTAGGTGACCGGCGTGTAGGGCGCGCGGAAGGTGGTGAGACCGACCTGCGGGATTTCCTTGCCGAGCATTTCGGCTGCGATCGCCAGGCCGTGCATGTTCGAAAGCTTGCCCTGGTCCGAGGCCATTCCATTCGTCGTAAAGCGCTTGATGTGCTCGATCGAATGCATGCCCTCGCGCACGGCAAGGCGGATATCCTTGGCACAGACATCGTGCTGGAAGTCGATGAAGGCCTTGGCGTTGGTTTTCGGCCCGGCGCCTTCGGCAGCACCGATCATGCCGCCTGTCCATTCGAAGGCCTGCTCGGCAGAAATTGCGATCTTCTCGCCGCGGCTTCCGCCGGTGGCCTGGGCCATCAGCTCGCCGGCGGCAAGCGATTCCTCGATCGTCTGCTGCAGGTCGTCGGTGCCGTTGCAGGCGCCGACCGACAGGCAGTCCTGCGCGTAGGAGCCGGGCAGGAAGCGCTGGCTTTCAGCGTCGAAGGCGACTTTGCCGCGCGACTGCGAGAACAGATGCACGGACGGCGTCCAGCCGGCCGAAACCAGCAGTGCATCGACCGCGATCTTACGCGGCGAACCGCCGCCGTTGCGCGCCACCGTCATCGACGAGATGCGCAGCCGCCCAGCGGTGTTGATGACCGACTGGCCGGCCAGGACATCGATACCGAGCGCACGCGCCTCCGCCAGCACCGCCGCACCCGGCGCCTGCCTGACATCGACGATGGCGGCGATCGAGACACCTGCTCGTTTCAGATCGAAAGCCGCTTCATAGGCCGAATCGTGGGCCGTATAGATGCCGACATTGGTGCCGACAGCGACGCCGTAATGGTTGAGATAGGTCCGCGCCGCCGAGGCCAGCATGATGCCTGGCCGGTCGTTGTTCGGAAATACCATGTGCCGTTCGATCGCGCCGTTGGCGAGGACCACGCGCTTGGCCCGGACCTGCCAGAGCCGCTCGCGCGGCAGATCATGGGCCGGATTGGCCAAATGGTCGGTGACGCGCTCGGCAAGACCGACGAAATTGTGGTTGTAGTAGCCGAAGGCCGTCGTGCGCAGCAGCACTTCGACATTGTCCATCGCCTTCAGCTGCGCCACGGTCCTCTGCGCCCAGGTGAAGCCGTCCTGCCCGTCGATCTTGGCGCCGGCATCATAGCGTAGCGCACCGCCCGCTTCCGGCTGCTCGTCGCAGAGGATTACCCTGACGCCGGTCCGGGCCGCGGCCAACGCCGCTGACAGCCCGGCAACGCCGGCGCCGACCACCAGCACGTCGCAATGGGCGTAACGGCTGGCATAATGATCCGGATCGCCTTCCTTCGGCGCAACACCGAGGCCGGCGGCGCGACGGATGAGCGGTTCATAGACGTGCTTCCAGGCGGCGCGCGGCCACATGAAGGTCTTGTAGTAGAAGCCGGCGGCAAAGAACGGCGACATCAGATTGTTGATGGCCCCGACATCGCGGGCAAGCGACGGCCAGCGATTCTGCGAGCTGACGATCATGCCGTCGAAGACTTCCTGCACGGTGGCACGCACGTTCGGCTGCTTGCGTGCGGCATCGCGAGCGACGTCGATCAGGGCGTTCGGCTCCTCGGCGCCGGCCGACAGAATGCCGCGCGGCCGATGATACTTGAACGAACGGCCGACGAGATGCACGTCGTGAGCGATCAGCGCCGAGGCGACGCTATCGCCTTCGAGCGCCGTGTAACTTTTGCCGTCGAAGCTGAAGCGCGCGGTTTTGGCTGGCGTCAAGCGCCCCTTGCCGGCGATACGGTTGACGCCGCTCATTGCGCCTCTCCTTCCAGGGCTTCATATGTCTCGACAGGCGCATGTTTCTCGGCCGCAGCCCCAATCTCGGGCTTCGGCTCGCCTGCCTTGTAGGTCATGATGAACTTGTCGCTCACCGTGTCGCGCGCGGCATTGAAGAAGCGCCCGCAGCCGTGAATATGCCGCCAGCGTTCGAAGATCAGCCCCTTCGGATTGTCGCGCAGAAAGAAATAGGCCTCGAATTCCTCATCCGATATCGAAGCCATGTTGGTGGGCCGCGCGATATGCGCGTCGCCCGCGCCACGGAATTCGAGCTCGGAGCGCTCTTCCTGGCAGTAAGGGCAATGGATCAGCAGCATGTGGGATTTCCTTCTCCTCCACTTCTCCCCAGCGGGGAGAAGGTGCCTGAAAGACGGATGAGGGGGTGAGCGACGAAAGGAGCGAGCGTTAGCACGAAAGCACCCATCGTCAGTGCGCCACCGCCGCCGCAGCAGCCTCGTCGATCAGCCGGCCGCTGCGGAAACGCTCCAGCGTTAGGCCGGCGCTGAACTTGTGCGGTTCGTCGCGGGCGATAAGATGGGCGAAGAGATTGGCCGAGCCCGGCGTCGCCTTGAAGCCGCCGGTGCCCCAGCCGCAATTGACGTAAAGCCCGGGAACCGGCGTCTTCGACTGGATCGCCGAACGATCCGGCGTGTTGTCGACGATGCCGCCCCATTGGCGCATCATCTTGACGCGCCGGAACATCGGGAAGAGCTCGCAGATGGCATCGAGCGTGTGGGTGATGATCTGCAGCCCGCCGGTCTGTGAGTAGGAATTGTATTGGTCGGTGCCGGCGCCGATGACGAGTTCTCCTTTGTCGGACTGGGAGATATAGGCATGAACCGTGTTTGACATGACGACGCATGGGAAGATCGGCTTCAGCGGCTCGGACACCAGCGCCTGCAGCGGGCTCGACTGCAGCGGCACCCGCACATCGGCCATTTTCATGATCGTCGTCGTGTGGCCGGCCGCCGACACGCCGACCTTTCTGGCGCCGATGAACCCGCGCGTAGTCTCCACACCGGTCACGCGTCCATCGGGCGCACGCCGGATGCCGGTCACTTCGCAATTCTGGATGATATGGACACCGCGGTCCGATGCTGCGCGGGCATAACCCCAGGCGACTGCATCATGCCGCGCCGTGCCGCCGCGCCGCTGGAGCGCCGCACCGTTGATCGGGTAGCGCGCGCTGGCGGAGATATCGAGCGGCGGGCAATAGGCCTTCGCCTGTTCCGGCGTCAGCCATTCATTGTCGATGCCGTAGAGCCGGTTGGCGTGGATATGCCGCTTGAAGGACTGCTGGTCGTGAATATTGTGCGAGAGCATCATCACGCCGCGCGGCGAATACATCACATTGTAATTGAGCTCCTGCGATAGCCCCTCCCAGAGCTTCATCGAATGCTCGTAAATGTGCATGCTCTCTTCATAGAGATAGTTCGAGCGGATGATGGTGGTGTTTCGCCCGGTATTGCCGCCGCCGAGCCAGCCCTTCTCGATCACCGCCACATTGGTGATGCCATGCTCCTTGGCGAGATAATAGGCGGCGCCCAGGCCGTGTCCGCCGGCGCCGATGATGACGACGTCGTATTCGGCGCGCGGTTCCGGCGACGTCCACTGCTTCTCCCAACCCCGATGACCGCGCAGGGCCTCTCGCGCCACGGCAAAAACCGAATATTTCCGCATCCGCCTTCTTCTCCTTCGGGCAGGCTATTCTCCGTGCCCATACAAATCGCAAATCCAAATGCGGCACAACGGCTCTTTTGCGACGCGCGAGAGCTTTGGTTTTGACACTGAGCGACATGATGTCGAAAAGCGCCCTGTTTCTCTGCCTCCGACGCCGCAGCGAATGCCGTGCACCGAGGTGGCATTAGCCCTCACCCAAGAGGGCGAGAAGACAAGCAGTTACTAAAATGTTAATTCTCGCCCCATTGCCGGGGTTCTTGCATGATGTGGGGTCGGCGTTCATTCTTCCACGCGCTTTTCATCGCGTTTTGCAGCGCCCAGGTGGCGCTCGCCGCCGAGCCGGTCGGCCAGGCTGTCCTCATCAAGACCGAAGTCACCGGACAGGCCGGACCGATTGAGGTCAATACCAGCGTGCACCGCGACGAACGCATCAGGACGTCGCAATCCGGGCTCGGCCAGTTTGTGTTTCGTGACGGCACAAAGCTCGCAGTCGGCTGGGGTTCCTCCGTCGTTATCGACAAATATGTCTTCGATGATTCCCAATCGGTCAGGAAACTCACCATCAGGGCGGCCAAGGGGACCTTCCGCTGGGTCAGCGGCAACTCGAAATCTTCGGCCTATCAAATCCTGACGCCGGCCGGCACGATCGGCGTGCGCGGCACCGCATTCGATTTCTATGTCGGTCCCGACGGCACCACCGCCGTCGTCCTCTTGAACGGCGCGGCCAACTTCTGCGGCCCCGGTGGCTGTCGCCAGCTGCAGCAACGCTGCGATTGCGTTGTCGCCAAACCGAATGGCGATATGACGGCAGCCGGCCGGGTCGATCGCAACGTTCTTGGCAGACTTGGGAACCAGCGTGCCCTGCCCTTCCTTTCCGGCAATCAACGGCTTTCCGGCGGCCTCGGCATGCTGGGCGGCTGCGGAATGGCCTCGCTGCTGCCGGAAAGAAGCGATCGGAGCCCGCCGCCGCCGGCAGCCACGCCCGCGCCGCAACGCCAGGATCCGCCGCAAACACCTGTCGAGCCGCAGAAAGAACGGCCGAACAAGCCCGACACACCGCATCACGACAAGCCGCATCATGAGCACCATCACGACAAGCCGCATCACGACAGGCCGCATTACGATAGGCCGCATCATGATAGGCCGGATAAACCCGACGACCATGATGAGCATGACAAGCCGGGCCGCCACGAGCGCCATGACGACCACGGCGAGCATCATGGGGATGATGGGGACGACAACAGGGATCATCGCCGTCACGACTGGGATCGCAACCACGACAGAAGCTGGAATTTCAATCGCAGCCGCTGAGACCCCTCAATCAGCCGTCTTCTCGATGTCCTCGGACATGTCCCGGAAGTGGTCGGTCCTGGCAGAAATCCGCTGGTAAAACTCCGTCAAGCCGCCGATCACCTGCGCCGCTCCGAGTTTCGCGGTCCCGACAAGCTTGCGCGTGTTCCTCGAATGCGAATGCAAAGCCTGGATCAGCTGCCGGTGAACGATATCGAGTGCGGCAAATTCCCGGGATGCCGCGACGCGCTCATTGCCGACCACCGCGAGGATCTTCGTTCGGCTGCTCTTGCCCTTGAGCGGGATGGCGCCAGCCTCGACCAGCGCCATGGTCTGCACCAGCTTTGCCGTGCTGTCGGATATCAGAATATCGAAGCCGACCTCCTTGCAGCAGGATTCGATGCGCGCCGCGACATTGACGGCATCGCCGACCGCCGAATAGTTGAAGCGCGTTTTGGCACCCATATTGCCGACGCAGGCAAGGCCGGTATGGATGCCGATGCCGATGCCGACCTGTTGCCCGAGCCCAAAACCGAAAGCGTCGCCGGCATTCAATTCGGCCAGCGTTTCGCGCATGGCAAGTGCGGCGCGAACCGCCTTTGTCGCATGATCGGTCACATCGATGGGCGCATTCCAGAACGCCATGATCGAATCGCCGATGAATTTGTCGAGCGTGCCTTCATTGGCCACCACATGGCGGCTCAGCGCATCGAGCAGCGTGTTCAGGAACCTGACGACCTCGGCCGGCGCCAGTCGCTCGCTGATCTCGGTGAAGTTCCTGACATCGACGAACATGACGGTCAGTTCGCGGTCGTCGCCGCCGAGCCGCAATGCATCGCGGGTATGCTCGATGCGATGGAGCAGCGACGGCGACAGATAGTGCCCGAAGGCGCGTCGCACCGCGCGCCGCTCCCGGTCGATCACCAGGATCCTGAACGAGGTCGCGGCAAAATGGGTGATCGATCCGCTGATGATCGGAGCCAGCGGATCGAAGAGAAGGCCCCCATAGAGAAACGACAACCAGGACGCCACCAGCGCCATTGCCGTGATCAGCAGACCGCAGATCAGAGCAACGGCGGGACTGACGAAGGTCGTCACCACGACGAGCAGAAATCCGAGCACCGCGATGACAAGGATTTCCAGCCCGTCCGCCCAATCGGGCCGCGACAGGAACTGGCCGGAGAGAATCTGCTCGACGGCCTGCGCATGCAGCGAAACGCCGGGGACATTCTCGCCGAGCGCAGTGACGCGAATATCCTGCAGGCCGGCGGCCGAAGTCCCGACGAAAATGATGCTGCCGTTGACGGCGGCCGCGACGTCGGGGCTGACACCTGCACCGGCGAGCACCTGGCGGGCAGATATATATCGCTCGGCCCGGTCGGGCGTGACATAGAGCCAGAGTTCGCCAGCCGCCGTCAGCGGCACGACGAAGTCGCCGATCTTTGCCGATGTCATCACGCCGGCGCGGTCGGGCGCGCCCGACAGCACATAGGTCGAGACCCCTTGGGCGACCCGCAGCGCCTCGATCGCCAGATTCGGATAGAGTTGCTCGCCATCGGTCAGGAACAGCGGAACTGCACGAACCACAGGCGAGGGATTGCCGGGATTGAGGCTGATATGGCCAAGCCCTGCTGCATTGGCCTCCAGTTGCGGCCTGAGCGGCGTCGAAGCGCTGAGAAACGGCGGAGCCGAGACCGGGCTTTCTCCGGTGAAGGCGAAGCCGGCCTTGACGGGCGGCCGGTATCCGCCTTCGTTGGACAAGCCGAAGCCGAGCACGACGGGTTTGCCGGCAATCGAACCGGCGAATATCTCGTCGTTGTCAGGCAATTTCTCAGCCAGCACCGGATCGACCCCGGCGACCTCGCGAACGACATTGCGCGGCGACAGCCTGTCCGGCTCGGCGAAAAGAACATCGAAGGCGATGGCGGCGGCCCCCATTTGCGAGAGCCTGTCCACCAGCAGGGCCAGCCTGTCCCGCGGCCACGGCCACTGGCCGAATTCGCGCAGCGAAGCCTCGTCGATGTCGACCACGCGGACCGGCATCGGTTCGAAGCTTCTCGGGACCAGCCGCTGATATTCGTCGAAGGTCACCCCGCGGATCAGCTTGAAAATCCCGGGATCGTCCGCCCGCAGCATCGTCAGCGCCGCCACGATCGCCAGGCCGATAACCACACCGATTTGCTGCGCGCGCGTCATCATCTCACCGGCTGTCCCTCCCGCGGCCGACGAAGCGGCCTGCGTCTGCCGGCAGACAGGCTACGCCGCTTTCGGCCCGAATGCCATTCACGGACGCGTCCAGGACGCTCCGTTTTCGACCTCCTGCCCTTCGTCTTTCCACTCAGCCGATAAGGAGCGCCTTCAATCAGCCCGCGGCCGTGATTTTGGCGGGGCTTTTACCGGGATGACAAGGCTTCGACCTTGCCGGGCGCCCGGCGAAATGTTCTTTTACCGATTTAAAATCGCATGCTTTTTTTCGAGAGAAGGGGAAGGGTCGCCGTGATTTCCGAATCCGCCGCGCGCCGAAGCGGCTACTGGCTGATCGCCGTCGTGCTGGCAATGCTGGCCGGGCTACCGCTTGCCGTCTGGCTCGACATCAGCGATCTCTCGGGAAATACCTTGCGGCGGCAGGCGCGTGACATGAGTTCGCTGATATCGAGCATTCGCTCCTATTATTCGGCGAACGTTGTCGGACGCGTTCTGGCCGCGCATGCCAGCGGGGCGACCGCCGGCACGGTCGTCTCCCACAACTACGCCAATATTCCAGGCGCCATCCCGCTGCCGGCGACACTTTCGCTCGAGCTCGGCGACGTCATCAAGGAACAGCAGGCCAATATCACCTATCGTTTCGTCTCCGACCTGCCGTTCAAGAGCCGCGCATCCCACGAACTCGACGACTTCGAGAAACGAGCGCTTACGGCGCTGCGCGCCAATCCGCAACAGACGCTGAACGATCTCACGCGTGTGGGATTGACCGATACCCTGCGGTTCATCACCCCCGTCGTCATGGGGCAGGCCTGCGTTGCCTGCCACAATAGCCACCCGGAAAGCCCGAAGACCGATTGGAAGGTGGGCGATGTGCGCGGCATCCAGGAAGTGATCATCCGGCAGCCCTATGCCAGCAACGTCTTCGCCTTCAAATACCTGCTCTGCTATTTTCTGTTTGTCGCCATCATCGGCCTCAGTTTCATTCTGCTGCAGCGGCAGCAGGCGCGCGCGATCCATAACGCCAACCGGGATTTGGAAGCGGCCAATGAATTCCTCGCCGGCGTTTCCCTTAAGATTTCACGCTACCTCTCGCCGCAGATCTACAAGAGCATTTTCAGCGGGCAGAAGGACGTGGTCGTCCATACCGAGCGCAAGCGCCTGACGATCTTCTTCTCCGACATCAAGGATTTCACCGCGACCACCGAGCGGCTGCAGCCGGAAGCGCTGACGGAGATGCTCAACGAATATCTGACCGAAATGTCGAACATTGCGCTCGCCCACGGCGGCACGGTCGACAAGTTCATCGGCGACGCCATGCTGGTTTTCTTCGGCGATCCGGAAACGAAGGGGCCTGAGGAGGATGCGAAGGCCTGCCTGCGCATGGCCGTCGACATGCAGCGCCGCCTCGGCGAACTCAAGGACAGATGGCGCAGAAACGGCACCGAAGAGCCTTTTGTCGTGCGCATGGGAATCAACAGCGGCTATTGCAACGTCGGCAATTTCGGCAGCAGCGACCGCATGGACTATACGATCATCGGCGCCGAAGCCAATCTCGCCGCCCGCCTGCAATCAATCGCCCAGGGCGGAGAGATCGTCATCAGCTACGAGACCTATGCGCTGGTGAACGAAATCGTCGCCGCGCATCCGCTGCCGCCGATCACGATGAAAGGCATACAGCGCGAGATCGTGCCCTATGCCGTGGACGGGCTGACGCTCGGTGCCGACCATAAGAGCCGCGTTCTGAGCGAACACCTCTCCGGCCTCGACCTGCATCTGGATATGAGCCGGGTGGAGCCTGCCGACCGCCTGCGGGTCAGGACGGCGCTCAAGGAGGCGATCGCAGCTCTGGATGACGCCTTGCCGGAGTCGGCGCGATCGAGACAGGATGCCGGCCAGGTGTGATTTTTCCGCCCGCCTCCCATATCCGTCTGGACTTCCCCTACTCGATCTGCTATCCCGCATCACCAATCGCAAGGCTGCGGCCGCGCGAACGTTATTTTTTTGCCCCTGGCGCTGCGCCGCCTCAGGCATCAACCAAACCAAAGGAACGTGATTCTCGTGCAGGTACTTGTCCGCGATAACAATGTCGATCAGGCTCTCCGCGCTCTCAAGAAGAAGATGCAGCGCGAAGGCATTTTCCGCGAAATGAAGATGCGCGACTACTACGAGAAGCCGTCGCAGAAGCGTGCGCGCGAAAAGGCCGAGGCTGTTCGCCGCGTTCGCAAGCTGGCCCGCAAGCGCGCCCAGCGCGAAGGCCTGGTCGCACGCTAAGCGTTGCCGTCGTTTTTTCGACGTTTTCAGATGCATTGTGGCGGGGGCGATTGGTTCGCCGCCGCCTTTTTAGTTTGCCGCTGAAGATCGCATATTCCGGTCTCGGATATGCCGCATGGGGAAAGCGAGCCCGAATGGCTGTTACCACCTTCAATCCGTCCCGCGCATGGCGCCTGCAGAAAACCGCATTGCTGCCCGCTATGGCGCTGGCCGCCATGCTCGGCCTTGCCGGTTGCGAAACGACCAATACCACGGACGCCGTGATCCGCATCGACAAGGCTCAAGGGTCGGAAGAGAATATTGCGTCACTGACGGCGGTTATCAACGCCAACCCCAAGGATCCCGAAGGATATAATGTCCGCGGCTCCGCCTACGGCCGCGGCGGCCAGTTCCGCCAGGCGCTGAACGATTTCAATACGGCCCTGCAGATCAATCCGCGCTTCTTCCAGGCCTATGCCAACCGCGCCCTCGTCTATCGCAACATGGGTCAGCAGGCCCAGGCGATCGCCGATTATAACGCCGCACTGCAGATCAATCCGAGCTATGACGTCGCCTATATCGGCCGCGGCAATGTCTATCGCATGGCCGGCCAGGACGATCAGGCCTTCAACGATTTCGACCGGGCGATCCAGCTCGGCACCACCGACGGCCGCGCCTATCACAATCGCGGCTTGATCTATCAGAAGCGCAATCAGCAGGACAAGGCGATCGACGATTTCTCGAAAGCGATCTCGCTCGCACCGAATTCGCCCGAGCCCTATAACGGCCGAGGCATTTCCTACATCGCACTGAATGACGACGATAACGCCTTTGCCGATTTCAACCATGCAATCGAGCTCAACGGCAACATCGCCGAATCCTGGGCCAACCAGGCGCTCGTCTACGAACGCCGCGGCGATAAGGCGAAGGCTGCCCGCTCCTATCGCCATGCCGTCGGGCTTGATCCGAAATACCAGCCGGCCCGCGATGGCCTCGCCCGGGTTGGCGCCTCAGCCGGTTAAAGATGCGCATGGGCGCGGCCGCCGATGACAGGGAAGCTTGTCATGAAGGCGGCCGCATCGCCTTGAAAAGAGAGGCGGAAAAACACCCGTCATCATCGCTGGCATGTCATACGATGTTGCAACCGGCTCATGCTCCCCCTAACATGTCGCTGCTTCGATAGCCCGCTATCGGGCGTTGGAAAAACGTGTTGAGGGCGTTTTGCGAGAAATGCGGATCTTTGCCTTCCTGACCGCGAGCGAAAACTATCGCGGGCAGCGCCCGCACCGGTGCCGCGCTTCGTCCGAGCGACGCCAGGGATGCGGCTACCTTTTCCGCCCTGTGATTTTATCCTTCGCTCGATCGGCCTCGCTGGATTGTCCGATGGTACTGGCGACGTGGCGCGTTCAATGAAGATCGTTGCGCTGTTCTTCCCAAAGGCTTCGATCGGCACCTATCTCGTCGCCATGGCGGTGGCGATCGCGCTGCCGATTTTCGCCTTCGTGGCGCTGCTTCTGTTGCAGCTGGAGGACAACCAGCGTTCGACATTGAAGCGCGAGACGGCGCAGGACGCGCTTGCCCTTTCGCGCATCATCGACCGCCAGCTTCAGGACATGGCGACGACGCTGCGGCTGTTGTCGAGCTCGCCGGAGCTTGAAAACGGCGACCTCGCTTCCTTCCACGAGCGCACGGAAACAGCGCTGCGCAACAATTCGCTTTACGTCCTCGCCGTCGATCGCACCGGTCACCAACTGCTGAATACACGCCGGCCTTTCGGGACCCCGCTGGGACAGATGGCAAACATCGCTGCGCTGGATGCCGCCATGAAATCCGGCCGCATCGAGGCTTCGGATGTTTTTCGCGGCAAAACCAGCGGCGATTGGGTCTATAACGTCACCCTCCCGCGGGCGGATGATCCGGTCGCCGCCCTCATCATCACGCAGGATGCGGGAGATCTCGGCAAGCTCGTGACGACTCAGGGCCTTGCTCCCGGCTGGTCGGCCGCCGTCATCGATCAAAGCGGTCACGTGGTCGTTGCCGCCGGCCCAGCAGCGCTGGAACCCGGCACACCATTCGATCCGCGTATCCTGCCGGCGCTTAGTTTCGCCCGAGGGGTCTTCGAAGATAAGACGATCCTGCCCCACATGCTCCTCGGTTATGCCCAAATTCCCGGCTGGTCATGGAAAACCGTGATCTGGGGGCCGGTGGCGCAGGCTTCGATCCTCAGCACCTGGCGCTTCCTGATCATCGGTGGCGTGGCGCTTGTGCTGGTCGCAGTGCTCGCTGCCTATGCCGTCGCAAGGCAGGTGCGCACCACCATCCGCGATATTGCCGACATGGCAAAGCGTATGGGCGACGGCCACATCGTTTCGCCGGTCGAGACCAGCGTCATCGAGGCGAACCAGGTGGCGATCGCCCTGTCGAATGCGTCCTTCGACCGCAGCCAGACCGAGGACCGGCTGCGTTTCGTCATGCACGAGCTCGTCCACCGCACGAAGAATCTTCTGACGCTCGCCCAGGCAATGATGCGCCAGCTCGCCAAGCAGGCCGATAGCGTCGAGACCTTCCAGGCCGCTGTCGCCGACCGACTCGACGGGCTGGGGCGTTCGATCGAGCTCCTGACCAGCGAGCAATGGGGAGGCGTGTCACTCCGGCGAGTCGTCGATATCCATCTGCAGGCCTTCCCGCAATCGCGCGAACAGATCGAAATCGCAGGTGAGGATTTCGTCCTGAAGCCGGATGCGGTGCAGAATCTGGGTCTGGCGCTGCACGAGCTGGCCACCAATTCGGTGAAATACGGCGCGCTTTCCGTTCCGCAAGGCCGCGTTCGCTTCGAATGGCGCGATGTCAGGGAGGAAGACGAGCCGGATGCCCTGCTCCGCTTCACCTGGGAGGAGCGTGGCGGCCCGCCGGTGGTAGAGCCGTCACGCACGGGCTTCGGCACGACCGTTATCAAAGCCCATGCCGCCGCTGCCTTCCGCGGCACCGTTGAGATCGATTTCCTGCCTGAAGGCCTGTTATGGGTGTTGACGGCACAGCGCGCCACGCTGGAGCGGGACTGACATATGTCGCCCGAAGGGGCGGAGCCTTTCCCCGGAAATCAAAGCGCGGGAGCGCATCCCATGCATCACGTCTGATGCAGCGGGCTTCAGTCTCCCGGAACAATCGCCACTTGCACCCGTTTCGAACAGGTCGTTTCCAAGGAGAAGGACCATGTTCAAGCAAACCATGATCGCGGCCGCGGCTCTGACGGCCACGGCCTGGGCAAGCCCGGCGGGCGCGGAAAACTATGTCACGCTTGGCCGTCTGGTCTGCGGATCGGATGGCGGCCAGGGTTTGATCATCACGTCGCAGAAGAACCTGATCTGCACCTACACGCCGGCATCCGGCGGCGCCAAGGCGGTCTATGCCGGCAAGATCGAGAAGTTCGGCCTCGATATCGGCCAGACCGGCAAGAGCGTGATGATCTGGCAGGTGCTGGCGAAAACCGGCACGGATATGCCGCAATACGCCCTGGCCGGCGAATATTACGGCGTCGGGGCGGATGCGAGCATCGGTGCAGGCGCCGGCGCCAAGGTTATCGCCGGCGGCACCAACAAGGCTTTCATGCTGCAGCCGTTGAACGTGCAGGCTCAGGAAGGGCTGAACCTGGCGATCGGGGTCGAGAAGATGACGCTCGTACCGGGCGAGATATGACGAAGGAGCGTTGTTTGCGGCAAGGCGAGACCGAGCCGGCATCACATCGACTGAACAGGATGAATCAAACAGCCGCCCGATGGGCGGCTGCATTTCACTCGATCAATGCGAAATCGCCTTGTTGATATCCTCGGTCATTTTCTTCGCATCGCCGAGCAGCATCATCGTGCCGTCCTTGTAGAATAGCGTATTGTCGATGCCGGCATAACCGGAGCCGAGCGAGCGCTTGACGAACAGGCAGGTTTTGGCCCGATCGACGTCCAGAATCGGCATGCCGTAGATCGGCGAGGTCTTGTCGTCGCGCGCGGCAGGATTGGTGACGTCATTGGCGCCGATGACATAGGCGACATCGGCCTGGGCGAATTCCGAATTGATGTCCTCCAGCTCGAAGACTTCGTCATAGGGAACATTGGCTTCGGCGAGCAGCACGTTCATATGGCCGGGCATGCGGCCCGCGACCGGATGAATGGCATATTTCACCTCGACGCCATTCTTCTTCAGATTGTCGGCGAGTTCACGCAATGCATGCTGGGCCTGGGCCACCGCCATGCCGTATCCCGGCACGATGATGACCTTCGACGCATTGGCCATCAGATAGGCCGCATCCTCGGCCGAGCCGAGCTTGACCGTCCGGTCTGTGGTGTCGGGTCCGCCGGAGGCCGTCTCGCCGCCGAAACCGCCGAGGATGACCGAGACGAAGGAACGGTTCATGCCCTTGCACATGATGTAGGAGAGGATTGCGCCGGAGGAGCCGACGAGCGCGCCGGTGACGATCAGCGCCAGGTTGCCGAGCGTGAAGCCGATGCCGGCCGCGGCCCATCCCGAATAGGAGTTCAGCATTGAAACGACGACGGGCATGTCGGCGCCGCCGATCGGCACGATCAGGAGAACGCCGAGTGCCAGCGACAGCGCCACGACGGCCCAGAAATCGAAATGGCTTTCGGTGGCGGCAAGCCCGATGATGAAGAGAATGATCAGCGCCAGCAGCGCCGCATTGATCACATGCCGGTAAGGCAGCAAGATCGGCTTGCCCGACATGCGTCCGTCGAGCTTCAGGAAGGCGATGATCGAGCCGGTGAAGGTGAGCGCTCCGATCGCCACGCCGAGCGCCATTTCGATGCGCGCCTCGGTGTGGATGTGACCGATTTCGCCGATGCCGAACGAGGCCGGCGTATAGAGCGCCGAGGCGGCGACCAGGACGGCGGCAAGGCCGACCAGCGAATGGAAGCCGGCGACCAGCTGCGGCATCGAGGTCATGGCAATCGTGCGGGCGACATAGGCGCCGACACTACCGCCGATGGCAAGGCCGAGGATGATCAGCACGAAGCCGCCGAAATTGGGCGTTGCCAGCACGAGCGTCGTCAGAATGGCGATCGCCATGCCGACCATGCCGTAGAGATTGCCTTTGCGGCTGGTGGCAGGATGCGACAGGCCGCGCAGCGCCAGGATGAACAGGACACCGGAGACGAGGTAGAGGAAGGCTGCAATATTGGTCATCGGTCCCTCACCGGTCCTTCTTGCGGTACATCGCAAGCATTCGCTGCGTGACGAGGAAGCCGCCGAAGATGTTCACCGAAACCAGCACGAGGGCGACGAAGCCGAAGCCGGTCGCAAGCCCGCTCGTCGAAATGCCGACCGCCAGAAGCGCGCCGACGACAATGACGGAGGAGATCGCATTGGTGACCGCCATCAGCGGCGTATGCAGCGCCGGCGTCACCGACCAGACGACGTAATAACCGACGAAGATCGTCAAGACGAAGATCGCGAATTGAAAGACGAAGGGATCGATCGCCCCACCGGTCGCCGCACTGGCCGCTTCCGGCGCCTGGGCCGCCGCCGTGACGACGGCGGTTACCGCCTGGTCGAGCTGTTCCAGCGCTTTGTCCATTGCTTCACTGGCCATCAGTTGTCCCCCTTCTTCGCGCCGCCGAAGGCGGGATGAACCACGTCGCCGGCATAGGTCAGCATCGTCGCCTTGACCAGCTCGTCGTCGAGGTTGACGACGACGCTCCCGGTTTCCTTGTTGACCATGGTCTCGAGGAAGGTGACGAGGTTCTTGGCGTAGAGCGCCGAAGCGCTGGCCGCAACCCGGCCCGGCATGTTGGCAAAACCGATGACGCTCACGCCTTCGACATCGGCGATCTCACCGGCAACGACGCCCTCGATGTTGCCGCCGCGCTCGACGGCAAGGTCGACGGCCACCGCACCCGGCTTCATCGAGGCGAGCATGGCGCGCGAAACGAGACGCGGCGCAGCGCGACCGGGAATCAGTGCCGTGGTGATGACGATATCCTGCTTGGTGATATGTTCGGCCACGAGCGCGGCCTGCTTGCCCTGATAATCGGCCGACATTTCCTTGGCATAGCCGCCGGCCGTTTCCGCCGCCTTGAACTCCTCGTCCTCGACGGCGATGAACTTCGCGCCGAGCGAGGCGACCTGTTCCTTGGCGGCCGGTCGCACGTCGGTGGCCGAGACCGCAGCACCCAGACGCCGCGCGGTGGCGATTGCCTGAAGACCGGCGACGCCGGCGCCCATGACGAAGACCTTGGCAGCCGGCACGGTACCGGCCGCCGTCATCATCATCGGCATGGCGCGGTCATAAACCGCCGCCGCTTCGATGACGGCCTGGTAACCGGCGAGATTGGCCTGAGACGACAGCACGTCCATCGATTGGGCGCGGGTTATGCGCGGCATCAGTTCCATCGCGAAAGCCGAAACCCCGGCAACGGCGAGGGCCGCGATCGCCTCGTCATTGCCGTAGGGATCCATGATGGCGATCACCACGGCGCCGCTTTTATAGGATGAGATTTCCTGTTCGTTCGGACGACGCACCTTGAGCACGACGTCGGCCGAAGCGGCATCCGCCGAACTGCCGATCCTGGCGCCGGCAGCCTCGAACTCTCGATCAGGAATACGTGACGCCGCCCCGGCATCGGCTTCGACGACGACGTCGAAGCCGAAACTCTTCATTTTCTTCACGGTCTCGGCCGAGGCCGCGACACGCGTCTCCCCGCCGGCAATTTCCCTTGCAACGAAAACGATATTGCCCAACTGCCCCCTCCTCCGGGTCAGCCAGACCGCCGCAGGCTTACCTGCGCAGGCCAAGCACCTAAGCATGTCGCGCAAAACTGTACGGCGGTTCTGCGATGACGACGCGCGAGAAAAATGAAGTCCTGAAGCGCGAGCAGCGAATCTGAAAGACCGCGACCCGCTTCAGTCACAAAGCTGCGGAAATGCCCCCTCCTCCCCTTGCCGCGATCAGCGGACCAGGAAGATGCCGGCAGCGAGAAGAACGATGAAAACGAAGAGGCCACCGAGAAGGCCGGCGCCGCCGAAGAAACCGGCAGTCATGGCAAGCAGGAGGACGATGAGAAGCATCGAGCCGTATTTCGCGCCGGCGATGAACATGTCGTAGGTCTTTTCATGTTCCCGGTAATCCATCGGCGCGCCGGTCTCGACCGGTCCGGTATGATGTTCGGCCATAAATATCGTCTCCCTCAAATGCCTGTGCGCTGCCTGATTCCCTCGCTTATGCCGAGGGAAATCCCTGCTGCAGGAATTACACAATGACAGGCGAAAGCGCAATGCATGAGAATGCCGCAGTCAACCCATGTCATCAGGATGTGTGCAGCGGCTCCGGAACACGACATGCATGGCAACAAAGGACTGAGGCGCATCGCATCAATCAAATTTGATACGACGCGCTTTACGCTGCAAAACCACCGGTTTCCAGGCAAAAAAAAAGCATGAAGGCGACGACTGCGATAGCGCCGTCGCCCCACGCTTCTCACTTGGATGCTGGCTTCGAAGCAATCAGAGCGGCAGGTCGGTGCCGAGTTCGCCTTGCGGCACGAAACGCGCCGTCGGTATAATGGTGAGCGGCGGCAGGGTGTCATTCGGATTGCGCGAAAACATCATGCGCTGCTCGCTGGCGCTGGAGATGAAGAAGGGATAACGCGTCAGAAGCTTGCGCCCGACCTCGACCACGTTCGTCGCCATCAGCGTCACATCAACCCCGTAACTCTCCGCCAGCCGGCCGGGCACAATCGTATCGGCATAGAAAACCCGTTTGTAGAAGGCGGCATGCGGCGGCCGGACGGATTGAATAACACGGTCCGCCCGAAAATAGGCAGCCGCGACGATGGCAGGTCTCAGTGTCAGATAGGGAACCCATGGCATGTTGGCGGTGAGTTCGGGATCAGCCGCGAAACGCGCCGGGTCGATCAAGGTCAGCCCGGCGTCCAGAAGCTCGTCCATCGCCTCGGCAAAGGCCTCTCCCGACCGGCTGACACGATGCTCCGGTGTCACATAATGAATTCGGATCGTACTGATCAGTTCACCATAATAATACAGTCCGAAGATATAGGCATGGCTGTCGAAATCGACCTCGTCCAATAGGCCTTCCGGGGCAAGCGACAGCGCGCCGTGGGCCTTGTAGGCCTTGTAGCGCAGGCGTTCCACCTCTTCCATGTCTTCGCTGCTCTCAACGCGGCGATATTCGACATGGTCCAAAATTTCCAGGATTTTACTGCTGAAATCACTACGCGTGAAAAGTATGTCTGACATTCTCTCGATCCGTCGTTAACGGATCATTAATCATACGGCGGCGAAATTTAGGCAAGGAAATCCGATAATTCGGGCCGTATATAAACTATTAAGGTTAACGGCGGGGAGTATTGTCAGGAGAAAGGGCGGCCGCTGCGACGCGCTCAGGCGACCTTGTTGCGCCGGCGCTGGACGGGGCGGCGGCCGATGCCCTGCTGCAACAGCGGGATGTTCTGGGAAGGCACCGGCTGAGAGAAAACATAGCCCTGGACGAGATCGGTGCTGCGGTGCTTGTTGAGCAGCGCGAGCTGCTCCTCTGTCTCGACGCCCTCGATGACGATCTTCAGGCCGAGCTCGCGGGCGAGATGGACCGTGCCGCGCAACAGCTTGAGACGGCGGGTATCCTCGACAATGTTGCGCACGAAGGAACGGTCGATCTTGACGATATCGAGCGGCAGCGTGTCGAGGTAGCTGAGGCTGGAGAAACCGGTGCCGAAATCGTCGATGGCGATGGTGATGCCGCGGGCCCTCAGTTCCGCCAGGATGGCGCGCACGGCCTGCGGCTCGTCGATCAGGCAGCTTTCGGTGACTTCGAGATGCAGCCGCGCCGCGTCGAGGCCGGAATGGACGAGCGCATCGGCGACCACCGAAAGGATATCGGCATCGCGCAGGTCGCGCGCCGAGAGATTGACCGAAACGGCGATATGGTCCGGCCAGTTCATGCACTCGCTGCAAGCCTTGAACAGGACGAAACGGGTAATGTCGGAGATAATGCCCATCTCTTCGGCAAGCCGGATGAACACGTCGGGCGGGATCGAACCCTTCTCCGGATGCACCCAGCGCGCCAGCGCTTCGGCACATTCTATCCGTGTGCCATCGGCCCGGAACATCGGCTGGAAGACGAGATGCAGCGCCTGCGCCGAAACCGCTTCGCGCAAGTCGGCCTTCAGCTTCTGCTGCTCGATATAGCGCCCGTCCATCTCCCGCTCGAATCCTGAGATGCCACCCTTGAGGCGGGACTTGCTTTCGAACAGTGCGAGATCCGCCTTGACGCTCCACTCGTCCATGGCAAAGGCCGAGCTTTCGAGGATCGCGTAGCCGGCGCTGAGCGAAACGAGGAAGGTGAGCTCGTCGACCTCGTAATGGCCCTGGATCGCAGCGTGCACCCGGCGAATCGAGAGCTCGAGCGATGTGGGCTCCTTCGCATGCGGGAAGAACAGGATGAACTGATCGCCCATCAAGCGGCCGAGGATGGCATTGCCGCAAGCCTGCTTGATGCGGGCGGCGATGGCGCAAAGCAGATGGTCGCCGGTGACGTGACCACGCATGTCGTTGACATGTTTGAACTCGTCGATGTCGAGGACCATGAAGCCGAGCGGTCCTGATTTGCGCGGATGTCTGGCGAGATATTCCTGTACCAGCTGCCCGAAATATTCACGGTTCGGCAGGCCGGTCAGCGCATCGAAGCGGACCATATGCATGATCTTCTGCTCCGCCTTCACCCGGCTCGACACGTCCTCGAAGATCAGAACGGCACCGCCGTCGGCCCTCCGGCTGGCGGAGAATTCGAGCGACAGGTCCTCAGGGAAATGAATGAGCGTGCGCGACAGGTTGCCGTCGGCGACCTGGGTGAGCTGGCGCAGGATGAGCTCCGGCTGCGAGGCATCCATGAAGCTGTAGCGGGCGCCGTAGCGCAGCACCGCGCCGAGATCGCGGTCCTTCAGCCGCTCAGGCGCCCCGATCTTCAGAAGCTCGCACGCCTTGCGGTTGATGACCTGGACGCGGTTCTCGGCATCGACCATGACGAGACCATGCGGCATGTTGTTGAGCGCTGTATCGAAACGGTCGGCAATGATGGTGATTTCCCGGCGCGCGATGACATTCTCGTAAAGAAACTCGCGCACGCCGTTGGCCATCGCCCGCGTCGTCAGCCAGAAGGGGATGAGGAAGATCGACAGCACGCCGCGATAGAAATCCATCGCCAGCAGGCTGCAGACGATCATCGGCAGGCAGCAGAAGAACGTCTGGAGGTCGACTGCGAAGCGCGAGCCGTAGTTGCGGCCGACGACGGACACCATCGTCGCCATGGTGACGGAAATGCAGGCAAGTTCAGCAAAGGAATCGTGGACGACGAAGATGGCGTAGCCGCTGGCAAAGCCAAGCAGGGCCGTAGTGCAGGCCCCGCTGGCAACGAGGATCCGCTCCCAACGCTCGATTCCGGCATGCGACAAGCTCTCCTTGTCGACGCGATCGAACTGCCGGAAGATGGCCATGCGGGCGGTGAAAACCAGAAGGAAGGCAATCGACAGCGGAATATAGATGAAAGATTGTGTTTTGGCGGCCACGGCAAGGCACGTCGCAATATGTACTATCACGCCAACAAGAAGCGTCATGCGATTCCCGGAAAGGGAGCTCACAAACGACAGATACACATCTAAAGGGACCCTGTTCGGGCTATCTGGCTTCATCCACACTTTCCCTGTGCGCGGGAATTCTAGTGGCAACCCTTTAAAAATTGATTTCAATCGAATCAAACATTTGGTCAAATTTTCTAAAGCCCCAGGATGAACACCACAGCCTTGGCGTGATATTGCAGCCTTGTCGCGAGGTTGTTGAAATAATCATCCACGCCTGGGTTGTTAAAATGGTTACCGGCCGTGCGGGCCGGCCATCTTAAGTGGCGCCTCAGCCCCGAAAATCGGAATCGTTTTCGGAAAAATCCGAAGCGCGCGCGGGAAATGACGAGACGGCGCTATACGACTATGCGCCTATGCGCGGCATTTATCCTTCCAATTTCAAAGGTCGTGGTCTACACCGAATTCCAAAGAGGGAAAGCTGCCGAATAACGGCAGGACAAGAACAAGGGAAACGCATGTCGGGACTTCTGGCGGCAAGCCGGCTGATTGATTCGCTCAGTCGGATCATGGGCAAACTTTCCGAATACATGGTGCTGTTCTGCTGCCTGATCAGCGCCGGAAATGCCATCGTTCGCTATGCCTTCAACTATAGTTCGAATGGCTGGCTGGAAATTCAGTGGTACCTTTTCGCCTTTGTCGTCATGCTCGGCGCCTCGCACGCGCTGCGCAACAATGAGCATGTCCGCGTCGACCTGATCTACGGCGCCGTGTCCGACAAGGCGAAGATCTGGATCGATATCGTCGGTCTCATCCTGTTCCTCATCCCCGTCTGCATCTTCCTCACCTGGCTCTGCTGGCCCTTCTTCGCACTGTCCTACAGGCAGGGGGAAATATCGGGCAATGCCGGCGGACTGATCCGCTGGCCCGTCAAGCTGATCCTGGTCGCCGGTTTCGGACTGTTGTCCCTCCAGGGCCTTTCCGAGTTGATCAAGCGGATCGCTGCCCTCACCGGTCATATCAGCATCGACACGACATACGAAAAGCCGCTGCAATAGCGCCCCCGGGGAGGAACGGATTTGTTTGATTTCGGCATCATTCCGCCGGCCATGTTCCTGGGCATGGTCATTTTCATGCTTTACGGTTTTCCGGTGGCCTTTTCGCTCGCCGCCGTCGGCCTGTTCTTCGGCATCATCGGCATCGCCACCGGCCATTTCAGCGAAGCCTTTCTGCAGGCGCTGCCCCTGCGCTTTTTCGGCATCGTCTCCAACGACCTCCTGCTCGCCATTCCCTTCTTCACCTTCATGGGGGCGGTGCTGGAACGCTGCGGCCTTGCCGAGGATCTGCTCGAAGGCACCGGCAAGCTCTTTGGCGGCATTCCCGGCGGCCTCGCCTATGCCGTCATCCTGGTCGGCGCCGTGCTCGGCGCCATCACCGGCACGGTGGCCGCCTCCGTCATCACCATGGGCGTGATTTCGCTGCCGATCATGTTGCGCTACGGTTACAGCCCGCGCCTTGCCACCGGCGTCATCGCCGCCTCCGGCACCATCACCCAGGTGATCCCGCCCTCGCTCGTGCTCGTCGTCCTCGCCGACCAGCTCGGCAGATCGGTCGGCGACATGTATCTCGGCGCGATCGGCCCCTCGATCCTGCAGGTGACGATCTTCGTGCTCTTCGTCCTTGTCATGTCGATCATCCGACCGAAATCGATGCCGCCGCTGCCGAAGGAGGTGCGCGGCGATTTCAATTGGGCACTGCTAGCGAAGGTGCTGATGGGCATGGTGCCCTCGATCGTGCTGATCTTCCTCGTACTCGGCACGATCTTCATGGGGCTTGCGACGCCGACGGAAGCCGGCGCGCTCGGCGTCGTCGGCGCCATGCTGCTCGCCGCGATGAATCGCCGCCTCACTTGGCCGCTGATCCGCGAAGCGATGACGTCGACCACCCACATCACCTCGATGGTGGTGATGATCCTGATCGGCTCCACCTGCTTCAGCCTGGTCTTTCAGGGCATGGACGGCTCGCGCTGGATCGAGCACATGCTCTCGGGCATCCCAGGCGGCCCGGTCGGCTTCCTGATCTTCGTCAACATCTTCATCTTCGTGCTCGCCTTCTTTCTCGATTTCTTCGAGATCGCCTTCATCGTGATCCCGATGCTGGCGCCGGTCGCCTCCAGTCTCGGCATCGATCTGATCTGGTTCGGCGTGCTGATCTGCGTCAACATGCAGACGAGCTTCATGCATCCGCCCTTCGGCTTCGCGCTCTTCTATCTGCGCTCGATCGCCAGCAAGGACGTCAAGACATCCGATATCTATATGGGCGCGCTGCCATGGGTCGGCATGCAGATCATCTTGGTGGCAATCGTGATCTTCTGGCCGCAATCGGTGACCTACTGGCTGGACCATGGCCCGAAGGTCGACCCGAACTCGATCAAGATCGAAGTGCCGGGCTTCGGCGGCCAGCTCGGCCTGCCGCCGGTGGGCGGCAGCGGCAATGGCGCGCCGCAGATCCCCGGCCTCAACCTGCCGCCTCTCGGCTTGCCGGGAGCCCCGCCGCCACCCGCGAAATAACCTTCCCAGATAACAAGGCCAAAAGAAAACCCCGGACCAGGCGATCCGGGGTTTTTTCGTATGCGTTCGATGCGCCGATGGAAGCGCTTAGAGCTTGCCGGCCCGCTGCTGGATCATCATGAACGTATCAAACGTGTATTCCGAAAGCTGCATCCACAGATAGGCGTCGCGCTTGAAAGCGGTCTGGTCGTCGTAGATCTTCTTGAAATACTGGTTGTTGGCCGAGATTTCGCCGTAGATGCCCATGGCCGCCTGGAAGCAGGCTTCCATGATTTCCTGGCTGAACGGACGCAGTGTCGCCCCTTCGGCGACGAGCTGCTTCAGGGCGGTCGGGTTCTTCGTGTCGTATTTCGCCAGCATGTTGGTGTTGGCGAAGGCGCAGGCGTCGGTGAGCGCTGCCTGGTAGTGCTTCGGCAGGTTGCTCCATTTATCCAGATTGAAGAACGCATGCACCGTCGGGCCACCTTCCCACCAGCCCGGATAGTAGTAATATTTCGCCACCTTGTGGAAGCCGAGCTTCAGATCGTCATAGGGACCGACGAATTCCGCCGCATCGATCGTGCCCTTTTCGAGCGCCGGGTAGATGTCGCCGCCGGCGATCTGCTGCGGGATGACGCCGACCTTCTCCATGACGCGACCGGCAAGGCCGGCGATACGCATCTTGACGCCCTTGAGGTCGTCGAGCGTGTTGATTTCCTTGCGGAACCAGCCGCCCATCTGGGCACCGGTATTGCCGGCCGGCAAAGCATACATCCCTTGCGTGGCATAAAACTCGTTCATCAGCTTGGTGCCGTTGCCCTCGTAAAACCAGGCATTTGTCAGGCGGCTATTGAGGCCGAAGGGGATGGCCGTTCCGATGGCGTAGGTCGGATCTTTGCCGACGAAATAATAGGAGGTGGTGTGGGCTGCCTCGACCGTCCCGGCGGCGACGGCATCGACGGCCTGCAGGCCCGGCACGACTTCACCGGCCGCGAAAGGCTGGATGGTGAAATTGCCGTCGGTTGCGGCGGCAACATGCTTGGCGATGTCTTCGGCACCGCCATAAATCGTATCCAAGCTCTTCGGAAACGACGACGTCATGCGCCACGCGATCTTCGGATTCTCCTGCGCGATCGCAGGCGCTGCCAATGCCGTTGCGGCGACCGCGCCGGCCCCGGCGGTTCCCGCCTTCTTGAAAAACGAACGACGATCCATCAAAAACCTCCCATATAGATGGCACTGCGCGGCCGATCTTCACCCCTACCCGCAGCGAGGGCAGAGCTAAGCATGGCGAAGGCCGCGATTCAAGCTTTAGTCCATTAGCCTTTGGCATCAAGACGGCAATAAGGCAACACGCACGCACCCATCAAAATCAGCAGGTTAGCTGCGAGGACAGAAGCAGCGACAAGGCCCTGGCGGAAAATGGCCGCCAGCCGCAGCCAAACGTTGACTTCGCCGCCATTCTGGCGGCAGAAACGACAAGCAGAAGATTTCACCGGGGCGAACATGACGAAACCGATCGTTGCCATTCCTGCCGATATCCGCAGCTACGACGGCGCGACCTGGCACGCCGTGCAGCACCAATATCTCAGTGCCGCATTGAATGCGGCCGGCGTCATGGCCTTTCTCATCCCGGCTTTCGAGGCGGGCTACGACACCGACGCAATCCTCGACCGCGTCGATGGTCTGCTGGTTTCGGGCTCGGCCAGCAATGTGCATCCTTCGCTTTACGGCGCCGAGGCAAAAGACAAGGACGGCCCCTTCGATCCCGCCCGCGACGCGACAAGCCTGCCGCTCATCCGCCGCGCCATCGATCGCGCCATCCCGCTGCTCGCCATCTGCCGCGGCATTCAAGAGCTGAACGTTGCGCTCGGCGGCTCGCTGGCAAGCGAGATCCACGAGCAGCCCGGCATCTGGGATCATCGCCGGCCGGAAGGCGTCGACCGTGACGGCATGTATGCCATCCGCCAGACTGTTCACGTCAAGGAAGGTTCCTGCATTGCCGGCATCCTCGGCCCGGGCGATATCCGCGTCAACTCGCTGCATCGTCAGGCGATCGCCAGAACCGCGCCGCGCCTGCAGGTGGAGGCCACCGCCGAGGATGGCACCGTGGAGGCCGTTTCCGTCATCGATGCCAAGGCCTTCGCCGTCGGCGTGCAATGGCATCCGGAATATTGGGCCGAAACCGACAAGACGTCGAATCGGCTGTTTTCCGCCTTCGGCGACGCCGTCCGCGATTACGCCGCCGCCAAACCGCCGGTGACCGCGGCGCAGGCGATCAGCTGACCACTGGCTCGGTCAAGCGTGCCGGCTTGAACCATCTCTAAACCTTTTGCGGCGTCTCCGGCACCGGCGTCAGCGCCGCCCCTGTCTCGAACCAGGCGATCAGATTGTCGGCGACGAGATCGGCCATTGCGTTGCGTGTGGGCACGGAGGCCGAGGCGACGTGCGGCAGCAGCACGGCATTGGCCGGTTCCATGAGCGTCGCCGGCACGGTCGGCTCGTCATAGAAAACGTCGAGGCCGGCGGCACCGAGCGCGCCTGACGCAAGCGCCACACTCAGCGCCTCTTCATCCACCGTCCAGCCACGGCCGACATTGATGAGGATGCCGTTCGAACCGAGAGAGGCCAGGATATCGGCATCGATCGTCTTATGCGTCTGCGGCGTCTTCGGAACGATGGCGATCAATGTGTCCACCGCCTCGGCCAGTCCCTTCAACGTCGGGTAATAATCATAGGGCGCATCGGCATGGCGCGAGCGTGTGTGATAGCTGATCTTCACCTTGAACGGCTCCAGCCGTTTGGCAATCTCGAGACCGATGCGGCCGAGGCCGTAGAGCCCGACATGACGGCCCTTGAGCGAAAACCGCGACAGCGGATAGGCTGTGCCCGGCTTCCAGTTACCCGCACGCAGCCAGGCTTCGGCCCGCGGCAATTCGCGGATCGTGTTCAGGAGCAGGCCAATCGCCGTGTCGGCAACCTCGTCATTCAAAACTTCTGGCGTATTGGTGACGACGATGCCCTTTTCAGCCGCCCGTTTGACATCCATGCCGTCATAACCGACGCCGAAACTGGCGATCACCTCGACGCCGGGCAACTGGTCCATCCAGCTGCCGGGACAGGCGCCGGAGACGGCGACGCCGCGGATGCGGCCGGCCATCTCGCCGTCGAGCGCCAGCTTTTCCTCACGGGCGACGGCAATGATCTCAAAACGATCCTTCAGTCTCTCGAGAACACGCTCGTGTATCTTCCCAGGAACGAGAATGGCGATGCGGGACATGGCTTTTCCTCTTGGACGGGGTCTGGTTCAGGCGCGGGGCCGATGGGGACTGGTCGACTGGCGGATGCGCATTTCCGGCTTGATGAGATGCATGCCGTCGGGTTCGTGGCTGCCGGCGAGACGATCAAGAAGGGCGCGCGCAGCCAGGCGGCCGACTTCGGTCTGGCCGTTCCAGACGGTTGTCAGCGCCGGCGTGGCAATCGAGGCTTCCTCGAGATCGTCATAACCGGTGACGGAAATGTCGCGCCCCGGCACCAGGCCGGCACGAGCAATGCCATTCATCAGGCCGATTGCAACGAGATCGTTCCAGCAGACGGCCGCCGTCGGCTGCTGTGGCAGTGAGAGGAAATGCACCGCGGCCTCGAAACCGCCCTGCTTCGAGCGAGGCCCGGGAATGCGCAGGTTCGGATCGACTTCGATGCCGGCCTTGCGCAGCGCATTGACATAACCCTGGTAGCGGTCGCGGCCGGTGGAGGTCTGGTCCGTGCCGCCGATCATCGCGATCGAGCGGTGACCGAGACCGATCAGGTGGTTGGTGGCGAGCGAAATGCCGTAGCTGTCGTCACCGCGATAGGTCGGCAGCTCCAGACCGTCCATCGAGCGGGCGACAAGGATTGCCGGCATGCCATTTTCCTCCGCCAGCTGCAGATCCTCCGGCGGCGTGCCGATCGCCGGCGACATAATGACGCCGTCGCCGCCGAGCTGCAGCAGCGTCTCAATGAAGGTGCGCTGCTTTTCGACATTGTCGTAATGGTTGGAAAGGATGAAGGTGTGGCGGCTGCGATCGAGTTCGCTTTCGATCGCCTTCAGGATTTCGCCGTAGAACGGATTCATGATGTCGTGCACGACGACGCCGATGATGCCGGAGCGCGAGGTGCGCAGGCTGGCCGCGCGGCGATTGTAGATGTAACCGAGCGCGCGCGCCTGCTCCTTGATCTTCTCCCGCGTATTGCCGGCGACGAGCGGACTATCGCGCAAGGCGAGCGATACGGTTGCCGTTGAGATGCCGAGCGTCTCGGCGATTGTCGAAAGCTTGATCTTCTGGACCACGTGTCCTCCTCCAGGCAGCACGCAAGACAGCAGACCGCACCGGAAAACCGGCGCGGTCCCTTAAAATGTTTAATTAAAAGATTTAACAGGCGCAGGCAATTCGTCTTTCAGCGAAATTTCAATCTTCGTCCGGCTCTTCCAAAGGAAGCGCTTCGGCCTGCAGATTGGCGTCGATAGCCTTCAGCAGCCGCACGAGATTGCGGATTTCCTTTTCTGAAAATTCCAGCGTCGCCAGTCTGTCGCAGGCCGACGCCGCCATCTCGATCGCCCGCACGCTGTCACGCCCGAGCGCCGTGAGATAGACCTTGGTCAGGCGCGCATCTTCGGCGTCGGGCTTGCGCTCGAGGAAGCCCTGCGCCTCCATGCGGCCGATCGTGCGCGTCATCGTCGGCGCCTTGACGCCGAGCTTCTGGGCAAGGCCGCCCGCCGTCATGCCGTCGCTCTCGGCGAGCGAGAGAATGACGCCGTCCTGGCCGGCATAGAGGCCGCTTTCGAACAGGTTGCGCGAGAGCACCGTACGCATGGAACGGGCCGCCTGGGTCAGCGCCGGCGAGAGATCGACGAGCGTATACTCCGTCTGGTCCTTCTTCTTGGACTTGCTCTTCTTGCCGTCCTTATGCTTCTTTCCCATAGCCATCCCTTTGATCTTTAAGCCCCGACGCCGCTGCGATATGACATTGCCCAGGATCTCGTCATAAACAAGAGGCAACGACCGGATGATGACGCCTTCGCCCGATAGCCACCCGGCCTCTGCCCCTGCCCCGCGCCCGCCGATCGCCGTGCTGCCGCTGGGTGCTCACGAGCAGCACGGTCCTCACCTGCCCTTCGAAACCGACACGCTGATTGCCGAAGGCATCGCCGCACGGTTGAAGGCGGCCCTGCCCGCCGGCCTGCCGGTCACCTTTCTGCCCGCCGAATCGGTCGGCTATTCGATAGAGCACATGGATGTTGAAGGAACGAAGACGCTCGCTTTCGACGAAGCGGTCAACCGCTGGCTCGGCATTGCCGAGCGGCTGGCCGAGCAGAAAATCCGCAAATTGGTGATGCTGAACGCCCATGGCGGCAATTCGCCCCTGATGACGATCGTCGCGACCGAGGCGCGGATTCGCTTTGCCATGCTGGCGGTGGCGACGAGCTGGACCCGCTTCGGCCTGCCCGGCGGTGTGATCCGGCCGGAGGAAAAGGCGATCGGCATTCACGGCGGCGATATCGAGACCTCGGTCATGCTGGCGCTTCATCCTGATAAGGTCGACATGGCGAAGGCGGCGGACTTCCCCTCCCGGCAGAGCGAATTTGCCGGGCGCTTCAAACATCTGCGCGCCTACGGGCCGCACGCTTTCGGCTGGAAGATGTCGGATCTCAACCCGCAAGGCGCGGCGGGCAACGCCGCGGCCGCGACGGCTGAAAAGGGCGAAGCGCTGATTGCCCATGCGGTGAAGGGGCTGGTGGAATTGCTCGAGGATGTCGATGCCTTCGACGTTGGCGAACTCCGGTGACGACTGATCCACACCGGCAGATGACGTGATCTTATAACATTATAAAATCCTTTGAACTGCCGTGCCCATGCCATTATATGAGACCAACCGCTCAAGCGGCCGATCCCAGCCGTTCGGCCGCACGCCTAATCCTAGAGGTTCTCATGACCGACGCGATCTCCACCCAGAAGCCCATTCCCGTCACCGTGCTCACCGGTTATCTCGGCGCCGGCAAGACGACCTTGCTCAACCGCATCCTGTCTGAAAACCACGGCAAGAAATATGCGGTCATCGTCAATGAGTTCGGCGAAATCGGCATCGACAACGACCTGATCGTCGAGTCGGATGAAGAAATCTATGAGATGAACAATGGTTGCGTCTGTTGCACGGTGCGCGGCGACCTGATCCGCGTCGTAGAAGGCCTGATGCGCCGGCCCGGCCGCTTCGACGGCATCATCGTCGAAACGACCGGCCTTGCCGATCCGGTGCCGGTCGCCCAGACCTTCTTCATGGATGACGACGTGCGCGCCAAGACCGAGCTCGACGCCGTCATCGCTCTCGTCGACGCCAAGCACTTGCCGCTGCGCCTGAAGGACAGCCGTGAGGCCGAAGATCAGATCGCCTTCGCCGACGTCATCGTCATCAACAAGAGCGATCTGGTAACCGCGGAAGAACTTGATGTGATCGAAGACATTGTCCGCGCCATCAACCCGGCCGCCCGCGTCTACAAGACCAGCCGCTCCGGCGTCGACCTCGCCCGCGTGCTCGACCAGGGCGCCTTCAACCTGGAGCGCGCGCTCGAAAACGATCCGCATTTCCTCGAACACGGCCATGACGATCATGTTTGCGGCCCGGATTGCGATCATCACCACGACCATGATCACGACCACCATCACGATCATGACCACGGCCACCATCATCACGGCGCCATGTCGGCGATCCACGATGTGACGGTGCAGTCGGTGTCGTTGCGCGGCGGCGAGATGAATGCCGAGCGCTTCTTCCCCTGGATCCAAAAAGTCACCCAGATGCAGGGGCCGAACATCCTGCGCCTCAAAGGCATCATCGCCTTCAAAGACGATCCCGAGCGTTATGTCGTCCAGGGTGTGCACATGATCATCGAGGGTGATCATCAGCGGCCCTGGAAGGACGGCGAAAAGCATGAAAGCCGTCTGGTCTTCATCGGCCGCGACCTCGACCGCGAAAAACTGGAGGCCTCCTTCAAGGCCTGCGAGGCAGCCGCCTGATGCCGACAGTTGCACCGCTTGATCTCGACGGCCACGTTCTGGCCGTCGAATTTTTAGGTGACATCCCCGTCTTCGCAAACGCAAACGGCACGTTTCATCGGCTGGACGGCGGCGAGAGGGTTTGCGAAGCCCATCAGGGCATGCTCACCGCCATCCGCGATCCTTATAGCGAAAGCCTGATCTCGGGCGGTGAGGACGGCAAGGTGCTGCGCATCGCTGCCGATGGCAGCGTCAGCGAACTCGCAACGGCGCCGCGCAAGTGGATCTCCCAAGTTGCGGCCGGCCCGCAGGGCGCCATCGCCTATTCCTACGGTAAGAGCTCGCTCGTCCGCCTCGCCGACGGCACGACCAAGGAATTTCCCGAGGAACGCACAGTCGAAGGCATCGCCTTCGCGCCGAAGGGCCTGCGCATCGCCGCCGCCCGTTACAACGGCGTAACGCTGCACTGGGTCGGCACGAGCGCCAAACCGGTCGATCTCGAGTGGAAGGGCGCCCATACCGGCGTCACCTTCTCGCCGGATGGCAATTTCCTCGTCACCTCGATGCAGGAAAATGCCCTGCACGGCTGGAAGCTCGACAGCAAGCCCGGCGCCGAGGCCCGGCACATGCGCATGACCGGCTATCCCACCAAGGTTAAATCGCTTTCTTGGTCGATCAAGGGGAAGTGGCTCGCCTCATCAGGCGCACCCGCAGCCATCGTCTGGCCCTTCCAGGGCAAGGACGGGCCGATGGGCAAGGCGCCGCTCGAACTCGGCACCCGCGCCAATATCATGGCGACCGCGGTGAAATTCCACCCGTTGGAAGACATCCTTGCCATCGGCTTCGTCGACGGCATGATTCTGGCTGTGCGCATCGCCGACAGCAAGGAAGCGCTGCTGCGCCGCCCCGGCAAGGGCGCGATCACGGCGATGAGCTGGAGCGCAAACGGCAAGCTGCTCGCCTTCGCCTCCGAAGCCGGCGATTGCGGCGTCATCGATATTTCGGCTTGAGGCCGTGTTGCCGGCGATGGATGGCGCTCTGGAACCAGAGATCGTGACGCTCGGCGCCGAGCACATGCAGGTGGCGGCAGGGATCCGGCGCGTGGCGCTGTGGCAGCGCCTGCCTTGGCTGCCGGACGTACATACTCCTGAGGAAGAAGAGCAGTATTGGCGCATGCATCTCCTGCCGAACTGCACGATCCTCGGCGCCGCTGTAGGAAACAAGCTCGTCGGCGTCATCGCCTATGGCGACGAATGGATAGAGCAGCTTTATGTTCTCCCGGGTTTCCAGGGCATGGGGATCGGCTCCCTGCTCCTCGGCTGCGCCAAGGGGGAGATGGATGAGATCAGGCTCTGGACATTTCAGCGCAATTGGGGCGCACGCGCTTTCTATGAGCGGCATGGTTTTTCCGCCGAAGAGAAAACCGACGGCGTTGATAATGAGGAAAAGGAGCCTGACGTGCTCTATCATTGGCGCCGCCTTCCGGAGCTGGCGCCTGACCTGAAACCGTCCGACTAATATATCGGCCGAGGCCTGAGAATATCGGGCTTGCCAAATGCTTTGCACGGGCGAAACATGGAAACTGACGCAGGCATTGCCGTCGCCGTTCTGACAGAGGAAATGCGAATGCCGAAATCGACCGGCCTCGGTTTTGCCGAGCAACAGCCGCCGCCTTTGGGCGATGCATCCGTCTGGACCACCATCCGCGCCGAGGCGGCGGAGCTTGCCGCGCGCGAGCCGATATTGCGGCGGCTGCTGACCACCGAGGTAACGGATGCCATCGGCGATAATGAGATCCTCGCCCGTGTTTTGGCCGCGCGGCTTTCGGTGACGCAGGTGGAAACCGGCAATCTGTTCGATCTTATCCTCTCAACGCTCACCGACGACATCATGCGCAAGATCGAGGCCGATCTCGCAGCCGTGCGCGAGCGCGACCCGGCCTGCACGACGTTCCTGCACGCGCTCCTGAACCTCAAGGGTTTTCATGCGCTGCAGACGCATCGCATCGCCCACGCGCTCTGGAATGCCGGCCGGCCGGAGATCGCCACCTGGCTCGCCAATCTTGCTTCGTTGGTCTTCGGCCCGGATATCCATCCGGCCGCACGGATCGGCGCCTCCATCATGCTCGACCACGGATCGGGCATCGTCATCGGGGAAACGGCGGTGATCGAGGACGAGGTATCGATCCTGCAGGGCGTCACGCTCGGCGGCACCGGCAAGGAAACCGGCGACCGCCACCCGAAGATCCGCCACGGGGTGATGATCGGCGCCGGCGCCAAGATCCTCGGCAATATCGAAATCGGCGCCTTCAGCAAAATCGCCGCCGGCAGCGTCGTGCTGAAAGCGGTTCCCGAACATTGCACGGTCGCCGGCGTGCCGGCCACCGTCGTGCGCATCCACCGCGCCGACGAAATTCCGGCCGAGACGATGGATCAGAATATCTAGCTACGCGGCCTGCTGCTTATCCCAGGAGGCTTCGACGCGGTTGCGGCCTTCGCGCTTCGAGCGGTAGAGCGCCTCATCCGCTCTGTGCATCAGGCTGTCAAAATCTCCACCGCTTACCCGCGTGGCGACCCCGATGCTCAGCGTCGGAAAGACGGCGAGATCCGGCCGCTGCATGACGGCAGCGGCGAAGTCGAGACGAATGCGTTCGGCAATCGCCATCGCATCTTCCCGTGATAGGTTTTTCAGCACGGCCAGGAACTCATCCCCGCCTTGACGGGCGAGCAGATCCTGCGGGCGCATGATGCTCCTCGAAACGCTGGCGAAAAGTCGCAGGATCTCGTCGCCGGCCGCGTGACCATGCCTATCGTTCAGCTGCTTGAAGTGATCGATATCGATGATCAGCAGCGAGACAGGCTGGGAACCGAGAGCGGGCAGATGCTGGGCAAGGCCGCCGCGATTGAGCGCGCCTGTCAACGGATCGTGATGGGCGAGCTCGGTCAGCTGGTTTCGGCTGCGCTCGGCTGCCATCAGCACCATGGCCATGCTGCGAAGCATGATGAAAGCAACCGCCGATACCGCCATCCAGCTATGGACCACACTGCCGCCGAAGGGATCCGGCCCGCCGATCTCGCCGGTCGCCGCAAGTATGCTGCGCGCGGCAAAGATCACGGCTGTGCAGATGTAGAGAGCGACCAGCAGGGCCGCCGAATACAGCCTCTCGCGACGGACGATGCTGAACGCCTCCTTTGCGACGGCAAGATCGCAGAGGCAGCAAATAACGGAAACGTAGAGGAGCCTTGCCGAGACCGTGGTGGGATCGCTGACGATCAGAATGACAGGCACGCTGACGAGGAGGACGGCCAGCCAGAAACAGCGCTGCCCGAGAACCCGTCCGGAAAAGACGCGCACGGCAAAGAACATCAGCATGTAGCCGGCGATGGTGACGACATTGCCGCCGTCGATCGACACCGCGTAGGGAACGATATTGCGCAGCGCGACGAGAAAGGAACCGATGCCGATGAGGAGGTTGCTCAAGCCCCACCAGAGGGGCCACCTGTCGAAGCGGCCGGTCGCATAGGCTGCAAGCTGGAGAATCCCCAGCACGAAACAGCTCACGGCAACAATGAAATAGATCGTCCGGAGATCCAGCAGCATGACGCATTCCCGAGGTTCTGGCAGCGAACCTACAGCAAGCATTTTGCGGTTTGATTGGAGGCTTCGTTAAAAGTTTAACGATCCCGATTTTTCAAGGCGCCCTTTGTCAGGCGGCGCGCACGGCGCCGATAATATCTTGCTGAAAGAAAATCCGCGCCGCAACCACGGCGGCCCGCCTGCCTTCATGGTCAAGTGGCGCGGACATTGCCGGCCGAGGGAAGGACCTCAACCCCAGCCGACTGGTTGCGCCGACCTTAGGCGGCGCGGCGAACCGGCGCGCTGGCCAGCATGCGCCCTGAGGGGACGATCATGCCGGCCGCACCGTCAAGCCAGCCTTCCGTAAGCTCCAGCGCAAGAAAGCGCGAGCGTTCGAACGGACCCGGCATGACGAGATGGCGAGCCTTTTCGGCAAAGAAGCCGAAACGCTCGTAATAGGCTGCATCGCCGACGAGCAGGACGGCACCATGCCCGCGATTCTTCGCTTCGAGAATCGCTGCCCGCATCAGCGCCGCGCCGATGCCCTTGCCGCCGTGACGGGAATCGACGGCGAGCGGACCGAGCAGCAGCGCATTGATCGGCGTGCCTTCATCGTTGACGCCGGCCTCGATGTTCCAGAGCCGCACAGAGCCGATGACATGACCATCGCGATCACGCGCGACGAGCGCGAGGCCCTCGGCCGGAACACGGTTGCGGCGGATCTTCTCCGATGACTTCTTGCGGCGGTCCGGCCCCATGACACGGTCGAGCAGGTTTTCGCGGGCAACCACGTCCGACGGATTTTCGGCGTCGATGGTGAAAATGGAAGGCGCAAAGAATGCGCGGACAGAATCAAGAACAGCGGCCATCTTGGCCTCCCGTACCCAATACCGTTATCAGCGGCGATGAAGGAAAATTGTGAAGTTGCCGCCCCGGCTGGTTACGGGGCCGGCGGAAACGACCTTAGATGACGTAGGCCTTCAGCGGCTCGAAACCGTTGAACGCGACCGCCGAATAGGTCGTCGTATAGGCGCCGGTGCCTTCGATCAGAACCTCGTCACCGATCGAAAGGGAGATCGGCAGCGGATAAAGGTTCTTCTCGTAGAGCACGTCGGCCGAATCGCAGGTCGGGCCGGCGATGACGCAGGGCTCCATTTCGTCGCCGTCATGCTCCGTGCGGATCGGATAGCGGATGGCTTCGTCCATCGTTTCGGCGAGACCGCCGAACTTGCCGATGTCGAGGAAGACCCAGCGGGCGTCGTCATTGTCCGACTTCTTCGAAATCAGCACGACCTCAGCCTTGATGACGCCGGCATTGCCGACCATGCCGCGGCCCGGCTCGATGATCGTCTGCGGGATCTGGTTGCCGAAATGCGTGCGCAGCGCCTGGTAGATCGACTTGCCGTAAGCTTCTGCGGACGGAACGTCGCGCAGATACTTGGTCGGGAAGCCGCCGCCCATGTTGACCATCTGCAGGTGGATGCCCTGCTTGGCAAGCGAGACGAAGACGCGCTTGGCGTCGGCGAGTGCGGAATCCCAGGCATCGACCTTGGTCATCTGCGAACCGACATGGAACGAGACGCCGTAGGACTGCAGGCCGAGCTGATGGGCGTAGACGAGAACGTCGACGGCCATCTGCGGAACGCAGCCGAACTTGCGCGACAGCGGCCATTCAGCGCCTTCGCCATCGGTCAGCACGCGGCAGAAGACGCGGGCGCCGGGAGCGGCACGCGAGATCTTCTCGACTTCCTCGTGGCTGTCGACGGCAAAGAGGCTGACGCCGAGCGCATGGGCGCGGGCAATGTCGCGTTCCTTCTTGATCGTGTTGCCGAAGGAGATGCGGGCAGCGGTCGCACCGGCTTCGAGCGCCATCTCGATTTCGGCAACGGATGCGCAATCGAAATTGGAGCCGAGACCTGCGAGCAGCTTCAGCACTTCAGGAGCCGGGTTTGCCTTGACGGCGTAGTAGATGGCGCTGTCCGGCATGGCATGACGGAAGGCGTGGAAATTGTCGCGAACGACGTCGAGGTCAACCACGAGGCAGGGACCGTCGGGACGTCGGGTTGCGAGAAAGTCGCGGATGCGCTGGGTGGTCATATCGTTCCCTCTTCCAATTCCAGAGCTCCGGCATGAACCGGAGGACAAAGGGCATACGAGAACTCGCATTGGAACCAGCCGGTGGAGACCCCGGAACCATAGCAAGCGCTCGATGCGCGGATAGTGAACCAACGCCGCGGACGCGGTGTAAGTTCGGCTTTGTCTGCCATGGATTGGAGGGAGAATCCCAACCGCACTTCCGGCAATGATGGTGTGCCTCTTCAGTAACCCCCGCTGATGGAAAGCAGGGAGAGAACAAAAAGGCCCGCACCGTCGTTGCTTCAGGCGTCCTCGCATTTTCCGGTTGGCCGGAATAGCGACTGGAGGGGTTAATTCCAGGTACCTTACCGATTTCCTCACCAATTCGAGGGTTCGGCGGACACCCATGGGCACGTGCGACTTTGGGCTGAGGTGGAAATAAGAATATTCGCCTTCACAATCAAGCGTTTTTTTGATCTTGGGGTCAAAAAAATAATTGAACAGGTCGGGCCAATTTGTTCAACGTTTCGAAACAGCTTGGAAAGCGCAATGGACACTCTGACCCGCATACGTGCCTTCATCGACGTCGTCGAGGCCGAAGGCTTTTCCGCCGCCGCACGGCGCACCGGCCGCTCGAAAGCGCTGCTGTCCAAATATGTGCGCGAACTGGAAGACGAGCTCGGCGCTCTGCTGCTCAACCGCACCACCCGGCAGTTCTCCATGACCGAAGCCGGCCACACCTATTACCGCAGCGCGTCCGATATTCTGAAAGAGATCGACAACCTTGCCGATCTCGTGCGTGAAAACAACGCCCAGCTGAAGGGACGGCTGCGCATCTCCGTCCCCCGCACCTTCGTCGACGCCGACGTCGGCCAGTCTCTGATCGATTTTGCCGCCGAGAACCCGGATCTTTCGCTGGAGATCGCTGCCGATGACCGATTCGTCGACCTGATCGAAGAAGGCTTCGACGTGGCGATCCGCATTTCCAAGCTCGAAGATTCCGGCATGATCGCCCGCAAGATCTCCGATTTTCGCGTCCATCTCTGCGCCACCCCGGATTTTATCGAGCACCATCCCGAACTCGAGCATCCGAGCGACATTTCCAACGTCCCCTTCATCGTCGATACCAATTCGCGCACCCAAGGCAGCATTCGCTTCTACAACCCTGATAACACAACCTTCGCCGTCGCCGTCTCCGGGCCGATAGAAGTCAACAGCCCGCATGCGACATTGCGCGCCGCCCTCGCGGGCATCGGCATCGCCCTCATTCCCGATTTCATCGCCCGCAAACCGATCGAGAGCGGCGAACTGCTGACGCTGTTTAACGACTACATCCCGACCGACCGCGGCATCTATGCCGTCTACCCGCACCGGCGCTACCTGCCGGCCAAGGTGAGGATTTTCGTCGACTACCTGCACAACTGGTTCAGGAAGCATCCGTGAGACTGCATCGAAAGACCCGCCCGAGCACGGGTGATGCCGGGCACGTTCGGCCGGCAAGCCTGTCCCAATTCCGTCCCAATTTCTGGCAAGAACTCAGCTCGAGCGAATAAGGCAGCGGGACGCATGAACAGATCCATACCATTGATGACCGCGCTACTTTCGCTGACGCCGGCCGCCGCCTTTGCGCATCCGCATATCTTCGTGGAGGCGCGGCTCGAAGTCGTGGCCGGCGATGACGGCAGCATCGAGGAACTGCGTAATGTCTGGCGCTTCGACGAGGTCTTCTCCTCCTCGGTCGTCATGGATTTCGACAAGAACACCGATCTGAAGCTGGAGCCGAACGAACTCGCGCAGGTCGGCAAAACGGTGAAGCAATCGCTTGCCGACTACGACTACTACATGAACCTGACGGTCAACGGGAAGAACATCACCGTCCAGCAGCCTGACATCATCCATGTCGACTACAAGAACGGCCAGCTGCTGATGTTCTTCGCAGTCAAGCCGGCGGAGAAGATGCCGCTGAAAGGCAGGCTCACTTTCGGCGTCTACGACCCGACGCTCTATACGTCGATCGACTTTCCGACAGACAACGAACTCGCCACGGTCGGCGACGGCTTCAAGGCCTGCAAACATCAGGTGGTAAGGCCCGATGCCGACGAGGTAATCTCGCAAAACAAGCAGTCGCTGACCGACGCATTCTTCAACGACCCCACCGGCACCAACATGTCCAAACTCTTCGCCACCCGGCTGGAGATCACATGCTGACAAAACGCCCGTGCTTCGTCCTTTCCGCAGCACTCCTTGCGCTGGTGACGGCGGCAAGCCTCGCCCATGCGCAATCGCCGCTCGGCATCGGCACGGCGGAACCAAGCTTTCAACCGACCGGCGGGCCGTTCGCACCGCTTTTGCTCTATGTGAATTATGAGCAGCAGGCCTTCTACCGCGCGCTGACCGATGCGTTGAAGGGCATGCGTCAGGATCCGTGGCAACTGACGTCGCTGATCGGCCTTTCCTTTGCCTACGGTGTCTTCCATGCCGCCGGCCCCGGCCACGGCAAGGCGGTCATCTCCTCCTATATGATCGCCAACGAGGTCGAGCTGAAGCGCGGCGTGGTGATTTCCTTCATTTCGGCGTTCATTCAGGGCGTCGTCGCCGTGGGGCTGGTCGGCGGTGCCTGGCTGGTGCTGCGCGGCACCGGCATCACGCTGACAGCCGCGACCCATGCAATGGAAATCGCAAGCTTCGTCATGGTTATCCTCTTCGGCGGTTGGCTGCTGTTTCGCAAACTGCGCTCGATGGTGGGCAATTTGCCGCGTCGCCGGCTGATGGCGACATCCGCCGGTCCGGTCAGCATGATGCTCGACTGGAAGGACAATGCCGCCGAACGCCAGGCCTATGCCTTCAACGGCAGGGCGCAGGCCGTCGGCGCCGGCCACACCTTCGTTCCCGGCATGGTCTGCGAGACCTGCGGCAATGCCCATGTGCCGGACCCGGCCCTGCTCGCCGGCGACAAGTTCAGCGTCCGCGAGGCCTGGTCGGCGATCGTTGCCGTCGGCCTTCGGCCCTGCTCCGGCGCGCTTCTGGTCATGACCTTCTCGCTGCTGAACGGGCTCTATCTCGGCGGCATGCTGTCGGTCGCGGCCATGTCGCTCGGCACCGCAATCACCGTTTCCGTCCTTGCCACGCTCGCCGTCACCGCCAAGGGGGCTGCCGTCCGCCTCTCCGGGCGCGGCTCGACCGCCTCGATCTGGATCGGCAACGCCATCGAAATCCTCGGCGCCCTGCTCGTCATCCTGATGGGCGCCCTGCTGCTCGGGGCATCGCTGCAGGGGTAGAGAGACCTCCGTGTCTAATGCTTCCCTTTGCTGCGCTGGTAGCGCGCCCTGAGCCAGAAGATCGCGAAAAACGCCATGATCAGGCAGACGCCGACAGCGATCCCCAGCACCGGCGAGAAATTGCCGATCCATAAGACGATGGTCGGCAGAAAATAAATGACGAGGCCGGCGCCGATCAGAATGATGGCGGCGGCGATCGCCTGCGAGCGGCTCTCAGGGCTCACGCTAGCCTTTCCTTTTCCAGATTGGCGCGAATATCCTGCAGGCGCCGGATCTGGTTGCCGGCGGCGTCGAAATTCTCCGGCGAAAGCCAGGCTTCAAAGGCATCGTTGATCAGCGGCCACTCGGCATCGATCATCGAAAACCAGGCAGTGTCGCGGTTGCGGTGCTTGGAGATCATGTGCTGGCGGAAGACGCCTTCGAAGCTGAAGCCGTAACGGGCGGCCGTCGTCTTGCTCGCCTCGTTGTTATTGTCGCATTTCCATTCGTAGCGCCGGTAGCCGAGATCTTCGAAGACGTGCTTGGCCATCAGGTAATGCGCCTCGGTGGAAAGCGGTGAGCGCTTCATGTCGGCGCCATGCGCCACCCCGCCGATCTCGACCACACCATTTGCCGGGTCGGCCCGCATATAGTTCGCCATGCCGACAATCTTGCCGGTGGCGTTGTCACGGAAGATATGGGTGAGCCAGCCGGACTTGGTGTAGACGGATTCCAGCCAATTGGCGAAATCCTCAATGCCGGAAAAATCGTCCTGCGCGAAATAAAGCAGCAGCGGGTTGATACCCATGCCGCCAAGCCCCTCCCACAGCGCTTCAAGATGCTCCGCGCGTCGATAAGGCTCGACGGTGACGAAGCGGCCCCTCAGCGTCACCGGCTTCGGCGCCGGGCAGCCCTTAAAATTTGCAAGATCGCGCATGTTCACTCCCGTGTTCTGAGGAGTGGATAGGCCAGCCGCCCGACAAAGGCAACCGGCCGAGATGTTACTGTGACAAGGTGGTCTTGGCGGACGAGACCGTCGCCTCGATATGGTCGACCAGCTGATCGGCAAGGCCGAGCCGGCCGGCGAGCAGATCGAGATAACCACGCTCGGCGCGCGAATTCGGATCGATGGTGAGCCGCGAGGCAGTATAGAGCTCGACACGCTGTTCTTCCGTCACCGCCGCGGCGACGAGCGCATCGATATCGGTCGGCGACGCGAGTTCGCGCTCGATGAAGGCGGCAGCCTCGCCGCTGACGTCGGCGGCTTTGATCTTGTCCATGATGAGGGCGCGCTCGGCATCGTCAATATGGCCGTCAGCTTTGGCGGCGGCGATCATCGCACGGATCAGCACCAGCACGAATTCGTTGCTGCCGGCCGGCGACGCCGGCCCGAAACCGGATTCGGCCGGCGGTGGCAGGAGAACCGGATTGTTCGCCGAGGGCGCATCCGAGGGAGCCGCAGGCGCCTGTCCCGCCTGATAATTCTTGTAAGCCTGGTAGCCGAGGCCGGCAATGGCGGCAAGACCACCGATCGCCAGTGCATTGCCGGCGATGCTGCGACCGGTCTTGGTGCCAAGAAGCACGGCTGCGATCGCGCCGGTCTTCATTGGATTGTTCTTTGCCGTCTGCACGGCCTCGTCTGCCCTGTCGCGGACCGAACCGCCCAGACCCGGCACCTGCGAACCCAAGAATTGGTCGAGAAGCTTCTTTGCGTCGAACATTCCTCGTCATCTCCCTGTTGAGGCTGGAGGAGAACATAGGTTTGCGACGGCTGAAATACAAATACGGGAGCGGGCTCGACCCGCTCCCGTCGAAACTCAAGCTTTGAGCGCTGCCGCTTCTGCCGCGAGCTTGGTGATCCCCGCCCAATCGCCGGCAGCGACCAGTTCCTTCGGCGCCACCCAGGAGCCGCCGACGCAGATGACGTTCGGCAGCGACAGATAATCATTGGCATTTTTCAGCGAAATGCCGCCGGTCGGGCAGAACAGCGTGCCGGCAAGGGGTGAGGAAAGCGCCTTGAGATAGGCAGCACCGCCGGCCTGCTCGGCAGGGAAGAATTTCAGCACCTGGTAGCCTTCCTCTCGCAACGCCATGACCTCGCTGGCGGTGGCAGCTCCCGGAAGCAGAGGCACGTCGGAATCGGCAGCGGCATCGAGCAGTTCCTGCGTCGTGCCCGGGCTGACGATGAACTTGGAACCGGCCTCGACGGCGGCTTCCCAGTGCGCGGCATTCAGGATCGTACCGGCGCCGACCTCGGCGCCCTCGACCTCGGCGGCGACGGCGCGCACGGCCTCGAGGGCGGCCGGCGTGCGCATGGTGATCTCAATTGCCTTCAGGCCGCCCGCGACGAGTGCACGGGCCAGCGGCACCGCCGACTTGGCATCATCGACGATCAGGACCGGGACAACGGGCTGGAGTTTCAGGATGGAAAGGAGTTTCTCTGTTTTCTCGCCCATGGTCGCACGACCTCCTTGAAACGATTGAAATTGTCTCCCGAATAACGCCACCGCCGGACCTTGTCGAGATAAAACCAGGCCGCATGTTAAGATGGGTAGGAAATGCGTGGAAATTGGTCTACCGTGCAGTGATCGTCACAAAAGGTTCACTGATTATGGCGAAAGAGATCGAGCGGAAGTTCCTGGTACGCGCCGATGGATGGCGGTCCGCCGTCGAAACGAAGTCTGTTCTCAGGCAGGGTTACATTGCCTCGATGGACGATCGTTCCGTCCGGGTGCGCACCCTCGACGGCAGGAATGCGAAGCTGACGGTCAAGATCGGTCGCAGCGCCATCACTCGTGACGAATTCGAATATGACATTCCGATCGCCGATGCCGAAGAGCTGCTGCAGAACGCAATCGGCGTCGTCATCGAGAAAACGCGCTACCGGGTTCCGCATCAGGGCTTCATCTGGGAGGTCGACGTCTTTGCCGGCGAGCACCGCGGACTTGTCATCGCCGAGGTCGAGATGACGTCGGAGACCGACGACCCGGCCCTGCCCAGCTGGCTAGGCCGCGAGGTAACCGGCGATTTCCGCTATTCCAACCAGGCCCTTGCCACAGAATATGGGCACCACAGGCATGGCCTATCGCATACGGCCTGACGCCGATTTCACCCGCGAATTCCACAGCGTTGCGAAGGAGCAGTTGGCTGAAGCGGTCACAGTTCTCGAGGAGAGACCGGATGGCGCGCATGAGGCGATCCATTCCTTTCGCAAGAACCTGAAGCGGCTGCGCTCGCTCTATCGGCTCGTAGCCCACGAGGTGCCGGATTTCCAGGCCCGTGAGAATGAACGCCTGCGCGACGCAGCCCGGTCGCTTTCGCCGATCCGGGACGCCAATGCGCTCGTCGGCACCGCCCAGTACCTGCAGGCAACGGCTCGCGAGGAAGAAGAGAACGAGGCGCTCGGCCGCATCGTCGCCATCCTCGAAGGGCGCCGCGACTGGATGGCAGAAGCCGAAAGCGGCCTGGAACAGAGACTGGTGGAAATCTCGGACGCTTTGAACGAGGCGATCGGTTGCCTGGATGAGGTGTCCTTCGCCGGCGGCCATCGCAAGAATGCCCGCATGCTGGGCAAAAGCTGGCGTCGTACCGCGCGGAAGGCGAAGGCTGCCCTTGGCGCCTGCCACGGCGAGGCATCGGCCGGCGATTTCCACGACCTGCGCAAGCGCACGTATGACTACCGGCTCTATCATTCCCTCCTGCGCGACGTCTGGCCGGGCGCGATGCAGGCCAAACGCGATGCGGCCAAGGAGCTTGTCGAGGATCTCGGCCACATCCACGATCTCGCCGTACTCTCTGAACTGGTCGAGGCAGAACCCCAGCTCTTCACCCGCAACGATGATCTGGCCCACCTGCTCGACGCCATCATCTTCCGCCAGCAGGAAGACCGACGGCAAGCGCTCGTCACAGCCGAGGCCGTCTTCGCCGACGATCCAGACGAGGAAGCCGAGCGTATCGAACTCCTCTGGCTGACGGCCGCAGGTTGATGAGGCCATTTGGGAAGGCAATTGCGCCGCTCGCCGATTTTCTGTATTTCCCGCGCATGACCGACAGCCTGACACACACCGGCCCGTTCCTCGTAGCGGCGCTCTACCATTTCGTTTCCGTGCCGCGCTTTGCGAGCTTGCAGGCGCCGTTGCAGGCGCTTTGCGAAGAGAACGGCGTCAAGGGAACGCTGCTTCTGGCGCATGAAGGCATCAACGGCACGATCGCGGGACCGGATGCCGGCATAGGCGCCGTGCTCGCCTTCCTGCGTGCCCAGCCGGAATTTGCGGGCCTGGAGCACAAGGAAAGCCGGGCGTCGAAAATGCCTTTCCTGCGTCTGAAGGTGAAGCTGAAGAAGGAAATCGTCACCATGGGCGTCGAAGACATCGACCCCAACAAGGTGGTCGGCACCTATGTGGCGCCTCAGGACTGGAACGCGCTGATTTCCGATCCCGATACGATCGTCATCGACACCCGCAACGACTACGAAACGGCGATCGGCACGTTTCGCGGCGCGCTCGACCCGAAGACAAAGACGTTCCGCGAATTTCCGGATTGGGTGCGCGGCAATACCGGCCTGCACAACAAGCCGAAGATCGCCATGTACTGCACCGGCGGCATACGCTGCGAGAAGGCAACGGCCTTCATGAAGGCTGAGGGCTTCGACGAAGTCTATCATCTCAAGGGTGGCATTCTGAAATATCTGGAGGACGTACCGCAGGAGGAAAGCCTCTGGGACGGCGCCTGCTTCGTGTTCGATGAACGCGTCTCCGTTGAGCATGGGCTGAAGGAAGGTGAGCACCGGTTGTGCCACGCCTGCCGCAACCCGATCACTTCAGAGGAAATCACCTCGCCGCTCTACGAGGAAGGTGTTTCCTGCAGCCACTGCTATCACACGCGCTCGGAAGAAGACCGGCTTCGCTACCGTCAGCGGCAGCATCAGATCGCCCTGGCAAGAAAACGCGGCAGGCGGCATATCGGCAGTTGAGCCTGTTCCTGTCGGACGGGCTTGCGGTCTGCGAATTTCTCTGTCAGGCCGCGCCGAGACGGCGCCGGGTCGACGGCGCCGCAGCACGAAGCTCGTTGAGCATGTCGGTAATTCGCTCGGCCACCATGGGTTTTCCGAACAAGTAACCTTGCAGGCAGTCGCAGCCGAACAGGCGCATGGCGACCGCCTGTCCCTCGGTCTCGATGCCTTCGGCTGTCACCGGGATATCGAGCGAGCGGGCAAGCGCCACCGTCGCCTGCAGCATTTCGCGCTGGCGCTTGTCCTCGTTGACGCCCATGACCAGCGAGCGGTCGATCTTGATGCGGTCGAAGCCGAACTGCCGGAGATATCCGATCGAGGAGAAGCCGGAACCGAAGTCGTCGAGCGCCACTTTCACTCCCAGCCCCTTCAGCCGTTCGATCGACTGGCGGGTACGCTGCGGATTCTGGATCATGTAACCTTCGGTGATCTCCAGCGTGATGCGGCTGGCTTCGATCTCCGTCTGCTTCAAGACGTAGCGCACATAGTCGGTGAAGGCGGGATTGCGGAACTGACCGGGCGAGACATTGACCGAGACGTTGAGTTCCGGCCATTGTTTGGCCGTCTCGCAGGCTTTGCGCAGCACGAACAGGCCGAGCGATTCGATCAGGCCGCTGGTCTCGGCGATCGGAATGAATACTTCGGGCGAAACCGGGCCGTGGCCCGGGCGGTTCCAGCGCACCAGCGCCTCGACGCCGGTCAGCGCCTGCGTGGCTGCATCGACCAGTGGCTGATAGGCGAGCGTCAGGTCGCCGCTTTCGATGGCGATCCTGAGATCGAGCTCCAGCGCATTGCGCTGCTCCCGGTCCGCATCCATCGACGGATCGTAAAGCGTCATGCGCGCGCGGCCAGCCTCCTTCGCCTTGTACATGGCCAAATCGGAGCGCCGCACCAGTTCTTCGCGGTCGATTGCGCCAGCAGGCGACATGGCGATACCGATGCTGGCGCCGACGACGACGACGCGGCGGCCGATCTCCAGCGGTTCGACGAGGAAATCCAGGATCTGCTCGGAAAGCTGTAGCGCGGCGGCATTCTCGCCATCGGAGAGAAAGGCGATCGCAAATTCATCGCCGCCGATGCGGGCGAGCACCGCGCCTTGTGGGATCAACACCTTGAGCCCGGCCGCGACCGCCCGGATCAACTGGTCGCCGGTGCCGTGTCCATAACTGTCATTGACTTCCTTGAAACCGTCGAGGTCGAGGTAGAGGAGCAGCACGTTGCGCTTGCTCTGGCGGGCTTCGGCGACGAAGCGGTCGACAGCGAGCCCGAGGCCGTCGCGATTGGACAACCCGCTCAGCCTGTCGCGCAGCGCCTCCTCGCGGGCGCTGTTTTCCTCCGCCTTCAGGCGGCGGCCAGCGAGCCAGCCGATGGCGAGCAGCACCATGAAGAACATGCCGACCAGACCGAGAGCCTCGATGACCATCGGCCGCACCTGGGCATAGGCCACATCCCCCGGTGAGCGCGAGGTCCAGACGAGCTTGCCGAGCGTTGCCCCGAGCGGATCGACGATGGACACGAGATAATCGGCTTTGAACGTTGCCGGCGCCAGCCTCAATCCGCCGATAACATAGGTCTGGCCGAGCGCGCTCACCCGGTCGTCATCGAGATGGCGGGCGAAGATGAGATAGCGGTGTTGGCCGGCGGGCACGTCGAGCGCTCCGGATTTTTGCCGTACCAGCGCCACGCCGGCAGCGGCAATCCCCCGTTTGGTGCGGACGAAACCGACGGCCTGCGGCCTGTCCGCCGAGCCGGCCGCTTTGACCGTGTCGAGCAGCTTCCAGAGAGAAGGCGCGAAGAAATCTGTGAGCGACTCCTCCATCGGCTTGCCATCGCGATAGGCGATGATCGAATTCTTTGTATCGTCGATGACGATCGCCATATCGAAAAGCGAGCTGTTGACCGACATCTCGCCATAATTGCTGACCGTCCACGCCATTCCGTCAGGTGTGTAAACGTTGGCGGCGGCGTCGTCCCAAGCGGCATAATCGTCGAGCGTCGCCCCGAGTTGATCCTCGAAGGTCTTCAGCGCGCCGACCGTCGTTTCACGCGAGCGCTCGTCATCAAGGACATTGGCATTTTCAGCGACGCGTTCGATTGCTGTCAGCACCATGATGGTTGCGACCGCGACAATGACTGCAAAGGAGAACAAGACACCAGTAACGGTGATGTGACGGCCTACTCCCAATCCCCTGCCCTGCAATTTTCCGAGTATCTGCATTATCGCTCCCTGACCATCCGACTTTGCCAGCCAAGGGTTCAGAAACGTTTAAGCAACCGTCTGTTGCAGATTTCGTCGGCCTATTTTTTGCCGCCGGTCCAAGCCGACCGTGCGGCGCCGGCAGGCGTCGCGTTCAGAGCTGACTCGGCTTGTGATTGCCTTTCGGAAATTGTGCCGCGAGGTCGCGATACCATTTGCCGCTCTTCTTCACCGTCCGCAGCTGTGTCTCATAATCGACATGGACGAGGCCGAAGCGCATGCGGTAGCCTTCCGCCCATTCGAAATTGTCCATCAGGCTCCAGGCGAAATAACCGCGCATCGGATAGCCGTCCTTGATGAGGCCGGCCACGACATCGAGATGGTCGCCAAGATAGTCGAGGCGCATCGTGTCTTCGACCTCGCCATCGGCGACACCTGTGTTGTCGCAGGCACCGTTCTCGGTGATGTAGCATTCCGGCAGATCGTAGCGGCGATAGAGATCCTCGACGAGGCGCTTCAAGCCCGGCGCATAGATTTCCCAGCCGATGTCGGTCTTGACGTCGCTTGCCAGCGGCACTTTCACGGTCCAGGGAAAATCGCCCTTGCGGTCGGCATCGTCGGCCACGCGCTCCGGAGTGTAATAGTTCAGACCCCACCAGTCGAGCTTCTGGCTGATCAGCTTCATGTCATCGTCCTCGACGACAGGCATGCGGTCACCCAGCGCCTCGACGAATGCCTTGGGATATTCGCCCTTGAAGACCGGATCGAAGAAGGCGCCGTTGTGGAACTGATGCGCGCGCTCGGCGGCGGCGAGGTCGGCAGGGCTGGTGGAACCGGGAATGATCGACGCAGCGTTGAGCACAAGCCCGACCGGCACGTTCGGGGCCTCCGAACGGATCGCTTCGACGCCGAGACCGTGGGCGAGGTTCATATAATGCATGGCGTGAAGGGCGGCCTGCATGTTGCGCTCTCCCGGCGCATGGATGCCGTAGAGGTGGCTGAGCCAGACGATGCACCAGGGTTCGTTGAAGGTCGCGACGGCGTCGAGACGATCGCCAAGGCGGCTGATCACCGTCTTGGCATAGCGCTGGAAGGCATAAGCGGTTGAGCGTGCCGTCCAGCCGCCGTCACCGGCAAGCAGCAGCGGCAGATCCCAATGGTAGAGCGTCGCGAAGGTCTTGATCCCGCGCGCCTTGCAGCCGTCGACGAGCCGGTCGTAGAAATCGAGGCCGGCCTCGTTCACCGGACCCGTGCCGTCGGGGATGATGCGCGGCCAGGCGATCGAGAAGCGATAGGCCTCGACGCCCATCTCCTTGATGAGATCGAGATCCTGCTCCAGCCGGTTATAATGATCGCAGGCAACGTCGCCATTATCGCGATTGTGGACGCGCCCGGGCATGTTGCAGAAAGCGTCCCAGATGGATGGCTTGCGCCCATCGGCCCTGCCGGCACCTTCGATCTGGAAGGCGGCGGTGGCGACGCCAAAGGTGAAATCGCCGGGAAAGCGGTCTGCAAGCGTCTTCGCATCGATCATCTGTAAATTCCCGTCTCTCAGCGTGTGAATGGATCGCTTAAGCCGGATTTAGCCAAGCCGGAAAACAAAGTACAGGTCCGGCAGCAGAAAACTGCAACGTTACAGTGAGCCGTGAAGCGGTGGCGTCTGCAGCATTTCGTCGCGTTCCACCGCCGCGATCTCCGACGCTGACCGCTCTCATAACGCGAACGTCAGAAGTCGTGACTTGCCGCCGCGCCCGCGATCACCGACACAGCCAAGACACCGCAAATATGAAAGGAATCCGATGCTGTCTTCGATCCATCTGCTGCAGCCGCACCTGCTGAGCCTGCTGCGTATCATCTCGTCGCTCGTGCTGTTCAGCTACGGCACGCAGAAGATCCTGCATTTTCCGGCCGCGGCAAGCGTGCCGCCGATGGGCTCGCTCTCCTGGATTGCCGGGCTGATCGAACTCACCCTCGGCTTTCTCGTCCTGATCGGATTCCAGACCCGCATCGCAGCCTTCGTACTGTCGGGCCTGATGGCCTTCGCCTATTTCATCGGCCATGCGGGAAAAAGCTTTTATCCCGCGCAGAATGGGGGCGTCGCGGCAATCCTGTTCTGCTTCGTATTTCTTTATCTGGTGGCGGCAGGCGCCGGACCGCTCAGCGTCGACGGCCTGATGAAGCGCAACCGCGCTGCGGCCTGACGAAGGACGGACAAGCCGAGGCAGCCAATGGCCGCCTCGGCGTTTTCGCAGACTACGCCTGATTCCAGGCGCGGATCGCCAAGCCTCAGAGCTTGACCCAGGCGCCGTTTTTCTTGGACGAGGCGACACAGGCCTCGACAAAGGCCACACCCTTCACGCCATCGTCAACCGTCGGATAGACCACCGCCTTGTCGACCGCCTTCCCCTTCTTGTGGGCATTGATCGCATGCGCGGCTTCCGTATAGATCGTCGCGAAGGCTTCGAGGTAACCTTCCGGATGGCCTGACGGCACGCGCGTCACACGGCCGGCGGCCGCTCCGGCGCCAGCGCCGCCACGGGTGATCAGCCGCTTCGGCTCGCCGAACGGCGTGTACCAGAGGTAGTTCGGATCCTTCTGCGTCCATTCCAGCCCGCCCTTGCTGCCGTAGACGCGCACCATCAGGCCGTTCTCATGGCCAGGTGCTACCTGGCTGCACCAGAGCATGCCCTTAGCCGGCTTCTCCGAGTCCTTCGGCTTGAAGCGCAGCATCACATGGGCATTGTCGTCCAGCCGGCGGCCGGGCACGAAACTGTCGAGATCGGCGGCCAGGCTGTCGAGTTCCAGGCCCGTGATGAAGGAAGCGAGATTATAGGCATGCGTGCCGATATCGCCTGTGGAGCCGCCGACGCCGGACTGGGCCGGATCGGTGCGCCAGGCCGCCTGCTTCTGACCGGTGTGTTCGACGGCTTCGGTCAGCCAGTCCTGCGGATACTCGGCCTGGACGACCCTGATATCGCCGAGTTCGCCGTTGGCGATCATCTCGCGCGCCTGGCGGACCATTGGATAGCCGGTGTAATTATGCGTCAGCACGAAGAGCGCGCCGCTCTCGTCGGCGAGCTTTTTCAGCTTCTTCGCATCGGCAAGGTTCGATGTCAGCGGCTTGTCGCAGATGACATGGATGCCGCGCTTCAGAAATTCCTTGGCCGCATCGTAATGCACATGGTTCGGTGTGACGATCGCCACCGCCTCGATGCCGTTCTTCAGCTTCGCCTCGCGGATCGCCATTTCGCGGTAGCTGGAATAGGTCCGCGACGGATCGAGGCCGAGGTCGCGGCCGGACTGCACGGCCTTGTCAGGTGTCGACGACAGCGCCCCGGCGATGAGATCGTACTGATCGTCGATGCGGGCCGCGATCCGGTGCACCGCACCGATGAACGCGCCGGCGCCGCCGCCCACCATGCCGAGCCGGATGCGCGGCTCGCGGGTCTGTTCGGATGATGCTTCGATTGCCATTCTTGTCCTCCTGAAATTGAACTTGGTGCGGATGGGCCCCTCATCCGGCTGCCGCCACCTTCTCCCCGTTCTGACGGGGAGAAGGGGATATGCCGCGACCTCTCCGTCCCTCGCTAACGTCCCGCAAGGCACTCCCCGTCAGAACGGGGAGAGTGTTAGGGGAGGGGCAGCCTCGCAACGTGCCTTATGTCAGAGCCCCAGCATCCGCCGGTTCGCCGCCTGATCGGTGCCGCTGCCGGCGAAGTCGTCGAAGGCCTTTTCGGTGACGCGGATGATGTGTGCAGCGACGAACTCGGCCCCTTCGCGGGCGCCGTCCTCGGGATGCTTCAGCGCGCATTCCCATTCGACCACGGCCCAGCCGTCGAAATTATTGGCCGTCATCTTCGAGAATACCGCACCGAAATCGACCTGGCCGTCGCCGAGCGAGCGGAAGCGGCCGGCCCGTTCCACCCAGCCCTGATAGCCGCCATAGACGCCCTGGCGCCCGGTCGGATTGAACTCCGCATCCTTGACGTGGAACATCTTGATGCGGTCCTTGTAGATGTCGATATTGTCGAGATAATCGAGGCACTGCAGCACGTAATGCGAGGGATCGTAGAGCATGTTGGCGCGCGGATGGTTCTTCACCCGCTCCAGGAACATCTCGAAAGTGATGCCGTCATGCAGGTCTTCACCGGGATGGATCTCGTAGCAGACGTCGATGCCGTTTTCGTCGGCATGGTTGAGGATCGGCGTCCAGCGACGGGCAAGCTCGTCGAAAGCGGTCTCGACCAGACCGGCGGGACGCTGCGGCCAGGGATAGATGAACGGCCAGGCGAGCGCGCCGGAAAAGGTCGCATGCGCCTTGAGGCCAAGGTTTTTCGATGCCGTCAGCGCCATCTTGACCTGCTCGACCGCCCATTCCTGGCGGGCCTTGGGATTTCCGCGCACTTCAGGAGCAGCAAACCCATCGAAGGCTTCGTCATAGGCCGGATGAACGGCGACGAGCTGGCCTTGCAGATGGGTGGAGAGTTCGGTGATCTCGATGCCGTTTTCGCGGGCCTTGCCGGCGAATTCGTCGCAATAATCCTTGGATGTCGCGGCCTTCTTCAGATCGATCAGCTGGCTCGCCCAAGTCGGCACCTGAACGCCCTTATAGCCGATATCGGCTGCCCATTTGGTAATGGCGTCCCACGAATTGAAAGGCGCGGCATCGCCCGCGAACTGGCCAAGGAAAAGGCCGGGACCCTTGATCGTCTTCATGTCAGATTCCTCCCTGAATATCGACCGTAAACGTTTCTGGAAACTTTGTAGCACGCAATTCGGCGGGCGCAAGGCGCCTTTTCGCCCTCGCTCGCGGATCTGGCGTGAGCCTGGATGCGATGTGGCTGCGAGCTAATCATGATGGGCTTTGGCGGGCAAGAGGTACGTGCAGCATTTTCGGCTGCATGCCATCGAAAGACAGATATGCGCCCATTCTTTCGAATGGGCGCATATCTCCGATCGCGATCAGAACGGCGAATCGGGGAAGTAGAAGTTCTTGGCATTGTCCTTGGTGACGAGCGTCGCATCGAGGATGTAGTTGCCATGAACGGGGACCTGGTCGTAGAGCGCGGCCGCCGTCAGTTCCATCGCCGTGCCGACCATTGCCGGCGGATAAAGAACGTCGACCGGGATCAGTTTGTCGCCATCCATGACCTTCTTGACCATGTCCTTGGAGCCGGCGCCGGCGACGACATACTGGATGTCGGTGCGCTTGGCCTGCTCGATCGCCTGCAGAACGCCGACGGCCATGTCGTCGTCCTGGCACCAGACGACGTCGATCTTCGGGTACTTCGTCAGATAGTCCTGCATGACCTTGAAGGCGTCGTCGCGGTTCCAGTTGCCATACTGGCGGTCAAGCACCTTGACCTTGGAGCCGGCAATGCCCTTGTCGAAACCGTCCTGGCGCTGCTGGTCGATCGGAATCGGCAGGCCGCGGATGACGACGACTTCGGCATCCGGCGTCTTTTCAGCAATGTATTTGCCGGCGACTTCGCCGAGCGCCGGGTTGTTGCCGGCGACATAGAGGTCGCGCACGGAGTTGTCGTTGTTCGATGGTGCCCGGTCGACAAGCGCCACGAACTTGCCCTTGTCCTTGACTTCCTTGATGGCGTTGACGAGCGGATCCGGATCCGACGGCAGGATGACGAGCGCGTCGATGCCCTGCGTATCGAGGTCCTGCACGGCGTTGGCCTGCGTCGCAGCATCCGGCGAGGTCTTGACGATGACGTTGAGGCCCGGATGTTCGGCCATCAGCTTCTTGGCAATACGCTCGGCATGGAACACAACGCCAGAAGTCCAGCCGTGATCGGCGGCCGGAATGGACACACCGATCGTGTAGTTCTTGTCCTGGGCGTAGGCTGCGCCGGCAAAAGCCACCCCCGCAACGGCCAGACCCAACATGAGCTTGCGCATGCTTATTTCCTCCCAAAAATATCAGGGACTTGTCCAATCCGAGCCGGGTGCCCTGTGAAGCCCGGCCAATCCGAGAACCGTCTGACTTTATGATTTGCGCACCAGCGACCGCTGCACCAGCATGGCGATGATGATGATCGCACCCTGGATCGCGCCGATGAGATACTCGCTGATGAAGTTCGACAGCAGCATGATGTTGCCGACGAGTTCGAGAATGAAGGCGCCGCAAATCGTGCCCCAGACACGGCCGGCGCCACCCTTGAGCGCCGTGCCGCCAACGACGACGGCGGTAATCGCCTGCAATTCCCACAGGATGCCGGTCGTTGCCGAGGTGGAACCGAGACGCGGCACGTAGAGAAGCACGGCGATCGCCACGCAGAGGCCTTGGATGACGAACGCAATGGTGCGCACGCGGTTGACGGCGATGCCGGAATAGCGCGCGACGTCGCTGTTCGAACCGACGGCCACGACATGGCGGCCGTAACGCGTGCGGTAGAGGATGAAGGCCGCAATCGCGGTGACGACGAGGATCACCACGATCGGAACCGGAAGACCGAGGATATTGCCGAAATAGGCTGGCCGGTAGAGCGTCTGGATGTCGCTCGAACGCAACGTGATCGCGCCGCCCTGAGACAGCCAGGTGGTCAGGCCGCGATAAATGCCCATGGTGCCGAGCGTGGCGATGAAAGGTTCGATTTTTCCGACGGTGGTGATGAGACCGTTGGCGAGGCCGCAAAGCGCCCCCGCAATGACCGTGAAGACCACAGCCGCCGTCAGCATCAGCACCGGGTCGGCAATGACGCCCGAATTGATCAGCAGGATCATCAGGCTGGCGACGAAGGCCACCATCGAGCCGACGGAAAGATCGAGGTCTCCGGCGGAGATCACGAAGGTTGCGCCGACGGCGATAATGGCGATGAAAGCGCAGCGTGTCGCGACGTTGGCAAGATTGGTGATGCCGATGAAATTCGGATTGACCAGTGCGCCGACGATGAGAAGCAAGGCCAAAGCGGCAAAAGGTGCAACTGCGCGCAGATCAACGTCACGCCAGGACCTGCGCCGGATTTCCCTGGTCTCCTCGTTCACACTCATGTCCAAAACCAACCTCCCGTCCCAGACTGCCTGGGCATGTTATTTATTGTCCGTGTCGGCAAAGTCCCGTCCGCTCAGGTCTTTGTCTTATGCATGTCTCCCGAACCGCGGCACGCTGTCGGGGCGACATGCATCAGGCCGCCGCCTTCTTCTTGAGGCCGGCGGCGTAGCGCATGATCTCCTGCTCGGAAATCTCGTCGCCTTCGAGCACGCCGACGATATGTCCCTCGCGCATCACCACCACCCGCGTGCACAGGCCGATGACCTCGGGCATCTCCGAGGAAACGACAATGATCGACCGGCCGTCGCGGGCGAGAGCCGAGATGAAATGATAGATCTGCTGCTTGGTGCCGACGTCGATGCCGCGCGTCGGCTCGTCGATGATGATGATATCAGGCTCGGTCTCCATGACCTTCGCCAGGAGCAGCTTCTGCTGGTTCCCGCCGGACATGCGGCCGGCAATGATATTGCCGTCGCGAACCCTGATGTCGAAGCGGCGCTTGGCCTTCGCCAGCGCAGCCGCCTCACTGCCGGGACTGAGATAACCGTGGCGAGAATGCCTTCCGAGCGATTGCAGCGTCAGATTGGTCATCATGCCGGAGCGCAGCAGCAAGCCCTTCGACTTGCGGTCCTTGGTCATGTAGGCAAGCCCGCAGCGATTGGCCGCATGCACATCGCCGGAGGGAACGTTTTGTCCCTTGATGACCACGTCACCCTCGAGGCGGCTTCGCAGGCCGGCGATCGCCTCCATCAATTCGGTGCGGCCGGAGCCGATCATCCCGGAGAAGCCGATAATCTCGCCCTTGCGCACCTCAAAGCTCGCATCCCTGACATAATCGGTCGACACTGAGGAAATGCGCAAAACGACCTCCTCGTCGACATCCGGCTCGACTTTGGCGGGATAGAGGCTGGAAAGCTCGCGGCCGACCATCAGCTGCGCGATCGATTCCCCATCGAGAATTGATGTCGGCGACGTCTTGATCCACTGGCCATCCCGCAGCACCGTCACCCGATCCGTCAGCTCCATTACCTCGTCGAGCTTATGGGAGATGAAGACGAAACTGGTGCCCTGGTCGCGCAGCTTGCGGACCTGCTTGAAGAGCATATTGGTCTCTTCCCGCGACAGGACGGCCGTCGGCTCGTCCATGAAAACGACGCGCGCATCGCGGCTGATCGCCTTGGCGATCTCGACCATTTGCTTGTCGGCGATGGAAAGCGTGCTGATCAGCGCGTTCTCGTCGACATGCGAACCGAGCACGTCGAGCACCTTGCGCGTCTCAGCGCGCATGTATTTGCGATCCAGTACACCAACACGCGTCACCTCACGCCCGAGAAAAAGGCTTTCCGTCACGGTCAGGTGGTCGGCGAGATTGAATTCCTGGTGAATGATGACGATACCGAGTGCTTCCGCCGCGCCATTGGGCGGCAGCACGACAGGCTTGCCGTCGAGCAGGATTTCGCCGGAGCTCGGCTGTTCGAAGCCCGACAACACCTTGACGAGCGTAGACTTGCCGGCGCCGTTCTCACCCATCAGCGCATGAATTTCGCCGGCGCGAAGATCGAAGTTCACGCTGAAGAGGACCTGCACGCCGCTGAAGGATTTGCATATACGCCTTGCGGACAGCACCACAGGCGCGATGTCGGCGATCTCCACGGTCATCATGCCTCCCCCAGAAGCGCCTTGCATCCGGCAGCACGCGCCGGCAACGCTCCATCATCTTGAACTAGCGCAGATTCTGCTTCTGAAAACCGTCTCCGACTTTCAGGCGCGTGCGCTTGCGGCTCCCGTCCGCTTCGGGACTTTATGTAAACCTTTACATACGGCATGTAAAGGTTTACATCGTGGATTTACGCAGATCCGTCGAAGCCCGCCTTTGACCTGTCGACAAGTCTGTGTAGTGTCGCGGCGAAGACAGCCCCAAGGCAGAGCCCAGTGTCGAATTCCACGCCCGCAACAATCGAAGACGTCGCCCGGATTGCCGAAGTCTCCATCGCAACGGTTTCGCGGGCGATTCACACGCCGGAGAAGGTTGCCAACTCCACGCGGCTTAAAGTCAACCAGGCGATCGCCGTCACCGGCTACACCACCAACGCCATGGCGCGCAGCCTCAGGCTCGGCCGCTCCAACATGATCCTCGTGGTGGCGCCCGATATCGGCGACCCCAATTTCTCCAATATTCTCGTCGGCCTGGAGAACGAGGCCCGCGCCCATGGCTACGGCGTCCTGATCGGCCACACGCAGAACGATGCCCAGCGCGGCCTGGAATATCTGAAATTCTTCAACTCCAACCAAGCGGCCGGGCTGATCCTTTTCACCGGCATCCTGCCCTTCGGTCATCAGACGATGACCGCGCGGCTGCCGCCGAGCGTCGGCGTTTTCGAACCGGTCTTCAACGGCGGCATTCCCTATGTCGGCGTCGACGATAGCGAAGGGGCGCGAAAGGCGGTGGATCTGCTGCTGGCCGAAGGCCATCGCAAGATCGCCTTCATCGGCGATTCCCGCACCCGGCTTGCCTATGTCAGACGCCGCATGGGTTACGATGCCGGCCTCGATGCTGCCGGCATCCCGCCGGATCTCAGGATCGTGCTCGAAGGCGACGGCACGATCGAAAGCGGCCGGCATGCGGTTGAACAGCTTTTCATGCGCGACACGCTTCCGACCGCCTTCATGTGCGTGAACGATCAGACGGCGATCGGCGTCATGGTCGGGCTCGGGGCGCGTGGCTACGACATTCCACGCGATTTCTCGGTGACCGGTTTCGACGACGTGCCGCAGGCCGTCTTCATATCCCCGTCGCTGACAACGATCCGCCAGCCGCGAACGGCGATCGGCAAACAGGCCATGGCGCTGCTGTTGGAACTCTTGTCCGATGGCCGCCCGGCCGAGACGGAAATCCTGCTGCGGCCGGATCTGGTGGTTCGCAACTCCGTCTCCGCACCGTCGCGCCAATGGTTGAAGCGCTGAAGACGCGATAATAGCCGGCTACAAAGAGCTGCGCCGGCGACCGCTCGCCGCCGGCGCGCTTTATCAGACGTAACGGTTGACGACGTTCTCGAGCAGTTCCTGTTGACCGGATCTCGGCTGCGGATTGACGTCCTTGGTCTCGACCCAGTTGGTGATCTCATCCAGCGAGTATTCGCCGCGGAACAGCTTCTGCGCCTCGGCCGATTCCCAGCCGGCGTAACGATCGGCCAGCGGCTTCGACAGAGCCTTGTCCTCGATCATCCTGGCGGCTGCCTTGAGGCCGCGGGCACAGCAATCCATGCCGCCGATATGGCCGATCAGCAGGTCTGCCGGATCGAGCGACTGGCGGCGCAGCTTGGCGTCGAAGTTGGTGCCGCCGGTCTTGAAGCCGCCGCCTGCCAGAACGTGGTAATAGGCAAGCGCCATCTCCGGAACATTGTTCGGGAATTGGTCGGTGTCCCAGCCGGACTGGTAGTCGTTGCGGTTCATGTCGATCGAGCCGAAGATGCCGAGCGCATTGGCGAGCGCCAGCTCGTGCTCGAAGGAGTGGCCAGCGAGGATCGCATGGCCCTGCTCGATATTGACCTTCACCTCGTTTTCAAGGCCGTGCTTCTTGAGGAAGCCGTAAACGGTCGCGACGTCGTAATCATACTGGTGCTTGGTCGGCTCCTGCGGCTTCGGCTCGATCAGGATCGTGCCCTTGAAGCCGATCTTGTGCTTGTATTCGACGACGAGGTTGAGGAAGCGGCCGAGCTGGTCGAGCTCGCGCTTGAGATCGGTGTTGAGCAGCGTTTCGTAACCTTCGCGGCCGCCCCAGAGCACGTAGTTCTCGCCGCCGAGCTTCTGCGTGGCGTCGATGCAGGTCTTGACCGTCGCGGCTGCGAAGGCAAAGACATCGGGATCCGGGTTGGTCGCCGCTCCCGACATGTAACGCCGGTTGGAGAAGAGGTTGGCCGTACCCCAGAGCAGTTTGGTGCCGGTCGCCGCCTGCTTCTCGGCGAAGTAGTCGACGATTTCGTTGAGATTTTTGGTGTTCTCGGCGAAGTTCCTGCCCTCGGGGCGCACGTCGGCGTCATGGAAGCAGTAATAGGGCGCGCCGAGCAGCGAGAAGAATTCGAAAGCGACGTCGGCTTTGAGCTTGGCAGCCTTCATCGTGTCTTCGAACCACGGACGCAGGAAGGTCTGGCCGCCGAAGGGGTCGCCGCCCGGCCAGGTGAAGGTGTGCCAATAGGCCACCGCAAAACGCAGATGGTCTTCCATGCGCTTGCCGAGAACGATCTCGTCTGGCTGGTAATGGCGGAAGGCCAACGGGTTGGTGCTGTCGGGGCCTTCATATTTGATTTTCTGGATATCGCCGAAAAATCCGGTGCTCATGTCAGGTCTCCTTGGGTTCGTATTTTTTCGAAGTTCTGAATTGATGGTCTACGCCAGAGGCCCCTTCATCCGCCTGCCGGCACCTTCTCCCCGAGGGGAGAAGAGGTTCGCCGCGGCGCCTCTTTCCCTTCTCCCCGCGGGGAGAAGGTGGCCCGAAGGGTCGGATGAGGGGGCCGCTGGCTCAAACTCTCAATGCGCCAGCGATTTGATCGCCGGATAGAGTGCGCGGTAACGCCTATAGGCATCCTCGTAAGCGCCGCTCAGCGCCGACACCGGTTCGATCGTGCCTGATGTCACCGGCGGGGTGCAGACGGCAACCGGATCGGAACCCGTAGCGGCGATCAGGCCGAGGCGGGCGGCACCGAAGGCCGCGCCGAAATCGCCGTCAGCGGGCAGGTCGACCGGAACGCCGAGGGCAGTGGCGATCGCCGCCAGCCAGTAGCGCGAGCGCGAACCGCCGCCGATTGCCGTGACGCGAGAGATGCCGGTGCCGGCCGACCGCAGCGCTTCGAGATTGTCGCGGATGGCGAAGGCGACACCTTCGAGCACGGACTGGGTGAGCACGGCGCGGCTGCTTGCATGTTCCAGGCCGATGAAAGCGCCACGGATGACCGCATCATTGTGCGGCGTGCGTTCGCCGGAAAGATAAGGCAGGAAGGTAACGCCGGTCGGCGCCTTCAGCGTCTCGCCGAGTTCGCCGGTGAGATCGCTCGCCGATTTGCCGGTCACGCCGGAATGCCAGTTGAGCGCATCGGTGGCCGACAGGATGACGCCCATCTGATGCCAGGTATTCGGCAGCGCGTGACAGAAGGCATGCACGGCGCTTTCCGGCTTCGGCAGGTAGGAGCCATTGGCGGCAAAAAGCACGCCCGAGGTGCCGAGCGAGACGAAAGCGGCGCCATCGCTGACGGTGCCCATGCCGCAGGCCGAAGCCGCATTGTCGCCGGCGCCGCCGGCAACGACGACATCCCCTGATATGCCCCATTGTGCCGCCAGTTCGGAGCGTAGTCTGCCGGCCTGCGCCGTGCCTTCGACAAGCGCCGGCATCTGCTCCTCGGAAAGATCGGTGGCGGCGAGCAGCTCGGACGACCAGGCGCGCTTGCCGGTGTCGAGCCAGGAGGTCCCGGCCGAATCCGACATTTCGGACATATATTCGCCGGTCAGCCACAGACGCAGATAGTCCTTCGGCAGCAGCACCTTGGCGATCTTCGCGAAAACCTCAGGCTCGTGCTTCCTCACCCAGGCGAGTTTCGGCGCCGTAAAGCCGGGGAAGACGATATTGCCGGTGAGCGCACGGAAACGCGGATCGGCGTCGAGGGCGGCGGCCTCGACGTGGCTGCGCGTATCGTTCCAGAGGATGCAGGGGCGCAGTACCTTGTCGGCGGCATCGATCAGCGTCGCACCGTGCATCTGCCCGGAAAGGCCGATACCCCTCACCGCGGCAAGCTCTTTCGGATGTTTTGCCTTGAGACCGGCGACGGCCTCTTGCGCGGCGCGCACCCAATGGGCCGGCTCCTGTTCCGACCAGCCCGAATGCGGACGCGAGACGTCGAGCGAACCATTGGCCGAGCCGACGATCGTCTGATCGCCGTCGATCAGCATTGCCTTGACGCCGGAAGTTCCGAGATCGAGACCGAGATACATGGGGTTGCTCCTTTGCCGTTACGGCAGATTGTCTTTCAGGAAAATGTCGAGACGGATGCGCTCCTGCGCGTCGATAACCGGGAGCCCGTCCGCCTTGGCTTTCAGCACGCGGATCGCACTGCGCACTTCATGGCCGGCGTCCTGATTGAGGATCGCATCGATCGTATTGTCAATGAGCGCCGCCCGCGTATGGGTGGTCAGTTCATGGGCGATGACGGTCAGCGTCCGGTCGACGGCCTTCTCCTTCAGCGCGCGGACGAGGCCGCGATTGCCGGCGCCGAGGCTATAGACGCCGACAATGCCGGCATTCCTGGCAAGCGCGCCGGCGACGAGCATATGGGCGATCTCCGGATCGTCACGACCTTCGAGAACAGGCAGGATCGCCAGATCGGGAAATTCCTCGGCCATGACTGCGGTGAAGCCCTCCAGCCGCTCGCGATGGTCGCGCACCAGCATGGACCCGGCGAGCACGGCAATCTCGCCCTTTCGCGGCCCGAGAAAGCGGCCGAGCAGACGCGCCGCCGTGCGGCCGGCGGCGATATTGTCTACGCCGGCATAGTGGTGGCGCAGCGACCCCGTGAGGTCAGACACCAGAGTGACGATCGGAAATCCCGCACGCACCAGCCTGTCGACGGTAGCACGAACTTCCGGCGCATCGGTCGCCACCATTGCGATGCCGCAAGGCTTCTCCCGGGCCAGCCCTTCCAGCACGCAGACAAGGGCGGCCGGATCGAAAGCCGACACCTCGATGGTGCGGATATTGGTGCGTTCGGCCGGCGAGCGAACGATCGCCTGCCGGATCTCGGCATTCAGCCCGTGCATGAAGGAATTGTCGCTGGCCGGCAGGATGAAAACGAGGGGATAGGTGCGCCCTTTGGCGAGATTGGCGGCGGCCACGTCCCTGATATAACCGAGCTCGCGAATAGCTGTCTCGACCTTTTCCCGAGTGACGTGACGCACGCCGGGGCGCTGGTTAAGAACCCGATCGACAGTCGCAAGACTGACCCCGGCAGCGGCAGCGATATCGTGAACTGTTGGCCTCATCATTCCTCCTGACGAGACCATTAACGTCAATTTTGATGTACGTAAATCAAAAAATCGAACGGGCCGACTCGCGCACCGCTTTTCCCGCATTGCCGACGGCCTGAGGCCGGGATGCAAGGCTATTATTGGCTGATCGCATAGCGGCCGGAAAACTGCAAACAAAAAGGCCCTCCGGAGAGGACCTTTTCATGGGGCGGCAGGCCGGAGGTCAGTGGCCGCCACCGCCTCCCCCGCCTTGCGGCGCGGGTTTCTTGATCATCGCGACGCCGAAGATCATCGCAACGAAAAGCGCGGTCAGGATCAGGAAGATATCGCTGAACGAGAGGATAACCGCCTGTTTGGTGGCAAGGCCGACCATCTGTTTGATCGCGACCGAGCTGCCATCCATGCCGTAGCTGTTGAAATTGGCGGCCATGTTGTTCATCTGGTCGATCGCCGCCGGATTGCCCCAATCCATATTCTCGCGCAGCCGCTCGTAATGCACGTCCTGCCGGTTGGTCAGCACGGTGTTGATGACAGCAAGGCCGACGGCACCGCCCAGGTTTCTGGTCAGGTTGAACAGGCCGGACGCGCCGCGGATGCGCGAGGGCGGCATGGTGCCGAGCGCGATATTGTTGATCGGCACCATGCACATCATCAGCCCGAAGCCGCGCAGGATCTGCGGGATGAACAGCTCGTAGAAATCCCAATCCGCCGTCAGATGGATCATGATATATGTGCCGGCGGCGAAACTGATGAAGCCGATCACCATCATCAGGCGTAGGTCCATCTTGGTCGACAGCCGGCCGGCGATCGGCGCGGTGAAGAACATCGCCAGCCCGGAGACGAACATCGTCTCGCCGATCATCAACGAGTCATAGCCGCGGATGCGGCCGAGATAGACCGGATAGATATAGGTCAGCCCATAAAGGCCGATGCCCATGACGAAGGAAAACACCGAGCCGAAGGAGAAATTCCGGTTGGCAAAGGCCTTGAGGTCGACGACGGGAAAATCCACCGTAAAGGCGCGGTAGAAGAAGACGATGGCCGCAACGCCGGAGGCGACGGCGGCAATCGCGATCGAACTGTCGTTGAACCAGTCGTTCGAATTGCCCTCTTCGAGCACATATTCCAGCGTGCCGAGGAAGATCCCCATCGAGATCAGCCCCCACCAGTCGAACTTCTTGAAGAGCGACAGTTCCGGCTTGTCGAAATCGATGAAGTTCCAGGTGACCAGCGTGACGATGATGCCGGGAACGATATTGACCAGGAACAGCCAGTGCCAGGAGAAGGCGTGGCTGAGATAGCCGCCGACTGTCGGGCCGATGGTCGGCGCCAGCGTCGCGATCAGGCCGATGATCGGCGAGACGATGCTGCGCTTCGACGGCGGGAATATCGTGAAGGCGGCCGCAAACACAGAGGGGATCATGCCACCGCCGATGAAGCCCTGGATGGCGCGGTAGACGATCATCTGATCGATATTCGTCGCCGTCGCCGCCAGCGCGCTCGCCATGGTGAAACCGGCGGCCGAGATCGCGAAGAGATAACGCGTCGAAATGATACGCGCCAGCGTGCCCGACAGCGGGATCATGATCACTTCGGCGATCAGATAGGCCGTCTGCACCCAGCCGATCTCGTCCGAGCCGGCCGAAAGCCCGGCCTGGATTTCGGCAAGCGAGGCCGAGACGATCTGGATGTCGAGGATCGACATGAACATGCCGAGCACCATCGCGAAGAAGGCGATGAGCTTCCGCGGATCCATGCGATCCCCGGCATGGGCAGGCGCTGCCGGAATCGTCCCCGCTGTTGCTGTCGCGCTTCCGGTCATCGGACCACCTCCGCCTTGTCTAAAGGCTTACTTGCTTGGCGCCGTGCGCGTATCGACGTCGACGACGACGCTGAGGCCCGCGCGCAGACGGCCGCTGTCGAGCGCATCCTGCGGCAGCGCGATGCGCACCGGCACGCGCTGGATCACCTTGGTGAAATTGCCCGTCGCATTCTCCGGCGGCAGCAGCGAGAAGACCGAGCCGGACGCCGGCGAAATCGATTCGACGGTGCCGACGACAGGATGGTCGCTATAGGCATCGACATGAACGTTGACCTTCGAGCCGGCAACGAGATGCTGGATCTGCGTTTCCTTGAAGTTGGCGTCGATATAGAGCTCATGCACCGGAACGAGCGCCATCAGCCGCTGGCCGGGCGAGACAAGATCGCCTTCCTGGACCGAGCGATTGCCGACGATGCCGTCATAAGGCGCCTTGAGCACCGTGAAGGAGAGATCGCGGGCGGCCTTGTCGCGCGAGATCTCCAGCGCCCGGACCGAGCCTTCGGCTTCCTTACGCTGGGCCTGCAGAATAGTAATATTGGCCTGTGCAGCGGTGATATTGGCGTCGCCGCCGGCAAGATTGGCCTTGGCCTGGTCGAGCGCGATATTGGCATTGTCGAGATCGGCAGCCGTGCCGACCGACTTCGCCTGAAGCTCGCTCTGGCGTTTCTGGGTAATCTCGGCGCCACGAACGGCCGCTTCGAGTGCCACCTTCTGCGCCTGCGCCTGCGCAAGGCTTGCATTGGCGCCTTCGATCTGCGCGTCGATGCGCTGCAGCGAAAGCTGTTCGGTGGCGATCTGGGCCTGCGCCTGATCGAGGGCATTCTGATAGTCGCCGTTATCAAGCGTGGCAAGCACGTCGCCCGCTTTGACTTCCTGGTTGGCGACTACATTCACCTTCGCGACGTAGCCCGTGACCTTTGGCGAAATCGTTGCAATATCGCCCTCGATATAGGCGTCGTCCGTCGACACCATGAAGCGGCCGTTCGTCCACCATTCGTATCCATACCAGCCGCCGCCTGCCAGCAGAGCAAGCACGACGATCGGCAGTACCGGGCTGCGGCGCTTTTTGGCCGCCGCCGGTGCGGCGACCGAAGCCGGCGCCGACTGCGCAGGGGCAGACGGCTTTTCCAGGGCTTCCGCCGTCGGAGCCTCAACAACGGTCACGCCCTCGGCCTTGATCTCTTCCGACCCGGCCTTTTCGCTGACGATACGCGCGACGTTGCTTTTCTGGTTGCTCGACATGGCCACTTTACCGATCTTGGAGTAAATAATCGAACTGAACGGTTCGGTTCAGTTGACTTAAACCTGTTTTGCCGTCATATCAAGGTGTATAGAACCAATCGGTTCGATTTCTTTAAAGAAAAGACGAAACCGTGAACACGGTTAAGGAAAAATGACCTTGAAACCCGACCATGCCGCCGTCTTCAGCCCTCCCGTTGGCGGAGGCCGGTTTGCTGCGGGCGAAGATCCGGCAAAACGCCAGCAGATCCTCGCCGGCGCCAAACGTGTCTTCATGAAGATGGGTTTCGACGCCGCCAGCATGAACGACGTGACGCGTGAAGCAGGCGTCTCCAAGGGAACGCTCTACGTTTATTTCACCAACAAGGAAGAACTGTTTTCGGCAATGATCGAAGCCGAGCGCGCCGCGTTCGTGGACGCTGTGCGCACCGCGCTTGCCGAGCATGACGATCCCGAAGCCGGCCTGTACGAATTCGGGATAAGCTTCGTCACCCACATGACCGACGAAAAGGTCATCAACGCGATGCGCACCGTTCTTGGCGTTCGCGACCGCATGCCGGTGCTCTGTCAGCGCTTCTTCAAGGGTCCGGTGAACCTGCGCACGATCATGCGCGATTTCCTCGAACGGCACGTCGCCGAAGGCACGCTTAAGATCGACGACATCGATCTGGCCGCCGGCCAGTTCCTCGACCTCGCCAGCGGCAGCTTCTTCAAGCTCCGCCTGTTCGGAAGCATGGAAGAGCCGCCGTCCCGCGAGGAAATCGACCGCGTCATCCGCGGCGCGATCCGGGTCTTCATGGCCGCCTACGGCGCTCGCCGGCATGAGGCCGGCTAACGCCATTCTTGACTGCCGCCCTGCATCGGCCAAAATTTCCGCAACGACGATCAAACCCGGCTGCCGGAATTTCTTTAAGAGAGAGGTCGCAGCCAGGGAGTAAGGGATGAGCGCCATCGCACGGGCGATCTGGTTCATCGAGAGCCATTTCGAAAGCGATCTATCGCTGGAACAGATATCGGAAGCAGCCGGATTGTCGCGCTATCATCTGTCGCGCGTCTTCGGGCTCGTCACCGGCCACTCGATCAGCGGCTATATCAGAGGGCGGCGCCTCAGCCGTGCCGTGCCAGCGCTTGTCGGTAGTTCAGCCACCATTCTCGAGGTTGCGCTTTGCGCGGGCTACAGCTCGCACGAGGCTTTCACCCGTGCCTTCCGCGACCAGTTCGGCCTGACGCCGGAGGCGGTGCGCCGGCAGGGGCACACCCGTAACCTTGTTTTGCTGGAGCCGATCAGAATGGACCCCGCCCACCTCAACGACCTCGAACCACCCCGCTTCGAAAGCCTGCAGCCGATGCTCCTTGCCGGCCTGCAGGAGATCTATCCCTATGGCGGCAATGCCGCCATCCCGTCTCTCTGGCAGAAATTCAATGCCCATTTCGGCCATATATCAGGCCAGAAGGGGAATGTCGCCTACGGCGTCTGCACCCATATCGACGGCGAGGCGGAAAAATTCCGCTATATGGCCGCGGTCGAAGTCTCCGACGCCGGCGATCTGCCGGCGGATTTTGCGACGCTCAAGCTTCCGGGCCAGCGCTATGTGGTCTTCACCCATCGCGGCCATGTCTCCGGCATTTCCGCGACCATGCACCGGATTTTCGGCACATGGTGGCCGACCTCCGGCCTCGAACACGGCGACACACCCGATATGTTCGAGCGTTATGACGAACGCTTCGACCCCTATACCGGCATGGGCGTCACCGAAATCTGGTTGCCGATCAGAGCATGATGCCGAAAACTGTGAGCGGGTCGGACAACATCCTGCTCTAGGGAATAAAAGTAACATCGATTCCGTATACCCCCTTGCGGCGCTTGCGTGGCAGGCCGCCGACATTACATTGCGCGCGTCATTCATTCATGTGACGCAAAGGGGTATATGCTGATGCAGGACATCATGACGCTCATTCAGGATCCGGCCGCCTGGGTGGCGCTCATCACGCTGGTGGTGATGGAAGTCGTTCTCGGGATCGACAACCTGATCTTCATTTCTATTCTGACCAACAAACTGCCGCCCGAACACCGAGAAAAAGCCCGCAAGATCGGCATCGGTCTGGCGCTGGTCATGCGCCTGGGACTGCTCGGCACCGTCGCCTGGATCGTCCAACTGACCGAACCGTTGTTTACGGCCTTCGGCCACGGCTTTTCCTGGAAGGATCTGATCCTGATCGCCGGCGGCCTGTTTCTCGTCTGGAAGGCCACCAAGGAAATTCACCACACCGTCGATCCGGTCGACCATCAGGAGGATTTCATCGCGACATCCGCCACAACAGGCTTCGCATCGGCGATCGGCCAGATCCTGCTGCTCGATCTGGTCTTCTCCGTCGACAGCATCATCACCGCCGTCGGCATGACACCGCATTTGCCGATCATGGTCATCGCCGTCATCGCCGCCGTCACCGTCATGCTGGTTGCCGCAAACCCGCTTGCCAACTTCATCGAGCGGAACCCGACGATCGTCATGCTGGCGCTCGCATTCCTGCTGATGATCGGTACGACCCTGATCGCCGAAGGCATGGGCTTCCACGTGCCGAAGGGCTACGTCTATGCCGCCATGGCCTTCTCGGCGCTGGTCGAGGTGCTGAATATGTTCGCGCGCAATGCCCGCAAGCGCAAACGCGAAGGCGCCCATTGAGACCGACGCAAGGGGCGCGCCGCAACCGGCGCGCCCTGCCCCAGTGTCGCTAGGCCCTTGCAGGCGCGGTTTTTCTTGACGCGCCGGGTTGAATATGGCCTAAGGCCAGCCGAACGGACGATCGGCGGATGGTGCGGGCGCATGCCCTTTTTCCGGCCGGTTTGCCGAAGATATCTGCATCCTTCCGGCCGAACGTCGCTTTCCCGCGAAAACCGTCCGGCATTCATTGACGGGCCATAGCAATGACAACTTCCGGCGTCCGCGTCCGCATCGCTCCCTCGCCGACCGGCGAGCCGCATGTCGGCACCGCTTATATCGCTCTCTTCAACTATCTCTTCGCCAAGAAGCACGGCGGCGAATTCATCCTGCGCATCGAAGATACCGATGCGACGCGCTCGACGCCGGAATTCGAGACGAAGGTGCTGGACGCGCTGAAATGGTGCGGGCTGGAATGGAAGGAAGGTCCCGATATCGGAGGCCCCTACGGCCCCTATCGCCAGTCCGACCGCAAGCCGATCTACCAGCCTTATGCGCAGGAACTGCTGGACAAGGGCCACGCCTTCCGCTGTTTCTGCACGCCAGCGCGGCTGGAGCAGATGCGCGAGGCGCAGCGCGCCGCCGGCAAGCCGCCGAAATATGACGGTCTCTGCCTCAGCCTGACGGCGGAGGAAGTGACGTCGCGCACCGCCGCCGGCGAAGCCTCGGTCATCCGCATGAAGATCCCGGCCGAAGGCTCCTGCGATTTCACCGATGGCGTCTATGGCGATGTCTCCATCCCCTGGGATTCCGTCGACATGCAGGTGCTGATCAAGGCCGACGGCATGCCGACCTATCACATGGCCAACGTCATCGACGACCATCTGATGAAGATCACCCATGTGGCGCGCGGCGAGGAATGGCTGGCTTCGGTGCCGAAGCACATCCTGCTTTATCGCTATTTCGGCTGGGACCAGCCGGTCTTCATGCATCTGTCGCTGATGCGCAATGCCGACAAGTCGAAGCTGTCGAAGCGCAAGAACCCGACCTCGATCTCCTATTATTCCGCGCTCGGCTATATCCCGGAAGCGCTGATGAACTTCCTCGGCCTGTTCTTCATCCAGATCGCCGAAGGCGAAGAGCTGCTGACGATGGACGAACTCTCCGAGAAGTTCGACCCCGACAACCTGTCCAAGGCCGGCGCGATCTTCGATATCCAGAAGCTCGACTGGCTGAACGGTCGCTGGATCCGCGAGAAGCTGTCCGAAGAGGAATTCCAGGCGCGCGTGCTGGCCTGGGCGATGGAAAACGACCGTCTAAAGGCGGGTCTGCGTCTGTCGCAGACCCGAATTTCCAAGCTCGGCGAGCTGCCCGATCTCGCCGGCTTCCTGCTGAAGTCCGATCTCGGCCTGCAGCCGTCCGACTTCGCCAAGATCAAGTCGCCGCCGGAAGAGATTCTGGAGATCCTCAACACCGTTCAGCCGGATCTCGAAAAGATCCTGGAGTGGAATGTCGAGACGATCGAGGCGGAATTGCGCGCCATCTCCGACCGCATGGGCAAGAAGCTGAAGGTCGTGGTCTCGCCGCTCTTCGTCGCCGTCTCCGGCTCATCGCGCTCGCTGCCGCTCTTCGATTCCATGGCGATCCTCGGCCGTTCGGTCGTGCGCCAGCGCTTGAAGCTCGCCGCGCAGGCGGTCGCCGCTCTCGTCGGCTCGAAGTAAGAACAGTCAGAGGATTTCGACAGTGGCTGACAACAAGACCGAAAACGCTCTTTCCTCCGACGCGACCGAAGTGCGCGCCCAGAAGCTGAAGCTGCTGCGCGAGCAGATCGGCGACGTCTATCCGGCGCATTTCCACCGGACGATGACCAATGCCGAGCTCGGCGCCAAATACGAATCCCTGGAACCGGATGTCGAGACGCAGGAAGTGGTCACCGTCGCCGGCCGCGTCTATTCCTCGCGCAACTCCGGCATGTTCATGGATATCCATGACGCTTCCGGCAAGATCCAGATCTTCTCGCACAAGGACGTCACCGGCGAGGAAGCCCGTGCCCTGCTGCCGATGATCGACATCGGCGATATCATCGGCGTCACCGGCGTCGTGCGTCGCACCAAGCGCGGCGAGCTGACGATCAACGCCCAGAAGATCGAGATGCTGACCAAATCGCTGCTGCCGATGCCCGAGAAGTGGCACGGCCTCTCCGATATCGAACTGCGTTATCGCAAGCGCCATCTCGACATCATGACCAATGAGGATTCGAAGCTGCGCTTCCAGCAGCGCTCGAAGATCGTCTCCGGCATCCGCCGCTTCATGGAAAATGACGGCTTCATGGAAGTCGAGACGCCGATGTTGCAATCGATCTATGGCGGCGCCACCGCCGAGCCGTTCAAGACGCATCACAACACGCTGAAGCTCGACATGTATCTGCGCATCGCGCCGGAACTGTTCCTGAAGCGCACGCTGGTCTCGGGCCTGACCGACAAGGTCTTCGAAATCAACCGCAACTTCCGCAATGAAGGCGTCTCCACCCGGCACAATCCCGAATTCACTATGATGGAGTGCTATTGGGCCTATGCCGATTACGAGGACATGATGGACCTCGTCGAGCGGCTGTTCGAGACCCTGGCGCTCTCCATTCACGGCACGACCGAATTCGATTTCGGCGACAAGCGGTTGTCCTTCAAGGGCCCGTTCAAGCGCGTGCCGATGCCCGATGCCGTGAAGGAAGCGACCGGCATTGATTTCCTGGCGATTAAGACCGACGAGGAAGCGCGCGCCGCCGCCAAGGCTGCCGGCTTCGCGGTGGAGAAGGATTGGACCTGGGGCGAATGTCTCGCCTTCATCTTCGAGGAGAAGGTCGAAGCCACGCTGATCCAGCCGTCCCACGTCACGCATTTCCCGAAGGACATCTCACCCTTCGCCAAGGAAGTGCCGGGCGAGCCGCGCCTGGTCGAGCGCTTCGAAACCTATTGCAACGCCTGGGAACTCGGCAACGCCTTCTCGGAACTCAACGATCCCGAAGAGCAGCGCCGCCGCATGGTCGAGCAGCTGGAACAGGCGCATGCCCGCGGCGAAAAGGAAAAGCAGCTGGACGAGGAATTCCTCGACGCGATCGACCAGGGCATGCCGCCGGCCGGCGGTCTCGGCATCGGCGTCGACCGTCTGATCATGCTGCTGACCAACGCGCCGTCGATCCGCGACGTCATCCTCTTCCCGGCCCGCCGCAACAAGGCCGACTGACAGAAACGGATCATCGAAAATTGAAAACGGAGCGCCTTTGGCGCTCCGTTTTTTTTCCTGCTTGCGGTCAGTGTGTCTTCGTAACTTCTGCCGGCGGCTCTTCGGCCGGCGCCTCGGCCACTACCTCGCCCTTCCCTTCGGCGGCAGGCGCGGCTTCGCTTTCGGCAGCCGGTACTTCGGCGCGTTCGCCGCCTGCAGCCTTCTTGCCCTTTCCCTCATTCTTGGTCGAGCCAACCGCGACCGGGTCGACGCAATCCTCGGGATCCTTGAAGCCGGCGCTGATCATGGCGATCTCATCCACCGGCATGTCGATACGCTCGCCGAAGAACAGCCCGTTTTCGCTGGCCTTGCCGTCATAGTAGCGCGCCGTATAGGGCTTGTCGTCGAGACCGGGAACCGTCTTGTCGGGATGCGGGATGTAGACGACGTCGGCGCCGATCGCCCGGCCGCGAATGTCGGCGCGCAGCGTCGGGCCGTTCTCGTCGAGCACCACCACCTGCACCAGATCCGGTTTCTGCGCGGCATAGACGGCTTGGGCGACGCGCAGCGCGGTCCTGACCCGCGTCATGCCGTCGGTCGGTTCGGTCTTGATGTATTTCCGCACCCAGACGTGATCCTGCTTCTTGATCGTCACCAGATTGACGTCGGAGCATTCGAGTCCGTAGCCGCCGCTCGAGACACCGATCAGCCTGTCCTTGCCGACGTAAAGCGCCGCACCACCGGAAACGCCCGCCAGAAGCGCGACGCCGCCGATGATGATTGCCAATTTCCGGGAAGGCCGGAATATGCGCAGTAAGGCCTTCACGCCAACTGCTCCGCCATCTCAAACTCCAACGCAGGACAGGTGCTGAGATGCTAGAGAAATGACGTTTCCGAAAGTTTAAGTGAGCATGCCAAGCCTGCTCCATTTTGAAAAAAGACCAAAAAAGGTCCGCCTTTTTCAACCGCTTGCCACCGCACATTCCGTCATGCTCTAAACGCCCATGGCCTTCACGCTTCGCCAGATCCAGTATTTTGTCGCCGTCGCCGAACAGGGTTCGGTGACACGCGCCGCGCAGAACCTTTCGATCTCGCAATCCTCGGTGACGGAGGCGCTGAAGGAGCTCGAAACCGACCTCGGCGTCGAGCTCTTCGAGCGCCATCCGCGCGGCCTGACCATCACCCACAACGGACACCAATTCCTCCGTCACGCCACCAAGATCCTCGCCTCTGTCTCCGATGCGCGCACCAGCTTCTCCGGCCGGCAGAGCGCCCTTTCCGGCACGTTGAACATCGGCGTCACCTCGCTGGTCGCCGGCTACGTGCTCTCCGACTTGCTGGCGCGATACCGGCGCGCCTGTCCTGGAGTCGAGGTCAGTGCGATCGAGGACAATGGCGGCTATCTCGAACATCTCCTGGTCGGCGGCGAACTCGATGTCGCCGTTATGGTGATCTCCAACCTGCGCGACCGCATGGCGCTGCAGGCGGAAATCCTCGAGACCTCGCCCTATCGCCTATGGCTGCCGATGGGCCATCCGCTGGTCTCGGCCGACATCATCTCGGTCGCCGATATCGCCCGCGAGCCGCTGATCATGCTGACGGTCGACGAAATCGAGGAAAATACCGGCAAGCTGCTGTCGGCGCTCGGCGCCCGCCCGCATGTCGCCTTCCGCACCCGCTCGGTGGAGGCGGTGCGCAGCCTGGTTGCAACGGGCGCCGGCGTGGCGCTGCTTCCCGATCTCGTCTACCGCCCGTGGTCGCTGGAAGGCGACCGCATCGAGAGCCGCGACGTCTCCGGGTCGCTGCCGGTCGTGCAGGTCGGCATGGTCTGGCGCAAGGGCTCCAGCCTGCCGCAAGCGGCGCGCGATTTCGTCGGGATCGCCGAAAGCATGCGCTCAGGGCGCATTCGCTGATATCGGAATTTCCGATATCGCCTTTCTGATAAATGAATTTGCGAAAGCGGCTTTTTCGGCTCACCTTCATAATTGGGAACGAACGGCCACGGAAAGTGGCACCAAACCGGGAGACAGATGATGACGAATCTCTTGAAATCCTGCATGGCAGGAGTGGCCTGCCTCAGCTTCGCGACACAGGTGATCGCCGCCGAACCGCTGAAGGCGCTCGGCAAGGGCGAAGGCGCCGTCAGCATCGTCGCCTGGGCCGGCTACATCGAGCGCGGCGAAACTGACAAGAATTACGACTGGGTTACCGGCTTCGAAAAGGACACCGGCTGCAAGGTCTCCGTCAAAACCGCCGCCACCTCGGATGAAATGGTATCGCTGATGAACGAGGGCGGCTTCGATCTCGTGACCGCATCGGGCGACGCGTCGCTCCGCCTCATCGCCGGCAAACGTGTCCAGCCGATCAACACCGATCTGATCCCGAGCTTCAAGAATGTCGACAATCGCCTGCAGAAGGGCGCCTGGTATACAGTCGGCGACGTGCATTACGGCGTGCCCTATCTCTGGGGGCCGAATGTGCTGATGTATAATACCGATGCTTTCAAGGACAAGGCGCCGACCAGCTGGAACGTCGTCTTCGAGGAGCAGACGCTGCCGGACGGCAAGTCGAACAAGGGCCGCGTCCAGGCCTACGACGGCGCGATCTACATCGCCGACGCAGCCATGTATTTGATGGCCCATAAGCCGGATCTCGGCATCAAGGACCCTTACGAACTGACCGAGGATCAATACAAGGCCGCCCTCGATCTGCTGCGCGGCCAGCGCAAGCTCGTCTCCCGCTATTGGCACGACGCGATGATCCAGATCGACGACTTCAAGAACGAAGGCGTCGTCGCCTCCGGCTCCTGGCCTTTCCAGGTGAACCTGCTGCAGGCCGACAAACAGAAGATCGCCTCTACCTTCCCGGAGGAAGGCGTCACCGGCTGGGCCGACACCACCATGCTGCACGCCGACAGCGAACACCCGAATTGTGCCTATATGTGGATGGAACATTCACTGCAGGCCAAAGTCCAGGGCGACGCCGCCGCCTGGTTCGGCGCCGTGCCCTCGGTTCCCGCCGCCTGCAAGGGCAACGAACTGATGGGTGATGCCGGCTGCGCCACCAACGGCTTCGATCACTTCGACAAAATCAAGTTCTGGAAGACCCCGGTCGCCAAATGCGCGACGCAGGGCGAATGCGTGCCCTATCATCGCTGGGTCTCGGATTATATCGGCGTGATCGGCGGGCGGTAATAGCCAGGTCAGCTTGTGTGGTTGAAGACCCCGCCCCAACCCCTCCCCACAAGGGGGAGGGGCTACAAGTGGCACCGCCGAATCCTGCCGAAACACCAAGGTATTTGCGAAAGGGTACGGTAGGTTAAGCCCCTCCCCCTTGTGGGGAGGGGTTTGGGGCGGGGTCTTCACTAGCCAAGACCAAAACCCTCTCTGAACATGAAAGGCCCGGAGTTCCCCATGACGTCAGCCGTCCGTTTCCAGCAGGTATCGCGCCATTTCGGCCAGGTTCGCGCCGTCGACGGCGTCGATCTCGAGATCGCGCCGGGCGAATTCTTCGCCATGCTCGGGCCCTCCGGCTCCGGCAAGACGACGTGCCTGAGACTGATCGCCGGCTTCGAGCAGCCGAGCGCCGGCCATATCCAGATCTTCGGCGAAACGGCCGACGGCGTTCCGCCCTATCGCCGCAACGTCAACACCGTATTCCAGGACTATGCGCTCTTCCCGCATCTCAACATCCTCGACAATGTCGCCTACGGACTGATGGTCAAGGGCGTCGGCAAGACGGAGCGGATGAAGGCCGCGAACGATGCCCTGGAGCTCGTCAAGCTGCCGGGTTATGGCGCCCGCCGCCCCGGCCAGCTCTCCGGCGGCCAGCGGCAGCGCGTGGCGCTTGCGCGCGCCCTCGTCAACAAGCCGAAGGTGCTGCTGCTCGACGAGCCGCTCGGCGCATTGGACCTGAAGCTGCGCGAGCAGATGCAGGAGGAATTGAAGAGCCTGCAGCGCGCGCTCGGCATCACCTTCGTCTTCGTGACGCATGATCAGGGCGAAGCATTGTCCATGGCCGATCGTGTCGCCGTCTTCAACAACGGCAACATCGTCCAGGAAGGCACGCCGCAGGATATCTACCGCCGCCCGAGGACCCGCTTCGTCGCCGATTTCGTCGGCTCCTCGAATGTCATCGCACCGGATCTGATGGCCGCACTCGGCGGCGAGAAACGCTGGGCGAGCCTGCGGCCCGAGGCGATCCGCCTGGCAGGTGACGGCATCGAGGCCACAGTCGAACATGCGAGCTTCCTCGGCGCCGCCACCCGTCTCGGCGTTGATCTCCGCGGCAGCCGGCTGCATGTGATGCTGCCGGCCGGTGCGCCTGTGCCTGATGTCGGCGCCGATATCCGGCTTGCCTGGCAGCCGGCCGATATCCACTATATGGACGATGCGGCATGACGGCGCTCACCCTCTCCAGCGCCAAGACATCGATCCTGCCGGGACGCAGCGGGCTGTTCGGCCGGATGTCGGATGTCTTCTGGCGGCACCCGAAGCTCTTGCTCTTCCTGATGCTGACGCCGCCGCTGCTCTGGCTCGGCATCATCTATATCGGCTCGCTGATCGCCCTGCTCTTGCAGAGCTTCTTTTCGATCGACGATTTCTCCGGCCTGGTGAATTACGAATTCACCCTTGCGACCTATGCCCAGCTTCTGAGCCCGACGAATTTCGACATCATCATCCGCACGGTCGTCATGGCCGCGCTCGTCACCATTGTTGCCGCGCTGATCGCCTTTCCGATCGCCTATTACGCGGCGCGTTATGCGCAGGGCAAGTGGAAGGCGCTCTTCTACCTCGGCGTCATGCTGCCGCTGTGGTCGAGCTATCTCGTAAAGATCTACGCCTGGAAACTGATCCTCGCCAAGGAAGGCATCCTCACCTGGATCTTCGAGAAGCTCCATCTCGCCTGGCTGCTCGATGGCATCCTCAATCTGCCCGTGGTCGGCGGCAATTCGCTCTCGGTGAGCTATCTCGGAACCTTCATCGTCTTCGTCTATATCTGGCTCCCTTACATGATCCTGCCGACCCAGGCGGCCCTCGAGCGGGTGCCCGGCAATTTGATCGAGGCCTCGGCCGATCTCGGCGCCACGCCGCGCCAGACCTTCCGCACCGTGCTGCTGCCCTTGGCGCTCCCTGGCATCGTCGCCGGTTCGATCTTCACCTTCTCGCTGACATTGGGCGATTACATCATCCCGCAGATCATCGGCTCGTCCAGGCTGTTCATCGGCCAGGCCGTCTACGCCCAGCAGGGAACGGCCGGCAACGTGCCGCTCGCCGCCGCCTTCTCCGTCGTGCCGATCGTCATCATGGCGCTTTATCTGTCGCTCGCCAAAAAGCTGGGGGCCTTCGATGCGCTCTGACCTCAAGACATCGCCGCTAGCCTTGAAAATCGCCGCCGCCGGCGGGCTGCTCTTTCTGCACCTGCCGATCCTGCTGATCTTCGTTTATGCCTTCACGACGGAGGAAAAGAGCTATCAATGGCCGCCGCCCGGCCTGACTCTGCAATGGTTCACCATCGCCTGGAACCGGCCGGATGTCTGGTCGGCGCTTGGCCTGTCCGTGCAGGTCGCCGTCATTGCCACCGCGATCGCGCTCATTCTCGGCACGCTCTGCGCGGCGGCCGTCAGCCAGACGAAGTTCTTCGGCCGCGAGGCGATCTCGCTGCTGGTCATCCTGCCGATCGCCCTTCCCGGCATCATCACGGGCATTGCCCTGCGCTCCGCCTTCAGCCTGTTCGACATCCCGTTTTCGGTCTGGACCATTGTGCTCGGCCACGCCACCTTCTGCGTCGTCGTCGTTTACAACAATGCCGTCGCCCGCTTCCGCCGCACCTCGGGCTCACTGATCGAGGCCTCGATGGATCTCGGCGCCGACGGCTTCCAGACCTTCCGCCATGTCATTCTGCCGAATATCGGCACCGCCCTTCTCGCGGGCGGCATGCTGGCTTTCGCACTTTCCTTTGACGAGGTCATCGTCACCACCTTCACCGGCGGCCAGCAATCGACCTTGCCGATCTGGATGCTCGAAGAACTCATCCGCCCGCGCCAGCGCCCGGTCACCAATGTGGTTGCCATGGTGGTGGTGCTCGTCACCTTCCTGCCGATCCTGGCAGCCTATTACCTCACCCGCGACGGCGACCAGATCGCCGGCGGCGGCAAATAACAGGGAGAACATCATGGATACCCAGATGCTGATCGGTTCGCGCTTCGAAAAAGGCACGGAGACGGAAGAGCACATCCTGAACCCGAAGACCGGCGAGACGGTGATCGACCTTGCCGAAGCCTCGCTGTCCCAGATCGACGCCGCAGTCGACGCCGCGGAAAAGGCCTTTGCGGGCTGGTCGCAGACGACGCCTTCCGAGCGTTCCGGCTACCTGCTGAAGATCGCCGACGCCATCGAGAAGGACGCCGCGGGCTTCGCCGCGCTGGAAGCGCTGAACTGCGGCAAGCCGATAAATGCCGTGCTGAACGACGAGATTCCGGCGATCGTCGATTGTTATCGCTTCTTCGCCGGTGCTGTGCGCAATCTGCACGCACCGGCCGCCGGCGAATACCTGCCCGGCCACACGTCGATGATCCGCCGCGATCCGATCGGCATCGTCGGCTCGATCGCACCGTGGAACTATCCGCTGATGATGATGGCCTGGAAACTGGCGCCGGCGATCGCCGGCGGCAATACCGTCGTCTTCAAGCCCTCGGAACAGACGCCGCTGACAGCGCTGAAGATGGCGAAGCTGCTCTCCGAAATCCTGCCCGAAGGTGTCGTCAATATCATCCTCGGCCGCGGCGAAAGCGTCGGCAACGCGCTGATCAATCATCCCAAGATCAGCATGATTTCGATAACAGGCGATATCGCCACCGGCAAAAAGGTGCTGCAGGCCGCCGCCAAAACGGTCAAGCGCACCCATCTGGAACTCGGCGGCAAGGCCCCGGTCATCGTCTTTGACGATGCTGATATCGATGCCGTCGTCTCAGGCATCCGCACCTTCGGCTATTACAATGCGGGCCAGGACTGCACCGCCGCCTGCCGCGTCTATGCCGACGCCAGGGTCTACGACAATTTTGTTGCTGACCTCTCCTCGGCCGTCTCCAGCATCCGCTTCAATGAGGCCGACGACACCGTAAACGAGATCGGCCCGCTGATCTCCAGGCGCCAGCGCGACCGCGTCGAAAGCTTCGTTGCCCGCGCTTCAGAGCACAAGCATATGGAGATCACCACCGGCGGCAAGGTCTCCGGCGACAAGGGCTTCTTCTTTGCCCCGACCGTCATTGCCGGCGCCCTGCAGGACGATGAGATCGTCCGCCGCGAGGTCTTCGGCCCGGTCGTCTCGGTCACCCGCTTTTCCGATGCCGATGATGCCGTCGCCTGGGCAAACGACAGCGATTACGGCCTGGCCTCCTCCGTATGGACCAAGGATATCGGCCGCGGCATGAAGACGGCCGCCCGGCTGCAATATGGCTGCACCTGGATCAATACGCATTTCATGCTGGTCAACGAGATGCCGCATGGCGGCCTCAAACAGTCGGGCTACGGCAAGGACCTGTCGACCTATGCTCTGGAGGACTACACCGCCGTTCGCCACGTGATGATCAATCACGGCTGACGGCGTAAGGCAGATCGGGGAGGCTCGGGCGGTCTGGCCTCATCCGGCCGATCGCCTGCCGACGATGTGGAACAATTTCCCGGCTGACGCGTCTTCTCAGGCAAAAGCAAAGGATGACGCCATGCTGAAATGGGCTCTGATATTCTTCGTGATTTCGATCATCGCCGGCTTCTTCGGTTTTTCCGGTGTTTCCGCAGCCACGGCGACCATCGCCCGCGTGCTCTTCGGCATCGCGCTGGTGATCTTCCTGATCTTCCTCGTCCTTGCACTGATGGCTGGACAGGCAGTTCTGTAAGCGTTGGCGGCCGCCGACATTTGGCACCCCGCCGGCCTGAAGCCACGTCCCTCTATCCGGCCCATCGGGAGCAGCGGGCAGCATCCCGCCCGTTACAATATCGCCCTTAGCCAACGGGGCATATGCTCCGTCCGCGTGTTCAGCAGACAGTCGATCGATATCGATCCCGGCCCCGCAGCCGCCAGGACGAACATGCCGCCGGCAATCGCCAGATCCTTCTCGAAATGCAGGAGTTCGTTCTGGCTCGCCCAGTTGGTGTGGAAGAGAAAGGCGGTTGCCAGACAAAAGAGCGCCAGCGCCAAGGCGCCGAGGCGGCTGAGGAAACCGGTCGCAACGCAAAGGCCGGCGCCGATCTGAAGGACAATGGTGGCAAAGGCGATCGGCGCCGAAAGGCCGAGTTTTTCGAAGGCGTCCAGGGTCGCGGCGAGATCGGCCGCAAGCGACAAGCCCTCGTGCAGGAAGATGAGCGACAGCAGAAGCCTGCCCAGGAGGAGAATGAGATCGGCCGGCCGCAGCCGGCTTGAGGCGCTTTCCATCTTACCCTCCAGTCGAAGAGCGCCGATCGGCCAGCCGCTCTTTCCTCACCTCCCCGTCATGCTGTCGTGAGCCAGACGGTTCTCCGATCCTCGCCGCCGCTGTGGCAAGCGCATTATAGCAGGCTTGCGCCGACATTGATTGCCAGCGCCAGGATCGTCGTATTGAACAGGAAAGACAGCACGGCATGCAACAGCGTCAGCTTGCGCATGCTGGTCGACCCGACTGCGACATCTGCCGTCTGCGCCGCAACACCGATGGTGAAGGAGAAATAGAGGAAGTCCCAATAGCCGGGCTCTTCGATCCCGTCGGGAAACTTCAAGCCGATCGCTTCGTCCGTCCCGCCATAGAAATAATGGGCATAGTGAATGGTGAAGAGCGTGTGCAGAAAGACCCAGGAGATCAGGATCGTCAGCACGGCGCCGCCCGCCCGTGTGAGCGCCACGTCGGGTGTAGCGTCCTTGATCAAATGAAGCTCGAGGCCGATGCCGGCAATGCTCGCAAGGGCTGCGCCGATCGAAAGGGCCAAAAGAACCGTATCGGAAAAATCGAGGTCCGCGGCGCGTTGGCGGATGCTTTCGACCGTCGCCCGCAGCATCTTGCGCCAGCTGAGCACGATGAAGAAGCCGGCGCTCGCATTCCATCCGAACAAGATGTTGCGGGCGGTGACCTCACGCGAGGTTACCAGTAGAAATACCGCCAGCCCGCCCAAGAAAGCGATGATGAAGCTCGCATGTCTTCGGAAAAAAGTCACCAAAGGGATTGCCCGCTCGTCTTGCACGATCATCGTCTCCGACCGCATAGGCCGTTGATATCAGCATGAAAAAGGCGCGGGGGCCAGCCGGCCTCCGCGCCTCCAATTGTTTGCACAGCTCTATCAGGCGGCGGCGAGCTGCAGTTCCTTCTGCACCATGGTGCGCAGCGTCGTCAGGTCCTTGGCGAAGGCACGGATGCCTTCGGCGAGCTTTTCTGTCGCCATCGCGTCTTCGTTCATCATCCAGCGGAAGGTCTTCTCGTCGACCGAAACCTTGGCGTCGGGCTTGCGGCTCTCCGGCGAGAGCTTGCGCTCCAGCTTGCCTTCATCCTTGGCAAGCTCATCGAGCAGGGCCGGGCTGATGGTCAGCCGGTCGCAGCCGGCAAGGGCTTCGATTTCGCCGGCATTGCGGAAGGAGGCGCCCATGACGATCGTCTTGATGTCGTTCGCCTTGTAGTAGTTGTAGATATCACGGACGGAGATGACGCCCGGATCCTCCTCGGCGGTGTAATCCTTGCCGGTCGACTTCTTGTACCAGTCGAGAATGCGACCGACGAAGGGCGAGATCAGGAACACCTTGGCATCGGCGCAGGCGATCGCCTGGGCCTTGCTGAAGAGCAGCGTCAGGTTGCAGTCGATGCCTTCCTTCTGCAGCACTTCGGCGGCGCGGATGCCCTCCCAGGTGGAAGCGAGCTTGATGAGAATGCGGTCCCGTTCGATACCGCGATCCTTATAGGCGGCAATGATCGAGCGCGCCTTGGCAAGTGAAGCCTCGGTGTCGAAAGACAGGTCGGCATCGACCTCGGTCGAGACGCGGCCGGGGACGAGCTTCACCAGTGCAGCGCCGACGGAAATGGCAAGGCGATCGGCGACGGCGGAGGAGACGGCTTCAGGATTGCCGCCCTGCGTCTTGCCCCAGGCGACGGCTTCCTTGATGGCGTCGGCGAACATCGGCGTGCCGAGCGCCTTCAGTACGATGCTCGGGTTCGTCGTGCAATCGACCGGCTTCAGGCGAGCGACGGCCTCGATGTCGCCGGTATCGGCGACAACGGTAGTAATCTCGCGGAGTTGGTCAAGCTTGGATGTCATGGTCAATAGTCCTTGTTGAACTTGGGCTGTGACCGGCGCGAGTTCCGCCCGGCAAAGGTGATCTAGCGACAGGTTGTCTGCTTGCTGCAGGCGAAAATGCGCATGCCCGTCACGGATGATTCATAAACGTGAAGGACAGTGGCCATGTTCCCGCGGGCAAACCGCACGCCGAACGCAGGCGATGTCGCCTGCGGCTGGAAGGCCGGTCGTGACTTTCGGCATGCCCGCACTATGTCCTCCTCGGACGGACAGAACGATTTCGTGTCGCCCGGACTATCGCCATTCGCCCGAGGAAAAGTCAAGGACATTTGTGCATTTCAATTGACATAAGTGTCACGCCCGTCATTATTCCGGCAACAAACGCGCCGTGACAGCCGTTCATCCCAAAAGGGATTTAGGGCAGGAATTCGGCTGGAGGAGATGTGGTCAAGCTCAAACGCGGCACGCACACCGCCTATTCCGAGGCATCCTCGCTGCGGCTACGCGCCGCATGGCTCTATTACAACGAGGGCCTGACCCAGAAGGATGTCGCCGAACAGCTCGGCATCAGCCGCACCACCGTCATCCGCCTGCTCGACGAAGCGATGAAACGCAGCGAGGTGCAGATCTGGATCAACGATTCAATCGGCGACTGCGTCGAACTCGCGGTGAAGCTGGAGCGCGCCTACGGTCTCGACGAGGCGATCGTTGTGCCGTCACCGGTCCATGGCGATGTCGATTCGCTGGCAAAGAATGTCGGCCTTGCGCTTGGCCAGTTCCTTTCCGAAGCCATTCCGGATGACTATACGATCGGCGTCGGCTGGGGCCGCACCATGACCGCCTCGCTATCGAGCTTCCGGCCGCCGCGCCGGAGCAATTGCAAGGTCGTCTCGCTGCTCGGCGGCATCGTCGCCGTCCACCAGACGAACCCGATCGACTACACATGGCGGCTGGCAAATCAGCTCGGCGCCGAATGCTACATGTTCCTGGCGCCGCTTCTCGTCGATTCCATCGCGACCAAGCGCAATCTGATCGAAAAATGCGGGCTGGACACGATCTATCGTCTCGCCGAGAATCTCGATCTAGCGATCGTCAGCTGCGGCGATATCGGCCCGCACTCGACCTCGCTGTCGGAAGGCTGGATCTCGAAGGCCGAACTGCAGGAACTGATCGAAGCCGGCTGCGTCTGCGACACCATGTTCAACTTCCTCGACAAGGACGGCAACTCGGTCGACCACTCGATCAATCGTCGGGTGATGTCCGTCGATCTCGACACGCTGAAGGAGGCCAAGCACATCGTGCTCTCCTCCGGCGGCGCCCACAGAGCCATCGCCATCCGCGCCACGATCAAGCGCATCGGCTGCAACACGCTGATCACCGATGAGGGCGCCGCGCGGGCGCTGCTGGAACTGGCGGAGCGATAGGCGACGAACGACCCGCGCCCGCCCGGTCAGGCGTGCGCCGATTCCCAGCCGAGCATCGCCCGCTTGCGGGTGAGGCCCCAGTGGTAACCCGTCAGCGCGCCGTTCTTGCCGAGCGCCCGGTGGCAGGGCACCACAAAGGAGATCGGATTTGCGCCGACCGCCGCACCCACGGCGCGCTGCGCCGTCGGCCGCCCGATATCATTGGCGATATCGGAATAGGTGACAGCCTTGCCGAACGGGATTTTCAGCAGGCTCTCCCAGACGCGCACCTGAAAATCCGTTCCGATCAGCACAACGCGCAGCGGCTGATCGGAAGACCATTTGCCGGGCTCGAAGATACGGGCGGCGTAAGGAACCGTCGCCTGTAGATCCTCGATGTAACAGGCGTTCGGCCAGCGGCAGGTCATGTCCTCGAGGCAGGCCCGCTCGTCGCCGGAATCGCTGAAGGCAAGGCCGGCAAGGCCACGATCGGTCACCATGATCAGCGCCACGCCGAAGGGGCAGATGTGGAAGCCGTAGCGGATCGTGAGACCTCCGCCCCTGGCTTTCCATTCGCCCGGCGACATCGCCTCATGGGTGACGAAGAGATCATGCAGGCGGCTTGGCCCGGAGAGGCCGACCTCGATCGAGGTTTCCAGCAACGGCATGTCTTCCTTGCGCAGCAGCCGCTTGGCGTGATCGAGCGTCACCGCCTGCAGGAAACCCTTGGGCGAGAGGCCGGCCCAGCGGGTGAAGGTCTTCTGCAGCTGCGTCGGCGACTGATTGAGCCGCGTCGCGATCGCCTCCAGCGAAGGCTGATCGCGGTAATCCTCGGTGATGAGTTCGATCACCCGACGGACGATATCATAATCAGGGCCGTCAGGCGTGATGTCTGTCTGCAGGTTCGAAATCATATCCATCGTCTTTCTCCTTGTCACAAGGAGATAATCAATAGGCCTCGGCCAAACCACCCGATTCTTGCGGCACGCGCCTGATCCGTTCAGATGCGCTGCTTGACGGTCGCGAGCGCCCCCTTGAAGGCCTTGGCGAAGCTTTCGCGATCATCGGGGTTGAGGAAGGAGCCGATATCCGTGCGCCGGCCCTCGCCGAAAATATGCATGGAGAGAATGCCGATCTCCTGGTGCCGGCGGACGAGGAAGCGCGTCCAGAACGGATTGAAATGATGCTCCACCATCCGCCCGGATGGCGCGAATTTGCGCACCGATACGTCGGTGCGCGAGACGGTGATCTCCTCGCGCGCCCGTCCGGAGCGGTAGTTCAGCCAGAAGGCGCCGTAGAGCAGGGCGAAATCCAGCCCGAAGAAAAAGCCGATCGGCCAGGCGCCGGTGGCGATGAAGAACATCCCATAGACAAAGCAGACGGCGCCGCACAAAATGAGCAGCACCTTGAAGCCCCGGCGGCCGAGCGACCGATGGGGAAGCAGCTCGGCGGCGAAAACAGGCGGCTCGTTGAAGCTGTCGGCGTTGCTTTCCGTCATGACCGTTGAGTATAGATTCTCCATGGCGAATCCGAAACTCAAATCCGTGGGCAAACTATCGCAAAACTCGAATGTGATCGCCCGCCGCAAGCCGGCGGCGGCAGTGAAGACCGCCTATTCCCCGGCCGAGCGCGAGGAAATCTTCCGCCGTTTCTCGGTGCAGCGGCCGGAACCGAGGGGCGAGCTCGAACACACCAATCCTTTCACCCTCGTCGTCGCCGTCGCGCTCTCCGCCCAGGCCACCGATGCCGGGGTCAACAAGGCGACGCGGGCGCTTTTCAAGATTGCCGATACACCGCAGAAAATGCTCGATCTCGGCGAGGAGAAGGTCCGCGATTACATCAAGACGATCGGCCTCTATCGCAACAAGGCAAAGAACGTCATCGCGCTTTCCCAGATGCTGGTCGACGAATTCGCGGGCAGGGTACCGGAGACACGTGAGGAACTGGTCCGCCTGCCCGGCGTCGGACGCAAGACTGCCAATGTCGTGCTCTCCATGGCCTTCGGCCAGGCGACTATGGCGGTCGACACGCATATTTTCCGTATCGCCAACCGCATCCGGCTTGCTCCCGGCAAGACGCCTGATGAGGTCGAGGCGCGGCTGATGAAGGTGGTTCCGAAACACTACCTCTATCACGCCCATCACTGGCTGATCCTGCATGGCCGCTATACCTGCAAGGCGCGCCGTCCCGAATGCGAGCGCTGCGTCATCGCCGACATCTGCAAATCGCCGGAAAAAAGTTCGGATATTCCGGCGCCGCTCGTCGAGCTACCGCCGCAGCTGATCGGCGAGGCCGTCGACTAAGGCCGCGATCGCCTTCTCGTAATCCCGCCTGTCCCCACCCGCCTCGATCGCGATCGCCGCACGGTCGAAGGCTGCCGACAGCAGTGTCGTCAGCGGGCCGAGCAGTCCGCCTGCCTCGGGCAGAAGCGCTGCAAGCCCGTGCCGCAAACTCACCTCCGCATTCTCCGCATCCAGTGCCGCGACCGCCGGCCATCCGAGAACGGCTGGCGCCTCCATCAGCAGCAACCGCGTTCGCCCTGGCTGGGCCATTGCAGCGAAATAGGCCGAAGCGCCGGCGATCAGCGCCACGCGCGGCCCATCCCCCGGCGCTGAAGACGCCTCGATCGACTTGGCCACCGCTTGCGCCTCCGAGGCGATCACCGCCTGGAAAAGCGCCTTCTTGTCCTCGAAATGATGGTAAAGTGCACCGCGTGTCACGCCCGCCGCCGCAACGATTTCCGGGGTTGCCGTTTCGGCATAGCCCTTTTCGACGAAAAGGCGCCGTCCGGCGTCGACTAACGCCCGCCTCGTCTGTTCCGTTCTCTCGCGATTGCTGCGGCCCATAAGAGCCATTTACATACAAACGGCATGTATGTTAATAGGCAAAAAAACATACAGCCTGTATGTAAACTAGGGAGCGAGAGATGAAATCGACCAACTATTATCCGGTGATCATGACGGATGATGTTCCCGGCACCGCTGGCTTCTACAGCAGCCACTTCGGTTTTAGGGCTCTGTTCGAAACCGACTGGTACGTTCACCTGCAATCGGCCGAGACGGAGCACGTCGCGCTTGCCATCCTCGACAGCCGCCACGAGACCATTCCTGCCGTCGCCCGCGCCGGCGTTCGCGGCCTGCTGCTCAATTTCGAGGTCGAGGATGTCGATGCCATCTACGAAACCTGCCTGAAAGGTGGCCTGCCGATTCTCAGGGAGATCCGCAACGAGGATTTCGGCCAGCGGCATTTCATCACCGCCGATCCGAACGGCGTGCTGATCGACGTGATCAAGCCGATTCCCCCGAGTGCGGAATTCGCGGCGATGTACGACGCCTCGGCCCTGCCCGGCTGAGCCTCAGACGCGCGACCCGGTATCGCGCGCGGAAATCAGCTTGTGCAGATGCACCATCATGCCGGCGGCAAAGAGCGGTGTCAGCAGATTGACGATGGGGATCATCAGAAACAGCGCGATCACCAGCCCGCCGAGAAAGACGGTCGGCGCATGTTTGGCCCGGAAGAGTCGCGCGTCCTGCGGCGGACGGAAGCGCATGGCGGCGAACTCGAAGAATTCCCGTCCAAGGAGATAGCCGTTCACCAGAAAGAAGGCGATCAGATTGACCCCGGGGATAAACAGCAGCAGCAAGGCGACGATATTGCCGAGGATCACCACGCCGAGAAACTTGATCGAGCTTGCCATGGCAGGACCGAGCGGCATGGCGGCGCCGGGGGCGGCGCCGGGATAATCGCGCTTCTCGATGACATCGGCGACATCGTCGAGAAACAGACCGGCGATCATCGCCGTTACCGGCGACAATAGCAGCGCCAGCATGAGCGCAAGGCCGATACCGGCAATGATCGCGAAGATCAGCGCAAACCACCCCGCCCAGCCCGGCATATCGGGAAAGAAGCTTGTCAGCCAGGGAAAGAGGAAGGCCATGAAGGCCCCGCGCAATGCAAACCAGAGACCGACCAGCACCAGAATCGTCAGGCCGAGCACTTTCCAGAAGACCGATCGCGTTTCCGGCGCGAACAGGTTGGCGAGCGATAGTCGAGCGGCGTCAAGGATCATTTCTTCAGCGTCTCCAGTTGCGCAGAAGATGTAGGAAAGGGCAATGCCACCGGCAAGAGAGAATAAAATTGCAGGCTGTAATAGAAACTTGTCGCAATATAAGTGCTAATATAATATTATGGCCGATAGAATTAAACATGGGCCTGAGAAGCAGCTTCCGACAATAGTTGCAAAGACAAGGGATCGCGATAGCGCATCCACGGAACGCCTCTGAGGGAATACGGGGGAGGCTGATGTGGAAGATTTTGTGCACAAACTCAGGCAATACGTTAAAAGCGGCACGCCGGCCGAACGCCGTATCGCGAAATATTTCTCCGAACACCTGAATGACCTGCCGTTCGAGACGGCCGCGTCGGTTGCCGACCGGCTGGATCTGTCGCCCATGACCGTCGGGCGCTTCCTGCGCGCGCTCGGATACCAGGGCCTGGACAGCGTCAAAGTGGAGATCCGCGAGACCGTGACAACGTCGCCGGCGCAGTTGCAGAGCGCCATGAGTGAACTGCATGCGGATGCTGCGGAAGGCAAACCGCTCGCCGTGCTGGTCGCCGAACAGATCCAGGCGCTTCATCATATCTATCATCTGACGGCGCAACCGCACTGGTCCGAAGCTGTCAGCCTGATCAGCACCGCCCGCGAAGTGTCGATTGCCACCCACGCGCGGCTTGCAAGCCTCGCCCATCATTTCTGCCAGCGGTTGACGCAGGCCCGCGACGGCGTTCACACGCTCGACAGCGCCGACAACCGTTTTGCCGACCTCTTTGCCCGACCAGCGGTCGATGACGCGCTGCTCGTCATCATCGACTGTCGTCGCTTTGCCAAGGCGCGCCTGCTTGCCAGAACCGCGCGTCGCTACGGCTACAAGGTGGTCCTCATTTCACCGCAGCAGGCCGATTGGATGGCGGATCAGTCGAACGTCATGCTGCCGCTGCCGCCCGCCCGCGCCCCCGATCTCGATAATCTTCCGCCGCTGATCGCATTGCTCGATTGCCTGTCGGAGTCGGTCATCCTCGACGTCGGGGAAGAGGCAGCACTTCGCCGCCGCCGCATGCTGGAATTCGCAACCGTCCTCGGCGAGACGGCCAACCACTGAAACAGACTTAGATCCTTTCGGCGGCTAGAGCATGATGCCGAAAAGTGTGAGCGGTTTTCGGACGACATCATGCTCTAACTCTTCAATTTAGAACAGGATTCAGATTTAGGCCGACCCGGCCTAAAACCATGCGTCTAACGCATCGTTTCCAGCTCGGCGCGATGTCGGTACATCGCCAGAAGGCGGCGATAATCGCGGTCGTAGAGAGCCTGCTTCGCCCTGTTGGGCAGCCGTTCCTCGCCGCCCGGATACATCGCCTCACCGGCCGCCGCCAAATCCCGGTGCAAGCCGCAGGCGACCGATGCCGCGATCGCCGTGCCGAGCAGCACCGCCTCATTCATCTTCGGCACCACGAGCTTGCAGCCGGTGGCATCGCTATAAAGTTCCATCAGCACCGGGTTTTTCACATGCCCGCCGGCGATGTGCAGCGTATCCGGCACGTAACCATAGTCCTTCATCTTCTCCAGGATATGGCGAATGCCGAGCGCAATGGCCACCGCAGACCGCCAATAGAGTGCACAGAGTCCGTCGAAGGAGGTATCGAGCGTCAGCCCGCTGATGGCGCCGACCGCATGCGGATCGGCGCGCGGTGAACGATTGCCGTGAAAATCCGGCAGCACGAAGATGCGCTCGCCGAAAGCATCGCCTTCCTCGGCCCGCAATTCGGCAATGCGCGCGACGATCCTCTGATGCAGCGCCGCCGTCGGCTGGCCGCCGGCCGCATGCATGCGGACCATGTGGTCGAGCAGCGCTCCGGTCGCCGATTGCCCGGCCTCCACCAGCCAGGATTGCGGGAAGACCACTTCGTAATAAGGACCCCACATGCCGTGGCTCGGTTTGCGGTCTTGCGAAAAGGCGACGATGCAGCTCGACGTGCCGGCAATCAGCGCCAGCTGATGCTCGCGTTTCACAGGATCGGCGGCATAACCGCCGAGTGCGCCGAGCGCGCCGGCATAGGCGTCGATCATCCCGGCCGAGACGTGGCAATCGGTGGTCAGCCCAAGGGCTTCCGCCGCCTCCGGTGTCAGCCGGCCGACGCTGCCGCCGACCGGCGTCGTCTCATCGGGCAGGCGGCCGCGCGCCTGAAGATCTTCGAGACCGATGCGCTGCAGGAAATCCTGCTGCCAGCCTCTTTCCAGATGGGCGAGATAGTTCCATTTTGCCGTCAGCGTGCATCGCGAGCGAGCGAGCGATCCGGTTGATTTCCATGTCATGAAATCGGCGAGATCAAAGAAGTACCCGGCCTTTTCCCATGTGGCGGGCAGCTTCTTCTTCAGCCACATCAGCTTCGGCATTTCCATTTCCGGCGACATCACGTGGCCGGAATGCTCGAGCACCCCGTGCTCCGTCGCCGTGCAGAAATCGGCTTCCTTCAGCGCCCGATGGTCGAGCCAGACGATCGTATCGAAACGCTGCTCGCCGCCAGTGGAAACGCTGATCTGCCGACCCTCGCCGTCGCGCACGACAAGCGAACAGGTGGCATCGAAACCAATCGCGCCGACCGACGCGGCGGCAATAGCGGATTGCGCCATCGCCCCGCGCACCGCCGTGCAGGCGGCCGACCAGATGTCTTCCGAATCGTGCTCGGCGTGGTTTTCGCGCGGCCGGTTCATTGCGATCGGATGTTCGGCCTTGGCGAGCAGACGGCCGGCGGCATCGAAGACACCGGCGCGCGCGCTGCCGGTGCCGACATCGACCGCAACCACATGATCACGCATCAAATCTTGGTCCCGTCCAGCTTATGGTTGCGGACAAGGTGTATCAAATCCGGCATGGCGTCAAACACGACTTCCGGCGAAAGCCGGTCGAGTTCGGCACGGTATCCAGCGAAATTCGCATGTGATCCGCCGGTGAAGGCAAAGACCGTCATACCCGCCGCCTTGGCGGCGGCAATACCGGCCGGACTGTCCTCGACGACCACGCAGGATCCGGGTTCGACTTGCATCTGCCGGGCCGCATGCAGGAAGAGATCGGGCGCCGGTTTGCCGCGCTTGACCATCGTTGCGCTGAAGATGTCGGGCAATCTGCCCAGAAGGCCGGTAACGGAAAGCGACAGCCGGATTCGCTCCATCTGGCTGGACGAAGCGACGCAGCACGGAATGCCGAGCCGGTCGATCGTCGCGGCGATGCCGTCGATCGGCTTCAATTCGGTGCGGAAGCGAGCGTAGAGATCGGTGCGGATGCGCTCGAGGAATTCCTCGCTGGCATGAATGTTGAATTCGGTTTCCAACGTAGAGATGAGCGTCGACAGGCTGCGGCCGAGAAAGCGCTCATAGGCCTGATCTTCGCTGATCGAGACGCCGAGATCGTTCATCGCGCCGACGAGGACGCTGATCGAGATCGGTTCGCTGTCGACGAGCACACCGTCGCAATCGAAAATGACCAGCCGTGGTTCAGCATCAGCCATGAAAGACCCAACCTGAGTTCAATTCGCACGCACGTCCGCGCCGCCCGCAAGGACGGATGGATGGCGGCGCGAATGCCGCCATCCGGTCCTTACACCGCAAGCTTGCCGTCGAGATAGAGTTGCAGCGTTTCTCGCGTGCCTTTTTCCCACAGGGTTTTGAGCGCATGGGCGAAACGCTTGCGGAAGAGTTCGGATTTTGCCACCTCGCCGAATATATCGTCGAAGGCGAGGAAGGCGGCCGGATCGTCCTTTGCCTTCAGCGCCGCCGCATGCAGGCGCTCGGCGCTGGCATCGTTGAAGACGATAGCCTTGCCGCTGTCGGTCTTGCCGGCGAAATAACGGCACCACAGCGCCGAGACCAACGCCAGGCCGACAACGTCTCTGCCCTGGCGGAGGTTGTCGAGCGTCGACGGCAGGATGAATTTCGGCTGGCGGTTCGAACCGTCCTGGGCCAAACGCGGAATGGTGTCGGCAATCTTCGGATTGAGCAGGCGATGTTCGATCAGGGCGAAATAATCGCTGAGCGACGTGTTCGGCACCGGCGGCACGATCGGAATGATTTCGTCTTTCTCGAGCTTCGCCAGGAAGGCGCGAATCAACGGGTCTTCCATGGAGTCATGAACGAAATGAATATCCATCAGCGCCGCCGGATAGGCGATCGCCGCATGTCCGCCGTTGAGGATTCGGATCTTCATATGCTCATAAGGGGTGACATCGGGCACGAAGGTCACGCCGACCTTTTCCAGCGCCGGACGGCCGGCGGTGAACTTGTCCTCGAGCACCCACTGCTTGAATTCCTCGCAATAGACCGGCCAATTATCTTCGATGTCGAAATTGTCCCTGAGGAAATCGATCTCCCGCTGGCCGGTCGCCGGCGTGATGCGGTCGACCATCGCATTCGGGAAGGCGACATTCGTCCGGATCCAATCGGCAAAGGCGGGATCAGAAAGTGCCGCCGTGCCGACCACGGCATTGGCGGTGACGATGCCGTTATGGGGAATGTTGTCACAGGACATGACAGTGAAGGCACCAATGCCCTTTTCCCGACGCGCCTTCAGGCCGGCGACGATCAGGCCGAAGACCGTCTTCGGCGCATCGGGATTGTTTCCGTCGGCGGCGATATCAGGATGGGCAGGATTGAAGGTGCCCGATGCATCGATGAAGTAGCCGCCCTCGGTGATCGTCAGCGAGACGATACGGATCTCGGGATCGGCAAGCCTGGCGATGATCGCGGCGGCATCGCCGACCGGCAGGATGTCGATCATCGGCGCAGTGACGCGCGCCGCGGTCCTGTTGTTGTCCTGCTCGACCACGGTTGTCAGGAAGTCCTGGCCCGCGAGCTTCTCACGCATGGCGGCATCGGACGGCAGAACACCGGCGCCGACAATCGCCCAGTCGTGATCCGTGCCTGCGTTGAAGAGATCGTCGAGATAAATCGCCTGGTGGGCGCGGTGGAAATTGCCGACGCCGAAGTGCACGATGCCGGCTTTCAGCGACGCCCTGTCATATCCCGGGATGGCGGCAGTGCGCGCCGCGTCCGGAAGCGTTGCCAGCGATAGTTTGCACGTCATGTTCCAGTCCTCTTGAAGGTCTTGCCCAAACGGCCGGGCGCCATCGCCCGGCTCGCATGCCTGCCCCCAGCCGGCCGCCTGCCTCAGATGGCAAGGCCGCCCTCGTTGAATTTGTGAATGCGCGAACGGTCCGGCGTCAGGTAGACGGTATCGCCCGCCTTGGCGGCAAAATCGCCGCTGCCGCGCGCCGTCACCATGCCAATGCCCTCGATATCGATATGCAGGAAGGTATCGGAGCCGAGATGCTCGGCGACCACGACCCTGCCCTTCCAGTCGCCGCTCTCCATCGACAGCAGGATATGTTCTGGGCGGATGCCGATCGTATGCGCGCCGAGCTCGGCCGCGTTCTGGCCCTTGATGAAATTCATCTTCGGCGAACCGATGAAGCCGGCGACGAAAAGGTTGCGCGGGCGGCTGTAAAGCTCGAGCGGCGAGCCGACCTGCTCGATATTGCCCCGGTTCAAGACGACGATCTTGTCGGCCATGGTCATGGCCTCGACCTGGTCGTGGGTGACGTAGATCATCGTCGTCTTCAGCTGCTGGTGCAGTTCGCTGATTTCAAGGCGCATATTGACGCGCAATGCGGCATCGAGGTTCGACAGCGGCTCGTCGAACAGGAAGGCCGAAGGCTGGCGCACGATGGCGCGGCCGATGGCGACGCGCTGGCGCTGACCGCCGGAAAGCTGGCGCGGCTTGCGCTCCAGATAGTCGGTCAGGTTCAGCACGCGGGCGGCATCCGCCACCTTGCGGTCGATCTCAGCCTTATCGACGCCCGCCATCTTCAGCGGGAAGGCGATGTTGTTGCGCACGCTCATATGCGGATAGAGCGCGTAGGACTGGAACACCATGGCAAGGCCGCGTTCCGACGGCGCTTTTTCGGTGGCGTCCCTGCCGTCGATGACGATCTTGCCGCCGGAGACATCCTCGAGACCGGCGATCAATCTCAGCAGCGTGGACTTGCCGCAGCCCGACGGGCCGACGAAGACGACGAATTCGCCGTCCCTGATGTCGAGATCAATCGAAGGGATGACCTTGGCTTCGCCGAAGACCTTGGAAACCTTCTGAAGGGTAATGCTGCCCATGTTTGTCTCCCTTTTCTTATTTCACTGCGCCGAAGGTCAGGCCGCGGACGAGTTGTTTCTGGCTGAACCAGCCGAGGATCAGGATCGGCGCGATCGCCATGGTCGATGCCGCCGAGAGCTTGGCGTAGAACAGACCTTCCGGGCTGGAATAGGAGGCGATGAAGGCGGTCAGCGGCGCCGCCTTGGAGGCGGTGAGGTTGAGCGTCCAGAACGCCTCGTTCCAGGCAAGGATGATGTTCAGAAGCAGTGTCGAGGCGATGCCGGGCACCGCCATCGGCGTCAGCACGTAGACGATCTCCTTGATCAGCGACGCCCCGTCCATGCGGGCCGCCTCGAGGATCTCGCCGGGGATTTCCTTGAAATAGGTGTAGAGCATCCAGACGATGATCGGCAGATTGATCAGCGTCAGCACGATCACCAGCCCGATACGTGTGTCGAGCAGGCCCGAATTGCGGAACATCAGATAGATCGGAATCAGCGCGCCGACCGGTGGCATCATCTTGGTTGAGAGCATCCACATCAAGACGTCCTTGGTCCGCTTGGTCGGCGAAAACGCCATCGCCCAGGCGGCCGGGATCGCGATGATCAGGCCGATCAGCGTCGAGCCGAAGGATATGATCACCGAGTTCATGAAGTGGCTGAGATAGTTCGACCGGCTCTGCACCTCCGCGTAGTTCTCCGTCGTCCAGTGGAAGAACAGGAACTGCGGCGGCGAAGCGATGGCGTCGGCTTCCGACTTGAAGCTCGTCAGGAAGGTCCAGAGGATCGGGAAGAAGATCAGGATACCGAGCGTCCAGGCAATCGCGGTGACGATGACCTTGTGCTGCGTTGTGACTTTTCTGGCCATCTCAAGCCTCCAGATTCTTGCCGACGAGGCGCACGAGGAAGATCGCAACGATATTGGCAAGCACGACCGCGACGATGCCGCCCGCCGAAGCGCCGCCTATATCGAACTGCAAGAGCGCCTGTGCATAGACGAGATAGGTGAGGTTGGTGCTGTCGGTGCCGGGTCCGCCATTGGTGGTGACGAGGATTTCGGCGAAGACCGAAAGCAGGAAGATCGTCTGGATCAGGATCACCACGGTGATGGCGCGGGCCATATGCGGCAGGATGATGTAGATGAATTTCGAGATCGCCCCGGCGCCGTCCATCTCGGCCGCCTCCTTCTGCTCCTCGTCGAGCGACTGCAGCGCGGTCAGCATGATGAGGGTGGCGAAGGGCAGCCACTGCCAGGCGACGATGAGAATGACTGAGAACAGCGGCGCATTCGCCAGCCAGTCGATCGGCTGCAGACCGAGCGCCTTGGCAAGATGCGCGAAGAGCCCGTTGACCGGGTTCATGAACATGTTCTTCCAGACCAGTGCCGCCACCGTCGGCATGACGAAGAACGGCGCAATGACAAGGATGCGCACGATGCCTTGTCCGTACATCGGCTGGTCGAGCAGCAGCGCGAAGGCGATGCCGCCGATAACGGTGATGACAAGAACGCCGGCGACGAGCAGCAGCGTATTGAGCAGCGCCGCGATAAAGGCTGGATCGGACAGGAAATATTCGTAGTTCAGCAGACCGACGAAGCTCTCCATGCCGGGGCTGAGCAGATTGTAGTTCAGCGTCGAGAAATAGATCGTCATCGCAAGCGGAACGATCATCCACGCAAAAAGGAGCAGCACGGAGGGCGCAATCATCAGGCGCGCTGCGGAGCGAGTGTGCAAGGTTGCCATGGCAATCACCGATCTGGTCTGACGCGGGGAGCGGCCGCAGGAAGCTTTGTCTGGAAAAGAGGCCGCCGATGCGGTTCGGGCGATCGGCGGCCAGAGGGGCGGATTGTCAAGGATCCGCCTCTTCTCAGGAGGTTTTACTTAATGTAGCCGGCCTTGGTCATTTCCCGGGTTGCCAACTGCTGTGCGCTCTTCAACGCCTGATCGACCGAAATCTGGCCCGCAAGTGCTGCCGAGAACTGCTGGCCTACAGCCGTGCCGATGCCCTGGAATTCCGGGATCGCCACGAACTGAACGCCGACATAGGGGACCGGCTTGACGGTCGGCTTGGTGGGATCGGCTGAGTTGATCGAGTCGAGCGTCATCTTGGCGAACGAAGCCGCCTTCTGGTAGTCCGCATTCGCATAGAGCGACTTGCGGGTGCCCGGAGGTGCGTTCAGCCAGCCTTCCTTCTCGGCGACCAGATTGCTGTATTCCTTGCTCGTCGCCCAGGCGACGAACTTCTCGGCAGCTTCCGCCTTCTGCGTACCTGCCGGGACGGCCAGACTCCAGGCCCAGAGCCAGTTGCCACGCTTGCCGAGGCCCTTGTCCGGGGCGAGCGCAAAGCCGACCTTGTCGGCGACCTGCGACTGCTTCGGATCGGCGACGAAGGAAGCGGCAACCGTTGCGTCGATCCACATGCCGCACTTGCCGGTCTGGAAGAGCGCCAGGTTCTCGTTAAAGCCGTTGGAGGAAGCGCCCGGAGGGCCGGCATCCTTCATCAGCTTGACATAGAAATCGAGCGTGTCCTTCCATTCGGGCTGATCGAACTGCGGCTTCCACTTCTCGTCGAACCAGCGCGCGCCGAAAGAGTTGGACATGGCCGTCAGGAAGGCCATGTTCTCGCCCCAGCCGGCCTTTCCACGCAGGCAGATGCCGTAGATTTCCTTATCCTTGTTGGTGACCTTGCGGGCTGCGTCCGCGATGAAATCCCAGGTCGGGGCATCGGGCATCTTCAGCCCGGCGGCGTCGAACAGGTCCTTGCGGTACATCACCATCGAGCTTTCGCCGTAGAATGGCGCCGCATAGAGCTTGCCGTCCACGGTCAGGCCGCTGCGGATCGCCGGCAGCAGGTCGTCGACGTCATAATTGGGGCCGAGATTGTCGAGCGGCAGCAGCCAGCCCTGTTTTGCCCAGATCGGAACCTCGTAGGTACCAATCGTCAAAACGTCGTACTGGCCGCCCTTGGTCGCGATGTCAGTCGTGACCTTCTGGCGCAGCACGTTCTCTTCGAGGGTGACCCATTCGAGGTCGATGCCGGGATTCTTCGCCTTAAAATCATCCGTCAGCTTCTGCATCCGGATCATGTCGCCGTTGTTGACGGTCGCGATTGTCAGCGTTTCGGCCGAAGCCATGCCGACAAACGCCAGTGCTGAGCAGGCGCCCAGCAAAAAGGTTCTCAATGTCATATCTTCCTCCCAGAAGACGAGATGTGAGCATTCGCTTTGCTCATGGGCAATTACTCACCAAACAGCAAAAAATGTCAATCGGCAATCGTTGCTGCGATGCCGAACATCCTACCTATCTAATTGATTCAGAACAGGAATTTTTTGCTCAGCCTTTGAGCAAAAACTCAGCAGTCTCTTCGTCGGTGATCAATCCATTGATCTGATGGCCGACAACAGCCGCCCTGATCGCCTTGAATTTGCGTTTTCCCTTGGCGAGCCCGATGACCATCGACGCCTCGCGCGACGGGATCGGTGCGGACGCAACACGCTCGTTGATCGGGTTGTCGAGCAGCCTGCCGTCGACATCGAAGATCCAGCCGCAGATCTCGCCGACCGCGCCGCCGCGCATCAGCTCCATCATCTCGTCCTTCTCAAGAAAACCGTCGACGCAAAGCGGCCCGTCGATGCCGAGCTCGCCGATGCCGACGAAAGTGACATCGGCCTGGGCGCTCATATCAAGCGTCGAGCGCACCAGTTGCTGGCCGTGCAGCAGCTCCCGCTCCTCGGCCGAGGTAACGAGCACCGGCAGCGGCATCGGATAATGCCGTGCCTTCACCGCATCCGCCATACTGAAGATGACGTTGTAGTAGGCGGCCGATCCGTCCGGCGCGATATTGCCGGTCAGCGAGACGATGCGGTGATTGGGACATTCGATCGCCGGTAGCTGGTCGACGGCCGCCTTCAGCGTGCGGCCGGTGCCGACCGCAAGCACGATCGGCTCGGCTCGCTTCAGCCACCGTTCGATCTCGGCCGCCGCCGCCTCGGCAATGCCGATGGTGGTCGAGGAGGAGCCGGGGTCGCTCGGCACCACCTCCACATGTTTCAGCCCGAATTTCCGCCGCAGCTGACTGCCGAGTTCAAGACAGGCGGCGATCGGATGGTCGAGCCGCACCTTGATCAGGCGCTCGGCGACCGCCAGCGACACCAGCCGCTGCGCCGATTGTCGCGAGATCCCCATCGAGGCGGCAATTTCGTCCTGGGTGCGCCCGGCGACATAATAAAGCCAACCGGCACGCGCCGCATCGTCGAGCCGTGCAGGGGTCTCGGATCTTTTTGCCATCTACTGCCTACCACGCAAAGTGCGCCGGCTTGCCGCCGCCGAATATGATGTCGAGTCTGTACCGCGCCAGATCAAAACAAAATTCCTGAAAATGTCGAGCCTGTTGACAAAGGGGGTGCCGGAATAACCGCTTCTATTCAGGCAAACCAGTGCATGACGAGATAGATCCCCCCCTTTAGGAGGCCGTAGATCACGCTGCCGGCGACGGCGAGCGACACCGCCGTCATGATGAAGCCGATGAGGGCGAAGAGTCCGTCGCGGCCCATAATGCCGAAGGCGAAGACCGAGATCGTCACCGCCGGCAGGATGTTGCCGAGCGGAACCGGCAGTACCAGTACGATCGACAGCAGCAAGCATGCGAGACCGGCGAAATACTCTGCCGGCGGCTCGGCGAAAATCGCAAGCCTCGGCTTCAGCATGCGTTCGGCCCAGGCGAGCCAGCGATGAATGCGGACGACGACGCTTTCGAAATCCTCCCGCCGCACCGAACGGCCGGCGATCGCCTTCGGCAGCCAGGGCTTCAGCCCGAAGGTCAGCTGCGCCGCCAGAAACACCAAAGGCGCGCCAAGCAGCGCCGAGGTGCCGGGCGGCGTGGGAAAGGCGTTCGGCAGGGCAAAAATCAGCATCAGCGCGCTGATCGCCCTGTCTCCCATTGTCTGGAACAGATCACCGATCGAAATCCGCTCCCGGCTGCGGTCGGCCGCAAGCTGCCGCAGGATGGCTGAGAGGCGGCGGCCTTTGGGACGTGGCGGACGTGGTCTTCTGCGTCTGTGGGAATCGGCGTTTTCGATGGTCATGATACCGGCGAATGATGGAAGGACAGGCTCCGATTTTGGCCGCGCAATATGCCAAATGAATGACTTATGCGGCCGGAAATTGCGGCACGACCTTGAACCGACGCGGGAAAGAAGGCTTGTAATTCCATGCCAACAGTGCGAGCAGACGGCATAGACCAGGAAAGCGGCAGCGTGGCAATGATCATTTCGTTCGACATCGGCGGCTCCGCCATCAAGGGCGGCATCGCCCGCTCCGAGGCAGACATCATTCCTCTCGGCCGCCGGCCGACGCCGAAGGACGATTTCGCCGCTTTCGTCGATACCCTGCGCGCCATCATCGCCGAGACCGGCGAGAAACCGAGCCGCATCGCGCTCTCCATCGCCGGCGTCGTCGATCCGGACACGCAGCGGCTGATCTGCGCCAACATTCCCTGCATCCATGGCCGCACGCTGGCCGCCGATCTCGAAGCCGAATTCGGTCTGCCGGCGCTGATCGCCAACGACGCCGACTGTTTTGCCATGGCAGAAGCCGGCCTCGGCGCCGGCCTTGGCCACCGCATCGTTTTCGGCGCCATCCTCGGCACCGGCGTCGGCGGCGGATTGGTTGCCGACGGCCGCCTCGTCAACGAAGCCGGTGGCTTTGCCGGCGAATGGGGTCACGGCCCGATCATCGCCTTCGCAGCCGGCAATCCGCCTGTCGCCATTCCCGCCTATGCCTGTGGCTGCGGCCAGAAAGGCTGCGTTGATACCGTCGGCGGCGCCCGCGGCCTGGAGCGCCTGCACAGGACGCTGCACGATCTCGATTTTTCCAGCGAAGAGATCATCGGCCAATGGCGGCAGGGCGAGGAAAAGGCGACCCGCACCATCGACGTCTATGTCGATCTCGTCGCCTCGCCCCTGGCGCTAACGGTCAACATTACCGGCGCGACCATCGTGCCGGTCGGCGGCGGCCTGTCCAACGTCGAGCCCTTGCTCGCCGAACTCGATCGCGCCGTACGTGCCCGCATCCTGCGCAAGTTCGACCGCCCGCTGGTGGTGCCGAGCCAATGCCGTATCGAACCCGGCCTGATCGGCGCCGCGCTGCTGGGGCTGAAGGCCGAAGCAGCCACTGTTTAAAGTATTGGCCACATCCGCACGATCGCTGCAAACCGGTCCCAGTCCTTGCGCGTCAACGGCGTCCAGGCCGCTTCGGCAACAGCCGAGAGGCGGGGAAAGACCAGGCGATTGAAGTAGGCGCGCGAGACGAAGTTCTCGGTCCAGATGCAGGCCTGGATACCACGCATCTTCTCCTGCAGTACTTCGGGCAGATCGCCCACGGCCTCGTAAGCATAGCTATGCTCTGGCGACGAATAACCTGCCCACGCCGCGCCAGGCTCGGCCCAGGCCTCCGACTGTGCCATGTCGAGATAATAGGCCTGCCCCGGCGTTATCACCACATTGTAGCCTTGCTGCGCCAGCTCGATGCCGACTGCAGGCTTTTCCCAAGCCATTAACAGCGTGCCGTCACGATCCACGCCGCCACCATGAGAGACCTCGTTCCAGCCGGCGAGCTTTCTGCCACGCTCCGACAGCATGGTTTTGATGCGTCTGAGGAAATAGGCTTGGAGTTCGGGAGTGCCGGCAAGCTTCTCCCGCTCCATCAGCGCGCTGCAGAGCGGCGAGGTAAGCCACGCCCGCTGCGCCACCTCGTCGCCACCTATATGAAGATATTCGCTGGGAAACAGCGCTACCACCTCGTCGAACACCTTGCCGAGGAATTCATAGGTGAATTCGACCGCCGGATTGAGTGCGTTGTTGGGATAGCCTTGCACCGCCCGGTAGCTGTCGGGCGCCTCCTGCTTGTCGACGAGCTCGGGCTGCGAGAGTAGCGTCGCGGTGCCGTGACCCGGAATGTCGATTTCCGGCACCACCTCGATATGCAGCGAAGCGGCATGCGCCACGATCTGGCGGACGTCGTCCTGGGTGTAGTGGCCGGCGCGTGTTTCCGCTCCGTCGCCGAGCTGCGGCACCAGCACCTCGTCCGGCCCGCGCCGCGCGCCGATCTCCGTCAAAGCCGGATAGGCCTTGATCTCCAGCCGCCAAGCTTCGTCGTCGGTCAGGTGCCAATGAAAGATGTTGAGCTTGTTCCAGGCAAGAATATCGATCAGCCGGGTGACGTCGGCGACCGGATAGAACTGCCTGGCGACATCGAGATGGCAGCCGCGCCAGTCATACCGCGGCTGGTCGGCGATCGTGCCGAAATTCGGAAATTTGAAGCGCTCGCGATCGGCGCGAGCGCCGTGCATTAGCTGCGCCAGGCTGATCAGCCCATATTGGCGCCCTGCTTCATCCGCGCTCGACAGCACAATCTCATGTGCGGTGAAACGCAACTCGTAGGCGGAGCCGGCGATCGACGATTCGGCTGCGAAACGAATGGCGCGCCCGCCTTTGATGGCGCTCAACGAAAACGGCGCATTCGCAGCAGGATAAAGGCGCTGATATAGCGCAAGCACCAGGGAGAGCGATTTGATCGCGTCGGGGCGCGTCTTCTCGGCCGGATAGAGAATGACGGGCAGCTCTCCCGCCTTCAGTCCGAGCAAGAGCGGCCACGGCAGCAGCGAATACGGGTCCGGGACTGAGCCAACCGGCAGAAGCGGCGCCGCCGCCCCGCCGTCGCGGCCTTCCAAATGGAGATCGCTGAACTCCACGGGAACATGGCGGCCTTCGGCGAGTGTTAGATAGGCCGACTTGACGCCAGCGCTGACATGTTTCGGCTCTCTCGTCAGCCCTTCGACCGTGAAGCGCCAATGTCCGCCCGGCCGCACGCTCAGCCCCTCTGGCGGCAGGAACTCATGGAAATGCGCCACCTGCCGCTTTAGGCTGCCGCCGTCACAAACATGATTGTCGGCGACCCGCGTCTCCGTCGTGTAGGCGAGCGAGAAGCCGGACAGCGGCTCGGTCGAAAGATTGAAGAGCGTGAAGGTCAAGCGCCCGAAACTGTTTTCGACCGGGCGCCAGCTTGTTTCCAGACGATAATCGGCCATGGTCGCGCCCTCCGCTGGTCTCCCGGCATGCTTTGCAGCTTAGCTTTTTTGAGACGGCAAGGGAATCGGCGCAAGCCCGGGCAAAGCCGATGGTGATGGCAATCCGCACCGACACATTTTGACGACGATCAGTGACTTAGAAGGGAAAACGGCGCGGCTTTCGCCGCGCCGTCCTCACTCGGCTGCCAACGCCGGCGGATGTCTGTCATCCGCCTCTTCCTGGATGGCGTCGGCATCTCGGCCTGGCTCGTCCTTTGCCTTCGGCTCCCGGCCGAAGAAAAGGGCGTAGCCGGCGGGCAGAACCAGAATGGTGAGCACGGTCGCAACCAGGATGCCGCCCATCATCGCGTAGGCGAGCGGACCCCAGAAGACGCCCCGTGAGATCGGGATCAGCGCCAGGACGGCGGTCAGAGCCGTCAGCATGATCGGCCGGAAACGCCGCACGGCAGCACCGACGATCGCCTCCTGCCGGTGCATGCCGGCCTTGATATCCTGGTCGATCTGATCGACCAGGATGATCGAGTTGCGCATGATGATGCCAAGCAGCGCGATGACGCCGAGGATCGCTACGAAGCCGAAGGGCGCGCCGCTGATCAGCAAGGCGGCTGCCGCACCGATGATGCCGAGCGGTCCGGTGGCGAGCACCAGCATCGCCTTGCCGAAATGCTGCAGCTGCACCATCAGCAGCACGATGATCACGGCAAGCATGATCGGCGCCTTGGCGGCGATCGACATCTGGCTTTCCGCCGCATCCTCGGCGCCGCCCTGGATCTCGACCTTGTAGCCGGCCGGCAGGCTGTCGCGCAGGTCCTTCATGTCGGCATACATTTTCATCACCACGTCGTTCGGCTGGACGCCATCGGGCAGCGTCGCCCGTATCGTGATGGTCGGCAGCCTGTTGCGACGCCATTCGATGCCCTGCTCCATGACAGGCACGACCTTGGCGACCTGCGAGACCGGCACGAAGCCACCGAAATCCGTCGGGACATAGACCGAATTGACCGCCGACAGCAGCGAACGGCTGGAATCCGGCTCACGGGCGACGATCGAGACCGTCTCCTCGCCGTCGCGGAAATCGTCGAGCGGCGCGCCGGACATGGCGGTCTGCAGCATCTGGCGCACCCGCTGCGAGGTGACGCCCAGCGCCCGGGCGCGGTCCTGGTCAATCACCAGCTTCATTGCCGGCACCTGTTCCAGCCAGTCGTCATGAATGGCGCCGAGCATCGGATTGGCCTCAAAGCGTGCCTTCACCTGGTCGGCGATCGCACGCACCTCCTGTCGGTCCGGCCCCATGACGCGCATCTGCACCGGCCAGCCGGTCGGAGGCCCAAGGAACAGGCGGTCGACCTTGCCGCGGATCGAGGGGAAATCTTCCGCAAGGATCGTCCGCAACTTGACGATCAGCCGTTCGCGGGCCGGTTCGTCCTTGGCCATGACAAGAAGCTGGGCGAAGTTCGGATTGCGCAGCTGCTGGTCGAGCGGCAGGAAGAAGCGTGGCGCGCCTTCACCGATATAGGTGGCGATGAACTTCTTGTCGGGATCGTCCATCATCTTCGCTTCCAGCGCCTTGGCCTGAACCTCGACCTCCTTGATGCTGGTGCCTTCGGGCAGCCAGAGATCGACCAGGATTTCCGGCCGCGAGGACTGCGGGAAGAAATTCTGCGGGATGAACTGGAAAGCCCAGAGGCTGGTGACGAAGGTGCCGAGCGTCAAAAGCAGCACGATGACCCGATGGCGAACCGCCCAGCCGACCGTGCCGCGCAGCCGGCGATAGAACCGCGTGTCGAAGGCGTCGTGATGCTCGCCGGCGTGATGGCGCTGCTTGAGGATCATGTAGCCGAGCCACGGCGTGAAATAGACCGCGACGAACCACGAAGTCACCAGTGCGATGCCCACGACATAAAACAGCGAACGTACGTATTCACCGGCCGTCGAGGCGGCGAAACCGACGGGAATGAAGCCGGCCGTGGTGATCAGCGTGCCCGTCAGCATCGGGAAGGCGGTGGAGGAATAGGCAAAGCTCGCCGCCTCGACCTTGACCAGGCCCTCCTCCAGCTTTCGCTCCATCATCTCGACGACGATCATCGCATCGTCGACGAGCAGGCCGAGCGCGATGATCAGCGCCCCGAGCGAGATGCGCTGCAGGTCGATGCCGAGTTCGTACATCAGCGCGAAAGTGGCGGCGAGCACCAAGGGAATGGCAATGGCGATGACAAGGCCCGAGCGCCAGCCGATCGACAGGAACGAGACGACAAGCACGATGACGAGCGCTTCGCCGAGCGCATGCATGAACTCGCTGATCGCATCGGTCACCACGTCGGGCTGGTTGGCGATCTGGTCGACGGCCACGCCGTAGGGCAGCGCTTCCTCGAAGCGCTGATAGGTCGCCTCGACGTCCTTGCCGACATCAGTCACGTTGAAGCCCTTGGCCATCACCACGCCGACCTGGACGCTATCATGGCCGTTGAAGCGGTACTTGCGCTGATAGGGATCCTCCAGGCCGGAGCTGACTGTGGCGATATCGCCGAGGCGCGTCACCTGGCCGCCGGCGCGAAGGCGCAGCTCACGGATATCGGCTGCCTTCTTCACGTCGCCTTCGACGGAGATGCGCACCGAGCGCAGGCCGGTATCGACGGAGCCGGCCGGATCGACGTTGTTCTGGCCCTTGACGGCGTTCTGCAGGTCGAGGATCGTCAGACCGCGCTCGGCGAGCGCCTTGGACGAGACGTCGATATAGATCTTTTCCGGCTGATCGCCGATGATGGCGGCCTTCTCGACGCCCGGCGTCGTCAGCAGCATGTCGCGTGCCTGAATGGCGAATTTCTTCAGTTCCGGATAGGAATAGCCGTCACCGCTGACCGAATGCAGCGTGATGAAGGTATCGCCGAATTCGTCGTTGAAATAGGGGCCGAGCAGGCCCTGCGGCAGCTCGCTGGAGATGTCGCCGACCTTCTTGCGCACCTGGTAGAAGGCATCCGCCACGTCCTTCGAATTCGTATCACCCTTGACCTGCAGGGTGATGATCGCGCTGCCCGCCCGCGTATAGGACTTGACCCAGTCGATATGCGGGGTTTCCTGCAGCTTGCGCTCGATCTTGTTGACGACCTGGTCTTCCATCTCCTGGATGGAAGCGCCCGGCCAGATCGCCTGGACGACCATGACGCGGAAGGTGAATTCGGGATCCTCGCGCTGGCCCATGCGCATCAGGCCGAGCACACCTGTAATGATGATCAGGCCGAAGAGGAAGCGGGCGATGCTCGGATGGCCGATCGCCCAGCGCGACAGATTGAAGGGCCGCTTTTCAGTGGTGGTGGCATCCATGGTCTTCTTCCCTTCGCGACGCGATCAGCGAACCGTCTGGCCCGTGGCGGCCAAGGCCGATTGCTGGTCCGGCACCTTCACCTTCAGATTTTCGCTCATGAACTGCGTGCCGGCGGCAACGACGAGATCGCCGGTATCGAGGCCCTGGGTCACGTGCACACCGTCGCCAGTGAAATCGGCGATCTTGATATCGCGGCCATGCACGGTCGCCGTGTCGCGGTCGACAGTCCAGACCATCTGCTTGCCGTCCTTTTCAGCGAGCGCGCTGAGCGGGATCGAGACGTAGCTGTTGCCGTTGCTGATATCGGCCTCGATCGTCGCCGTCATGCCGAGAAGCACCCGCGGATCGTTCGGCAGGCTCACCCGCACCGCAAAGGTGCGCGACTGCTGGTCGGCGCTGCCGGAAACCTCGCGCACCTTACCATCGAGCACCAGCCTGTCGTCGGCCCAGAAGCTTGCCTTGACCGTCTTGCCGGGCTTGAATTCGGCGATGTCGTTTTCCGGAACGGCGATCTGCACTTCCTTCTCGCCATCGACGGCAACGGTGACGACGGGGGTGCCGGAGCCGACGACCTGGCCGATATCGGCATTGATCGCGGTCACGATGCCGTTCTGGCCGGCCTTGAGATCGGTATAGCTCACCTGGTTTTTTGCCTGGTCGAGCGCGGAAAGCGCGGCATCGCGCTGCGAAATCGCCTGGTCATGGCTCAGCGCCGCCTGTTCGAGCTGCGACTTCGGAGCGACGCTCTTGTCGAAAAGCTGCTCGGCGCGCTTGTTGGCGAGATCGGCGGTTTCCACGCCCCTTTCGGCTGCGGCGAGATTGGCTTCCGCCGTCTTGACCGCCAGCTGGTAATCCGTGGCATCGATGCGGGCGAGCGCATCGCCCGGCGTCACCCGATCGCCGATATCGACCAGGCGTTCGGTGATCTTGCCGGCGACTCGGAACCCGAGATTCATCTCCGTGCGTGCCTTGACCGAACCGGAATAATCGAGCTTGCGGGTGTCGCCGGCTCTGGCGATCTCGACGACCTTCACCGGCCGGATGACCTCTTTCACCTCGGCCTTCTCCTCCGAGCAGGCGGAAAGGCCGATGCCGACGGCGCTGACGAGCACGAGGCCGGCGACGGACGGCATGCGGTGGCTAAGGGTCTTGAGCGAAAACATCGTCCGCACTCCTGGATCGTTTCGGGGATTCGACGGCGGCTGCCGCCCGTTATTTCTTCAGCGCCCTGATCACATAGTCGATCAGTTCGTCGACGCTGGCGCGGTTGGTTTTGGCAAGACATTGCGCCACCATCTGCGGATGGCAGAGATTGATTGTCGCCGCGCCGAAGCAACGTGACGCAACAACCGGGTCCTGCTCGGCGAACTCGCCGACAGCAATCCCTTCGGCAATGATTTCGGCAATCAGATCATGAACGCGATCGATATGTTTCTCGATGACATGCCAGTCGCGCTCGATCGCGACGATGATCATCTCGTGCACCTTCATCTCGTCGAGCATCAGGTCGAGCGTCAACTGATGCTGGGTCTCGACATAGCGGCGCAGCCGCTCGCTGGCACTGACCGGCTGATGGCGGATGTCATAGGCGATTTGATAAGCGGTCGCGAGCATTCGCCCGCAGAGCGCCTGGTGGATTTCCACTTTGGAAGCGAAGAATCGATAGATATTGGCCGGCGACATGCCGAGATCGCGCGCAATGTCGGCCACCGTCGTCTTGCTATAGCCATAGTGGCGGAACAGCCGCTCGGCCGCGTCGAGAATGCGCGTGACATTCTCCTGCCGCGTGACATCAAGCGTATTTTCTGTGGTGTCGTTCATAGTTTCGATGCTCGACTTTACGACTGACGATTTTCGAATTTCGTCAGTCGTAAAATATCAGGCATCATTTGTCAATACTCCGGAGCCGGGGCAGCGGGGGTCGCGACCCGTTGCACCGACGGACGGAGTTTCGTGAAATCAGGATTTTGGCGCGACCGGATGATCACGATCCAGCGAGATGGAAAAGTGCCGCGGCTTGAAAGCGCGCGGCACGTCGTCGAGGGATAACGGAAATCAGGCCAGCTTGACGTCGAGCGTGATCGGCACGGCAGCGAGCGCCTTGGAAATCGGGCAGCCGGCCTTTGCCTTATTGGCGAGTTCGGTAAAGGTCGCCTCATCGGCGCCGGGGATGCGGCCGGAAAGCGAAAGATGAATGGCAGTGACGGCAAAGCCACCCTCGACGCTTTCGAGCGTCACCTTGGCGGAGGTTTCCATATGTTCAGCCGTGAAGCCGGCTTCACCGAGGATCAAGGACAGCGCCATGGTGAAGCAACCGGCATGGGCAGCGCCGATCAGTTCTTCCGGATTGGTGCCGGGAATGCCTTCGAAGCGGCTGGCAAAGCCGTAGGGATAATCCTTCAGGGCGCCGCTCTGCGTCGAGATCAGGCCTTTGCCGTCCTTGAGGCCGCCGCTCCAATGAGCCGAAGCCGTGCGATTGATCTGCATGCCGTCCTCCTGTTTTCGATTGTGCTCTCAAGGAAGCGGCAGGGCGCCGCTCCGAGCCTGCGGGAGATCAGATAGCCCCCGACGGGCAATATAATGCTCTATCTCCAGAAGACGACAGGCTTGTAAAAATCGGCGGCGCTTGAAGCATTCAGACCGAATGCTGCAACATGCTGAGCCCACCATCGATCGTCAGGCAGGTCGCGTTCATGAACGGGCACTCGTCGGAGATCATGAATACCGCCGCCATGGCGATCTCCTCCGGCGTTGCGATCCGCCCGCCCGGATGCAGCCTCATCGTCTCAGCCTTGGCGGCTTCCGGATCGGGAAAGCTGTTCCAGTAGTCGATCACCTTCTGCGTCGAGACATAGCCCGGCGCCAGCGCATTCACGCGGATATTGCGGGCGGCATATTCCAGGCCCAGGGATTTCGTCATGCCGAGCAGCGCATGTTTCGCCAACGGATAGGGAAAGGTATGCGGAATGACCGTGAAGGCATGCGTCGAGGCGATATTGAGGATGACGCCGCCGCCCCGCTCGATCAGGCCGGGCAGCACTGTCTTGCAGCAATTCCATGCGCCCTTGAGGTTAACGTCGAAGCAGCGGCTCCACTCTTCATCCGTCGTGGCGAGCGGTTCGGCGAAGACATTGACCCCGGCATTGTTGACGAGCGCGTTCAGCGGGCCGATCTCCTCATTCGCCTCGGCAACCGCCAGCCTGATCGTCCCGGCATCGGTTATATCGGCCGGCAGATAGCCGACCCGGGCGCCGGTGCTCGCGAGCTCTCCCGCTGCCCGAGCCAGCAACGCCGCATCGCGGTCAACGAGATAGACGGCCGCATTTTCGCTGATGAATGCCTTCGCGATCGCTAGGCCGATCCCTTGCGCGGCGCCCGTTATCAGGATGTTCTTGCCCTGTAGGCGGTTGCTCATCATCTTCCCTCCGGTTGAACCGGCAGCGCCGACAGCTCGATCGTGACCTTGCCGGAAAGAACCTCACCCGGCGAAAGCGGTATGAGGCCTCCGAGCTCGGGCAGGTGATGGCCGTTCGGCAGATGGCTCATCGGCTCGAGGCAGAAGAAATCGGTGCGGTCGGTCCGCATATACAGCATGAACCGGCCGAGCGCGGCATCGGCTTCCAGCGCCGCCTCAATTCCAAGCTCCGGCCAGGCGATCGCCGCCCGCCCGTCCCATCCCTCGAAGGCATTGTTCATCCAGAGCCGCGGCAGCGGCTTGCCGGAGCTGAAATCGAAAGCAGCGGGAACCGGGCCGGGTTCGCCTGGGAGATGATCGTGCCGCTCGTTCCAGAAGCGCTCGGCGGCAATCGTCAATCGCGTGTCCGGCGTCCTGACGAAGAACGGATGCTGGCCGAGGCCGAAGGGCAGAGCCGCCTCACCCCGGTTCTCCACGGAAAGCGTCAGCGCCAGCCGATTGCCGGCGAGGCGGATCTCCTGCCGGGCGAGATAGGCATAGGGCGAGATCCCGTCGGCATCACGCGAAAAGCAGAGACGCACATGCCCGGGGCTCGATTCCTCCAGCTGCCAAAGACTGATCCAGCCATCGCCGTGCAGATAGAGGGGATCGTGACAATTTCGCTGGAAGACATAGTCGCGTCCGCCGAACGACATGGCGTTGCCTTCCACCCGGTTGCCGAACGGCACCATGGGAAAATTCGCGAAATTTCCGCTTGGGCCGCCGGCTGGAAGGAGAAAGGGCTTGGCCCGAAACGTTGCGGCGGTCAGGGCGGCGCCCCGGCGGCTGACCCGGACCGAGAGATCGCCGTGGCTCAGCGCGATTTCATCTCCGCCATGTCCCTTGCTCATCCACGCCGTCCTGCCGCCGAAGACCTCAGATTGTCGAGCAGCACCGCGATCAACAGGATCAGCCCGCGCACGACATACTGATAGAATGCCTGGATATTCAGCAGATTCATAACGTTTTCGGCAATGCCCATGATCAGCACCCCGACAATGACGCCGCTCATCGCCGCCCGGCCACCGGCCAGCGAGACGCCGCCGAGAACGCAGGCCGAAATCACCGAAAGCTCGAGCCCGGTCGCCGCATTCGGCTGGCCGGAAGTGATGCGCGAGGCAAGCAGGATGCCGGCAATGCCGCAGACGAGGCCCTGCAGCGCAAAGATCCAGACGCGCATGTTGACGACGTTGACGCCAGCAAGCCGCGAGGCCTCCGGATTGCCGCCGATCGCCAGCGCGTTTTTGCCGAAGACGGTGCGGTTGAGCACGAAACCGAAGAAGACGAACAGGATGAGCATGATCCAGATCGGCGTCGGAACGGTGACGAAGCGCGACAGCGCAAGCTGGTAAAAGGCGGGATCGTTGATGCCGACGGCGCGGCCATCCGAAGCGATCAGCGCCAGCCCGCGCACGATCTGCATGGTCGCGAGCGTGGTGATCAGCGCGTTAATGCGGAAGCGGGCGATGACGATGCCGTTGACGAAGCCGACGATCGCGCCGCAGAGCAGGGCGGCCAGCAGACCGACCGGGATGGAGTCGGTAGCGTTTGAGACCATCACCGCAGCCATGCCGGAAAAAGCGACGATCGATCCGACCGAAAGGTCGAAATCGCGAGACGCGAGGCAGAACATCATCGTGCAGGCGACGATGCCGATCGTGACCACCGACTGCAGGAGCCCCAGCATGTTCCGCTCGGTGAGGAAGTTCGGAACGAAGAGCGAAACGATCACGAAGGCGGCGGCGAAGATCACCACCAGTCCCTGTTCGCCGAGAAGGATTTTTTTCAACGAGTTCATCGTCCGTGTTCCTGATGCTGGATGGTGCCGGCGGCATTCTTGTCGGGAAGCGCCGCCGTCAGAATGCTGCGCTCGTCAAAATTCGGTCGGGCGACATTGGCCGCCACCCTGCCCTGGCACATCACCACGATGCGATCGGAGATACCCATGACCTCGGGCAATTCGCTCGATATCACCACGATCGCCATTCCACCGGCGGCCAGCTCATAAAGAATGTCGTAGATCTCGGATTTCGCCCCGACGTCGATGCCGCGCGTCGGCTCGTCGATGACGAGAACCTTGACGCCCTGTTCCGAAAGCCATCGGCCGAGAATGACCTTCTGCTGGTTGCCGCCGGAGAGATTGATGATGTCCTGCTTGCGTGACGGTGTTCGCACCCGAAGCCGCGCAATGAACTCGTCAGCCAGCGCCGCCTCCTTTTTGGGATTCAAAATCCCGAAGGGCGAGAAATGCCGGCGCGAGGAGATGGCGATATTCTCTTCGATCGACCGTCCCTGAACGATGCCGTCGGACTTGCGGTCCTCGGGGCAGAGCACCATGCCGGCATCGATCGCCGCTTTCGGATCGTCCGGCAAAACGGCGGCGCCATCGATCCTCACCTGGCCCTGGTCTCTCGCATCGGCGCCATAGAGCAGCCGCGCCATCTCGCTGCGGCCGGCGCCGATCAGGCCGAAGAAGCCGAGGATCTCACCTCGACGGACTGAAAAGCTGATCGGATTGCGCAGTCTCGGTCCCGACAGGTCCTTGACCTCCAGTCTCATTTCGCCGAGCGGGCGCGCGCGCCATCCCCAGATATCGCTGATCTCGCGGCCGACCATCTCGGAGATGATCTGCTCGCGCGTGGTTCCGGCGATCTCGGGATGATGGGCGGCAAGCTTGCCGTCGCGCAGCACCGTCAGGCTGTCGCAAAGCCGGAAAATCTCGTCGAGACGATGCGAGACGTAAAGAATGACCGCGCCCTTCGCCTTCAGCTTTTCGATGAGTGAAAACAGGATTTCGCTTTCGCGCGAGGAAAGCGAGGACGTCGGCTCGTCGAGCGCAATGACCCTGGCGTCAAGCATCACGGCCTTGGCGATCTCGACCATCTGCCGGGCGCCGATTGAAAGCGAGGAGACTTTGGCCGACGGATCGACATCGATACCGATCTCTTCGAGCTTTGACCGGACCGTCTCGATCAGGGTTTTCCCATTGATCACGCCGCCCTTGGCGGGAAAGCGGCCAAGCCAGAGATTTTCGGCCACCGTCAGCTCCGGAACGAGTTGCAGTTCCTGATGGATGACGATGACGCCGGCGTGGAAAGCGTCGCGAACGGAACCGTATCTCTGTTCCTCGCCGTCGATGAGGATGCTGCCGGCATCGGCGGCCTGATCGCCGGAAAGCACCCGGATCAGCGTCGATTTGCCGGCGCCGTTCTCACCCATCAGGCCGTGGACGGCGCCCTTCTCGACGCTGAAGGAGACGTCGGCCAGCGCCTGCACGCCGGGATAGCCCTTGGAAATGTGTTTGAATTCGAGGAAAGCCATCGTCACTCCGCCGCGAAAGTTCCGGCGGCACGCGTAAGCGGCCGCCGTAGATGCATCATTCGGGAATGATTATTCGATGCCGAGGTCCTTGCGGACCTTCTCGTAATCGTCGCGCAGCGCCAGTGAACCCGAAGTCAGGGTCAGTTTTTCCGGCTCCTTGTCGTTGGCGATCCAGTCGTACATGTTCAGCGCCGTTTCATAGCCGTGACGCTTCGGCGAGATGATGACCGTGCCGAAGAAGCCCGTCGCGGCCGGCTTCTTGAATTCGTTGATCGCCGACTCCGCACCGCCGATGCCGACGCCGATGACGTTGGCCGCCGGGATGCCGACCGATTCGGACGCGCGGACGGCGCCGAGAACGGCTTCGTCGTTGAGGCCGAAGGCGACCCAGTATTTGACGTCGGCATGCTTGTTGAGAACCGTGGTCGCGGCATTCAGCGCCGCTTCCGTATCGGTCTTCGCCTGTGGCGCGTCATAGATGTTCTCGGCAGGGAAGCCTGCAGCCTTCAGCACCGAGATGGCGCCCTCGACGCGATCGACGGCGGTCGGCAGCTGGTCGTAGGAGACCCGGATCGCGCCGACAGTCTTCATGTCCCAGCCGCGCTTCTTGATCTCGTCGACGATGGCCTGGCCGACCGTTTCACCGATCTTAGTCGCCGAAATCCCCATATGCGGCACGTCTTCCAGCGGCTTGCCGTCGGCGCTGGCGAGGCGATCGTCGACCGTCATCAGCTTCAGCTGGTTGGCTTCGGCCTTGGCGACGATGCCGGGACCGAGCTTGACGTCAGGCGTGCAGATGATGAAGCCCTGGGCGCCCTGGGCACCGAGATTGTCGATCGCCGACTGAACCTTCTCGCCGTCTTCCGCACCGATCTTGACGACGGTGAAGCCCTTTTCCTTGGCGGCCTGATCGGCAAATTTCCATTCGTCCTGGAACCACGGCTCCTCGGGCTGCTTGACGATGAAGCCTATTTTGACGTCCGCGGAAAATGCCGAGCCGGCTGTCAGAATGGCGAAAGTGCCAGCCACAATAGCTGCTTTTAACAAGCGCATGTCTCTCTCCCTAAACTCTGAAATCGAGCAACTGCCTCCCCGGCAGTGTGTCATGAATTATGTTAAATCATCATACCAGTCAATTGCCAATGTATGATGATTAGAATAATAGGATAGCAATGGGAGCCGGCAGGACCCGTCGCAAAGCCGATGGAATTCGGATAATGAGGTTCGGTTTGTTCCCGGGGAGGGTTGCGGAGAGGTGAAGTTGGAATCTGAGGGACAAAGCCGAGCGGAAAAAAGCTCCAGCAGCAGCGAACGCCGGCCGCGCGTACGCCGCAACGTGACAGTGGCGATCGCTCAGGATATCTGTGCGGACCGCTATCCCTCGGGCTCGCCGCTGCCCCGCGAGAACGATCTCTGCGAACTCTACGGCGTCAGCCGCACCGTCATTCGCGAATCGCTGAAAGTGCTGGAATCCAAGGGGCTCGTCCGCGGCAAGCCACGGGTCGGGACAACCGTCTGCGACAGGGACGACTGGAACATTCTGGATGCCGAAGTGCTCGAGTGGATGGGTCCTTACATCAAGGACTTCGACCTGCTCGGCTGCATTCTCGAAGCCCGGCGCACGATCGAGCCGGCAGCCGCCGAATATGCCGCCGAACGCGCCAGCGCCCAGGAGATCGCCGATCTCGACAAGGCCTGGCGGCAGATGCGCGACAGCGCCGGCGAACCGGAAAGCTTCACCGATGCCGATGTTATGTTTCACACGGTGCTGCTCACCGCCAGCCACAACCAGGTGTTCCGCCGCCTGTCGAGCGCCATCCACGCGGCGCTGAAATATGCATTGCATGCCTCCAATATCGCCGTCGAAAACCGGGAGGATGCCATACTCGTTCACGGCCAACTGGTCGAGGCCTTGCGCATGCGCGACAAAACGGGCGCCCGCGAATGCGCCAACCGCATGCTCGATCTTGCGGTGCGCGACCTTGCCGCCGCCGAAAAGGTGATCGGCAGAACGAAATGATGTTTCCCAAGAGAATGAGCGGCCATGCCACCGCTTGAAACATGAGAAGAGACTGAAAGAACCGCGATGAAGATCACCAAACTCACCACCTATATTGTTCCGCCGCGCTGGCTGTTTCTGAAGGTCGAGACTGACGAAGGCATCGTCGGCTGGGGTGAGCCGGTTGTCGAAGGCCGCGCACTGACCGTCGAGGCTGCCGTCCACGAGCTCGAAGACTATCTGATCGGCAAGGATCCCTTCCTGATCGAGGACCATTGGACGGTGATGTATCGCGGCGGCTTCTATCGCGGCGGCGCGGCCCATATGAGCGCGATCTCCGGCATTGACCAGGCGCTCTGGGACATCAAGGGCAAGGCCCTTGGCCAGCCGATCCATTCGCTGCTCGGCGGCCAGCTGCGCGACCGCATCAAGGTCTATTCCTGGATCGGCGGCGACCGTCCCGCCGATGTCGCCAACAATGCCAGGGAGGTTGTTGCCCGCGGCTTCAAGGCGATCAAGCTCAACGGCTGTGAGGAGATGCAGATCGTCGACACCAATGAGAAGGTCGAGAAGGCGGTCGAGACCATCGCCACCATACGCGAGGCGATCGGCCCGCATATCGGCATCGGCGTCGATTTCCACGGCCGCGTCCACAAGCCGATGGCCAAGGTTCTCGCCAAGGAGCTTGAGCCCTACAAGCTGATGTTCATCGAGGAGCCGGTTCTTTCGGAGAATAAGGAAGCGCTGCGCGATATCGTCAACCATACGTCGACACCGATCGCACTCGGTGAGCGGCTCTATTCGCGCTGGGACTTCAAGCAGGTGCTGTCCGACGGTTACGTCGACATCATCCAACCGGATCTTTCGCATGCCGGCGGCATCACCGAATGCCGCAAGATCGCGGCCATGGCCGAAGCCTATGACGTGGCGCTGGCGCCGCATTGCCCGCTCGGCCCGATCGCGCTTGCGGCCTGCCTGCAGGTCGACGCCGTCAGCTACAATGCCTTCATTCAGGAGCAGAGCCTCGGCATCCACTACAACACCGGCAACGACATCCTCGACTACATCTCCAACAAGGAGGTGTTCCACTATGCCGATGGTTTCGTCTCGATCCCGCAGGGTCCAGGTCTCGGCATCGAGGTCGACGAGGCCTATGTCATCGAACGGGCCAAGGAGGGTCACCGCTGGCGCAACCCGATCTGGCGCCATGCCGACGGCAGTTTCGCCGAGTGGTAAAAGCGCATAACCCCGAAAATCGGAACAGACTTTCGGAAAGGATTATACGCAGTTCACAGTGATAGGGGGTCGCGCAGGCGGCCCTTTTTTGTTCGCCGTGTCGGATATCGCGCGCCTCATCCGTCATACTGGAAACTCAAAGAGGAGATTTGAGAATGGCCAGAGCAATCGCAATCATCGTCGCCCGCATCATCTTCAGCTTCATCTTCTTCATGGCCGCCGGCTTCAAGTTCGCCGACATCGGTGCGACGGCGGCCTATATCACCGCTGCCGGTTTTCCGATGGCGACCTTCCTCTCCTGGGTCGCGGCCTTCTTCGAGATTGCGCTGGCGCTCGCCTTCATATCCGGCGCCTTCTTCACCGAGGCCAGCCTACTGGCAGGCATCTACGTGATCTTCCTCGCCTTTGCCTTCCATGGGCCATCCCATTGGCAGCAGAATCAGGCTGAGTTCGGCTTCTTCGTCGATCACTTCACCTTCCTCGCCGGCCTCCTTTTCGCCGCCGTCCACGGGCCGGAGAAATGGGCGCTTCGCCACAGCCTCGTCAAATAAGGCGTCGGTCCGACACCGTTCCGGAACCAAGAGCCGCCGCGATCATTGCTTCTACCACCGATCGCAAAGAGGAACGGCCATGGTACTGAAAGGAAAGAGCGCATTGGTGACCGGGGCAGGCTCCGGCATCGGCAAAGCAACCGCGTTGAAGCTCGCAGCCGAAGGCGCAAAGGTCGCGGTGCTCAGCCGTACGGAAAGCGAGGTACTGGAAACCCACCGGGAAATTGCTGCCGCTGGCGGGAAGTCGATCGCACTGACCGCCGATACCAGCGACGAATCTCAGATGCGGACGGCGATCGACAGAATGACCGAGGCTTTCGGCGGTATCGACATCGTCGTTGCCAATGCCGGGATCAACGGTGTCTGGGCGCCGATCGATGACCTGAAGCCCGATGAATGGGATCAGACGATGGCCGTGAACCTGCGCGGCACCTATCTGACGCTGCATCTGACCATGCCCTTTCTGAAGAGGAACGGCGGCTCCATCGTCGTCGTCTCCTCGATCAATGGCACGCGCACTTTTACGACGCCCGGCGCCACGGCCTATACGGCTACCAAGGCCGGGCAGCTCGCCATGGTTCAGCAGCTGGCGCTGGAACTTGGGAAATATCACATCCGCATCAATGCCGTCTGTCCCGGAGCGATCGAGACCGGCATCGCCGCCAACACCACCATGCGCCACCCTGAGGAAACCGAAATTCCCGTCATCTGGCCACAGGGTGAAATCCCGATCACCGACGGCAGGAAGGGCGCAAGCGACGATGTCGCCGAAGCGATCCTCTTTCTCGTCTCCGAGCGCGCCTGCCACATCACCGGCTCGCCGATCTGGATCGACGGAGGCCAGAGCCTGCTGCGGTAGGGATTGGCAAAGATCAGTTGTTCAGCCGGGCGCTGTCGAGCGTATAGAGTTCCTGCGCGCGCTGCACGCCCCGCAATGCATAACGTCCGACGCAGGCGAGCGCGGTTCGCTGTCCCTCCGGTATCGCCGCGGCGAAATCCGAGGAGATCAGCAGGTTGAGGTCGACCGAACGGCACATTGAGGCGATCCGGCTGACCTCGTTGACGGCAGGGCCGATGACGGTGAAGTCCAGCCTGTCCTGACTGCCGATATTGCCATAGAAAACATCGCCGATATGCAGGCCGATATAGACGTCCGTCGTCGCCCGGCCGTCGGCCGCACGCGCAGCGTTCAGCTTGACGAGCTTTTCCCGCAGCAGCGATTCGGCGCTGAGCGCCGCCCGGCACGTCTCTGCCGGCACCTCGCCCTTGAAGATGGCAAGCACCCCGTCGCCGATCAGCTTCAACACGTTGCCGCCCGCCTCGTGGATCGCCGAGATCGCCACCTCGCTGTAATCGTTGAGCAGCGGGATGATTTCCTCAGGCGGCACACGGTCGGAAATCTTGGTGTAGTTCAACAGATCGGAAAACCAGAGCGCCGCGGAAATTCGCTCCGATTTGCCGCGGCTGATCTTGCCTTCCATCACCTGGCGCGCCGCATCCTCGCCGAGATAGACTTCAGCAATGGTGCGGGCAATGCGCCCGAGCGCGATGCATTTGATCGCCAGCCCGAGGACCGGCACGAGCTTGCGCAGGATGGCGAGATCGTGATCGGAAAACCCCTCAGGATGTTTCGTCGCGAAATGCGAGAAAAAGCAATCCATTTCGCCGATTGTGCCGGCTTCGCTGAAACGATGCATCATCGCCACGAAATCCGTGTTGCCGGCTTCGGCAATCTTGTCGAGCATTGCGAAATCGATCGGATCGCCGAAGCCCAGGCGTCGGCGCACCTCCCGCTCGTTGCCCGACCAAAGATGATAAAAAGCCGAGCGCTGCCAATTCGAAGCCGCTTCGCCCGAGCTCGTCGGACCATACTCGAACTCGGGTTCGATCTCCTCCACGCTGTCCCAGCGGAAGGCGCGGCCCTCATGCACCGGGTGCAGCGTATCCATCAGCGCCAGGCCGCGGTCGAGCGGCAGGCCGGCATCCCGGCAGGCCGCGCAGAAGCCGGTCATCAGTTCGGCCTCCGAAGCGCCCTTCAGTCCCTGCTCCGTAATCCAGGCCGCAATTGTGCTGACGTCGCTGTAATCCATGCCGCTTACCTCGCTCAGTTCAAGCTTTAGCCCAAATTCGGCCTCTATGGAAAGCCGATTGGATCAATCGCCGGCCGGGATGTTGTAGGGCGTGATGATTTCAACCGCTGAAAGCAAGGCGCCAATCATCCGCCGGCCTGAGGGCTCGCGGCTCATGATCGTCCTGAATGCCGAACGCGCATCGGTTCTGAGATCATGATGCAGCACGAAACCGATCCGGCGTGCCGTAAGCAAAGCCCGATTGTCGGCATCGAGATCATGGGCGACGAAGACGCGGACGGGACGGCCGGCCACTTCGAAGGCCGCCAGCACGGCTCGGTTGCCGCCGCCGATCGAATAGGCAGCATTGATCGCGGAATCGGCCGCGAGCGCCGCCGTCGCAAGTGTTCCCGTCGCCGCATCGCTGCCGTGCCCTTCGCTGATTTCGGTGACGCCGATGCCGGGATAATGGGCGCGGATGACGCGGCGAAAACCGATTTCGCGTTCCTCCTCGCCGCGGAACCGCCCGCTCGACAGCGTCACCAGCACCTTGCCGCCGTCCCTCCCGAGGCATTCGCCGATGAGGTGGGCGGCAGTTTCTCCCGCTGCCCGGTTGTCAGCCCCGGCATAGGCGATCCGCGCCGAATTCGGCAGATCGGTCACCAGGGTCACCACGGGAATGCCGGCCGCATCCGCCCGCGCGACGGCGGCAACGACCTCGCCGACATCAGGTGCCTTGAGCACGATGCCGTGCGTGCCGCGCAGCCGAATGCGATCGAGCAGTTGCACAAGTTCTGCCGGCTTCATCACTTCGGCAAAGTGGAAGCGGCAGCGAAAGACCCCGGGGAAAAAGGTTGCCGTCTCGGCCTCGAAGGCGGCCCGCACCGCATCACTGAAACGCTGAGGCGTCTCCATGACGATATCGATCGCCAGCGTGCGCCCGCTGCTCATCGCCCCCGTCTGTTGCTTCTCCAGCTCCGCGATCGCCGCTCTCACCCGCATTTCTGTCTGTTGCCGCACGCCCGGCCTGCCGTTCAACACCCGGTCGACGGTGGCGGTGCTCAATCCGGCCTGAAAGGCGATGTCCTTGACGAGAAAAGCATGCGCCATGAGGAACCCTCTTGATGGTTTTTTGATGGATTCCTGATCTACATCACCTCGCATCGCGGCGTATAGTGCCCCATCGGAAACAGGGAGGAGCCTGAGATGAAAACCGATAACCAGCAGAAATTGCGCGCCGACCGTGTCTGGCTCTCCGAAGATGCCTGCGATCTTGTCGATTTTCGCCGGCTTGCGGAAAGGACGACCGCGCTTGCCGATTACCCCACCGCCTCAGCGATCGAGAAAAACATCCTGATCTACGACAGCCGCAAGGTGGTGGCGGCGGTGGCGGAAGACCGGCGCGCCGTGCTGGCCGAGATCTGCGAGGCCTTCGGCGAGGGCCCTGGTGTCGTCGTATTCAAGCACGCCTATGAAGATACCGGCGTCATCGACCGTGCCAGCGCGATTTTCGACGCGATCATAGAGGAACAGCACCGGACCTCGACCGGCGGCGGTGATCACTTCGCCAAGCCCGGCGCCAACGACCGCATCTGGAACTCGCTGGAAAAGCATTGCCTCGCAGATCCGGCAAATTTCGCCGAATATTACGCCAACGCAATCGTTGCGCTCGCAAGCGAAGCCTGGCTCGGCCCCAGCTATCAGATGACGGCGCAGGTCAACCGGGTCAATCCGGGCGGTGCGGCGCAGTCGGCGCATCGCGACTACCATCTCGGCTTCCAGTCGTCTCAGGTGATCGAGCAGTTTCCGGCGCATGTGCACCGGCTCTCGCCGGTGCTGACCCTGCAGGGCGCGGTCGCCCATTGCGACATGCCGCTCGAAAGCGGCCCGACGCTCTTCCTGCCGCACAGCCAGACCTATGTGCCGGGTTACCTCGCGTTGAAGCGCCAGGAATTCCGCGATTATTTCGAAGCCAACCATGTGCAGCTGCCGCTCGAAAAGGGCGATGTCGTCTTCTTCAATCCCGCCCTCTTCCATGCCGCCGGGACCAACCGCTCGGCCGACATCAAGCGTGTCGCCAACCTGCTGCAGGTCTCCTCCGCCTTCGGCCGGGCAATGGAAACCGTCAACCGCGAAAGGATGAGCGTCAAACTCTTTCCCGCCTTGAAGGCCTTGCAGGGCAAGCTCTCACCCAATGAAATCGCCAACGCCGTCGCCGCCTGCGCCGAAGGCTATTCCTTCCCGACCAATCTCGACCGCGACCCGCCGCTCGGCGGCCTGGCGCCGAAGACGCAGGCGCAGCTGATGCACGAGGCGTTGCGGGAGGACTGGGGCGACGAGGCTTTTACGGCCGCCCTTGCGGAGCAGGCGAGGAAGAAATTGAGCTGAAGGTGGAGACCGGAGCCCCCTAATCGCCGTAGCCGCCTCCCGCACCCGCGGGAGGACACTTGCATCTCATCACCAGGGAGGAACCAAATGAGCACAGACCACGGCCGACTCGACGGCAAGATCGCCATCGTCACCGGCGGCACGCAAGGGCTGGGGGCCACGATTGCCCGCCTCTTCGCCGAACGCGGCGCGCAAGGCATCGTCATCTGCGGCCGCAACGAGGCCAAAGGGAATGCGAAAGCGGCGGAGATTTCAGCCGCGACCGGTGTGAAGGTCGTCTACGTCAAGGCCGACCTCGCCAAGGTCGAGGACGCGCAAAATGTCGTGCGCGCCTGCGACGAGGCCTTCGGTGGCGTCGACGCGCTCGTCAATGCCGCCGCCATCACCGATCGCGGCACCATTCTCGACACCAGCCCGGAACTGTTCGACGCCATGTTCGCCATCAATGTGCGCGCACCGTTCTTCCTGATGCAGGAGACGGTGAAGGTCATGCGCCGCGAAAAGATCGAAGGCACCATCGTCAATATCGGTTCGATGTCAGCCAAAGCCGGCCAGCCCTTCATCGCCGCTTATTGCGCCTCCAAGGGGGCGCTGGAAACGCTCACGAAGAACACCGCCTATGCGCTTTTGCGCAACCGCATCCGCGTCAACGGCCTCAATATCGGCTGGATGGCGTCGGAAGGCGAGGACCGCATCCAGCGGGAATATCACGGCGCACCGGCCGACTGGCTGGAAAAGGCGGCGGCGAACCAGCCCTTCGGCCGCCTCGTCGATCCGCATGAGGTGGCACGCGCCTGCGCCTACCTGTCATCGGCCGAATCCGGGCTGATGACCGGCTCGGTCATCTGCTTCGACCAGTCGATCTGGGGTGCTTACGACGGTTCGCCGCATCCGGTCGCCGCCCTCTGAAAAACCGGAGCCCGGCATTTCCGATCACCGGGCTCTGGCACCTTCCCGCGTTTGTCGCTAGGAAAAGGACGGCAGCATTCAGGGAGGAACTGGCGTGGCCGACAATCCGCTTTACGACATCCGCGATGAACGTTTCGGCGCTCTGGTCATCGGCAGCGCAGGCCTCGAGGAACTCTATTCCGGCTGCCGCTGGACGGAAGGCCCGGTCTGGTTTTCCGACCTCAACTGTCTTCTCTGGAGCGACATTCCGAACGAACGCATGATGCGCTGGACACCGGATGGTACGGTCTCGGTCTTCCGCTCGCCCTCCAACTACATCAACGGCAACACCCGCGACCGGCAGGGCCGGCTGGTTTCCTGCGAACATGGTGGCCGCCGCGTCACCCGCACCGAGCTCGACGGCAGCATCACCGTTCTCGCCGACAGCTACAAAGGCAAACGGCTGAACTCGCCGAACGACGTCGTCGTCCGCTCCGACGGTTCGATCTGGTTCACCGATCCGACCTACGGCATCCTGTCGGACTACGAAGGGCACAAGGCCGAGCCCGAGCAGCCGACCCGCAATGTCTATCGGATCGACCCTTCAAGCGGCGCCATCGAGGCTGTCATCGAGGATTTCATCCAACCGAACGGCCTTGCCTTCTCGCCCGACGAGACGAAGCTCTACATTGCCGATTCCGGCTCGGCAAAACATGACGTGCCACGCCATATCAGAGTTTTCGACGTCGTCGATGGCAGAAGGCTGACGAACAGCCGCTATTTCTGCAGCCTCGACGTCGGCAATCCGGACGGTTTTCGCTTCGATGTCAGCGGCAATCTCTGGACGAGCGCAGGCGATGGCGTGCACTGCTTCTCACCCGATGGCACGCTGCTCGGCAAGATCAAGGTGCCGCAGACAGTCTCCAACCTGACCTTCGGCGGCCCCAAGAAAAACCGGCTCTTCATCACCGCGACGCGCTCGGTCTATTCGATCTACACGAAGACCAACGGCGCACAATTTCCGTGAGGCAGGCGGCTTGAAGATCGCCATTCCGGGATGACGACTTGCATAAAAAAAGCTAAAGCGCGTCGCACGAATGAGATTCGATGTGCGTGCTTCAGAGCATCGTGCCGAAACCTGTGAGCAAATTTCGGACAACATCCTGTTCTGGCAGCTCAAAGATCTATTGCATCAAGAAGGGATTTCCCGATGACCCGATTTTCATGCGCCGAAAGGCGCCGCACCGCTGCAACTGCGATGACCAGGAGAGCCTGAGATGCGGTCCGTCGTTTCCTTCAACGAAGGCTGGAGTTTCCACGAGGGCTTTGGCCAGCGCCTGCTCGAAAGCTTCGATGCCGCCAAATCGGTCAGCCTGCCTCACAACGCCGTCGAACTGCCCTTCAACTATTTCGACGAGAAGAGCTATCAGCGCGCCTTCACCTATCAGAAGCTGCTGCGCTGGCTGCCGGAATTCGAGGGCCGCGAGGTGTCGCTCGTCTTCGACGCCGCCATGGCCGACAGCGTCGTCTATCTGAACGGCGAAGAGATCATCGCTCATAAGGACGGCTACACCCCGTTCGAGGCCCGCCTCACCAGCAAGCTCATCAAGGGCGAGAACCTCATTACCGTCAAGATCGACGGCAGCGAGAACCCTGCCATCCCGCCCTTCGGCGGCCGTATCGATTATCTCACTTATGCCGGCATCTACCGCGACGTCTGGCTGAAGGTCACCGACCCGGTTTCGATCCGCAATCTGAAGATCGAAACCACAGACGTTCTCGCTCCGGAGAAGTCGGCGACCATCCGTGTCGATATCGCCAATCCCGAGGGCCGCAGCTTCTCGGCGACCGTCACTGCCACGCTGAAGCAGGCCGACGGCACGGTGATCGCCACCGCAGCGACCGAGACGATCGGCGACCGCACCAAGCTTTCCTTCGGCGGCCTGACCGGCATTACGCTCTGGGACATTACCGATCCCACGCTCTACGAAGTCAGCGTCGAACTCAGGACCGAGCACGGCTCCGACCGTGTCTCCAGCCGCTTCGGCTTCCGCACCGCCGAATTTACGCCGGAAGGTTTTCTCTTGAACGGCAGGCCACTGAAGCTGCGCGGCCTCAACCGTCATCAGTCCTTCCCCTATGTCGGTTATGCCGTCGGCCGCTCCGCCCAGGAGCGCGACGCCGACATCATGAAGAGCGTGCTGAAGTGCAATATCGTCCGCACCTCGCATTATCCGCAGTCGAAATGGTTCCTCGACCGATGCGATGCGATCGGCCTGCTGGTCTTCGAGGAGATCCCCGGCTGGCAGCATATCGGCGATGCCGACTGGCAGAAGGAATCGATCGAAAACGTCCGCCGCATGATCGAGCGCGACTGGAACCATCCCTCGATCATCATCTGGGGCGTGCGCATCAACGAGTCCCAGGACAATCACGATTTCTACGCCGAGACCAATCGCCTCGCCCGTGAACTCGACAGCACGCGCCAGACCGGCGGCGTGCGTTATATCACCGAGAGCGAGCTGCTGGAGGACGTTTACACGATGAACGACTTCATCCTCGGCAATGAGGAATTGCCGGGCGCCAACCGCCCGCGCACCGTGTTGCGCGGCCAGCAGGAAAATACCGGGCTTTCCGCCAAGGTGCCGTACCTCATCACCGAGTTCAACGGCCACATGCACCCGACGAAGATCTATGACCAGGAGCAGCGCCAGGCCGAGCATGTGCGCCGCCACCTCGAGGTGCTGAATGCCGCCTATGGCGACCCGGATATATCGGGCGCGATCGGCTGGTGCATGTTCGATTACAACACCCACAAGGATTTCGGCTCTGGTGATCGCATCTGCTATCACGGCGTCATGGACATGTTCCGCGAGCCGAAATTCGCCGCCTATGCCTATATCAGCCAGTGCGACCCGTCCGACGAGATCGTCATGAAGCCGGCAACCTTCTGGGCGCGCGGCGAGCGTAATATCGGCGGCGTTCTGCCGCTGATCATCCTGACCAACTGCGACGAGGTGGAGCTGCGATATGGCGGGCTCAGCAAGCGCATCGGTCCGGACCGCGAGAACTATCCGCATCTGCCGCATCCGCCCGTCGTGCTCGACCAACGCCATTTCACCGCCGACGAACTCGGCACCTGGGGTCTCGAATGGATCGACGGCACCTTGACCGGTTATATCGGCGGCGAGCCGGCAACGAGCCTGACGCTGGTCGCCGATCCGCTGCCGACGACGCTGGAAATCGTGGCCGACAGCTCGACGCTGAAGGCTCGCGAACGCGACAGCACCCGCGTCATCATTCGCGCGCTCGACCAGTGCGGCCAGCGCCTGCCTTTCATGAACGACAGCATTTCGCTGAAGGTGCATGGGCCCGCAAAGATCGTCGGCCCGATCAATGTGCCGCTGCAGGGCGGCACCGCCGGCTTCTGGCTGGAAGCGACGGGTCTGGTCGGCGAGATCACCGTCGAAGCGGTCTCCTCGCGTTTCGCGCCAGTGACCCTCACTGTGACGGCCACCGCCTAGTTTAACGCAGAACCACGCGTCTTATTCAGGCGCGCGGCCTCTGGCCATCAGGCGATCCGCATCTGGCTGTCGGGATCGAAGAACACGGCCTTGTCGAGATTGAAGGCGAGACGGGTGTTCTGGCCCGGCGCAATGCCGGCATCGGCGCGCAGGCGGGCGACGACGGATTTGCCGCCGAGCTTGGTGACGGCGAAGGTGTCGGAGCCGGCCGGTTCGACCACCTCGATCAGGCAATCGTCCTCGGTCAGCGAGCGCGCCTTGCGGTCGGCTCCGTCAGGATCGGTCAAGGCCTCCGGGCGGATGCCGAAGATTACCTGCTTGCCGGCATAGGCGGAGAGACCGTTGGCGCCGGCGACCACCGGCAATCGGAGCGGCGCAGCATTCGGCCGCTCCAGCGACACGGCAAGCCCGGAGGCGCCATTCTCGACGGTGGCGTTGAGCAGGTTCATCGCCGGCGATCCCATGAAGTCGGCGACGAAGAGATTGGCCGGGCTGTTATAGATCTCGGCCGGCGTGCCGAACTGCTGCAGCACCCCGTCCTTGAGCACCGCGATCTTGGTCGCCAGCGTCATCGCCTCGATCTGGTCGTGGGTGACATAGACGAAGGTGGTGCCCATGCGCTGATGCAGCCGCTTGATCTCGGTGCGCATGTCGACGCGCAGCTTGGCGTCGAGATTGGAAAGCGGTTCGTCGAACAGGAAGACCTGCGGATTGCGCACCAGCGCCCGGCCCATGGCGACGCGCTGGCGCTGGCCGCCGGACAATTGCGACGGCTTGCGGTCGAGCAGGTGGCCGATCTGCAGCATGTCGGAGACCTGCTTGATCGCCTTGGCCCGTTCCTCCTTCGGCACGCCGCGAATCTCCATGCCGAAGGCGATGTTGCCCGCCACCGTCATGTTCGGATAGAGCGCATAGGACTGGAACACCATGGCGATATCGCGCTTGGACGGGTGCAGGCCGTTGATCGCCCGCCCGTCGATCCGGATATCGCCAGAGGTGATCGTCTCCAGCCCGGCAATGGTGTTGAGCAGGGTCGACTTGCCGCAGCCGGACGGGCCGACCAGCACCAGGAAGCCGCCTTTTTCGAGTTCGAGGTCGATGCCCTTGAGAATGTCGACGGCGCCGAAGCGTTTTCTGAGACCGGAGATTTCCAGGAAGGCCATGACTTACCCTTTGACTGCGCCCGCCATCAGACCGCGCACGAAGTAGCGGCCGGCGAGGATATAGACGATGAGCGTCGGAACGGCCGCGATCATCGCCGCCGCCATGTTGACATTGTATTCGACCACCCCGGTCGAGGTGTTGACGACATTGTTGAGCGCCACCGTCATCGGCATGGAATCGCCGGTGCCGGCATAGGCCGAGGCAAACAGGAAGTCGTTCCAGATATTGGTGAACTGGTAGATGACGGTGACGACGATGATCGGCAGCGAGTTCGGCAGCATGATGCGGCGGAAGATCTGGAAGAAGCTGGCGCCGTCGACCTGGGCGGCGCGCACCAGCTCGGTCGGAAAGGCCTCGTAGAAATTGCGGAAGAACAGCGTGGTGAAGCCCAAGCCATAGACGACATGGACGAAGACCAGGTTGACCGTCGAATTGCCGAAGCCGAAGGAAAAGCCGGTGGCGTTCTGCAGGGTGACGCCGAAGCGGCCGAGCGAGCCGAGGATGGTCGCCATCGGCAAGAGCACCGACTGGAACGGGATGAAGCAGGCAAACAGCATCAGCCCGAACACCAGCGTATGGCCGGGGAAGCGCCATTTGGTCAGGATATAACCGTTCAGCGCTCCCATGATGGTGGAGATGGCCACCGCCGGCACCACCATCTTGATCGAGTTCCAGAAGTAGCCCTTGATGCCGGCGCAGGTCAGGCCGACGCAGGCCTCGCCCCAGGCCTTGATCCAGGGATCGAAGGTCGGGGCCTCCGGCAGCGCCAGCATGTTGCCGCCCTGGATCTCGTCCATCGTCTTGAACGAGGTGGTGAGCATGACGAAGAGCGGCATCAGGTAGAGGATGGCGAAGATCACCAGCAGGCCGTAGATGACCAGCCGGCCGATCCAGCGGGCATTGTTGCTGGAATGGGAGGGAGAGGAAACCGAGATGCTCATCGCGTCTTCTCCTTCAGTTCGGAATAGAGATAGGGCACGATGATCGCCGAGATGGTCATCAGCATGATGATGGCGCTGGCCGAGCCGACGGCCATCTCGTTGCGCTTGAAGGTATATTCATACATGAAGTTGGACGGCAGCCAGGCCGAGCCGCCCGGCCCGCCCGACGTCAGCGCCACCACCAGATCGTAGGATTTGATCGCCATATGGGCGAGCACGATGAAGGCGGAGAGAAAGATCGGCCGCAAGAGCGGAATGACGATGCGGCGATAGAGCTGGAAGGGCGAGGCGCCGTCGATCTGCGCCGCCTTCATGATCTCGCCGTCGATGCCGCGAAGCCCGGCCAGGAACATCGCCATGACGAAGCCCGACGCCTGCCAGACACCGGCGATGACGACGGTATAGATGACGAAGTCCTTGTTCTTGATCCAGTCGAAGTGGAAGCTCGTCCAGCCGAAGTGGTGCAGCGTCTGCTCGAGCCCGAGGCCGGGGTCGAGGAACCATTTCCAGGCCACCCCTGTCACAATGAAGGAGAGCGCCATCGGATAGAGGAAGATCGGGCGCAACAGCCCCTCGCCGCGGATCTTCTGGTCGAGCAGGATGGCAAGCAGCAGGCCGAGCGCCAGACAGATGCCGACATAGAGGAAGCCGAAGATCGCCATGTTGGTGATCGAGGTGTACCAGGACGACGGCGGATCGCTCTCGAAGGTCCAGCGCCACAGCCGCTGATAGGCGCGCGCCCCGGTCAGGGCATAAGAGGGGAAGGTCTTGGAATTGGTGAAGGACAGATAGGCCGTCCAGACGATGAAGCCATAGACGAAGACCAGGGTGATGACGAAGCTCGGCGCCAGCACGATCTTCGGCAGCGCATCCTGCAGCCGGCCCCTGAGCGAGATCGGTGTCGATCGCCCGGGGGTCAGAACCGGATCGGTGGTGGCAACTGTGCTCATGGATATCGTCTCCCTTCCCGCAGGATCGCTCGGCATTTATCGCTGCGGAGCTTGAAGCTTCCCCGCAAGATCACGCGGGGAAGCATTTGTCATCGACGACCCTCAGCGGGCGTCGTCGATTGCCTGGACGAGCTGGGTGACGGCTTCGTCGGAGCTCTTGATCTGGCCGTGGACGAACTTCGAGACGACGTCCTTATAGGCATTGGCGATCGCCGGAGGGGCGCCATAACCCTGGGCCAGCGAACCGAACAGCGTGCCGCCCTCATTGGCGGCCTTCAGGTCGGCGATGCCCTTCTTGCCGCAGGCGTCGAAGTCGGTGTCGGGAACGTCGGTACGGGCCGGCACCGAACCCTTGACGACGTTGAAGGCCGACTGGAAGCTCTTCGACAGCGTTGCCGTTGCCAGCGCCACCTGCGCCGCCTTGCGGTCGTCGGGGACGTTGAACATGCCGAACATGTCGGAGTTGTAGATGACGCTGCCATCGGTGCCGGGGAAGCGGTAGCACAGGAAGTCCTTGTCCGGGGTCTTCTTGGCGGCGACGAATTCGCCCTTGGCCCAGTCGCCCATCACCTGCACCAGCGCATCACCCTTGATGACCATGGCGGTCGC
>NZ_ML133571.1 GCF_003985125.1 Rhizobium phaseoli
TGCTCACCTCTTGATAGCTACGCTCGCCATTCCCGTAAAACTCAACAACAGACTGCTTGAAAGCCAGGCTGTATTTGGACATGCAAAACCCCCGAAGGTGGATGTCCAACTTTCGGGGGTCAGTTCACTCTCCCAGCGAGGCCTTTTTCTTTTTGGCAGCAAATCCGGCTTTTGTTTTTCGTTGGGAAGCCCCTCATCCGGCTGCCGCCACCTTCTCCCCGTAAACGGAACATACAACCGAGGCGCACAGCCGAGCCAAAACAACAGTTTACCAACAAAAAACCCGGCCTGAGGCCGGGTTTCTATTCGATATGGCAGCAGGATTACTGCGCCTTGGCGGCCTTCTGGGCGTCTTCCAGCTTCTTGCGGGCTTCCTCGGCCTTCTTCTGCATGCCTTCCTGCAGGCTGCGCTGCGTGTCGGCGAGCTTGGACTCGGTAACCGGTTCGCCGTCATAAGCGCCGGTGAAGCCTTCGAGCGAGATCTTGATCGGGTTCGGGGCGCGGCGGAAGTTGATCGAGGTGAAGATCACGTCGCTGCCCTTCTTGAGGCTGGCGATCATCGCATCGGTCAGCGGGATTTCGGCAGTGCACTTGTCCGGTAGGCAGACGGCGTAATCGAGCTTCTGACCCTTGCCGCCATCGATCTGCATCATGATGCCGGGGGGAATCAGGCGCGCGGTCGGAACGGAAACCTGCAGGAGCTTACGGTTGATCTTGCCGGTGACCGAGATCAGGCCGACGGCCGTGACGAGCTGGCCACCATTGGCGAGGATCAGGTTCTGGACGACACAGATGTCGTTGTCTTCCTGCTTGCTGCAGGTCTTGTACCAACCAAGCTTGGGACCGCCGACGCCCTGAGCCGGAGCCTGTGCCCCCGCATCCTGGGCGAAGGAGGAGACCGGAGCCGAAGCGGCGCCGAACATCACTGCCAGAACGGACAGTGCTGCCCGCATTTTCTTTTCAGACTTGAACATCATAACGAATTCCGTCTCCTGATATCCGTTCGGGGCAGCGACCTGCCGCCCCAACCATCGGGTCGTTCGGCACTCCACCTCATGGAAAAATGAGGCAAATGCATGACCCCGAAACTTCGGGTTCACCTGTTACATTGCAGCGTTCAAGATATCCAGCATTTCTTTGGCAATTCGCGCAGCTATTTCATCGCCCGTGCCAAAGAAATCGCGCCCGCGTGTTGGAATCGGTCGACCCCATGCTAATCTCCGGCGTGAATCGTGCCCATTTTCGCGGATTTCAAGGATTGCCGAATGCTCCGGATCGTCGTCCCCCTCGTCCTCTCGCTGCTCTGCGGCACCGTCGCCGCCGAACCGCTGCACGGCATTGCGATGCATGGCGCGCCGGCCCTCCCGCCTGACTACAAACACTTCCCCTACGTCAATCCCGACGTCAAGAAGGGCGGCAAGATCACCTATGGCGTCGTCGGCACCTTCGACAACCTCAATCCATTCATTTTGAAGAGCATGCGCACGACAGCACGCGGCATGTGGGACCCGGACTATGGCAATCTCGTCTACGAATCGCTGATGCAGCGCTCCAGGGACGAGCCCTTCACGCTTTACGGTCTGCTGGCAGAAACGGTCGAATGGGACGACGACAGGAGCTTCATCCAGTTCAACCTCAATCCGAAGGCGAAATGGGCCGATGGGCAACCGGTGACGCCCGAGGATGTGATGTTCAGCTTCGAGCTGTTGCGTGACAAAGGCCGCGTGCCTTTCTCCAACCGCCTCAAGGTCGTCGCCAAAATGGAAAAAGTCGGCGAACACAGCGTGCGCTTTACCTTCAATGACAAGGCCGACCGAGAGACGCCTTTGATTTTCGGCCTTTTCCCGGTACTGCCGAAACATGCGATCGATCCCGAAGCCTTTGACCGCACATCGCTGACTCCGCCGGTCGGTTCGGGTCCCTACAAGGTGAAGACGGTGAAGCCTGGGGAAAGCGTCACTTATGAGCGCGACCCCAACTACTGGGGTAAGGACATTCCTGCCAAGGTCGGCACCGACAATTACGATCAGATCACCGTCCAGTATTATCTGCAGGACACGACGCTGTTCGAGGCCTTCAAGAAGGGCGATGTCGACATCTATCCCGACGGCAATCCTGGCCACTGGGCCAATGCCTATAGCTTCCCGGCAGTCACCTCGGGCGCTATCGTCAAGGACGTGTTCACGCCGAAACTGCCGAGCGGCATGCTCGGCTTCGTCTTCAACACACGCCGACCGATCTTTGCCGATCCGAAGGTGCGCGAAGGCCTGTCGCTGGTGTTCGATTTCGAATGGGCGAACAAGAACCTCTATTCCGGCGCCTATAAGCGCACGCAGAGCTTCTGGCAGAATTCCGAGCTTTCGAGCTTCGGCGTTCCCGCCAATGCCGCGGAGCTTGCGTTGCTCGGGCCGATCAAGGATAGAATCGCGCCTGATATTCTCGACGGCACCTACAAGCTGCCGGTCACCGACGGCTCCGGCCGCGACCGCAACGTGCTGAAGCAGGCGGTCGAGCGGTTGAAACAGGGCGGCTATACGATCCAGGGCGGCAAGATGGCCGATGCCTCGGGGCGCCAGCTCGCCTTTGAAATCATGACGCAGAATGCCGACCAGGAGAAGCTCGCCGTCGCTTACCAGCGTTCGCTGCAGGCGATCGGCATCGCCGCGTCGATCCGCACGGTCGATGATTCGCAGTATCAGAGCCGCACGAACAGCTTCGATTACGACATGATCATGAAGTCGTTTACCTCTTCGCTGTCACCTGGAAACGAGCAGCTCGGCCGCTGGTCTTCGGTTGCCCGCGCGCGCGAGGGCTCGGACAGCTTTGCCGGCGCCAACGATCCCGATCTCGACACGCTGATCGACCATCTGTTGAGGGCGCGCTCGGCGGAAGATTTCACGGCGGCGGTGCGCGCCTACGACCGGCTGCTGCTATCGAGCCACTACGTGCTGCCGCTTTATCATATGGACCAACAATGGGTGGCGCGCAGCAAGCGCGTCGGCCATCCCGACACCGTACCCCTTTACGGCTATCAGCTGCCGATATGGTGGGATACAAGCGCCCAATAGAAGCGGCCGAACGCCTCGGCCCGATGTCTCCTTTGGAGACACACAGAAATAAGGAAGATCATCATGGAGCGTATCACCATCGACGTCGTCTCGGATGTCGTCTGCCCGTGGTGCTATCTCGGCAAAGCGCGGCTGGAGCTTGCCATTGCCGAGGTGCAGGACGAGATCGGCGTCGACATCAACTGGCGGCCGTACCGGCTCAACCCCGATTACCCCAAGGAAGGGGTCGACCAGAAGAAGGCGCTGGCCGAGAAGCTCGGCGGCGAGGAGCGCGTGGCGCAGGCGCATAAGATGCTGACCGATCTCGGCCGCGAGGTCGGCATCGCCTTCGATTTCGAAGCGATCAAGATCGGACCGAACACGCTCGATGCGCATCGGCTGATCCATTGGGCGATGATCGAAGGCCGCGAGGCACAGGACAAGGTCGTCGCGGCGCTGTTCAAGGCCAATTTCGAGGAAGGCCGCAATGTCGGCGACCACGCGGTGCTGCTCGATATCGCTGAAAAGGCCGGCCTCGACCGCTCGGTTATCGCCTCGCTGCTCGCCTCCGACGCGGATCGTGATTTGATCGTCGCCGAAATCAAGGCGGCGCAGGAAATGGGCGTCAACGGCGTGCCCTTCTTCATCTTCGACCAGCAATATGCGGTCAGTGGCGCGCAGACACCCGATGTTCTGGCGGGTGCGCTACGCGATATTGCCAAGGCGAAGGCCGAAGCGCGGTCGGGGCTCAACTGAGGCGCCGATGCGCATCGAGATTAAAGAGCCGCAACAAAGCTGGATAGAAGATTTCGCAGCGCTCAAGCGCGCCATCATGCGCGCAGCCCCTGCCGGAGCCTATCTGCATCACATCGGATCGACGGCCATCCCCGGCCTTCCCGCGAAGGATATCATCGATATCCAGTTGACCGTGAACGATCTGGCCGACGTCGATGTCGAGGCATTCGAACAGGTCGGTTTCGAGCACAGGCCAATCGTCATCGACCACTGTCCTCCGGGAGCTGAGCTGGCGGAAGGCGAATTGTGCAAGGCCTTCTATCGCAGCAGAGGACGCCCGGCCAATCTGCACATCCGCGAAAAAGGCCGTTTCAATCAGCGCTACTCTCTTCTCTGTCGCGACTTCCTGCGAGCCCATCCGACGGCCGCGAACGCCTATGCGCTGATCAAACAGCGGCTCGCCCAACGCTTTGCCGATGACGTCGACTTCTATTACGACATCAAGGATCCGGTGTTCGACATCATCATGGACGGCGCCAATGAATGGGCAAGACTGATCGGCTGGTCAGAACCGCCGGCCGACTGAACGGTATCAGCCTTCAGCCCAGAACCGGAATGCAGCGCACCTCAGTCTTCACCGAATTGGCGATGAAGCATTCATCGTGGGCACGATGATGCAGGGCTTCGAGCTCGCTCAGAGAGAGCTGCTTGTCGCCGGAGAAGACGACATGCGGGCGGAGCGTCACCACGGTCATGGCGAGGCGGCCTTCGGCATTCTTCTCCATCACACCCTCGGCGGCGTCGGCGTAGCTGTCGACGCACAACCCCTTCTTGGCGGCGATCGACAGGAACCAGAGCATGTGGCAGCTGGAGAGCGAGGCGACGAAAGCCTCCTCCGGATCGACAGCGTCTTCGGCAGAATAGGGCAGCGGAACGACATGCGCCGATGAGGACGCCCTCACCCCGATGCCGCCGTCGAAGGTCCATCGATGGGCGCGGCTGTAGCGATTGTCGATGAAGGTCTCGCCGCTCCGCTCCCAGTTGATCGTTGCGCCGTATGTCGCCATCGCGGTCTCCCTCGGTTTACTTCGCCATCTCGGCCAGTTGTGTCATGATCACGGCGGCGCCCTGTAGGCGCTTTTCCGGTGTCGGCAGGTCGCGGGTCAGGAACAGGCTGTGATCGGGGCGGATCTTCGCCATCGTGCCCTGCTTGCCGATATAACCGACGAGATTTGCCGGGTTGGGGAATTCCTTGTTGCGGAACTGAACGACCACGCCCTTCGGGCCGGCGTCGAGCTTCTCGACATTGGCGGTGCGGCAGAGCGACTTGATGTAGACGATCTTGAGGAGATGCTGGACTTCGATCGGCATCGGCCCGAAGCGGTCGATCATCTCGGCGCCGAAGCCGTCGATCTCCTTGAGCTCGGTGAGTTCGCCGAGACGGCGGTAAAGCGCCATGCGCAGATGCAGATCGGGAACGTAGTCTTCCGGGATCATCACCGTCGTGCCGACGGAGATCTGCGGCGACCAGCCGGTATCGTGGATCTCGTCGACGCCCTTGACCTCGGCGACCGCCTCTTCCAGCATCTGCTGGTAGAGTTCGAAGCCGACTTCCTTGATGTGGCCGGATTGCTCCTCGCCAAGCAGGTTGCCGGCGCCGCGGATATCGAGGTCGTGACTTGCCAGCTGGAAGCCGGCACCGAGCGTGTCCAGCGACTGCAGCACCTTCAGCCGGCGGTCGGCCGTTGCCGTCAGCACCTTGTTCACAGGCAGGGTGAACAGCGCGAAGGCGCGCACTTTCGAGCGGCCGACGCGGCCGCGCAGCTGATAGAGCTGGGCAAGGCCGAACATATCGGCGCGGTGGACGATCAGCGTGTTGGCGGTCGGCACATCAAGGCCGGATTCGACGATGGTGGTCGACAGCAGCACGTCGTAGCGGCCTTCATAAAAGGCGTTCATGATGTCTTCGAGTTCGCCGGCCGGCATCTGGCCATGAGCGACGGCGACCTTCAGCTCCGGCACGTCGGACTGCAGGAAGGCATGCACATCGGCGAGGTCGGCAAGCCTCGGACACACATAGAAACTCTGGCCGCCGCGATAGTGCTCGCGCATCAGCGTCTCGCGGATGACAAGGCTGTCGAAGGGCGAGATGAAGGTGCGCACCGCCATGCGGTCGACCGGCGGCGTGGTGATCAGCGACAGTTCGCGCACCCCGGTCATCGCAAGCTGCAGCGTGCGCGGGATGGGTGTCGCCGACAGCGTCAGAACGTGCACGTCGCTCTTCAGCTCCTTCAGCCGCTCCTTGTGCTTGACGCCGAAATGCTGCTCCTCGTCGATGACCAGCAGGCCGAGATTGGCGAATTTGATGCCGGCGCCGAGCAGCGCATGGGTGCCGACGACGATATCGGTCTTGCCTTCGGCGACTTCCTTCTTGGTCAGCGCCAGATCCTTGGCGCCGACAAGGCGGGAGGCCTGCTGGACACGAACCGGCAGGCCACGGAATCGCTCGGAAAAAGTCTTGAAATGCTGGCGGGCAAGCAAGGTCGTCGGCACGACGACGGCAACCTGGACGCCGTTCATCGCGGCGACGAAGGCGGCGCGCAGCGCCACTTCCGTCTTGCCGAAGCCGACGTCACCGCAGACCAGGCGATCCATCGGCCGGCCAGCGCCGAGATCGGAGCGAACGGCGTCGATGGCATTGTCCTGGTCCTCGGTCTCGTCATAGGGGAAGCGGGCGGCAAATTCGTCGTAAAGTCCGTCCGGCGTCGTCAGGACAGGCGCATGGCGCGTCAGGCGCTCGGCGGCGATGCGGATCAGGGCATCGGCCATATCAAGCAGCCGCTTCTTGAGCTTGGCCTTGCGCATCTGCCAGGCGCCGCCGCCGAGCTTGTCGAGTTGCGCGTCAGTCCCCTCGCCGCCATAGCGCGAGAGCAGGTCGATGTTTTCGACCGGCAGGAAGAGTTTGGCCTCATCGGCATATTGCAGCTCGAGGCAGGCATGCGGGGCGCCTGCCGCCTCAATGGTCTTCAGCCCGATGAAGCGGCCAATGCCGTGTTCGGCATGGACGACGATCGAGCCTTCGTCCAGGCCCGCGACCTCGGCAATGAAATCGGCGGCGCGCTTGCGGCGTTTGGAGCGGCGCACCATGCGGTCGCCGAGAATATCTTGCTCGCCGATGACGACGAGATCGCCGGCCTCGAAGCCGGATTCGAGATTGAGCACGGCGGCCGCCGCCTCGCCTTTGCCCAGCGTGGCGAGATCTTTCAGCGCCTCGACCGGCTTGACCTTTTCCAGGCCATGCTCGTTCAACACCTGCAGCAGGCGCTCCAGCGAACCTTCGGTCCAGGCGGTTACCAGCACCTTCGCCCCGCCGGCGCGCCGGTCGGCGATGTGCTTTACGACGACGTCGAAAATATTGACGCGTTCGGCGTCACCGCCGCCTTCGGCATTCGAGCGGGCCCAGCGCTGGCCCTGGCGGGCCTCGATATTGACGACCCGCCTCGCCTCGCCCTCGATCTCGTTGAACGGGCTGATGCGGATCGCGCCGAGCGCGTCGAGGGTTTTGGCGAAAAGCTTGCTGTCGAGATAGAGCTGGCCCGGCGTCACCGGCTTGTAGGGCGTGCCCTGCGCCATCTGGCCCTTGGCCGGCTGGCCGGAATTCAGGCGGGCGTCGAAATAATCGAGGACGAGCTTGGAGCGCTCCTGCGCCGCCTCACGCACCGTGTGGTCGGTGACGACACGGAAACCGCTGAGATAATCGAAGACGGTATCGAGCTTCTCGTAGAACAGCGGCAGCCAATGCTCCATGCCGGGATAACGGCGACCTTCGGAGACGGCGAGATAAAGCGCATCATCGCGCGTCGTCGCGCCGAAAGCCGAGAGGTAGTTCTTGCGGAAGCGGCTGATCGTATCCGGCGTGAGCGTCACCTCGCTCATCGGATTGAGATCGAGTGAGCGCACTTGGCCGGTGGTGCGCTGGCTCGCCGGATCGAAGCTGCGAATCGATTCCAGCGTGTCGCCGAAGAAATCGAGGCGGACTGGTTCTTCCGACCCCGGCACAAAGACATCGAGGATGCCGCCGCGCACGGCATATTCGCCGACCTCGCGCACGGTCGCAACGCGGTCGAAGCCATTGCGCTCCAGGCGCCCAGCCAAATCGTCCATGCGCAGCTGGTTGCCGGGACGGGCCGAAAAGCTCAGGCTTTCAATGACATCCTGCGGCGCCACCTTCTGCAGCATGGCATTGGCGGTGACGAGCACGATGGCCGCATGCGGCTTTTTGCGATGGGCGATGAGGCCGCCGAGTGCGGCAAGCCGGCGGGCCGAGGTATCGGCGCTCGGCGAGACGCGGTCATAGGGCAAACAGTCCCAAGCCGGCAGGGTGAGAACCGGAATGTCGGGGGCGACGAAGCCCAGCATCTGCTCGAGATCGGCCATGCGGTGGCCGTCCGACATGACATAGGCGACCGGCTCTCCCGTGCGGGCGAGTTCGGCGAGCAGCAGCGGTTCGAGGCCGGCAGGCACATTGCCGATCGTCAGCGGCTCGGCAATGGCCGCAAGCTTCTTCGCATCGAAACCAGGGATCATTCCGGCGTCCTGAGGGGCTTGTCGAAATCGGGCGTATAGGCGGCAAGGCGGGCAAACATCGGTGTCTGAAAACGCTCAGGCACCGGCCAGGTTCCCATGATCCAGCGGACCAGGTCATTATCCTCTTCGGCCATGATCGTCTCGAACTCGTCGAGCTCTGCGTCCGAAAGCGTCGCGATCTCGGCTTCGGCGAACTGGCCGAAGACCAGATCCATCTCGCGGATGCCGCGATGCCAGCAGCGGAAAAGGATCCGGCGGCGGCGCGGGTCGAGACCGGCACTCGTGAGCGTGACACCTGTCATGGCATTACCTTCCTGTTGATGCGCCTCTATAGACCCTGGAAAGCGGCTTGTCAGCCTTGCCAAGGCCGCATTGTTCATCGCATTTTGACCGCATGCGCCCCGCCATTCTCGATCCGCTGTTTTCCCCCATTTCGGGCCTTCCGGGCGTCGGCCCGAAGATCGCCGAACTGCTGGTCAAGCTGCTCGGTCGCGAGGCGCCGGAGGATTGCCGGGTCATCGATCTTCTCTTCCACGCGCCCTTTTCGCTGATCGACCGGCGCAACCAGCCTGGGATCGCCCGCGCGCCGCAGGGTGCGATCGTGACGATCACCGCGCGCGTCGACCGGCACCAGGTGCCGCCGCGCGGCAAGAGCAATGTCCCCTACCGCGTCTTCCTGCATGACGAGACCGGCGAATTGACGCTGGTCTTCTTCCGCGGCCAGGCGGCGTGGCTGGAAAAACAGCTGCCGATCGACGCGGAGGTGACGGTCAGCGGCAAAGTCGACTGGTTCAACGGCCGTGCCTCGATGGTGCATCCGGACTATATCGTCAGGGCTGATGAAGCGGAGAACCTGCCGCTCGTCGAGCCGATCTATCCGCTGACGGCGGGGCTTTCGCCGAAGACTTTGCGCAAGATCATCGACGCCGCCCTGCCGCGTTTTCCCGAGCTGCCGGAATGGATCGACCCGGTGCTGGCGCAAAAACAGGGCCTGCCGTTGATCCGCGACAGTTTCCATATGCTGCACGAGCCGCGCGACCCCTCTGATATAGACTCGCAGGCCCCCGCCCGGCGGCGGCTTGCCTATGATGAGTTCCTCGCAGGCCAGCTTTCGCTCAGCCTGGTGCGCCAGAGGCTGCGCAAGGTGGCCGGCCAGCCGGTGCAGGCGACGGGCGCGGTCAGCGGCAAGATCCTGAAGACGCTGCCCTTCTCACCCACATCGAGCCAGAACGAGGCGATCGCCGAGATTCTGAAGGACATGGCCGGCACCGAGCGCATGCTGCGGCTGCTGCAGGGCGATGTCGGTTCCGGCAAGACCCTGGTGGCGCTGATGTCGATGGCAGCGGTGATCGAGAGCGGCGGCCAGGCGGTGCTGATGGCGCCGACCGAAATCCTGGCGCGCCAGCACCACGCGACAATCTCTAAATTCGCCGCCTCCGCCGGCCTCGACATCGAGGTGCTGACCGGGCGCACCAAGGGACGCGAAAGGGAGGAAATCCTGGAGCGCATCGCCTCGGGCGCAGCGCAGATCGTCATCGGCACGCATGCGCTTTTCCAGGACACCGTCACTTACGACAAGCTGATGCTAGCCGTCGTCGACGAACAGCATCGTTTCGGCGTGCATCAGCGCCTCCGGCTGACCGCCAAGGGCATCTCGCCGCACATGCTTGTCATGACTGCGACGCCGATCCCGCGCACGCTGGTGCTCGCCGCCTTCGGCGATATGGATGTTTCTAAGCTCACCGAGAAGCCGGCCGGCCGCAAGCCGATCCAGACAATTACGGTGCCGATGGAGCGGACCGGCGAAATCGTCGGTCGGCTGCAAAGCGCACTTGCCGAGGGCAAGAAGGCTTACTGGATCTGCCCGCTAGTCGAAGAATCCGAAGAGCTCGACCTGATGTCGGCCGAGGAACGGCATGCGACACTTGTTGCCGCGCTCGGCCTCGATATCGGCCTCATCCACGGCCGCATGAGCGGGCCGGAGAAGGATGCGGCCATGATGGCGTTCAAGAACGGCGAGACCCGGCTGCTCGTCGCCACCACCGTCGTCGAGGTCGGCGTCGACGTGCCGGATGCGACGATCATGGTGATCGAGCATGCCGAACGCTTCGGCCTGGCGCAATTGCATCAGCTGCGCGGCCGGGTCGGACGCGGCGACGAGGCCTCGACCTGCATCCTGCTCTATAAGGGGCCGCTCGGCGAGACCGGCCATGCCCGGCTTTCGATCATGCGCGAGACCGAGGATGGCTTTCGCATCGCCGAGGAGGATCTGAAGCTGCGCGGCGGAGGCGAATTGCTCGGCACCCGTCAGTCCGGCACTCCGGGATTCCGCATCGCCAGCCTCGAGGCGCATGCCGACCTGCTGGAGATCGCCCGCAAGGATGCGGCCTATCTCATCGAGCGCGATCCGGAGCTCACCAGCGAAAGAGGACAGGCGATCCGCACCCTGCTCTATCTCTTCCGCCGCGACGAGGCGATCCGGTTCCTGAGGGCGGGATAAAGTATGCCGCGGCGCGCTTTAGTCTTCTTTCCATGCATGTCGTTATCCCAAAACCGCCAAATACTCTTGGGCGGCATGCATCAATCCGCTTTTGAAACCGCTACCGGCTTCGGCCGCGGCAGATGCTTCGGCTTCGGCTCGGATGGCGTGTGTCCGGGGGCGACAAGCCCGCCCGAAATCAGGAATTTGGCGGCGTCTTCCGGGCTCATATCGAGCATGACGATTTTTTCACGCGGCACGAAGACGAGGAAGCCGGCCGTCGGCACCGGCGTCGGCGGCAGGAAGACGGCGACCATATCCTGGCCCATGGCGTTGAACTTCGAGGCGATCTCGCCCTTGGCGTCGGTGGCGACGAAGACCAGCGCCCATAGGCCCGGGCTTGGATATTCGATAAGGCCCACCTTCTTGAAGGAGTTCGCCTGCTCCTTCAGCACGGTTTCGAAAATCTGCTTCACGCTTTTATAGATCGTGCGCACCAGCGGCATACGCTGCACGATCGATTCGCCGAAACGGACGATGCTCTGGCCGATAAGGTTTTTGCCGAGGAAGCCGACGACGGTGATGAGCACGACGGCGATCAGCAGGCCGAAACCGGGAATGGCGAAATTGAGATAGCTTTCCGGATTCCAGCGCGCCGGAATATAGGGCCTCACCCAGCTGTCCGACCAATGGATGAAGGTCCAGGTCAACCAGATGGTAATCGCGATCGGCGCGCAGATGATCAGGCCTGCGAGAAAATTATTCCTCAGCCGGGTCGCGACCGGCATTCTGGGGGCGTTGTCGGCCATCTCTTCCTGATGAACTCCATCTCAGTCCTGGACGGGCCGGAACGCCGGCCCTTCCCCCTTGTCCGCACACCAAAATTGCCAGAATTCGGGGCGTCGCACAATATGTTTCGGCGCGAAGATCCCGCCCCTAGAGGCTTATTCCACGGTGACGGATTTCGCCAGATTGCGCGGCTGATCGACATCGGTGCCCATGAAGACGGCGGTGTGATAGGCGAGCAGTTGGATCGGCAACGAGAAGATCATCGGCGCGATGATTTCATCGACGACAGGCAGAGTAATCGTCGCCATGGTCGGCAGTTTCGAGGCCGCTGCACCCGCTTCGTCGGTGATGAAGATGATGCGGCCGCCACGGGCTGCGACCTCCTGCATGTTGGAGACGGTCTTTTCGAAGAAGCGGTCATAGGGGGCGATGACGATGACAGGCATGTTCTCGTCGATCAGCGCGATCGGACCGTGCTTCAGTTCGCCGGCGGCATAGCCTTCGGCGTGGATATAGGAGATTTCCTTGAGCTTCAGTGCGCCTTCCATGGCAAGCGGGAAGCTGGTGCCGCGGCCGAGATAAAGCACGTCCTTGCATTTCGACAGTTCCCGCGACAGGCTTTCCATCTGCGGCTGGATGAGGTTCAGCACCCGGCTCATGACGCGCGGCATTTCGGCGAGATGGCGCACCAGCGCCCTCTCCTCCTCAGCGCTGACCGTGCCGCGCGCCTTGCCGGCGCCGATCGCCAGCGACGCCAGCACGGCGAGCTGGCAGGTGAAGGCCTTGGTTGAGGCGACGCCGATTTCCGGGCCGGCCATGATCGGGAAGACGGCATCGGATTCGCGGGCGATGGTCGATTCGCGGACATTGACGACGGCGCCGATCTTCAGCCCGTTGTCGCGGCAATAACGCAGCGAGGCCAGGGTATCGGCGGTTTCACCGGACTGCGAGATGAAGAGTGCCGCCTGCGAGGGCGAGAGCGGCATTTCGCGGTAGCGGAATTCAGAGGCGACGTCGATCTCGACCGGCAGGCGGGCATAACGCTCGAACCAGTATTTGCCGACGAGACCGGCGAGATAGGCGGTGCCGCAAGCCGAGATCGCCAGGCCAGTCGCCGCCTTGAAATCGATCGCTGCGGCATTGGCGCCGATCGTGTTCTCGGCGAAATCGACGTAATGGCTGAGCGCATGGGAGATCACCTCCGGCTGCTCGTAGATTTCCTTTTCCATGAAGTGGCGGTGATTGCCCTTGTCGACCACATAGGCGGTCGCCTGCGAGATCTGGCGGGCGCGTTTGACCGGTTTGCCGGCGAAATCCAGGACCGAGACGCTGTCGCGGGTGATGACGGCGCAGTCGCCGTCGACGAGATAGGTGATCTCATTGGTAAAGGGCGAAAGTGCGATGGCGTCCGAACCGAGGAACATCTCGCCGCGGCCATAGCCGACGGCAAGCGGCGGGCCGGAGCGGGCGGCCATGATCGTGCCGGGATCGGCCTTGAGCATGACGGCCAACGCATAGGCGCCGGTCACCCGGTTCAGCATCTTCAACATGGCGGCGCGCGGATCGAGGCCCTCGCGCAAATATTTTGCCATCAGCTGGGCGACGACCTCAGTGTCGGTCTGGGTTTCGAAGACCGAGCCCTCCTCGGTCAGTTCGTCGCGTAGCTCGGAGAAGTTTTCAATGATGCCATTATGGACGACGGCGACACCTTCGACGAAATGCGGATGGGCATTGGTCTCGTTCGGAACACCGTGGGTCGCCCAGCGCGTATGGGCGATGCCGACTGTGCCGGGCAGCGGTTCGGCGTCGAGGCGCTTTTCCAGATTGAAGAGCTTACCCTCGGCGCGGCGGCGATCCATCACGCCCTCGTGGATCGTGGCGACACCGGCGGAATCATAACCGCGATATTCGAGACGCTTCAGCGCATCGACCAGCCGCCCGGCTACAGACTGAGTTCCGACGATCCCCACAATTCCGCACATGCAATATCCCCAACTCGAGCATTTACGCGAAAATGCTCTCCTGTTTTCTCCGCGCAATTTCCGGACGCAAAAACCGCTACGCACTTTTGCTGGAATTGCTTTTGGCCCCGATAACGAGGCCAGTTCTAACGATTTCCGCTTATTTCTCAATGGCCTCGGCGGTCACTTTCAATTTCCGCCGGTTACGCAAAACGTCCCTCAGGCTTTCGCCTTCTTCGCCGCTTTGATGGCGAGCGCGCGTTCGCGCAGCAACTTCGCACGCTCGGGCTTGATCTCCTGGCGGGCGCGACCGAGCGCCAGCGCATCGGCCGGGACGTCGGCGGTGATAACGCTGCCGGAGCCGACATAGGCGCCGTCGCCGATCTTCACCGGCGCGACCAGCGACGAGTTGGAGCCGATGAAGGCGTTTTCGCCGATCACCGTTTCGCTCTTGTTGACCCCGTCATAATTGCAGGTGATCGTGCCGGCACCGATATTGCTGCCGGCGCCGACGACGGCATCGCCGATATAGGTGAGGTGGTTGACCTTGGCGCCCTCGCCGATCCGGCCGTTCTTGACCTCGCAGAAATTGCCGACCTTCGAACCATTGGCGAGATCGGCCCCCGGCCGCAACCGGGCGAAGGGGCCGACGGTGGCGCCCTCACTGACATGCGCGCCTTCGATATGCGAGAAGGCGTGAATGACGGCGCCGCTGTCGATCACTGCGCCTGGACCGAAGACAACATTCGGCTCGATCAGCGCATCCTGGCCGATAATGGTGTCATAAGAGAGGAACACTGTTTCCGGTGCGATCATGGTGACGCCTGCCAGCATCATCTCGCGGCGGCGACGCTCCTGCCAGAAGCGCTCGATGACGGCGAGTTCGGCGCGGTTGTTGCAGCCGGTCATCTCGATTTCGGGCGCATCGACGGCGGTGACGCGCCCGCCGAGCGAGCGGGCAATCTCGACGAGATCGGTCAGATAGAATTCGCCCTTGGCATTGGAATTGCCGATGCGCGAGAGCAGGTCGAGCGCCTTGCGGCCGTTGATCGCCATCAGTCCGCTGTTGCACCAGGTCACAGTGCGCTCGGCATCGGTCGCATCCTTCTCCTCGCGGATGGCGATGAGTTCGCCATCCTTGACAAGCAGGCGGCCGTAGCCGGTCGGGCGGTCGGTGTGGAAACCGATGACGACGATGTCGCTGCCATCGGCAAGGCCCTGGCGGGCGGCTTTCAGCGGCCCATCAGTCTGCAGCGGCACGTCGCCATAGGTGACGAGGATATCGTCATAGCCCTTGGCGATCGCGTCGCGGGCAGCCAGCACTGCGTGGCCGGTGCCGAGGCGATCCTTCTGCAGGTAGGATTCGATGCCGACGCCGTCGATGCTGGCAGCTTTTGCCACCTCTTCGGCATCGCGGCCGACGACAAGGGCGACGGAGGAAATGCCGGCGGAGGCGACGGCCTCGACGACATGGGCGATCATCGGCCGCCCGGCGACCGGATGCAGCACCTTCGATTTCGAGGATTTCATCCGCGTGCTGTCACCGGCAGCAAGGATGACGGCAAGACAAGTACGTTCCATGATCGGCTCCGCGAATCCGCGCCATGAGGCGGCTTTGTTGCCTCATACTGCATAATTCCTGAAATCGGAATCGATTACTTCGGTGAAATTTCGGGTGAAAGCGGTTCCGTGGCGGCAGGAGAGTCGCTGGTCGCGAAGGCTTCGCGCACATGATCGCGGCCGTCCAGGATGACGACTTCCATCGCCCGGCGCGCGGCGGCGCTGTCACCGGAAGCGATGGCATCGACGATGCGCATATGGGTCTCGGCAATATTGGCAAACCCATTTTCGGAGGGCGGCGTGCTGATGCGGAACATGCCGACGAGAGCCGCCTCGATGAGGCTGCCGAGGGTCCGCATGAAGGGATTGTGCGAGGCTTCGGCGAGCGCCAAGTGAAAGTGCAGGTCGGCCAGCGCCAGGCTGTCGGCCGTGTGGCCGCTCGCGGCCATCTCCTCGGCCAGCCCGCGCAGCGTCTCGATTTCCTCGGCATTGGCCCGCTCGGCGACGAGGCCGGCGGCGAAGGGTTCGACGGCAAGGCGGATATCGTAAAGCTGCAACAGGAATTCTTCCGTCACATCGTTGTCGAAGTGCCAGGCGATAATCTCGCTGTCGAACATGTTCCAGAGGTTCTTCTCGGTCACACGTGTGCCGACGCGCGCCTTGGCGACGACCATGCCCTTGGCGGCGAGCGTCTTCATCGTCTCGCGCAAGACCGTGCGCGACACCTTGAAGCGTTGCGCCAGTTCCGTATCGCCCGGCAGGATCGAGCCGACGGGATAGGTGCCTGCGACGATCGCCTTGCCGAGCTCGTCGACCACCTGCGCGTGGCTCGTCCGGGTCCGGCGCCCTGTCTTGCGTGTCTCGATCAATTTGTTGCGCAAGCGAACCGTCTCCTCCTCAGGCATACCTCTTGTTCAGACTGGAAAGGAACAGGATCGCCTTCTGCATCAGGATGAATGCAAACAGCAGAAGGCCGATCAGGATCTTCGTCCACCAGCTCGACAGCGTGCCATCGAAGGTGATGTAGGTCTGAATGAGCCCCTGGATCAGGATACCGATCAAGGTTCCCGCCACGAATCCCGCTCCGCCGGTCAGCAGCGTCCCTCCGATGACGACCGCCGCGATGGCGTCGAGTTCGACTCCGACCGCCGCAAGAGAATATCCAGCAGAGGTGTACAGCGAAAAAACGATTCCGGATAGGCCAGCGAGAAAACCCGACAGCGCATAGATCTGGATCGTCGTGCGGCCGACCGGCACGCCCATCAGCCGCGCCGTCTGCGGACCGCCGCCGAGCGCATAGACATTGGTGCCGAAGCGGGTGCGGTGGGCGATGAAAATGCCGGCGGCGAAGACGAGAAGCATGATGGCGCCGATCAGCGTCAGCCGCCCGCCTCCGGGCAGCCGCCAATAGAGGCTCGTCAGCGTCGAATAATAGTCGTGGTTGATCGGAATGCTGTCGATCGAGAGCACGAAGGCGATACCGCGCGCCAGGAACATGCCGGCCAGCGTGACGATAAAGGCCGGCATTTCGAGATAATGGATGATCGCGCCCATGACGGCACCGAAAGCGGTGGTGATGACGAGGACGAGGGCGAAGGCGAGCAGCGGATGGATCGACGTGTTCTGCAGGATGACGGCAAGAAAGACGCCGGTAAAGGCGATGACCGAGCCGATCGACAGATCCATGCCGCCGGAGATGATGACGAAGGTCATGCCGACCGCGGCAATGCCGAGAAAGGCGTTGTCGGTCAAAAGATTGCCGATAACGCGCGTCGACAGCATGTTGGGATATTGCAGCGTGCAGCCGGCATAGGCGAGCACGAAGATGACGATGGTCGCAAGCAGCGGCAGGTATTTGGAGTTCATTTTCGGCTACTCCCTTCCGCCCTGCCGGCGGCTGGCGAAGATGGCGAGCGACTGCACCGCCGGCGACTGGATGACGAGGATCACGATAATGATGACCGCCTTGATGATCAGGTTGAATTCGGGCGGAAAGCCGGAGGACAGAATGCCGGTGTTGACCGCCTGGATGATCATCGCGCCGATCAGCGATCCCAAGATGCTGAATCTGCCGCCGAGCAGCGAATTGCCGCCGACGACGACCGCGAGGATGGCATCGAGTTCAAGCCAGAGACCGGCATTATTGGCGTCGGCGCCCTTGATATCGGCTGCGACAATGATGCCCGCGATTGAGGCGCAGAGCCCGCTCAGCATATAGACGGCCATCAGCAGCACCGGCGTCTGGATGCCGGAGAGCGTGCTGGCGCGGCGGTTGATGCCAACGGCCTCGAGCAGCATGCCGAGCGCCGTGCGCCGGACAAGCAGGATGACGAGCAGGCCGACCAGCAGCCAGATGACCACAGGCATCGGCAGGAGAGCCATGGAACCGCTGCCGAAGAAGATCAGACCGTCATCGTTGAAGGTCAGGATGGCGCCTTCGGTGATAAGCTGGGCGATGCCGCGGCCGGCTACCATCAGCACCAGCGTGGCGATGATCGGCTGGATGTTGAGGATCGCCACCAGGAAACCGTTCCAGACACCGCAGGCAAGCCCGATCACAAGCGTCAGGATAACGGTGTAAGCAACTGAATTTCCTGACACAATCGATGATGCAGCAACGGCGCCGCAGATGGCGATGACGGCTCCGACGGACAGGTCGATGCCTTTGGTGGCAATCACCAGCGTCATGCCGATCGCCAAGAGCGCCACCGGCGCGCCGCGATTGAGCACGTCGATCAAGCTGCCATAGAGGCGTCCGTTCTGAACAACCACATTAAAAAACTGCGGTGACGTTATGAAATTCAACAGAAGAATGACAACGAGCGCGATCAATTGCGGCGCCAGGCGATAGGCCAGCGCATTTCGGGAGGATTTCATGCTTCCTCCTTGTGCTCGGCGGCGGCAATGGCATCGACGATGGCGGCGGCGGTGATGCGCTCGCCTGTCAGTTCGGCGATATGCTGCCTGTCGCGAAGCACGATGACGCGTGAACTATAGGCGACAAGCTCTTCAAGTTCCGAGGAAATTACGATCAATGACATGCCTTCGGCGCAGAGCTGTTCGATGAGCCGGATGATCTCGGCATGGGCGCCGACATCGATGCCGCGGGTCGGCTCGTCGAGGATGAGAAATTTGGGATTGGTCGCCAGCCAGCGGGCGAGGATCGCCTTCTGCTGATTGCCGCCGGAGAGCAGGCGGATCGGCTTTTCGCGGTCGGTGGTGCGGATGTCGAGCGCCTTGATATAGCGGTCGGCGAGCGCATTCTGCTCGGCACGCGACAGCGGCCGGGTCCAGCCGCGGCGGGCCTGCAGCGCCAAGGCGATATTTTCCCTGATCGACAGATCGCCGACGATGCCGTCGGTCTTGCGGTCCTCGGGGCAGAAGCCGAAGCCCTTTTCGATCGCGGCGCGCGGGCTGGAAAGAGTTGCGGGCTGACCGTCGATCGTGGCGCTGCCGCTATCGGCATGCTCGACGCCGAAGAGCAACTCGGCGGTTTCGGTGCGCCCCGAGCCGAGCAGACCGGCGATGCCGACCACCTCGCCCGCACGCACATCGAGATCGAAGGGCTTGACCTTGCCGCGTTTGCCGTAGCCGGCAAATCTGTAGCGGACTTCGCCCGCCGCAATGCTGTGTTCCCTGACCGTCTCTTCGGCCTGGGCGAGTTCCCGGCCGAGCATCATGGCGATCAGGCCCTGGCGCGGCAGATCGGCGGCGTCGCGGGTACCGACGAGCTTGCCGTTGCGCAGCACGGTGATGCGATCGCTGATCGCATAGACCTGCTCGAGGAAATGGGTGATGAAGACGATGCCGAGACCGCGCTTCTTCAGATCCTCGATGATGCGGAAGAGCAGCGCCACTTCCTGGTTGTCGAGGCTTGCCGTCGGCTCGTCCAGTATCAGCACCTTGCCGGAGAGATCAACGGCGCGGGCGATGGCGACCACCTGCTGGACGGCGACGGAGAAGCGGCTGAGCTCGGCGGTGACGTCGATGTCGATGCCGTAACCGGCAAGCAGTTCGCGCGCCTTGCGGTTCATCGCACGCACGTCGGTCATGCCGAATCGCCGCGGCTGGCGTCCGAGAAAGAGATTTTCGGCGACACTCAGATTGGTGAGGAGGTTGACCTCCTGATAGACGGTGCCGATGCCGAGCTTCTGGGCGGCAAGCGTATTGGCCGGATTGATTTCATGGCCATCGAGCACCAGGCTGCCACCGTCACGATGATAGGCGCCGGTGATGCATTTGATCAGCGTCGATTTTCCCGCGCCGTTCTCGCCGAGAAGCGCATGAACCTCGCCGCGGCGCAGCGTGAAATCCACCTTATCCAGGGCAACGGCGCCGGGGAAGAATTTCGATATGGCCGAGGCAGCGAGAATAGTCTCGTTATTGTGAACCATGAGGGCTGCTGTTTCCTGATATTGCGCCTTGCGCCTGCGCCAAAACCGGGCATGACGCCCGGCCGGCACCGGCAGTTCCGCACCGGTCCATGATGGACCGGTGCGGTTCCAGGTTCAAATCAGTAGCCCTGACCCTTCTTCTCTTCGTAGACCTTCATCGGGTTGTCGGCCGGCGTATAGAGCTTGGACTCGGTCTGGATCCACTTCGGCGGAGCCTTCTTGTCCTTCAGATAGGCATCGAGCGCATCGAAGGCAGGGCCGGCCATGTTCGGCGTCAGCTCGACCGTGGCATTGGACTCGCCTTCGGACATTGCCTTGAAGATATCCGGCACGGCGTCAATCGAGACGACGAGGATATCCTTGCCGGGCTTCAGGCCGGCTTCCTTGATCGCCTGGATGGCGCCGACAGCCATGTCGTCGTTATGGGCGTAGAGCGCGCAGATGTCCTTACCGCCATTCTCGGCCTTCAGGAAGCTTTCCATGACTTCCTTGCCCTTGGTGCGGGTGAAGTCGCCGGTCTGGCTGCGAACGATCTTGAGGTTGTCGTGGCCAGCGAGAGCCTCTTCGAAGCCCTTCTTGCGGGCGATGGCCGGCGAGGAACCGGTCGTGCCCTGCAGTTCGACGACGTTGCACTTCTTGTCGCCAACAGTCTTGACCAGGAAGTCGCCAGCGACCTTGCCTTCATGGACGAGGTCCGACGTCACAGCTGTCAGGTAGAGATCGTCGGGAGCCTTGATGGTGCGGTCGAGCAGGATGACCGGAATCTTGGCTTCCTTGGCTTCCTTCAGAACATCGTCCCAGCCGGTTTCGACAACAGGGGCGATGAGGATGGCGTCGACGCCCTGAGCAATGAAGGAGCGCAGCGCCTTGATCTGATTTTCCTGCTTCTGCTGCGCATCGGCAAATTTCAGATCGATGCCGCGCTTCTTGGCCTGTTCCTTGGTCACGGTCGTTTCAGCCGCGCGCCAGCCCGATTCCGAGCCGATCTGCGAGAAGCCGACGGTCAGGCCGCCAGCCGAAGCCGAACCGAACATGCAGGCAGCAAGAATCGTGGCACTCAAAAGTGCAGTCTTCAATTTCATGATTTCCTCCCAATGCCGCATCTCGCGGCGCAGTGTCAAAAAATCATATAGTATTACTTTTGTAAATCGGAATCTTTGCAAGCACTGCGAAAAAAAAGAGCGCCCACAAGGGGCGCCCTTCGCAACCACGAATTGATCTGCAGCTTATTGCGCCGGCAGCTTGTCGTCGACGCCTTCGACGTAGAAGTTCATGCCGAGCAGCGTGCCATCATCGGCCTTCTCGCCGGCCTTCAGCCAGGGCGTCCCGTCCTGCTTGTTGATCGGGCCGGTGAAGGGATGCAGCTCGCCCGACTTGATCTTGGCTTCGGTTTCCTCGGCCATCTTCTTCACGTCGTCAGGCATGTTGGTATAGGGCGCCATCTTCAGGATGCCGTCCTTGAGGCCGTCCCAGCTCTGCTCGGACTTCCAGGTGCCGTCGAGCAGCGCATGAACGCGCTTGGAGTAATAGGCGCCCCAGGTATCGACGATTGCCGTCAGCTGCGCTTTCGGGCCTGCGGCAATCATGTCGGAGGCCTGGCCGAAGGCGTGAATGCCGCGCTCTTCGGCCACCTGCATCGGCGCCGTCGTGTCGGTATGCTGCGTCAGCACGTCGACACCCTGGTCGACCATGGCCTTGGCGGCATCGGCTTCCTTGCCGGGGTCGAACCAGGTGTTGACCCAGATGACCTTGAGCTTGAAGCTCGGATCGACCGACTTGGCGCCCTGCTCGAAGGAGTTGATGCCCATCACCACTTCCGGAATCGGGAAGGAGGCGATGTAGGCGGCACCGTGATTCTTCGAGGTCTTGGCGGCGATCTGGCCGAGGATGTAGCGGCCTTCATAAAAGCGCGAATTGTAGGTGGCGAGATTGGGGCCGGACTTGTAGCCGGTGCCGTGCTCGAACTTGACTTTCGGGAACTTGGCGGCAACCTTGACCGTCGCATCCATGAAGCCGAAGGACGTCGTGAAGATCAGCTTGCAGCCGGAACGGGCAAGGCGCTCGATGGCACGCTCGGCGTCCGGGCCTTCCGGGACGTTTTCGAGGTAAGGCGTTTCGATCTTGTCGCCGAATTCGGCCTGGACCTGCTGGCGGCCGAGATCGTGCGCCTGCGAATAACCGCCGTCGGTGTGCGAACCGACATAGACGAAGCAGACCTTCGTCTTATCAGCAGCCTCTGCGGCGGAGGAGATGCCGATCACGGCGGCAGCCGAGGCGGCAAGGGCGAATGCATATTTCTTCATGGTGACCCCTGTTGGTTTGAAGTTATTCCGGAAACCCGTCCTTGTGTTCTTGTTTATCGCTCCGGCACGAAGGCTTTTCCAAGCGACGCGGGCGTATTGATCAACGTCGTGCGCCGATTATGGGAAATGATGATGAGAACCACAATAGTCGCAGCATAAGGCAGCATCGACAGAAACTGCGCAGGAATGCCGAGACCGAAAGCCTGCGCGTGCAGCTGCAGGATGGTGACCGCACCGAAGAGATAACCGCCGGCAAAGACCCGCCACGGCCGCCAGGAGGCGAAGACCACCAGCGCCAGCGTGATCCAGCCGCGGCCGGCCGACATGTTCTCCGCCCACTGCGGCGTGTAGACAAGCGACAGCTGGGCGCCGGCAAGACCGGCGCAGGCGCCGCCGAACATTACCGCCAGATATCGTGTGCGGATGACGCCAATGCCGAGCGCATGGGCCGAAGCGTGACTGTCGCCGATTGCCCTCAGCTTCAGCCCGGCCCGGCTGCGGAACAGGAACCAGCTGACGCCGACGACGAGCGCGATCGACAGATAGAAGATCAGATCCTGCCTGAAGAGTACCGGGCCGACGAGCGGGATATCCGACAGGACAGGAATGACGATCTCTTCCAGGCGGATGCCGGGAACGCTGACATAGGCCTCGCCGAGCATGCCTGACACACCGAGGCCGAGAAGGGTGAGCGCCAGTCCTGTCGCCACCTGGTTTGCCACCAGCGTCAGCGTCAGGAAGGCGAAGAGCAGCGAGAAGAGCGCACCGGCCGCAATGCCACAGACAATCCCGACATAGGGCGAGCCCGATGCCTGCGCGCCGGCAAAAGCAGCGACCGCGCCCATGATCATCATGCCTTCGACCCCGAGGTTCAGAACGCCGGAGCGCTCCGTCACGAGTTCGCCGAGGGCTGCGATGACGAGCGGCGTCGAGGCGGTAATCACCGTCAGCAGAATGGCTTCGAAGATGCTCATGCCACGCCACCCCTGACCCGCGACCAGACGATGCGGATTTTATAATAGATTAGCGTATCGCAGGAGAGCACGAAGAAGAGCAACAGGCCCTGGAAAACACGGGTGACCTTGTCGGAAACGCCGAGCGACAGCTGTGCCGCCTCGCCGCCGAGATAGGTCAGCGCCAGCACCAGCCCCGATGCAATGATGCCGAGCGGATTAAGCCGCCCGAGGAAGGCGACGATGATGGCGGTGAAGCCATAGCCCGGCGAGATCGCCGGCTGCAGGTGGCCGATCGAGCCGGAGACCTCGGCGATCCCGGCGAGGCCGGCGAGAGCGCCGGAGAAGAGGAAGCTGAACCAGATCATCTTCTTCGAGGAGAAGCCGGCAAAGCGCCCCGCCCGCTCCGACTGGCCGAGCACGACGATCTCGAAGCCCTTCAGCGTGTAGCGCAGCATGAACCAGACGCCGATTGCCGCGACGATGGCGAAGACGAAGGCCCAATGGGCCCGGCCGGATTCTTCCCAGATCGCCGGCAGCACCGCTTCCGGCGCGAAATCACGCGAGACCGGAAAGTTGAAGCCCTTCGGATCGCGCCAGGCGCCGCGGATCAGCCAATCGAGGAAGAGCTGGGCGATATAGACCAGCATCAGCGATGTCAGGATTTCGTTGGTGTTGAAATGCGCCTTCAACAGCGCCGGAATGGCGGCGAACAACGCGCCGCCGAGCGCACCAAGAACCAGCATCAGCGGCAGCACGAGCGGCGAATGCCAGTCGTAGAAGACAATCGGCAGATAAGAGCCGGTGATGGCGCCGATGGTGAACTGACCCTCGGCGCCGATATTCCAGTTGTTCGAGCGGTAGCAGACGGCAAGGCCGACCGCGATCAGGATCAGGGGTGCCGCCTTGATTGCCAGCTCATGCAGCGACCAGACCTCGAGCAGCGGCTCGACGAAGAAGGCGTCCAGCGCCTCGACCGGGTCCTTGCCGAGCATGGCGAACATGATGGCGCCGAAGGCAAGCGTCAGCACAAGCGCCAGCAGCGGCGAGACGAAGGTGTAGAGCTTCGAGACATCGGGGCGTTTTTCGAGTTCAATGCGCATGGGCTGCCTCTTTAATGCGCATTGGGCGCCTCCGGGGCATGTTTGCCGTCATGCAGGCCGCCCATCAGCAGGCCGATCCTTTCGCGCGTCAGTTCGCCGGCCGGATAAGGCCTGGAAAGGCGGCCTTCAGAGATGACCGCGATATCGGTCGCCACCTCGAAGATCTCGTCGAGATCCTGGCTGATGACGACGACGGCGGAGCCGGCCTTTGCGAGATCGACCAAGGCCTGGCGGATGCGGCTTGCAGCCCCCGCATCGACGCCCCAGGTCGGCTGGTTGACGACGAGGACGGCCGGCTGCCGGTCGAGCTCGCGGCCGACGATGAACTTCTGCAGATTGCCGCCGGAGAGCGAGCCTGCGGCCGGATCATCGCCGCTCTTGCGCACATCCATCGCTTCGGAAATCCGCCGCGCGGCAGATTTCACAGCACCTTGGCGGATGATGCCGAGCGCGCCGAGAAAGGCCTTGCGGTCCGACTGGCTGCGGGCGAGCACCAGATTGTCCGACAGTTTCATGGCGGAAACGGCGGCATGGCCATGCCGCTCCTCCGGCACGAAACCGGCGCCGAGCAGGCGGCGGGCCGTGATGCCCTCGGTGCCCACCGGCTTCTTGCGGATGACGATCGCCTCGGCCGACGCGACCGGATATTCGCCGGACAGTGCATCGAAAAGTTCGCTCTGGCCATTGCCGGCGACACCGGCGATGGCAAGGATTTCGCCCGAGCGCACGGCCAGGGAGACATCGCGCAGCGGCATGGCGAAGGGCGTGCGCGCGGCGACGGACAGGTTGGCGACGGCCAGCTGCACCTCGCCCTTATCCGAGCGCTCGGGATGAGTGACGGTCGCCACTTCGCTGCCGACCATCATGCGGGCAAGCGACGAGGGCGTTTCCCGCTTGGGATCGCAGGCGCCGGTCACCCGGCCATGACGCAGCACCGTGGCGCGATCGCAGATGCGCTGCACCTCTTCCAGGCGATGGCTGATATAGAGAACCGAGCGGCCTTCGGCGCGCAGCTTGAACAGCGTTTCGAACAGCCTGTCGGCCTCCTGCGGCGTCAGCACCGAGGTCGGCTCATCGAGAATGATCAGCTTGGGGTTCTGCAGCAGCGCGCGGACGATCTCGATCCGCTGGCGCTCGCCGACCGAGAGATCGGCGACATGGGCATGCGGATCGAGTGGCAGACCATAGGCGATGGAGAGCGCCCTCGCCTCCTCGGCGATCTTGCCGATCGGGATGGTATCATCGAGCGATAAGGCGATGTTCTCGGCGACGGTCAGCGCCTCGAACAGGGAGAAATGCTGGAAGACCATGCCGATGCCGAGCTTGCGGGCCTCGCCCGGCGAGGCGATGGCGACCGGCCTGCCTTGCCAGAGGATATGTCCGCCCGTCGGCTCCAGAACACCGAACAGCATCTTCACCAGTGTGGATTTGCCTGCGCCATTTTCGCCGAGAAGCGCGTGAATTTCGCCCGGCGCGATATCGAGATCGATTTCATTGCAGGCGGCAAAGCCACCGAAAAACTTCGTCAGCTTCTGGACGGATAACAACGCACCGGAATCCGGCACATTCAATGGCGACACGTTCCCCTCATTTCTTCTGCCGATCGGTCCGTTCGGATCTCATGGAATCAGCAGCGTCGTTCCTGTTGTTTTTCTTGTCTCCAGATCCGCGTGAGCCCGCCCAACCTCACGCAACGGATAGGTTTGATTGACATTGATACGCACTTTGTTGCTTTGCACAACATCAAATAGCGCTTTCGCGCTGTCGATGAGTTCCTGGCGTGCGGCGATATAGGTGAAGAGCGTCGGCCGCGTCGCAAACAGCGAGCCTTTCTGCGCCAGCTGAGAAAGAGTGAAATTCTCGATCGGCCCGGAGGACTGGCCGAAGGAGGCAAAAAGCCCACGCGGCTTCAGGCAGTCGAGCGACTGTGGAAAAGTATCGCGGCCGATCGAATCATAGACGACGTCGACGCCCTTGCCGCCGGTGATCTCGCGGACACGCGTCACGAAGTCATCGGTCTTGTAGTTGATCACGTGGTCGTAGCCATGGGCGAGCGCCAGCGCGATCTTGTCTTCAGAACCCGCCGTGCCGATGACGGTGGCGCCGAGCGCCTTTGCCCATTGGCCAGCGATCAGCCCTACGCCGCCGGCGGCCGCATGGAACAGCAGGACCGTTTCGGGGCCGACCTTGAAGGTGCGGTTCAGAAGATATTCGGCGGTCATGCCCTTCAGCATCATCGCCGCAGCCGTTTCGAGTTCAATGCCGTCGGGCACATGCACGAGATGGCGCGTCTCGATATTGCGCTCGGCGCTATAGGCGCCATCGGCGCTCGCATAAGCGACACGGTCGCCAAGCCTGAAATCGGTAACACCGGGGCCGACGGCCGTTACCGTGCCGGCGCCCTCCTTGCCGGTGACGAAGGGAAGATGTGGCACCTTGTAGGAACCATTGCGAAAATAGACGTCTATGAAATTGAGGCCGATCGCAGCCTGCCGGATCTGCACCTCACCGGCCGCGGGCGGCGGAAGGTCGATCTCGACATAGTCGAAAACCTCCGGTCCACCCGTCCTTGAAAATGAAACCGCCTGCGTCTTCGTCATTTGCCTGTCCTCAAGCTTCGCGTCCCAGGGCGGGGAAGAATTGCAGCACCGCACCGATGACGTAAAGATAGATCCCGGTCACGATAAAGAGAATGAGCGCCCATTCGGGCGTATCGAAGTGCATCAGCAGCGAAAGAATTCCGAGGGCCGACCACAGAAAAAAGACGCCGAGATTGAGCGGGCGCAGCCGTTTGACGCGGACCGGGTGGAGGAAATTGATCGGCAGGAAGGTCAGCACCACCGAAACGATAACGACGGCAAGTGCCGTCGTCGCGCTCGCATGGATAACGAACAGGGTGAAGACGATCATGTTCCAGACGACGGGGAAGCCGGAGAAGAAATACTCCTCCGTCTTCATGCCCATGTCGGCATAATAGATGGCGCTGGAGACGACAATCATGCCCGCCGCGACAAAGGACCAGGGCTCGCCGATCATGCCGCTCTGATAGAGCGCGAAGGCCGGCAACAGCACATAGGTGACGTAATCGATGATATTGTCGAGCGTATCGCCCGACCAGTTCGGCAACACTTCCTTGACACGCACCTTGCGCGCAATCGGCCCGTCTATGCCGTCGACGAGAAGGGCAAGCCCCAGCCACCAAAACATGTCGATGAAGCGATGCTCGGCGGCCGCGACGACGCCGAGAAAGGCAAGGAACGAGCCGGAGGCCGTCAGGATATGAACGGAAAAAGCGCGCATCTCCGCGTAAGGAACACGCTTGTAGTTGAAAATCTTCATATTCCCCGACCGCCCTATCGCGCTCGCCCCGGCAAGCGTCTTTTTTTGCCACCGGCACCGATCCCGTCGCTGAATCGGTTCCCGTAGATCCTTGTTGTCGCACCGATTTCGCCGAAAACCGGCGTCCATATCGGGCACGCCGCACTAATATGCATCCTTTGCCGGGCTTCGCCAGCGGGAAATGAGACATTCCCTGCCAGCCATTGAATCTGACAATGACATGCATATTTCCCTTCAGGAGCGCTGCGTGGAATGGAATGCCTTTAATTCGAGCCCGATATGTAATATCTGCCTCGCATCCGATAGTTCATCCGACGAAACGGGATCCTCTACCGCAATGAACGCGCCTGCAAAGACCGAAGACTTCGCCTCGTCCATCCCCGCCGGCGTCTACGCCGAGACGGTGCTTGCCGTGACGCATTACACCGACCGGCTCTTCCGTTTCACGATGACCCGGCCGCAGGGCTTCCGTTTCCGTTCCGGCGAGTTCGCGATGATCGGCCTGATGGTCGAAGGCAAGCCGGTCTTCCGCGCCTATTCGATCGCCAGCCCCGCCTGGGCCGAAGAGCTCGAATTCTTCTCGATCAAGGTGCCGGACGGCCCGCTCACCTCGCATCTGCAGGCGATCAAGCCTGGCGACCAGGTGCTGATGCGCAAGAAGCCGACCGGCACGCTGGTGCTCGACGCGCTGACCCCCGGCCGCCGCCTCTACATGTTCTCGACAGGAACGGGCATCGCGCCCTTCGCCAGCCTGATCCGCGATCCCGAGACCTACGAAAAGTTCGAGGAAGTCATCCTCACCCATACGACCCGCGATGTCGCCGAGCTGAAATACGGCTTCGACCTCGTCGAGGAAATCCAGAACGACGAGCTGCTCAAGGAAGTCGTCGGCGACAAGCTGCGCCATTATGCGACCGTCACCCGCGAAGACTTCGAATATCGCGGCCGCATCACCGACCTGATCTCATCCGGCAAGCTGTTTACCGATCTCGGCGTGCCGCCACTCGATCCGGCAATCGACCGCGGCATGATCTGCGGCTCCTCGGCCATGCTGAAGGACACCAAGGAACTGCTCGAACAGGCCGGCCTCAATGAAGGCGCCAACAGCAAACCCGCCGAGTTCGTCATCGAACGCGCTTTCGTCGGCTGATCTTTGCCGACGTGCATATCTGACAACGGCTCCGGAGACGGGGCCGTTTCTATTTGGCGGCGAGATAGTCGATCAACGCCACCATGGTAACGCGTGCCTCCTCCACCCTGCCCTGCTGAATGGCGCGAATGACGGCGACATGCAGCGCGATGGCGCGGTCCATGCGCTCCGGGCTTGCGGTGGAGTACCAGAGGCGACGCGAATGCGTCTGCACCGGGCCGAGTGCTGCCACGATGAAGCCGTTCGGACAGGCATCCTCGAGGATTTCGTCGAAAGCCTTGTCGGCGGCAAAGAATCCGGCGAGATCGCCGGTCACCGCGCATTCCTCCATGGCGCGAGCGCAGTCGCCGAGGCGATCGCGCTGCTCATCGGCCGCATGTTCGGCGGCCAATGCGGCCGCGATCGGCTCCAACTCGCGGCGCACCTGCATGACATTGCCATGGTCTTCAGGCGCGATCTCGGCCACCTGCAGCCCGACACGCGGCTTCACCAGGATCAACCCCTGCCAGGCAAGCTTCTGGATCGCCTCACGCACCGGCGTGCGCCCGTGGCCTGCCAGATCGATCAGCTGCTTTTCGGTAACGAGCGCGCCCGGCTTCAGCGCCAGCGTGACGATCAGATGCTCAAGCGTGAGATAGGCACGATGGCTTTGTGACGTCTGCATGCTGGAGATCCACCGCCCGAGGCTGATATATCACATAGTGGCACGGCGAAAAACCGAAGACAACATAGAAATATCAGAACAGAGACAAATAGATAACAGCGGTGATGGTTTCGAGGACCAAGGCATCGACGCCACGACCGAACTCATTTCACTGCCCACCCTTCACCATGCTTCGCCTTGAGCCGAGCATCCACACCGTATCCGCCAGCGACAGTGGCGTGGATCCTCGGCTCAAGGCCGAGGAGGACAGAGAGCGGGGTTGGCGCTCTTCCCAAACGCACCCCGACGGAAAGAGCCACGTCGCGTCCGGCGACGCCTGAGGCTTCTTGGAGTTTAATTTGAGCACAACGCAACCGCTATTCCTGCGGCTGCGTTGCCTCAGGCCAAACTTAACTGAACAGAGTTCCAGAAACCTGCGTGCCATCCGCAAGGTAGAAGGACTCGATGCTATTTGCTCCGGCATACCAATCTTGCAGGATCACAGTGGCGTTTTCATAACCTGTGCCGGGCGTCGCGTCGGCATGAGATTGAAGAACGAGATCGTTCCCTATTCTGATGTTATCCAGATCCGCGAGAGACTGGACCCTATCCAGATACACGGCGTCACTTCCGTCGACGCCGGTGTCCTTGATCGTCGCCGAAAGAACCATGTTCACATGGTAGGTATCGCCGTCGTTGCCGCCATCTGCAAAGCCCTGGCCCGATATCAGGTTCAGCGTATCGCTGCCGTCGCCGCCATAGAGGTGGAAATCGCCTGCGCCGCTAAAGAGCGTGTCTTCGCCGCTGCCGCCATGAAGCTGATCGTTGCCGCCACCACCGTTCAGCGTATCATTACCAGCTCCGCCAGTGATGATGTTGTCGCCGGCATTACCGGTCAGGGTCGCGTTGCCGGTACCGGTGAAGGTCAGCTTCTCGACGTTGGCGTCGTTCGCCATCGAATAGGTTGTCAGCGTGGTGCGAATCTCGTCCGTACCTTCTCCGGCACCCTCCGTGATCGTCACGCCCTGAGCGTCGACGAGATAGATATCGTCTCCTGCTCCTCCGACGAGGGCGTGCCCAGAAGTGGAAGAAGCCAAGGTGTCGGCGAAGGAAGAGCCGACGACTCTCTCGAAATTGGCGAGAACGTCACCCGCCGCATCACCACCGCTGACGACATTGGTTGTCAGGTTGACGTTTATCGCATCACTGGAGAGCGAATAATCGATCGTATCCAGGGTGCCTGCTGCGCCATTCAGATGGTCTGCCGAAGCTGAGCTGAAGAAGGTGTCATCGAAGTTCGAGCCCGTGAAGACTTCGATGCCGTCGAAAGTGTCGCCGGCGGCATCGCCTGCATGAACCCCGGTCTTCAAATCGAGAGTGACTGCCGCCGCCGCATTGGCATAGCTGGCGGTATCCGTGCCTGCACCGCCGATCAGTTGGTCGGCTCCCGCGCCGCCGATCAGCGTATCGTTGCCCGTTCCGCCTGTTATGACGTTGTCGCCCACGTTGCCGGTCAGGGTCGCGTTGCCGGTGCCGGTGAAGGTGAGATGCTCGACATTGGTGTAAGCCGCCATCGAGTAGGACGTCGCGCTGGTGCGGATCTCGTCATCGCCGGCGCCCGACGATTCGGTGATGACCGTATTCTGCGAGCTGACGACATAGGTATCGTTGCCGCCGCCGCCCTGCAGCGTCTGGGTGCTCGTCGCGGTCGAGCCGAGCGTATCTGCGAAGGCCGAGCCGATGACCTGCTCGATGCTGATAAGCCTGTTGCCCTCGGCATCGCCGCCCGATGCGATCGTCGTCACTCCGCTCGCCCCAAGGATCACGTTGATCGCTGCCGCCGAGCTGGAATAGCTGACGGTGTCGGTGCCGACGCCGCCGTTGAAGGTGACGGCCGTGCCGTTGCCGACGAAGGTGTCCTTGGAGTTGGAGCCGACAAACGTCTCGATGCCGCTGAAAGTGTCGCCGGCGGCGTCGCCAGTGTTGGCCCCGGTCTTCAGATTAACAGTAATTGCGGCCCCTGCATTGGCATAGCTGGCGGTATCCGTGCCTGCACCACCAACAAGTTGGTCGGCTCCAGCGCCGCCGATCAGCGTATCGTTGCCCGTTCCGCCTGCTATGACGTTGTTCCCGCTATTGCCGGTCAGGGTCGTGTTGCCGCTGCCGGTAAAGATCAGCCGCTCGACATTGGCGAACGCCGCCATCGAGTAAGATGTCAGCGTGGTGCGGATTTCGTCAGTGCCTCCGCCGGCGGCCTCCGTAATCGTCACACCTTGGTTGCCGACGACATAAATATCGTTCCCCGCTCCTCCGACGAGGGCGTGCCCTGATGTCGAAGAGGCCAGGGTGTCGGCGAAGGCAGAGCCGACGACCCGCTCGAAGTTGATCACAACGTCACCCGCCGCATCGCCACCGCTGACGACGTTGGTCGTCAGATCGACGTTTACCGCATCACTGGAGAGCGAATAGTCAATCGTATCAGTGCCTGCTGCGCCATTCAGAGTGTCCGCTGAAGCTGAACTGAAGAAGGTGTCGTCGAAGCTCGATCCCGTGAATACTTCGATGCTGTCGAAGGTGTCGCCGGCGGCGTCGCCTGTATGAACCCCAGTCTTCAGATTGAGAGTGATCGCAGTCGCCGCATTGGCGTAACTGGCGGTATCCGTCCCTGCGTCGCCGATCAACTGATCGGCTCCGGCACCGCCAATGAGGATGTCGTCACTGGTGCCGCCAATCAAGGTATCGTTGAAGTTCGATCCCGCGAACGCTTCGATGCTACTGAAGGTGTCGCCGGCGGCGTCGCCGGTATGGACCCCGGTCTTCAAATTAAGAGTGATCGCAGCCGCCGCATTGGCATAGCTGGCGGTATCCGTCCCTGCGCCGCCGATCAGTTGATCGGCTCCGGCGCCGCCTATGAGGATGTCGTCGCCATCACCGCCGGTCAGAATGTCATTGCCGGTGCCGCCAGTGATGATGTTGTCGCCGGTATTGCCCGTCAAGGTCGCGTTTCCGGTGCCGGTGAAGGTCAGACGCTCGACATTGGCGTAGGACGACATCGAGTAGGATGTCGCGGTGGTGCGGATCTCATCATCACCGCCCCCCGCAGCCTCGACGATGCCGGTGACCGCCGATCCGACGACATAGGTGTCGTTGCCGGCACCGCCCTGCAGCGTGTAACTGAACGGGGAAGTCGAGCCGAGCGTGTCGTTGAAGGCAGAGCCGATGACCTTCTCGATGTTGACGAGGCTGTTGCCCTGAGCATCGCCGCCCGATGCGACCGTCGTCACACCTGGACCCGCAAGGGTCACGTTGACGGCTGCCGCCGAGGCGGAATAGTCGACGGTGTCGTCGCCGGCGTAGCCGTCGAAAGTGATCGTCGTGCCGTTGCCGACGAAAGTGTCGGCGTAAGCAGAACCACTAAGCACCTCGATGCTGCTGAAAGTGTCGCCGGCGGCCTCGCCAGTATAGACCCCAGTCTTCAGATTAAAAATGATCGCACCAGTCGCCATGGCATAGCTGGCAGTGTCTGTCCCTGCACCGCCGATCAGTTGGTCGGCTCCCGCGCCGCCGGTCAGAATGTCATTGCCGGTGCCGCCAGTGATGATGTTGTCGCCGGTATTGCCCGTCAAGGTCGCGTTTCCGGTGCCGGTGAAGGTCAGACGCTCGACATTGGCGTAGGACGACATCGAGTAGGATGTCGCGGTGGTGCGGATCTCATCATCACCGCCCCCCGCAGCCTCGACGATGCCGGTGACCGCCGATCCGACGACATAGGTGTCGTTGCCGGCACCGCCCTGCAGCGTGTAACTGAACGGGGAAGTCGAGCCGAGCGTGTCGTTGAAGGCAGAGCCGATGACCTTCTCGATGTTGACGAGGCTGTTGCCCTGAGCATCGCCGCCCGATGCGACCGTCGTCACACCTGGACCCGCAAGGGTCACGTTGACGGCTGCCGCCGAGGCGGAATAGTCGACGGTGTCGTCGCCGGCGTAGCCGTCGAAAGTGATCGTCGTGCCGTTGCCGACGAAAGTGTCGGCGTAAGCAGAACCACTAAGCACCTCGATGCTGCTGAAAGTGTCGCCGGCGGCCTCGCCAGTATAGACCCCAGTCTTCAGATTAAAAATGATCGCACCAGTCGCCATGGCATAGCTGGCGGTATCCGTCCCTGCACCGCCGATCAGTTGGTCGGCTCCCGCGCCGCCGGTCAGAATGTCATTGCCGTCGAGGCCGGAGATTTGGTCATCTCCGGTCGTGCCATTCAGAGTGTCATCGCCCGACGTTCCCGTAATAACTGCCATTTTAGCCCCCTGGCGTTTCAAATATCGAAAAAGAGGTTATTCGTCCCGAAACACGTACTCGACGTGGTTGCGGATTGCTTCATGAGATAGGAGAGGACCGTTCGATCGGTCGTGCGGATGAAAACCTCCGCGAACATGCCGGGCTAAGATCCGAGCGCAAACTATTGATTAGGCATATAATGCGCCACTTAAAGTGGCTCAGACAATTCCGATACCCGTCAGGCCGCTTCCTATCCAAGCACCGCATCCTCACCAGCACAGTTGCCGCAATCGTTACGGCGATAGAAATCCTGATGCAACTTTTAATTTTAAATCTTGACAGCGCACGAAACTTATGCCTGCCGCATTTCAACCCCAACCGATGATCACCGAGTTGAACCGCTATTTCCGATTGAGGTCAGATTCTTACGGCCACCTTCTCTCAACAAATGAGAAATTCGGGTGCAGCAAAATTTCTTCATCCCCGAAAAATATCCAATAATGTTTTGCATAGTCCGCCGCGGCAAGCGCCGACGCCAATTCATGCAGCAAGATTGGAATCTTGTCGGCGAGCTGGGACAAAGGCGAACCTGTTCTCCACGCACTCTTCCCGGCTATTTCATAACAATCGAAGTCGGAATGATGCCGAGTGCAATTGCGAGATAGCCGGCGTGACGCGGCCCGCGCGCATCGAGTTTTTCCGTGGCGGAATTCAAGGCGGCTCGCACGGCGGTACCGGAAACCGAACGCATGTCGCCGATCTGTTTGATTTCATAGCCGGCAACATAAAGCGCCAGATAGTCGATTTCCTTGGTGGTCAATGCTGAAACGCGAAACGCCCGAGCTGCGGGTTTTATCTCGATCTCCGCTGTCCGGAGCTGGATGGCTTTGCCGATCTGAACGAGCGATGGCAGAGTGCGGCCCTTGAACGTCTCCCAATCGTCCCCCTCAAGATTTGATGTGGCGCTGAACAGCGCCCGCCCCGCCTGGGCATCAACAAGAGGTATGGAGACGCCATTATTGCCGACGCCATGGCGTTCGGCTTCCGCGAGGAAGGACGCGGTTTCCTTCGACGCAGACCTCAAATGGTTCCAGTCCACCGGTTGAGATGCTTTGCGTGCGGCGATCTCGATGGGGTCGCTCCGAAGATACTCCTTCGACTGATAGAATTTCTTCCACCTGTCGGAATACGTCGCTGCAACGAGCCGCTCATTGGCCACGCGGCCAGGAATGAAGAGAGCTTGGTAGGCAAGATTGGCAGCTCCGACCATGACTCGCAGCTGATGGACAATTGCCGAAAGATGGCCAATTTCATGGAGGTTGCGGATGCAGTCTAGTGCTTCGTGCAGGATACGCTGGTCGGCGGGCATTTTCTTCCGAAATCAATATTTTTTAATCAGCGGCAGACCGAGGCGGTCCGCAAGCTTCTGATACACATTCATTACAACGAGGATTTTACAGTTTGGGTTGTATTTATCCAGTCTGCATTATTGCGATGCAGAATTGGCAATTGTCAGGCGAGACCGCGGAGGGAGTCTCGAGCACTCGGGCAGCTATCCATCCAGCCGGCTGATGGCGAGAGCAATCAATGCATCCTGCGAGGACCCATTCATCGCGCGTCACTCATGCCGCAGCGCCTCGATCGGATTCAGCTGGGCTGCCCTTCTCGCCGGGAAATAGCCGAAGATCATGCCGATTGCGGCGGAGAAGAGGAAGGCGACGGCGACCATCATCGGGCTGAAGACGAAGGGGACTTTCAGGAAAGTCACCGCCACCAGGCCGAGGCTGAGGCCGAGCACGATGCCGGTGATGCCACCGAAGAGCGAGAGCGCCACCGCCTCGACCAGGAACTGGGTCAGCACCTGGCCTTCGAGCGCGCCGATCGCCAGGCGAATGCCGATTTCGCGGGTGCGCTCGGTAACGGAGACCAGCATGATATTCATGATGCCGATGCCGCCGACGAGCAGGCTGATGGCGGCGACGGCGCCAAGCAGGCCGGTCAGAAGCGTCGTTGTGCCGGTCATCGCCTCGGCGATCTGCGTCATGTCGTTGACGTTGAAATCGTCCTGCCGGCCGGGAATGATCTTGCGGCGCTCGCGAAGCAGGTTTTCGACATCGGCCTGCACCTTGGCCGTCGACACACCGTCGCGCGCCGAGATGATGATCTGCGGCACGTTGCTGTTGCCGCTGATGCGCCGCTGGAACACCTTGACCGGCATGATCACGACATCGTCCTGATCGGTGCCCATGCCGGACTGGCCGCGTTTGGCAAGCACGCCGATCACAGGGCATGAGACCTTGCCGACGCGGATCTGCTGGCCGAGCGGGTCGGCGGCCCCGAAGAGCTGCGAGCGCACCGTCTCGCCGATGATGCAGCGGGACTGGCCGCGCTCCTCGGCGGGGGTGAAAGTGCGGCCGAGCGCCAGGTTCCAGTCCTGGGCGATGAAATAATCGTTGGTGGTTCCGGAGACGCTGGTCGAATGGTTCTGGCCGCCTGATATAACTGTCGCCGTCGACTGGTTGAGCGGCGCTACTGCTCTCAAGCCGCCGATCTGGCCGCGGATGGCGGCGACGTCCTTGACGCTGAAACGCTTGGCCTCGGAGCTGGCGCGTCCGGGGCCGAACTGGCCGGGGCGGACGAACAGCATGTTGGTGCCGAGCCGCGACAGTTCGGTCGAGACCTGCGCGGTCGTGCCGTTGCCGATCGTCACCAGCGCAATGACGGCGGCAACGCCGATGACGACGCCGAGCACTGTCAGGAAGGAGCGCAGCATGTTGCGGCTGATGGCGCGCAGCGCGAGTTTCAGCGTCTCAAAGAACATGATCCGCCCTCCTCCGATGCTCCACCTCGGTCTCGAGCTTGCCGTCGACAAAGCGCAGCAGCCGCTCAGCATAGGCGGCGATATCCGGCTCATGGGTGACCATGACGATGGTGATGCCCTGCTCGCGGTTCAGCCGTGTCAGCAGATCCATGATCTCGACGCTGGTCTTGGTGTCGAGGTTGCCCGTCGGCTCGTCGGCGAGCAGCAGCGCCGGTTCGGTGACGATGGCGCGGGCGATGGCGACGCGCTGCTGCTGACCGCCGGACAGTTCTTGCGTTTTGTGGTGCTCACGCCCGGTGAGGCCGACCAGCGCCAGGGCCTCACGCGCCCGTTCACGCCGCTCGCGCACCGCCATGCCGCGATAGATCAATGGCAGCTCGACATTCTCGACCGCCGAGGTGCGCGGCAACAGGTTGAAACCCTGGAAGACGAAGCCCAGCATGTGGCGGCGCAACAGCGTCAGCTGGCCGCGGTCGAAGCCGGAGGTCGGGATGCCCTGGAAGACATAGTCACCCGATGTCGGCACGTCGAGGCAGCCGAGGATGTTCATAGCCGTCGACTTGCCGGAACCGGATGGCCCCATGATCGCGACGAATTCGTGGGCCTCGATCGCCAGATCGACGTGGTCGAGGGCGCGGATCGCCGCCTCGCCCTCGCCGTAGATTTTCGAGACCTGCCTGAATTCGATGAGCGGCGGGCTTGTCATCCGTCTCTCCGCCTAGTTCGTCCGTACCGCGGCGTCGGTGACCAGCGCGTCGTTTTCCTTGAGCTCGCCGGAGACGACCTGGGTGAACTGCCCGTCGGACGAGCCGACCTGGATGATCACAGGCGTGGAGCGGCCGTCGCGCAGCACCCAGACGCGGCGCTCCGTTCCCGTCAACGTCTGGGCCGAGTTGCCGCCGCGCCGGCGTGGCGGGCCGAAGATCCCGAGAATACCGCGACCGCGTCGCTCGGCCTGCGGCGGCGCATAACGCAGCGCGGCATTCGGCACCATCAGCGTGTCCTCGACGGCCTCGACGGTAATGTCGGCGGTTGCCGTCATGCCGGGACGCAACAGCAGGTCGGCATTGTCGACGGAGAGGATCGCCTTATAGGTGACGACATTGTTGACCACTTCGGAGGCGAAGCGGATCTGTTCGATTTCGGCGGGGAAAGACCGGTCGGGATAGGCGTCGACCGTAAATTTCGCCTGCTGGCCGACGGCGATCTTGCCGACATCGGCCTCGTCGACATCGACCTGCAGCTCCATCTTCTTCAAATCGCCGGCGATGGTGAAGAGGATCGGCGCCGAAAGCGAGGCGGCGACGGTGGCGCCCGGGTTGACGGAGCGGGTGAGGATGACGCCGTCGATCGGCGAGACGATCTTCGCCTTGGCGAGATTGACCTCGGCCAGCTGCAGGTCGGCCTCCGAGGCGAGCACCTCGGCTTCGTTGATCTGTTTGGCGGCGACGGCGGAATCATATTTGTAGGTGGCGTCGTCGAGACTCTGCTGGGTGGAGACATTGCTCCTGACCAGGCTCTTCAACCGCTCCAGCGAGGTGCTTGCCGATTCGAGATCAGCATTGGCCTTGGCGACATTCGCCTTGGCCGAATTGACCTTGGCGCGCGAACTTTTCACATCCGCCTCGAGCTTGTTGGTGTCGAGCAGCGCCAGCACATCACCCGCCTTGATCGTGCTGTTGTAATCGACGTTGACGTCGCGGACGGTGCCAGACAGTTCACTCGATATATCCACCTGCTCGGTCGGTTGCACCGATCCGGTGGCGGTGACGAGCACTGTCAAATCGCCACGTTTGGCCGGCTGTGTCGTGTAGCTCACTTCACTTTGCCCGCGGCCGGCATAGAAATAAGCGGCAGCCGCGGCGGCAGCGATGAGGATCAGCAGGATGAACAGGCGTCCGCGCCAGCGGCTGCGCTTGTCCCGCTTTCCGGATGCGGCAAGAACCCCAGCGAGGTCGGGCGTGGTGCCCGCCTTGGCTCCGGTTTCGTTGCCGCTCACGATTTTGTTCATGTCATCCTCGATCAGTCAGTGACGCCTCGGCCCTGCAGTGAACTAATCACACCGCAGATGAACCGGGAATTAGCGTTGCCGCCGAACTGGCACGGAATTGCGGGCGGGTGAAATGAAATATTGGTAAAAAGTCAAGTTTCGAGGCGACGGAGTTGGTCGCGCGAAACTGCAAGGCAGTTTCCCAATAATGACATCCGGAAAACCACAGAGCTGACGCGTGACAAACCGCACCCCTCGCCGGTCAATCGGCATCCTCGGCATATTGATCCGCGCCCGGCAACTCCCGCAGCCAGGCTTCGCGCCGCTTGATCCAGAGTTCATAATCCGGTTCAAGGTCGGTCGGGGGACTGTCGAGGGAACCGAGCCGGACTTCCACCAACTTCTCCTGCAGGCAGAAGAGCCTACCGCCGCAGGCGGGGCAGAAACTACGGCCGGCGAAAGTGGCGATCTGACCGGTGTGGGAAAAGGCCGGGCGCGGCCAGACGGCAAAGAAGACGAAGGCGGAACCGCTCGATTTGCGGCAATCGGCGCAATGGCAGAGACCGACGCGGAGGGGCTCACCCTCGACGCTATAGACAACCGCCCCGCAGAGGCAGCTTCCAGTTCGCCTCCTCATCACGGCCGTCAAGAATCGAGACTGGTGGGAAGCCCTGGCGGGCGCCGCTTTGCCGCCATCAGCAGATCGAGTTCGGTGGCGGAGGGGCCGAACTTCTCATAGAGACGCCTGGCCTCCTTGTCGTCCAGCCGGTATTTTCTGGCGAATTCGCTGAAGCTGTAGGGGCGGCCACGCAGAACTCTTCGCGCCGGGGTCGCCGTTTTCGGTGCGTCGGTCATGGTTTTCTCCTTTCATCAGCTACCCTTTAACTTAGAGCGGTCCAGCCATTTGGAAAGAGTCGAGAGGCCGCTCCGAGGCCGTGAAGCGGGGTGGATGCGGCTGATTTCCTGGAACCTTTTCGCCTATACCCGGTTTTCCGAGCGAGGTTGCGGGCCGCGCCAAGCGGACGCGGCGGTGCTGGAGAACATCGGGATTTTTCCGCTTTCTCCCGGTGGCCGACGAAACGGCAGGCGAGCTCCCTACCCGCCCGGTCCGCTTCCTCATCCCTCGTTTCAGCATGAGATCACGAAATATTAAAATTCGGAACGCACGCGCCGGAGCGTGGTTGTCAACACGAGGTCGACGTGGCCTCAGTTCAAAACCAAGGAGAAACCAAATGGCAAACCAAGGTGGAACCCACGAACAGCACGTCAAAGCCGGGCAGCAGAGTCATAAGAACGACTCCAATACCCGCAGCGCCTCTTCAGGCGGCCGCGACGCGCAGTCCAGCGGAACCCGCGGCGGCAGCCATGAACAGCATGTAAAGGCTGGTCAGCAAAGCCACAAGAACAGCCACTAGCTAAAGCTGTCCTGATGTGAAAATTCGGCCCGCGCCCTCCATTCCGGCGCGGGCTTTTTTCAGGTTCTCAAGACAACCGTCGGCCATCCTCGCCGAAGAGATGCAGCACGGCGGGGTCGAGATGGATCGGCAGGCTGTCGCCGGATTTCATCTGCTGCTGGCCGGCGAAGACCGCGATCAGTTTTTTGCCCGCCGCTTCTGTGTGGACGACGGTTTCAGAACCCAGTTCCTCGACAAGGGTGACCCGCGTGTCCAGCCGGCCTGCGGCGGCCGCATCGGCAAGCGTGATGTGCTGCGGGCGGATGCCGATGCTGACCCTCTCGCCTGCCGGGCGCGTCTCCCCGGCAATGACCGACAGACGATGGCCGCCGACGGTTTCGACCTCGGCAAAACCGTTCTCGTGGCCGACGATCGAGCCTTCCAGGAAATTCATGTGCGGCGCGCCGATGAAGCCGGCGACGAAGCGGTTGGCCGGCTTGTTGTAGAGTTCGAGTGGCGTTCCCACCTGTTCGATCCGGCCGCCTCTGAGCACCACGATCCGGTTTGCAAGCGTCATTGCCTCGACCTGATCATGGGTGACGTAGATCATCGTCGCCTTCAGCCGCGCATGAAGAGCGGCGAGCTCGGCGCGCATGGAAACGCGCAGTTCGGCGTCGAGATTGGACAGCGGCTCGTCGAGCAGGAAGGCATCCGGCCGGCGGACGATGGCGCGGCCGATCGCAACGCGTTGGCGCTGGCCGCCGGAAAGCTGGCCCGGACGGCGCTGCAGGAAAGGCTCGATCTCCAGCATGCGGGCGGCATCGGTGATACGGGCCTCGATCTCGGCCTTGGCCACCTTGGTATTCTCGAGGCCGAAGGCCAGATTTTGCCGCACGCTCATATGCGGATAGAGCGCATAGGACTGGAAGACCATGGCAAGGCCGCGATCGGCGGCGCCGATTGCGGTGACATCCGTGCCGTCGATGGCGATGCTGCCGCCTGTGGGCTTGTCGAGACCGGCGATTAGCCGCAGCAGCGTCGATTTCCCGCAGCCGGACGGGCCGACGAAGGCGATGAACTCGCCGTCGTTGACCGCAAGCGAGACATCGCGAATGACCTCGACGGCGCCGAAATTCTTGACGATGTTCCTGAGCTCGAGCCCGCTCATGCATTCTCCTGTTTCATCTTATTTCAGTCCGGAGCCAGCGATGCCTGTGGTGATGAAGCGCTGCAGGAAGACGAAGATCAGCACGACGGGAATCATCGAGACGACGGTCATGGCGAGGATATAGTGCCATTGCACATTGAGCTCGCCGGCATAGACGTTGAGGCCGACCTGCAGCGTATAGAGCTCCTTGCGCGACAGCACGATCAACGGCCAGAGGAAGTCGTTCCAGCGCCAGACAACCGAGAAGATCGCCAGCACTGCGAGAGCCGGCGCCGACAGCGGCAGGATGATGCGCCAGTAGATCTGCCATTCGCTGGCCTTGTCCATGCGCGCCGCGTCGATCAGCTCGTCCGGGATGGTCAGCATATATTGCCGCAGCAGAAAGACCCCGGTCGGGGTGGCGACCGTTGGCAGGATGACGCCCCAGAGGCTGTCGAAGAGGTTCAAGCTGCCGATGACGGAATAGAGCGGTACGACGATGACCGAAAGCGGCACCATCAGCGTTGCCAGGATCATCAGCATGACGGCGGTGCGGCCGGGGAACTGGTATTTCGAGAGCGCAAAGGCGGCCATGGAATTGACCAACAGCGTGATCGCCGTCGCCACAACTGTCACGAAGACGGAGTTGCGCAGGAACAGGAAGAAATCGAAGCGCTGGAACGGTTCGGTGTAGTTGCCCGCGGCGAACTCGACCTTACGCACGGGCGTGCGGTCCTTGATGTTGACCTTGACGATTTCGCCGGGCTGTTTCGGATCGACCATCTGGCCGATGATGCCGATGCGGCGGACTTCGGCGAGCACGCGGCTGCTGCCATCCGGCATTGTCACCTTATAGAGCGGCAACGGCTTGTCCTGGCCGGGCACGACTGCCTGCTCGGTAACATACGGCAGGAAGGACGGCGGGAATTCGGCAAGGGCGGCCGGTGTCTTGAAGGAGGAGAAGACCAACCAGACGGCCGGGCCGAACATCAGGAAGACGCCGGAGATCAGCCAGATCCAGGTGACGACGTCGGTCCAGTGCCAGCCGCGACCGCGGCGGCGCAGGAGAAAAGTGCCGACAGCGCTCAATGGCGTTTCTCCTTCTTCTCGTTGCGGCTGCTTGCGGCAAGCTGGATCAGTGTCAGGATGACGAGCACGATGCCCATCAAGATCGAGGCGGCCGACGCAAGCCCCGGATTGCGCAAGGAACTCGCAAAACCGGTCTCGTAAATATACTGGGTGATGTACATGCTGCTGGTGCCAGGCCCGCCGCCTGTGAGCACGAAGACCTCGTCGAAGATCTGCACGGCGCGGATCAGCGCCAAGACGAGGACGACGATCAGGTTCGGCATCAGAAGCGGCAGGGTGATGCGCCGGAAAATGCGGGTCGGGCTCGCCTTGTCCATGGCGGCGGCTTCATAGAGGTCCTTCGGGATTGCCTGCAGGCCGGCGAGCAGGATCAGTGCGTAAAAGCCCATATGCGCCCAGACCGACACGAAGACCGCGAAGAAAAAGGCCCAGAAACGATCGCTGAGCCAGGAAAAAGGCTCGAAGCCGAAGGGACTCAGCGCATAGTTCAACAAGCCCTGGCGCTGCAGGATCCATTTCCAGATCAGGCCGACGACAACGGGCGACAGCAAGACGGGAAAGAAGAAGACTGCGCGCCAGAAGCCTCGATTGGAAAGTTCGCGGTTGAGGATCAACGCCGTTGCCAGAGCCGCGACCAGCATCGCGCTCACCTGGAAGACGACGAAGACGGCGGTGTTGCGCACGGCCGCCCAGAAGGTGTCGGCGGCGCAGGTCGAAGGGTCGAGATAGGAACCGCAGTCGAAGAGGATGCGATACTGCTCGGCTCCGACATAGGTTCTGTTCTGCAGGAAGATGGCGCTACCGCTTGTCGTCGAATAGATGAAATTGATGACCAGCGGGAGCAGCACGAAGACGCTGAAGATCAGCATGTTGGGCGCCAGGAAGACGCCCGCCATGCCGTTCAGCCCCGTCAGCTTCTGCCAGGCGCGCATGGGAATATCGATGACCCCCATGACAAGCCGGACAGGTGCTGCGAGCGCCTGCCGAAGACCGGCCTTTGCCGGCGCGTTGGAAGAAACCGTCTCGTCCGCCATCCGTTCTCCGTCAGTTGGCGCCGACCTTTGCCTTGATGTCCTCATCGATGCGGGCATAGGCGTCGTCGAGCTTCAATTCGCCGGCGATCACCTGGCTGATGCGGGCGACGATGGCGCTGTAATAGGCGTCCGACCACTTCCAGCCCGGAAGCTTCATCGCGGGTGCCGCCGTCTGGGCGGCGGATTCGACGAAGGCCTTCAGCGCCGCCTTCACATGCGGATTGTCGGTCTTGAAGTCCATCTGGCCGGCGGCCACGCCTTTATGCGCCGGAATGAACAGGCTGCGCTCGGCAAATTCCTTCTGCACGTCGGCGCCTGCCAGGTAATCCATCACCTTGGCGACATCCTTCGGGTTCTTGGTGTATTTGACGGCGACGAGGCCGGCGCCGCCCTGCATGCCGGTGCAGGCGGCCGTGCCGCAGGGGCTTCCCGCCATCACCCAATCGAAGCTGTCGCCGATTTTCTGGGCAAAGCCCGAGAGCTGCCAGCTACCCGAGTAATAATAGGCAAGGCCGCCATTGATGAAGTCTTCGGCCGCGGCGCGATAGGTGGTGCCGGCGGCGCTGACCCAGACATCCTTGTTGACGATTCCCTCTTCGTTCCACTTGACGAAGCGGCTGAGGAACTCCTTGGACCCCTGATCGATCGGCGCCGGTTTGCCGTCTGCGGCGATGTAGTTGGCGCCGTAGGAGATATTCGGGCCGGAGACGCGGTGACCGGAGCGGTCGATCGCCATGGCGAAGACTTTCTGGCTGTCCGCGACCTTTTTGGCGGCGGCGGCCCAATCGTCCCAGGTCGCCTTCGGGCCGGGGATTTCGACGCCGGCCTGCTCGAACAGCGTCTTGTTGACGAAGCCGCCGGTCAGCGTCAGCTGCGTCATGAAGCCGGTGATGGCGTTCGAACCATCGGGGCGCATCCAATCGGCCTGGGCGCCGAAATTGTCGTCCCAGTATTTCGCGTCGGCCAGCAACGGACGAAGATCGAGCCAGTGCTGCGCCTGTGCCTTCAGATTGGTGACGCGGGCGATATCCGGCCCCTTGCCGGCTTCGAGCTGCACCGGCAACTGCTCCTTGACGACGTCGTAGGAAACCTCGTCGAGAATAACGTTGACATCGGGATTGGCCCTGGAGAAGCGCGACAGCAGGTCCTTGATGACCTCGCCTTCGCCGCCGTCGGAATACCACATGATGCGCACATCGCCGGCGTGGGCGGCGACGGAACTCAAGAGAACCGCAGCAAAAGCCGCGCCGATCGATTTCATTCTAGTCATTTTCTCCTCCTCCTGACCGATGAATTCCTACAGCGCCGCGCGTCTCTTCGGACGCGCAAAGGACGCTGTAACACTTTGAATTGCTGCATAATTTTAATCCTTAAATCGATTCCGATTTAAGGAACTGTGCAGCAGGTCCGGCCGGTCCTCCACCCACCGGACATGTCGTCTACGAGGCCGCTCGCCGAGGCTGCCTGCCCGGTATCTCAAGATGTACCGCGTCTCCCCTGACCGACCAGTCCGAGGGACGAAGTATGCGGCCTTCGGCGCGCACGGTGCCATCCTCCTCGAAGACGACCTCGCCGTAATCAGGATCAATGACGATCAATGCGCCCTCGCCGTCCGGCCGGGCCGAGAGCGCCGCGAATCGACCCCGCATGCCATCCAGGCCGCCCTCACGACCGAGATCGGAGAGGCGGACGATCCAGCGGCCCTGGCGGCCGGAGAGCCGCAGCTCGACATCCGTGGTCGGGCCGTGCTTCACCGGCTCCAGCGGTCCGTTGCCGATCAGCATGGCAAGACCGCCGCCGGAGCGGGCCAGCGCCATATTGTCCTCGACCGTCGTGTCGTCGAAGGCTTCGAGCGGGAACCAGGCATGGGTGAAATCCGGCTGGCCCTCGTGAATGGCAAAATCGAGGATGGCCAGATCGCGATACTGATGCACACGCGGCAGCGTCCCACAGCCGCCCCAGAAGCTGGGCCGGCCGTAACCGAACTGGATGGTTTCGCCGGGATGATTGATCCAGATCTGCGCTTCCGGCCGTTCGCCGAGGCGCAGGTGCAGCACCGTCTCCTGATAGCCCCAGGCGCCGGAGCGATAATGGGCGATGGTGCCGAGCGCGGTGTCACGCGTCTTGTAATGATAGAGGGAAGCGAACCGGTTCTCGCCCTGAGAGAAGGTCCACTCCTGCGCGTCGTCGGAGCGGTGCTCGGCGATTTCAGCAAGCGCATCCGGGAAACGGAGGCCGTGATCGCGGATGCAGACGGCAAGCTGCGGCAGTGCGTGGACGCGCCGGCCGTACCAGCCGCGGCCCCAGAGCAGCCGGGCGATGCCCGAGAGTTCGACCGAGCGGCCGGGACGCAGCGTATGCTCGTAGGAGCGGCCCTGGCTGCCGGTCAGCATACCATGATGGGCCGAGCGGGCGACGATCTCCATCAGGCGGATGATGCTGGCATTGGCGCGGGCACGGATCGTCTCATCCGGCGCGCAGGCGGCAAGGGCCGTCAGCCCCTTGAGGTCGATCGGGAAATAGGGAACGGAATTCCACTCGGCCATCTCCCAGCGCTCGAAATGATCGAGCCAGGCGCGAACCCGCTCTTCGCCGACCTTCATCTGCTCGGCGCCGGTGCGGCCGGAACGGACGAAAATGGCATCGGGGAAAAGCCTCCCGCCGAGATAGGCGGCGGTGTGGAAGAGCAGCGCGTGATTTTCCGAAAAATACCACTGAACGTCGTTGCCCGGCTCGTCCATCCAGTAGCGGTAGCTGAGAACGGCCTGCTCGATCCTGGCGAGCAGTTCCGGTGACAGAAGGTCGCTCCAGCGCGTATAGGCAAAGAGCAGCGGCACCAGCACGAAATCCGCGCAGTCGTGGCAATCCTCGATGACGGGCAGCATGGCCGAGATCATCGCCTCGGTCTCCTCGCCGCCCTGCCCCAGCGCCAGACGGGCGAAGGCGCAGACTGTATCGGGCTCGGAATGGGCGGCGACTTCGGCCAAAGCCTCGGCGACCCGGTCCGCCAGCGCAGCGGGCGCCGCCCCCTGGCGTTCGGGATGACAGATCTCGACGCCGAGCGTGCGGCCGACGGACAGCGCGCCGGTTTGGAAGGTGATGCGGAAATGGCGGAAATCGGCGGGCATGTGCGCCGAGCTGCCGAGCGCCAGCTTGGTTGCGCCTTTCTCCAGCGCGAAATCATAGTCGAAGCGCTCGACCGACATGAAGTCGCCTTCGATCTCGACATGGCAGCGCAGCGCCCGCGGCAACGGCGCCGGAAACAGGATCGTCACGTCCTCGCCGAGATAGGCGGTTCGGTCGAAGCGCATGCCTTCGAGGATCGCCTCCAGCCCGTCCGCCTCATCGGCGGTGATCGGCACGGGAAGTGATGTTTCGACTTCCGGCCCGTCGAGATAGTCCAGCTGGAAATAGAAGCGGGCGTCGCGTTCGGCGAGATCGTCGAAATAGACGCGGATCTCGTTGAGGCCGGCGGCAAGCTCCACCTCGAAGGTCTGTTGCGCTTCGAGATTGCGCTCGTAAGGCGCCATGAAGCCCTGTTCACGGCCGTTCACGAAGAGGATGGCGCCGCCGCAGGTCGACAGGCGGAGGTTAGCAGGCCCACCCGTGCGCGCATCGAGAAAGGTGCGCGCCCAGCAGCCGATGCGCGTCGGGCGAAACCAGAAGCCGGAGAGATCGACGCGCGGCGAGGCAAAGGCCAACCACCAACGGACAGGCTCGAGTTCGGCTGCCGGCAGCGGCCGCCGGCCGGAGAAGGCTTTCTTGAATTCGGTGCGGCAGGGATATTCATGCGGAATGAAGTTCTTCGTCTTGGTGACGAAGAAGAAGGGATCCATCCTGCCTTCCATCGGACGGTCGGCGACATCGTAGCGCGCCTGCGAGAGATGGCCGAGCTGCCAGTAGACGATCGGGCTGTTTTTGCCAGTGGCGCGACGGAGATAAGGTTGCTCAGCGACCATGTTTCAGATCGCTCCGGCCGTGGAACTTCTGACAAAACGCCGACGCGTGGACGGGCGGTCAAGCCGCATCTTCAAAGCCTCCCTGCTCTGCCTGGTGTCGCGGACTCCTCATTGGCAATTGTGCATAGGCATTCCATTTGCGCAATCTGAAAGATTTTTGCATAAAGGAGTGAGAGCGAGGAAAACGACATGGCCCCGGATCAGAAGAAAGGCAGGCGTACGCGCCTCGACGACATCGCCGCAAGATGCGGTGTGTCGATCAGTACGGTGTCGCGGGCGCTCGCCGGTGAAAAGGGCGTCAGGCCCGAAATCCGCAAGCTGGTGCTGGAAACGGCAAGTGCGGTCAGCTACGCCCTGCCGGCGAGCGTTGCCGGCAAGAAGATCATGCTCGTCGCCTCCGGCGCGGCGATGATCGACTATGTCCGCAACCAGTTCACCCTCTACGTCCTCGAGGGCCTGAATGCGCGGGCGGCCGCCCTCGGCATCGAGATGGCGATGCGTCCCGTCGCCGACAGGGCGGACGAAGCCCGCGTCATCGCCGAGATGCGCGACGATCCTGGCTTTGGCGGCATGCTGATCCTGACGGTTGACGAGGAGGAAATGCTGGCAGCCGCCGCGGGCCTGGGAAAACCGGTCGTGCTGGTCAATACCGACGATCCCTATATGCGGCTTTCGAGCGTGACGCCCTGCAACCGCTCGGCCGCCTTCATCGCCGCCGAGCGGCTGATCAAGGCCGGGCATCGAAGGATTCTCTTCATGCTGCGGCCGGGACGACGGACGATCGAGCGGCGCCTGGAAGGCTGGCGCGACGCTCTGCTGCATCACGGGCTGAAGGCCGATGCCGGGCTGGTGCTCGAGGTCGACGACTGGCTGCCGGAATTGGGCGCCGAGGCGATCACCCGTCTCGTCCGCGATCAAGGCCTCACCTTCACCGCCGTCCTGACGGCGGGCGACAGCCTTGCCAATGGCGCCGTGCGCGGATTGCAGGCGATGGGATATGCCGTGCCGCAAGACGTCTCCGTCATGGGCATCGACGACCTGCCGCAATCGGCCTTTCTCAATCCGCCGCTTTCGACAGTGCATATTCCGATGCGCGAACTCGGCGCCACCGCGCTCGATCTGCTGCGCGACATGATGCTCGGCCTTGCAGCGCCGCGCCGGCGCGTCGAGCTCGCCTGCCATCTCGTCGAAAGGGGCAGCGTCGCAACGGTCAACCCTTCAAAAGCCGCCGAGCCCGTCTGAACAGGAGCTAATGCCGCCATCATGAAATTCCTGGCCATATCAGGAAGCGCCCGCCGGGCCTCGACGAACACCGCCCTGCTCCGTGCCCTGCAAGCGGCTGCAGAAGCGGCCCATACGGTTTCGGTCTATGACCGCGTGGGGGAACTTCCGGTATTCTCGCCCGATCTGGAATTGAACCCGCCGCTTGCCGTGTCGGCTCTTGCCGAGGCGATCGCGGATGCGGATGGCCTGATCCTGGCAAGCCCTGAATATATCCGATCGATCCCGGGCGGGCTGAAGAACGTCATCGACTGGCTCGTCTCCCGCAACGAAGTGATCGGCAAGCCGATCGTGCTCGCGCACGCGTCGCATCGCGGCGATGACATGCTGGCCCAGCTTCGCGTCGTCCTCGCCACGCTCAGCGAACGATTCAACGAGGAGCTTTTCCTGCGGATTCCTTTGATGAAGCTTTTCCCGGAAGAGATTGCCGCGCGTCTTTCCGCGCCTCGACATCAGGAGGAGATGCGCGGTTTCCTCGACGCTTTCGCACGCCTTTGCGGATCGGCCTGACGTCCGGTTCCCTTCTCTGCGCCGCCTTTCACGCTTCCATGAAGCTCGCCTCGAACAGCTCGCGCGCATAGGCATCATGGGTGATGCCGGCCTGCAGATCCGCCTTGCTGAGTTCGTCGACGAAGCCGCCATTCTTCATGATCAGCACCCGGTCGCAAATATGGGCGATGACCGCGAGGTCGTGGCTGACGAGCAGATAAGTCAGTCCCTTTTCCTCGCGCTGATCGGCCAGCAGATTGAGGATTTCTGCCTGGACGGAGACGTCGAGCGCCGATGTCGGCTCGTCGAGCAGCAGGATCGGCGGCGACAGGATCAGCGCCCGGGCGATGGCCACGCGCTGCCGCTGGCCGCCGGAAAGCTCATGCGGAAACCGGTTTGCGAAGCTGGCCGGCAGGCCAACCTGGATCAGTGCCCTTTCGACCTTCGACCAGATATCGGAATGGCCCATGGCGCGCAGCGGCTCGGCAAGCGCCGTGCCGATGCGATGACGGGGATGCAAGGATCCGTATGGATCCTGAAACACCATCTGGGCCGACGTCAGTTCCTCGCGGGAGCGCTTCTTGCCGATCGGTTTGCCGCCAAGCTCGATCTGGCCTGTCCAACCAGCCTCCATGCCGGCGAGGCACCGCAGCACCGTCGATTTGCCGCAGCCGGATTCGCCGACGATGCCGAGCGTCTCGCCGGGGTTGACCTGAAAGCTGATACCCCTGACGACATGGTTGCTTGATTTGCCGGAGGAGAAAACGACGTCGAGATCACGAACATTGATCATTGCGCCGCCTCCAGATCGAGTTTCGCCCGGTCGAGAACTGCAAGCCGGCGGACGGGGTTCTTCGGGTCGGGCAGCGCCGATATCAGCCCGCGCGTATAGGGATGGCGAGCCTCTTCGAGACTGCTCAGCGTCTCGACGATGCGGCCGGCATACATGACGATGATGCGCTCGCAGAAGGCCGCAACCATGCGGATGTCGTGGCTGATCAAAAGCAGGCCGGAATTGTTCTCGCGCACCAGCTCGTCGAGCAACTGCAGCACATCCTTGCGCACGCTGACATCGAGCGCCGAGGTCGGTTCGTCGGCGATGACGAGTTTCGGCCGCGCCAGCAGCATCATGGCGATCATCACGCGCTGGCCCATGCCGCCGGAGATCTGGTGGGGATAAAGCGCCATGACCCGATCGGGATCGGTGATGCGCACACGCTCCAGCATGGCGCGGACGGCATCCTGTACCTGCTTGCCGCGAAGGCCGAGGTGAAGACGGGCAGCCTCGGCGATCTGCTTACCGATCGACAGCACCGGGTTCAGGGAATAACGCGGATCCTGCATGATCAGCGCGATGTCCTTGCCGCGCAGCGCTCCCATCTGACGCTCGGTCTTGCCAAGCAGCGAGCTGCCGGCCAGATCGAGGCGTTCGGCGGAGACGATCGCGGCCGGCGGCAACAGCCGCATGACGGCGCGCCCGGTCGTCGATTTGCCGGAACCGGATTCGCCGACGATGCCGACGCGTTCACGCCCGACGTCGAAACTGACATTGGAGACGGCGGGTACTGCGCCCCGTCCGAAGCGGACGGTCAAATCCTTGACGGATAAAACGGGGTGAAGATCTTGCATGTCACGATCTTTCATTTCACGATCTGGCATGGCGCGGATCCAGAATGTCGCGCAGAGCATCTCCGGCGATGTTGAAGGCAAGGCTCGTCAGCAGGATGGCGACACCCGGCATGACAGCGACCCACCAGTAATCCAGCATGAACTTGCGGCCGTTGGAGATCATCGCCCCCCATTCGGGCGCCGGCGGTTGGGCGCCGAGCCCGAGAAAGCCGAGCGAGGCCGCCGTCAGGATGATGCCCGCCATGTTGAGGGTCAGGCGAACGATGACCGAGGGAACGCACATCGGCGCAATATAGAGAAGCAGGATGCGGATTGGCGAAGCGCCGTACAGGCGGGCGGCGACCACATAATCGGCATTTCTGACGACCAGCGCTTCGGCGCGGGCGAGTCTGGCGATCGGCGGCCATGCGGTCAGCGAGATCGCGATGATTGCCGTGGTCAGGCCGGCGCCGAGTGCAGCGGCAAAAGCCAGCGCCAGGATCAGCGACGGGAAAGACAGGACAATATCGGTCGCCCGCATCAGCAGCGCATCGGTGCGCCCGCCGAAGAAGCCGGCGACGACGCCGATCAACAGGCCGATCGGGCCGACGATCAGCGAGATCGACAGCACCGTCTGGATGGTGATGCGCGTGCCGAAGATCAGTCGGCTCAGAATGTCGCGGCCGAATTCGTCGGTGCCGGCCCAATGCGCCAGGCTCGGGGCCTGCAAGGCATCGCCGAGCGACTGCACGACCGGATCATAAGGCGCCAAAAGCGGCGCGAAGACCGCGATCAGGCACAGCAGGCCGAGGATGACGAAGCCAGCAAGGCCAAGCGGCTCGTGCGCCAATTTGCGGCCGGCGCGCGCAAACGAGGCCGCAACGCGGGTCGAGACACTTGGCGGGCGGATTTGAATGTCAGTGCGGATGGCGTCGCTCATCGGGCCGCCTCGCGCATGCGCGGATCGAAGACGGCGTAAGCGACGTCGGCGAGGAAGTTTAACAGCATGAAGATGAATCCCACGATGATGGTGCCGGCCACGATGGCGTTCATGTCGCCGATCATGAGGGCGTTCGTCATGTATTGGCCGATGCCAGGCCAGGAGAAGACGATCTCGGTGACGACAGCGCCTTCCAGCAGCCCGCCATAGGAAATCGCCAGGATGGTGATCAGCTGCACCGCAATGTTCGGCAGGACGTGGCGCCAGATCGTGCCGAAGGGGCTCACACCCTTGGCACGGGCGGCGATGACATAGTCCTGGCTCAACTGCTCTAGGGTGAAGCTGCGTGTCATGCGGGTGATATATGCCATTGCCGCGTAGGCGAGGATGATGGCGGGTAGAATGATATGGCCGAGCGCATTCCAGAAGATCTCCGTCTCGCCCTGCAGCAGGCTGTCGACCAACAGCAGCCCGGTTCGAGGCGTAACGAGGCCTTCGTAGAAGACATCGATCCTGCCCGGTCCGCCGACCCAATTGAGGCCGGCATAGAAGATGACCAGCCCGACGATGCCGAACCAGAAAACCGGGATCGAGTGCCCGACGAGGGCGACAACCCGGGCGATCTTGTCGATCAGGCTGTCGCGGAACAGCGCCGCGACCAGGCCGAGCGGCACGCCGACGAAGGTCGAAATAATCACCGCCAGCGTCGCCAGTTCGAAGGTCGCCGGAAAGGCCTGGGCGAGGTCCGACGAGACGGGATTGCCGGTGAGCACCGCCGTGCCGAAATCACCATGGGCAAGCCCGTTCAGATAGAGGAAGAACTGCTGATAGATCGGCAGATCGAGCCCCAGGCGCGTCCGCATTGCCGCATAGGCGGCGGGATCGGCGAGTTCGCCGACGATCGCGCCGACCGGATCCGTGGGCAGGACGCGGCCGATCACGAAGGTCACACATAAGAGGATGAACAGGCTGACGAGCAGATGCGCCAGGCGTCGGCCAAATTCGGCGACAGAGAGTTCCTTCATGATCGGCTGCCTCGGGAGTATTACTGGGTTTGAGACTTCGTGACGTTCTCGAGGCGCGTCAGCTGGGTCGGATGCCCGACATAGCCCTCAACCTTGCTCGACAGGACGATCGGCTCGAAGCGCTCGAACATCGGCAGCACGGCCGGCTTCTGTTCGACGAACATCTTCTGCATCTGAACATAGAGCTCGCCGCGCTTCTTCGGGTCCGGCTCCATCGAAGCTTTGGCCGTCAAAGCCGTCAGTTCCGGAATGTCCCAGGCCGAGCGCCAGACGAAATTGCCGGCATTGTTGGCTTCCTTCGAATTGTCGGGGTTCGACGAGAACTGTTCCATCGAGCCGAGCACATTCGGCATGTAGGCGCTGGTCTGCGGGATCAGCAGATCGAAATCCCGGGCGCGGTGGGCGGCAATGATTTCCGAGCCATTGCCCTGCTGGATGTCGATCTTGATGCCGACCTGGGCAAGTGAAGCCTGGATGGCGGTCGCCAGGTCGATGCGCGGCGTCTGGGCGATCGTCTTCAGCGTCAGCGAGAAGCCGTCTTTATAACCGGCCTCGGCCAGCAGCTGCTTGGACTTCTCGACGTCGAGATGCCAATCGGGGCTCGGGATCGCATATTCGAAGTTCTCCGGCACGGGCACGGTTCTCGCCCGTCCGTAAGGCCCCATGATCGTCTTCTCGATGCCCTTATAGTCGATGCCGTAAGCGATCGCTTCGCGGACCTTGGGATTGGAGAGATACTGATTGCCGGCATTCATCGACAGCACGTAGAAGCCGCCTGTGGGGATGCGCTGGATGGTAAAACCCTGCTTGTCCTTGAAGGTCGAGAGATCGGCTGCGGTCAGCGCACTGGCGATATCGATGTCGCCGCGCTCGAGCATCAGCCGCTCGACCTGGCTTTCAGGAACATGGCGAACGATGACGCGCTTCATCTTCGGCGCGCCGGTGACATAATCCTTGTTGGCATCAAGGATGACGAGTTCGTTCGGCGACCAGCGGTTCAGGGTGAACGGGCCGGAACCGGCCGAATGCGTGCGCATCCAGGCATTTCCCCAGTCGTTGTCGGTCACATGCTTCTGCACTTCCACGCTGTCGACGACGCTGGTGGTCGATGCCGCGAGGCGGTAGAGCAACATCTCAGCCGTCACCTGCCCGGAAAAATCGATGCGCACCGTCTTGTCGTCGGCCGCCGTGACGAGCTTGTCGACATTGGTCTTGTCGTAGCCGATGCGCTTGAGGTTGGCGGCGGCCGCCTGATCGAGCTTCAAAAGCCGGCCAAGCGAATAGACGACGTCCTTTGATGTGACAGGATTGCCGGAGGCGAAATTGGCCTGGCGCAGCGTGAAGGTGATGCCTTTATCGTCAACCTTCCAGCTGTCGGCGAGCTGCGGCACGATCTTGCCGTCAGGCGTGCTGTTGACCAGCCGGTCGTAGAGGTTCGACATGATCTCGACCGCCTTGCCTTCCGTCGCCTGATGCGGATCGAGCGACAGGACCTGGGCCAGCGATGTGCCGATCACCAGCTGATCCCCGGGCGTGGCGGCGTGCGAGAGCGGTGCAGCGATCGTCAGCGCGCCGACGACGGCGCCGACGAACAGGCCTTTAGAAAAATGCTTCATTGTCACTCCTCCCTGGATTACTATAATAGACATATTATGTCGTCCGTATGTCGTATTATGATTTATCGAAGTCCAAATCGATTTGCAAGAGCCGTGCGGAAGACTTGAGGCGAAGGAACTGGGGAACACAGAATGACGACACTCGGCCGTGGGCGGCAAAGACTGGCGCAGCAGGTCATCGATCAGCTGCGGGCGCAAATCGAGACGGGGAAACTGCGTGTCGGCGACCAGCTGCCGACCGAACCGCAGCTCGAATCGACCTTCGGCGTCAGCCGCACCGTGGTGCGCGAGGCCATCGCGGATCTGAGGGCGGCGGGTTTCGTCAGACCGGTCCAGGGCAAAGGCGTTTTCGTCGCAGATCCGAAGGTCCATTCGTCGATGTCGTTGACGCCGGTGGAAATCAAGAGCATTCCGGAAACCCTTGAGTTGCTGGAGTTTCGCATGGCGACCGAGGGTGAGGCGGCAGCCATTGCCGCCTATCGCCGCACTGCCGAGCAGGAGGCCGCGATGCGCGAGGCCAACCGCAAAATGGCGCAACTGATCGAGAGCGGCCAGCAAACCGTCGAGGCGGATTATGCCTTTCACATGGCGATCGCCGCCGCCACCAACAACCGATTCTATGTCGACGTGCTGCGGCATTTCGGCCCGCGCGCCATCCCGCGCGGTCAGTTTCCGACGCTGCCCGAAGCCAATGATCGCGACTATCTGCAAAAGGTCTATGCCGAACATGTAGAGATCCTGTCGGCGATCGCCGATCAGGATCCGGACCGCGCCCGCCAGGCGATGCGCGCCCATCTGATGGCGAGCCAAAGGCGTTATCGGATGCTTGCGGAGCAGCAATAGGGCTCGACACCTTCAAAAATTCATATTATGTCATATGACATTGATGAACTTTGAGAGGGTCTCTGATGTATCTGGGAACACAGGTGGCGGCGCGCGACGATGACGATTATCGCATCTTCGCGCAATTGGGCGTGAAGCATATCAGCGCCGATCCGCCGGGCAAGCCGAGCAGCTGGACGCTTGCCGACATCGAGCGTCACCGCGACAAGGTCGAAAGCTTCGGCCTGATCCTCGACATGATCCAGCTGCCCCTGCCCTCGCAGCCGATCGAAAAGGCCTCCTATCCCGATATCCTGCTCGCCGGCCCAGAGCGCGACCGGCAGATCGATGCCGTCTGCCAGATGATCGAGAATGTCGCGAGGGCCGGCATTCCGGCGGTGAAATATAATCTCAACCTGATCGGCATTCCCCGCACCCCGGATGAGCCGGGTCGCGGCGGCTCAATGAATGCGAGCTTCCGCTGGGAGAAGACTGATCAGCAGGCAGCACCCGGCCTTGCCGGCGTACTCTCCGAAGACGAAAACTGGGAACGGATCGATTATTTCCTCGAACGGGTCGTCCCGGTCGCCGAAAGCAACCGCGTCCGCCTCGCCTGCCATCCGCACGATCCCTATACGCCGCCCGGCTATCGTGGCGTCACCCGCGTGCTCGGCACGGTGGAAGGCCTGAAGAAGTTCGTGCTGATGCGCGAAAATCCCTATCACGGCCTCAATTTCTGCCAGGGATCGATCGGCGAGATGCTCGACAATCCCGGCGAGGAGATCGACGACGTCATTCGCTGGTTCGGTCAGCGCAACAAGATCTTCAACGTCCACTTCCGCAATATTCGCGGCGGCAAGCTTTCCTTCATGGAGACCTTCCCCGACGAGGGCGACATGGACATGGTCCGCTCGGCCCGGATCTACAAGGAAGTCGGCTTCAAATACATGCTGATGCCCGATCACGTGCCGACCGTCAGCGGCCAGGACCCGTCCGCCACCGCATTCGCCTTCTGCTACGGCTATATCGCAGCACTTCTGCAAGTGCTCGAGAGTGCCTGAGGCCGCCAGATTTCAACACGTAAGGAATAGGACTTGATGATGAACCCGATTGAATTGAAGAAGGCCGTCGGCAGTGGTCTGCTCTCGTTTCCGGTCACCCATTTCGACGACCAGCTGAAATTCGACGAGGCGAAATATCGCCGCCATGTCGAGTGGCTTGCCGGTTATGACGCCGCGGCGCTGTTTGCCGCCGGCGGCACCGGGGAGTTCTTCTCCCTCAACCCGTCCGAAATCCCTCAGGTCGTGCGCGCCGCCAAGGCATCGGCTGGCAATACGCCGATCATCTCGGGAACCGGCTACGGCACGTCGCTCGCCATCGAGATCGCACAGGCGGCCGAAAAGGCCGGCGCCGACGGATTGCTGCTGCTGCCGCCCTATCTGATGTTTGCCGAACAGGCCGGCCTGATCGCCCATGTCAAGGCGGTCTGCCAGTCGGTCGGTATCGGCGTCATCGTCTATAATCGCGACAACGCCATCCTGACCGCCGACAGCATCGCGCGCCTTGCGGAGGAATGCCCGAATCTGATCGGCTTCAAAGACGGCGTCGGCGATGTCGACAAGGTCATCGAAATCACCACGCGACTCGGCGACCGTCTCGTCTATGTCGGCGGCATGCCGACCCACGAGGTCTATGCGCAAGCCTATTTCGCCGCCGGCGTGACCACCTATTCCTCGGCGGTCTTCAACTTCGTCCCCGCCCTCGCCCAGCGCTTTTACGGGGCGCTCCGAACCGGCGACCAGGCGACCGTCGACGAGATCCTGAAGGGTTTCTTCTTCCCCTTCGTCGCGCTCCGCAACCGCAAGAAGGGCTATGCCGTCTCGATCATCAAGGCGGGCCTGCGGGTGCTCGGTCAAAACCCAGGCCCGGTGCGGCCGCCCTTGACGGATCTCACCCAGGAAGAGCTCCCGCTGCTGGAGAAGATCGTGCAGGCCAACGGCGTCTCACGGATCGCCGCAGAATAAAAGTTGACGATTCAAGCCATGAAGAAACCGCCGGGCTCACCTCCGGCGGTTTTCCGTTGCCTGGTCGGCTAAAGCGCGCTTACAGCGCCACGCCGCTGCCGCGGTCGAAGACATGCACCTGGTCGCTGGCAATGCTTGCCTCGAACACTGTGCCGTAGCGGGCGGGGTATTCGCCGTCGACGATGGCCGTGACCTGCTGGCCGGCGAGATCGAAGACCACATGGGTCTGGGCGCCGGTGGGTTCCACCAGCATGGTGCGGCCGGCAAGCGGCGTGCCGGCCGACAGGCCGGGAACGAGATGTTCGGGGCGCAGGCCGATGGTGACGGCCTGGCCGGGCCTGACCCGACGGTCGGGGGCGATACGGATCGCCGTGCCGTCTTCGAGGCGGGCGGCGGGCGCGCCGTTTTGACCTTCCACCGTGCCGTCGAGCATGTTCATCGCCGGCGAGCCGATGAAGGCGGCGACGAAGAGGTTGGCCGGCTTCTTGTACAGTTCGAGCGGCGTGCCCGACTGCTCCACCCTGCCCTGATTGAGCACGACGATGCGGTCGGCGAGCGTCATTGCTTCGATCTGGTCATGGGTGACATAGATCGAGGTCGTCTTCACCTTCTGGTGCAGCGTCTTGATCTCCGAGCGCATCTGCACGCGCAGTTTCGCATCGAGGTTGGAGAGCGGCTCGTCGAACAGGAAGACGGCCGGATTGCGCACGACGGCGCGGCCCATTGCGACGCGCTGGCGCTGGCCGCCGGAAAGCTGTGCCGGCTTGCGGTCGAGCAGCGCGGCAAGATCCAGCATGCGGGCAGCCTCGGCAACGCGGGCCTCGATCTGGGGTTTGGCGACGCCGGCGAGCTTCAGGTTGAAGCCCATGTTTTCGGCGACCGTCATATGCGGATAGAGCGCATAGGACTGGAAGACCATGGCGATGTTGCGCTCGCGCGGCGTCATGGCGTTGACGATATTGCCGCCGATGGCGATCTCGCCGTCGGTGATCTCTTCGAGGCCGGCGATCATCCGCAGCAGCGTCGATTTTCCGCAGCCGGACGGGCCGACCAGGGCGACGAATTCGCCATCCTCGATATGAAGCGAAATGCCGTGGATGACGTCGACGGCGCCATAGGCCTTGGTTACATCGTGCAGTGAAACGGATGCCATGATTGCAGCTCCAATAGTTCGGCTCAGGACTTGACGGCGCCGGCGGTCAGCCCGGCGATGATGTGCCGCTGGGCGACGAAGAAGACGATGATCGTGGGAAGGATGGTCAGGGTGATGAAGGCCAGTACCAATTGCCATTCCGTGCCGTATTCGCCGCGATAGACCATGATGCCGAGCGGCCAGGGATATTTCGATTCCGAGTTCAGCATGATCAGCGGCAGGATGTAGCTGTTCCAGCTGCCGACGAAGGAGATGATGCTGACGGTGGCGACGATTGGCCGGGAGAGCGGCAGCGAGATATGCCAGAAGAACCGGAGATAACCGCAGCCATCGACGAAGGCCGCCTGAAACAATTCTTCCGGAAGGTTGCGGAAATAGTTCCGGAACAACAGGATGCTCATGCCGAGGCCGAAAGCCACCTGCGGCAGCACCACGCCCCAATAGGTATTCAACAGCCCGAGATCGCGGATGCGGATGAAGAGCGGCAGGATCGCGGTCGCTGCCGGAAACATCAGGCCGAGCAGGAAATAATTGAGCAGGAAGGACGAGCCGAAGAAGCGCACATGGGCGAAGGCGAAGGCCGCCATCGACGAGACGATCAGCGTCAACAGTACGGTGAGTGCTGCGATGATCAGCGAATTGCCGATCTGCAGCCAGTAACGCTCGCCGAACAGAATGTCCGTATAGTTCGCCCACTGCCACTCGGTCGGCAGGCCGAAGGGATTGGTGCGCAGGTCGCCCAGCGTCTTGAAGCCGCCGAGCGCCGTCGTCAGCAGCGGGATCAGCACGATGGCGGCAATGAGGGTCAGCGACACGTAGAGATAGATGCGGGTCGAGGCGCGCATGCGGATGGAAGAGCTCATATCAGTCATGGCGCATGAAGATCCTTTTGTAACCGAAGGCGAGCGTCACGCAGATGATGAAGAGCACGACGCCGACGGCGCTGCCGAGACCCACCTGCATGCGCATGACGCCATAGGTGTAAAGAAAGGTGACCATTGTCTGGGTGGAGTTGGACGGGCCGCCGCCGGTGAGCGGCATGATCATGTCGAAGAGCTGCAGCGAACCGACGACGGCAAAGAAGATGGACAGGCGCAAGGTCGAACCGAGCAGCGGCAGCGTGACATAGCGGAATTTCTGCCAGCCGGTGGCGCCGTCGATCTCGGCCGCCTCAAGCACGCTCTTGTCGACCGATTGCAGGCCGGCGATGAACAGCATCATGTGAAAGCCGAAATATTTCCAGACGATGACGCCGAGCACCGCGTAGATCGCCACATCCTTATCGGCGAGCACGTAAGGATTGGCGAAGCCGAAGAAGTTGGAAATGGCGGCAAACAGGCCGTAATCGCCGTCATAGACGAAACGCCAGATCAGGCCGGCGGCAACATCGGCCAGCACATAGGGCAGGAAGAAGATCAGCCGGTAGCCGACGACGCCAGGAATGCGGTGGGCCAGCATGGTGGCAAGCCAGATGGCGAGCGGCACCTGGATGCAGATCGAGATGACGATGATCAGACCATTATTAACGAGCGCCTGGGTGAAGGCGGCATTGCGGAACAGCACCTGGAAATTGCGCAGCGCGATGAACTCGGTCGGCGTGCCGTAGCCGTTCCATTTGTAGAGGCTGTACCAGGCCGCCTCGCCCATCGGCATGATGACGAAGAGCGTGAACAGCAGCAGCGCCGGCGGCAGAAACAGCAACAGCACCGTCAGCCGGTCATGGGCGACCGAGCTTTTCCGGTTTGCGGCTCGTCTTGCCGGCCTTGCGGCTGATGTCATCGCGGGGACTGAAATATTGGCCATGGATCCTGCTTTCGTTCGTCGGCAGCAATGCCGGCGCTCCACTCGATCGGGAGCGCCGGGAAGGCTCTGCGGGCGCCGGTTATTGTTCCAGCTCGAAAGCGTCCTGGATCATCTGGGCGCCGTCCTTGGAATTCATCTGGCCGGAGACGATTTCCACCGAGACGTCGTTGACGACACGGCCGACAGCCGCGCCGAGATCCTGGTCGAAGAAGTTCTGATGCCATGTCGAACCGGCCAGCTGTTTGGCGGATTCGGCCAGCAGCGGGTTGACGACGCCGTCATCGGCGCCGACGGCAACGGGAAGCAACATGCCTGATTTGGCCATCGCCCGCTCGTTCTCGGCATTGGTCAGGAAGGCGAGGAAATCGATCGCTTCCTTGGAGGCCTTCTTGGTGACGGCCCAGCCGTTCAGGCCGCCGAGCGTGTCGGTGGGCTTGCCAGCGCCGCCCTCGACCGTCGGGAACACGAAGCGGCCGATATTGTCGGGGGCGAGGCCCTTGCCGTCTCCGGCATTCTTGCGCTGATTGGCTTCGGTCGCTTCGAAACCGAGGATCATCGCAGCCTTGCCGTCACCGAAAACGCCGAGCGTCTGCGGCCAGGTGGCGCCGAGATAGCCGGGCTGGAAAGGCTCGAGCTTGCCGAGTTCGGCGAGATCGTCGCCCGCCTTGATGATGGCAGGATCGAGGAAACCTTCGCCCTCGCCGTTCTTGGCCGCTTCGAAGACCTTCTGGCCGCCTTCGCGCATGACGAGATAGCTCCAGTAAAAATGGATCGGCCATTTCTCGCCGCCGCCGCCGGCAATCGGCACGATGCCGGCCGCCTTGATCTTCTTCACCGCAGCGAGGAAATCAGTCCAGGTCTTGATGTCCTCAGCCTTGACGCCAGCCTTGGCAAACAGCGCCTTGTTGTAGAAGAAGCTGACCAGACCGACTTTGTAGGGAACGGCCCAAGTCTTGCCGTCGAAGGTCAGGCCATCGACCGAGGCCGGCGTATAGGCTTTGCGCAATTTGCCGCCATCGGCATCGAGAGCTGCCGTCACATCCTGCAGCGCGCCGGTCTCGGACTGCTGCTTCAATACGCCGCCGCCCCAGCTGAAAAAGAAATCCGGCACGTCGTCGGATTGCAGCAGCGTGGGAAGCTTGGCCTTGAAGGCCTCGTTTTCGAGGAACTGCATCTGGATGTCGACGTCGGGATGCTGGGCTTCGTATTTCTTGACGATGTCTTCCCAGGCCGCAACGTTTTTCGGGTCGAGCTCGAGATGCAGCCATTTAACCACCGTCGTCGCGGAGGCGGCGCCCGCTCCCGCCAGCAACATGCCGGCTGCCGCTGCCATGGATACGATGTGCCTGCCACCGAAAGCGGCGTTTCTCAGCATAAAATTCATGATTTTCCTCCCAGGGGACCTATCCTCACAATTTTTCCCCTATGCGGATTAATTCACCGGAGCTTTTGCCGGATGTCAACCCAAGTGCCGCTATTTTTACCAAATGCGCTTGACAGGCCCGTGGGATTGCCTGCTATTTATTTCGTAACCCGTTAAAAATATTGGCTTCCGCCCAACGAACGATGCCGGCTAGTTTTTCATGAAGACCGCAGATCCAGAATTGATGCGCGCGATCAATCGCTTGAACGTGCTCGATACCGTCCGGCGCCATGGTCCGATCTCGCGCATCGAGATCAGCGAACGCACCGAGCTTTCCACCACGACCGTTTCCGCCATTACCGCCTCGCTGCTCGACGATGGGCTGATCCTGCCGCGTCACGAAGGCGATATCCGCAACGAGGCGGTGCGTGGGCGACCGCGCGTGGCGCTGGAACTCAATCCGGATGCCGCCCGCGTCGTCGGCGGCAAGATCGCCGCCAACCGTATGGTTTTCGTCGTCACCAATTTCCGCGGCGACGTGCTGTCGAAGCTCGCTCTGCCGATCCGCATCGACCGGCAGCCGATCGGAGTCATTGCCGATCTCGTCGAGGATGGTGTGCGGCGCTGCGTCGTCGATGCCGGACTGTCGCTCGAAGATGTCGACAGCGTCTGCCTCGGTTTTCCCGGCGTCATCGAGCACCGCACCGGCTACATAAGAAGCAGCCCGATCTTCCGCGACACCAATGTCGATTTCGCCGCCGAGATGTCGACGCGGCTGTCGACGCCGACCATCGTCGAAAGTGACGCGCATGCCATCACGCTCGGCCATCACTGGTTCGGGAAAGCCCGCGATCTCGAGGATATGGTGTTGATTTCATTGGAGCAGACGCTGGGTCTCGGCGTGCTGCACGGCAACAGCCTGTTTCGCGGCGCCGGCGGCCTCAGCCACAATCTCGGCGACCTCGTGCTCGGCAAAGGACCGAACGGCGTCGTGCGGCTCTTCAGCCAGGCCGGCGAAAGCGCCATCCTCGGTGAACAGCAGGCCGATGGGCGTTTTGCCGAAGCGATCCGGCTCGGCCGCGGCATGACGCATGCCCAGGCGCTGATCAAGGCTGACGACGACCGGCTGATCAGCGCCGCCATCCGCGCCGGCGAAGCCGTGGGCTTGACCATCGCCAATATCGTCACGCTGTTTGCGCCGCCGCGCGTCATCCTGGTCGGATCAAGCCTGGCGCTCGGTGAACCCTTTTTGAACAGTCTGCGCGATGCCTATGCGCTCGCCATCCCGCCCTCACTGAAGGGGGTAAGCGAACTCGTCTTCGACGATTCGAGCGATGATTTCTGGGCGCAGGGTGCGGCCGCGGTGGCGCTCTACGAACTCTACGAATCGCCCTGGAGCACCACCGGGCCGGCGCTCTGACGGGCGTCACAAATCAAGATCAATGGAGGAATTCATGGAGAGAGTCGGTATCGGCATCATCGGATGCGGCAATATTTCGGGCGCCTATCTCAAGGCGATGGCATCCTTTCCCATTCTCGACATTCGCGGCGTCGCCGATCTCAACCGGGACCTAGCAGAGGCCAAGGCGCGCGAATTCAACGTTCCGGCGAGGACGGTCGAAGAGCTCTTCGCCGATCCTAAGGTCGAGATCATCGTCAACCTGACGATCCCGAAGGCCCATGTCGCCGTGGCGCTGCAGGCTCTCGAGGCCGGCAAACACACCTATTCGGAAAAGCCGCTCGGGATTAATTTCGCGGAAGGGAAAAAATTGGCCGAGGCGGCGCGCGCCCGCAATCTGCGCATCGGCGCGGCTCCCGACACCTTCCTCGGTGGCGGCCATCAGACGGCCCGCGCCTTGATCGACCAGGGCGTCATCGGCCAGCCGGTCGGCGGCTCGGCGAGCTTCATGTGCCCGGGCCATGAGCGCTGGCATCCGAACCCGGCCTTCTACTACGAAGTGGGCGGCGGGCCGATGCTGGACATGGGTCCCTATTACATCACCGACCTCGTCAACCTTCTCGGGCCGGTCGCTCAAGTCGCCGGCTTTGCGACGACGCCGCGGGCCGAACGGTTGATCACGAGCGAGCCGCGCAACGGTGAGCGCATTCCCGTGCATGTGCCGACCCATGTCGCCGGCATGATGGCTTTTGCGGGCGGCGCCGTCGTGCAGATCGCCATGAGCTTCGACGTCGCCGGCCACAAGCATGTGCCGCTCGAGGTCTACGGCACCGAGGGGACGCTGATCGTGCCCGATCCCAACAAATTCGAAGGCCCTGTCGAATATCTCAGGAAGGGCGGCCAATTCGAGGATCAGCCCCTCACATCCCCCTATGCCGATGGCAACTATCGCTCGCTCGGCGTCGCCGACATGGCGCATGCGATCCGCTCCAACCGGCCGCATCGCGCCAATGGCGATCTGGCACTGCATGTGCTGGAGGTCATGGAAGCGTTCCACACCGCGTCTGCAACCGGACGTACGGTCGCGATCTCAACGGCGGTGGAGCGCCCTGCCCCCCTATCGCAATCCATCGTCGACGGACGGCTGGCGAAATAATTTCAGGAGGAATGACTATGCGTGAAGCACTGATCGTCTGGGGCGGCTGGAGCGGCCATGAGCCGCAGGAATGCGCCGAAATCATTAAGGGGATGCTCGAGGAGGACGGCTTCAAGGTCTATCTCGAACACGGCACCGAAGCGCTGGCCGACCCTTCCGTGCATGACCTCAGTCTCGTCGTGCCGATCATGACGATGTCGAAGATCGAGAAGGAAGAGGTCAAGAACCTCGCCGCCGCAATCGAGAGCGGCGTCGGCATCGCCGGTTATCACGGCGGCGCGGGTGACGCCTTCCGTGACTCGGTCGACTACCAGTTCATCATCGGCGGCCAGTGGGTGGCCCACCCCGGCAACATCATCGACTATACCGTCAACATCACCCGGCCGGACGATCCGCTGATGGAGGGGATTGCCGATTTCCCCTATACGTCAGAGCAATATTACATGCATGTCGACCCCTCGAACGAGGTGCTGGCGACGACCAAGTTCACCGGCGAGCACGCCTACTGGATCGACGGCGTCGTCATGCCCGTCGTCTGGAAGCGGAAATATGGCAAGGGCCGGGTTTTCTATTCCTCGCTCGGCCACCAGGCCAAGGAATTCGACGTTCCGGAGATGAAGACGATCTTCCGCCGCGGCGCGAACTGGGCGGCGCGGTGAAGCACGGTTCGGACCGGCAAAGATGCCCCTCATCCTAACCCTCTCCCCGTTCTGACGGGGAGAGGGGACGTGCCCTGCGAGAGTCTGCGGGGGACCGATAGATCTCCCCGCAGGCGGGGAGAAAGTGCCGGCAGGCGGATGAGGGGCGGGCCGCAATCTCAGCGCAGAATCAACGCGGTCCCGTAAAGCCCCAGCGCAAACACCGTATGCGCAAGCAAGTTGAAGCTCCGGACCTTCATCGGCTTCGGATGTCTGGAAGCAGCCCAGCCGAGACCGAGGCCGGGCTGCAGCAGGAACCACCCTGCCCCGACGGTGACGATGCCGAAGATCCAGGCGGGGAGAAATGTCGGGGCGGCGAGCCAGCCCTGCCCCACGATGATCGCGAAGATCACGCCGTAGAGAATGCCGACGGCGTAGTGGCTGATCCAGCCTAGTGCCAATTCATGCTCATAGGGCTCGGCATCGGCAATGTTCTCGTGAAAGACCTTGCCGCGGCGAAGATGCCAGAACCAGCGGCCGACCGGCGCCCAATTGGCCGGCGGCTGGCCAAAGACCTTGGCGAGCACGATCGCCCAGAGGTCCATGAGGATGGTTGCGCCGGCGCCGATCGCCAGGCCGCGCCACAGAATATCGAACATCGGGAATCACCGGAAAGCGTTGACGGGAAGAGGCGCCAGAAGATCATCGCAAGCGCTTCGGCGCAATGGCTTCGACGCAAGCAAGGAGGCCCCCTTCTCCGTCAATCGCCCTCTTCCTGAGGCTTCGTCGCGCTGCCGCCGATGTCGCCGCTGATATCATTGGCGAACTTGCGCATCAGCCGCACCAGTTCATTGAAGTCGTGTTCGTCCCAGCTTTCGAAGATTGCGCGGCCGAGCTTTTCGCGTGCGGCGTCGATGCGGTCGGTCATCGCCTTGCCTTTCGGACTGATGACCGCCTCGCGCACGCGGCGGTCGGCGGCGCTTCCGCGGCGCTCGATGAGATCAAGACTTTCGAGCTTGGCGACCTGGCGGCTGACGGTGGTGTAGTCGCGCCCGGCGCGGTCGGCGAGTTCGACCACGCCGATGGGACCCAGCCGCTCCACCATGACCAGCAGCGGAAACAGGGCGCGATCGAGCGAAATTCCCGCCTCGCGGACCATCTGCTCGTCACGCTGGGGTCGGTTCATGACGCTGACGATCTCGATCAAAGCGCCATGCAGTTCGCGCAGCTTTCTGGATATATGTGTATTTTGCACATTATTTCTTGACGCCATGCCGATTCTCCTATTATGTGCATAATACACATATGGAGATGGCGATGACAGAAAAATCGACAGTCGACGTACTGATATCAGGCGCCGGTGCGCCGGTGCGGCGGGGCTGACGCTGGCGATCGAGCTTGCGCGGCGGGGTGTATCCTTCCGCCTGATCGAGAAATCGACTGACCCGTTCCGCGGCTCGCGCGGCAAGGGCATTCAGCCGCGAAGCCAGGAGATATTCGAGGATCTCGGCATCCTCGACCGGATCGTTGCGCGGGGCGGCGCCTATCCTCCGCAGCGGGAATATCGCGGCGACGGAAGCTTCGTTGAATCTGACGCCATGCTGCGCGAGGAGCCGACGCCTGCCGAACCCTATCACCTTCCGCTGATGGTCCCGCAGTTCCTCACCGAGGGGGTGATGCGCGAGCGCCTCACCGAGCTGGGGCACCGGCCGGAATTCGGATGCGAGCTCACCGGCTTCGAACAGGACGAGGCGGGCGTGACGGCGCGGATCAAGGGCCAATCCGGGGAAGAGACCATCCGCGTCCGATGGCTGGTCGGCGCGGATGGCGGTCGCAGCCTGGTGCGCCGCGCCCTCGATATCGGCTTTCCCGGCAAGACGCTCGGCGTGCGCGCCATCGTCGCCGATGTCCTCCTGACCGGGCTGGACCGCGACGCCTGGCACCGCTTCGGCGAAGGCGACATGCAGCGCCAGCTGGCACTTTGCCCGCTGGCGGGTACCAATCTGTTCCAGATCCAGGGGCCGGTCCCGCTCGACGGCGAGATCGACCTGTCGGCTGCGGGCCTGACGGCGCTGGTGAGCGAGCGCTCCGGCCGCAACGATATTCACGTGCAATCGGTCTCCTGGGCATCGGCCTTCAACATGAACGCCCGGCTTGCCGATCGCTATCGGCTCGGCCGCGTGTTTCTCGTCGGCGATGCCGCGCATACCCATCCGCCAACCGGCGGCCAGGGCCTCAATACCAGCATCCAGGATGCCTATAATCTCGGATGGAAACTGGCTGCGGTCACCGCCGGCGCCGCTGATCAGCTGCTCGACAGCTATGAGGAAGAGCGCCGCCCGATCGCCGCGGCGATGCTCGGTCTTGCGACCAAACTTCTCGACGCGCTGAAACGCGGTGACGTCAGGCGTGGCCGCGAGGTCCATCAGCTCGATATCGGCTACCCCGATTCCGCCCTTGCGCTGGAAAAGCCGGAGCGGAACGGCGGCCTGCTGGCCGGTGACCGCGCGCCCGATGCGCCGCTCAAGGGTGCGGCCGGCCAGCCGGTGCGTCTGTTCGACCTCATCAAGGGTCCGCACTGGACGCTGCTCGGTTATGAGCCGGAGCAAGCGGCCGTGCCGCCACGCCCGGGATTGCAGATCCACAGGATCGGCCGGCGCGGCGATGTCATCGACGAAGGCGGGCATTTCCGCGACGCCTATGCGCTGGCGCCCGGCGACTGGGTGCTCGTGCGTCCGGACGGCTATATCGGCGCCATCGTCGCATCCGATGAAGCTTCAGCGCTGGAGACCTATCTCACGACTGCCGGCCTTGGCCCGGTTGCGAAGCAACCGTCATGACCGCCGCGGTCGCGCCGATCGCAACAGACGTCGTCGCAGGCATATTTCAGAGTGAATCGCGTTCGTATCGCGGTGTCCAGCCGCGGGCCATTCCGCGGCTCATCACGCTTTCCGCCAGTGCCAGCTGCCGGCGCAGATGCCTGCAGTCGTCGAGAAGCGAACGGATCGCCGCCTTGGCATCGTCGTCATGCCAGGCGAGCACGGCTTCCACTTCCCATGCGGGATCGGGGCAAGCCGCATCGGAGCAGGCCGGATCGGGCCCGAATGTCTTTGCCGGCTGCATCAGTTCAGCGCCAGCGGCAACTGGACCGGCCGCGGCAAAGGCGGCAGCGGCCGGCTGAGTTCGACCTTTTTCTGCCAGGCGGCGCGACGCTGCTGATCCCGTTCACGGGCCGCGCGGGAGGCTTCGACGAGGGCCAGGGCGTTGGCGATCACCTGTTCCGTATGTGTCATGACCATCTCCAGTGTTCCTGCTTTGTTCTAATTTAGACCCTAATCCGCGGAAGTCAAGCGTGACGAGACCTTCTCGTGGAACCGGGAGGGACGGAGATTGGGATGTGGCCGCTGTTCAGTCGGCCGCCTCGATGACGGCGATGCCCGCCTCCTGCGCAGCCCTGACGAAGGCGGCCCGCACATGATCCGGCGGCAGGTCGCCGATGATCGCATCCAGGCAGGCTTTGACGGCCTCGAGATATTCCTCGCCGTCATCCACCGGCCAGTCATGGAGGAGCGTGCGCGCGGCATCCCACACAGAGTTAATAACGGCATAATGCCCGAGCCCCATCGAGGCCAAGCCGACCGGTCGAAAATGTGCCGTCTGTCTCACTTTGCTACAGCTTTTCCTAATTTCGGCGAGCTAATCGATAACATGCAATTTGCGTGCCGTTGGCAGCGGCCTTTCGATCTTGGCCATCATGGCCACGACAGACATTTCTCTCCAGCCAGGATCCGGCGAGCGAGGCTTGAGAACAGGAAACGCCTGAAACCTCTCGAGGGGGGCCGGAAACCTGCCACCAGTCATTAAACGACAGATTATGGTAAATATCAGACTAACACACCGGGCCTACTCATTAAAACTATCCATTTTCTTGCATATTCTAGCGGAGATTCAGCAACGCGATGCTCTTTGCAAGCAACATACCGCGATGAGCGCGTTTAATTGTCCGGAAGGTGGACGGGAACGCATCCAGATCGTACAATGCCGTCTCTTGCACGCGGCGGATCTGGGAGGACGCGCGATGCCCATCTTCATGGACCGGCACTTTCTCGAAGGGACCTCGCCCGCCGAGGTCGCTCAGGCACATCGCATGGATATCGACATTCAGGATCAATACGGCGTCAAGTTCCTCACCTACTGGTTCGACCAGCGGCGCGGGACGGCCTTCTGCCTGGTGGATGCGCCCGATATGGCAGCCGTCCAATGCGTGCATCGCGAGGCGCACGGCTTTGTCGCCAATGAGATCGTCGAGGTGGCCCTGTCGGCGGTGGAGGCCTTTCTCGGCCGCATCAATGACCCTGATCCCGCGCCCGGCCAATCCACGCCGCAAATGGATCCCGGCCACCGGGCGATCCTGTTTACCGATATCGTCGGCTCGACCGAGATGACGGCGCGCCTCGGCGACCGCATGGGGACAGAGCTGGTCCGGGCCCATGACGCGATTGTGCGCCGGTGCCTCGGCAAAAATTCAGGCCGCGAAGTCAAGCACACCGGCGACGGCATCATGGCGGCCTTCGCGGCGACAACGGCAGCCGTCGAATGCGCCATGGCGATCCAGCAGGAATTCCAACATTACAACAGCGGCAACAACGCCCAGCCGATCCATATCCGCATCGGGCTCGATTGCGGCGAGCCGGTCGAGGACAGCAACGACCTCTTCGGCTCGACCGTGCAGCTGGCGGCCCGCCTCTGCGCGGCAGCCGCCAGCGACCAGATCCTGGTGTCGGAGAATATTTTCCGGGAATATGGCGCGAGCGACCTCTTCGCCCACGCGACACGCCGCCGTCTCAAGGGATTTTCCAAGCCGATGCTGGCCTTCCGATGCGAATGGGCCAACGACAGCCAGCACATGAGCTAACGCCGCGTGAGCTAGCGCTACGTGAGCTAGCGCTATGTGAGCTAGCGCACCGGCCCGAAAATCGATCCCCATTCGGGCCGGTGCGCGTCGCCACGCGCCATGACAAGCGCGCCGCCGATTTCTCGCGGTGGCCGAACCCGCCTCGTTGCGGCCGCGGCTGCGCCCTTATCCGTCGCCTGTCTGTGTGAGATCAAGCCGTGCGGATCGTTCGATCGTTCATCAACTCGAATTTCGCGGCGCCTTCGGCCTTCGCCAGCACGCCCGACATCTTCAAAAACCGCCGGAAATTCTCCCTCGCCGCATTCAGCGGGAACCGGCCGCTCGCCGTATCCCTGCACGCCTTCAGCAGCGTGTCATATGCCAGACCTCGCTTGTCCTGCGGCCACTCCTCCAGAAAATCGAAGATTTCGTCGAGATTCGTGATCTCTGCGACGAAATGTTGACGGCGAAGAAAAACCGGCTCGAACTGAGCTTCTGGCATAGTATCCTCCCATTTATATTACTTTTTTATGGGATAATATTACTGAAAAAGCTTGAATAATTCAACAACAAATCAAGTTTGGTTCGCCAGCAAACATAGTGCAACTGCTTCCATAATGACAGAATAGTGCAATGAAATCGGCCGGACATAAATGTGCAACGCCTGCCATCAGATGCGCGTGATCGCGTCCACCTCCTCGCAAAGGCATGGGCCGCCATGCTAGATTGCGCACGAGGATCAACCTTTGCGTGACATGCTTTGGAGGAGACGCAGATGAACCGAGTTATCCGATTGGCCGCAGCCGGAGCGCTGATCGGCCTTTCCGCCATCGCATCTTCCTGCACCTCGCCTGCGAGGCACGACAGGGAGGATTTTCAATATCAGTTGAATACGTCGAGGAACCCGGCTTGCGCAGGTGGATTCAGACCCAGCAACGCTCGCTCCTGCAGCTATTGAAGCCCAGAGTTTGGCAGTGCCTGCGCGCAACACCAAACGGCTGATACCGCAGGATGCAAGCTCATAAGCTGTGTCGTTTCCGCATCACTGTCTGCAGGGTTGTAAAAATCCGCTTGGCAATGGCGAATTGCTCCGCTACATAACGCTCACCGCTTCAGATCGAACACTTCAGATCTAACATAGGGAGGCGTTGCATGACACCAGCATTCATCGACAGCTTCCCGCATGGAATGTCCCGACGCTAGGTCAATTCCATTCGCGGCCCGCCCCGAGCGCGCCCGACATGCGGTTTTTTCATCCTTCATAGCCCGATTGATCTGACGGGATCATTTTGTCTCCCGCCCGGGCTGTGGCATCTCACTCTCGATTTTTGAGGACCGGTTGCCGAAATCCGGGCCGGGCAGGTTAAAATGACTCGCAAGAAGCTCGATTTTCGCGCCGATGCCTATCGTCAGGTGCTCGGCTTTGTTTTTCAGCACTGGCGCTATCGGCCTGCCTTGGTCGGCGCGATCATCGTGCTGGTGGTCTCAAGCACGCTGGCCGAAGTCATGGTGCCGGTGTTTTCCGGCCGCATCGTCGATGCCATTGCCGGCACCCAGGCAGCCGATAGCGCCCTTAGCGCCTTTGCCGTCGTCGTGGTTCTCGGCCTCACCAGCGTGGTGTTGCGCTGGTTCATCTTCAACGGCATCATCCGGCTGACGCTGCGCATCATGGCCGATGTGGTCAATAACGGCTTCCACAAGGTGCAGCGGTTCAGCACAGACTGGCACGCCAACAGCTTTGCCGGTTCGACCGTGCGCAAGATCACCCGCGGCATGTGGGCGCTCGATTCGCTCAACGACCTGTTGCTGGTCGCGCTGCTGCCCTCCATCGTCATGCTCGTCGGCGCCAGTCTTGTGCTCGGCAGCTACTGGCCGGTCATGGGCCTGTTCGTCGCAACGGGATCGCTGATCTATATCGGCGCGACCGTGGCGCTTTCCATGGGCTTCGTGTCGCCGGCAGCGCGGCTTGCCAATGCCTGGGACACCAAGCTTGGCGGCGCGCTCGCCGATGCCATCAGCTGCAATTCGGTAGTCAAGGCCTTCGGCGCCGAAAGCCGCGAAGAATTGCGCCTGCGCCACGTGCTGGCCAAATGGGACAGGCGCACGCGGCGCACATGGAAGCGCGGCACATTGAGCGGCACGATCCAGGGCTTCATGATGGTTTCCATGCAGGCGGGCATTCTCGGAACGGGCCTCCTCATGTGGCGGAAGGGGCTGGCGACACCAGGCGACATCACCTTTGTGCTGGCGATGTTCTTCGTTCTGCAAGGCTATCTGCGCAATGTCGGCCAGGACATCCGCAACCTGCAGCGTGCCGTCAATGACATGGAAGAGCTGGTGCTGCTCGACAAGATGCCGCTTGGCGTCGAGGACAAGCCGGATGCCGGGCCGATTGCGATCGATACGGGCGAGATCGTCTTCGACCGCGTCATCTTCCAGTATGGCGCTCATCCCGATCCGCTTTATGAGGACTTTTCGGTCGTCATCAAGCCGGGCGAGCGCGTCGGTCTGGTCGGGCATTCGGGTTCGGGCAAGACGACCTTCGTCAAGCTCATCCAGCGCCTCTATGACGTGAATGCCGGCGCCATCCGCATCGACGGACAGGATATCGCCGACGTCAGGCAATCAGACCTGCGCGGCCAGATCGCCATCGTGCAGCAGGAGCCGATCCTGTTCCATCGGACGCTGGCGGAAAACATCGCCTATGGCCGGCCGAACGCCTCGCGCCGCGAGATCGAGCAGGCGGCGAAACAGGCCAATGCGCACGGCTTCATCGTAGGCCTCCCCAAGGGCTATGAAACGATGGTCGGCGAACGCGGCGTCAAGCTGTCGGGCGGCGAGCGGCAGCGCGTCGCCATTGCCCGCGCCTTCCTCGCCGATGCGCCGGTGCTGATCCTCGACGAGGCGACGTCGAGCCTCGACAGCGAGAGCGAAGTGCAGATCCAGCAGGCCATGGAACGGCTGATGGTCGGCCGCACGACGCTGGTCATTGCCCACCGCCTGTCGACGGTGCGGGCGCTCGACCGGCTGCTGGTCTTCGACAAGGGCAAGATCGTCGAAGAGGGCGACCACCAGGCGCTGATCCGGCTCAATGGCGGCATCTATCGGCGGCTGTTCGAACGGCAGGCGCTTGAGCTGACCAAGGGTCTGGTGGCCTGAACCGAAGACGCCAGGGCGGATGCTCTGGCGTCTTCTTGCATGGCCCGCAGCGGAGCTCACCGTGGCCGGAGAGCTCCCGAACCGTTCAGAGAACGGCGTCGACAAAGTCGGGTTGGATATTCGCGGCGAATTCCCTGACCTCGCCTGATATGCAACTCCGGAATGCTCGCAGTTTGGGATGATCCTGAGTGCCGATCGCATAGACAAGATCGTATCCCCACTCCACGTCCAATCTCGCTTTCGGGAACAACGCAACGAGGCGGCCCTGGGCAAGATCCTCAGCCACCAAGACGCTTCGCCCAGAGCCACGCCTTCGCCGCGGATGGCGGCCGCGGCATCGTTTCTCTTCGGCGACGCGTTGAGCCTGACCTTTGCCGCTGGCGTGGCCTTGATTTTGTCCGGCCTGGCCTTGGCCGTTTCCAACACGCGAACCGGCCCACGGAAGGTCGTGACACGCCAATAGGCAAAGCGACTTCGTTCCCCTCCGCTCCACGACCACGGGGGCGGCTTGGCCTGCCTTCGGGGCAGGCCTTTTTCTTGTGGGCGGCCCAGGGCACAACAAGGGCACGACATATGAGCGAGGGTTGCCGCGGCCGGCAAAGGGTGCCGTGATCAGCGACGAAGCTCACGACAGGGCGAAGATCCTGACCTCCCTGCCGATGCCCTGGAGTTCCGCCATCCGGGACGCCGATCTGATGCCGCTGTCACGCAGGATCTCCGAGACATTGACATCCTCGACGATCGCTTCCGTCGTCATGATCACATTGGGGTCGGCAAGGCCCTGGACGCGCGAGGCGATGTTGACGGTCTGGCCGAAATAGTCCTGACGGTCGTTGAGGTTGACGGCGAGGCATGGCCCCTCATGGATGCCGATCTTCAGGAGCAGGTCTTCGCTGCCGTGTTCGGCATTCAACCGGCGCATCGCTTCGCGCATTCTGAGCGCGGCCGCCACCGCGCGGTCCGGGCTCGGGAAGGTCGCCATGACAGCATCGCCGATCGTCTTGACGACGGCGCCCGCCTCGGTGGCGACGATCTCGTGAAGAACGCGGAAATGCGCCCGCACCAGATCGAAGGCGGCGAGATCACCGACACGCTCATAAAGCGCGGTCGAGCCCCTGAGATCGGTGAATAGGAAGGTCAGGCTGGTGATCTTCAGGCGCTGGTCGACGTCGAGTGTATCGGTTCGGTAGATGTCGCGGAAGCTCTGGTTCGTCAGCAGGCGCTTGGCCGTCAGAAACGGCCGCCGGCGGCCCAGGAGGTCATGGAGGTCATCGCCGGCGATGCAGACATTCGGCACCACCCGGCGATCGGTATGATTCTCAAGCGTCAGCCGCAGCAGGCCGGGACGCATCGTCACGGTTTCGTTCAGCGCATGCCCGCGGCTGATGACCATCGAGAGGTTCTGGCGTTCGCTGGTGGGTTCGCCCTGCACATCGATGAACTGCGCCGAATGCGTCACCGCATCGAAGATGATGATGAATTGCGCCGGCAGCTGCAGCGAGACGAAAGCCTTCTCGCCCGGCGCCAGCTCGATCATCTCCAGAAGAATGGGTTCAAATTTCGCTTCCAGATCCTCCGGCAGGTCGACGCCGGAGCTGAAGAAGATCTGGCGGTAATATTCGAGCGGCGGCAGCCGGTCGGGCTCGTGGGCGGCAATCCTGCGCACACGCGGACTGACGGTGAAGGTGACCTCGACCATCTCGTCGAGCGTGGGTTCGTATCCGGCCGCACAGAGGGCGCAATGATAGGTATCCTGCACGACCCCTTTGAGCGTTGCGCCGCTGTCAAGGACGCCGCCGCATCCCGGACAGAGCACATTCCAGGTCATCTCGAACGCCCCTATGCGGGCGGCGTGGAGAAAGGCGGCGATGGTTTTCTCTTCATCGAGAGAATGGTTTTCGGCGAAAGCCAGCGCATTGATGCGGTTGAGATCGCGATCGGCGCCATGCCTGACGACGTTTTCGATACATTCGACCGTCTGCGGGTCAGCCGCCTGTCGCAGGGCGGCAAAAAGGACGTCCACTTCGCTCATTTAGATAGTCTCTACGCGCATGACAGGACAGACAACGCCAATGGCGCGATCATAACACGGCAACCTGCCAATAGAAATCGATCGGACCGCTTGCTTGCCGATTGACAGAGTTCCCCAGCCGAAATCGCCTGTCGGCTGCCCGTCACTCCGTTGCATCACCGTTTCAACAATTTGCAGCACAACGGCGAAAAAGTGCGAGCATCACCCCCTCGCCCTCCTCTACAATCGATCGGTTCGGCTCCGGCCGATCGACGAAGGAGAAGTGATGGATCGTCTTGAGGAGAAAGGGGCTCGATCGGCAAAGCCAGCGGAAAAAGCCGCTCATGCGGATGGTCTTGCCCGGGATATCACGGCGATCAAACTCGGTGACTGCCTGCTGGGCTATAAGGCCGTGCAGCGCCGGATGCGGGGCGGCCGCTGGAACCATTTCCGCGGTCGCATGCGCGAGATCGAACAATTGATCCGGAACCGCCATGGAGAGATCGTGCCGGAGGCGGACGACGCGCTGATCTATGTCGAGGTGATCGCCAGCCTCGCTTTCGTCGAGTTCAAGGAAGGTTTTGTCGAGGTGGTGCTCGGCTGGGCGGCCCGCTGGGTCCCCTGGGCTGGAAAGGCCGTGATAGAGGAAATCATCTACGAGCGGACCAAGGTGCGGTTTTCCCCGCTTTCCGCCGACGCGCTCGGCCATGCCCTGCATCTGAGCTATGCCGAACGCTGCGCGCTCGATATCCGCACCATCGGCGCCTTCGACGTGCCGAAGGCGAAAAGGGCAAAACTGCAAAAGGCAAAGCGGCGCCAGCGCGAGCTCAGCCGGAAAGAGAAGCAGCGCCGCGCCGCCGGCGCCGCTCCCAGAGCAGACTACCTCGCCAACTCCCTCAGCCAGTCCCGCCCCTGGGAGGCCTTCGGCATCAGCCGGCGGACGTGGGAGCGCCGCGGCAGGCCGATGCCAGAAAGCGAGGCGATCCCGGACGGCGGCTCGGTCCCGCTCGCCGCTTAACCGGCGCTGCGGCTCTCAACCGGACGGCCCGAACCAGGTGATCATCGCGTCGTAAAGGCCATCCTGCGTCCCCTCGCCGACCCATGCCACATATCCGTCGGGCCGGATCAGCACCGCGCTCGGCGCCGAGACTGCCCCGAGCGCCGGCAGCTCCCACGGACCGCCATAGCTCGCCTGAACCAGCCGGACGCGGCCTGACCATGGCGCGATATCGAGGCTGCCGGTTGCGGCGAGATTCAACAGCACCGGCCGCGCCTCTCTGAGCAGCGCAAAGACACGGATGGAGCCATCAGGCGTGACGAGGTCGAGGTCGGGCATGCGGCGGCCGAGCAGCGGGTGCCCCTCGCCGAGATCGTAGCGGAGGGCAAGACCGGACATTTCCCCGGCGAGCGTCTTGCGGGCCTCATCCAGTCCAAGGAGTTCCAGCACGATGTCCCTGAGCGCTTCGGTGCGGTCATCGGTGCGTTGCAAGGCGACCTGGGCCATTGTCGTGCGCAACACGCGGGCAGCGACCGGATGCCGCTCGGCGTGATAGGTATCGAGCAGCGCCTCAGGCGACAGTCCCTTCACCACCTGGGCAAGCTTCCAGCCGAGGTTCACCGCATCCTGGACACCGGTATTAAGCCCCTGCCCGCCCACCGGCGAATGCACATGCGCGGCGTCGCCCGCCAGGAAAACCCGGCCCTTGCGATAGGCTGCCGCCTGCCGCGACATGTCGGTGAACCTGGAAATCCACTTGAGGCCATGGATTCCAAAATCCGTTCCGCAGGCGGCAATCAGCGCTCGCCTGAGATCACCGAGCGTCGGCTCGCCTGCCGCAACGGCACTCGTTTCCGTCACCATGACGTTGATCGGGCCTTCGCTGGCAAAGACAACCTTGCCGTCCCGGATTTCATAGTCCTCGCGGCCAAAGGCATGCATGCCGAGCGCGGTGCGATGGACGCCGAGCGGCGGCTCCTCCTCCATCTCGGCCTCGGCAAGAATATTGCTCGTCGTCGCGTCCCATCCGGGAAACTCAATGCCGGCCAGCTTGCGAACCAGGCTGCGGCCGCCATCACAGCCGACGAGATAGGCTGCGCGGATTTCCGAAGCGTCGGAGAGTTCGATGGTCAGGCCGGAAGCGTCCTGCATGAAGCCTGTCAGTTCGCAGCCGCGATAGATCACGACCGGCAACTCTTCGACCCAGCCGGCGAGAATGCGCTCGATATGCTTCTGCCGCAGTGCCAGCCCATAATTGTGCCGCGTCGGAAAATCGCTGATATCAAGCCGCGTGACCGCAAATCCGGTGACCTGGGCGATCTGACCCTCGGCCAAGAACCGATCAACAATGCCGCGCTGATCGAGAACCTCGAGCGTGCGCGCACTGAGGCCCCCGGCACGCGAACCGACGATCTCCTGGTTCAAGCGACGCTCGACAATGGCGACATCGATGCCCGCCAAGGCCAGTTCGCCGGCCAGTATCAGCCCGGTCGGCCCTCCTCCGGCAATCACGACCGCATGTTCCCTCATCCGCAAACTCCTCTGCTCCGACTGCCGGGATAACGTCTCGGCATTCCGGGCCGAGCTGCCCGGCTGGGTATTCCAGTTTGATCGCGTCTGCTCAGGTGCCGAATTCCCCTGTCGCAGGTTGTTCCCCCTATAAGCATTAGCTCTCTACTGGTGGGAAGGACTTGCGACAGGATTTCCGCCTTGCCTTCCAAAGCCCTTTTCGTTGCCGCTTGTGCAGTTTTCCTGGCGTAGAACCCGGACGCTTCAACACGACCAGAGCGGGTCAGCGCCGGGTTTGGCAAAACGCCTTCCGTTTCACCATTCGTTCTCGGGGCGACCAGATATAGCTGGGATGGTGCCGATCACTGCGGAGCTGTGGCCTTTTGCGGAATGGTCTCAGCCGCCGGCCGCTCCGAGGGATCGGCGGGGTGGCCGTAGATCGTGTAGGCAGCACCAGCCAAAACGCCCAAGACAATAAGAGCGAGCACGTACAACATCATTCCGCGGATTGCGGTTTTGGGCGTCTCTTCCATAGCGAATCTCCAAAATTGCTCAGTCGTCAAAGTGAATGCGAGCGCATTTGGTTCCGGGTTCGGAGTTCCCGGAAAGGCAAATCGACGATCCGTGTAACCCGCATCAGGACAATTTCTGGCGACGCCGGCTTCGGCCGGCCCTCTCCCGGCTACAAACAACTTGTACGAGAGCGTACAATTTCGGGAGTGTGTCCTTGTTGCTACAGCCTTCTGTTGTGCAGCCGTTATATCATTCAGTCCTAATGCAATGCCATGGAGAGTACGAAAATGAAGCTAACGATCGCCACTGCCTTTCTCGCACTTGTCGCTACCACTGCGTTCGCGGCCGATGTCGTTCAGGACGTCCCAACGGCACCGGTTGCGGCGGCACCTGTTTTCACCTGGTCGGGTCCTTATTTCGGTATCGATGGCGGCGCCGGTTGGTTGAACGGTGATTTCAGCGCCGGCGGTGCCTCCGCCGATGAGGATTTCAACGGCGGCGTCTTCGGCGCTTTCGCAGGTTACAATTTCCAGTTCGATAACATTGTCGTGGGTATCGAAGGGAATATCGAACACAATTGGAATGAAGAGGACGCGCTCGGCGCAGACGTCGGGACGGATTGGGCTGGAGCCGTTCGCGGTCGTGTTGGCTACGCCTTCGATAAGGCGCTGATTTACGGCGCAGCCGGCTGGGCCGCCACGCGCGGTTACGTCGATGCGCCCGGCTTCGACAAGGAAACCGAGACGTTCAACGGCTACACCGTCGGCGCCGGCGTCGACTTTGCCATCACGAACAACATCTTCGCCCGCGGCGAATATCGCTACAACGACTACGGCGAAAAAGACATCCTGGGCGTTGATGTCGACCTCGATCAGCACGAACTGAAGTTCGGTATCGGCGTGAAGTTCTGATAAGAGTTTCTCGGATCGTTAGCATCAGAGCCTCGCCGTTTTCGGCGGGGCTTTTTTTATTCCTCCCAGTGACGTTGGCAGCGATCTGCAGATCGTTACCAGCGGGGCGTCCTCGATCCCAATCTATTGCAAGGCCAGCTTGATATTGGTGTAAATTTTGATGCCGAGAAATTGTACTATTCACTCTCAGACGCGATGAGATAATGCTCTCACGTTCGGCTGCCGGGCTATTTGGGTGAGGGCTTCGCGTGGATATCAAGACTATGCTTGGCGAGATCGCTGACCAGGGCGGCAGTGTCGAGGTCTTGGAAGATCACTATTCCCCCTGCGATAAAGAGGCGGAATTGCTTGGCCTGATCAAAAGAGAGAGTAATGGTGGCGGTTTTGGTTTCACCGAAATGCTCTTCTTGACGAACAAAGGGCGACAATACCTTGGAACAGGCGTCGTGACGCCGCCAGTTCAGATCTCGGCCAAAAGTGCAGTCACTCGTTTTCTCCGTAGACTTACGCGTCCGACCCTGGCTAGATGAGGCTCCCGCCATCCCTGTCATCAAATGATGGGTCAATCATCTCGCGGAATGAAAGAGATCCTGCAGCGGAACGAGGGCCGGCCGGGGCAGAACCGGAACCAATCGTGTAAGGAATTTTCGCCTCACAAATTTTTCTGCTAGGCAACTGATTTTATGGTGAAAGCGTCGGGATTCGAACCCGAGATTCACTGATTCAAAATAGGCCGGCACGAGAGCCGGTGGCCTTGACTGGATCGCCGAGGAGGGCAAGGCCTACGCCGCACCGGAGCGCGCCGAGGCCGGCGGTATCGCCGGGCGCGGAGAGCCGTTCATGCTAGGTTAATGCCTATTAACCCAGACTCGCGGGCTGAAAGGATACGTCGATGAAAAAGCTTTTCCCCGCAGTGGCAGCGACAGTCTTGGCTGCATGTTTCGCTCTGCCGCTAAACGCCATGCCGATCGTCGTGCCGAAAGCGGTCGCTGTGCACACCGCCGACGTCGAGCAGATCAGGCACCGTCATCACGGTAATGGATATGCGTATGGTCACTGGAAGAAACACCACCGATACGCTTACCGCGACTGCCGGTACTACGGCTCCTGCTACCGTCCGCGGTATTATGGCAGCCGCGACGATTACGGCTATCGCGACTATTACCGTTATCACCGCCGGTCAGGTGTGAGTGTGTATTTCAACTTTTAGCCGGCCGTACCCGAGCCACTTGAGTCGTCGGGTCTCACCAGCCGGTCTTTTGGTCAACTCCTGGAACCCCCGTTCCGCTGAGACGAGCCGACTGGTTGACGCCAGCCACTCGTATGATCGTTGAATGAGAGCGCGGGAGGATCCCTCGCGCCTCGTAAAGACATCGCCTCGAATGAGCTATTCCAAGACGCTTACCGGTCGCGCCGCTGCCTGGTGCCGGTTAGCGGCTTTTTTGAATGGCAGGACGGGATTTACAAGAAGCAACCCTACGCTGTTGCTGTGAAAGACCGTTCGACGTTCGCGCTGGCTGGCATCTGGGAAGAATGGCGGCACCCGGCCGGCATCGATATCCGGAGATTCGCTGTCGGCACCTGCCAATCAAACGAGATGATCTCGGCAGTCCACAATCGTATGCCAGTTGTTCTTCGTCCCGAGGATTACAAGCGCCTGCTGTCTCCAGATCCAGACCCACGCGGAATGATGAGACCATTTGATGCCAAAGCGATGACGATGTGGCCGATCGCGCGCCGCGTAAGCACCGCCAGAAGAATTGGACCTGTGGCCCTACGTCGGGTTGATCTCAGCACAAGGCGGGCGCCGCAGTAGGATTACTAAGTTCAGGTAAATTGACGATTTTTTGAACCATGTCATCCTGCTACCTAATCCGCCCCCTCGGTGCCGCATCTCTGAAGGTGGCATCAGCCTGATACAAGATGCCTCGTTTTGCGGGGCATCTTTCTATTTCGGACCCCCAGTAATTCCGGAAGATTTCGGACGGACCAGAGAGTGCAATCGCCGACAAGACTATCGCGAGCTTTCCAGGCGGCTCTCGCCACGCAGAAGGTTCAACCAGGCCCGCGAGACTTTCTCCGCCCCTGTGCCCCCAATATGGCAATCGTCGTAGCGGTCGTCTCCATCGAGTAGCGCGTCGGTATTTGCGCCTTCCCGGATACCGTGGCCGCTTTTTGACAGCGCCATTTGCGCCCGTACGATCGGATTGTCGGGTATATGCTCCTTGAAGCCGCCGTTGCTCGGTTCAAGGCATTTCGATGCGATCGAAATGTAAACGGGCGCCTCGACGCCGTGCTGACGCAATGTGTCGACCATCGACAGGAAACGTTCTTGATAGGCCTCGGCAGTGGTGCCCAAAACGAAATCCGCCTCTCCTTGCACCCAGAGGACGCTCGTTACCCGATAGCCGGTATCCTGAAGCTTCTTCAGTGTATCGATCAGCACAGCGTTGAGGTCACCGCCTGCCGCCCATCGGGCGACCTCAGATCCGGAATAGGCGAGAGGTGCGAGGATGACGCTGTCGTTTTGTCCCGATGCGATCAATTCGTTTCCGAGCAGCGTCCAGTACTCTCCCTTGGTATCGGTCGAGCCAAGAAGCGGCGAAGCTGCGATGAAGCACCGTCCGTCAAAGGCGTTTACGACGCGAGCGCCATACTCTGACCGGTGCCGTTGCCCGCCGTCGTTGGCCGCATTCGATTGGCCAAGAAGCAGCAAGACAGCAGTTCGATCTGTTTGCGCCGGGCAGACCACGGAGGTTTTTGATTCATCTCCGATGAGCCTTTTATTGTCGTCAAAAGTATAACGACTCGGAGGCGGCGGCTTCTCTCCCTCAACCGTTCTCTTGAGCGAGGAAAGCTGCGGCCAAGGAAAGATCTCATGTCTCGCACTCATGCCGCCAACCACGTAAAACGCAATTAAGGTTAAGCCGACTGCTATGATTTTGCTCACGTCGCTACCCTTTACGCATTATTAGACGGAATGAAAGCTATGACAGATTAAGTATGATCCATCAATGAAAGTTCCTGTAACAACAACGCCGTGCGACTGGAGGAATGTCTTTTGTCTGATATCGTACGATTCTAGTTACAGATCAGTTGCCCTAACATCGCCACTGAGGAATTTGAGCGGAAGATCAGGGCCAGTAAGCAGCGTCCTGATCGGCGCATTCCTCGGGGCTCAGTTCATTCCCTAACTCGCGCCAGTAGATTGGAGCGATCTTGTCGCAGTAGGTCTTGGGGTCCAGCCCAAACGGCTGGCGGCCCGAGCGGCAGTGCAACCTTATGCGTTGAAAGAACCGTTCGCAGAATTCCTCTTTGGTCATGCAAATAAACTTCGCTGGGCCGAAGATCGTTTCAACTGAACGTGCAGCAGCGCGGAACCTACTGGGCGGCGGCAACGGGAGATGTCCGGTGCGGAGCATAATCCTCCGGCCTGATCGACGAAGCGCGCTGGGAGCCCCGTAAGAGGCAGGGCGGAGCATCAGCGCCGGGTAGAGAGGTTCCAGAATTCACAGAGCAGATCGAGGAATTCGCGAAGATCACGGGCGGCTTTGAGCTTGCGCCGCTTGCTGGCACCTGGGCCGACGATTTCACCGAGGGAGTAGCCCTCGCCACATATCCGGGACACCAGCCAGTCACCCTTCTCACCAAGCAGGGTCCGCATGACCGCCGCCATCTACCGGCTCCGCACCGTAATCGATCGCCCGCGTGCTACGGCACATCGCCTCCCACATGGCGCGGAACCTCGTCGCTGCGGCGAGCTGAGCGGCGTCGATCCGGCCGCGCGAGGCCAGCATCGTGATGGCGCTTTCCTTGATGTTGACGATCAACGGAATGGTTCGGGGGTTGCCGCCTCACCGTCATGCGCCGGGGCGTAGTACGGATTCGCGACCGTCACCGCCCGCAATGAGCAATGCGGATCGGAGGACGGCTTTCTTTTCGACGGCGCGGGGATGAACCAAGAATGACATGATCTATCGGAGCTGCGCAAAATGCGCAAAAATCTCGATTCGCCAGCAGTGACCGTTTCCGGCCTCCGTAGTTATCGCTTGTTTTTCTTGGATATTTGGTGAGAGCGTCGGGGTTCGAACCCGAGACCTACTGATTAAAAGTAGGCAGGTACGGGAGCCGGTGACGTTAGCCTAGAGCTTGCTCCCGCTGGTATTTAATTGAAGATGCTAGCTTTTCTGGAAAATTCAGGTTAGTTTAGAGCTGGAGCGCGCGGGCTAACGCCGGAGCGCGCGTTAGCTGCAAGTTAGCCCGGAGGCCAGCCGTGAGCAAGCAGACAGAGCCGAAGAAGAAAATCACCCGCGCCGTGTTGGAGAACGCCCAGCCTCACGAGGACGGCAAGACGACGCGCATAATCTGGGACAGCCGCCTAACAGGCTTCGGCCTGCGCATTCGGCCGAGCGGCGCCAAGGCGTTCGTCTATGTCTATCGCGCCGACGGAAAGCCGAAATGGGCGACCCTCAAAGCGACTAGCGCCGACGATGCATTCGATCAGGCGACCGAGATGGCCAATCAGTACCACCGGGGGAAGGACCCGGTTGCTGAGCGGGAAGAGGCGCAACGCGAGGCGGGCCGCAGGAACAATGCCGCCACCGTGGGCTTCATGCTCGATCTCTTCGTGGCCGAGCACGCGAAGTCTGAGTTGGCCGAGAAGACGGCGGACGAGTACGAGCGGACGGCGAACAAGATCCTCAAGCCGGAGATCGGCAAGATCAAGCTGGCGGCGCTGACGATGGAGGACGTACACTCGCTCTTCGCCAGGCTTAGCAAGCGCCCGCGCCAGCGCCGCAGTAAGAAGCCCAGCCCGAATGCCAAGCCCCTACCCCCGGCCAAGGCGCAGGCCGAGGGCGCCATGCGGATGCTGCGGGCAGCGCTCAACTGGTCGCGCAGCAAGAAGAAGGCCTCGCTCTACGGCAACGCATTACCGCCGCCGCTGGACTTCAAGGAGCTTGGGCTGAAAGGCACGAAGCGGCGGACGAGGCTTTTTACGGAGAACGAGGTCGCCCGCCTTCTGGCGGCAACGGACACGATGGCGGCGGAGGGTCGCCTACAGCCCTCTACGGCGCTAGCCCTCCGGCTCATCTTCGCGCTCGGGGCGCGGGCGGGCGAAGTGTGCAAATTGCAGTGGAGCTACATCGATCGCGAGGCCGGGCTGATAATTTGGCCTAAGACCAAGACCGGACAGCTGGAGAAGCCCATTACGCCCGAAGTGGAGCGGCTGCTAAACGCTGCCCCCCGGTTCGTTGGCTCGCCTTGGGTCTGCCCGGCGACTGACACTGAGCTGCCGCTGCGCGTGGACGTTCTGGGTTCTGCCTTCAAGCGCGTTATGAAGGAGGCCGAGGTGACCGGGGGTTACGGGATTAGCTCGCATACCATCCGGCACTGGTTCAGTACGAAGACCTACACGGACTCTGACCTACCCATGGCGGTAGGTATGGCAGTCGTCGGACACAAGTCGGTCGCCACGGCTATGCGCTACACCCACGTCAGCCGTGAGGTACTGGCCGAGGCGGCGCGGTCGGCGGCGGCGCGGCGCGAGCGCAACGTGGAGGCAGCGGCGAAGAAGGGTAAGGTGGTGCCGATGAGGGGAGAGAAGGAATGAGCATGGACCCCGCACCTCCGGCATGGGAAATGGTTTGCTATCCGGAGCGAAAGAGGCTGCTACGCCGCGCCACCAACGAGGAGCGGCAGGCGGCGGCTGCAGATCACGAGGCGGAGAACCGGAGGCGCATAGGCGCACTCGCCGACTGGGTCCTTGCTGAGGGGTTAAAGGAGGCAGCCGATGATGCTGACGAATTCGAGCGGTTCTTGGTCGACGAGACGCAGCGCATGCGCCCCGACGAGTTGGATGTCCTGCAGCGAGCCGTATGCGACCGGACAGGCCGGAACAGTCTGATTGCGAAGGCGATGCGCAGCAGCCCTACGTCTGCGTTTCTCGAGACAGTTGCCCAGCTCGTCGAAAATAATGCCCTCTCCAATGCCGCAGGACAGCACAAAGCCAAGAAGGGCAAGATGGAGCATTTAACGGACGAACAGATTGAGTATGCCGAGTTGCGCCTAGCCATAAGGCGGCTCCTGCTCGAAACGTATCGTGGTGCGGCCACGCCAACGGCAATCGCGAACCGGACAAATGACGTGGCGAGGTACCTGCTCGGCATGAGCGAACCTGAGGCCAGGGCGGCGTGGAAGCAGTACGATAACACCGACAACCGCGATCTGCCGAAGCTTCGCTGGACTCTGCGCTCGGGGAAAATTCCAACGCGCGGTGAGTAGGGGTTTTTAAAGGCCCTCGTTTTGGACCAAGCGCCTGCCAGCTAACCTACGCTCGTTACCAAGAACGGTAATGTTCTCGGAAGGAGAAGGCAATGGTCCATGTGACGGACAAATACGCTGCTGGCGGGAATGAGCTTGTTCCGCCTGCTACCGCAGCAAAAATTCTCGGAGTATCGTCTGAAACTTTACGTTGGTGGCGCTATCGTAGAGAGAGGCTGCCTTGGGTTGTAATTGGCGGCAGAAGGGTCATGTACCGCAAGGCTGACATCGACGCCTTTATCGCGGCCGGACGGGTTGATCCGCTGGAGGCCGCCAATGGCTAAAAAGAATAAGGGCCGGAAGCGGGGTGGTAGCCGCTCCCGAGCCCGTGACAATTGCAGTAGCAACAGGGCCAATAATACCGTGCCCCCCGGTGCCGGTAAACCCCCGCTGATAGGCCACAATCAGGACATTGAGGATCTGCTGGGGCTACATAGCGATCGCCGCGAGAACGGCGAATGGGTGTCCTTCCATGAGAACGACTTCATGGAGGAATGCCCGTTTTGCCTCACCGAGGCCTTGCGCCTATTGGTGTGGGCGCACACCTATGGTTTTCTGCTGGAAAACGAGGCCGACCTCGGAGAGGCGCTGGCGTTTGACGATTCAACACTGCGTGTAATCCGCTTCTATCACCGACAACTCGGCTGGGGCGCTATATTCACCTGCTCCCGGTGCGACACGCACGGCATTCACCTCTCCTCCCAACCAGAGGAGAGCAGCGAATGAGCACTCTTCAGAACGACACCATTGATAACGACAGGCGCTCACATGCGCAGCGCCTTTGCGAACTGTTCCGTGGCGCTGAGGAACGCCACGGCACCTACGATCAAACCCGGCTGCGGCTGGTCGGCTCCAAGATGGAAATGAAGGATGCCTCTGGCAATGGCCCGCGTGATTTAGGCGGGCCGCCCACTCCCGAGCTATGGGAGCAGCACCTTGCCGGCACCCGCCCCCTCGGCATAAGTCCGCTGCGCGAAGACGGTATGTGCCGGTGGGGTGTAGTCGACATCGACGTCTACGGCGGCGGCCTGGATCATGGCGCGCTTGCCGGCAAAATCCGGCGCGCGGAGCTACCGCTTGTCCTGACCCGTTCGAAGAGCGGCGGGGCGCACCTTTGGCTGTTCGCCACTCAGTGGTTAGCGCAGACAACAATGAATGCGGCGCTCGTCGCTATGGCCGATCGGCTTGGCCACGCCGAAGCGGAAACATATCCCCCGGCGACTGGCGTCGGCAACTGGATAAATATGCCAGCGTGGGCCGGTACGGAGCGTTGCGGCGTTAAGGCCGGGGGGCTCGATATGACGGTCGCGGAATTCATCGCCGTTGCAGAAGAGAACCGCCAACCTCCCCAAGCCATCGCCGCGCTGGCCGCCAGTCGAAAGGCGACCGCCGATAAGGAGGCAGCATCGGCGACGACGAGCGCGCGTGTATTGCGCAAGCTGACGGAGCGAGCCGCCGAGATCGCAGGCATGATCGATGGGCGAAAGCGCGCCCTGCACGACACGGCATTTCTATTCGGCAAATACGTGCTCAAGGGGCGTATCGATGAAGCTACGGTGGTGGGTCGCCTCGTGGCCGCCGGTGTCGAGGCGCGGCTGGAACATCACATAGCCGAAAGCCACGTGCGCAACGGCCTGGAGGCCCGACTGAGAAAGCGCGGACAGGATGATGACGACGCCGATGATGATGGCCGGTTTCCAGAAATAGAGAAGATTGTCATCATCACCGGCCATGATGAGCCGATGTGGCGGGTGACGGTCGCGGACTACGGCGACATAACGCTGCCGTCTAGAGAGGTCTGGAAGAACGACCTTTTCAACTTGCGCTGTGCTGAAAGGCTGCGGGTCGGCTTCAAGCGGCTATCGGTGAACGCGTGGGCGGATCGGCTCAATGTGGCATTGCGGGTGGCAGAGTCTGAGGCCGCCCCCAGGGACGAGTCCCCCGAATACGTATTCCGCATGGCGCTGCAAGATTTCTGCTTCGACCGGCACATGGCGGATGTGCTCGAGGAGATCGTGCTCGGCAAGCCCTACCACGATGACGACAACGACAAGATATGGTTCCGGTTCGGCGACCTCTACGCGCGGCTGTGCATGCATCCGGGCTCGCCGTTTCGCGGGTGGTCGCGCAATAGGCTCGGCGGAATGTTGCGAGCCATTGGGCAAGACGGCGTTGATGTTTTCACGACGACGAAGCGCATCGGCAAGAAAATCACTGAGGTCCGGTGGGTGCGCAAGACCCTTTTCGATGGGCCTACCGAGGTGCCCCTACCCCGACCACCAGCGCCAGAGCCGATATGACGACGGGCAGCATGTTAAAGGCGACACCAGGGAAAGACGCTACGGCGGCGCGGGAGGGCTTTAAACCCTTGTCGCGCCCTAGTCGTTTTGGCGACTATAAGGTCGCCACCGGTAAAGCCGCCGTAGGAGCCCGCCTAGGAGCTTGGAGCGCGGCGGAGCGTAGGCTAGAGGGCGACCCCCGCGTGAGAGCTGGCGGTCGTGCCAGGGTCGGCGGCGCTCGTGTCGCGCCCGAAGGGCCAGGGCTAAGGCGGCGCGGACGGCGGATAGTGACCGGCGGGCTAAAGCCGGGGGGCTATAACGCGCATGATCGAGCGTACGTACGAACGCATGAGCGTATATACGCGCCGCGCGTAGGACTTTAACGGCTTTAAGCCTTTACGCATACGTTTTATGGAGCGTTTCCAAAGGGTTGGGACAAAGGTGTTATTGGCGGAAGCGCCTTTTGCGGACTTTAGAGCCCCCGGTCTCCTGCCAGGGCGGTTATGACACTGTTACCTTCCGCCGACTTCTTTCCCGCGTCATCGCCCTTTGCTCTAGGCGCATCGACTCTCCGCGATTGCAACCTCCTTATATAACATTAGTAGCCTAACCCATAATAAAACCCTTTAATTCAAGGGCTTAGCACGCTAATATTCAACCTATAGTTGCTACAGCTAACGCACGGCTAATCAAAGGTAATCCGCCGCTCCCTTTAGCGAGTTATTCGCCGCCATGGCAAAACGAGGACCCGAATGCACCGTATGCCAGCACCGCGAGCGGGCTGCGATAGACCTTGCACTGGCCCGCAACGTGCCATTCGCCGTGCTCGCCCGGCGCTACAAGATCGGCTCTGACTCTCTCCGTCGCCATGCGAAGAACCATATGCCGCCTCAACTCCGCGCTCAGCTTCTGGCCGGGCCGGAACTGCCGATGGACATCGACCGGCTGCGAGACACGGAGTCACAGAGCCTGCTCTCCAACATCGTGGCGCTTCGGCACAGGCTCTTTGCCATGATGGACGCCGCCGAGGAAGTGCAAGACACGGCGGCGGCTCAGCGCGTCGCGGGCCAACTGCACCGCAACTTCGAACTGACGGGCAAGCTGCTTGGCGACCTGAACACCGGCACCACCATCAACAACAATGTCCTTATTTCGCCTGTCTATATCCAGATGCGGACCGAACTGGTCAAGGCGCTGCGGGGCTTCCCGGACGCGCGCGAGGCCGTAGCCCTGGTGCTCCAGGGGCTGGAGACGCGGTTCGCCGAGGGCATGGTGATCGACCATACCTACGCCAGCGGTCCCGTGCTCGGCAGCGGGGGTGGCGGCTCATGACGAACCTTCCAAGGCTCCACTTTCGAGTACCAGCGCCGCCCCGCCGCGCGCTGCGTGCAGGCAGGCCGGCAGCGCCGACGCGCAGGTCTCCGGCTGGTTTCCCTACGCGTTGTTTCGGGTCCCCTCCTTCGTATGTGCCCGACGAGCGCCGGTCTGCCACCATTCATCGTTCGCGGGGGCCGCGCCGATGCTAGCCCGCGATATGGCCCGCGCACTGGACCCCGTCGTTATGGCTCGCGAATGCGGCATAGAGCCGGACCCTTGGCAGGCCAACCTGCTGCGCGCCAACCCCCGGCGCTCCATGCTGCTGTGCTCCCGCCAATCGGGCAAGTCCACCGTCGCGGCCTTTCTCGTCATCCAGACGGCACTCTTCGTCCCGGCGGCGCAAATCGTCGTCGTTAGCCCGACGCAGCGCCAATCGAACGAGCTTTTCCGCACCATCGTCGGCTTCCTCAGTCGGCTTCCGGGTGCGCCGCGCCCCACCGCCGAAAGCAAACAGGGCACCGAGCTATCGAACGGCGCACGCGTCCTCTCGCTGCCGGGCACAGAAAAGACCATCCGCGGAATTGCCGGGGTGGACCTCGTCGTCATGGACGAAGCGGCCCGCGTCGAGGATGCGCTGTTGACGGCAGTACGCCCGATGATGGCAACCAAGCCCGATGCCCGCCTGATCGCCCTTACGACGCCAGCGGGCAAGCGCGGCTGGTTCTACGAAGCGTGGGTCGGCGACGATCCCTCATGGGAGCGCGTGAGGGTTCCGGCGAGTGCCTGCCCCCGGATCACGCAGCAATTCTTGGACGAGGAGCTGAAGGCCCTCGGCGCGATCAAGTTCAGCGAGGAGTACGGGCTGGAATTCCACGATCCCGAGGAAGCGGTCTTCCCGCTCGCCATTATCGAAGCAGCATTCACGCAGGAGGTCAGAGCGCTATGGTAGCACCAGCGATAGGCCGGGGCGGCAGAGGACCATGGCAGCGCACGCCTGTCACGCCGCTCAGCCGCTTCATCATGGGTGTGGACCTCGGTCAGTCGAACGACCCCACGGCCATATGTGTAATTCACCATACGGTGACGCCTACGGGCGACTGGGCCATCTCCTACGGCGACCACGTCAGGCCCAACGTGTCGCGTGAACGGAGTGAAACCCGGTTCGACGTACGCGCCCTGGAACGCGTGCCGCTGGGCACTCCCTATCCGCAGGTGGTGGCGCGCGTGGGTGAACTGCTGAACCGCCCGCCGCTCCGCGACGACTGCGACCTTGTCGTGGACGAGACGGGCGTCGGTCGCGCCGTGTCGGACATATTCGAGTCCGCCGGGATGCGGCCGCAGCGGGTCGCGATCACAGCCGGCAACGAGATCACCAATCCCGAGAATCGCCGCTGGCACGTGCCGAAGGCGCATCTCATCAGCACCGTGGACGCGCGGCTTCACGTTGGCGAGTTGCGCTTTGCCGCAGAACTGACGGACGCAGGGGCGCTCGCCGAGGAATTGAAGGACTTCCGCCGCACGGTCAGCGCCGCAGGCCGCGCGAGCTTCAACGCCCGCGAGGGCAAGCACGACGACCTCATTCTCAGCATCGCCATCGCTCTCTGGTGGGCCTCGCGCTCTCGGACAAGCGGGGGCCAAGCCGCCGTTTCCGGTTTCTACTGAAGGAGAAGACTATGAAGCTCAGACCACCGCAGGATATTCACGAGGCTACCGTCGAGCAGCACTATGCCCGCGCCCCCAACGGTGAGGTGGAGAGAGATGCGTCGATCGCCACTCTCGCAGTCGCCATCCGCACCACCCGCCTGAACAGCGAGAACCTCGCGGCCTATGCCGATACCCTCTCCAAGGATCGGCTGCTGTCGCCGGAGGCCGCCCGCCTCAAGCTGAGGGACAATGCCCTTAAGCTGGCCGAAGCGACGGCGAAAAAGCTCGACGAGGCAAAGGCGCTGGTGCAGCGGCAAATCGAGGAGATCGACGCTCTCACCAGCACACCCCCGGCTCTTCGCGATCAGCTATCCGCCGGGCTGGAAGCCGAGATCCGGGCGCGGCTAGCCACCATGTCGGAAAAGGCCAGAGATGATGCTATCGGCAAGGCATTCGCCGAGAAGGACAAGACCATCATCGCCGCCGTACTGCGCGGCCCTGCCCTGCTGGTCGGCTTGACTCAGGCCCGCCACGACATGGCCCGCCACCGCTACCGGGAAACGTTCCACCCCGAAGAAACCGCCCGCCGTAGGCGGCTCGCTGCCGCGCTTGAGGCTACCGAGCGCAGCGGCCATTCGTTCATCGGCTACATCGCCACCGCCACGACCGGCGCGGCCACTCAGATCGCCGAAGCCTCAGCCAACGCACAGGCCGCCGAGCAGGCAATCAAGGCCGCTATCGCAGAGCAGGAGTAGACCATGAAAGTAGATATCGATCTTGAGAGCGTGCTGACAAGCGCGCAGGAAATGCCCGAGGAAATCGCCTCGCTTGAGGACGTTCCGGAGGGTCTGCGGGGATTCTACCGGCAGAACGGTGACCGTCTAAAGCTGGACCACGCACAGCGTGACGCGCTGATGGCGAATGTCTCCAGGGCTCTGGAGGATCACCAACTACGCGGAGAAAACGCTCAGCTGAAGGACGAGAGCAACCGGCGGCGGGTGGTCGAGACGGTGCGGGAGCAGCTAGGGCGGTACGTCAAGCCCGAGCTTATGCCCGGTGCCGTCGCCCTGTTCATGTCGCAGCACAAGTTCGGCCTGAAGAACGGCAAGGTCGTCGTCGTAGGGCGGCGCGGACGCGAGGAAGCCGAAATGGCGGCGGTCAACTGGATCGCCGATGAGGGAGAGGCCTACGCCGCGCCGGAACGCGCCGAGGCCGGGGGCTTTGCCGCCGAGGTGGCCCGCCTGAAGAACCTGCACTGAGCGATGACTCAGCAGAGGGGCCGCCCTCCGAGTCGCATAAGGGCTGACCGCGACCCCGACCGCGCATCTAGAGTCACGCCCGACGATCCGCTGCTCCGCACCGAGAAGGCTCTGCGGCTGGTCTATGGCGTCATCCTCCCCCGGATGCACAGCGAGCGGATTGTTGGCCCCGGCCTGGCGCGGGCAAGCTGGCAGAAGCAGTTCGTCCTAAACCACGCGGTATTCCAGCAACTCGCGGCCGAACTGGGCGAGGAATGGATGAATCTCGTCCGCGACGCTGACAAGAGCGATGTCAACGCCCGCCGGGTGGAGCGCCGCCACATGGAAGACGCTGCCGAGGAGATTGTCGCCGTAGTGAATGCACTACTGCAGCCGCTCAGGGAGGTGGTCGTGCGCCGGGCGGCAGGCATGAATTGGAAGGCTATTGCCGAAGCCCTACCCCACCGCGCGTTCTTCTCCATCCAGGACGACCACGCCACCGCGCTACGCCGCGTGTGGGACAAGGCCGGGGATGCTGTCAGGCGGCTTATCTGAGGAAGGATCAGGTATCCAGCATGTCCCACTCGTCGCCAAGCACCCATCGCAACGCGCTCAGCTTCCCGTTAATCATGCCCCATTCAAAATTGTCCCACGGCCCGCAGTTCTCGATCCCGATTTCCGCTTCCGTTTTCCGCGCCGCCGCCTGAGCCAGCTTCCAAGTGCCCTCTGTAGTCATGCGCCTGCGCTGGACCGGCTTGGCGGCGCGCCACTCCTCATCACTGACCACTTTCTCTCGGCCACGCTCTATGTTGATCCTGAGGTTCTGGTGGCGGTTGTACCAAACTTGCCTGTACAGCAGGTGCTCGGCTTCGAGGATTTCGGAGAATCCGCGCACCTGCGTCGCGCCGTAGAGCTGAAGATCGTAGTTCGCCAGAAGATCCTCATCGAGGTCGTTAAGCAGGTCGGCCAGCGAAACCCAAAAGCGAGAACGCACTCCGTCGAACAACGGCAGGAGGTCGACATGGGGCTTACGGTGGTCGCCGCCCTCTTGGCTGAAGTCGGCCTTATTGTGAGTTATGAAGGCGAACTCGTCGCCTGCGCTGCCTGCTTGTTCAATTTCGTTGGCGTAAGTCTCGATGATAATGGCGTCTCCGATGCTGTTCTTCGGTCGGTGGAACGGAGCGACACCGTTTAGCGCCCGGTCAGCGGCGCGGGCCTTGATGGCCTCTGTGGTGGGCACTACCTTGGCAGCAAAGAGCAGTCGCTCGATCCGCTCGATGGATTCATTGACCGCCTCGCCTTTATAAACGGCCGAGTGATCCGCCTCGTTGAGTGCTTTGATGGTTGCTTCTACGTCTTTCTCGTCCCCAAACCGCCGAACGGCGTCCCGGACTAGACTGAAGTGAGACTGGAGACTGCGCTTCGCATCGGCGGCCACACGATCCTTGTTCCGGGCGAACTCGTCCAGAACCACCTGCGGCACAATGAGCTCGAAATCTTCATGACCGAGAACGTCCTCAAGAGCCGCGATGATCGGCTGGCTCCTGTAATCCTTGGCGAGATCCAACCAAACGCACGTATCGACGAGAATGCGAAGCATGGAATCATCCTTTCAGGGAGGCAGCGTAGATAACGCGGAAAGGATTCGGAAGAAGAACAACGGCTTGAGGTTCGAACTAGCCCCGGACCGCGCACGCGAAACGTTAGCGTCGCGTTAGCCTGACCGAAGCAGCCGCTAACGCGCTATTAGTAGGGCTCGCAAAGCACTGTTTTTAAACGATTTAATGGTGAGAGCGTCGGGGTTCGAACCCGAGACCTACTGATTAAAAGTCAGTTGCTCTACCGGCTGAGCTACGCTCTCCCGCTCCGCGGGTGAAAAGCACCCCGGCTGGAAGTGGGCGGAACATAGGCAGGCGACCCATTGCGGTCAACCGAAAAATTCGGCTTTTTCCTGTGATAGGCACATTTCTTGCGGGCACAAGGGTTATCCCTCGTGTGGCACAAACATTATCCCTTGCGCGTGCAAGGCTTATCAGTTGCGCGTGCGACAACTGAATTCATGCATACGCAAAAAGGTGATTGGCAATGGCGGCCTCGCAAAGCTAGGAACAGGGCGCAGATTGCAGCCGGAGAGAATGCGTGTCGATTGCCGATATTTCCCTGTGGAGCGCGTTGATAGCCGGGGCGCTTTCCTTTCTTTCGCCCTGCGTGCTTCCCCTTGTCCCGCCCTATCTCTGCTATATGGCCGGCATTTCAGTCGATCAGTTTCGTGGCGGCTCCGCGGTGGCGGTGGCGCCCGACGTCAGGCGCGGCGTGCTGTTCTCCGCGCTGTTTTTCACGCTCGGCTTTGCCACCGTCTTCGTGGCGCTCGGCGCCGGCGCTTCCAGCATCGGCATGGCGCTTCGCCAGCATCTCGACCTGCTCTCCAAGATCGGCGGGCTGATCATCATCGTCATGGGGCTGAATTTCCTCGGTCTCTTCCGAATCGGGTTTCTCGGCCGCGAGGCGCGCTTCCAAAGTGGCGGCAAGCCGGCGACGCTGACGGGCGCCTATGTCATGGGCCTGGCCTTCGCCTTCGGCTGGACGCCCTGCATCGGCCCGGTGCTCGGCGCGATTCTCGGTGTCGCCGCCTCGCGCGAGACGGTCGGCTCCGGCGCCGGGCTGCTGGCCATCTATTCGCTGGGTCTTGCCATTCCCTTCTGGATCGCCGCCGGCTTTTCCGGCGCCTTCATGCGCTTCCTGTCGCGCTTCCGCCGCCATCTCGGCACGGTGGAAAAGGTGATGGGCGTCTTCCTCATCCTCACCGGCCTCGCCTTCCTGTTCGGCTGGGTCAGCGATGTGGCGATCTGGTTCCAGCAGACCTTTCCGATCCTGATGCAAATCGGCTAAACCGGTCCTCCCTACCCGCCGTTCATTCCCGCGTACTGGAAGACCTTTGGCCGACATCATCAGCCTGCTCCTGCCGTTCTTCGGTCTGATCCTGATCGGGTATGCCGCCGCCAAAGCGACGAAGCAGCCGGCCGAGACGCTCGGCTGGCTGAATAGCTTCATCATCTACGCCGCCCTGCCCGCCTTGTTCTTCAAGCTCGTCTCGCGCACGCCGATCGAAGAGCTGACGCGGGTCGACTTCATCGTCACCGATATCGCCGCGACCTATGCGGTCTTCATCCTGCTCTTTGCCATCGGCCGTTTCGTGCGCGGCAATGCGCTTGATGACTGCACCATCCAGTCCTTTGCCGGCGCCTACGGCAATATCGGCTATATGGGGCCGGGCCTGGCGCTGCTGGCGCTCGGCGAAGGTGCCGCCGTGCCGGTGGCGCTGATCATCTGTTTCGAGAATGCGCTGCATTTCATCGTCGCGCCAGCGCTGATGGCGGCGGCCGGCGACGACAAGCGTTCAGCAGGCCGGCTTGCCGCCGATATCGCCCGCAAGGTGGCGCTGCATCCCTTCATCCTGTCGACGGCGGCAGGCTTTGCGGTGGCTGCCCTGCATCTCGACCAGCCGCTGGCATTTCAGCGCCTGGTCGACTACCTCGCCCAGGCGGCGGCGCCCTGCGCGCTCTTTGCCATGGGCGTGACGCTGGCGCTGCGGCCGCTGAAACGGATTCCGGCGGAGATCGGCTACATCGTGCCGGCCAAGCTGATCCTGCATCCGATCGTGGTTTTTCTGGCGCTGACTGCTGTCGGCGGTTTTGAGCCGGTCTGGATCCAGGCGGCGGTGCTGCTCGCCTCATTGCCGACGGCGACCAACGTCTTCGTCATCGGCCAGCAATATGGCGTGTGGCAGGAGCGCGCCTCGGCGACGATCCTGATCACGACGGTGCTTTCGGTGGCGAGCGTTTCGCTGTGGCTGATCGCGATCCGCTCAGGCCTTCTTTCGCTTCAGCTTTTCCCTTAGGGAATCGGGAATATCGCGAAAACCGCGGCCGGGCTCGATGCCCTCGCGCATGACGAGGTTGCGTAGCGGCGGAATGGCGGAGAGGATATGCAGGCCGGCGGCGCGCAGCATCTGCACCGGCAGGAAATCCGAGAGCAGCGAGCGGTTGAGGAGGTCGACACTCGCCGTACGCGTCATGATGTCGGCGCGGCGCTTGCGGTCGAAGCTGTCGCCGGCATCGGCGGGCACCGGCAATTCCGCCCTGTCGCAGAGAATGTCGGTCAGCGCCATGATATCGCGCAGGCTGAGGTTCAGCCCCTGCGCCCCGATCGGCGGGAAGACATGGGCGGCCTCGCCGATCAGCGCCGTACGCCCCTTGCCGAAACGATGGGCCATCATGCCGGACAGAGGCCACAGCTGGACGCCCTCCTCCACATCGACTTTGCCGAGCATGGACTGCATCTGCGCCTCGACAAGGCGGCCGAGTTCGGCAAGCGGCAACTCCATGCGGGCGGCCGCCTCAGCGGGATCCTGCACCCAGACGAGGCTCGAACGGCTCCCCGGCAGCGGCACCTGGGTAAAGGGGCCGTGTTTGGTGTGGAATTCGCTCGAGATGTTCTGGTGCGGCAGGGAATGGGCAAAATTCAGCACCATGGCGGATTGCGGATAGGACCAGTTGCGCACGCCGATCCCTGATGTTTCGCGCAGCTTCGAGCCGCGGCCGTCGGCGCCGACGGCAAAATCGGCTGCAAGCGTCTCGCCTCCGGCAAGCGTGATCGACACTCGCTCGGCCGAGATCTCGATCGATTCGGCCATATCGGTGAAACGGGTGATATTGCCCTCGCCGGCCGAGGCCTGTTCGAGGATCTCAATCAGCGCCTTGTTGGGGAAATTATAGCCGAAGGCATCGAGGCCCACTTCGGCGGCGCGGAAGGTGGTGGTCGGCGCCCGCAGCAGCCGGTCGGTGCCGTCGATGATGCGCATGCTGGTCAGCGGTGCGGCCGCCGGGCGCAGCTTGTCCCAGAGCGTCAGCCGATCGAGGAAGCGGATGGATTGATCCATCAGCGCCGTGGTGCGCCGGTCCTCCCTCGTGGACAAGGGAGCCACCAGCGCCACATTGCGGCCGCCGCGGGCAAGCGCGATTGCGACGATCATGCCGGCGAGCCCGCCACCGATCATCGCGATTTCAAATGTCTTCATGCTATTGTTCCGCCATCGCAAGAGGCGGATCGGCCGCTTATGCGGCCGGCTTCGCCTGACGGCGCCAACTATAGCCCTTGCCGGCTTCGGCGTCACGCACCGCCGGCTGATAATGATGGGGAATGGCGGGAAGACGGTTCTCGGCAAGCCGCTTCAGCGCCGTGGCGTTGCTGACCGAGAAGCTGTCGATGCCGACGCGCAGCATCAGCGGCACCTGGTCGATCAGCACGTCGCCGACGGCGCGCAGCTCGTTGGTATAACCCAAGCGCTGGCGCAGCAGCGAGGCATGGCTGAAGGCGCGGCCGTCGTTGAAGGCCGGGAAGGCGACGGCGATAATGTCAAGGCGAGAGAGATAGGGCTCCAGCCGGCGCACGTCATCGGCGGGCTTGATCAGCACGCCGAGGCCGACATCATTGCTTTCATCGGCTCTGGCGATCAGCTCGTCGAGGCCGAGCAACGGCTTCTGCTCTCCTGTTACCTTCACCTCGTCGGTCTCGATTACCCAGGGATCGTTCTCGACAAAACCGGTTTCTTTCCAGATCTTGGTCATCATCCCCTCCTTATGCCGCTTCCGCGGCCGAGCCGTATAGCGCAGTCTTGAAGGGCTGCGGCCCGACGCGGCGATAGGCGGCGAGGAAGGTTTCGGACGGATCGAGGCGCAGGCCGAGATAGGTGTCGACGATCGTCTCGATCGCGTCGGTCACCCGGTCCGGCTCGAAGCCGCGGCCGATGATTTCGCCGATCGAGGTATGCTCGTCGCCGGAGCCGCCGAGCGTGATCTGGTAGAGCTCGGCGCCCTTCTTCTCCACCCCGAGCAGGCCGATATGGCCGACATGGTGATGGCCGCAGGCATTGATGCAGCCGGAGATCTTGATCTTCAGTTCGCCGATCTCGGCCTGGCGTTCGGGATTGCCGAAGCGGCGGGAGATTTCCTGCGCGACCGGAATGGAGCGCGCATTGGCGAGCGCGCAGTAGTCCAGCCCCGGACAGGCAATGATATCGGTGATCAGGCCGGCATTGGCTTCGGCGAGATCGATGGCGACGAGGCCGCGATAGATGGCTTCGAGATCGGCCAGCGCTACGTGCGGCAGGATCAGGTTCTGCTCATGGCTGACGCGGATTTCGTCGAAAGCATATTCCTCGGCGAGATCGGCGATCGCATCCATCTGCGCGTCGGTGGCGTCGCCCGGAATGCCGCCGATCGGCTTCAGCGAGATCGTCACCATGCCGTAATCGGGGTTCTTGTGCGGCTGCACATTCTGCTGGACCCAGCGGGCGAAAGCCGGATCGGCCTTCTTCCAGCGGGCGAGGTTTTCCCAGCCCTCGGCACGCTGAGGCAGGTCAGGCAGCGCGAAATAGGTGGCGATCGCCTCGACATCCTGCTCCGGCAGCCTCAGTTCGCTGTCCTTCAGCGCCGCAAATTCGGCCTCCACCTGGCGCGTCAGCTCCTCGGTGCCGGTTTCGTGCACCAGGATCTTGATGCGGGCCTTGTACTTGTTGTCGCGGCGGCCGTGCAGATTGTACACGCGCACGATCGCCGTGGTGTAGGAGAGCAGATCCTCCTCGGGCAGGAAGTCGCGGATCAGCTTGGCGATCATCGGCGTGCGGCCCTGGCCACCGCCGACATAGACGGCAAAGCCGATCTCGCCCTTGTCGTTCCTCTTCAGGTGCAGGCCGATATCATGGACCTGAATGGCGGCACGGTCGCGCTCGGCGCCGGTGACGGCGATCTTGAACTTGCGCGGCAGGAAGGAGAATTCCGGATGAACCGACGACCACTGGCGCAGGATCTCGGCATAGGGTCTGGGATCGGCGACTTCATCGGCGGCTGCACCCGCGAAGTGATCGGCCGTCACGTTTCTGATGCAGTTGCCCGAGGTCTGCAGCGCATGCATCTCGACGCTGGCGAGGTCGGCCAGCGCATCGGGGATTTCCGACAGCTTCGGCCAGTTGAACTGCAGGTTCTGGCGCGTGGTGAAGTGGCCGTAGCCGCGGTCATAGGTGCGGGCGATATGGGCGAGCATGCGCAGCTGGCGCGCGCTCAGCGTGCCATAGGGAATGGCGATGCGCAGCATATAGGCATGAAGCTGCAGATAAACGCCGTTCATCAGGCGCAGCGGCTTGAATGCATCCTCGGCAAGCTCGCCGGACAGGCGGCGCTGAACCTGGTCGCGGAACTGCTCGACGCGCTCGCTGACAAAGGCATGGTCAAATTCGTCGTAACGGTACATCGTCTTCCTCAGACTGCAATGAATTCGGGATCGGCAGGAGCGTAGCCCGGTGCGTATTCCATGGTCGGCCCCTGGGCGCGAATGCGCTCACGCAGGCGCAGCGGCCAGAGAATGCCGTTGGTTTCCTGAACGTCGACGACGGCGACGTCAACCACCTCGTTGTCGGCATAGGATTTCTTGCCGATCGCTTCCAGCGCGTCGACGGCTTCGTTATGGCGGGCGACAAGCGCTTCCTGCAGCGAGGTCGACCATTTCCCGTTAGCATCCAGCCAGACGGCAATGCCATCCGTCAGCCGGTTGGCCGTCAGAACCTTGTCTACCATATTCAGCTCCTTGCAAGTTCCTCGAGCCGGGCGTTTGCGCGCACCAGCGGCTCGGACAGTTCGAAATTGGCGCCGGCGACCGCGTCGCCGATAATGACCATGACCGGCCCGGTCAACTCATCGCGGTGCTGCAGATCGGGCAGATCGGCAAGCGTGCCGTGCAGCAGACGGCGCTCCGCGCGGCTGGCATTTTCGATGACGGCGACTGTCGTTTCGGCGGGAATGCCGGCCTGCATCAGCCGCTCGGCGACGGAGGCGGCAACCGTGCGGCCCATATAGACGGCGATCGTCGCGCCGGAGACGGCAAGGCTTGCCCAATCGGGCAGCACGTCGCCGGTGAGATCATGGCCGGTGGTGAAGACCAGTGAGGAGGCGACGCCGCGCAGCGTCAGCGGCAGTTCGAAATCGGCGGCAGCGGCGAAAGCCGAGGTGATGCCGGGCACGACCTCATAGGTGACGCCGGCAGCACGCAATGCGGCCATTTCTTCCCCTGCCCGGCCATAGACCAGCGGATCGCCCGACTTGAGGCGGACGACGCGCTTGCCCTGGCGGCCGAGCTCGACCAGAAGCTCGTTGATCTCTTCCTGCGATTTCGAATGGCAACCCTTGCGCTTGCCGACCGACAGCCGCTCGGCGTCACGGCGGCCCATGTCGACGATCGCCTGCGGCACAAGCGCGTCAAAGACGATGACATCGGCTTCCATCATCACGCGCTGGGCGCGCAGCGTCAGCAGATCCTCAGCCCCAGGACCGGCGCCGACCAGCCAGACGTGGCCGGCGACCTTGTCCATCGCGCCCAGCAGCCGGTCGGCGGCCTGACGGGCCTGCGACAGGTTGCCGTTGGCGACCGCATCGGCGACGGCGCCGGAGAAGAAGCGGCGCCAGAAGACACGGCGGGAAACGCCGCGGGGCACGAGCTGTTCGACCGCCTTGCGGTAGCTCGTCGCCAATCCGGCCAGGCGCCCAAGCGAGGGAGAGAGAAGCTGGTCGATCTGCGCGCGGATCATCTGCGCCAGAACCGGCCCCGCCCCTTCGGTACCGATCGCAACGGCGACCGGGGCGCGATTGACAAGCGCCGGGGTGAAGAAATCGCAGTAATCGGGCTGATCGACGGCATTGGCCGGAATGCTTGCAGCGCGGGCAGCACCGACGATCTCGCGGTCATCGGCTTCATCGCCGGTGGCGGCAAAGACGAGGGCCGCCCCCTCAACCTGCGCGGCGGAAAAGCCCGCACGCACGGTCTCGATGCGATTGGCGATCAGGAAGGCATGATAATCGGCTTCCGGCCGCTCTGCATAGGCGACGATCCGCGCCCGCGTGTTGAGCAGCAGCCGCACCTTGGCGAAGGCTTCGTCGCCATTGCCGAAGACAGCCGTCTTCTGGCCTTCCACGCGAAAGAAGGCTGGAAATACCGAAAGCTGCTCAGTCTTGGGAGACATCATCAATCCACTTCGAAGTTGCCAGAATATGCCCGTGATCGACAAGGGATTGAAGGAACAGAAATTCGAAAGCCCCAGTAAGCGCGTATTCTTTTGCTCGCACCATCGGCGATTTGAGAAAAGTCAACCGTGCTGACGAAACCCGCCTGTTCCCACTCTCTTTGTTGCGGTGCAGTATAAAGCCTGTGATAAACGGCGTCCACCGGCGTTTGGCGCATTTCGCTCGCGCCTCCAAGGCGATAGACTAGGAAAAACCGGAGACGCCAATGCCTGACAAGACCATCGCCGCCCGCCTGCTTTCGGTCATCGAGGATGATATCCTGCCGCTCACCGAACACGGCGTTTCGCTTGGCAACAAGGTGTTCGGCGCGGCGATCCTGCGCAAATCCGATCTGTCGCTCGTCGTCGCCGAGACCAATAACGAGCTGGAGAATCCGCTCTGGCACGGCGAGGTGCATACACTGAAGCGCTTCTACGAACTTGGCGACAAGCCGGCGACCAGGGATTTGATCTTTCTGTCGACGCACGAACCCTGCACCATGTGCATGTCAGCGATCACGTGGGCGGGTTTCGACAATTTCTACTATTTCTTCAGCCATGAGGATTCCCGCGATGCCTTCGCCATTCCGCATGACCTGAAGATCCTGAAGGAGGTCTTCGGGCTTGAACCCGGCGGCTATCGCAGGCAGAACGCCTTCTGGAACAGCTTTGCCATCGCCGATCTCATCGAGACCGAGGAGGCTCCGCTGAAGGAGGCGCTGAAAGCGCAGGCCGTTCGCATCAAGGCGCGCTACGATGCGCTTTCCACCAGCTACCAATCGTCAAAGAGCGCCAACGATATTCCCCTCAACTGAGGATGCTGAACCGAGGCACCATGGAACCTTCAAAAGACATTTCGCGGCTGATCGAGATCATGGCGGCATTGCGCCATCCCGAGACCGGCTGCCCCTGGGACATCGAGCAGAATTTTCAGACGATCAAGCCCTATACGATCGAGGAAGCCTATGAGGTCTCCGACGCGATCGAGCGCGGCGATATGGACGATCTCTGCGACGAGCTGGGCGACCTGCTGCTGCAGGTGGTCTTCCATGCCCGCATGGCCGAGGAGGCCGGCGAATTCTCCTTCGGCGACGTGGTCAATGCCATCACCACCAAGATGATCCGCCGCCACCCGCACGTCTTCGCCCGGTCGGAAGCGGATACACCGGACGCGGTGAAGATCCAATGGGACGAGATCAAGCAGGCGGAAAAACGCGAACGGGCCGAGCGCCGGTCACGGCGCGGGATTACCGAGGATTTCAAGGGCGGCTTCTTGGGCTCGGTACAGCGCAGCTTCCCGGCCTTGACGGAAGCGCTGAAACTGCAGGAACGCGCCGCCAAGGTCGGCTTCGACTGGTCGGCGCCGGAGCCAATCCTCGACAAGATCGAGGAAGAGATCGGCGAATTGCGGATGGCGCTTCGAGACGGCGACCGGGCGAAGGTCAGCGACGAGCTCGGCGATCTGATCTTTGCGGTGGTGAATATCGGCCGGCATGTGAAGGCTGATCCAGAACAGGCGCTGCGCGGAACGAATACGAAATTCCGGCGTCGGTTCAATCACATCGAGAATGTTCTTGAAGCGGAAGGCGAGACGCTGGAGGCGGCCAGCCTGGAACGGATGGAGGAGATCTGGCAGGCGGCGAAGGCGATTGAAAGAGCGCTCGGGGCTGAGTAGGTCCAGCCGAGTTTGGCGAGAAGCCAACCCACTCTCCGTCGTCCTCGGCCTTGAGCCGAGGACCCATGCCACGACTGCTGGCGAATGCGGTGTGGATGCTCGGCTCAAGGCCGAGCACGACGGAGGGTGGGCTAAAGTTGCTGGAGATAGCTCACCTGAGCGCGAGCGAAGGGCAGTGAAGTATGTGCCGTGCGGCACTTTCATCCGACCCTTCGGGCCACCAACCAGCGTCGAGCCACAGGTCTCGAGCCATTGCCGGTACGGCTGAATAAAGCAAGCCGAGTTTGGAGAGAAGCCAACCCCACTCTCCGTCGTCCTCGGCCTTGAACCGAGGACCCATGCCACGACTGCCGGCGAATGCGGTGTGGATGCTCGGCTCAAGGCCGAGCATGACGGAGGGTGGGGCTTAAGTCGCTGGATATAGCTCACCTTGGGCGCAAGCGAAGGGCAGCATGAAGGGCGTACCGTGCGGCCCCCTCATCCGACCCTTCGGGCCACCGACGGGGGTCGAGCCACAGGTCTCGACCCGTCCTTCGAAGAGAATGCGTCACCGCTCCCAATCTTCCCGCGGCGGCTTCGGCCCGTTGCCGATGCGGCGTTCGAGTTCGGCGGCTTCGGTTTCGGAGAGCCGCAGATCGAGGGTGATCGAGCCGTCTTCATTGTCCTCGCGGCCGTCGACGATCGCATGGTCGTAGAGCCAGGGCAGCAGCGCCAGCTTGTCGACCGGAAGGCGGATGGTCGTTTCGGTCATCACGCCGGAAAGCCGGCGGCTGATCTCGTCCATCAGCGTATCGACGCCCTCGCCGCTGACGGCCGAGACCGCCACCACATTGCTGGCGCCGGCAGCCTTCTGCACCATGGCGTCGTGGACCTCGGGCTCCAGCCGGTCGATCTTGTTCCAGACCTCGATCAGCCGCTTGCCGGCTTCGGCCTCATCGATGCCGAGATCGCCGAGGATGCGCATCACGTCGGAGCTCTGCGCCTGGTTGTCGGGATCGGACATGTCGCGGACATGCAGGATGAGATCGGCTTCCAGCACCTCTTCGAGAGTCGCTCGGAAGGCGGCGACGAGATGGGTCGGCAGGTCGGAGATGAAGCCGACGGTATCGGACAGGATGACCGTGCGGCCATGCGGCAGCTTCATGCGGCGCAGCGTCGGGTCGAGCGTGGCAAAGAGCATGTCTTCGGCCAGCACGCCGGCGCCGGTGATGCGGTTGAACAGCGTCGATTTGCCGGCATTGGTATAGCCGACGAGCGCCACGATCGGATGCGGCACCTTGCGGCGCTTGGCGCGGTGGAGCTGGCGGGTACGCACGACCTGCTCCAGCTCGCGTTCGAGCTTGATGATGCGGTCCTGAAGCAACCGCCGGTCGGCTTCGATCTGGGTTTCGCCGGGGCCGCCCATGAAGCCGCCGCCGCCGCGCTGGCGTTCAAGGTGGGTCCAGCTGCGGACCAGCCGGCCCTTCTGATAATTGAGGTGCGCCAGATCGACCTGCAGCGTGCCTTCCTTGGTGGAGGCGCGGCGGCCGAAGATTTCGAGGATGAGGCCCGTCCGGTCGATGACCTTGGCGTTCCATTCCTTTTCGAGATTGCGCTGCTGCACCGGCGTCAGCGGATGATCGACGATGACGAGACCGGAATCGCGCTCGTCGAGCAGCGCCTTGATCTCCTCGATCTTGCCAGTGCCGAGCAGCGTCGCGGGCCGGGGATCATTGACCGGCACGACCTGGCCGTTGACGACATCGAGTTCGATTGCCTGGGCAAGGCCGGTCGCCTCTTCCAGCCGGCTCTCCGGCGTGCGGGTCGAGGCCGATTCGGTCTGGCCGCCGCGGCTGCGCGACTTCAGAACCGGCACGACGACGGTCGCGCGCATATCGTCCCTGTGCTTGGCTGCCTCAGGGATGATCGAATCGTTCTTGGTATCGCGTGTCGAAATGAGGGCAGATCCTGTTAGGACGCGGCTTCTTCACTCTCGAACATCTGCATCGGCTGACCCGGCATGATCGTCGAGATCGCATGCTTATACACCAGCTGCGAATGGCCGTCACGGCGAAGAAGAACACAGAAATTGTCGAAAGAGGTAACAACGCCCGTGAGTTTCACGCCGTTGATCAAAAAGATTGTCAGGGAAATCTTTTGCTTGCGAACAGTATTGAGAAATAAGTCCTGCAAATTCTGAGAACGTTCCGCCATCGCGCCGCTTCTTTCTTTATTGCCGACCTGATCTGGCCGGTAGAATATTAATCAACCTCTCCATGCAAGACCGGCGGCACCCTCATTCCACCTGTCCAGCAAATCTTGGTATCAAATCGCAATCTTTTCCGCAACGTCGAAAAAGGCTTCGCGGATTTTCTGCGAGACGCTGCCGGGATGACCGTTGGCGATGGTCTGGCCATCGACGGAAACCACCGGAAAACAGATACTTGTGGCTGCCGTCAGGAAAACCTCGCGAGCTGCGAGCATCTCTGAAACGGAGAAATTCCGCTCGGCGATCTTCAGGCCCAGCCGGGCTGCGACATCGATCAAGGTGGTGCGGGTAATGCCGCGCAGAATGCCGTGTTCGGCGGGCCGCGTCATCAGGATTCCGTCCCGGTCGACGATCCAGACATTGGTCGCCGCCCCTTCCTTCACCATGCCATCGGCGTCGACATAGATCGCCTCCTGGGCACCGGCTTCCTTGGCCTGCTGGCGGGCCATGGCGTTCGGCAGCAGGCCGACGGACTTGATGTCGACGCGATCCCAGCGGTTGTCGGCAACGGTGATCGCCTTGATGCCGTTGGCATTCTTGGCCGCGATGATCTTGGGATCGGTGCTCTTGGCGGTGACGACAAGCGAAGGCGGCGTGCCCTCGGTCGGGAAGACATGATCGCGGCGCGCGACGCCGCGGGTCACCTGCATGTAGAAAAGCCCGTTGCGGACATGATTGCGGCGCAAGGTCTCGCGAATGACCTGCATCAGCGCCGCCCGGCTCATCGGCCAGGCGATGCGGAGCTCACCGAGCGAACGGTCGAGACGATTCAGATGGCGTGTGAGGTCGACGATATAGCCGTGGCGGACCTCGCAGACCTCGTAGACGCCGTCGGCGAACTGATAACCGCGGTCCTCGATATGCACGCTCGCATCAGAATGCTTGACGTAGCGGCCGTTCACATAGGCGATTCTCGGCATGGGAAACCCTGGTCTTCCGGGAGCAATATGAGGGATGGCGCGGCCTCTGCCGCGCCTGTCAGATCAAAAGTGGAGCATGATGTTGCCCGAAAACCGCTGACACTTTTCGGCATTATGCTCTAGACGCCGAGCGACTTCAGCTTGCGGTGCAGCGCCGAACGCTCCATGCCGACGAATTCGGCGGTGCGCGAGATATTGCCGCCGAAGCGGTTGATCTGGGCGATCAGGTAATCCTTCTCGAACATCTCGCGGGCTTCGCGCAGCGGCAGCGTCATGATGTGATAGTCGTTCTTGGCAGACACCTTGGGCAGCATGTCGCCCAGATCGGTCGGCAGCATGTCGGCGGTGATCGGCGCATCCGGCCCGTCGGTGCGGGCTAGGATCATCAGCCGCTCGATATTGTTGCGCAGCTGGCGGATATTGCCCGGCCAGTCATGGGCCTGCAGCACCGCCATGGCGTCGTCGCCGATGCGGCGCGGGCGAATGCCGGCCTGTTCGGAAATCTGGCGCATCAGCTGATCGACGAGGAACGGAATGTCCTCGCGCCGCTCGGCAAGCGCCGGCACGCGCACCGGCACGACGGCGAGGCGATGATAGAGATCCTCGCGGAACCAGCCTTCGGCGATGCGGCTTTCGAGATTATAGGCGGTCGAGGAGATGATGCGGACATCGACCTTGACGCGCTTGGAGCCGCCGACCCGCTCGAACTGCTGATCGACCAGCACGCGCAGGATCTTGTTCTGCGTCTCGCGCGGCATCTCGCCGACCTCGTCGAGATAGAGGATGCCGCGGTGGGCTTCCTCGAGCGCGCCGATTTTGCGCGCCTGGCCGGGCGTGCCCTCGGTGCCGAACAACGCCACCTCCATCCGATCGGGCGTGATGTTGGCGGCGTTCAGCGCCACGAAAGGGCCGTTGGCGCGCGTCGACTTCTTGTGGATCATCCGCGCCACCAGTTCCTTGCCGGAGCCGGAGGCGCCGAGAATCATGATGCGGCTGTTGGTCGGCGAGACCTTCTCGATCGTCTGGCGCAGCTGCGACACGGCGACCGAGGTGCCGATCAGCTCCAAGGCATCGCCGGTGCGCCGCTTCAGCTCGGAAACCTCGCGCTTGAGTTTAGAATTTTCCAGCGCCCGCTCGGCAATCAGGATCAGCCGGTCGGCCTTGAAGGGCTTCTCGATGAAATCGAAAGCGCCGCGCTTGATCGCGGAAACGGCGGTCTCGATGTTGCCGTGGCCGGAGATCATCACGACGGGCAGATCGGGATGGCGGGTCTTGATCTCGTCGAGCAGCGACAGGCCGTCGAGCTTGCTGCCCTGCATCCAGATATCGAGGAAGATCAGCCGCGGCACGCGGTCGGAGATTGCCGCCAGCGCGCTGTCGCTGTCATGGGCCGTGCGCGTTTCGTGCCCCTCGTCGGAGAGAATGCCGGAAACGATCTCGCGAATATCGTGCTCGTCATCGACGACGAGAATATCAGAGGCCATAAACGCTTTCCTTGTCATTGGCTGCGGGAGAGGCGGGCGTCGGATCCCGGCGTGGCAGATGCACGCGGATCATGGCCCCCCTTCCCCGGTCAAAATCGGCGGGCGCATCGTGCAGCTCGAGCTGCCCGCCATGTTCCTCGATGATCTTCTTGACGATGGCGAGGCCGAGGCCGGTGCCCTTCTCGCGCATCGTCATATAGGGTTCCAGGATGCTGTGGCGGTTCTCCACCGGCAGGCCGCGGCCATTGTCGATCACATCGACGGTGAAGCGGTCGCGTGCGGCATCGAGGGCGGCGCGCACGAGAATCTTGCGCTCGTCGCGTTCGTCGCTCGGCACCGCCTCGATCGCTTCCACGGCATTCTTGATGAGATTGCCGAAGGCCTGGCCGAGCATGCGGCTGTCGAACAGGCCCTCCAGCGGCTGGTCGCCGAACTCCTGCCCGAAGGTGACGTGATGGTTGCCCATCTCGCGCAGGAAGATCGCGTCGCGCAGGATATCGCGCAGATCGCTCGGCTCCTTGGTTGGCTTCGGCATGCGGGCAAAGGCAGAGAATTCATCGACCATGCGGCCGATATCGCCGACCTGGCGGATGATCGTATCGGTGCACTGGTCGAAGACGGTCCTGTCGTCCTGGTCAATCTGCTTGCCATAGCGGCGCTGAATGCGCTCGGCGGACAGCTGGATCGGCGTCAGCGGGTTCTTGATCTCATGGGCGATACGCCGCGCCACGTCGCCCCAGGCGGTCGAGCGTTGGGCGATGACGAGGTCGGTGATGTCGTCGAGCGTGATCACGTAGGATTCGCTCATGTCGCGCACTTCCTCGCGGGTGACCTGGACGCTCAGCGTCCTGACAGTGCCGCCGCGCACCAGCGCGATCTGCTTGCGGAAATCGCCGCGATGGCGCACCGCCGCCTCGGTCAGCACCTGATCGACCTCCGGCGCGATATCGGCGAGCAGCTTGCCGAGCATCGCGTCGGCCGGCAGCGACATCAGCGTTTCCGCTGAGCTGTTGACGATGGCGATGCGACGGTCCTGCTCGACGCCGATGACGGCGGCGGTCACGCCCGACAGCACCGCTTCGATGAAACGGCGACGGTCGTCGACCTCGTCCTTGGCCTCGAGGATCTCGTCGCGCTGGGTGCGGATTTCCGAGATCATCTTGTTGAAGGTGCGCGACAGATTGGCGACGTCGCCATCCACGGCATGCACCGGCACAACGATATCCATATTGCCCGAGGCGACGCTGTCGGCCGCGGTGATCAGCAGCCGGATCGGCCGGACGATGCGGTCGGCGACCGCAATGGCCGTCCAGATCGCGGCCAAGAGCACGATCAGCGCAAAGCCAATATAGAGAACGGCGAAGGCGATCTGCAGCGAGAAGCGGTTGGCCTCCATCGAACGATATTCGGTGGCGTTCTCCTCCATCATGCGCATGGCGCCCATGACCTTGGGATCGACGGCGCGCACCGTATAGAGGAAGGTGCCCTGGATGGCATCGAGCTTGATGATGGCGCCGACAAGGTTGGTGACGCCGGGCGGGATCAGCGTCGGCTGGCCCGCCGCCGCCTTTTGCAGCGCGTCCTGCGGAATGGCCGGTAATGGTTTTTCGGTGGCGATGTCGGCCTGAACCTTCACCGAGCCGTCGCTCTCGACCAGGAAGGCGCCGAGCAGGCCGCGCCCCCTCGCCTGGCGGGTCATCAACTCGGCAAACCCGGTCCGGTCGAGGCTGTAGAGGGCGCGGTTGCGCTCCAGGTCGTTGGCCATGGAAACCGTCTGCCCCTGCAGGTAGCTGGCGTTCTCCATCATATAGGCCTGGCCGATATTGCGCGACGAGCTGACGATCGACTGGGTGCGCAGCGCAAACCAGCGGTCGAGGCCGGCATTGAGCGTAATACTGGCGAAGATGGCGACGAGAATCGCCGGCGTAATCGCAACGATGGAGAAGAGCACGACGATGCGGATATGCAGCCGCGCGGCCGCCCTGCCCCGGGTGCGGGCCTTGAGCAGCCTTGCCACCTCGCGGCCGATCAGCGCCAGCAGCGTCAGCACGAAGAAGGAATTGACGATCACCGAGGTGATGACGACATGCGAGGTCGGCGCGATCGGCGTCAGGCCAAGCAGTATGAAAAGCGTGATCGTGGCGCAGAGAAGCGCGCCGCCGGCGAGCACGAGGCCGGGCACGGCGAAAAGGGCGCGGCGATCGGTCACCGTCGTCACCGCCTCGCCCGCCGCCGCCGGCGCTACCCCATCCTGCGTCATTCGGCCTCTCTTCAGGCGGCGCCCGCCGCCCTCGCCATCCGATCGAAACCAAAGAACGCCGGCTCAGAAAGCCAGCGTCGGAACGACTCGATCGGGAGCGAAATGTCCAAAACCTTTGCGTGACCTTTAAGCAACGCATTGTGGCGAAAATGCAACGCGCGCCCTCACATTGTCAAGCCGCAGTGGAGCTCCGGCCGGCTTCACACGCATGCTTCAGAAGCGTCGCGGGCCCTCTGGCTTGTTTCCTGCAATCGCATCGATCCGCTCCATCACCTCAGGTGTCATCTTGTGCCGGTGCGAAAGGGCCGCAAGGTTGTCCTGCAGCTGGCTGGCGCGTGAGGCGCCGAGAATGACGGTGGAGACGTTGCGATTGGCGAGGCACCACAGAAGGGCCAGATGGGTGATCGACAGGCCGACTTCGTCGGCGAGTTTTGCGAGCTGACCGACCTTTTGGAGCTGGGCGCGGCCGGCGTCGCTCGACCACTTCTCCTTCAGCCATTCGTAGCCCGGCAAGTTCATGCGGCTGTCGGCCGGCACGCCGTTATTGTATTTGCCGGTCAGAACGCCCGAGGCGAGCGGCGACCAGATGGTGGTGCCGAGTCCGATGAGGTCGTAGAGCGGCAGATAATCGGATTCGACTTTCTGGCGTTCGAAGATGTTGTACTGCGGCTGCTCCATCGTCGGCGGCGTGATGCGCAGGTCCCGGGTCACGGCGTAGGCTTCGGTCAGTTGTTGCGCCGACCATTCCGATGTCCCCCAATAGAGCACCTTGCCCTGGGCGACGAGATCGTGCATCGCCCGGACCGTTTCCTCGATCGGCGTGTCGATGTCGGGGCGATGGCAGAAGTAGAGGTCGAGATAGTCGACCTGAAGCCGCTTCAGCGCGGCATGGCAGGCGTCGGTCACATGCTTGCGCGACAAGCCGCGCTGCGTCGGCTTCTGGCCTCCCCAGAAAACCTTGCTGGAGACGACGAAGCTGTCGCGACTCCAACGGAGCGCCTTCAGCGCCTCGCCCATTACGATCTCGGACTTGCCGCTTTCATAGCCTTCGGCATTGTCGAAGAAGTTCACCCCGTTATCGTAGGCAAGCCTCATGAGGTCGACGGCGTCACCGCCGTTCACCTGCTTGCCGAAAGTGACCCATGAGCCGAAGGAGAACTCGCTCACCTGCAGGCCCGACTTTCCTAAACGACGATATTCCATCATGCAGCTCCCGCAAATTATGAACATGTGCCGGCCGGTACCCGGCCTCGACGTCACACGATCGATCAACGACCGATCGGCTTAATCTATGGCATGAACGACAATATGCGAGCCTCGGCGCAACAAGCTGCTTAAACCGGCCCCGAGAAAGACGCTCAATGCGGTTTTGAGGCCTCCTCGATATTGGCTCTCATTTCCTCGACCGATTGCGTCCCGGTAAAGTTCTTGCCGTTATCGAAGAATAACGGTGAGATGAAGTCCGGTGGCGTCAAGTTTCGGGTGGTGCTGACGATGGAGAAAAACGATGCGTCTGAATGATGATTTCACCAAGCCGACGGTCGTCCACGCCGCGAAACTGGATTGGGTCGCCAGTCCGGCTCGAGGGGTCGATCGCCGGATGCTTTATCGCGTCGGCGAGGAAGTGGCTCGGGCGACCTCGATTGTCCGCTATGCCGCAGGCAGCGTATTTCCGTCTCATACCCACACGGGCGGTGAAGAAATATTGGTGCTCGACGGGATATTCGAGGATGAACACGGTCGCTTCCCGGCCGGATCATACTTCCGCAATCCGCCGGGGACGTCGCATGCACCCGCATCTGCTGACGGCTGCACCATTTTCGTCAAGCTCTGGCAGTTTCGCGAGGGCGACGAGGCGCAAATCGTGCGCAGACCGGGTGAAGGAGAGCCTGGACTTCAAAACGATGCCGTCACCGCAACGATCCTGTTCGATGACGGTCATGAGCAGGTCTATCTTCAAAGGTGGGGTCGCAGCGCCTCGATCAAACTTTCGAATCATCGTGGATTGGAGCTGCTGGTTCTTGAAGGCGAGCTGTCCGTTGGAACGGAGCGACTTCGATCCCAGAGCTGGATGCGGCTGCCTGGAGGCGAAAACCTGCTGGCGAGCGCTGGTCCAGAAGGTGCCTATGCCTGGATCAAAGACGCACCGTTGCAGCACGCCGATGTTCTGAAACTGCCATCCTAGCGGGTTACGTCTTTGACTGGACGCCAGCATGCGCGGCCCTGTAAATAAAACCCGCGCTGAAATTCGCCCGCTTCCTGCATTCTGATGGCGGGCCAGAGGTAGTTTGATGAAAAGATGCCAAGTCGCTGTCGTCGGCGGAGGGCTCGCCGGGCTCTGCGCGGCACAGGCCCTCAATTCGAAGGGCATCGACTTCCTGTTGCTTGAAGCAAGGGATCGGCTGGGCGGCCGCATCCTGACATCAGACGAACATGGAATTCCTTCCGACGACGGGTTCGATCTCGGTCCCTCCTGGTTCTGGCCGATGATGCAGCCTGATATGGCCGGGCTCGTCCTGGAACTGGGGCTCCCGTCGTTCTCGCAAAATAATGATGGCGATGTGATATTCGAGCGAATGTCGCGGGAAGGACCGCAAAGGTATCGCCCTGTCGAACAGCAGGGAAAATCGCTTCGACTGACCGGCGGTTCGGCGGCGCTGGTGAGAGCTTTGGAACTTGAGATCCCGGCCGACAGAATTCAACTCAACAGCTGTGTCTCGGCCATGGCGCTTTCCGGTGACGGCGTCGAGATTTCCTTGAAGGCTGCAGACGGCATGGCCGCGGTGGTCCACGCGCAGCAAGTCATTTGCGCCCTGCCGCCTCGATTGCTTGAGGCAAACGTGACGTTCACGCCGCAGCAAGAGCAATCCACCTTGGCGCGCTGGCGCGATACGCCGACCTGGATGGCGCCGCACGCCAAGTTTTTCGCGATCTATGATCGGCCCTTCTGGCGTGACGGCGGATTGTCGGGAACGGCCCAGAGCATGGTCGGGCCGATGGTCGAAATGCATGACGCGACGCTGGCGAATGGAAAGGCAGCGCTCTTCGGCTTCCTCGGCGTCGGCGCGGATCAGCGGGCGGCATTGGGTGACGAGGCATTGACGAAAGCCTGCCTGGCTCAGTTCGGGCGAATTTTCGGCGCTGACGCATTGGAACCGCGTGCCACAATTTTGAAGGACTGGGCAGCCGATCCATTCACTGCAACCGTCCGCGATCGCGTCGCGGCCGGACATCTGTCGGCCGAGGATAAGGATTGGGTCCGCGGACCGTGGGCCGAGCGACTGTTCATGGCCGGCAGCGAGACGAGTGCGACTGAACCCGGCTTCCTTGCCGGCGCCGTTGCCGCCGCGAGACGGGCTGTATTGACGATTGTCTCGCCACGCTGATCTGGGAGGGCTACCTCCTCAACGGCCTCCAACCTCATTTCGAGCGCAACGGCGGTGGCGGCATGCGGAACGGATGAGCAACATCCTGATGAAATCGAGCACCTTATCGCCCGATGACCAGCCATCTCATCCACCGGTTATCCACAGCTTATCCACAGGCGCGGTGGCGGCGAGCGCAGCAACTTCAATGACATTTGCCCGGCAGCAAACAATAGCTCGCAAATACTATGTGACCGTCAAATGACACTGCGCTTTTGTTTGCCGGCGCAGATACAAACGATGACGGGGCTGGGATAGATTTGGTTTTGTTCCCGACCGTGGCGGCGGATACTGGGAGGAGGAGGCGGTGGGCAAACGAGGAGCCCACCGCCTTTTTTATCAGGCGGTGCGGGAGCTTCTGTAAACAGAAACGCCGAGCTCCCTGATCTTCTTGCGCAAAGTGTTGCGGTTGAGGCCGAGAAGATCGGCCGCCTTGATCTGGTTGCCGCGCGTTGCCGTGAGCGCCGCAAGGATCAACGGGTATTCCATCTCGGTCAGCACACGGTCATAGAGGCCGGGCGGTGGCAGGTTTTCGCCGAAGCCGGCGAAATAGGTGCGCATATTCTCCTCGACGGCTTGCGCGATCGTCATTGAGCCGTTGCGGATTGGCCCCTTGTCGATCGGGCTGTCGGGCACATCGGAGCGCAGCTCGGCATCGATGATCTCGCGGGTGATGACATCCTGCGGATAGAGCGCCATCAGGCGACGGATGAGGTTTTCCAGCTCGCGGACGTTGCCCGGCCAGGCATAGGCCTTCATCAGTTCCAGCGCCTCCTGATCAAAGCGCTTGGAGCCGAGGCCTTCCTTTTCGGCCTGCTGGATGAAATGGCGCACAAGATCGGGAATATCCTCGGCGCGGTCGCGCAGCGGCGGCAGACGCAGCGGCACGACATTGAGGCGGTAGTAGAGGTCCTCGCGGAAGAGGCCCTGATTGATCGCCTGCTTCAGATCCTTGTTGGTGGCGGCGACGATGCGCACATCGGTGCGGATCGGCGTGCGGCCGCCGACGGTGGTGTATTCGCCCTGCTGCAGCACGCGCAGCAGCCGGGTCTGGGCGTCCATCGGCATGTCGCCGATTTCATCGAGAAACAGCGTACCGCCTTCGGCCTGCTCGAAACGGCCGGTCGAGCGGGTTTGCGCGCCGGTGAAGGCGCCCTTCTCATGGCCGAAGAGCTCGGATTCGATCAGGTCGCGCGGGATGGCCGCCATGTTGATCGCGACGAAGGGGCCGTTGCGGCGCTTGCCGTAATCATGCAGCGCGCGGGCGACAAGCTCCTTGCCGGTGCCGGATTCGCCGGTGATCATCAGTGTCAGATCCGTCTGCATCAGGCGGGCAAGTACACGGTAGATTTCCTGCATCGCCGCCGACCGGCCGACGAGCGGCATGCCGTCCTGCATATCCTCTTCCAGCTTGGCAGGCTTGCGCTTCGGCTCGGCGAGCGCGCGGCCGATGATGCCGATCAGCTCGGTGAGATCGAAGGGCTTCGGCAGATAGTCATAGGCGCCCTTCTCCGAGGCCTTGATGGCGGTCATGAAGGTGTTCTGCGCGCTCATGACGAGAACCGGCAGATCGGGACGGGCCTTCTTGATGCGCGGCAAGAGGTCGAAGGCGTTTTCATCAGGCATCACCACGTCGGTGACGACAAGATCACCCTCGCCCGCCGAAATCCAGCGCCAGAGGGTAGCGGCGTTGGAGGTGATGCGAACATCATAGCCGGCGCGGCTCAAAGCCTGGTTGAGCACGGTGCGGATCGCCGCATCATCATCTGCAACGAGGATCGTGGCTGTCATCGAGAAGGTCCTGTCGAGCTTGCGGAAGAAGCATCCTCGAGCGAAACGTCCTTCGACGCCGGCATGAGAACGCGGAAAGTCGTGCGGCTGTTCTGGCTGTCGCATTCGATGATGCCGCCGTGATCACCGATGATCTTGGCAACCAGCGCCAGGCCGAGGCCGCTGCCGTTCGTCTTGGTGGTGATGAAGGGATCGAAGAGATGCGGCAGCAGATCGGCGGGAACGCCGGGGCCGTTGTCGTGAACGCAGAATTCCAAGGGCAGCGAGATCTTTTCGCGGGTGCCGGCGACGGAAAGACGAATGCCGGGGCGATAGGCGGTCGTCAGCATGATCTCGCCGTCCGGCCGATCGCCGACCGCTTCGGCGGCGTTCTTCACCAGGTTGAGGAAGACCTGGACGAGCTGGTCGCGATTGGCATAGACGGCCGGCAGCGATGGGTCATAGCTCTCGGTGACGCGGATGTTGCGGGCAAAACCGGCCTTGGCGACGGCCTTCACATGATCGAGCACGGAATGGATATTGACCGGCATGCGATCGACCGGACGTTCGTCGGAAAAGACTTCCATGCGATCGACCAGCGAGACGATGCGGTCAGTTTCGTCGCAGATCAGCCGGGTGAGCGCCCGGTCGTCGTCGACCGCGGACTGCTCGAGCAGCTGCGCGGCGCCGCGGATGCCGGAGAGCGGGTTCTTGATCTCATGCGCCAGCATCGAGGCGAGACCGGTCACCGAGCGGGCGGCGGCGCGATGCGTCAGCTGCCGGTCGATCTTGTCGGCCATCGATCGCTCCTGAAAGACGATGACGACGGCGCCGGGCTCGCTGATCACCGGGGCGACGTAGAGGTCGACGAGCTTGTCCTGACCGAGCCGTGGCGAGCTCAGATCGACGCGATATTCATTGACCGGCGCCTTCCGCTCGCGCACCTGGTCGATCAGGGCGAGCAGCGGGCTGCCGAAGGGAATGAAGGTCGAGATCCGGTAACGCGCGAGATGCGAGGCGCTGGCGCCGAAAAATGCCTCCGCCTCCCAATTGGCGAAGGCGACGAAGCCGGATTCGTCGACCATGACAACCGGGTTCTGGATGGCGTTCAGCACGGCCATGGCGACGGTTCCGCCGGTCTGATCGGGCGGAGATATCGTATCCTTCGTCATGCCGCCTCCCGGCTGTCGACAAGAGCTGCATCAAGCGCATCATAAAGGCGTGCGGCCACCTCGCCCGGATCGCGCGAGGTCATGATCGCAGCCTTCTCGCCGCCGGCAAGCGCTGGGGCAAAACGCTCGAGATACCCGCCGAGATGCTTGCGGGCATGGCGGATCGCCACCGCCTCGCCATAGAAATCGAGCATCATCCGGTAATGTTCGACGGCGATATCGGCAATGTCTTCGCGTCGCGGCTCCGCCGCACCGGCAAGCACGCCGGCATGCCACGGCCTGCCCTGGCAGCCCCGGCCGATCATGACGGCATCGGCGCCGGAACGGCGCAATATTTCCTGCGCATCTTCCGCGGTCTCGACATCGCCATTGGCGATCAGCGGGATGGAGATGACGTCGCGGACGGCACGGATCGCATCCCAATCGGCGCGGCCTTCGTAGAATTGCATGCGGGTCCGCCCATGAATGGTGACGAGCTGGATGCCGGCGGCTTCGGCGCGGCGGGCAATGTCGGGCGCGTTGATGGAATTCTCGTCCCAGCCGAGACGCATCTTCAGCGTCACAGGAATATCGACGGCCTTGACCGTCGCCTCGATCAGGCCGAGCGCGTGATCGGGATCGCGCATCAGCGCCGAGCCGGAATAACCGCCGATCACCTTTTTTGCCGGGCAACCCATATTGATGTCGATGATATCGGCGCCATGATCGGCAGCGATCTTGGCTGCCTCCGCCATCCAGTGCGCCTCGCGGCCGGCGAGCTGCACCATATGCGGCCGGAAGCCGGCCGCCTTGAGCCGCGACCAGGATTCGGCGGTGTCATTGACCAGCTCGCGGCTCGCCACCATCTCGGTGACCACGAGCCCGGCGCCGAAGCGCCAGGCCAACTCGCGGAAGGGCATGTCCGTCACGCCGGACATCGGCGCCAGCACAACCCGGTTCCGCACGGATACGGATCCGATTCGGAAAGGCGCTGCGAGGTCCTTGGAAATCAAATGATTATCTTTCAGGCACACCATGTAACTGCATTATTTTTAGCCACAGATCGATGGCTTTGCCAAGAGGGCTCGGATCGGAATCGATATTTTTCGGACAGATGCTGGAAAAGGCCCAAGCAAGAGGTTAGAGCACTCCGGTCAATTCCGCATATTTTAGGGGATTTATGCTGCAAATGCCGTCCAAGCAACCGATATCGGCTGGAATTGTCATCGTTGCCGCCGGCCGCGGCGAGCGTGCCGGATCCCTCAAGGAAGGCCCCAAGCAATATCGCCCGATCGGCGGCAAGCCGGTTATCGTCCATACGCTTGAAAACTTCATGACATGGGAGCCGGCGACTGCGATCGTCGTCATCATTCATCCCGATGACGAGGCGCTGTTTGCCAAGGCATTCCGCCATATCATTTCGGCAACGCCGATCGAAACGGTGCATGGCGGCCCGACCCGGCAGCAATCGGTGCTTGCCGGCCTTCGATACCTCAAGGACAAGCATGTCAGCCATGTGCTGATCCACGATGCGGTGCGGCCTTTTTTCGACCACGCGCTTCTCGACCGCATTGCCGAAAACCTTGGCAACGGCGCGCTAGCAGTGCTGCCGGCCATGCCGGTCACCGATACGCTGAAACGCGCCGACGGCGCCGGCACGGTGCTGACGACTGTATCGCGCGAGCAGCTTTATGCGGCGCAGACGCCGCAATCCTTCGCCTTCGACACCATTCTCGACGCGCATGAGAAGGCGGCGGCGAGTGGACGCGGCGATTTTACCGACGACGCCTCGATCGCCGAATGGGCGGGCATTCCGGTGACGATCGTCGAGGGCACGACCGACAACGTCAAGCTGACGGTGAAGAAGGATATCACCATGGCCGACGACAAGCTGTCGGCCTCGCTGCTTCCCGATGTGCGCACCGGCAATGGCTACGACGTGCACCAGCTCGAAGCGGGCGACGGCGTGACGCTCTGCGGCGTATTCATTCCGCACGACCAAAAGCTGAAAGGCCATTCGGATGCCGACGTGGCGCTGCATGCGCTGACCGATGCGCTGCTTGCCACCTGCGGCGCCGGCGATATCGGTGATCATTTCCCGCCATCCGACCCGCAATGGAAGGGAGCGGCCTCGCGCATCTTCATCGAGCATGCCGCGCAGATCGTGCGCGAACGCGGCGGCACGATCATGAATGCCGATGTCTCGCTCATCGCCGAGGCGCCGAGGGTCGGGCCGCATCGCGAGGCCATGCGGGCGAACCTGTCGGAATATCTCGGGATCGATCTCGAGCGCTGCTCGGTCAAGGCGACGACCAACGAGACGATCGGCTTCGTCGGCCGGCGCGAAGGCATCGCGGCGATCGCCACGGCGACCGTCGTCTATCGCGGGAGGACATGATGGGCCTTTTCCCTGCTGATATCCTTTCGGCGGCAGAGGCGATCATCCGTGACTTCACCGCGGCGGGGCTGATGGTGTCAACCGCCGAATCCTGTACCGGAGGGCTGATATCAGGCGCGCTGACGGAGATATCCGGCTCATCCGCCGTCGTCGACCGCGGCTTCGTCACCTACACGAACAGCGCCAAGATCGAGCAGCTCGGCGTGCAGGCGCAAACGCTGCTGCGCTTCGGCGCAGTCTCTGAGGAGACCGCCCGGCAAATGGTGCACGGCGCCCTCTTCCGCTCGCGTGCCGACATCGCCGTCGCCGTCACCGGCATTGCCGGCCCCGGCGGCGGATCGGCCGAAAAACCGGTCGGCTTGGTGCATCTTGCCGCCAAATCGCGCGGTGGCGCCCTCATCCATCGGAAAATGCTCTATGGCGACATCGGCCGCAGCGAGGTTCGGATGGCCACGGTCAGGACGGCGCTGGAGATGGTGCGTTCGCTGCTCACGGGCTGAGGAGCCTGCAACCGCCGTCAGACCGGAGCGTAGATCTTGCCGGCGCGCGTCTCGAAGGCTTCGGTGAACATGCGGAAGGCGCGGTCGAACATCGAGCCCATCAGCGCGCCGAGAATGCGGCTCTTGAACTCGTAGTCGATGAAGAAATCGATCGTGCAGCCGCCGGACGGCGTCTCGGCAAAATGCCAGCGATTCTCGAGATACTTGAACGGGCCATCGATATATTTGACCTCGATCACCCGCGCGGCCCGGTTCAAAAGCACCTGGGTCGTGAAGGTCTCGCGGATCGCCTTGTAGCCGACAGTCATGTCGGCCACGAGCAGGATCTTGCCGTCACGCTCCTTGCGGCTCCTGACCGACAGCGCCTCGCACAGCGGCAGGAACTCGGGATAATGTTCGACATCGGCAACGAGATCGAACATCTGGTCGGGCGTATGCGGAACGGAACGGTGGGTTTCGAATTGCGGCATAGGCGGCAATTAAGCGGGCCGGCCGAGAAGATCAAGAAGCTCGCGCATCTGGCGATGGGATTTTAGCTGGAGAATCGGCATTTCAGGGCCGTGCTCTGCGATCCCGGCGGCATGATCTCGAAGTGCCGCCTCGATTAACGGGACCGCATCGCGCTCGAAGTTCCAGATATAGGAAAGCGCATCGAGCGAGAGGCTTTCATGGCAGCCGGCAGGCAGTTCGGGGCGATTTCGCCCTAGATAACGCAATGCTCTTGAGATGGCGCCGTACAGACAGACATGCCTTGGCGGGCGAAGCCAGATGACCGCCTGCGCGCGCGGCAGGCGGAGATGGAAGGAGCTGAGACCGGTTCCATCCATGATCCAGCGCTCTCCCGCCACGGCCTTGGCGATAAAGCGATCGATCTCATCGCGCGGCCTCTTTCTCCAGCCCGGCAGCCAGTAGAACTCGCAGTCCATGGAGATGTAAGTAAGGTCGAGCGCTCGCGAGAGCCGCTTTGCGAGCGTGCTCTTGCCGCTGCCGGGGCAGCCAATCACCAGGATACGGTCGGCTGCGGCCAGCATCGAATTCAACCCGGATGTGACATTCATCTGCGACCGCCCAAGGAAAAACCGCGATGAAAACCGCTGCGGTCAGTTTGCTAATTACCCTTGCTCTCTACTCGGCGTCATCCTCGACCTTGTGCTGCCTTGTGCCGAGGATCTGCTGCCCTATCGACTAGAGGCAGATGCTCGGGACAAGCCCGAGCATGACGAAAGAGAGGTTGGCTGGCATTGTCCACCGGCCATCTGACCGCAGCGAAGATTTTCAGAGCCGCTTAAGCAAGCGCAAACCTTACTCAGCTGCAACCAGAAGCTTCTTCTCACGCGCCGCACGCAGCCGCGCAAAGTCGTCGCCGGCATGGTGGGAGGAGCGGGTCAGCGGGCTGGAGGCGACCATCAGGAAGCCCTTGCTGTAGGCGACCGTCTCGTAGGACTTGAACTCGTCCGGGGTGACGAAGCTTTCGACCTTGTGGTGCTTGCGGGTCGGCTGCAGGTATTGGCCGATCGTCAGGAAGTCGACATCGGCGGTGCGGAGGTCGTCCATCAGCTGGAGAACTTCGTTGCGCTCCTCGCCGAGGCCGACCATGATGCCCGACTTGGTGAACATGGTCGGGTCGAGTTCCTTCACCCGCTGCAAGAGCCGGATGGAGTGGAAGTAGCGGGCACCGGGGCGAACCGTCAGATAGTTGCCGGCAACCGTTTCCATATTGTGGTTGAAGACGTCAGGCTTGGCGGCGACGACGCGCTCCAAGGCACCCGGCTTCTTCAGGAAGTCCGGCGTCAGGATTTCGATCGTCGTTGCCGGCGAGGCGGCGCGGATCGCCCAGATCACCTTTTCGAAATGTTCGGCGCCGCCGTCCTCAAGGTCGTCGCGGTCGACGGAGGTGATGACGACGTGGGAAAGGCCCATCTCCTTGACCGCCTTGGCGACGTTCTCCGGCTCTGCCATGTCGAGCGCGTTCGGTTTGCCGGTCGCGACATTGCAGAAGGCGCAGGCGCGGGTGCAGATCTCGCCCATGATCATGAAGGTGGCGTGCTTCTTGTCCCAGCACTCGCCGATATTCGGGCAGCCGGCCTCCTCGCAGACGGTGACGAGCTTGTGCTCCTTCACGATCGCCCGCGTCTCGGCATAACCCTTGGAAGTCGGCGCCTTGACGCGGATCCAGTCCGGCTTGCGCATGACTTCCGTATCCGGCCGATGCGCCTTCTCCGGATGGCGCACGCGCTTGGCGTCGGGATTGATCGTGTCGAGAATTGTCACCATTGCAGTTTCAGCTTTCTACCGCCTCTACGCGGCAAATCTCCAGGACCTAGCGCCGCACCAGCCGCGCAAGGAATATCAGCAGGCAGGCGCCAAGGAAACCCGTGACGAAATAACCGAGCCGTCCGCCGGCGAGCTGGACATGGAACTGGGCGAGGATGGCGGTGGCGACGACCGAGCCGACGATGCCGAGCACGATGTTCAGGAAAATCCCGTACCGCGCCTCCATCAGCTTGCCGGCGAGCCAGCCTGCAAGGCCGCCGATGATGATTGCCGAAATCCAGCCCACGCCTTCCATGCCTGCCCTTACCCCTTAAGCGACCGCCCTGGCGATCAGCACCACGATGATGGCGCCGACGGTGGCGTGGATGATCTGCACGACCAGCGCGTTATCAATACCCAGCGAAATGCCGAGCGCGCTGAACAGATAGCCGCCGACGAAGGCGCCGATGATGCCGCTGAGCAAGCATCGGATCAAGCCGCCGCCACCGACGACCAGACTTGCAAGAAAGCCTGCCACCAGACCGATCAGCAAAAACACCAGCAACGCTTGCGTCTCCATAGACATGAGGATTTCCTTTCGTTTTATCCACCCTGGGCGATGAACTCGTCGCCACGGGAGGACGGCTCGCCGCCTCGGGATAGAGGGCAGCCCTGGAAATTATCAAGCGTTCAGCACACGGCCATAGGCATCGAGCACGGCTTCCTTCATCGTCTCGGAGACGGTCGGATGCGGGAAGATGGTGTGCATCAGTTCTTCCTCGGTCGTTTCGAGGTTCATCGCAACGACGAAGCCTTGGATGAGTTCGGTGACTTCAGCGCCGACCATGTGGGCGCCGAGAAGCTCGCCGGTCTTCTTGTCGAAGATCACCTTCACCATACCCTGGTCTTCGCCGAGCGCGATAGCCTTGCCGTTGGCGGCGAAAGAGAAGCGGCCGACGCGGATGTCGCGGCCCTGCTCCTTGGCCTTGGCTTCGGTGAGACCGACGGAGGCGACCTGCGGATTGCAATAGGTGCAGCCCGGAACCTTGCCCTTGTCGGTCGGATGAACATTCGGCAGGCCGGCAATCTTCTCGACGCAGACCACACCCTCATGCTCGGCCTTGTGCGCCAGCATCGGCGGGCCGGCAACGTCGCCGATCGCATAGATGCCGGCGACATTGGTCTTGCCGTAACCATCAGCAACAACGCAGCCGCGGTCGGTCTTGATGCCAAGCGCTTCGAGACCGAGATTTTCGATGTTACCCTGGACGCCGACGGCCGAAATCATCCGATCGGCGGTGATCTGCTGCATCTTGCCATCTGACGTTTCGACATGGGCGGTGATGCTGCCCGCGCCCTTCTCGACCTTCGTGACTTTGGCGCTGGTGAAGATCTTGAGGCCGCGTTTTTCCAGCTGCTTGCGGGCGATGGCGGTGATTTCCGCATCCTCGACCGGCATGATGGTCGGCATGACTTCCACGACCGTGACGTCGACGCCCATCGAGCGGTAGAAGCTGGCGAATTCGATGCCGATCGCGCCCGATCCCATGACGATCAGCGACTTCGGCAGCGCGTCCGGTTTCAGTGCCTCGAAATAGGTCCAGATCAGCTTGCCATCAGGCTCGATGCCCGGCAGCGCGCGCGGACGGGCGCCGGTGGCGATGATGATGTGCTTGGCGGTATAAGTGCCCTCGCCCTTGACGTTCTTCGGCAGCGGATGCTGCGGCTCGACCACAGGCTTCGACGACTTGCCGACGACGATCTCGCCGGGCTGAGCCCCGGTCGAAGCCTTGGTGAGCTTCCCCTCGCCCCAGATGATGTCGATCTTGTTCTTCTTCATCAGGAAGCCGACGCCGGCATTGAGACGGGCGGAAACGGCGCGCGAGCGGCCGACGACGGCCTTGGCATCCGGCTTGACCGTGCCTTCGAGAACGAGGCCGAAATCCTTGAAATGATTGGCGTGATCGAGCACCTCGGCCGAGCGCAGCAGCGCCTTGGTCGGGATGCAGCCCCAGTTCAGGCAGATGCCGCCCATATGCTCGCGCTCGACAATCGCCGTCTTGAGGCCGAGCTGGCTGGCGCGGATGGCGGCGACATAGCCGCCCGGACCGGAGCCGATGATGATGACGTCGTAGGATTCAGCCATGTGTGTCCTGCCCTTTGTTACGCTGCGCTGCGGGTCATGAGCACCCACGCGTGGCTCTTGCTGTTATCGAAGAGCGGCACGGCATCGGCGCGCGCAGCCTCCAAAAATCCGTTTCTTCCATAAAGCGACAAAGCCGCTTCGTTATCACTTGCGGTGATCAGACTGACGGGCCGGCGATCGGCCCTGTCGATCTGATCCTCCAGCAACCTTTTCCCGATGCCGATGCCGCGCAGATGGCGATAGACGCCGAGACTGCCGATGAACCAGCTTCCGACCACCGTCTTCTGCAAGGCGAGCATCGGCTCGGTCGCCGCAATCGTCGCCTCGATATCGCCTATGCCCTCATCCAGCGCATGACCGATCGCCACGCCCGCGACTTCGCCATAGACCTCGGCGATGACGGCATCCCGCCAGCCGCCGACGCCTTCCTCCTCGCTCATCTTCCGCCTGCCGCATTCCAGCGGCGTGTCGCTAGCGCCATTCGCCACATCGGCGAACCACAGCCAGGAGGCAAAACCGTGCGACGCGATATCCGCCAGGATCGCCAGCTCCGAAGCATCCCGCCGTGACGCCTGCCGCAGCGCGACGAAGGAAGCCATGCTCAGATCCCCAGCATCATCCGGACGATCGATTCCAGCCCGCGTCCGAGCGCACGGGTGTTTTCCGCATCGAGATGAATGCCGTCGATCGGCGTGGTCTTGGCGGCGGAATTGCCATCGAAGAAACCGCAGCCGAGTTCGTCGGCGAGATCGCGGTAAAGCGTTGCGAGCTTTGCCGATTCCTCGATGCCGCCGGGAAAGGATGCGGCGAAGGGCACGTTACCCGTCGCGCAGATCGCCGGCGGTGCTACGATCAGGATTTCCGGCCCGTCGAACTCGAAAGGCCAGGCATGATTGCGGATCAGCCGCACGAGGCGGCTGATGCCCTGGCAGGCGGCAAAGGCCGAACCAGCCACGACCGGCTTCATGTCGTTGGTGCCGAGCAGAAGGATGACGAGGTCGAGCGGCGCATGCGTCTGCAGAATCGTCGGCAGAACGCGCGCACCGTTGCGGTCGCAATCGGCGAGGTGGTCGTCGAAAGCGGTGGTGCGACCGTTCAGCCCTTCGGCAATGACGCGCGCCTCGCTGCCGAGCGCTGCCTGAAGCACGCTCGGCCAGCGATTCTTGTACTCATGACGGCCGATCGTCTCGGCGTCATAACCCCAGGTCAGCGAGTCGCCATAGCAAAGAACGGTCTTGGTCATTTCCGCCTCCGCTTCGCTATCAGACAAGCATGCCCATCGGGTTTTCGATGTAGCCCTTGAAGGCCTGGAGCAACTCGGCGCCGAGCGCGCCGTCGACGCAGCGATGGTCGGTCGAGAGCGTGACTGACATCACCGTGGCGATCGCCATTTCGCCGTTCTTGACGACAACCCGCTGCTCGCCGGCGCCGACCGCGAGGATCGTTGCATGCGGCGGATTGACGACGGCGGCGAAGTTCTTGACGCCCATCATGCCCATGTTCGACACCGAGCTGGTGCCGCCCTGATATTCCTCGGGCTTCAACTTGCGGTCCTTAGCCCGCTTGCCGAGATCGCGCATCTCGTTGGAGATGACAGACAGCGTCTTCTGCTCGGCCTTGCGGATGATCGGGGTGATCAGGCCGCCGGGGATCGAGACGGCGACGCCGACATCGGCGTGCTTGTGCTTGACCATGTTGCTGTCGGTCCACGACACGTTGGCGTCGGGAACATCGCGCAACGCCAGCGCCATGGCCTTGATCACCATGTCGTTGACCGAAAGCTTGTAGGCCGGAGCGTTGTCCTTGCGCGGCGCCGCATCGTTCAGCTGGGCGCGCAGCGCCATCAGCGCGTCGAGCTCGCAATCGACGCTGACGTAGAAATGCGGGATCGTCTGCTTGGATTCGACCAGGCGCCGGGCGATCGTCTTGCGCATGCCGTCATGCGGCACGAGCTCGTAGGAGCCCGGCTCGAACAGCTTGAGCACGGCTTCCTCAGAAGCGCCCTTCGGCGCTGCGGCGGCCGGAGCGGCAGCTGCGGCGGCCTGCGGAGCAGCAGCGGCCGGTGCGGGCGCTGCCTTGGCGCCACCGCCGGCAACGGCGGCTTCGACGTCGCTCTTGACGACGCGGCCATGCGGGCCGGAGCCTGCGACCGCCGAAAGGTCGATGCCGGCCTCCTTGGCAAGCCTGCGGGCAAGCGGCGAAGAGAAGGTGCGGTTGCCGCTTGACGAAACCGCCGCGGGTGCGGTGGCAGGCGCCGGTGCAGCAGCCGGAGCGGACGGGGTCGGAGCCGGTGCAGCCTCGGCCTTCGCAGCCGGGGCGGCGTCAGCCTTTGCCGGAGTGGCGGAGCCGGCGCCGCTTGCGGCGGCGGCGACATCCTCGCCATCGGCGGCAAGAACGGCGATCAGCGCGTTGACCTTGACGCCTTCGGTGCCTGCGGCAACGACGAGCTTGGCGACCGTTCCTTCATCGACGGCTTCGACTTCCATCGTCGCCTTGTCGGTCTCGATCTCGGCGATCACATCGCCAGACTTGACCTTGTCGCCTTCCTTGACCAGCCACTTGGCCAGATTGCCTTCTTCCATGGTCGGAGAGAGGGCGGGCATCGTGATATTGATCGGCATCGAGATACCCTCCCCTTATTTGTAGCAAACAGCCTTCACCGCATCGACGACTTCGCCGACGTTCGGAAGCGCCAGCTTTTCGAGATTGGCGGCGTAAGGCATCGGCACGTCCTTGCCCGCAATCGTCAGGATCGGCGCATCGAGATAGTCGAAGGCCTGCTGCATGACGCGGGTGGCGATTTCGGTGCCGACGGAGGACTGCGGATAACCTTCCTCGACGGTGACCAGGCGGCCGGTCTTCTTGACCGATTCGATGACCGTCGGCAGATCCATGGGGCGGATGGTGCGAAGGTCGATCAGTTCGACGTCGATGCCGATCTTTTCGAGTTCGGCAACCGCCTTCGTCGCATAGGTCATGCCGATGCCGAAGGAGACGACCGTGACGTCCTTGCCCGAACGGTGAATGCGGGCCTTGCCGATCGGCAGGACGAAATTGTCGAGCTTCGGCACATCGAAATGCTGGCCGTAGAGAATTTCGTTTTCGAGGAAGATGACCGGGTTCGGATCGCGGATCGCAGCCTTCAGCAGGCCCTTGGCGTCGGATGCCGTGTAGGGCATGATGACCTTCAGACCGGGGATCGCGCTGTACCAGGCCGCATAATCCTGGCTGTGCTGGGCGCCGACGCGGGCGGCAGCACCGTTCGGGCCGCGGAAGACGATCGGCGCGCCCATCTGGCCGCCGGACATATAGAGTGTCTTGGCGGCCGAGTTGATGATGTGGTCGATCGCCTGCATGGCGAAGTTGAAGGTCATGAATTCGACGATCGGGCGAAGGCCGGCCATGGCGGCGCCGACGCCGACACCGGCAAAGCCGTGTTCGGTAATCGGCGTATCGATGACGCGGCGAGGGCCGAATTCCTGCAGCAGGCCCTGGGTGACCTTGTAGGCGCCCTGATATTCGGCGACCTCCTCACCCATGACGAAGACGTCGTCGCTGGCGCGCATTTCCTCGGCCATGGCGTCGCGCAGCGCTTCGCGCACAGTCATTGACACCATTTCGGTGCCGGCCGGGATTTCCGGGTCGTTCGGAACCGCAGCCTTGGGCTCGGCGGGGACGGGAGCAGCAGCCGAACCGGTATTTGTCGGCTTTTCTTCCTGAGCAACCTGCGGAGCAGCGACCGGAGCCGGCTGAGCAGCAGCAGGAGCGGCGGAAATCGCGTCGGCCGATTCGCCATCCTGCAGCAGCACGGCGATCTTGGTGTTGACCTTGACGCCTTCGGTGCCGGCATCGACGAGCAGCTTTCCGATGATGCCTTCGTCGACGGCTTCGACTTCCATCGTCGCCTTGTCGGTTTCGATTTCGGCAATCACGTCGCCGGAGGTGACCTTGTCACCTTCCTGCTTCAGCCATTTGGACAGCGTGCCTTCTTCCATCGTCGGAGAGAGGGCGGGCATGAGGATATCGATAGGCATGGGTTCCCTCCCCCGATTAGAGCAGAATGTCGGTGTAGAGCTCGGATGCATCCGGCTCCGGATCGGCCTGGGCGAAATCGGCGCTGTCGGCGACGATGTCGCGGACATCCTTGTCGATCGCCTTCAGATCGTCCTCGGAGGCCCAGCCCTTTTCGATCAGGCGCGCCTTGACCTGCTCGATCGGATCCTGCTCGGAGCGCATCTTCTGCACTTCTTCCTTCGTGCGGTACTTCGCCGGGTCCGACATGGAGTGGCCGCGGTAGCGATAGGTCAGCATTTCGAGGATGATCGGACCCTTGCCGGAGCGGCAATGTTCAAGCGCCTCGTCGGCGGCCGCCTTGACGGCGCGCACGTCCATGCCGTCGACCTGGATGCCGGGGATGCCGAAGCCGGAGCCGCGCAGCGAGTAGTTCGATTGCGCGGTGGCGCGGGCCGTCGAGGTGCCCATGGCGTAGCGGTTGTTCTCGACGATATAAACGATCGGCAGCTTCCAGAGAGCCGCCATGTTGAAGCTCTCGTAGACCTGGCCCTGGTTGGCGGCGCCGTCGCCGAAATAGGCAATCGAGACATTGCCGTTGCCGCGGTAATGATTGGCAAAGGCGAGACCGGTTCCGAGCGAAACCTGGGCGCCGACGATGCCGTGACCGCCGTAGAAGTGCTTCTCTTTCGAGAACATATGCATCGAGCCGCCCTTCCCGTGGGAATAGCCGCTGCGGCGCCCGGTCAGTTCCGCCATGACGCCGCGGGCTTCCATGCCGGTTGCCAGCATGTGGCCGTGGTCGCGATAGGCGGTGATGACCTGGTCGCCTTCTTTCTGCGCCATCTGCATGCCGACGACGACAGCTTCCTGACCGATATAGAGATGGCAAAAGCCGCCGATAAAGCCCATGCCGTAAAGCTGACCGGCCTTCTCCTCGAAGCGGCGGATCAGTAGCATCTCGCGATAGGCCTTGAGTTCCTCATCCCGATCGAAGTCGGCTACCGGGCCTCCATTCGATGCTTTGGCTGCTGGTTTTGCTGCAGTTTTGCGGCTGGAAACGGTCGCGGTCTTTCGCGGCGCCATTCAACCCTCCCTATGGGTTTGTCGTTTCTCGATGGCGCGTACCATAGGGAAGAAATATGACCACAGCAATGCCATAATTGCATGGCTCGTATTCGGCACTAAACTATTGGAAATACGTCAGTAATTCCAATTAACCGAATTCCAGTTAATTGGAATAATGATTGAATATGACGATCTCGTCGGCGCGCGACATATTCAGCTGATAGCGCGCCTTTTCGTCCAGCATATCCTTGTCGAGCGAACCGTCACTGAGGAGCGCGACCTGACTTTCCAGATGTTCGCGCTTCGCCTTCAATACCGCAAGCTCTTTTTCGCGCGCGACGCGCTGACGCTCGAACGTCTCCGTCGCCCGCAACCCATAATCGCCATGGACGCAATGATAACCGAAATAGGAAAGGAAGGCGACCGTCATGGCCGGAATGACGAAGCGGCCGAGCTTTCTCTTCTTATGATGCTTTGTCCACATACACGTATGCTCTTGAACGCATTACCAATTCGTTCAGCATAATGCGCAGAGATTAACCGTTCGTTGACCGTAAAAATCAGGCAATAAAAAACCCGCGCCGGGAGGGCGCGGGTTAAGCCGTTGACGTCAGATCCGATCAGCCGCGGATGATCGAGCGGCCGGCATATTGGGCCTGGGGCCCGAGGCCTTCCTCGATGCGGATCAGCTGGTTGTACTTGGCGAGGCGGTCGGAACGCGACAGCGAACCGGTCTTGATCTGGCCGCAGTTGGTGGCAACCGCGAGATCGGCGATGGTCGAATCCTCGGTCTCGCCGGAGCGGTGGGACATGACAGCGGTGTAGGCCGCCTTGTGCGCCGTATTGACCGCATCAAGCGTTTCCGTCAGCGAACCGATCTGGTTGACCTTGACCAGGATCGAGTTGGCGACACCCATGCGGATGCCGTCGCGAAGACGGGCGGAGTTGGTGACGAAGAGATCGTCACCGACGAGCTGGATCTTCTTGCCGGCCAGATCGGTCAGCGCCTTCCAGCCGTCCCAGTCGTCTTCGGCCATGCCGTCCTCGATCGAGATGATCGGGTACTTGGCGGCGAGTTCGGCCAGATATTCGGCCATGGCGCCCGATTCGAGCGTGCGACCTTCACCTTCGAGAACGTATTTGCCGTCCTTGAAGAATTCCGTCGAGGCGCAGTCGAGGCCGAGGTAGATATCCTCACCCGGCTTGTAGCCGGCTTTCTCAACCGACTTGACGATGAAGTCGAGGGCTTCCGAAGCGCTCTTCAGGCCCGGTGCGAAACCGCCTTCGTCGCCGACATTGGTGTTGTGGCCCTGGGCTGCAAGTTCCTTGCGCAGTGTATGGAAGACTTCCGAACCCATGCGCACGGCTTCGGCGATCGTATCGGCGCCGACCGGCAGGATCATGAACTCCTGGAAGTCGATCGGATTGTCGGCATGGGCGCCGCCGTTGATGATGTTCATCATCGGCACCGGCAAGAGGCTCGCCGAAGCGCCGCCGACATAACGGTAGAGCGGCAGGCCGGAGGCCTGGGCGGCCGCCTTGGCGACGGCAAGCGACACGCCGAGGATGGCGTTGGCGCCGAGACGCGACTTGTTCGGCGTGCCGTCCAGTTCGATCATGATGTTGTCGATCTGGATCTGGTTTTCGGCGTCGATACCGCCGACCGCGTCGAAGATCTCGGTGTTGGCGGCCTCGACCGCCTTCTCGACGCCCTTGCCGAGGTAGCGCTTGCCGCCGTCGCGCAGCTCGACCGCCTCATGAGCGCCCGTCGAGGCGCCCGAGGGAACGGCGGCGCGGCCCATGCTGCCGTCTTCGAGATAGACATCGACTTCGACGGTGGGGTTGCCACGGCTATCGAGAATCTCGCGGGCGATGATATCGGTGATTGCAGTCATGGGTTCTTCCTGCTCGGTGGGTGATCAATCGTTCGAAGCCTGTCATAATCGAAGGCGTGCAAATTACAATGCCGCAATTTCCAGCCTTCGAAACGGCTTCCCGACGTGGCCTAAACCACGATCATGTCAACCTGTTGGACGTCAGGCCTTGGCAACCGCGTCAAACGCAAGCAATTTCTCAAGCAGCCGCGGCATGTCCTTGAGATAAACCATGTTCGGGCCGTCGGACGGCGCGTTGTCAGGGTCCTGATGGGTTTCCAGGAAGACGCCGGCAATACCCGTCGCCACGGCTGCGCGCGCCAGCGTCTCGACGAATTCGCGCTGGCCGCCCGAGGATTCGCCCTGCCCGCCGGGCTGGGCGACGGAATGGGTCGCGTCGAAAATGACCGGCGCGCCCATCGCCGCCATGATCGGCAGCGAGCGCATGTCGGAAACCAGCGTATTGTAGCCGAAGGAGGCGCCGCGCTCGCACAGCAGCACGTTCGGATTGCCGCTGGCATTGAGCTTCTTCAGGACGTTCTTCATATCCCAGGGGGCGAGGAACTGGCCCTTCTTGACGTTGACGACGCGGCCGGTCTTGGCGGCGGCGATCAGAAGATCCGTCTGGCGGCAGAGGAAGGCGGGGATCTGCAGAACGTCGATCACCTCAGCCACCTCGGCGCATTGCTCGGCGGTGTGGACGTCGGTCAGGACGGGAAAGCCGAATTCCTTCTTCAGGTCGGCGAAGACCTCCATGCCCTTTTCAAGCCCGATGCCGCGCTCGGCCGAGAGCGAGGTGCGGTTCGCCTTGTCGAAGGAACTCTTATAAACGAGGCCGATGCCGAGCTTTGCGCAGAGCTCCTTCAGCGTGCCGGCGACCATGAAGGCGTGATCGCGGCTCTCCATCTGGCAGGGGCCGGCAATCAGTGACAGGCGGCCGGTATTGGAAAAGGTGACCTGGCCGTTGCCTTCGCCGATCTTGACCTCGGAATTGGTATCAGTGCTCATCGTGGTTCCTCGAAGGCAAAAAGCGCGCCCTGCCCGGGCGTGGGCTTCACCAGAATGCGATTGTTCTTGCGTGTGTATGTCACTCCGTTAGCAGCCAAATGCGCTTCTGTCACGGCAAGATCGGTGACGGTGAAAAGGATTGCCTGGCCGCGCAGGCCACGATCGGCGGCGGAAACGACAAGCTCGAAATAGGCCTCCAGCCCTTCCGGCGTCATCAAGCTGATCTTGGCATTCGAGGCCGCGATCTCCACGCCGAAACCGGTTTTCTCTACTGCCGTTTGCCCGACCGCAAGACCAACGAAGGCGGAAAATGCCGCCGGGTCCGGCGTACAAACCGCGATTTCGGCAATGCCGGTCACACCATTGGCATGTGTCTCCAGCGCGGCGCGATCGGCGGGGAAGGCATTGATGCGCTGACAGGTGAAGAGAAAGAAGTCGGGAGCGCGCAGATCTCCTGAAAAGGCCAGTTTGAAGCTGCCGACGCTTTCCGAACCATCGGGCATCCGCAGGGGCCGGCTGAACTGCAACATCTCGCCGGCACTCGCGCCGCTGCCGACGAATCGCCGATGATCGAGGCCGGCATCCTCGGTGAGAAAGGCCAGCGCCGAAAGTCCCTCCTCGCCGCAGCGGAAGCGGAAGGCGCGGTTGCGGGCGATGAAGACATTGCCCTGGCGGGCCGCTGTCTCGCTCTCCTCGACGCTCGTAACGCCAAGCGGCTCGATATAGGTCTTGTCTGCGAAGAAGACGCAGGCATTCTCCGTTCCGAAGGGATGACGCGCATCGGCGGCGACGGTGAAGCCGAGTTTGCCGAGCCTTTCGCGCGCCAGTTCGATATCGACGACCGGAAGTACGACGTGATCCAGCGGATGCGGCTTAGCGGAATGTGCGCTCATGATATCCCTCCTGACACGTCAAGAGATGTGCGACAGCACTCCCCCCAATGCAAGAGTGTGTGCCAATCCGGCGAATGAAAATAAAAATCTCAACGAGTTGGTGCGAAGTTTTACGGAAATTTAGCTACTTGCGGAACACATATGGAACATATAGTGTCTGTTCTGGATTTGTTTCAATCACGGGGTCTGACGTCGATGCTCACGCGCAAACAACAGGAGCTTCTCCTTTTCATTCATGAGCGCATGAAGGAATCGGGCGTTCCCCCCTCTTTCGACGAGATGAAGGATGCCCTGGATCTCGCCTCGAAATCCGGCATCCATCGTCTGATCACGGCGCTTGAGGAACGCGGTTTCATTCGCCGCCTACCGAACCGGGCCCGGGCACTGGAGGTGATCAAGCTGCCGGAAGCCTATAGCCCCAGTCTTCAGCCGCGCCGCGGTTTTTCGCCGAGCGTCATCGAAGGCAGCCTCGGCAAGCCCCAGCCGGTCGCCGCCCCCGCTGCCGCAAAGCCGATTGCCGACAACGGCAACTCCGTCTCCGTGCCGGTCATGGGCAGGATTGCCGCCGGTGTTCCGATCTCGGCAATCCAGAACAATACGCACGACATCGTCGTCCCCGCGGATATGCTCGGCTCGGGCGAGCATTACGCGCTGGAGGTCAAGGGCGATTCGATGATTGACGCCGGGATCTTCGACGGCGACACGGTGATCATCCGCAACGGCAGCACCGCAAGTCCCGGCGATATCGTCGTCGCCCTCGTCGACGACGAGGAAGCGACGCTGAAGCGTTTTCGCCGCAAGGGTGCCTCGATTGCCCTCGAAGCCGCCAACCCGGCTTACGAGACCCGTATTTTCGGACCCGACCGGGTCAAGGTGCAGGGCAAGTTGGTCGGCCTCATTCGCCGTTATCACTGACAGCAGACGGGGCGGCTTCGGTAAAACTGTCTTTGCGCCAGTCATAGGCCCGATGGCGCATCCATGGGCGGGACAAGGCATTGAATGCGGTTGCGATCTCGAGTCCCGTCTGCGCAAAACGCAATTCGACGGAACCGGTCCTGCGCAGCGTCTCGCCGGTGAAGAGGCTCGCACCCGAGCGGCAACGGTCGAAACGCAGGCGCACCGAGGTCACGACGATCTCGCCGACTTCGCAGGCCGGGCCGAGATAGGCGGCGTTGTCGATGACTGCGACGACATGGCCATTGCCGAGCCTGGCGATACACCAGGCTTTCTTGACGCAGGAAAACCGATTTGCCTCACCGCCGGCTGCGGCGGCCACCATTGCCGTCCTCGCTTCATTCTGCTGATCGCGCGAAAGCTTGACGCGGCGGTCCTCGCCCTGCGGCGGGATGGCAGGGCCATCCAGCATTTTCGGCGGGTGATGCGTCGGCAGGACCAGCGCTCTCTGCCACTGGTCGAAGATGAAGTCCGGCGGGTTTTCGCGGTTTGAAGCCATTGCCGTCGCCGCGACGAGCCCCACGAGACCACCATCCTCGGAAATCACCAGATCCGGCGGCCGGGATCCCGGCAGAATGAGCAGGATGAGCGTCGCGACGGCGAGGATCGATGTGCCGGCCTGCCGTAACCGGGTGCGAAGCAGCGTCAGCAGCAGAAAGCCTGCCACGGCCACGACGAAATACCAGCCGGGCAAGCGGCCGAAGCCGATATCACCGCCCCAGCCGGACACCGTCTTGGCGACCGCGATCACCAGATCGAGGCCGAAGCCGACCACCGTCCAGAGCGGAGCGTCCAGCCCGAACGGCATGAGCAACATGGCCAACAGCCCCGCCGGCATGACGATGAAAGAGATGATCGGCATCGTCGCAAGGTTTGCCGGCAGGCCATAAGCGGTCAGGCGATGAAAATGCTCGATCGAAAACAGCGCCGTGGAAAAGCCGCCGATCAGCGAAGTCAGGAAGACGCCGCCGAAGAAACCGGCGACCGCCGCAACCGGCTGCAGGACCGGCAGCTTCAGCAACGGGTTTTCCCGGATGCGCCGGTCCTTCCATTGCTGATAACCCGATACCAGCGCCAAAGTCGCGGCAAAGGACATCTGAAAGCTTGGCCCCAAGACCTCGGAGGGTGAAATGGCGATGATGACCAGCGCCGAGAGAACGACATTGCGCAGGCTGATCGACGGCCGATCGAAGAAGACGGCAATCAGCATGATCGCCATCATGATGAAGGCGCGTTCGGCCGAGACGCCGAATCCCGAGATCAGGAAGTAGGCCGTGACGGCTATGAGCGCGCCGGCGGCGGCGATCTTCTTTGTCGGATAGGCTTGAGCGACACCAGGAAAGAGGCTGAGCAGCATCCGGAAGCCGACGAAGAAAATGCCGGCCGACAGCGCCATGTTGAGGCCAGAGATCGCGACGATATGAGCAAGGCCGGACTGGCGCAGCGCCTCCGTCGTTTCCTTCGAGATGGCGCGCCGCTCGTCAGTCACCAGAGCGGCGGCAAAAGCGCCTGTGTCGCCGGGCAAAATTGAGCGTATGCGATCGCCGATGCCGCTGCGCAACCTATAAAGCCATTCGAGCAGAGCGTCGGACGTCGATGTCACAGCCGGCGGGCCCGCCTGCAAATCGACTTTCTCAGGGGCACCGTAGAAGAAGCCGTTAGCGCCGATGCCATCGAAATAGGCACCGAATGAAAAGTCGTTGAGGCCAGGAAGCGCTGGCCCTGCCGGCGGCGTCAACCGCGCTCGGCCGGTGATGATGTCGCCGATCTCGAAAGGCATATCGGCGCCGCGGGCGATTACGGTTATGCGCCGCGGCGGCCGCTTCACTTCCGGTGCCTCGGTGCCGGTGACGGCAAGAATATAGCGCCACCGCCCGCGGTCGTCGCCTTCGCGCCGCTCGACGCGGCCGGTCACCGTCGTCGTCACGGATGAATCGAGGATGACCGTCGAGGCCCGCCAGCTTTCGAACTGCGCGCAGAGCATGCCGCAGGCCACCAGGGCAAGCGCCAGGAACATCGCCCGCAAGGCCGGCCGGCTGCGGCCGGCGACAAGCCCCGCAAGCATCAACACCGACAGGCAGAGCAACGATGGAACGAGAGGAACATCCGTTGCAGCAAGAAACCAGAATGCCGCGCCGGCGCCGAGGAAGACCGGCGAGAACAGGAGCAAACGGCCGTGGTCGACCTCCTCGCTCAGCATCCGGCCGCCGGCACGCAGCGATTGTGCCATTGCCGCCGGCAGCCGGTGGCGCACTGACATCGCCGACTGGGTTCTTGCCGGACGCATCACCGCGGCAGGGGCAGGAAAGTCCGCGGAATCGGCAAGACCGACGTCCGCTTGCGGCCGCAATTCGACTGTTGTCAATTCCTGCATGCGCGGCCCGAAGTCACCCTGCCCAGGCATTCAGAATGCAACCTCCGGGCAAATCCGGCAAGCATAATCGATTGAAATGCGAGGGAAAATCGCAAATGCGAAAAGACCAGTCGAATCATCGGTTTCCGCTATGCGTGCGGCTCATCGCTGCAGTGCCTAAAAGGTGATGCCGCAATGCACAAAATGCCGCCACGGTAACTTGGCATTAGCTTCGCGATCATATAGCTATCGGTGAGGACGCTTAACCCCTATGGCGCTTTTGTGGCGCCACCGACATTTCGGAGGATCAGCATGACGGATCAAAGCGCAACAATAAAAATCGGTGACAAATCGGTCGACCTCGCCGTCAAAAGCGGCACGATCGGTCCAAGCGTCATCGATATCGGTGCCCTCTACAAGAACACCGCTTCCTTCACTTATGATCCGGGCTTCACCTCGACCGCATCCTGTGAATCGAAAATCACCTATATCGATGGCGACGAAGGTGTGTTGCTGCACCGCGGCTACCCGATCGAGCAGCTCGCCGAACATGGCGACTTCCTCGAGGTCTGCTACCTCCTGCTCTACGGCGAACTGCCAACGGCAGCGCAGAAGAAGGACTTCGACTATCGCGTCACGCATCACACCATGGTGCACGAACAGATGAGCCGCTTCTTCACCGGCTTCCGCCGCGATGCGCATCCGATGGCCGTCATGTGCGGCTGCGTCGGCGCGCTGTCGGCCTTCTATCACGACTCGACCGATATCACCGATCCGCACCAGCGCATGGTCGCCAGCCTGCGCATGATCGCCAAGATGCCGACGCTGGCCGCCATGGCCTATAAGTATCACATTGGCCAGCCCTTCGTTTACCCGAAGAACGACCTCGACTACGCGTCGAACTTCCTGCGCATGTGCTTTGCCGTTCCCTGCGAAGAATACGTGGTCAATCCGGTGCTTGCCCGCGCCATGGACCGCATCTTCATTCTGCATGCCGATCACGAGCAGAATGCATCGACCTCGACCGTCCGCCTTGCCGGTTCGTCGGGCGCCAATCCCTTCGCCTGCATCGCGGCCGGCATTGCCTGCCTCTGGGGCCCGGCACATGGCGGCGCCAACGAAGCGGCGCTCAACATGCTGACCGAAATCGGCACGGTCGACCACATCCCGGAATATATCGCCCGCGCCAAGGACAAGAACGATCCGTTCCGCCTGATGGGCTTCGGTCACCGCGTCTACAAGAACTACGATCCGCGCGCCAAGATCATGCAGAAGACGACGCATGAAGTGCTCGGCGAACTCGGCATCAAGGACGATCCGCTGCTCGAAGTGGCAATGGAGCTGGAGCGCATCGCGCTCACCGACGAATATTTCATCGAGAAGAAGCTCTATCCGAACATCGACTTCTATTCCGGCATCACGCTGAAGGCGCTGGGCTTCCCCACGACCATGTTCACCGTGCTCTTCGCGCTCGCCCGCACCGTCGGCTGGATCGCCCAGTGGAACGAGATGATCGAGGATCCGGAACAGCGCATCGGCCGTCCGCGCCAGCTCTATGTCGGCGAACCGAAGCGCGACTACATCCCGGTTTCGAAGCGCTGATCGCTTCAGACCAATCGGCTCAAACGAAAACCCGGTCAGAAACGACCGGGTTTTTTCTTTTTCAGCACGTCGAGAAGCATTTCGGCGGCATGTTCGCCCGGCGGCTTTTCGGTCTGCATGCGCTGCCAGATCAGCTCATAGCCTTCCTTCATCGCCTTAAGCTGGTAAGTATCCGCCGACAGCCTTTCCATCCAGCGGGCGAGGCTTGCGCCGCGAACGATATCGTTCAGATATTCCGGAACGACCGCGTAATCGGCAATCAGGTTGGGAAGCGCGCCCGTCCAGGTCTTGATGCCCGATGTCAGCAGCCGCATGATCCAGTCGACCTTGTAGGCGGAGACGACGGGAACGTCGGCAAGCGCCAGTTCGAGGATGACGGTTCCAGATGCCGCCATGGCTGCATCGGCCTCGACGAAAGCCTTCCACTTCGCCTCTGCGCCGACAACGATCTCCGGCATGACGGCCCATTTCGCCGTCAATTCGCGCACAAGCCCTTCCTTGTGTCTCATCGTCGGCAGGATAAAGCGCATCGGCCCATTACGGGCGACAAGTTCGCTTACCGCCACCTCGAAATGTGGCAGCAGCTTCTGGATTTCCGAGGAACGTGAGCCGGGGAGAAGCAGGATTGTGCCGTTGCCGGGCCGTCTTCCGGCGCGCAGGCGTCGGGTCTCCCGGAGCGCAGGGTCGGCGGTCAGGCGATGCCCCACATAGGTGGTTGCGGGTCCGTCGAGGCGCTGCATTGTCGCCGGTTCGAACGGCAGGACGGCGAGCACGTGATCGACATAGGCAAGCATGCGCTTGGCGCGATATTCCTTCCAGGCCCAGACACTCGGACAGACATAATTGACGACGGGCAAATCCGGCAGCGCCGTGCGGACACGTTTTGCCACGCGATGGGTAAAATCCGGGCTGTCGATGATGAGCAGGATATCAGGCCGTGCGGCGATGATTTCCGCCGTCGTCCGGCGGATCAGGCCAAACAGTTTCGGCAGCCGGCTCAGCACCTGGGTGATGCCCATGATCGACAGCTCGGAGAAATCGAACAGAGATCGCAGGCCCTCCGCCTGCAGCCCCTCGCCGCCGACGCCGACAAGTTCCACCGGTCCGCCATGGATTCGCTTCAGCGCGGCGATGAGGTCGGCGCCGAGAAGATCGCCCGACACCTCACCGGCAATGACGGCAATCTTCAGCGGCGCGCTGTTCATTCCAGCCCCCATCCCGGCAGGTCGCGATCAAGGCCGCAGACGAAAAGCCCGGCCTCGTCGGCGGCGCGGATGACGGCGGCGCGATCGAGGACCAGCGAGCGGCCGGCTTCGACGGCTATGCCGGCAAGGCCGGCTTTGCCGGCGTTCAGCACCGTGGATAGGCCGATCGCCGGCAAGTCGGCGCGAACATCTTGCTGCGGCTTGCAGAGCTTGACGAGCACGCCGCGGCGGCGCGCCGAGATGCGGCCAGCGGCTCGGAGACCCGCGACGCGGTCAAGCATCTCATCGGTGCCCTCAAGACCTTCAAGCGCGACAATGCGCCCGCCGATGCTGACGGCGCCCTGCCCGACATCCAGCCGGCCGAGCGTCTCGGCGGCTTCGGCGGCACGGTTGATATCGCGCCGATCGTCCTCGCCGGGTGCTACGGCGCCGAGCGGACCGACGGAAGCCAAGAGGTCGGGGGCGATCTCATGGGCTCCGACGACGCGTCGGCCGTTTCCCTCGATCAGCCGGATCACCATCTGCAGGACCGTATCGTCGCCGCCGGAGAGCAGGGTGCGGATCGCGGCCGGCACCTTCATCAGAATGCGCAGTGTCGGACGCACCTCGCGCCATTCCGGCCGGCGGCGCACGCTGCCCGACATCACCACGCGGCCGATCCCATAACGATTGAGAAGACCATCGAGGGCGGCGAAATCGCCGATGCCGATAATGGCATGGTCGTAGCCTTCCCAACGTCGGTCGCTTTCGTCCTTCAGGGCAACGATCACAGGATTTTCACCCGCTGCGCGTGCGGCTTCCGCGACATAGGAAGGCAGAAGGCCGCCGCCGGCGATGATCGCCAGCCGGCCCGCCGCGGTGTCGCCTGATAAAGCCACGGACTAGCCCTTCTGACCCCGGGTCGGCGAAGACAGGGCGCGATCGCTATCGGCGGCGATGAAATCCAGGATCTGCATCACCTCTGGGCAATCGGCATATTCCTCGCGGATGGCGGCAGCGTTTTCACGCACGGAGGCCGTTCCCTCGAAGATCGCCTTGTAGGCGCGGCGCACCCTGTGGATGACGGCGCGGTCGATGCCGGCGCGCGTCATGCCGACGACATTGAGGCCGCTCAGCAGTCCGGGATTGCCGTTCAGCATGCCGTAGGGAATGACATCGTAGCTCACTGCCGACAGACCGCCGACGAAGGCCTGGCGGCCGACGCGGGTGAACTGGTGAACGGCCGAACCGCCGCCGAGAATGACGCGATCCTCGATGACAACGTGACCGGCGAGCATGACGTTGTTGGACATGATCACGTGGTTGCCGACCCGGCAGTCATGCGCCACATGCGAATTGGCCAGGAACAGATTGTTGTCGCCGACGATCGTCTGGCCGCCGAAATCGGCCGTGCCGGTGTTCATCGTCACGCCTTCACGGATCGTGCAGTTGGCGCCGACCGAAAGCGTTGTCTCTTCGCCGGCGTGATGCACGCTCTGCGGATCGCCGCCGACCACCGCCATCGGGAAGATGCGCGTGCCCTTGCCGATGACGGTCCGGCCGGTGACGATCGCATGTGACAGCAGCTCGACATTTTCATGCAGGACGACGTGCGGCCCGACATGGCAGAAGGGACCGATCTTCACGCCCTCACCGACCGTGGCCCCGTCTTCGACGACGGCCATCGGGTGAATGCGGGCGCTTTCGGCAATCGTACTCATGCCTGATCCTTACGAACGATCATCGCGCCGATATCGGCCTCGGCGACAAGCGCGCCGTCCACCTTGGCGTCGCAATGGAATTTCCAGATATTGCCGCGCTGCTTGTGCTTCTTGACGTGGAATTCGACGCGATCGCCGGGCACGACCGGCTTGCGGAAGCGCGCATTCTCAATGGTCATGAAGTAGACAAGGTTGCCGGGCTGGCCTTCCTTCTTGGCACAGATCGCACCCGCCGTCTGCGCCATGCCCTCGATCAACAGCACACCCGGCATGATCGGCGACTCCGGAAAATGGCCGGTGAAATGCGGCTCGTTCACAGTGACATTCTTGATGCCGATCGCGGCGTTGTCGCCATCGATCTCGATGATCTTGTCGACCATCAGGAACGGATAGCGATGCGGCAGCAGCTTCATGATCTCGATGATGTCAGCCGAAGAAAGCGTCGTCGTGGCTTCCTCAGTCATTTTCCTTGCCTCCAGGGTTCCGCCCGCGCAACTTGGATTTCGACACTTGTTGCGCCGCCTCTCTCAGATAGTCTTTCAGCGGACGAGCCGGTACGCCGCCATACTGCCCGCCAGCGGCAAGATCGGTCATGATACCGCTTTTGGCAGCGATCTGCACGCCGTCACCGATCGTCACATGGCCCTTGATGCCGGCCTGGCCGCCGATCTGCACGCCATTGCCGATCTTCGTGCTGCCGGCGATGCCGACCTGCGCGACAATGGCGCAATGGCGGCCCATCTGGACGTTGTGGCCGATCTGGACCTGGTTGTCGATCTTGGTCCCCTCGCCGATGACCGTATCGTCCATCGCGCCGCGGTCGATCGTGGTATTGGCGCCGATCTCGACATTATCCTGAATGATCACTCGGCCGATTTGGACGATCTTGATCATGCCGCGCGGACCTGGCGCATAGCCGAAACCGTCCTGGCCGATACGAACGCCGTTGTGGATGATGACGCCGTTGCCGATCAGCGCGCAAAGAATGCTGGCGCCGGCAGCAATCGAACAATCGCGGCCGATCTTGACGCCCGGACCGATAACGGCTTGCGCGCCGATGCGAGTGCCTTGGCCGATTTCGGCATGCGCGCCAATAACCGCCAGTGGCTCGACGATCACGCCTTTTTCCAACTTGGCGCTCGGATCGATCACCGCGCTCGGCGCGATCCCGCTTTCATCCGGTGAAATGGCGACCGGACGCAGCGCTGCCGGGTAGAACAGGCCGCCTGCCATGGCGAAAGCCGCATGCGGATTGGACGACAGGATAATCGGGATGTGCGGAGGTACGAGGTCGGCGAGCGCTTTGTCGCAGATTACCGCCGAAGCCTGGCAGGTCAGCAGCTCGTCCCGGCTGCGGCGCGACAGGATGTAACAGACGTCGCCCGCCTGCGCCCGGTTGATCGGAGCGACGGAGTGGACGATGACATCGGCATGATCGGGATTGGCGAGTTCCGCCCCAAGAAACCCTGCCAGCTCAGCGAGCTTCAGACCTTCATGGGGCAGAAAAAAATAGTTTTGCTCCATCGGCAATGCTCCAGAACGGAATTGAGTCTTACAGTTCCGGACTGCCGATATCAGAATTGGTTGTTGATGCCAAACTTGAAGTTCTGCGTCTTGTCGAAGTCTTCCTTGAGGACCGGGATTGCGTAATCCAGACGCAATGAACCGAAGGGAGACTGCCAGACGACGCCGACGCCGACAGAAGCGCGCAGCGAGGCGTCTTCACCCTCGATGCCGTCACCCCTGAGGTCGACGTCGTTGCCGAACAACGTGCCGGCATCGGCGAAGACCGCGCCGCGCAGATTGAAGTCACGCGGGAAGCCCGGCATCGGGAAGGTTGCTTCGGCCGACGCGGTGAAATACGTCGTGCCACCCAGCGGATCGTCGTTGGTGCCGGCAACGCGCGGGCCGATACCCTTGTTTTCGAAACCGCGAATGTCGCCGTTGGTCAGCGTGAACTGGTCGAAAACGTTCAGATGCTCGCCGAAGCCGACGACATAACCAGCCGAAGCCGAAACCGAGCCGATGATATCGGCGTCGTCAGCGAGGAGGTGGTAGTAACGGGCCTTGCCGTAGATCTTGTAGAACTGCGAGTCTCCGCCGAGACCGGCAATTTCCTGCGTCGCCGTCGCGTAAATGCCTTCGCGCGGCAGGACGGTGTCGTCGAGCGTGTTGTAGGTCAGCGTCTGCGAGATGGAAGACCGCGTCCACGGGCTGTCCTCGACAAGGTGCTGATACGGTGCCGACAGATCGGAAAGATCGTTATTGTCAGCGTCATACTTCATCTGCTTGTAGTTATAGCGGAAGGTCGTCGCCAGATCCTCGGTGATCGGCGCGGTGACGCGCAGGACGACGCTGGTTTCCTCGTAATCGTAGTTGTCGTTGCTCGACGTTTCGCTGTGGTTGACATCGAAGCCCGCCGCCAGACGATAACCGAGGAAGTAGGGCTCGGTGAAGCTGACGCCGTAGGCGCGCGAACCTTCCTGACCGCCGCCGGCCGAGATGCGGATGTACTGGCCGCGACCGAGGAAGTTCTTCTCTTCGATCGACGCTTCGAGCAGCAGACCGTCACCGCCGGCGGCATAACCCGCGCCGACGCCGAACGAACCGGTGGACTGATCCTGCACGTCGACGACCACCACGACACGATCCGGCGAGCTGCCTGGCTGGGTGGAGATATTGACGGAGGAGAAATAGCCGAGCGCTTCGAGGCGGCGCTTAGCCTTGGTGATCATCTGCTGATTGAAGGCGTCGCCTTCGCTCATATCGAATTCGCGGCGGATGACGTAATCGCGCGTGCGGCTGTTGCCGCGGATTTCGATGCGCTCGACATAAGCGCGTTCGCCCTGGTCGACCAGATATTCGACACCGATCGTGTTGTTGTTGAGGTCGCGGTTACCGCGCGGCGTGACGCGCGCGAAGGGATAACCGGCAGAGGCCACCTGATCGGAGATGGCTTCGATCGACTTCTGCACCTCCTTGGCGCTGTAGACATGGCCTTCCTTCGTCCGCACTAGCGGCAGCAGCTGATCCGAGCCGACGCCTTCGACGGTCGACTGAACGGTCACCGGTCCGAAGTCGTAACGCTGACCTTCTTCGATGTTGAAGGTGAGCGTGTACTTGTTGGTTGCCTCGTCGAAGCTTGCATCGGAAGAGACGATGCGCATATCGGCATAGCCGCGATTGTAATAGAACTGACGCAGCGCTTCTTCATCGGCGTGAAGCTTGTCTTCGTTATAGACGTCCTTGCGGGTCAGGAACGAAAGGAAGTTCGAACGCTTGGTATTGATGACAGCAGCCAGACGGCCGGCGCTGTAAGCATTGTTGCCGACGAAATTGATCGAATCGATCTTGGTGCGGTCGCCTTCGTTGATGACGAAGGCGAGATTGACGCGACCTTCGCCGAGCGGCACCACCTGCGTCGTCACCTCGACTTCGCTGCGGCCGGTGGCGGCATAGGCTTCCTTGATCGCCTGGATGTCGGACTGGATCTGCGTATCGCTGTAGGGACCGGCAGCATGAGTCTGGACGATCGTCGCGAGCTTGTCGTCCTTGATCTTGCGATTGCCATTGAAGACGACCTGATTGACGAGCTGGGCCTCCTGGACATTGACGACGAGCGTGCCGCCGGAGACCGAAATCTTGACGTCGGAGAAGTAACCGGTGCCGTAGAGCTGCTTGACCGAGTTATCGATATCGGTGTTCGAAAAACTCTTGCCGGGCGTGATCGTCAGGTTCGACCGAACGGCTTCCGCGCCGACGCGGCTGGCGCCGCGCACATCGATGCGCTGGATGACCGCGGCCTCGGCAGCCGTAGCGGAAACGAACGTCAAAGCGCCTGCGCCCGAAGCAACAACACTAGCAGACAGCGCAACCGCCGATACTGCGTTCAAAAACTTTGAACCAGCCTTCATTTCACCTATTACCTTTTTTCCCTCGTACCCGTCCCCGGGAGAACCCGATTCCGGTCACGTGTGTCGTTTTACCCGCTTTTGACATACAAGCAAGGGAGGGCGTTAATTTCTGTTTACTTCATTTCGAAGCGTGACCCATTCGCCACTACAGCCTTGAAACATCGTAAATAAATAGTAATTCCCTTGCCTTGCGCGTTTACCCTGAGCTCAGGCTTATGTCGTTCCAGGTCGTAAATACCATCAATGTCAGTATCATTGCCAAGCCGATGCGAAACGCGATTTCCTGAGCCTTGGCGCCCAGGGGTCTGCCCCTCACCGCCTCCACCGCATAGAACATCAGGTGGCCGCCATCAAGTACCGGAACGGGCATCAGGTTAAGCAATCCTATCGAAACTGAAAGGGTCGCAGCAAGCTGCAGCACGGCGCCGATACCGAGGCTTGCCATCTGGCCGGACGCCTGCGCCACGCGGATCGGCCCACCCAATTGGTCGGCCCGCATCGATCCGGCGAAAATATTTGCGATATATTTGAAGGTGCCGGTGACGATGCCTGCGCTTTCGATCACGCCTTCCCGCACCGCCTCAAGCGGCGTGTAGTTCCGCAGGCGGAAATTGCCCGCTTCCTTGTTGGTGACGATGCCGATCTGGCCGAGTTCGATCTTGTTGCCGAATTGATCGGTCCGGTCGGTCCGCTGCGGCACCATCGGCACATCGAGCTTCTGGCCGCCGCGCTCGACCGTCACGACGATTTTCTGGCTCGGGCGAATGGCGACATAGCGGCGCACGTCGTCGAAGGTCTCGACCTTGCTGCCGTCGATCGCAACCAAAAGATCGCCGGGAAGGATGCCGGCCGCCGCCGCCGCTCCGCCCGGTGTGACTTCGGCCACGACGGGATCGGCGATCATGCGGCCGTAAACCGAGAAAAGAACCGCGAAAATGGCGATTGCCAGCAGGAAGTTGGCGATCGGGCCGGCGGCGACGGTCGCGGCGCGTTTCCACAGCTTGGCGCCGGCAAAGGAGCGCGCCCTGTCCTCCTCGGACATGGCGGCTACCTTCTCGCTGTCGGGCTTGCTCGAGGCGTCCTCGTCGCCGAAGAAACGAACGTAACCGCCAAGCGGGATCGCCGAAATCTTCCAGCGGGTTCCATGGCGGTCGTTGAAGCCGAATATCTCCGGGCCGAAACCGACCGAAAAGGCGAGAATGCGAATGCCGCTCCAGCGCCCGACCAGATAATGCCCCATCTCATGCACGAAGACGAGCAGCGAGAGCACGAGGATGAAGGTGACGACATTCCCCATCAGAAATGTATATAGGCCGCTCATCACTTCCTTGAGTTCCTTCCGTCAGCCTGCAGTGTCATCAGAGGGCGAACAGTGCCGCGCCAAGAGACGTCATTCCTGCCCCCTTTATCAGCGAAAAAAGCCCAGCAAGCAATAACGCCGAAAAACAGGCGAAAATCAGTCCGTCGACACGATCCATGACGCCGCCATGGCCGGGAATGAGATGGCTTGAATCCTTGACGCCGAATTTTCGCTTGATGAAAGATTCAAACAGATCGCCCGACTGGCTGCAAACCGACAGAACGAGCGCCACGACGGCGGCGATGGCTTCCGCACCCGGCAGAAGAAAATGCATAAGGGCCACACCGGCAACGACCGCCGAAACGGCGCCGCCGATAGCGCCGGACCATGTCTTTCCGGGCGAGATCGACGGGGCGAGCTTTGGCCCGCGAAGAGCCCTGCCGACGAAGTAGGCGAGGATATCGGTCGCCCAGACGACGGCGAAGACGAAGAGCATGGCATAAAGGCCCGGCCGATCGTCGCCTCTGATCGCGGCGAGCGCCACGCTGGTGGCGCCGGCATAAAACAGGCCGGCCGGGAACCAGCGGCTCGTGCCGTGCAGGATGATCAAGGCGATCCCAACGGCGGTCACGCCGGCCAGCATGCCGGCGGCGAACTCGAAATTGCCGACAAGCACCAGGAAAGCGATCGCCGCCTCGCCGATCCAGCCGACGACATTGGCAACCCAGTCACGGGCGACGCCGGTTATTTTCGACCATTCATAATAGATCAATAGACCGATCACGGCCGCCAGGACGCGGAAGGCGAGGCCGCCATACCAGGTGGCGGCAAGAACGATGACTGCGAGAACCAGCCCTGACGCGATGCGCAGTTTCAGTTCCCGCTGCATCAGGTGCCAACCGCGGCTGCCTGCGACGACAGGCCGCCGAAACGCCGGTCGCGGGAGGCGAATTTTTCAAGCGCCGAGCGGAAGATTTCCGGGCTGAAATCCGGCCAATATTCCGGAACGAAGATGAATTCCGAATAAGCGGCCTGCCACAGCAGGAAGTTGGAAAGCCGCTCCTCGCCGCTGGTCCGGATGATGAGATCCGGATCAGGGATACCCGCCGTGTCGAGACGGGCGTCGATCAGCGCAGGCGTGATGTCCTGCGCCCTCAGGCGACCGGCCTCGACGTCCCTGGCCAGGCTCACCACGGCGCGGGAGATTTCATCGCGCGAGCCGTAATTGAAGGCGATGACCAGCGTCAGCGCCGTATTGTCCTTGGTCGTCTCCTCCGCTTCTAGCAGCAGGCCGAGGATATCGCTGCGCAGGCTGTGGCGATCGCCAATCACCCTGATGCGCACATTCTGGCGATGCAACTCGGCCAGGTCACGGCGGATGAAAGCCTTGAGCAGACCGAGCAGATCGGAGACTTCAGCCTCGGGCCGGCGCCAGTTCTCCGAGGAGAAGGCAAAGAGGGTCAGATATTTTATGCCAGCCGCGCCGGCCGCGCGCACTGTCTCGCGCACAGCCTCGACGCCCTTGCGATGGCCCATCGTGCGCGGCAGACCACGCTGCTTGGCCCAGCGGCCATTGCCATCCATGATGATGGCAACATGCTCTGGCACAGTCAAAAATACAGATTCCGACATTTCCCGTCCGGTCTTTCCAGGCAAAGGCACAGATCCACTAGACCTGCATGATTTCCTTTTCCTTCTCGCCAAGCAAGCGGTCGATTTCGGAAATCGTCTCGTCGGTCATCTTCTGTACGCGTTCCGACTGTGCACGGCTCTCGTCCTGGCCGATTACGCCATCCTTTTCGGCTTTCTTGAGGCCATCCATGCCGTCGCGGCGGACATGGCGAATCGCGACCTTGCTCTTTTCGGCATAGTCGTGAGCCACCTTGACGAGCGATTTGCGACGCTCCTCGTTCAACTCCGGCAGCGGGATGCGAAGGCTCTGGCCGTCGACAATCGGGTTGAGGCCAAGGTTGGATTCGCGGATGCCGCGTTCGACGGCGCTGACCATCGACTTGTCCCAGACGGAAACAGTCAGCATACGCGGCTCGGGCACGGTGATGTTGGCGACCTGGTTCAGCGGCACGCGCGAACCATAGGCCTCGATCGTCACCGGATCGAGGATGTTGGCCGAGGCACGGCCGGTGCGCAGCGATGCGATGTCGCTCTTGAATGCGGAAACCGCGCCATCCATGCGGCGCTTCAGTTCCTTGATATCGATACCTTGACTCATGTTGATGCTCCCGTCTCAAGCATGATGCCGAAAAGCGTCAGCGGTTTCGGACACCATCATGCTCTAACTATCAATTGTCGGAGACGATGGTCTTGAGGCCATCGCCCTTCAAGATTTCGGCAAAACCGCCCTTCTCGTGGATCGAGAAGACGATGATCGGAATGGAATTCTCTCTGGCGAGCGCCACAGCGGCAACGTCCATCACCGCAAGCCCTCTGTCCAGCACTTCCTGGTGCGTCAGACGATCAAACCGCGTCGCGTCGGGATATTTCTTCGGGTCGGCGCTATAGATGCCGTCGACCTGCGTGCCCTTGAAGATGGCTTGCGCACCCATTTCGGCGGCGCGGAGTGCCGCGGCGGAATCGGTGGTGAAGAAGGGGTTTCCGGTGCCGCCGGCAAAGATCACCACGCGTCCCATTGACAGATGATAGAGGGTCGCGCGCTGCGAAAAGCTCTCGCAGATCTCCGGCATGGAGATGGCCGAAAGCACCACCGTGTCGATGTTGAGCTTGCGCAGCGAGGTCGCCAGCGCCAGCGCGTTGATGATGGTGCCGAGCATGCCCATATGGTCGCCGGTCACCCGGTCGCCGCCCTTTGATGCCACCGCGACACCACGGAAGATATTGCCGCCACCGACGACGACGCCGACTTCCACGCCCATATGCCTTGCCTCGGCGATATCCGATGCAATGCGGTCCGCCACCGCGACATCGATCCCGAAACCCTGAGCACCCATGAGCGCTTCGCCGGAAGCCTTGAGCAGAACGCGTTTATAGACAGGCTCTAAAGACATCTTGGCTCCTCGTAAATTGCCGTGAATGCCCGATACACGAAGGGCACCGCGTTGTCACGCGATGCCCTTCTTGTTTTCCCAATTATGGCTGGAAGATCAACCCTTGACGGCAGCCGCGACTTCGGCTGCGAAATCGGTCTCTTCCTTCTCGACGCCTTCGCCGAGCAGAAGACGGGCCATGCCGGCAACTTCGATCGGAGCGCCGACGGCCTTTTCAGCTTCCTTGACGGCAACTGCGACGGTCAGGTCAGGATTGATGACGAAAGCCTGCGACAGAAGGGCGACTTCCTCGAAGAACTTGCGCATGCGGCCTTCCACCATCTTCTCGATGATGTTGTCCGGCTTGCCGGAAGCGCGCGACTGCTCGATGAAGACGTTGCGCTCGCGCTCGGCGACGGCGGCATCGACTTCCTCCGGGCGGATCGCCAGCGGCGCGGTCGCGGCAATATGCATGGCGACCTGACGGCCGATTGCGTTCAGGGCTTCCTTGTCGCCGGTCGACTTCAGCGCGACGAGAACGCCAAGCTTGCCGAGACCGTCGGAAACGGCATTGTGGATATAGGTGGCAACAACGCCGTCCTCGACGGAGAGAGCGACCGAGCGGCGCAGGTTCATATTCTCGCCGATCGTTGCGATCGCATCCTTGATCGTGTCGGAAACCGACTTGCCGGATGCCGGGTAGGTCGCGGCCGCAACGGCCTCGACGCTGCCGTTCGTGGAAACGGCGACCTTGGCGATGCCGCGGACGAGATCCTGGAAGGCGTCGTTGCGGGCGACGAAGTCGGTTTCGGAGTTGACTTCGACAACGACGGCTTTGGTGCCTTCGCTCGAAACGCCGATGAGGCCTTCGGCAGCGGTACGGCCAGACTTCTTGTCGGCCTTGGCGATGCCCTTGGCGCGCAGCCAGTCGATCGCCGCTTCCATGTCGCCATTGGTTTCGGCAAGCGCCTTCTTGCAGTCCATCATGCCTGCGCCGGTCTTTTCGCGCAGTTCCTTCACCATTGCAGCCGTAATCTCGCTCATTATCTTCCTCTTGTCGGTTCAAACGGTGGGCCGCAAAGCGCGGCGCGGCACCGGATTGAGGCACGAAATGTACCTGTATGTATGACAGCGTGATGAAGACGCGTCATAACGAAAACTTATCTGGCGAAGGATGACGCCTCCGCCCTGAAACAGGTAAGGCCGCCGAACTTCGATGAGTCGCGAGCGGCCTTCCCCAGTCCATGCAAGCTTTGGCGGAGTTTTCGATCCGCCCGCTTTCATCAGCCTTCGGCTGCTTCTTCGAGAGCCGGCTCGACCGGAACTTCGGAGGATGCGCCGAGATCACGGCCGGAAGAGCTCTGCTGACGCGCGATGCCGTCGATGGCAGCGCGGGAGATCAGCTCGCAGTAAAGAGCGATTGCGCGCGATGCGTCGTCGTTGCCCGGGATCGGATAGTCGATCAGGTCGGGATCGCAGTTCGAGTCGATGATGGCGACAACCGGGATGCCGAGGCGCTTGGCTTCGTCGATCGCGATCTTTTCCTTGTTGGTGTCGATGATGAACATCAGGTCGGGGGTGCCGCCCATATCGCGGATACCGCCGAGAGCCTTGTCGAGCTTTTCACGCTCGCGCTCTAGGTTCAGACGTTCCTTCTTGGTGAAGCCCTGGGCTTCGCCGCCGAGGATCTCATCGAGCTTGCGCAGGCGCTGGATCGAGTTGGAGATCGTCTTCCAGTTCGTCATCATGCCGCCGAGCCAGCGCGAGTTGACGTAGTACTGGGCCGAGCGCTTGGCGCTGTCGGCGATGATCTCGGACGCCTGGCGCTTGGTGCCGACGAAGAGAACGCGACCGCCGCGAGCAACGGTGTCGCTGACGACCTGAAGGGCGCGCGACAGCATCGGAACGGTCTGGGCCAAATCGATGATGTGAATGTTATTCCGATCGCCGAAGATGTACGGCTTCATCTTCGGGTTCCAGCGGTGCGTCTGGTGGCCGAAGTGGACGCCTGCCTCAAGAAGCTGGCGCATAGAGAAATCGGGCAATGCCATGCCTTTTTATCCTTTTCCGGTTGAACCTCCGCAAGGCGAACAGCATCCTCTTCGAAGATGCCACCGGGCGGAACAGCCCGGATTTCTCCCGGACGGCCCCATGCCTTACGTGTGGAATGCCGGTGCCCTTACATCCCGTTCGGCATAAAAGCAAGGAAAACATTCCATTCAGCACAAAAACAAGGATTCCGCCGCGCGACACGATGCTTGCCCTGCCCTGCAGATGCCGCCGCTCAGCTTGCCGGTGTCGACAGCAGCGACAGCATGACGCCTGCATCCGGCATCGGCAGAATGGCGTCGACCTCGGCCGGCAGCATGCTGCCGATGGCGCTGTCGGCATCGCCGGTCGCTGTCCCCAAGGGACCGCGGAAGCCGTGTTTGGCCCAGGCAAGTTCCTGCAGCCGCGGGCTGGTCAGAGCCTCGATCAGCCGGTTTGCGTTCTCGTCGACGACGATCAGCGGATGCGCGGAATAGACGGTCGGACGCGGATAGAGCACCACCGGCTTTGCACCCGTGCTCGACTTGATGCGATCCCAGCGGGTGGGATCGGCGAGGATCCATTCAACCAGCTGATTCTCATAGCCGACAATCATCGGCTCGCCGCCGAGCCCGCCGGCCAGGTACTGGTCGAAAAGCTTTCCCGACGACGGCGATTTGAAGCCCATGTTGCGGAAGATCGCCTGCACCTTGCCGCCGAACGCGGCGAGATCGGCCGATGTCGCGACATTGCCGCTGAAAAGGCTGAGCACCAGGCCCGCGAACATGAAGCCGGAATTGGAGCGGTTGGGATCGGTCGAGACGATGCGGGCGCGGCCATAGAGCGAATTGACGCCGAGCTTCGACCAGTCGGCGCCGGCAAGAATCGCATCGAGCAGCGCCTTCAGATCGAGCTGATGATGACCTTCGCCGGTCACCGTCACCAGTCCGGCCTTCATCAGCCCGTCGACCACGGGCTGCCAGGAATAGACGACGATGGGCGTATTCAGCACGACGCGGTCGTTGCGGATACCGATGCCGTTCTGCCGTGCGATATCGACCATGATCGAAGAGGACGGCCACAGAAATTGCGGATGCTGCGACAGCAGCGCCTGTTCGCGCACCATCTCGACGGAGCCGGCGACGCGGCTATCCATCGTCACTCCGTAGGCGCCGAGCGCGCTGATGACGTCGGGATCGGCGAGGAAGGCCTCCTTCTCGCCGCCGACGAAGCCAAACAGCGTTGTGCGGCTGCCCAGCAGGCCCTGCCATTCCGGGCGGTCCCTGACGGCGAAATAACCGCCGGTGCCGGCGATTCCCGCTCCGAGCAGTCCCACTCCAAAGGCGCGACGAGAAAGGGCCATCAGCGTCCGATATCCTCTTTGAGCGATGCCTGGATCAGGCGCAGATCAGTGTCGAGCGTGCCGAGTTCCTCGTCGACGAGGCTGTCGGCGTAATGAACGAAGGCCTCTTCGAGCTTCACCAGAACGCCGCGCACCTCCCCCAACTGCTTCGGGTCGGGAACGCGTTTGGCTTCGATCACGGCAAACCCTTCCGCCACCTCGGCGGCGCGCGGCAGATAATAGGAGAGAAACCGGCGCACGGCATTGGCGCTTTCGGGCTTGGCCTCGACCTTGCGAAAGACGTCGGCGGCGATCTCGGCAAGGTGCCGGACAGCCTTCGCCGCCGGCTTGTCGGCGATCGCATCGGCGGCGCTCTCCAGCCTTTCAGCAAAGGGAACGGCCGCCTCCAGGAGGTCGCGGGCAAAGGCGACGCGCCCGCTGCCGATGCGCTTCAAATCGAGTCCTTCGAACAACCGGCGCGGCGCCAGCAGACTGACGAGCCCGGCAAAGACCAGAAGGGCGATGATAGCGGCAATCCAGAAGGGCATGCCGGCGACAAAGCTCAACAGCGGTACGGTGATGGCCGCCGCCAGTCCCGCCACGATCCAGTTGCCGTCATTGCCGAGCCAGTTGCGCATGCCTGTCCTAATTATAACCGCGCGCGGTACGGAAGGCGGTGGCGAGATCCGAACCGCCGTCGAATACGCGCGCCGAGGTCTGCTTGGCAAGGGTGTCGAGCTGGTTCTTGTCGGCGTCGCCGAATGTGATGCCGAAGATCGGTACACGCGGCTCGATCGTGTTCCACTCGCTCATGAAGGCCTGGCTTTGATCATCGGACCTGCCGTCGGTCATGATGACGATGGCCGGCAGATAGGTCGAGAGCCTGTCGGTTCTGGCGATCTGCTGCAAAGCCCGTTCGGCGCAGGCATACATGTTGGTACCGCCATTCGCCTTCTGCCTGGAAACCTCGTTCAGCAGCCCCTCCTGCTCCAGGGGATTTCCGCTTGCCGTGAACATGTTGCGCACGCTGCTGTCGAAGGGAATGACGATGATCTGGTCGGCCGGCGACCATTGCACCAGCACCCTGCTCGCCTCATCAGGCGTCAGCAGGAAACGCATCGCCTTCTGCAGCTGGTCCTCGCCGTTCCCCTGCATCGAGCCGGAAAAATCGAGGCAGAGGGCGGTCAGCGACGGTTTGCGCAGCGCTGCCTGATAAAGGGTGAGCGCCTGACGGATGACGCCCGGCTCCGGCATGCGGATCGCCGTCACCAGCCGGGTCGGATCGAAATTCCAGTTTGGTTCCGGTTTTGGGGCGACGCCGGTCAGCGGAATACGTCGGCCGGTATCGGCAACGCGTTGCTGCACCGGGCCTGAGCGGAGATAGGTCAGCAGATCGTTGAAGAAGGTCTGGACCTCGGGCCCGCGGCCATGATCGACGAAGCCGATCGGCGAATCCGCCATAGCCACGCCATCGGCCGGATAGATCGCGTAAAGCGGCTCCTGCGACAGGGCGGCAAGTTTGTCGTTGGTTTCCTTCAGCACCGCCTCGTAATTCCACATCGCGTCGTAGAGCGTGCCCTTGCCGGCGGAATCGACGTAGAGATCGGCAAGCCAGCCGGAGGAGCCGGACGAGCGCACAACACCTGAAAGCAGCGCCCGGACGCTGTCCTGAACGTTTTTGTCGTCGAGATCGCCCGGTTCGATTACCGGCTTGTTGCCGAGTGCGCTCGACAGCATGGCGAGATAGGCGCTGGCGCCCGAATTCGATTGTGTCGCCGAGGTCATCAGGAACCTCAGCGATCCATTTTCGACTGCAGCGAGAATGTCCTTCATGAAGACATCCTTGCCGATCCAGCCGAGCTGCTCGGCCTTCGACCTGCGCACCCCCAATACCACCGGCGTCTGCGCAATCGAGGTCAGGTTCTTGACGCGGCGCCTGGTGTCGAACATGTCGACCCAGACGCTCGAGGCCGGCCAGACCGCATCCTGGGCGACGCCCTCGTCGCTCTGCAGCGCCAGGCCGATATCGAGCGTGCCTTCGTATTTGAAGGTACAGATGGCATTCTTCTGATTGCAGAATTCCTCGACGATCGGCTGGAGGACGGTGTTTTCCGAGCCCGACACGATCGAGAACTCCGGCCCCTGGCCGAAGGGATTGCAGCCAGCAAGGGGGAGAGCGGCAAGAAGTGCCAGGCCCGAAAGCAGCGCTCGCATCGTCATCCTGTCGATCACGCCTGAGTCATCGCCTTCTTGAGGTCGATCGTCATCTGCTCCATCTGCTGCTCTGCCTGCGCCCGCTTCCGGCGTCCCTCCTCCTGAACCCGAAGCACGCCTGATATCGTATCGATCAGATCCTTGTTCGCCTTGGCGAGCGTCTCGATATCGACGATGCCGCGCTGCGACTGCTGTTCGATTGATATCGCCTGGTCCTTCATCATCTCGGACGCCTGGCGGATCATATCGTTGGTGGCGTCCGTCACCGCCTTCTGCAACTCGAGCGCCGATTTCTGCCGCGTCAGGCCGAGCAGGATCACCATCTTCTGCTTCCAGGCCGGCACGGTCAGCGCCGAGGTCGCCTGCAGGTTCTCGATCAGTGTCTCGTCGCCCGACTGGACGATGCGGATCTGCGGCAATTGCTGGATGCCGAGCTGGCGCGCCTGCTGCAGGTAGAAGACCCGCTTTTCCAGCCGGTCGAGCGCCTGTAGGCTGTCCTGATAGGTCTGCGCCTCCAGCATGCCGCCGCCGGGGCCGGTCGCTGCCGCTTCGGCCTGCGCCTTCAGCATCGGCAGTTCGGTGCTGCGGAAACGCTCGGCGAACGTCTGCCGGCCTGCACATAGGCATCGAGCCGCATGATCGATTGCTTGGTTTCCTCATGCAGATCGTCGAGCAGCGCGATGTCGCGCCGCAGCGTATCCTTGTGTCTGTCGAGCTCCAGGCCGATCCGATCGATCTGGCCGGCCACGTCCTCGAACTCCTCTTTGAACCGTTCGAGCCGCGCTTTGGCTGAAAGGAATATGCGGCTGAGAAAGCCCTTGTCCTTCAGGGATGCCGGATCGAGGTTCTTCGACTTGATGATGATGTCGGTCAGCAGGCGGCCGATCTCGCCAAGATCCTTGTTGCGGACCTCGCGCAGGATCCTGTCGGCATAATCGCTGACCGACTGCTGGGCGCGGTCGCCATAGACCGAGATGGCGGCGCGGTCGGTGATGTTGATGCCGTCGGAAATGCGGGCGATTTCCGCCGGATCGGCTGCAACAACCGGCAGGGCGGCGTTCTGAACAGTCGCGAGATCGGTTTCGGCCATAAGGCGGGCTTTCCAGGCTTGCGGCGCGTCGTCGTCTGGAGGCCTATTTTGCAATTACAGGCCCCGTCGCGATGGACTGGCCGCTGGGATCGCACCGATCCGAAGAGCAGGACGACAGAAGGCGACTCAATCATCGCTGGTCGCCCACACAATAATGAACTTTATGATACAGTTTTATGACAGTGGAAAAGAGCCGCAGCTTACTGACAAGCCTCGGCCTTGCGCTCGAGCAGTTCCAGCTTGGCAAGCTTGCCGGTCAGGACGAAATCGCCGTAATCCATCGTCAGGTCGCGGGTGATGCCGTTCTCATAGAGCTTGAAGGACATGCGATAGACCGGCAGCGAATCGGATTTCGCATTCTCGTTGAAATAGGCAATCGTCACCGGCCAGAACGCGGTCTTGGAGAAGGCGCCGGCATTGCCGGCATCGGCCTCCTCGGCAACCGGCGTCTGCTGCTTGCCGACGATCGTCGTCGTCACCAGCGCCTTGTCGCCGTCATCGGAACCATCGAAGACGCGCGCCTCGAAGAAGCGCTTGCCGTCTTTGGCGTTCTGGATCACGTCGAGCATGTGCTCCGTGGGAAAGCGGCTTTCGGCCAGCTGCAGTTCGCGGTTCGCCGGCTGCTTGAGATCAACCTTGACGCCATCGGGCTGATCCTGAGCGGCACCGTTGACCTCCTTGTCGAGCTGCTCGTCGGTGAAGGATTTGGTGTCGAAGGTGAACTTGCCGTCCTTCAGGTTCTCGAAGGTCGTCGTCTGCTGGTCGCTGACACGCACGCTGTCGCCGGTGTCGATTTGCGTCACGAAGCGGAAATTCGTGGTGAAGCCCTGGCAATAGTTGCCGTCGAACTCATAGACCATGCGGCCGAACATGCCGGCGATGCCGGAGCGGTCCGAAGCGTCCTTCAATTCCAGATCGTAGACCGCGCGATGGGCGATGAGGCCGGTCGCGGCCGCAGCGCTCGCCGCAGGCGCCCCCGCCCATGCATTGGCGGATACGCTGGCAAGAAGCAAAGCGGCAAGCGACGATCGGAACATTCATTCACTCCTGTTGGACTCGGCCGCGATGTTATATGAACTCTTTCGGCCAAATCGAGGCTCGAAGCTGTCATAATAAAGATTCTAGTCTTGATGCATAATTTTTGAAACATTGACAACAAAAGCGGAGACGAAAATGTCCAATGAAATTGCAGCGCGGCTGACTGAGATGGGGATAACCCTGCCCGAAGCCGCAGCCCCGGCCGCAAATTACGTTCCCTACGTCATCAGCGGCAATCTTCTCTACATTTCCGGCCAGCTGCCCCTCGAAGGCGGCAAGGTCGCCATATCAGGCCATCTCGGCAAGACCGTCGATGTTGCGAGTGGCCAACGCGGCGCCGAGCTCTGCGCCATCAACATCCTCGCCCAGGCGAAGGCGGCACTTGGCGGCAATCTCGGCCGCATCCGCCGGGTGATCAAGCTGAACGGCTTCGTCGCCTCGGCGCCCGACTTTGTCGAGCAGCATCTCGTCATCAACGGCGCGTCCAACCTGATAGCCGGCGTGCTCGGCGAGGCCGGCAAACATGCGCGCGCCGCCGTCGGCATGGCCGCCCTGCCACTGAACGCCGCCGTCGAGATCGATGCTATCATGGAAATCGCAGAATGACGAATGCGGCCTGGATCAAGGACGTGCCGGTCGCCCATCGCGGCTATCACGACCTCAATAAGCTCGTCTGGGAAAACACGCTTTCGGCCTTTTCGCGCGCCGTCGAAGCGGGCTTTGCGATCGAATGCGATCTGCACTACGCCTCCGACGGCGTGCCGATCATCTTTCACGACGAGGACCTGCAGCGGCTCTGCAATCTCACCGGCGACGTCCGCGAGCGCACCTCCCGCGAGCTCGGGCTGATCGCCGTCGGCGGTACCGGAGACAAGGTGCCGACGCTCCGCCAGCTGCTCGATCTCGTCCGGGGCAAGGTGCCGCTGGTGCTGGAGCTGAAGGGCCGCGAGGCCGACGACGAGGGCTTTGCCGAGGCCGTTCTCGAGGTGCTTGAGGGTTATGAGGGCAAGGTGGCGCTGATGAGCTTCGACCACTGGCTGCTGCGCGATCTGAAGGCGCTTGGCTCCCCTTACCCGCTCGGGCTGACCGCCAACGGCAACACACCGGAGGAGTTCGCAACGCACGCCAAGGCGATGGAGATCGGTCTCGATTTCATCTCCTATTATTATGACGACCTGCCGAACGCCTTCATATCAGGCGAACGCGAAAAGGGCATTCCCGTCATCACCTGGACGGTGCGCGACGAAGAGGCGCGCCGGCGGACCTTCGCCAACGCAGACCAGATGACCTTCGAAGGCTTCGACCCGCGTGTGGCGGTTTGACGCTCGCTTTTTGGCCAAGATCATGCGCAGATTGAGCGAGAGCCGAACCGTCCCTCCACCAGGCTTCGCATTTGCCCCATGAACGATGACCTCACCATTCGCGTAGAACGCTCCTTCACAGCGATATCCCCGGAGAGCTGGTCCAGGCTTTCCGGGGCATCGAAGAGCGGCACTGCGATCGCTTACAATCCCTTCGTCTCGCACGCCTTTTTGTCGTCGCTGGAAGAATCCGGTTCGGCCGCCGCCGAGACCGGCTGGCTCGGCCATCACCTGCTGCTCGAGACCGATCGCGGCGAGCTGATCGGCGCCCTGCCCGGTTACCTCAAGAACCACAGCCAGGGCGAATATGTCTTCGACCATGGCTGGGCCGACGCCTTTGAGCGGGCCGGCGGGCGCTACTATCCCAAACTTCAATGCTCTATCCCATTCACTCCGGCGACGGGTCCGCGGCTTCTCGTCGCCGAGGGGCTACAGCGGCTGCCGATCCAGAGCGCGATCGCCGAAAGCCTGAAGGAGGTCGTGCGCCGGCTCGGCGTCTCCTCGGCCCATGTCACCTTCGTGCCTGATGAAGAGATCGGCGTCTTCGAGATGGACGGCTATCTACACCGCACCGACCAGCAGTTCCATTTCATCAATGACGGCTATGCCAATCACGAGGAATTCCTCGAAACGCTCGCTTCGCGCAAACGCAAGGCTTTGCGCAAGGAGCGCCGGGCCGCAGTCGAAAACGGCATCAGCATCGACTGGCTGACCGGCCGCGACCTGACGGAACGCATCTGGGATCAGTTCTTCAATTTCTACATGGATACCGGCGGGCGCAAATGGGGCCGGCCCTACCTTACCCGCAAATTCTACTCGCTGATCGGCGAGCGCATGGCCGACGACATCCTGCTCGTCATGGCCAAGCGCGACGGGCGCTATGTCGCCGGCGCGATCAACTTCATCGGCGGCGATACGCTCTACGGCCGTCACTGGGGCTGCATCGAGGATCATCCCTTCCTGCATTTCGAGGTCTGCTATCATCAGGCGATCGATTTTGCCCTTTCGAAAGGGTTGAAGCGTGTCGAGGCCGGAGCCCAGGGCGAACACAAGCTCGCCCGCGGCTATCTGCCGGTGACGACGCATTCGGCCCATTACGTCGCCCATGCCGGCCTTCGCCGGGCGATCGGCGATTATCTCGCCCGCGAGCGCGCTGATGTCGAACAGATGAGCGAGCTGCTGGCCGAGCACAGCCCCTTCCGCAAGGGCGAGCGCCAGCAGGAGGATTGACGCCGCCCTGCCGGCCGCGTTACCCCGATCAACGACTGCATGAAGAGGAGATTTCGCGATGACCAGCCAGGCCGCCTATGACGACAACAACATCTTCGCCAAGATCCTGCGCGGCGAAATTCCCTCGCACCGCATCTATGAGGATCAGCATACGGTCGCCTTCATGGATGTGATGCCGCAGGCGCCGGGCCATGTGCTCGTCGTTCCGAAGGCGGCTTCCCGCAATATTCTCGATGCCGATCCCGCCACCCTCGCCCATGCCATCACCGTCGTTCAGAAGGTCGCCAAGGCGCTGGACGAGGTCTTCGATGCCGATGGTGTATTCATCGCCCAGTTCAACGAACCGGCCGCCGGGCAGACGGTGTTCCATCTGCATTTCCACGTCATCCCCCGCCATGAGGGCGTGGCGCTGAAGCCGCATTCCGGCAAGATGGAAGATGGCGCGGTACTGGCAGCCAATGCCGAGAAGATCAGGGCGGCGCTGGCGTAACTCGATTCCGCCGATTTCAACCGAAACGAAAAAAGGCCGCAGTGACGCGGCCTTTCTCCTTTTCAGTGACCAGATCTCACTTTTTGCGCGGAACCTTCGGAACCGTGCTTCCCTTCTTCGGCGCGTCGCGAACTTCAGGCTCGGCCCGCGGCACCGTCTTGGCACGGGTCTTGCGGGCCGTCTTCGTCTTCAGTTCGCCGTCGTCCTCATCATCGGCTTCGGGATGCACGACCTCGGCTTCCGGCTTCGGTTTGATCGGTGCCGTATCCGGTATGGCTTCCAGCAAGATGCCGGGCTTGCCGTCTTCCTTCGGGCCGACGGTGACATTGACGACGCCGCCCTTCTTCAGCTTGCCGAAGAGGATTTCGTTGGCCAGCGGCTTCTTGATCGTGTCCTGGATGACGCGGGCAAGCGGGCGGGCGCCCATCTTCTCGTCGTAACCCTTTTCGGCAAGCCAGGCGATCGCGTCCTCGTGCAGGTCGAAGGTGACGTTCCGTTCGGAAAGCTGGGCCTCCAGCTGCATGATGAACTTCTGCACGACCTTGTGGATGACCGCCGTCGGCAGCGCCGCGAAGGGGATGATCGCGTCGAGACGGTTGCGGAACTCCGGCGTGAACAGACGGGTGAGCGCCTCCTCGTCCTCGCCGGTCCGCTTGGACGAGCCGAAGCCGATCGCCGCCTTGGCCATTTCGGACGCGCCCGCATTCGTCGTCATGATCAGGATGACGTTGCGGAAGTCGATCTTCTTGCCGTTATGGTCAGTCAGCGTGCCGTGGTCCATGACCTGCAGCAGGATATTGTAGATGTCGGGATGCGCCTTCTCGATTTCGTCGAGCAGGACCACGCAATGCGGGTGCTGGTCGACGCCATCGGTCAAGAGGCCGCCCTGGTCGAAGCCGACATAGCCGGGAGGTGCGCCGAGCAGGCGCGACACCGTGTGCCGCTCCATATATTCCGACATGTCGAAGCGCAGCAGCTCGACGCCGAGCGACGAGGCCAGCTGCTTTGCCACCTCGGTCTTGCCGACGCCGGTCGGGCCGGAGAAGACATAGGCGCCGATCGGCTTGTTCGGCTCGCGAAGGCCGGCGCGCGCCAGCTTGATCGAGGTCGACAGGGCTTCGATGGCGATATCCTGGCCGTAGACGACCGAACGCAGTTCCTGCTCGAGATTGGCAAGCACCGCTTCGTCATCCTTGGAGACGGTCTTCGGCGGAATGCGCGCCATCGTCGCGATCGTCGCCTCGATCTCTTTTTCGGTGATCAGCTTGCGGCGCTTCGACGGCGGCAGCAGCATCTGGGCCGCACCGGTTTCGTCGATCACGTCGATCGCCTTGTCCGGCAGTTTGCGGTCGGAGATGTAGCGGGCCGAGAGTTCGACGGCCGATTTGATGGCGTCGTTGGAATAACGCAGGTGATGATACTCTTCGAAATAGGGCTTCAGGCCCTTCATGATCTCGATTGCATCGTTGATCGACGGCTCGCTGACGTCGATCTTCTGGAAACGACGCACCAGCGCCCGGTCCTTTTCGAAGAACTGGCGATATTCCTTGTAGGTGGTCGAGCCGATGCAGCGGATCGCGCCGGAGGACAGCGCCGGCTTCAAAAGGTTCGATGCGTCCATCGCCCCGCCCGAGGTAGCGCCGGCGCCGATCACCGTGTGGATCTCGTCGATGAACAGCACGGCACCCGGATATTCTTCCAGTTCCTTGACGACCTGCTTCAGGCGCTCCTCGAAATCGCCGCGGTAGCGCGTGCCGGCAAGCAGCGTGCCCATGTCGAGCGAGAAGATCGTCGCATCGGCGAGCGCTTCGGGAACCTTGCCCTCGACGATGCGCTTGGCGAGGCCTTCGGCGATCGCCGTCTTGCCGACGCCGGGATCACCGACATAAAGCGGATTGTTCTTCGAACGGCGGCACAGGATCTGGATGGTGCGGCTCACCTCGGCGTGACGGCCGATCAGCGGATCGATCTTGCCGCCCTTGGCCTTCTCGTTGAGATTGACGCAATAGGCCTTCAGCGCGTCCTGCTGCTTCTTGGGGCCGCCTTCTTCCTCGCCGCCACGTGCCGTCGGCTTGCTCTCGGCTTCCTCTTCGGCGCCGCGCGGAGGGCGGGCCTCGGAAGCGCCAGGCCGCTTGCCAATGCCGTGAGAGATGTAGTTGACGGCGTCGTAGCGGGTCATCTCCTGCTCCTGCAGGAAATAGGCGGCATGGCTCTCGCGCTCGGCGAAAATCGCGACGAGCACGTTGGCGCCGGTCACTTCCTCGCGGCCGGACGACTGCACATGGATGACGGCGCGCTGGATGACACGCTGGAAGCCGGAGGTCGGCTTCGAATCCTCGTCATATCCAGTGATCAGGTTGGACAGTTCATTATCGACATATTCGACGAGCGTCTTGCGCAGCGCGTCGAGATCGACATTGCATGCACCCATGACCGCGGCCGCATCGGCATCGTCGATCAGGGCGAGCAGCAGATGCTCGAGCGTCGCATATTCGTGATGCCGCTCGTTGGCAAAGGTCAGTGCCTGATGGAGCGCCTTCTCTAAACTAGGCGAAAATGTTGGCACGTTCAGATCCTCACTTCTTTTCCATGACGCATTGCAGCGGATGCTGGTGCTGCCGGGCGAAGTCCATCACCTGGCTGACCTTCGTTTCCGCTACCTCGTATGTGAATATTCCGCATTCGCCGACGCCGTGATTGTGGACATGGAGCATGATGCGGGTGGCACTTTCACGATCCTTCTGAAAAAAACGCTCCAGAATATGAATGACGAATTCCATGGGTGTGTAGTCGTCATTCAAAAGCAGCACGCGATAGAGGTTGGGCTTCTTGGTCTTCGGCTTCGTGCGCGTGATGACCGAGGTTCCGCGATTTCCGTTGTCCCCGTTCCTTTCGCCGTTGTTCTGCATCCGGATCGGCTTTGCGATCATTGTCATTCATTCCTCAATCAATCCGGCGGAGCATGGGAGGGTGCTTTTCCCACCGAATATCTGAAACACTAACTTAGTTCATAATAGGCCGATTTTAAGCCCCCTGTCAGACACTGCAATCAAGAAATACCGGCATGCACGGGAAAGACTAAAAAAGTCCCCGGCCGATCCAAGCGGACGCTGTGGCGAAAGTGGAAACAAAAAAAGACCGGCTACAGATGCGCAGCCGGCCTCGGTATTTCAATATGTCGCGCAGGTTGCGCCGTTGCAATCAACTCATGCGGCAGCAGGCGTTGCCGGCGGCACCTGCCTGCCCGTCTTGGCGACGGCAGCGGCGATCGGAGCCTCGTAGGGCTTGTAGGCGGACTTGGCGAGATCGGCGTACATTTCGCCGAGCTTGGTGGCTTCGGAAACGAAGCTTTCATAGCTGGACTTGACGTAGCTGGTCTGCAGTTCGAATACGGCCTCGAAGCTCTTGGCGCCGGCCAGCGTTTCGAAATGCGTCACCGCATCCTGAAAGGACTTCTTCGAATATTCAGCAGCTTCGGCAGCGATTGCCTGAAAGCCCCTCGCCGTATCGGAATAGGTTCTCAGCGCCGTATCGACGGCTTCCTTGCTCTTCTTGTTTGCATCGTCAAAGTTGAACATGACCGTCCTCCGTTGGGCTGTGGGATGGCGGCAGGGTAGCTGCAACGCACAAAGAGTCAAGTAGTCTTGTGCGATGCAAAACAACCTTAAGGTTGCATGACAATAATAAAACAAAGGCCGCGCGCCGGGGCACGTACGTCTTTAACTGATTTTGCTAATATATATCAGATGACCGCAACCGCAGATTTCAAAAAAATTTTGTTTGAGCAGCGAAAAAACAAAAAAACCGGGCGGATTGCACCGCCCGGTCCTGTTGAAACTTTTCGAACGCGATCAAAGATCGACGTCGAGGATCGCCATCGAAAAGTTGTAGGAGCGGTCGCCGTCCTCGTCATCGATATAGACGACGCCCAGAAATTCTTCGCCGAGATAGACTTCCGCGGAATCGTTCTTGCGCGGACGCGCCTTGACGATGATCTGCGGGTTGAACATGCGCTTGAAATAGGCGTCGAGCTTCTTGATTTCTTCAGGCTTCACTCTGTCATCTCCGTAAGCGGTCTTGATTGGCCGCTTCTTGCACAGGAAAAGCAGCGGTGTAAAGGCGGGCTGCCGCTTGGGCAGTGGCTGTCCCCGCTCGGTTCCCGCCGGCTTTTCCTATCCTTTTTCCAACAGGCGCTCAGATATCGGCGCCGATCACCTGGTCCATGTTGCGTGACGGCTCGGAACAACCGGCCTCGCCGACGACCTTGGCCGGCACGCCGGCAACGGTCTTTTTCGGCGGCACGGCCTTGAGCACGACGGAGCCGGCGGCGACCCGCGAGCAGAAGCCGATCTCAATGTTGCCGAGGATCTTCGCGCCGGCGCCGATCATGACGCCGCTGCCGATCTTCGGATGGCGGTCGGCCCCCTCCTTGCCGGTGCCGCCGAGCGTGACGCCATGTAGGATCGAGACATTGTCGCCGACAACGGCCGTTTCGCCGATCACGAGGCCAGTGGCATGATCGAGGAAGATGCCCTTGCCGATACGGGCGGCCGGATTGATGTCGGTCTGGAAGACGCTGGAGGAGCGGCTCTGCAGATAGAGCGCGAAGTCACGCCGGCCGCGGTTCAGCAGCCAGTGGGCCAGACGATGCGTCTGCAGCGCATGGAAACCTTTGAAATAGAGCACCGCCTCCATGAAGCGCAGGCAAGCGGGATCGCGGTCATAGACCGCCTGGATATCGACGCGCAGGATCGAGCTCCATTCCGGCCAGTCGGCGAGCATTTCCTCGAAGGTCTGGCGCAGGAGGATCGCCTGCATGTCGGGGTGATCGAGGCGTTCGCAGATGCGGTGAATGACGCATTCCTCGAGCGAACGGTGATTGATCACAGTCGAATAGAGAAAGGCGGCGAGAACCGGGTCCGTTTCGGCGGCAGTGCGGGCTTCCTCGCGCAGGCTGTCCCAGATGGGATCCATCACTTTCAGCGGATGGCCTGTCTCAAAAGCACGAATGTCTGTCTTGGCGACCATCGCCGCTCTCCTCGTTACCAACAGGAATGCCGTCTTCGCAATGCCAGTATATAGTGGAAAACGCCCATAACATAAATGGGTGCCGTCACCATGGTTTTTTAGCATGGTTTAACGACATCACGATGATGTCAGCCCGCGGCGACCCTTGCGTAGAAGGCCAGCACCGCCTGCTTGAAAATCTTGTCGCCGACGGCGAGCATATGATCGCGGCCGGGAATATCCAGCGCCTCGGCCTCGGGCATCAGTGCCGCCAGCTGCTGCGGCGAACCGGCGATATCGTCCTTGGTGCCGACGCCGATCAGCGCCGGCATATCGAGTTTGGCCATGTCCGAGCGGGCGACGAGATCGCGGGAGCCGCGAATGCAGGCCGCGAGCGCAGTGCGATCGCTCTTTGTCTGTTCGGCGAAGGCGCGGAACATGCGGCCGCGCTCATGCGCGACGACGTCCAGCGACGGAGCCAGCAGCGCATCGGCAATCGGGTCCCAGTCGCCGACACCGTCGGTCATGCCGATGCCGAGACCGCCGAGCACCAGCGAGCGGACGCGATGGGGATTGGCGAGCGCGGCAAAGACGGAAATGCGCGCGCCCATCGAATAACCCATGAGATTGGCTTCGGCGATGCCGAGATGGTCGAGCAAGGCGATCGCATCGGCGGCCATGACCCATGGACGATAGGCTTCGGCATCATGCGGCTTGTCGCTCGCGCCATGGCCGCGATTGTCGATGGCAATCACCCGGTAGCCGGCATCGCCGAGCGTCTTCAGCCACCCCGGATTCACCCAGTTGACATTTGCCGTCGAGGCAAAGCCGTGAATCAACAGGACCGGCACACCGGAGGGATCGCCTTCGTCGAAAAAGGCGAGCTGCAATCCGTCATGAGTGAAGCTCGAAAATGCGGGCGTGTTCAGGTTCATCGGGTCTTCCTTTTTGGCGCGACCATAATCGAGCCGCCTGCCAGCGTGAAGCCAAAAACCGTGGCTGAAAACTGTGCTTGCCGCGGCGCTTTGGCTCTACACATTTACGGCGAAGGCTTATAAGGTCCGCGCACCTTTCAAAGCATTCGGAGAGCGACATGGCCGGCCACAACATTCCTCACTTCCAGAACGACGGCGGTCATCGCGTCATCGAAGTCGGCGTCAAGGAATTCATGTGCACGGGCGCTTCGGTTCCCTTCGATCATCCGCACATCTTCATCGACATGGGCGACGACAACGAGAAAGTCTGCTCCTACTGCTCGACGCTCTATCGCTTCAATTCCTCCCTCAAGCCCAGCCAGACCAATCCGGCCGGCTGCGTTTTCCATGTGAAGGCGGCGTAACCCGACCAGAATCCGGATCGGACAGGCAATGCCGGTCGAACATGCCGTCATCATCGGTGCCGGAATTGCGGGGCTGACGGCTGCGCTGTCGCTTTCGCGCCGGGGCATCAGCTCGGAGATTTTCGAGCAGGCGGACGAACTTACCGAAGTCGGCGCCGGATTGCAGCTTTCGCCGAATGCCTCCCGCATTCTTGCCGACCTCGGCATCCTGGACGGGCTTTCGAGGATCTGGCTCGAACCGGAGAGCATCCGACTGATTTCGGGCAGTTCGCTGCGCCAGCTTGCGGCAGTGCCCACCGGCGAATTCGCGCGGCAGCGCTGGGGCGCGCCCTATGGCGTCCTGCACCGCACCACCTTGCAGGAAGCGCTGCTTGCCGCGGTCAAAGCCGATCCGCTCTGCCGGCTTCGCCTCGGCATGCGTATGGAAGCAGGTCCGCCGCCTGCGGAACGGCCGGCCGATGTCGTGATCGGCGCCGACGGCGTCTGGTCGAAGCTGCGGCAATCTATTGCGGGCAGCCCCTCGCCGCGTTTTTCCGGCAATATCGCCTATCGCTTCACCATTGCCGAAGATGAAGCGTCGGATTTCCTGGATCGGACAAGCGTTTCCGCTTTCCTCGGCGGGTCGGCGCATCTGGTCAGCTATCCGCTGAAGGAGTCCGGCAGCTTCAACATGGTGGCAATCACCGCCGGCAACATTGCGCCGCAGGCCTGGCAAAGCGAACCGACGGCAGAACAACGCGCACAGCTGCGGTCACGTTTTGCCGGCTGGAACACGGCGATCGTCTCGCTGCTCGAAAGGCAGCGGAAGCTGACCTTCTGGCCGCTGTTCGAAACCACCTCGGGCGCGTGGCAGGACGGCAGGTCGGTTCTGATCGGCGACGCTGCTCACGCGATGATGCCCTTTGCCGCCCAGGGAGCGGCGATGGCGATCGAAGACGCCTATGAACTTGCCGCGTTTCTTTCGGATCGTCCCGTCGTCGAAGCGCTGGCGCTCTTCGAAAGCCATCGCGTGCCGCGCATTGCCAAGCTTCGCCAGCGCGGCGCCTTCAACAAGTTTGCCTATCATGCGAGAGGGCCGATCCGGATCGGCCGCGATCTCGTGCTCGGGCTGAAGCCGCCGCAAAGCCTGGCGGCGGATCTCGACTGGATCTACGGCTATCGCGCCACGCAGCCATAGAGCGCCGCAACCGACGGCGGCGCTCCACGCCCGCCCTCAGACGGCGCTTGCCGCCGCAAACCCGCGTTCGATATCGGTCTTGAGGTCGGCCACATCTTCGATGCCGATCTGCAGGCGGATGACCGCACCGTCGGTCGGGGCCTTGGCGACCTTGCGGTCGTTGAGATAGGCGTGCAAAGCGAGGCTTTCGAAGCCGCCCCAGGAATAGCCGAGGCCGAAGATCCGCAGCGCATCGAGGAAGGCATGCGCCTTTGCCCTGGACTGCTCGGGACCATTGGCGGCAAGCACGAAGGAAAAGATGCCGCTGGCCCCCTTGAAATCGCGCTTCCAGAGATGATGGGAGGGGAAGCTCGGCAGCGCCGGATGCAACACGCGCGCGACATCCTCCCTGCCCTCCAGCCATTCGGCGATAGCAAGCGCGCTTTCATAATGACGCTCCAGGCGCAGACCCATGGTGCGCAATCCGCGCAGGATCTGGTAGGCGTCATCGGGTGCGCCGCAGATGCCGAGCACCCCGTTCGCCTCCTTCAGGCGCTCCCAATGCTCGGCATTGGCCGACACCGTTCCGAGCAGAATGTCGGAATGGCCGGACGGATATTTCGTCGCCGCGTGGATGGAGATATCGACGCCATGGTCGAGCGGCCGGAAATACAGCGGCGTCGCCCAGGTATTGTCCATCATGACGACGGCGCCGTGGCGGTGGGCAACCGCCGAGATCGCCGGAATATCCTGCATCTCGAAGGTGTTGGAGCCGGGAGCCTCGGTGTGCACGATCTTCGTGTTCGGCCGGAACAGCGCTTCGATGCCCGCGCCGATCGACGGGTCGTAATATTCCACCTCGACGCCGAGGCGCTTCAGCATCGTGTCGCAGAAATGACGGGTCGGACCGTAAACCGAATCGACGACGAGAGCATGGTCGCCGGCGGCAACGAAACCCAGGAACGGAATGGTGACGGCCGCAAGCCCCGAGGGAACGAGGATGGTGCCGGCCGACCCTTCGAGCGCGTCGATCGCCTCGCAGAGTGCATCCGTGGTCGGCGTGCCGCGGGTGCCATAGGTGTATTTCTGCGAACGTGTCTCCATCGTCCGCGCATTCGGAAACAGCACCGTCGAAGCATGCACGACCGGCGGATTGACAAAGCCGTGATAGTCGAAGGGATCATTGCCGATATGGCTCAGGCGGGTGTTGATGCCGACGTTCTGCAGCAAGCTGTTTTTGTCTTTCATGTCGGGAATAGCCTTTGGCGAGGGGACGCGAAAACGAGACTTTTGGACGCCCCGCCGCCTCCGGTCAACCCCTTGGGATCGGCGTCGGATCACATCGAAAAGTATGATTTTCGCGTTATTTTTCCGCAATCCGACGCCCATTTCGTGACCAGCCGCCCATGAATGCGGCGCAATTGACCAAAATTCTGAATTTTGCCGCAATTATTGATGGCGACACTTGACCATGGTGACATTTGCGACTGTGATAGACCCACTCGCGCCGGGAGGGTGTCGAGACAATTGGGGAGGCGGACGCAACGTTCGGACACGCACTCCCCACAAATAAAGATAAGACAACGGAAAAGGTTGGGAAAATGAAGAATAAGCTCCTGTCCGCCGCCATCGGCGCAGCGGTTTTGGCACTTGGCGCACCGGCAGCCTCGGCCACCACTCTCGGTGACGTCAAGGCGAAGGGTTTCGTACAATGCGGCGTCAATACCGGCCTGGCCGGCTTTGCCGCACCCGACGCTTCCGGCAATTGGGCCGGTTTCGACGTCGATTTCTGCAAGGCCGTCGCTTCCGCCGTTTTCGGCGACCCGACGAAGGTGAAATTCACCCCCCTCAGCGCCGCCAACCGCTTCCCGGCGCTTCAGTCCGGTGAAATCGACGTTCTGGCCCGCAACACGACCTGGTCGATCAATCGCGACACCGCTCTCGGCCTGAACTTCCGCTTCGTCAACTATTATGACGGCCAGGGCTTCATGGTCCGCAAGAGCCTCAACGTGAAGTCGGCGCTCGAGCTCTCCGGCGCATCGGTCTGCGTCCAGTCCGGCACAACCACCGAGCTCAACCTCGCCGACTACTTCAAGGCCAACAACCTTCAGTACAATCCCGTCGTCTTCGAAAAGCTGGACGAGGTTAACGCCGCGTATGATGCCGGCCGCTGCGACGTCTACACGACCGACCAGTCCGGCCTCTATTCGCTGCGTCTGACGCTGAAGAACCCCGACGAGCATGCGATCCTTCCGGAAATCATCTCCAAGGAGCCGCTGGCGCCGGCTGTTCGCCAGGGTGACGACCAGTGGTTCGACATCGTCAGCTGGGTCGGCTATGCCATGATCAATGCTGAAGAGTTCGGCATCACGCAGGCGAATGTCGACGACATGAAGAATTCGCCGAACCCCGACATCAAGCGCTTCCTCGGCGTCGAGGCCGACACCAAGATCGGCACCGATCTGGGCCTGACCAACGAATGGGCCTACAATATCGTCAAAAATGTCGGCAATTACGGCGAAGTCTTCGAGCGCAATATCGGCCAGGGCAGCCCGCTCAAGATTGCTCGCGGCCTCAACGCCCTGTGGAACAAGGGCGGCATCCAGTACGCTCCGCCGGTTCGCTAACCGGCCGCGCAGGAAAGCCGGAAAGGCGGGCAACCGCCTTTCCTCCTCCAATAAAAAAGCTCCGAAAAGGAGCATAATGGGGAATTGGCCAAGCATGACGCATCAGGCTTTGGATTCAACACGTTTATCCAGGAGCGGCTGGAGCTTCCAGTCCGCCCTCTACGACCCGACAATTCGGGGCATTTTCTTCCAAGTTCTCACCATCGTGCTGCTGGTCGTCTTCGTCTGGTGGGTCGCACACAACACTGCCGTCAACCTGGCGCGCGCCAACATCGCGTCGGGCTTCGGCTTTCTGAACGGCCGCGCCGGCTTCGAGGTCGGTCAGTCGCTGATCGCCTATTCAAGCGATTCGACCTACGGCCGGGCGCTGGTTGTCGGTCTTCTGAATACGATCCTGATCGCGGTCACCGGCATCATCACCGCCACCATCATCGGCTTCATCATTGGCATCGGCCGCCTGTCGCACAACTGGCTGATTGCCAAGCTATGCACGGTTTATGTCGAAGTCTTCCGCAATATCCCGCCGCTGCTCGTGATTTTCTTCTGGTATTCGGGCGTTCTGGCGGTCCTGCCGAATGCGCGCGAGTCGCTTCATCTGCCACTCGGGGCGTATCTGAACAACCGTGGCCTTTCCTTTCCCAAGCCGATTTTCGGCGACACTTTCTGGCTTGTCGGCGTCGCCTTCGTGGTCGCGATTGTCGCCGCCATCGCCACGGCCCGATGGGCCCATCGCCGGCAGGCGGCCACAGGTCAGCAGTTCCATACGATCTGGGCTTCGATCGGCCTGCTGATCGGTCTGCCGCTAATCGCCTTTCTGGTCGCAGGGGCACCGCTTTCCTTCGATTATCCGATTGCCGGCAAATTCAATCTCACCGGCGGCTCCGTCGTCGGGCCTGAGTTCATGTCGCTGTTCCTGGCACTATCGTTCTACACCGCTGCCTTCATCGCCGAGATTGTCCGTGCGGGCATCCGTGGTGTGCCGAAGGGACAGACGGAAGCGGCAGGCGCGCTGGGGCTTCACCCCTCGTCGATCACCCGTCTGGTCGTCATTCCGCAGGCCTTCCGCATCATCATTCCACCGTTGAGCAGTCAGTATCTCAATCTGACAAAGAACTCGTCGCTGGCGATTGCCATCGGCTTTGCCGATCTCGTCGCCGTCGGCAGCACGACACTCAACCAGACCGGTCAGGCTGTCGAGGTGATCCTCATCTGGATGGTCGTTTACCTCAGTCTCAGTATCGTGACCTCGCTTTTGATGAACTGGTTCAATGCCAAGATGGCGCTGGTGGAGAGGTAAGATGAGCAACAGTTTCGTCAGAACCGCCATACTGGCGCCGGAGCCACCGCCCGCAGGAGAGAAAGGCATGGTTGCGTGGGTTCGCCGCAACCTGCTTGCGACGCCAAAGGACATGGTCCTTACCACCCTGGCGGTCGTCTTTATCGCCTGGGCCCTCCTGCACGCGGTCGATTGGCTCTTCGTGCAGGCGGTTTGGAGAGGCCCGGACCGCACCTTCTGCGCCACCGCCGTGCAAGGCGGCATCCAACCGGATGGCTGGAGCGGTGCATGCTGGGCCTTCGTCAATGCCAAATTCGACCAGTTTATTTACGGACGCTATCCACTCGACGAGCGCTGGCGCCCGACCCTGGTTGGCATTCTTTTCGTACTCCTGCTGGTGCCGATGCTGATCCCTTCAGCACCCCGCAAGGGCGTTAACGCTCTCCTGCTCTTCGGTGCGCTGCCGATTGTTTCCTTCTTTCTGCTTTACGGCGGATATGGCCTGGAAATCGTCGAGACCCCACTCTGGGGCGGACTGCTGGTGACGCTGGTGCTCTCCTTCGTCGGCATTGCCGTCTCCTTTCCGCTGGGTATCATCCTGGCGCTCGGAAGGCGCTCGCAGATGCCTGTTATCCGCACGGTCTGCATCGTCTTCATCGAAGTCGTCCGCGGCGTGCCGCTGATTACGGTGCTGTTTATGGCGAGCGTCATGCTGCCGCTGTTCCTGCCGGCCGGCTGGACGGTGGACAAGCTCCTGCGCGCGATCATCGGTGTATCGATCTTCGCCTCCGCCTATATGGCGGAAGTCATACGCGGCGGCCTGCAGGCCATCCCCAAGGGCCAGTTCGAGGGGGCGGATTCACTTGGGCTCGGCTATTGGCAGAAGATGCGGTTGATCATCATGCCGCAGGCAATCAAGCTGGTAATCCCCGGCATCGTCAATACCTTCATCGGCATGTTCAAGGACACTTCGCTGGTTTCGATCATCAGCATGTTTGACCTTCTCGGCATTGTTCGCCTCAACTTCGTCGATCCGAATTGGGCCACCGCAGTAACGCCGTTAACGGGGCTGATATTCGCCGGCTTCTCCTTCTGGCTTTTCTGCTTCGGCATGTCGCGCTATTCAGCATTCATGGAACGTCATCTCGATACCGGCCACAAACGACAAAAACGCTAGAACGATAAGAATGAGGGAAAATAGTCATGGCTGAAGCCCCAGCAAAAAAGCTCACCGTTTCCGCAACGGAAGTGGCGGTCGAGATCATCAACATGAACAAGTGGTACGGCGATTTCCACGTGCTGCGCGACATCAACCTGAAGGTCATGCGCGGCGAGCGCATCGTCATCGCCGGCCCGTCGGGCTCCGGCAAATCGACAATGATCCGCTGCATCAACCGGCTGGAAGAGCATCAGAAGGGCCAGATCATCGTCGATGGCACCGAACTCACCAACGATCTCAAGAAGATCGATGAAGTCAGGCGCGAAGTCGGCATGGTGTTCCAGCACTTCAACCTCTTCCCGCATCTGACGATCCTGGAAAACTGCACGCTGGCGCCGATCTGGGTGCGCAAGATGCCGAAGAGGCAGGCGGAAGAGATCGCCATGCACTTCCTGAAGCGCGTCAAGATCCCGGAACAGGCCAACAAATATCCGGGTCAGCTTTCCGGCGGCCAGCAGCAGCGCGTGGCGATCGCGCGATCGCTGTGCATGAACCCGAAGATCATGCTGTTCGACGAGCCGACTTCGGCGCTCGATCCTGAAATGATCAAGGAAGTGCTCGACACCATGGTCGGTCTTGCCGAGGAAGGCATGACCATGCTCTGCGTCACCCATGAGATGGGCTTTGCCCGCCAGGTCGCCAACCGCGTCATCTTCATGGACCAGGGCCAGATCGTCGAACAGAATTCGCCGGCCGAGTTCTTCGACAATCCGCAGCATGAACGCACCAAGCTGTTCCTCAGCCAGATCCTACATTAAGTCTCGCGCTGAAGCTTTCTGAAAGACCCGCCGCGCCTCCAGGTTCGGCGGGTCTTTGACGTTCAACGGGAGGCCGACGCCTGCAAGAGGCTGCAGAGACCGGCAAGACCTGAATCAGAGCTGCCAGAGGAGATATCGACGCAACGGATGAGCATCTTGCGCCGCTGGTCGGCAGGCATGGCGCGGAAGGCATCCAGCGTGCGGGCCTCGGCAGCGTCGGCCGCATCATCAGACGCAGCGGTCGCCCCCTCTCTACGGTTCACGCCGCCGATGGCAAAATTAGTGTTGTTGAAGCTTCCGCCGCCAACCGAAGCCGCGGCTTTGGCATCGATGCCGTTGGAGCCGCCGGTCCGTGCGTTGATAGCAGCGTTGACGCCGCGACCGCCGCCGAGCGAGGCTTTGGTGCTCGTCCCAAGACCGTCGCTGCCGCCGATTGCAGCATTGACGTCGGCATCGATACCGCGACCGCCGCCAGCGCTGGCGCTCGCATCCGCATTGATGCTCGAGTTGTCAATGGACGCATCGGCCGGTGCATCAACACCGTTTCCGCCGCCGAGGGAAGCCCCGACATCGGCGCTGGCGGTATTCCCCGCGTTCACAGACACGCCAATGTCGAGCGCATGTGCCTGACCTGCCGGCATGGCAAGGGCCGCGCAGACCGACGCAAGCAGGGCGGCTGGCAGTCTAAAGTACATATCAGTCATGATCTTCCTCCGTTCCATGTGCCGAACAACGAAGTCCGACAGCCGAAATCGAGGAACGCGCGTACCTTCGATCGATCGGACGCCTGCTCTCCAGGACGCCCATGCCAAGCCAACGTGAAGGGGTCGCTAATGTTTCCCGTCGGCGCCTCCTGAACCGGCGCGAAGGGCGACAATAACCAATTGTGGTTATCGCCAAGCAAGCGGTACGGAAACGACTGTGCCAAAAGCAGACGTCCGAGGCAAATTCCGGCCTGTATAACGGCCGTGGCGAAAGTTTTAAGGATTGGCCCAAGGATCGTTTCCAATAAGGCGGAAGCCCGGTCGCTCACGTTGGCTGCGGTTATGTCGATCTTTGCTGCCTCCATTGAGGCGGCAAAAATAACCTTCCGCGCTTCTGGATATGCCTTGCAGGAACTCCATGTTCAGCATGTTCTATTTTACGAGGCCGGAGGTCAGGAATGGGAATTTTCGACAAAATCAAACATGCAATCTTCGGAGAAGCCAAAGCTGCCGAACCCGCTGCCGTCAATGCGCCAAAGGCAGCGTCGGTCCAGGCTCCCGTCTCGCCGTCGCCTGCGCCCAGCCAGGCGCCGACGGCTTCTCCAACGCAGAGCAAGGCGGCTCCAGCACCGGCGGCAGCAACCGTCGATATCGTCCCTATCCTCGACGCGGCTGCGAAGAAAAGCGGCCAGAAACTCGATTGGCGGCACTCGATCGTCGACCTGATGAAAGCCGTCGGGATGGATGCGAGCCTGGCTGAGCGCAAGGAGCTCGCCGCCGAACTCGGCTATACCGGCGATAGCGGCGATTCCGCGAAGATGAATATGTGGCTGCACAAGGCGCTGATGAAAAGGCTGTCGGAAAATGGCGGCAAGGTGCCGGCCGATCTCCTGGATTGATCCACCAAGATAACGGACGACAGCCGCCACGCCGCGGCGGTCGTCATCCGGCCACGTCCTGGCAGTGCCTGCCTCTTGCCCGCGGGCGTTGAAACCAATAACCTCCCAACGGAATACTTCAATGATCGATCAGGGGAGAACTAAATCCAATGAGATTGATGGCAGTCGTTGGCGTTGCACTTAGCTTGGGCTGTATTGCGGCCGCAGAATCTCCTACAAACTATCGATCCTACAGCGGTGTTCTGGTCGATACCGACCCCGTCCTCCTAGCTCGATACGACAAAGCCCTGCGCTGGTGCGTACCGGAGGCCGGCTCATGGCAGCGCGGCTCGCCGGATCCGCAAAGCCTGCATTACAACGCGGCGCTCAGAAGCTGCCTCTACAGACACGGCTTCGTCGACCGAGGCGTCTACGCCTACCCCATTCCCAAGGTTTACTTCGATCATTTCCTTGATCGCTGAGATGAGCTCAAGCTGGCGACGGCTGGCATGCGATCACAATAACGATTCCGAAATTCCGGCCGTAGCTGCGGCGATCCGCAATAATCATATTGCTTCTACCTCTGGGGAAATCCTTGTGATTTCGCGCGAGGTCTTTCTGGCGTCACACGAATCGAAATAAACATCGGACGCCGATCATTAGGCAATTAGGGAATAGAATAATAATGCGCGTTCGTACCATAACGATATTCATTGCCATGGGACTTCTGACTGCCTGCGTGCCGACGCGCCAGGACTATGATGCATACGTCACATTGCTGCAGGGCAGCTCAAGAGCAAAAAATGAAGCAGTTAAAGATTGCGTGAGGGGCTTCGATGGAAAGTCCACTCGCAACCTCGGTCTTTTGACAAACACATCGGACAAAGACGCTGTGCGCGTTGGTTGCGATCGTTTTATCGCGGCGGTCGTTTCCGGTCGCGCCACCTACGACGACGTCGTTGACATCAAAGGCCAACGACTCACTTCCAAAACAATCAAAATTTTCCAAGGTCGCTAAACGAGATCGCGCGGCGCTTGCGGCCTCGAGGTCGCGAGCCGCCGACAACTCGTCCGGAGCAATGCCGTCGCCCAGAAAGCGACGGGCATCGTGCACTCGTAGCCGATTGCCGTCTCATCTGAGATGGCATCACCAATCTGAAGTGTGAGGTGAGATGACTTACGAGAAATAGCAGGAGGTCCGGAACTGCTGGCGTGGTTCGGCCAGAAGCCGACCTTTCATGACGCGGAAATATCGAGTCTCTCGCTCAACCGCACTGGGGTCAGCAAGTTGACGATTCACGGCTGGATTGGCACCGATGATGTTGATCAAGAAGGATACCGCATCCTTGACAAGCATGCAGTCGTCACTTTCGCCTTCGAAGATATTTTGGACCTGCAGCTGGACGGCTTCAAGGGACCGCTGCGGCAGTTAGTCCGTCGTCAGCAGGCCGCCCAGAACGGAACGTCACGGTGAGGAATCCTTGCTTCTCGACTTTGGCCTAATCCATAGCCTGTCCCGGCGTTTCTCCTGCACATCAGTCGGCAACGGGTTTGGGCGGCGAGCAATTGACCGGGGTGATCCGAGCACTGCGAGTGCTGCATGTTCATGGTCGATCCGAAGAGATCGGCTGCTTTGCGGATAACTGGGCCGTGGTCCGGCCCCGCTTGCGTGAGTGGTTGACGCGGCTCTTTGCGGCATGCCTGCAGCAGGGTTCCGAGTAGCTCGATCGCAGTATCGGGCTCGCCAAATGAGAGCATTGCCTTGTCGCCCATGCCTTTGATCGGGGCTTATTTTGGCGTTCGAGGTACGGGTGATTCGGCGGTCCTCCCTCTCCTCACCAGCGCAATTAGTATCACTTTTTAGGCCGAAACAGCCCAAAATAGCTAGATTCTGAAAAAAATGTCGATTCTGCCTTTCGTGGGAGGAAGACAGTCTCGCCCACCAATTTTTCATAATATTTTCAATGGACCAATATCCCTATAGTTGTAGAAAGAATATTTCGCGGCGTGCGAGATATATATATTGTCCCAATTTGGGCGACTCGAAATTCAGCAAATATTTCAAAATGTAATAAAGGATCGATTTTGATATTGTGGCAGCAATATGGCTATTGTTCTCAAGCACTTACTAAAGCACTACTGTTGCGCCCTCCAACACGTCGCCTTATAACCCGTCGCCGTAACGAAGGATTAACTAAAAATATTAACTGGCAACGGTTGAGGAACAAGACATGACAACATACTACGTATCGGCGAGCAGCAGCGGCGGTAACGGCAGTGCCACTTCTCCCTTTAGCACGATCAATCAGGCGATGGCGGCGGACCTTAAGCCAGGCGACGAGGTCGTGGTGCGCGCGGGCGTCTATAACGAGTCGGTGAACATGTACAAGGATGGTTCCGCCGCCGGCTACATTACCTTGCGGTCGGAGGTACCGGGTGGAGCGGTGATACACTCGGCATCGGGCGGCGCAAATGGTATCAACATCACTGCTAACTATGTGGCGGTCCAGGGCTTCGAGGTCTACGGGAGCGATTCGCACGGTATTGTTGGTGATGGCGTCCACCATGTGAAGATCTCCAACAACGTATCCCACGACAACGGTGCGTCCGGCATCGCCTTCGCCGGATCCGACTTCATCACGATCGAAGGGAACGAGACTTACAAAAATGCGAGTGCCGGCTGGTTTTCAGGCATCTCTCTCTATCAGAACCGGAATATCACCGGGGCGCCGGACGATGGCAGCTTCCGCAACATCATCCGGAACAACATCTCGCACGACAACGTCACGAAGACGGGTGCGCACACCGATGGCAACGGCATCATCATCGACGACTTCCAGAGCACGCAGACGAGCGGTCATCCGAACTACACGTTTAAGACCCTGGTCGACAACAACCTCGTCTATGAGAACGGCAGCAAAGGCATCCAGGTTACCTGGAGCGACTCCGTCACGGTGCAAAACAACACCGCATACCACAACAATCAGGACCCGCTGAACGACGGCACCTGGCGCGGCGAGCTCAGCAACGCGCAGTCGAGCAACAACACCTGGGTCAACAACGTTGCCGTAGCCGACCCGTCGGTGAACAATAACAACACTGCAGTCGATAACACGTCGTACGGCGGCTACAGCAACAAGAACGTCGTCTGGGCCAACAACATGACCTTCAACGGCACGGCCGGCCAGGCATCGGTCAAGACCGATGGCGGCAACGCTATGCCGAGCACGGCGGACGGCAACAAGCTCGGCGTCGACCCGCATTTCGTCGGTGCATCGAGCGGCGACTTCCACCTCGGCTCCGGCTCGGGGGCAATCGACAGCGGAACCACCAAGTACGGCATCAGCTCGGTCGATCTGGACGGCGACGCTCGCGTCGTTGGAACTGTCGATATGGGTGCCTATGAATCGGGCTCCGGCTCGGCACCATCGACCCCAACCACGCCGACACAGCCGGTAGCGCCAACCACGCCGACGGAACCGACAGCTCCCACCACGCCGACAGCTCCAACCGCGCCGACAGCTCCAACCGCGCCGACAGCGCCGACAGCGCCGACAGCTCCAACCGCACCGACGACGCCGACCACATCGACGAAGGTATATACCGGCACCGAGGGTAACGACTACCTGCCACACACCGGTCAGTCCAACGGCGGTAACGAAACCTACAAGGGTCTCGGCGGCAATGACGTGTTGAAGGGCGGCGCCGGCTCGGACGTCCTCATCGGTGGTGTCGGAAAGGACATCATGACCGGTGGCACCAGCTCGGATACCTTTAGCTTCAAGGCACCGACGGAGACGGGGTCCGGCTGGAGCCGCGACGTCATCACCGACTTCCAGCATGGCGTCGATAAGATCGACCTCTCGGCAATCGATGCGAATGGCTCTGCGCAGGGCGATGCAGCCTTCCATTTCCAGGCGCAGGAGAATGCCCTGTTCGACAAGAAGGCTGGCGCGCTCGCGTGGCACTACGAGGACGACCATACCGTTATCCAGGCCGATTTGAACGGCGACGGTGTTCATGACTTCGAGATTCAGCTGCAGGGCCACGTCCAGCTGGGCGCAGGTGATTTTCTCCTGTAACCAATACCCGTTGTGGCGGTCAACCGATCGCCACAACGATCGTGCCAACAATACGGCGGAGCCAAAAACCGCCGCATGGCGCTAAACTTAAGCGCGTGGATGAGTATGCTGCGAGGGCGTCGCCCGAGCGACGATCCCATCCACGCGCTTCATTTTTTCGACGAGTGTCAGCTGGCCTTCCGGTGCCGCTTTGCGCGGGCGACAGCGGTCGCCGTCCATCTCTCTTCCAGCAACGATCTGACCTCCGAATGGCCGTCGCTGGCGGAGCGCGAGCATAAATGGGCCGAGTTCTAATCTAAAAGCCGGCGGTCTCGCGAACTTCGATCGCCCCCATCCGAGCGAGCGAGTCCCGCTCCGCGATCTCCATTGCCTCCGCAAGGTTCTTCGCTTCGATGAGCAGGAAGCCACCCAAATGCTCCTTGGTCTCTGCAAAGGGCCCGTCGGTCCAACTCGCCTTGCCGGCGCGAACGCGCAATGTCTTTGCGGTCTTTGGGTCGGCAAGAGCGTTGGAGGCGAGATAGTGGCCTGAACGTTGGAGTTCTTCATTGGAAGCTAAGGACTCCCGGTCGATCTCGGCCCATTCCTCCTTGCTGGCGGCATCAACAAGTGTTTGATCGATGTAGAAGAGACAAAGGTAGCGCATCGATTCCTCCATGGTGCTGTCGATGTTAGTCGCAGTTGAACGCCGCGATTCGATAAAAATGCTGCCAGTTCAGCTTATGGTGAGAGTTGCTTGCCGCTCTCCGATCTTTCCGGAGATCTGTGGGAGGCTCCAAGCCGATGTCACGGAGAAGGCGAGAGTCAAACCGCGAGAGCTCGCTCAAGCTTCGGCGGCACCTTCGCTGATGCTTCAGCAGCATCCGAACGGCTTGCAAAGTGCCTACGATACTGAGGTGCAGCAACTGTAGTTCGGCTTCGGAATGCTTAGTGGCAGCCATACTTGCCTCTCCTTTGACTGGCTCAAGGCGCTCCGTCTTAATCGAACAGGATCAGTCGAGATCGACACGCTAGTTTCAGGAGATTGATGCGTGCGGGAGCGAGGTCATGCCGCTTGCTGCCGAGAGAATCGCGATTGCTCTTGCCAGCGGAGCGCGCCGAGGTCGGCCATCGCAAGACGAACCGCTGCTCCAGGGCAGCGCCTGGACGAAGCTGGCGAGGGCTGCAACAGTGGGACTGGGAAAAAGACGTGGGTCGATGAAGGTCGATCGCCGGCCGGCAATCCCGGCCCGTATCTCAAGCTGTCATGGCTTTCCGAAAACAGAAACTTAGAGAATTGATGGCGACCCCTGCAGGAATCGAACCTGCGACAACCTGCTTAGAAGGCAGGTGCTCTATCCAGCTGAGCTAAGGGGCCGTCCGGCGGCCGCGTTTACGAAGCGCGACCGGATGCGGCATATGTGGACGAGAAATCTCAATGCGTCCAGGGCTGCGTGCGGGTATAGCGGAAATTGTCGGGATAGGCCACGACCTGGCGCGCCGGCTCCTTCGGCGCGATGACGCGATATTCGATGCCGTTGCGCTGGGCATAGGCCTCGGCAAGCGCCTGCGTTTCAAAGGTGAGTTTTACCTGCTGGCGCATATCGCCCGAGGAGGTGTAGCCCATGATCGGATCGATCTTGCGGGGGGATTCCTGATCGAATTCAAGCACCCAGAGATGGGTCTTGGCCTTGCCGGACTGCATGGCGGTCTTAGCAGGACGATAGATCTTGGCAGGCATGACTGCGGCATCTCCGAATATGCGGGGACAGCGCCCGCCTTTCATGGTCTCAATCCCGTCGCCGGGCCTCGCTTCGTCGCCAAGGATGGCGCGAAGAGATGAATTTTGCTTATCCGCGAATCCCCGTTTTTTCAAGAAAAAAGGCAGATCAGCAGCACCACAGGCATCGCCACCCTAGCGAGACGGCAGTGCAGCAGGGAATAGAAGGCAACCGGCAGATCGGGCGGCTGCGGACGTTCTTGACTCATGCCCCCTCTGCCATCTGCTTCCAATACACCGATTTCCAGACGGTTGCGCAATATTACCGGCTGTCTCATGTTGTGATTGCAACCTGATTGCCGCAACCAGCCGCGGGAACTAGTTTACGGCCCAATCGACTTCAGTGGGTTTGCACGCATGATGAGACGCTCGGCAGAGTTCAATGCCATTGTAATAGGAGCCGCCATTACCGCGTTCTTCTATGTCGCCATCAGCTATGCCCAATACATCGGCCTGCTCGACGGCGGCTAAGGCGGAACCTTACCGGCGCCACATTGCGCCACGCGGCCGAATTGACGGCACTTCGAGATTTTCGGTGTTGCGTCCACTGGCCCGGTGAGAAATCTCCGCGTAGAGCTGGATTTATGGGTTGCTAGGGCGAAGTGAACCGTGTATTCCCCCTGCCAATCACGGCACGGAGTGTAGCGCAGTCTGGTAGCGCATCTGGTTTGGGACCAGAGGGTCGGGAGTTCGAATCTCTCCACTCCGACCATTCAATACCCTGATATCCTTGATTTCCGATAGCCGCGCCGCAGCCTGCGGGCGCGCGAGCTTTGAGCGCCGTCACTTCGCCTTTGTCGTCGTGGCGCTCATGATCCTGTCGCCCACCTTGATTCCCAATTTGCCGACAATGCCGGCATTGAGTTCGACGACGTATTTCACCGGGCTCATCGAATCGATGATGTCGCGCGAATAGGGCGTTGCGTTTTGCTTGATGTGGCGGATCGTGCCGGCATTGTCGGCAAAGAGCATGTCGAGCGGCAGGATGGTGTTTTCCATCCACATGGCGACGCGCCGCGGCTCGCCGAAATCGAAAATCATGCCGGCGTCATCGGCCATCGTCTTGCGGAACATCAGTCCCTGGGCGCGCTGGTCGGCGGTCACCGCGACCTCGACGGTGAAATGCAGCGTCTTGCCGGCGGCCGTCTGGATGAGCAGCGGCTCCTTGTCGAACCGCATCGGCTCCTCGGCCAGGGCCGGTAGGGCGACCAAGAAAAAAAGCGCCGTAATGGCGCTTCTGATCGCATGAAGGACGAGCCCCCGCATCTCAGTGCGACCGGCTTGCCGGGCTCGGAATATCGGGATGAATTTCTGCGGCCATCAGGCCCTTTTCGCCGTCGCCGAAGCGGACGAGAACCACCTGACCGGGGCGCAGCTCCGTCAGGCCGAAACGGCGAAGCGTTTCCATATGCACGAAGATGTCTTCCGTGCCCTCGCCGCGCGTCAAGAAGCCGAAGCCCTTGGTGCGGTTGAACCACTTGACCAGCGCACGCTCAAGCCCGCTCGTGGCGGTGACCTGCACATGGGTTCGTACCGGCGGCAGCTGCGAGGGATGAACCGCGGTCGACTGATCCATCGAAAGGATCTTGAAAGCCTGGTAGCCGCGCTCGCGACGCTGGATCAGGGCAACGATGCGCGTTCCCTCGAGGATCGTCTGGTAACCGTCGCGGCGCAGGCAGGTTACATGCAGGAGGACATCCTGCATACCATTGTCCGGTACGATGAAGCCGAAGCCTTTGGCGACGTCGAACCACTTGACGACACCGGTGATTTCAACAAGATCGACCGTCTCTGACGACAGCTCGTCGAGATCGGTGTATTCGTTCGATGAAATCCTATCAGCCATAGTCGCCAGCCCCTAAATACGCGTCACACTGTTACGGTTAACTGATTCTTGAAATCAAGATTAACATCTTGGTAACGGATAAGCGCAAGTCCTAGTTTTCGGTTATTCCCAGCTGCACATTTTATGATGATGACTTGCCCGAAGCTGACCACGGCTTGCCGTTCAGGGCCAGCCCCAATAAAGGAGTAGATAGAATGCGTTATCTTCATACAATGGTTCGCGTCAAAGACCTGGACGCTTCGCTCGCCTTTTATACCACCCTGTTCGGGCTGGAGGAGATTCGCCGCCACGAAAACGAGAAGGGCCGTTTCACCCTGGTTTTCCTGGCTGCCCGCGACGATCTCGAACGTGCGCGCAGCGAAAAAGCGCCCTGCCTCGAGCTCACCTACAACTGGGATACAGAGGATTACGGCGGAGGACGCAACTTCGGCCATCTCGCCTATGAGGTCGAAGACATCTATGCGATCTGCCAGAAGCTGATGGACAACGGCATCACCATCAACCGGCCGCCGCGCGACGGCAACATGGCCTTCGTGCGCTCCCCCGACGGCATTTCGATCGAAATCCTGCAGAAGGGAAGCCCGCTTCCAGCCGCCGAACCCTGGGCGTCCATGGGCAATACCGGCGCCTGGTAAAGGGCTTTTGCCGCAAGGCTTTTGCGAAGCTTGCGGCTTTTGCGATTTCGGGTCCGGCCGGCGCCTTGGCGCTTGCCGCGATCCGGCCCGGCAGGCAATCTCCAGCCGACTCGACGCGGAAAAGGGCGATTTTTGGCCGTTTTCTGCATCAACTGGAGACTGGTTGCTTGCGTAACAATGAGATGCGGATGCCCGCAACGGGCGCTTTGCTGATCGCCACCTCGCTGCTGGCGCTGTCCGGCTGCGCATCGGACAAGAAGGCGCTCGATTCAGCCGCCGCGGTTCCGGTGGTTCCGGCAACAGCGGCCGCAGCGCCCGAGCTTGCCGGGGCAGCGCCCGCGAAATCTGCGCCACGCTCGGTCTACTCCGATCCCCGGCTCGTCAATGTCTCCGGCGCCCAGGCCGCGCCCCAAGGCGTGGCGGCGAATCCGAATGCCGTCGTTCCGCCGGCCGATCCGGCAATGGCAGCGCCTGCCAATATCGGCGGACTGGTGATGCAGTCGACACGGATCAACGCCCAGGCAATGAGCATCTTTTCCGATCACCAGCCGCTGCCGCAAAACAACAGCACGTCCACCATCATCCAGCCGCAGGCCTATGCGCCGACTCAGGGCGTGGCACCGACAAGAAGCAGCGTCTACAGCCAGCCTGCCGTGCCCGCACAACCGGAGACGCCGGTGCTGCCGCAGCAATCCTCGGAGAACGCCGGCATGCAGCCTGCGCCGGTTCAAACCGCCTCGATGGCGACAAGCGGCATTCCGGCCTCGACGACCAATGCGCTCTACAGCGCGCCGAAGCAGAACCTGCTCGGCAGCCTGTCTGGCCTCCTGCACAAGGCCGCCCTGCCCGGCATGACGCGTGTCGCGCCGAACGGGCTGCATGTCCAGAACGATCGTGTCGAGGTCGGCTGCTTCAAGCCCGACCTGTTGAAAGTGATCAAGACGGTCGAGAACCATTTCGGCCGACCCGTCATCGTCACCTCGGGCTACCGCGACGAACAACATAACCGCCTGGTCGGCGGCGCTGACGAATCGATGCACAAGAGCTGCGAGGCCGCCGACATCCAGATCGACGGCGTGTCGAAATGGGATATCGCCGCCTATATCCGCTCCTTGCCCGATCGCGGCGGCGTCGGCACCTATTGCCACACGGATTCCGTCCATCTCGACACCGGCAAGAGCCGCGACTGGAATTGGGGCTGCGGCGGCAAACGCGCCCCCATGACGACCGCCAGAGCGATCTGATATCGCCCGCATGGAATGGCATCCCGTAACGTCAGCTTGGTTTTCCACGCTTCCGGCAAGCCATACAAGCCGTTGATTCGGCAGTGGTAATATCCAATGCTGGCACCGCGAAAATATCTGTCATTTTTTTGAAAAAAATCGAATTTGCCGCTTGCGGCTTTTGAAGGTGCTGACTATAAGGGCGCCACCACGAAGGAAGCGCCCTTCGTCTATCGGTTAGGACACCAGATTTTCATTCTGGGAAGAGGGGTTCGACTCCCCTAGGGCGTGCCATTATCTCCATATCGAAGTTATCGCATCCGCTTGCAGAAGTCGGTATGCGCGCCTATTTTAACAAAACCGGCCTGCGCCCTTCGTCTATCGGTTAGGACGACAGATTCTCATTCTGTAAAGAGGGGTTCGACTCCCCTAGGGCGTACCACATTCGGGTTAGAGCCTTCTCTTTGGCGAGCGCGCGCCGCATCAAATCCGATTCATAGACGAGGCGACCGCTGCCGGCATGTCCTCGAGGCGGCAGGTCTGGCAAGGCGTCGCGCAGAGCTCCTGTCGGCGGCGCGTGGTGCCGCCCAAACGATCCGCCAGGCTTGAATTCCTCCGGTCCGCCATACCGTTCGCCGCGATTTTCCACAGCCGCAAAAAAAACGGCGAAAACGATGATTTTTTCGCGCCTTGGCGCTTGCGGCTTTTGAAGGTGCTGACTATAAGGGCGCCACCACGAAGGAAGCGCCCTTCGTCTATCGGTTAGGACACCAGATTTTCATTCTGGGAAGAGGGGTTCGACTCCCCTAGGGCGTGCCACTTTCCCCATTTCGAATTCCTCGTCATCAGCATTTTTGCGTGGCCTTCTATTTTGCCGGCGCGGCATCGCAGACGCGCATCTGGATACGGCGGGCGCCCTGGTAATGATCGGCGCCGAGCGTACCCGCCACATGCAGGCTGGCGCCGCGTGAATTGACGAGAAGATTGCCGAGCGCCGTATCGGCGGCGCGGAAGGCGATTCCATCGAGCCGCGTCCCGTCCATTGCCTCCAGCGTCACCTTCACATGTTTCTCACCGACCAGACGGGCGTCGCGCACACGGTGCGCCGGCACGGCAAAGAGCGGCTGGGCGTGGCCGGAGCCATAGGGCCCAGCCGCCTCCAGGCGGTCAATGAGATCGAGCGTGGCACCGCTGGCGCCGATCGCCCCGTCGATCTTCAGCGTCTCATTGGCGACGAGATTCGCGACCGTCCTTGCCGCCTTTTCGGTGAAGAAGGTTCTGAGCCTGCCGAGATCGGCGCGCTCAACGGTCAGCCCGGCGGCCATGGCGTGGCCGCCGCCCTTGACGAGCAGCCCCTCGTCGACCGCCGCCCGCACCATTCTGCCCATGTCGAAGCCGTTGATGGAGCGGCCCGAGCCTGTGCCGCGACCGGAGGGATCGAAGGCGATCGCAAAGGCCGGCCGTTTGAACTTTTCTTTCAGCCGTGCCGCGAGCAGCCCGACGATGCCGGGATGCCATTTCTCGTGGGCGGTGACGATGACGGAGGCGCCCTCGCCGTCGCCATATTCGGCCAGCGCTTCGGCTTCCGCCTCCTGCAGCATCATGGCCTCCATGGCCTGGCGCTCGCGATTGAGTTCGTCGAGGCGCTGGGCGATGATTTCAGCTTCGCCGGCATCGTCGAGCGTCAACAGGCGGCTTCCGAGTGCGGCATCGCCGATTCGTCCGCCAGCATTGATGCGCGGGCCGATCAGGAAGCCGAAATGATAGGGTGTCACCGGGCCGGCGAGCCCGGCCTTGCGGAAGAGTGCGGCAAGCCCGGCATTGCTCTGGTGACGGGCGGCGACCAGCCCCTTGACCACATAGGCCCGGTTGAGCCCCTTCAGCGGCACGACATCGCAGACGGTCGCGAGGGCGACGATGTCCAGCCATTGCAACAGGTCGAGGGCCAGGATGCGCTTGTTTCCGGCCGCGCGCAGTAATCTTAACGTCGCCACCAGCACCATGAAGACGACGCCGGCCGCGCACAGATGCCCCTGCCCCGAGAGATCGTCCTCGCGGTTCGGGTTAACAAGCGCGTGGCAGGGCGGCAGCTCATGTGTCACCTGGTGGTGATCGATAACGACGACATCGATATTGCGTGCGGCGGCAGCTGCAAGCGCCTCGTGACTGGTGGAGCCACAATCGACGGTGACGATCAGCCGGGCGCCATTGTCGATCAGCTGGTTGATCGCCGCCGGATTGGGGCCGTAACCTTCAAAGATCCGATCGGGAATGTAGATGTTCGCCTTGACGCCGAAATGGCTGAGAAAGCGGAACATCAGCGCCGATGAGGCCGCGCCGTCGACGTCGTAGTCGCCGAAGATCGCCACGTTTTCGCCGCGCTCGATCGCGCTCACGAGGCGGGTCGCCGCCTTCTCGCAGTCGGTCAGCGTGTGGGGATCGGGCATCAGGCTGCGGATCGTCGGATCGAGAAATTCGATCGCCTCGTCCACCGGGACGCCGCGCCCGGCGAGGACGCGAGCGATCAGATCCGGCAGCCCGTGAACCTGCGACATGGCGAGCGCCCGATTCTGGCCGGCCTGATCGAGCCGCGCAACCCAGCGATTGTCGAGCGCGGATTTTTCCACGCCGAGAAACGCGCGCTGTACCGGATCGACGAGATCTGCCATGCCAAACTCCGCTGATGTCATCTGTTCTTTCTACAGGAGCAGCGGAGATAACATAGCGATGGACTTGCAGACACGGATTTTTACCAGAAGATCGCCCAGACGATCATGGCGATGCCGCCGATTTGCACCAGCAGGAACGATAAGAGCGTCAGCAGAATGGCCCAGTTGCGGCCTTCGGTTTCTTCGCCGTCAATGTCATCGGGAATATCGTCGCGATTGTCGCGATGGAGCGGCTTGAGAACTTCCTCAGGCACATCAGGATGGTTTGGCGGCACCTCGCTCGAGAAGCCATACCCCTTCCCGGCATGGCTGTCCTTGCTCATGAAATTCTCCACGCCGACGACTCACCATCTGTGGTTTTATTTATATCAATATTTGCGCATTTGTTAATATAGACTTCCGTACGGGTGGGTTGCACGATGAACAGAAAAAGCCGCCCCGCCATCGCGAACTGCCGCGAAGTTGATGTCCAACTTTCGCGGGTAGTTCAAGAAGACAGGGCGGCTCGTGTTCCCGAACCGGAAAGGATCAAGCTTCCTCTTTCGGCCGCTCGATGCGGATGACCTGCGGCTCGCCGAAGAGATAACCTTCCGACTTGATCGAGGCCACCGCTTTGCGCACCGATTCCTCCATCGTCGCATGGGTAACGAGAATGATTGTCTGGTGGTGCGACGGCGCCAGATGCTGCTTCGAGCGCTGAACGATCGATTCGAGCGAGATGTGGTTTTCGGCCATGCGGGTTGCGACGCTTGCAAAGACGCCGGTGCGGTCGAGTACCGTCAGGCGGATGAAATAACCGCCCTCATGGCTCTGCATCTGCGCTTTACGGTAGGGCTCCAGCGCCTTCGCAGGATGCCCGAGCGCCGGCACGCGCTGGGCGCCCGGCTGGCTCTTGGCGATATCGGCGATGTCACCGAGCACAGACGAGGCTGTAGCATTGCCGCCGGCGCCGGGGCCGACCATCAGCAGTTCGCCGAGTACGTCGGATTCGATCGCCACCGCATTGGTGACGCCGTCCACCTGGGCGATGACCGAATCGACCGGCACCATGGTCGGATGCACGCGCTGCTCGATACCGGTATCGGTGCGCTGGGCAACGCCGAGCAGCTTGATGCGGTAGCCGAGTTCGGCCGCGGCATTGATATCCTCGATCGAGATGTTGGTGATGCCTTCGAGATAGATGTCGTCGGCCGCGATGCGATTGCCGAAGGCGAGCGTCGTCAGGATGGCGAGCTTATGGGCGGTGTCGTTGCCTTCGATATCGAAGGCGGGATCGGCCTCGGCATAACCCAGCCGCTGCGCTTCCTTCAGGCATTCGGCGAAGGAAAGCCCTTCCTTCTCCATCTTGGTCAGGATGTAATTGCAGGTGCCATTCATGATGCCGTAGATGCGCGAGACGGCATTACCGGTCAGCGATTCACGCAGCGCCTTGATGACGGGGATGCCGCCGGCGACCGCCGCCTCGAAGTTCAGGAGCGAGCCCTTCTCTTCGGCGATCGTCGCAAGCTCGACGCCGTGATAGGCAAGCAGCGCCTTGTTGGCAGTCACCACATGGAGACCACGCTGGAGTGCGGTGCGCACCGAGACGTTGGCAGGGCCTTCGGCCCCACCCATCAATTCGACGAAGACGTCGATATCGCCCTTCTCGGCGAGATCTTCCGGCCGGTCGAACCAGGTGACGCAGGAAAGGTCAATGCCGCGGTCCCGTGTCTTATCGCGCGCGGAGACCGCCGTGATGGTGATCGGACGCCCGCAGGTGACGGCAAGCTCGTTGCTCTTCTGCTGAATGATGCGGACAAGCGAGGCGCCAACGGTGCCCAAGCCCGCAATGCCGATTTTGAGGGCATCTGCCATGGATCGATCCTGAAATGTCTGTGTGGCGGCAGCCGCGGAAAGCGGCTGCCGAGAGTTGAGATTAGCGGTGAGCGTTCAGCGAAATGACGTTATGCATCGTCTCGTCCGCCGTCGACATGAACTTTTTGATGTTGCGCGCAGCCTGGCGGATGCGGTGTTCGTTCTCGACAAGCGCCAGACGAACGTAATCGTCGCCCTGTTCGCCGAAGCCGATACCCGGGGCAACGGCAACGTCGGCCTTCTCGACCAAGAGCTTGGAGAATTCCAGCGAACCGAGATGACGGAACTTTTCCGGGATCTTCGCCCAGGCGAACATGGTCGCAGCCGGCGGCGGCACGTCGAAGCCGGCCTTGCCGAAACTTTCGACCATGACGTCGCGGCGGCGCTTATAGACATTGCGGACTTCCGCAATGTCGGAACCATCGCCATTCAGCGCGTGGGTCGCCGCCACCTGGATCGGCGTGAAGGCGCCGTAGTCGAGGTAGGACTTGACGCGGGTCAAGGCGGCGATCAGCCGCTCGTTGCCGACGGCAAAACCCATGCGCCAGCCGGGCATGGAGAAGGTCTTCGACATCGAGGTGAACTCGACCGTCACATCCATTGCGCCCGGCACTTCGAGAACCGACGGCGGCGGCGCGCCGTCGAAATAGATCTCGGAATAGGCAAGGTCGGAGAGCACGATAATGTCGTGCTTCTTGGCGAAGGCGATGACGTCCTTGTAGAAATCGAGCGTCGCCACGAGAGCGGTCGGATTCGAGGGATAGTTGAGGATCAGCGCCAGCGGCTTCGGGATCGAATGCCGGACGGCGCGCTCGAGCGGCGGGAAAAAGCTCTCATCCGGCTCAACCGACATGGAACGGATCACACCGCCCGCCATCAGGAAGCCGAAGGCGTGGATCGGATAGGTCGGGTTCGGGCAGAGGATGACGTCGCCGGGCGCGGTGATCGCCTGCGCCATGTTGGCGAAGCCTTCCTTGGAGCCCAGGGTGGCGACCACCTGCGTATCCGGGTTGAGCTTGACGCCGAAACGGCGGGCGTAATAGGCGGCCTGGGCGCGGCGCAGGCCCGGAATGCCCTTGGAGGACGAATAACGGTGAGTGCGCGGGTCCTGCACGACCTCGCACAGCTTGTCGACGATCGCCTGGGGAGTGGGAAGGTCAGGGTTTCCCATGCCGAGATCGATGATATCGGCGCCGCCCGCTCGCGCGCTTGCTTTCAAACGGTTGACCTGTTCGAAAACATAAGGCGGCAAACGCCGGACTTTGTGAAACTCTTCCATTTCATTCCCCATGGAAAGGCGGCATTTCGGGCCGCAGTCGAAGTTCGTTCCGTCTTCCGGCGGCTGCGACACGAACTTCAGAATCGCAGCGCCGTATTCATCAGACCCAAGCCACGCGGCAAATCTTTGACGAAAAGGCCGCGCAAGGCGCATTATCAGGAAAATCGCATCTTCCGATCCTTGCCGAAGGCTTTGCGTCCAAATCGCTTGAAAGGCAAGGTCTATTTGGAGATTTCGGAGAGCGTCTGCTCGCCGTGCTCGGCGGCCAGGCGGCGCATTTCGGCGACCTTGGCCTGATATTCGGCTTCCGAGATCGCGCCGGCCTTGCGCCGGGCGGCAAGCGCGGTCAGCTGATGCTGCAGCTCGGCCGCCTGCTCGTCGCTCATCTGGACATTGGCGGCCGTCAGCGGCGCGCCGAAATTCGGATAGCCGTCCGGCGACTTCGACAGGCCACCTTCGACCGCATCGCCCTTGGTGGCCGGCATGACGACGGCGGTCGGCGCAGCGCGCTTGGCAGCGGCCGCGGCCTTCTCCTCCGCCGTCAGATTGCATCCGGCAAGGGCCATCGCCGCCGCGGCGCAAATCAATGCGGTGCGGTTGAAGGTTGCGATCCGCCGAATGCCGTTCTTCGTCATGCCTCAAAATCCAGTTCTGACTGCCTCGACTGTTAAATTTGTCGCAGCCACAAAGCAATAGCACGAGCCGATGCGGGTGGAACTTGTTTTCTCGTTCGATCACGATGTACAACGAACGGATAAAAAGGGTGCTGCCGCCGGAGGAAATGGTGACCGACAGCAAGCAGGAGAGTGGCGGCCAGAAAAATGGCGGCAAGGCCGGTTTCGACACAACCGATCTCGATCCCTATGTGTTGAAGGATCCCGAGACCATGGCGATCAATTTCGCCCGGGCGCTCGAAAATCTCGGGCAAGCCGCTTCGGCCTGGCTTGCGCCGCGCGAACGCGGCGAGATCACCGAAACCGCCATCGATCCGATGGCCGACATGGTCAAGACGCTGTCCAAGGTCAGCGAATACTGGATTTCCGATCCCCGCCGCACCTTCGAGGCGCAGACGCAGCTGATGTCTTCGTTCTTCGGCATCTGGATGCGCTCGATGCAGCGCATGCAAAGCATGAGTGGGGGCGAGCCCCTGCCGCCCGAGCCCGACACCCGCAAGGACAAGCGCTTCTCCGACGAGGACTGGCAGAAGAATCCGTTCTTCGATTTCCTCCGCCAGGTCTATTTCGCCACCAGTGACTGGGTTGAGAAGCTGGTGTCGGAGACCGACGGCCTCGACGAGCACACCAAGCACAAGGCCGGCTTCTACGTGAAGCAGATCACCGCCGCGCTTTCGCCGAGCAACTTCATCCCCACCAATCCGCAGCTGTATCGCGAGACGATCGCCAGCAACGGCGAAAACTTGGTGCGGGGAATGAAGATGCTCGCCGAGGATATCGCCGCCGGACATGGCGATCTGCGCCTTCGCCAGACCGACATGACGAAATTTGCCGTCGGCCGCGACATGGCGCTGACGCCGGGCAAGGTGATCGCCCAGAACGACATCTGCCAGATCATCCAGTACGAAGCCTCGACCGAAACGGTGCTGAAGCGGCCGCTGCTGATCTGCCCGCCCTGGATCAACAAATTCTATATTCTCGACCTCAACCCGCAGAAATCCTTCATCAAATGGTGCGTCGACCAGGGGCAGACCGTCTTCGTCATTTCCTGGGTCAACCCGGATGCGCGCCACGCCGAGAAGGACTGGGCGGCGTATGCCCGCGAAGGCATCGATTTCGCGCTCGAGACGATCGAGAAGGCGACCGGCGAGAAGGAGGTCAATGCCGTCGGCTATTGTGTCGGCGGCACGCTGCTGGCGGCGACGCTGGCCTTGCACGCCAAGGAGAAGAACAAGCGCATCAAGACCGCGACGCTTTTTACCACCCAGGTCGACTTCACCCATGCCGGCGATCTCAAGGTCTTCGTCGACGAGGAGCAGCTTGCCGCGCTTGAAGAGCATATGAAGTCAGCCGGCTATCTCGACGGTTCGAAGATGTCGATGGCCTTCAACATGCTGCGCGCTTCCGAGCTGATCTGGCCCTATTTCGTCAACAGCTACCTCAAGGGGCAGGAGCCCCTGCCCTTCGACCTGTTGTTCTGGAACGCCGATTCAACCCGCATGGCGGCGGCAAATCATGCCTTCTATCTGCGCAACTGCTATCTCCGCAATGCGCTGACGCAGAACGAAATGATCCTTGACGGCAAGCCTGTGTCGCTGAAGGACGTAAAGATCCCGATCTATAATCTCGCCACCCGCGAGGATCACATCGCCCCCGCCAAATCCGTCTTCCTCGGCAGCCGGTTCTTCGGCGGCAAGGTGGAATTCGTCGTCACCGGCTCGGGACATATCGCCGGCGTCGTCAACCCGCCCGACAAGAAGAAGTACCAATTCTGGACGGGCGGCCCAGCCAAGGGCGAGTACGAAACCTGGCTTGAGCAGGCGAGCGAGACGCCGGGATCGTGGTGGCCGCATTGGCGGGCCTGGATCGAGACGCATGACGGCAGACGCGTTGCGGCGCGCAAACCCGGCGGCGATGCGCTGAATGCGATCGAGGAAGCGCCGGGCAGTTATGTGATGGAACGCGTCTGACAGATACCGGCCCCATCTCTTTTTGAGACGTCATGAGAAAGCGCAACACCGCGTAAACAAATTAGAAACCATAATTCGTCATCCTTGCGAAACAGTCGGATGTCGCAAGCGGTCTAAATTCGGCCAATTTGCGCCATTACCGGCCCCGGCGAAATGTAGACAGTCAGTGCCGCCGGCCTGCGTAGCGAGTTTGAAAGACGAGTTTAGTATGGCGTTTGCGGTCGGGGCGTTTGATGGCGCCACCTCTCTTGGCGGATCTGCTTTTCGTTCACGCAGATCTCGCGGTTTTCTTTACGGCGTCGTTGGCGCCGGACTTCTGACCTCCACATGGCTGATCGCGACCTTCGCGACAATGCATTCGATCGGCGCACCGGTTTCGCCGTCCGAGAGCTTTACGCATGTCGCGTCGGCGTCGAAGCCCAAGCGGGCGACGTCTCACGAACGACTGATTCACGTTGGCAAAGCCGATCGGCTGGCCGCCTTCGATGCCAAGCCGGTCGTAGCCCTGACGACTCATCTCATCCAATCGCATGCGCAAAAGACCAATGCCGCCGCAGCGGCATCGCTGGCGCTCGCAAAGAATCGCCTTGTGAACCCTGCCGAACCGCCGGTCGCCGTTGCCGCAGCAACGCCTTCCGACACCGCGAAATTCGTCAAGGACGATAGCGTCACGCAGCCGGTTGAGCTTGCCCGGGCGGAGGCGGAAGAGAACGAGGATGACCGCATCATCATTCCGTCCAAGGAAGCCGTCGCTGCCGTTGAACTTCCTGCCCTGCTCGCCCTTGCCGATGCCGGGCCGCAGCAGATTGCGCCGGCCCCGGTCGAGCCGGCCGCGCCCGCCGTCAAGACGGCGTCGCTGCCGCAGGAAAAGCCTGCGCCGGTAGAAGTTGCCGAGGCCGAAGAGCGGCAGCCCTTCGATCTCGTGCTGGCGCCGGACACCGGTTCCGTACCGCTGCCGATGGCACGTCCGGACGGCCTGATCGGCAAACCGGCCCCGGGCTCCCAGAGAGCGCCGCGTTCGGCCGAGCCCGTCCTTGCCTACGCCAAACCGAATTCTGTAATCGAAGACGACGAGGACGACGCAGTCCCGCGTTACGACAAGCCGGTCTTCTCGCCGAAGCTGCGCGCAGGCGTCGCCATCTACGACATCGAGAACAGCACCGTCTATCTGCCGAACGGCGAACGGCTGGAGGCCCATTCCGGCCTCGGCAAGATGCGCGACAATCCGCGTTACGCCAACCAGAAGATGCGCGGACCGACGCCGCCGCACACCTATATCCTTACCATGCGCGAAGCTCTTTTCCATGGCGTCGCGGCGATCCGGCTGACGCCGGTCGAGGGTTCGGATGCCATCTATGACCGCGTCGGCCTGCTCGCCCACACCTACATGCTCGGCAAGAACGGCGATTCCAACGGCTGCGTCTCCTTCAAGGATTACAAGCGCTTCCTGGCCGCCTACAAGCGCGGCGACATCAAGCAGCTGGTGGTCGTGCCGCGGCTGAACAACAAGCCGGCTTCGACGCTTGCCTCGCTGTTTTCATCGCGCGGCTGATGGATATGAAGACAAGCAGCTGCTTGTCCTCGCGGAACGCTACTTCAACCAGCCAGCAATTCGCTCCACCGCCTCGGCGATCTCCGCCTGCGAGCCCGCATAGGATAGACGCAGGGTGCGATGCCCCTCCAGCGGATCGAAATCCAGGCCCGGGGTTGCGGCGACGTTGATTTCGGCGAGCATGCGTTTGGCAAAACCCATGCTGTCATTGGTGAAGCGGGAAACATCGAGATAGGCGTAGAAGGCGCCGTCCATCGGCGAAGCCGGTGTAAGGCCGATCTTCGGCAGGCGGTCGAGCAGCAGGTCGCGGTTGGCGGCATAACTTGCTTTAACGCGATCGAGCTCGTCGCCTGCGCCAAGAGCGGCGGTGGCGGCGATCTGGGAGAGTTCGGGCGGGGAGATGTAGAGGCTCTGCGCCACCCGCTCGATCGGCCGCACCAGGCGTTCGGGCAGCACCATCCAGCCGATTCGCCAGCCGGTCATGCAATAATATTTAGAGAAGGAGTTGATGACGATCACCTCGTCGGTCAGTTCGAGTGCGCTCGCCTCCTCGCCGGCGAAAGTCAGCCCGTGGTAGATTTCATCGGAAATGAAGGCGATGGAATGGGCCGCGCAGTAATCCGAAAGCGCCTTCAGCCCCTCGCGGCCCGTCACCGTGCCGGTCGGATTGGCGGGGCTGGCGAGCAGCGCACCCTTCAGTCTGACACCGCTTTCTTTCTGCACCGCCTCGAGGCTCTCGGGGGTAAGGGTGAAATGGGTCTCGGCCGTCACCGGCACCTCGACGACCTTCAGACCCAGGGCGCCAAGAATATTGCGATAGGCGGGATAACCCGGTCTTGCGATCGCCACCGCATCACCGGCATCGAAAAGCGACAGAAAGGCGAGATTGAAGCCGGCCGAGGAGCCAGTGGTGACGGCGATGCGCGCGGGATCGATCTCCAGGCCGTGCCGATCCTTGTAGTGCCAGGCAAGTGCAGATTTCAGCCGCGCCGTTCCCAGCGCATCGGTGTAACCGATCCGGCCCTCGGCAAGGGCTTCGCGCGCTGCTTCGAGCGCCGCCCGCGGTGCCGGATGCGAAGGCTGGCCGACCGCCATCGAGATCACGGGATGGCCGCCGGCGCGCCGTTTCGTCGCCTCGGCCAGGACATCCATGGCATGAAAAGGCTCGACTTCGCTGCGTTTGGATATGGAAAACAAGATCGTTTCTCGCTCGACTTCTTCAATGGCGGCCCGACAATTGCCGCATTAATCGGCTCATCACAATCCCGCGAGCGTGACGCGGGGATGAAAAATTCCTGTTTGAGCAGAACCAAACGCACCGTACCTTGACGCGACGCATTCAAGTCCATTAACCCGGCGACGGTCTTCTCGACAGAGAGAGGCCACATCGCCGATGACGAGGATAACATGGCATTTTTCCCGAAAACCTTCACCGCGCTGGCGCTTGCTGCATCGATTGCCCTTCCGTTTCCGGCAGCAGCGCTCGACGACCAGCAGAAGAAGGAGTTCGGCGAATTCATCAAGCAGTACCTGATCGAGAATCCCGAGATCATGCTCGACGTCCAGGAGGCACTGCAGAAGAAGCAGGAAGCCCAGCGGTTGGTGAAAGCCAATATGGCGATCCAAGAGAACACGACCGACATCTTCGATTCGAAGAACGACGTTGCGCTCGGCAATCCGAAGGGCGACGTCACCGTCGTCGAGTTCTTCGATTATAATTGCAGCTACTGCCGCCATGCGCTTCCCGACATGCAGGCAATGCTGAAAAAGGACAAGAACGTCCGATTCGTGCTCAAGGAATTTCCGATCCTCGGGCCGGATTCAGTCGCCGCCCACAAGGTGGCGGACGCATTCCGCAAGCTGGCGCCGGAGAAATACGCCGATTTCCACGTCGCCCTGCTCGGCAGTGAGGGCCGCGCCTCGGACGAAAGCGCGATCGCTGTCGCCGCCTCGCTCGGCGTCAGCGAAGACAAGATCCGCGCGGAGATGGCGAAGAGCCCGAATGACGGCATCGTTCAGGCGACCTACCAGCTCGCCTCCAGCCTCGGCATTAGCGGCACGCCCTCCTACGTGATCGGCAACGAACTAGTGCCGGGCGCAGTCGGGCTCGACGATCTCGAAGCCAAGGTCAAGAATATGCGCAGCTGCGGCAAGACCGCCTGCTGAGCAAAGCGAGCATCTCATCAAGTCGCCAAAATCGAAGCGTTTCAGCCATGTGGACAAATGTGGCGCGATTCCGGCTGGCCAATCCGTAAGGGCTTTCATTCGGCCTTCGCGGAGTCTATAGGTTGCCGTCGTGCATTTTACGGAACATTCGATGACGCAAACGATTTTTGTCCTGAACGGCCCCAACCTGAACATGCTGGGTAAAAGAGAGCCCGGCATCTATGGCGGCAAGACGCTGAAGGACATCGAGGCGGACTGCAAGGTCGCTGGCCGCGAACTCGGCTTCGATATCGATTTCCGGCAAAGCAACCACGAAGGTACGCTTGTCGATTGGTTTCACGAGGCCGACGAAAAGGCCGTCGGCGTCGCCTTCAATGCAGGCGCCTATACACATACCTCGGTCGCGCTGCACGACGCGATCCGCGCCATTTCCATTCCCGTCGTCGAGCTCCACATATCCAACGTTCATGCACGGGAAGAATTCCGCCACAAGTCGATGATCGCGCCGGCATGCAAGGGCGTGATTTGCGGCTTCGGGCCTCACAGCTACATCCTGGCGCTGCATGCGCTGAAGAACATCACGGCATAAAAAGAAGACAGGGCAACACCATGGCTGAAAAGAAATCGGGTATCGATCAGGCACTGATCCGCGATCTCGCCAACATCCTCAACGAGACGGATCTGACGGAGATCGAGGTCGAACAGGACGATCTGCGTATCCGCGTGTCGCGCACCGGCGCGACGCAATATGTCCAGGCGCCGATCGCAGCACCGGCCTTCGCAGCCCCGGCAGCAGCCGCCGCTCCGGCAGCAGCCGGCGCAGCCCCGGCCGCACCGACCCGCAACCCGGCCAATGTCGTCAATGCGCCGATGGTTGGCACCGTCTATATGGCGCCGGCTCCGGGCGCGCGTCCCTTCATCGAAATCGGCGCCACGGTCAAGGAAGGCCAGACGCTGATCATCATCGAAGCGATGAAGACGATGAACCAGATCCCCTCGCCGAAGTCGGGCAAGGTGACCGAAATTCTCGTCGATGACGGACATCCCGTCGAATACGGCCAAGCCCTCGTCGTCATCGAATAGGCCCATGCCCATGATTTCGAAAATCCTCATCGCCAATCGCGGGGAAATCGCCCTTCGCGTGCTCCGGGCCTGCAAGGAGCTCGGCATCGCTTGCGTCGTGGTGCATTCCACCGCCGACGCCGATGCCATGCATGTGCGCCTTGCCGACGAAAGTGTGTGCATCGGCCCGCCCTCCTCGCGCGAGAGCTATCTCAATATCCACCAGATCGTCGCCGCCTGCGAGATCACCGGCGCCGACGCCGTGCATCCGGGCTATGGCTTCCTCTCCGAGAACGCCAAGTTCGCCGATATTCTCGACGCCCATGGCATCACCTTCATCGGGCCGACGGCTGATCACATCCGCATCATGGGCGACAAGATCACCGCCAAGACGACGGCGCTGGAACTCGGCATTCCCGTCGTTCCGGGCTCGGACGGCGAGGTAAAGACCGAAGAGGATGCGCTGCGGACGGCCGCCGAAATCGGCTATCCCGTGCTGATCAAGGCGACCGCCGGCGGCGGCGGACGCGGCATGAAGGTCGCCAGGAGCGAGGCCGACCTGATCGAGGCCTGGTCGACGGCGCGCACGGAAGCGGCAGCGGCCTTCGGCAACGATGCCGTCTACATGGAAAAATATCTCGGCAAGCCGCGCCACATCGAAATCCAGGTTTTCGGCGACGGCGAAGGCAATGCCATCCATCTTGGCGAACGCGACTGCTCGCTGCAGCGCCGCCACCAGAAGGTCTGGGAAGAGGCGAATTCGCCGGCACTCAACGTCGAGCAGCGCATGAAGATCGGCCAGATCTGCGCCGACGCCATGAAGAAGCTGAAATATCGCGGCGCCGGCACGATCGAATTCCTCTACGAGAACGGCGAGTTCTATTTCATCGAAATGAACACCCGCCTGCAGGTGGAGCATCCGATCACCGAAGCGATCACCGGCATCGACCTTGTGCACGAGCAGATCCGCGTCGCTTCCGGCGGCGGCCTGTCGGTGACGCAGGACGAGGTGCATTTTTCCGGCCACGCCATCGAATGCCGTATCAATGCCGAGGATGCGCGCACCTTCGTGCCCTCGCCCGGCACGATCACGCATTTCCATGCGCCGGGCGGCCTTGGCGTGCGCATCGATTCCGGCGCCTATCAGGGTTACAAGATCCCACCCTATTACGACAGCCTGATCGGCAAGCTGATCGTGCACGGCCGCACCCGCGTCGAATGCATGATGCGGTTGCGCCGTGCGCTCGATGAATTCGTCGTGGACGGTATCAAGACGACGCTGCCGCTATTCCAGGAACTCGTCTCCAATCAGGATATCGCCAACGGCGACTACGACATCCACTGGCTGGAACACCACCTCGCCAACACACCGGCGGCATAGGACAGGAATGGCAGGATCGCGCAGGAAGTCACCAGGCATCACCCCTGACATTCTCCTGCGCGCCTATTCCATCGGCCTCTTTCCGATGGCGGAATCCGCGGACGACCCGGAGATCTTCTGGGTCGAACCGGAGTTGCGCGGCGTGTTGCCGCTCGATCATTTCCATATATCGAAGAGCCTCGCTAAGACGGTGCGCCGGAATCCTTTCGAGATCCGTTTCGACCACGCCTTCGAATCGGTGATCGCGGCTTGCGCAGAGGAGACGTCGGGTCGCCCGAGCACCTGGATCAACCAGACAATCCGATCGCTTTATTCGACGCTCTTCGACATGGGCCACGCCCATACCGTTGAAGCCTGGGACGGCGATGAACTGGTCGGCGGCCTCTACGGCGTCTCGCTCGGCTCGGCCTTCTTCGGCGAAAGCATGTTTTCACGCCGCACGGACGCTTCGAAGATCTGCCTCGTGCATCTGGTCGACCGGCTCAGGAACAAGGGCTTTACCCTGCTCGACACCCAGTTCACCACCGAGCATCTGAAGACATTCGGCGCGATCGACGTTCCGAAGGCCGATTATGCCCTGCTGCTTGCCGCCGCGATGGAATCGCCACACCTGAAGTTTTAAGCACGTTCGTTTCATCCCTGCGTTGATTTTCCGGCCGATTTCAGTAGCTTCCGGAAAATACAATGGGGGATAGAATTTTGAGACGATATTTCGCGGCGGCGATGCTTTTCGCCCTACTTGCAGCTCAGGGCGAGGCACGCCCCTATCAGGAGATGTTTCCTGGCAGAACCGATTTTTCCGAGGCGGAAAAACCGTTACTGGAAAAGCTCGATTTTCAGCAGGGTGCGATCAAGCTGCCTGAAGCGAAGGCGACGCTCAATGTGCCCGCCAACTTTTACTATCTCAGCCCCGCCGACACGAAGACGGTGCTTGTCGATATCTGGGGGAACCCTCCGGCGGCGGCTGATGGAATGCTGGGGATGATCTTCCCGGCAAAATACGCGCCGACCGATCCGGAATCCTGGGGATCGATCGTGGAATACAGCGCGGACGGTTATGTCTCAGACAGCGATGCCGCCACGACGAATTACGACGAACTGCTGCAGAACATCAAGGATTCGATCAGCGAAAGGAATCCTGAGCGCGAAAAGCAGGGCTTCCCGAAGATCACCCTGGTCGGCTGGGCATCGGCCCCACACTACGACAAGCCGGCGCATGCAATGCACTGGGCGCGCGATCTGATTTTCGGCAACGACACGCAAACCGAGCACACGCTGAATTATTCCGTGCGGGTATTCGGTCGCGAGGGTGTTTTTGAATTCGACTTCGTTGCCGGACTCGGACAGCTGAAGGAGATCGAGGAGGTCATTCCGACGGTCACGAAGCTCGTGCAGTTCGACAAGGGAATGGCCTATGGCGACTATGTCGACGGCGACAAGATTGCGGCCTACGGCATGGCGGGAATGATCGCCGCAGGCGCTGGCGCCAAGATTGCCGCAAAGGTAGGGCTGCTCGCCCTTGCCCTTGCCTTCTTCAAAAAGGCCGGCATCCTCGTCGTCGTACTGGCCGGCGGTGCGCTTCGCTTTGCCAAGGGCCTTTTCACAAGGAACAAAACGCCGACCGCATAGGGGCGCAAACGCATCAAAGAGTTGCCCCGTCCCTCGCGCGTCTCAAACAGGCGCGCGGACGCTGCGGTTCTGTCGCCGGGAACGTGTTAACGCGCGGTCGCCTTGGTGCCGTCAGGCGCCGGGACGTCGGAGCTGGTCTTGCAGTCCTTCAGCCAGACGTCATAGATCGGGTGCTCGACGGCATTGAGACCGGGGCTGGCGGCAAACATCCAGCCGGTGAAGATGCGGCGGATCTTGCGGTCGAGGGTGATCTCGTCGACCTCGACAAAACCGTCGATCTTCTGTGCTTCCGCCTGATCGCGCGAATAACAGGCCTTCGGTGTCACCTGGAGTGCGCCGAACTGCACCGTCTCGTTGACATAGACGTCGAAGGTGGTGATGCGGCCAGTAATCTTGTCGAGGCCGGAGAAGACGGCAACCGGATTTTCGATCCGTGCGGCATTTGCCGCAACTGGCGGAAGCAGAGCCGAGAGCGCCAGCAGCGATCCGGCGGCACGCAGGACCATGTTCCGCGTGAAGAGCTTCATGTACCCGTCTCCAGATAATTTTTCAGTTTCATCCGCGGTCAAGCGCGGCCAACCTGCGGGTAAAGGGCAATTGTGGCCAAAAGCCGGGCTTGAGGATCGCCCGGTCAGCCGTCTCAGTTGCCGGGCGTCCAGGCGTCGTAATCGCCGGTGACGCGCGGACGCTCGCCGGGAACCGCAAGAGAACCCGGCGGGCGGTAAGCCTGTGGCGATCCGGTGAGGTTGGGGCGATGCGTCTTCTGCCATTCCTTGGCGACGTAATTTTCCTTGGACGGAGGAACATCGGTGCGATGGTGCATCCAGCCGTGCCAGCCCGGCGGAATGGCGGAGGCTTCGGCATAACCCTTGTAGATCACCCAGCGCTTCGGCAGACCGTAGGAGGACATGCCGCCTTCATAATAGACGTTGCCGAATTCATCCTCGCCGACGCGCTTGCCGAAACGCCAGGTCGCAAAACGCGTGCCCATCGTCTGACTGTTCCACCAGGTGAAGGTCTGAACCAGAAGATTCCACATGTCTTTTCCTTGTGCCCGCCGGTGCGGACCAAACCAGAATTCGTTTTCTCGCTTATGCCGTCGTCAAGCCGAATTGTCCAGCGATTCCACGACAGCCGAGGGTCATTTCAAGACCATCTTGAAGCCCAGATGCGAAGGCTTGAAGCCAAGCCTTTCATAGAAACGATGGGCGTCCTTGCGTATCGCATTCGAGGTCAATTGCACAAGGCGCACGCCGCGGCCTTTTGCCTCGGCGATGGCGAATTCGATCATCCGGGCGCCGATCCCCTGCCCGCGCATATCGGAGCGCGTCTGCACCGCCTCGATGATCATCGCCGAAGAGCCGCGGCCGGTCAGTGAGGTCGTCATCATCGTCTGGAACGTGCCGACCACCTCGCCGCTAACCTCCGCAACGTAAAGCATCTGGTTCGGCGAAGTCTCGATCGCTGTGAAAGCCCTGGCATAATCGGCAAAGGCCTCAGGATCCGTCGTATCGCCGTGACCGCCGAGCGCATCGGCGGCAAAGATTGCCACCAGGGCCCGCAGATCGTCCTTCCGCGCCTGACGAACGAGAATATCAGGCACCTCGACCTGCATGGCTCAGTGGCCCTCGATCGGTTTTTCGAAAATCAGTGCCGGAATGCCGGATTGCCCGGGCCCGCTATACTCGTTGCGGCCGACCTCGATGAAGCCGTGCGCCTGGTAGAAGGCAATCGCAGCCGCGTTTTGCGGCTCGACTTCGAGACGCATGATTTCGGCATCGGGAAAGCAGGTTTCGAGCTCGGCGAAGATGTCGCGGCCGATGCCCTGGCGCTGCAGCGCCGGGCTGACATAGAGGAGGTGCAGCATGACCGTTTTCGTCAATGCCTGCGACATTGCCGCATAACCCACGCCGCCGATCTTACGGCCGTCGTCGGCAACGAGGAATTCGGCATCCTTGCGCACCAGGCGCGCCTTCAGCGCCGCCGGCGTAAAGAGATGGGCGATCAACTCATCGACCTTGGTCTTGCCGTGCAGATCGTCATAGGTGGCGTGAAAGCTCTCCACCAGAAGCGCGCGGACCTTCTCCAGGTCGCGCTCGCCGGCGGTGCGGACGAAGTACACGGCTATTCCTCGATGCCGAGCTTCGCCTTAACGAGCGCCTGGACGGCCTGCGGATTGGCTTTGCCGCCGGTCGCCTTCATCACCTGGCCGACGAACCATGCGGCCATGGTCGGCTTTGCCTTGACCTTTTCCACCTGATCGGGATTGGCGGCGATAATCTCGTCGACTGCCTTTTCGATCGCGCCGGTATCGGTCACCTGCTTCATGCCGCGCGATTCGACGATCTCGGCGGGATCGCCGCCTTCGGTCAGCACGATCTCGAAGAGGTCCTTGGCGATCTTGCCCGAAATGGTTCCCGCCTTGATAAGGTCGATGATGGCGCCGAGCTGGGCCGGCGAGACCGGCGTCTGCTCGATGTCCTTGCCGGTGCGGTTCAGCGCGCCGAGCAGGTCGTTGATCACCCAGTTCGCCGCCGTCTTGCCGTCGCGGCCCGCGGCCACAGCCTCGAAATAGTCGGCGATCGCCTTTTCGGAGACGAGCACGGAGGCGTCGTAGACCGACAGACCGAGCTCGCGCACGAAGCGTTCCTTCTTATCGTCCGGCAGTTCCGGCAGATCGGCCGCCAGCGCCGTGACGAAGGCATCGTCGAACTCGAGCGGCAGCAGGTCCGGATCGGGGAAATAGCGATAGTCGTGCGCATCCTCCTTGGAGCGCATCGAACGCGTCTCGCCCTTGTTCGGGTCGAAGAGCCGCGTCTCCTGCTCGATCGTGCCGCCATCTTCCAGGATGCCAATCTGGCGGCGGGCTTCATATTCGATCGCCTGACCGATGAAGCGGATGGAGTTGACGTTCTTGATCTCGCAGCGCGTGCCGAAAGCCTCGCCCGGGCGGCGGACGGAGACGTTGACGTCGGCGCGCATCGAGCCCTCGTCCATGTTGCCGTCGCAAGTGCCGAGATAACGCACGATCGAACGCAGCTTGGTCATATAGGCCTTGGCTTCGTCGGATGAACGCATATCGGGCTTGGAGACAATTTCCATCAGTGCCACGCCGGATCGGTTCAGATCGACATAGGACATGGTCGCATGCTGGTCGTGCATCGACTTGCCGGCATCCTGTTCCAGGTGCAGGCGCTCGATGCCGATCTCAATATCCTCGAACTGGCCCTGGCGGTCCGGCCCGAGCGAGATGACGATCTTGCCCTCGCCGACGATCGGATCCTTGAACTGCGAGATCTGATAGCCCTGCGGCAGGTCGGGATAGAAATAGTTCTTGCGGTCGAAGAGCGAGCGCTTGTTGATCTGAGCCTTGAGGCCGAGACCGGTGCGGACCGCCTGCTTGACGCATTCCTCGTTGATGACGGGCAGCATGCCGGGCATGGCGGCATCGACGAGCGACACGTTCGAATTCTGCGGCTTGCCGAATTCCGTCGAGGCACCGGAGAAGAGCTTCGAATTCGACAGCACCTGGGCATGGACTTCCATGCCGACGATGACTTCCCAGTCGCCGGTGGCGCCGGGGATGAAGCGTTTCGGATCAGGCGTGCGGACGTCGACAAGGGTCATCTGATACTCTTTGCAGGCTGTTCTTTTCCACCGGTGAGGTAAAGGAAATGGCGTGCCGGTGCAAGGCTTTCGCCATAAGCGCAGTATGGTTCGGCGGCCCCGGCGATATTTGGGAGTTAACCGGGACACGATAGAGTTGCCGGATGACGATGACCGATATCATCAAAATGGCCGCATTGTTTCTGGCGCTGAACCTCTTGGTCTTTTGGGTCTATTTCCTGGACAAGCAGGCGGCACGCGACGGCCGGTGGCGCATAAGCGAGCGCACTCTTCTGCTGCTTGCGCTGGTCGGCGGCAGCCTCGGCGCCGTGGCGGCACAGCAGTTGTTGCGGCACAAGACGCGAAAGGAACCGTTCCGTTCGATCCTAACGGGAATCCTGGTCACGCACGGCGCATTGGCTGCGGTGCTGATCTTATCGCCGCAATGGCGCCTGTACCTTCTCCAGAGCCTTTGAAACCTCAGAATTCCTGTCCGTATCCGCGGCCGTCGGAGACGAGCTGCTTCGTCAGCCCGACGGAGGGCACGTCGCGGTCGAGCTTCGGATTATAGGCGACCGAGAGCCAGTGGATGCTGTAGCCGTGTTTTTGAAAGAAGCCGATCGCCTCGGCGTTGCCGGAATGTGTCTGCATCGTCGCCTTGTCGAAGCCCTGTTCGGCAATCTCCTTTTCGATGCGCCCGAGAAGCGCCGAACCGAGCCCCTGGCCGGTGAAGACGGGGTCGATCCAGAAATCCGAGATGATCTCATCCAGGCCTTCGCGCGCCGCCCAGCCGGCAACCTGGCCGTTCTGTTCGACGACGGTGATGGTCAGCCAATCATTTTCCACGAAGTTGCGAAAGGCGCTGCGCGCTGCGTCGATCATCGCGTGCGATTCGCCGATCGACGCCATCGCCTTTTGCCAGGCCCTCAGCCCGATCTCACTCAACAGTTCCGCTTCCCCGTCGCGGGCATTGCGAATGTGGATCAACGACACCTCCGCGTTACTCCGCAACTAGACCATTGAGTCGGGAAATATTCCAGTGCCCGCAGCGGGACGATGGTTGGAAACTGCGGTTTTCGACCGGTTTGATCGGCGATCACGATCTTGACCGCCTTTTGCGCGCGAAATAAGAAGCTCTTTATGTTGAGCCAGTCACAGACCCGGTAAAGGCCCTGCCCGCAAGTCCGCTTGCGCGCATGGGCCCGAAAAAACGAAGCCCTGACGTTCGAAGGAACGCCAGATCGTTTTTGTGCGCCCTGCCGGGCGCTATACCGGATCTCAACATATGGATATTTCCCGCACGGAGCAGCGCATCCTGCATCTCATGGCCCAAGGCGGCCGCATCGAAATTTCCCGCGACGACGACAGGAAAATCGAGAACGTCAGTTGTTTCACCCGAGACGGCTGGCTCTATCCCGGCGTCGACCTCGATCTCTTCCGCAGGCTGAAGCGGCTAAAGGCGATCAAATCGTCAGGCGGCCAGCCCTACCGGATCACCGAACGAGGGCTGACGTTGGTCAGATCACAGCTAGACAACAGATAATCGGGCAATCTACCTGATCGCGCCTCAACCGGCGCGGTCAGGGCTCGGCCTTAAACCTTCGGGGACAATACCGCTCGCATCGCCGCCCATTCGTCGGCCATCGTACGCGTGCCGCGCGTCTTGCCGGCGCGGCGATACCAGTAATCGGCATTCCAGTCGTCGCCTTCGATGCGATGGCAGAGAGCATGGCCCCAATCGAACGGCTGTTCGCCTTCGTGGCGCTGACAAATATCATGAACCGCCTGCCAATCCGCGCCCATGGAGAAACTGCCGGCAGCAAGACGATCGATTGCCTCGATCAATCGCGCAAGATCATTGATCGCCATAAGACCTCCTCCGCTGTTCGGCTATCGATCAGCCAAGCATGCGGCAAAACCAACAATGCCAATCATTTCGTGGTCGGCGTCGGCGATCTTTCGCATCGTTAGGACCGTTACCACCACTTGGCCGGCGTAAATTTTCCGGCGGCCTGTTCGATGACGTAAGCGGTCTTAAAGAGGGTTTCCTCGTCGAAGGGTTTGCCGATCAGCTGCAGGCCGAGCGGCAGGCCTTTGTGGTCGAGGCCGGCGGGCACGGCGATGCCGGGCAGGCCGGCCATGTTGACCGTCACCGTAAAGATGTCGTTCAGATACATCTTCACCGGATCGGCGGCGAGGTCCTCGTCGGCGACGCCGAAGGCAGAGGATGGGGTGGCCGGGGTCAGGATGGCATCGACGCCGGCGTCGAAGGCGAGTTCGAAATCGCGCTTGATCAGCGTGCGGACCTTCTGGGCGCGGATGTAGTAGGCATCGTAGTAGCCGGCCGACAGCACATAGGTGCCGATCATGATGCGGCGCTTGACTTCCTGGCCGAAGCCGGCGGCGCGCGTCTTCTCGTACATGTCGACGATATCCTTGCCGTCGACGCGCAGGCCGTAACGCACGCCGTCGTAGCGCGCCAGATTCGAAGATGCCTCGGCGGGGGCAACGATGTAATAGGCAGGAAGCGCATATTTGGTGTGCGGCAGCGAGATATCGACGATCTCGGCGCCGGCATCCTTCAGCCAGGCAATGCCCTGGCGCCACAGGCTCTCGATCTCCTCAGGCATGCCGTCGACGCGATATTCGTTCGGGATGCCGATCTTCATGCCCTTCAGCGACTGGCCGAGGGCGGCCTCGTAGTCCGGCACGGGCAGATCGACTGAGGTCGTGTCCTTGGAGTCGACGCTTGCCATCGACTTCAAAAGGATGGCGGCATCGCGCACATCGCGGGCGATCGGACCGGCCTGATCGAGCGAAGAGGCGAAAGCCACGGTGCCCCAGCGCGAGCAGCGGCCATAGGTAGGCTTGATGCCGACGGTGCCGGTGAAGGCGGCGGGCTGGCGGATCGAGCCGCCGGTATCGGTCGCGGTGGCGCCGGCGCAAAGATGCGCGGCGACGGCCGCGGCCGAGCCGCCGGAGGAGCCGCCCGGAACGAGCTGCTGGTTGGAGCCCTCAGCCCGCCAGGGATTGATCACCGGGCCGTAGTAGGAGGTCTCGTTGGACGAGCCCATGGCGAATTCGTCCATGTTCAGCTTGCCGAGCATGACGGCGCCGTCGTCCCAGAGGTTCTGCGTGACGGTTGATTCATAACGCGGCTCGAAGCCGTCGAGGATATGGCTGCAGGCCTGGGTGTGGACACCGACGGTGGCGAAGAGATCCTTGATGCCGAGCGGAATACCTTCCAGCTCGCCGGCCGTGCCGGCGGCGATGCGCTCGTCCGATTTCCTGGCCATAACGCGGGCCAGATCGGGCGTGACCTTCACATAGGCGTTCAGCCGCTCATTGGCCGCATCGATCGCCGCGATATAAGCGTCGGTGAGTTCGATTGCGGTGATTTCCTTGGCGCGCAGCTTGCGGCGGGCTTCGGCAATGGTCAGGCTGGTGAGTTCGCTCATCGTGTTTTCGCTTCAGATCTTTAATAAGGCAACAGAGTCGGAAAGAGGCTTTCGACGCCCTATTCGACGACTTTCGGCACCAGGAAGAAATTATGGTCGGTGACAGGCGCGTTGGCGACGATATCGGCCGCCTTGTTGCCATCGGTCACCGCATCGGCCCGCTTCTTCATCGCCATCGGAGTGACCGACGTCATCGCCTCGACGCCGTCGACATTGACTTCGGAGAGCTGCTCGACGAAGCCCAGGATACCGTTCAGCTCGCCGACCATGCGATTTGCCTCATCCTCGGAGACGGCAATACGGGCAAGTTTGGCGACACGCTTCACGGTGGCAAGATCGACGGACATGGCATTCTCCGAATAGGATTTTTCCTACCCGCTATAAAGGCCATGTCCGCCCGGTGCAACGGGGTTTCGTCAGATCGTCAGGCTCTCGGCAGGCTTCAGCGCCTTCACCTGCGTCTTCGATCCCTCCATGCCGTCGATGAACTTATCGGCGGTCTGATCGATGATCGGGAAGGTGCCGAAATGGCAGGGGATGGCGGTCTTGAAGCTGAAATAACGCTGGCAGGCGAGTGCCGCCACCGCGCCGCCCATGGTGAAGCGGTTGCCGACCGGGACGAAACCGATATCGGGTTGGTGCAGTTCGTTGATCAGCCCCATGTCGGAGAAGATGTCGGTGTCGCCCATGGCGAAGATCGAGGCCTCATCGTCGAAATGCAACATCAGGCCGTTGGCGTTGCCGAGCGCATGCGAGACGCCGTCCTCAGTGATCTGGGCGGAGGAATGCAGCGCATTGGTGAAGGTCGCCGAGAAGCCGCCGAGTGTGATCGTGCCGCCGGTATTGCCCATCTCGATCCTGTCGACGCCCTTGGAACCCAGCCAGGCGGCGAGATCGGCATTGGCGAGAACGACGGCGCCGGTTTCCTTGGCGAGGGCGATCGTATCGCCGACATGGTCGCCGTGCCCGTGCGTCAGCAGGATATGGGTGATGCCTGAAGAAACATCCTTGATGTCCTGGCCGGCAAAGGAAGCGTTATGATTGAGGAATGGGTCGAGCAGGATCTTCGCCTTGCCGGTTTCGATGCGAAAGGCGGAATGGCCGAGCCAGGTGATCTTCATAAAATCTCTCCCTTATTCGATGATGCAAAAGCCTATTTGGATGGTATGGACATATCTCATGCGCGGGCGAAGAAAAGCCGCGGCGACTTCAATTTCTTTTGACGGGATGAAATGGAATGACTGTGCTGACCATCGAGGAAATGGCCGCGACCCTCGCCCCCGGGCAGGCAATCGCCGGCCTCGATCTCGGCACCAAGACGATCGGGCTTTCGATGTCCGATCTCGGACGGCGTTTCGCCACGCCGCGACCGGTGATCCGCCGTGCCAAATTCACCATCGATGCGCAGGCGCTGCTGGATTTCGCGGCAAAGGAAAAGGTCGCTGGTTTCGTGATCGGACTGCCGATGAACATGGACGGATCGGCAGGCCCACGCGTGCAGGCGACGCGCGCCTTCGTGCGCAATATGGAGCAGAAAACGGCGCTGCCCTTCGTCTATTGGGATGAGCGGCTGTCGACAGTCGCCGCCGAACGGACGCTGCTCGAAATGGACGTCTCGCGGGCCAAACGCGCCGAACGGATCGATTCGGCGGCGGCCAGCTTCATCCTTCAGGGCGCGCTCGACAGGCTTTCCTTGCTGGCAAGGTCTGATGGAGATGAATTCAGCGCCTGACGCGCCTGCCACCAAGCCATGATCGGCTTGCGCTTCCTGAAGCCAAGGATAGCGAAGACGACGAGACTGTCGACGGCGATTGCCCGGGCAACGAGCGGCGGGATGGCCTCCGGCGGCATGCCGAGCGCCTCGCCGTAGATCTGGAACGTCAGGTCATGGATCTGGCGCGTCAGCATCAGGAAGCCGAAATTGATGTCGTAATAGGAGAGCCAGTACCATCCGCCCAGAAAGACGATGGGGCCGGCCCAGAAGATCAGAAACCACCTCATGCGGCCTCTCCTCTTTGCTTGCGCACGACGGGCAGATCGAGCGAGACCACCCAGGTCGACAATGCCATGGTGCAAAGCACCAGCGTCGGAATGGCGATATCCAGCGCCAGGACTGCGAAGAACATTATTGCCGTCACCAGGAACACGGCCCTGGCGATCTTGCTTCCCATGGACGTCAACTCGGGACTCTCACTCGTACCATCTCTGCTGATGGCACAGTGTCGGCTTAACCCGCCCCACGCAACGTAAACCATTTGTTAAGGTTAACGCCGGACCCGCCTCCTGTGGATAACGCGAATGTCAGCCATAGACGCCGCGCACGAGACGCTTCAGTGCCGTCGCCGCCTTCTCCCAATCCTTTGATGTCTTCAGTGAAAGGCCAGCGCACTGGCCGCCGGCCGCCCCTGCAAGCACCAGGTGTTGGATCGCTGCGATGACGACCGCGTTGACGGCGGTCGCGTCCACGCCCTTCGGCGGCGCCAGCGAACCGCGCATGCGATCCAGCCAGAGGGCGAGCGCTTTCGAACGTGCCTCGGACAGCCGCCTCACCTGCTCGGTATTTTCCGAGACCTCCCAGGCAAGGATGCGACGCATTAGCGGATCGTTTCTCAAGGCGTCGAGCAGAAGCAGCGCCAGCCGCTCCATCAGATCGCCGTAAGTGAGCAGGAACATGCCGCCGGCATCTTCCGGAATGCGATCCCTCACCCATGTGCCGAGATCGGCGCCGATCGCCTCGACCAGACCGTCAAGACCGCCATAATAGCGATAGATCAGCTGCTTGTCGCACCCGGCGCGGCGGGCGACCGCATTGATGCCGAAATTCTGGAAGCCTTCCTCCGCCAGCAGGCCCTTGGCGGCGGCAAGGATGGCGCGCTCGGTGGCGCCGCGATCGCGCACGCGTCGCTCCGGCTCGCCACCGGCTCCGGGCGAACTATCAAGATTTACCGCTTCATTCAGCATGACCGACCCTTCCCCGCTGTCACCAATCGGTGAGTAGCGGGGAGACTTTCTCCAATCAATCCTATCCCTTTGGGAAGATTGTGGATATTTCGGTCGGCACGATTAATTCGGCGGGCAATGGCTGCGGAAGGCGGCCAAATCCCTTCAGAAATCTTGCCCCGACAGTTGATCGCGATGGACGAACCCGTCATAGCTGCATTATGAACAAAGCTAATATTCTCCGCTAAGGCCCTGCAATGGTGAACTATATCGAAGCCTCTTCCGCGCCGCCGAAGAATACCGGCGCCATCCGGCTTTACGACACGCAAGCATTCGACGGCATGCGCAAGGCATGCCAGCTGACCGCCCGCTGCCTCGATGCGCTGGCCGATATCGTCAAGCCGGGCCTGCTGACTGACGAGATCGACCGGTTCGTCTTCGATTTCGGCATGGACCACGGCGCCTATCCGGCGACGCTGAACTATCGCGGCTATACCAAGTCGACCTGCACCTCGATCAATCATGTGGTCTGCCACGGCATCCCGAACGACAAGCCGCTGCGCGAAGGCGATATCGTCAATATCGACGTCACCTTCGTGCTCGATGGCTGGCATGGCGATTCCAGCCGGATGTATCCCGTCGGCACGGTCAAGCGGGCCGCCGAGCGACTGCTCGAAGTAACCTATGAATCACTGATGCGCGGCATTGCCGCGGTCAGGCCCGGCGCCCGCACCGGCGCGATCGGCGAAGCGATCCAGACCTATGCGGAGGCCGAGCGCTGTTCGGTGGTGCGCGATTTCTGCGGCCATGGCGTCGGCCGGCTGTTCCATGATTCGCCGAATATCCTGCATTACGGCCGCGCCAATGAGGGGCCGGAACTGCGCGAGGGCATGATCTTCACCATTGAGCCGATGATCAATCTCGGCCGGCCGCATGTGAAGGTGCTGGCTGACGGCTGGACGGCGGTGACCCGCGACCGCTCGCTTTCGGCGCAATACGAACATACGGTCGGCGTCACCGCCGACGGCTGCGAAATCTTCACGCTGTCACCTGCCGGGCTCGATCGGCCCGGACTGCCGTCGCTTGCCAGGTAACGAGCCGATGGCGAAGGGGCCTGCTGCGACATCTTCCGACGACGAGCTGCCTTTCGCGACTGAAGAGCCGGTTGCCGACGAACGTTCGTTCTTCGGCGGCCGGCCGCAAAACCCAACTGCGCCGAATGCCCGGACCGCCCTGCACGCCTCACTCTCCACACCGGAACATTACCACGGTCACCGCGAGCGGCTGCGTGACCGCTTTCGCGAACAGGGCGACACGGCGCTTGCCGACTACGAAATCCTCGAGCTTCTGCTTTTCCGCCTGATCCCGCGGCGCGACACCAAACCGATCGCCAAGGCACTGATTGAACGGTTCGGCTCGCTTTCCGGCGTTTTTGGCGCGCCGGCGGCGCTGCTGACCGAGGTCAAGGGCGTTGGCGAGAATGTAGCCCTCGACCTGAAACTGATCTCGACGGTGGCCCACCGGACGCTGAAAAGCGAGATCAGAAGCAAGCAGGTGCTGTCCTCCTGGTCCTCGGTCATTCAATACTGCCACGCCGCCATGGCGCACGAGACCCGCGAACAATTCCGCATCCTCTTCCTCGACAAGCGCAATGTGCTGATCGCCGACGAGGTGCAGGGCCGTGGCACGGTCGACCATACGCCGGTCTATCCGCGCGAAGTGGTCAAGCGCGCGCTCGAGCTTTCGGCAACGGCGATCATCCTCGTCCACAACCACCCGTCCGGCGACCCGACGCCCTCACGCGCCGACATCGACATGACGAAGGTGATCATCGAGGCGGCCAAGGCCCTCGACATCACCATCCACGACCACATCATCATCGGCAAGGACGGCCATGTCAGCCTGAAGGGGCTGAAGCTGATCTGATAAGCAAGGCCGCAGTTGACAGCAGTCGGTGGTGCGCGATTGTATGCAATCAGCCCCCAATCGCTGAACAATGCCCGCCGGGGACCGAGAAGATAAAGCTCATGACGATCCGCAGCGGTAATACTGATCGATCGACCCGGCTCTGCCGCGACGTGCTCTGCCTCGACGACTTCGAAATCAAGGCGCGGCGACATCTGCCGAAGCCGCTGTTCGGTTATATCGCCGGGGCAACCGAGACCAACGCGTCGCTGCGGCATAACGCAGAGGCCTTCCAGGCCTATGCCTTCCGGCCACGTGTGCTTCGGGACGTCTCGACGCGCAGCACCACAACGAGCCTCTTCGGCAAGACGCATGCCGTACCGTTCGGCATCGCACCGATGGGGATCAGCGCGCTGATGGCCTATCGGGGGGACATCGTGCTCGCGCAAGGCGCGGACCAATCGGGAATCCCGATGATCATCAGCGGTTCGTCACTCATCCCCCTGGAAGAGATCGCTGCGGCCTCCCCGCAGGCATGGTTTCAGGCCTATTTGCCCGGCGAACCCGATCGTATCGATGCTCTGATCGATCGCGTCGCGGCGGCCGGCATCGACACGCTTCTGCTGACCGTGGACACGGCGACGCTGCCCAACCGTGAAAACAATGTCAGGGCCGGGTTTTCGACGCCTCTGCGTCCCGGTCTGCGCTTGGCATGGCAGGGTATCTCGCACCCGCGCTGGACCACCGGCACATTCCTGCGCACGATCGCCCGGCACGGAATTCCGCATTTTGAAAATTCCTACGCCACAAGAGGCGCGCCGATCATCTCCTCGAACGTCACGCGCGATTTCGGCAAGCGTGACCATCTCAACTGGAGCCATTTGGAACGGATACGCAAGCGGTGGTCAGGCAAGCTCGTCGTCAAGGGGATCATGCATCCCGAGGACGCGGCACGGGCTGCCGATACCGGGGCGGATGGAGTGATCGTCTCCAATCATGGCGGGCGCCAGCTCGACGGCACCGCATCTCCCCTTCAGGTCCTTCCGGAGATTGCGGCACGTGTCGGAGATAGCATTGCCGTCATGGTCGACGGCGGCATCCGGCGTGGAACTGATATCATGAAGGCATTGGCGCTCGGCGCCTGTTTCGTGTTCGTGGGCAGGCCGTTCCTTTATGCGGCGGCAGTCGCAGGGCTACCGGGTGTACTTAGGGCGGCGGATATCCTGAAGACGGAACTCTATAGCAATATGGCGTTGCTCGGCGTTACGAGAGTGGGCGATATTTCCGCGGACTACATCACCCGCGCATGAACAATCGTCGCGCACGGACATCGATATGACGAAGGTGATCATCGACGCCGCGAAGGCCCTTGATATCATCGTCCATGACCAGATCATCATCGGCAAGAACGGCCATGTCGGCCTAAAGGGGCTGACGCTGATAGAACACAGATCCGGCTGAATCGGCGTCGTAAAACAATCTGTAACATTGACCGGCTACCGATAGAGGAGCGACATTTTTGTCGCAAAATGATTCCATTTCCAATCCGAGGCTAGAGGATGTTTCAGTACGATCTCGTTGTGGTGGGTAGCGGTCCCGCAGGGCGCCGCGGCGCGATCCAGGCTGCAAAGCTCGGCAAGAAAGTGCTCGTCATCGAGCAGGGCAAGCGTGTCGGCGGCGTGTCCGTTCATACCGGCACCATTCCCTCGAAGACGCTGCGCGAGACGGCGCTCAATCTTTCCGGCTGGCGCGAACGCGGTTTTTATGGGCGATCCTACCGCGTCAAGCAGGAAATCAGCGCCGAAGACCTTCGCCGTCGCCTGCTGATTACGCTCAACCATGAAGTGGAAGTGCTCGAGCATCAGTTCGCCCGCAATCGCGTGCACCATATGCGCGGCAAGGCGAGCTTCGTCGACGCATCGACGCTGCAGGTCGTCAAGGATGACGGCGAGATCACCCAGGTCAGCGCCGCCAGCGTGCTGCTTGCCGTCGGCACCAAGCCGTTCCGCCCGGATTACATGCCCTTCGACGGCAAGACGGTTCTCGACAGCGACGAACTGCTCGACATCCAGGAATTGCCGCGCTCGATGATCGTCATCGGCGCCGGCGTCATCGGCATCGAATATGCGACGATCTTTAGCGCCCTCGACACCGCCGTCACCGTCATCGACCCGAAGGCAACAATGCTCGACTTCATCGACAAGGAAATCGTCGAGGATTTTACCTATCAGCTGCGCGACCGCAACATGAAGCTGCTGCTCGGCCAGAAGGCCGACAGGGTCGAGACGCTCGAAAACGGCAAGGTCGAGCTGACGCTCGACAGCGGCCGTCGCCTGACCACCGATATGGTGCTTTTCGCCGCCGGCCGCATGGGGGCGACCGACACGCTGAACCTGGAGGCGATTGGCCTGGAGGCGGACAGCCGCGGCCGCCTGAAAGTCAATCCCGAGACGTTCCAGACATCGGTTGCCAACGTCTATGCCGCCGGCGACGTCGTCGGCTTCCCGAGCCTCGCCTCGACCTCGATGGAACAGGGCCGCATCGCCGCGCGCGTGGCGATCGGCGCAGTCGCCAAGGAGCCGCAGAAATATTTCCCTTACGGCATCTATGCCGTGCCGGAGATTTCGACCTGCGGCCTGACCGAAGAGGAAATGAAGGAGCGCGGCATTCCTTATGAATGTGGTATTGCCCGCTTCCGCGAGACCTCGCGCGGCCACATCATGGGCCTTGATACCGGGCTTTTGAAGCTGATCTTCTCGCTGAAGACGCGCCGCCTGCTCGGCGTGCATATCGTCGGCGAAGGCGCCACCGAGCTGGTGCATATCGGCCAGGCAGTGCTCAATCTCAAAGGCACGGTCGAATATTTCGTCGAAAACACCTTCAACTATCCCACACTCGCCGAAGCCTACAAGATTGCCGGCCTCGACGCCTGGAACCGGATGGGCGACATCAAGTCGGAACTCTAAAGCATGTCGCGCAAAAGTGTGCAGCGGTTTTGCGGCAACGACATACGAGAAAACAAAGACCTAGAGCGCAAGGAGCGAATCTGAAAGATCGCGACGCGCTTTAGGGCCCGCAGCAGTGCCGGCGTTTGAATCCGGCTGCCAAAACGGAGCCAAAGGACATTGCGGATCATTTCGCTGAACGCATGGGGCGGCAGGCTGCACGAGGCCCTGATCGCCTATGTCAGGCAGGCCGATCCCGACGTGCTGTGCCTGCAGGAGGTGCTACGGGCGCCGGGTGCGGCCCCGGGATGGGCGATCTATCGTGATGCGAAGGCGGAACTGCCGCAGCGCCCCAATCTCTTCGAAGAAATCAGCGCCGCCCTGCCCGGCCATGACGGTTTCTTCTGCCCGACATCGAGAGGTGAACTCTTCGACGGCGACACCACCATCGCTGCCGCATTCGGATTGGCGACCTTCGTGCGCAAATCATATTCCGTCATCGCCCAGGGGCTGGATTTTGTGCATGGCCATTATTCCTGCGATGGCTGGGGGCAACATCCGCGGCCGCGGAATGCCCATTGCATCCGCCTTTTCAGCCACCGGCATGCTTCCAGCGTGACGATCGCCCACATGCACGGCTTGCGGGACCCTGCGGGCAAGGGCGATACGCCGGCGCGCGAAGAGCAGGCTTCGGCGCTGGTCGGTCTCATCGAACGGGTCTGGCCCGGCGACGAAGGGCTGGTGGTCTGCGGCGATTTCAACGTGCTCCCCGGCAGTACGACCTTTGAGATCCTTGCCCGATTAGGCCTTTCCGACCTCGTCACCGCAAATGGCCTTGTGGACACGAGAACCTCCTACTATCTGAAGGAGGGCCGCTTTGCCGACTACATGCTGGTCACGCCGGAGGTGAAGGTTGCCAGGTTCGAGGTGGTCGAGGCGCCCGAGGTCTCCGACCACCGCGCATTGCTGCTCGATATCATGTAGTATATTGAGGATTGTGCGTCGCACGAAACTGGTTGCATGCAGCGACGCTATGCCTTCGCTTTTATATCTCCATACGACATCGATACGCCGTGCCTGATTTTCGCCTTCAGATCCGCATTGCCTCCGGGCAACGGTTTTTAGAGAAAGATAGATACTCTTGTCCCATGTCTTGGAGCCAGCGCACAGGCGTTTTCAGCTCATCCTGATCAAGCCGTCGCATTACGACGACGATGGTTACGTCATCCGCTGGTGGCGGGCGATGATCCCGTCCAATTCGCTCGCGGCTCTCTACGGCATCGCCGCCGAATGCGCCGAGCGCCAGGTGCTCGGGCCCGATACCGCGATCGACATCACCGTGATCGACGAGACCAATACGCGCATCGATTTTCCTCGCCTGCTCGCCCAGTTCAAGCGTCACGGTAATTTCGGGATGGTCGCGCTGGTCGGCGTCCAGTCGAACCAATATCCGCGCGCGCTCGATATCGCCCGCCCCTTCCGCAATGCCGGCCTGCCGGTTTCGATGGGCGGCTTCCACGTGTCCGGCTGCCTCTCGATGCTCGACGGCCAGGCGGTCGGGCTCGACGCCTGCCGCGACATGGGCATCTCGATGTTCGCCGGCGAGGCCGAGGGCCGGCTGGAGATGGTGCTGCGCGACGCTGCCAGCGGCGCGCTGAAGCCGCTCTATAATTTCATGAACGACCTTCCGGGCATCGGCGGCACGCCGGTGCCCTTCCTGCCGAAGGATAATATCCAGCGCACGCTCGGCCTCAGCACCAGCTTCGATGCCGGGCGCGGCTGTCCCTATCAGTGCTCATTCTGCACCATTATCAACGTGCAGGGGCGCAAGTCGCGCTTCCGCTCGGCCGACGATGTCGAAAAGCTGGTGCGGATGAACTGGGCGCAGGGCATCCATAAATTCTTCATTACCGACGATAATTTTGCCCGCAACAAGGATTGGGAGGCGATCTTCGATCGGCTGATCGAGCTCAAGGAGCGGGACGGCATTCCGCTCGGCCTGATGATCCAGGTCGACACGCTCTGCCACAAGATCCCGAACTTCATCGAAAAATCCCGGCGCGCCGGCGTCACCCGCGTCTTCATCGGCCTCGAAAACGTCAATCCTGATAATCTGACCGCCGCCAAGAAGAACCAGAACAAGATCACCGAATACCGCAAGATGCTGCTCGCCTGGAAGGCGCAGGGCATCATGACGCTGGCCGGTTATATCTTGGGCTTCCCCGCCGACACGCCGGAATCGATCCGCCGCGATATCGCGATCATTCAGGAAGAGCTGCCGCTCGACGTGATCGAATTCTTCATCCTGACACCGCTGCCAGGTTCCGAGGACCATCAGGTCCTGTGGAAGAAGGGCGTCGAGATGGACGGCGATCTCAACATTTACGATGTCGAGCACGTCTGCACTGCGCACCCCAAGATGAGCAAGCAGCAGTGGGAAGACATCTACCACGAGGCATGGTCGGTCTATTATTCGCCGGATCACATGAAGACGCTGCTGCGGCGTGCCGTGGCGACCGGCGTGCCGCTGGCAAGGCTCGTCAAGGTTCTCGTGTCCTTTGCCACCACTGTGCCGCTCGAAAACGTGCATCCGCTGCAAAGCGGCCTTCTGCGCCTGAAGACGCCATCGGAGCGACGCCCCGAACTGCCGCGCGAAAATCCGCTGCTCTTCTGGCCGCGCTTTGCCTGGGAAACGTTCAGCAAACATGCTTCTCTCGCCGGCACGATCATCGGCCTGACGATTTCGGCCTTCCTGATTTCGCGGGACGCCAAGTCGAAGGCCTATATGGATCAGGCTCTGACGCCGGTCGCCGACGACGAGGAAGAGACTCTCAGCCTGTTCACCAAGACATCGGGCGGAACCGCAGCCGTCAGCCATGTCAGGAAAGTCGCGCAACTGACACGGGGCGCGAATTGAGCTGCAATTCACGCAACGGCGGCTGAGGCCTTCGAACGGAAATGATGGACGCCATCACAGTCGAAGCCGGTTGGCTCCGACTGTGACTTCCGTTTAGGCGATCTGGATGATCTGGCTCGTCTCGGCCACTTGCAGCGTGTCGACGAATTCGACGATCTTGACCGGCTTCCCATCCCTGAAATGAATCTTGTCGACGTATTCCGTGTAGAAGCTCACCCCCGATGGGATGTGCCTGACCTCGCCTTCGCGATGGGCGAAGACAATATGCTCGTCCTCGTCCACATAGATGCCGGTTGTGTTGACATTGGATAGATCCCACACAGTGATGAGCTGCGCTATCACTTGGCGAAAAGCCTGCCCGCCCACTTCAGTCGAAAGAGGCGACAACCGTGTATTGCCGGCCATCCGGAAGGTACAATCATCGCCGATCAGCGCCAGCGTACCCTCGATATCGCCGCGACCGCGCACAGCATAGATTTCCTCCACCAGTTTCTTCATGTCGTGTTTTTCGGTCATATTCAGGTTCCTCCCACCACCAGCAAATCTGCATCGGATTATACTTCATTTCAACTATTTGTTGTTGCAGATGAACGATGAACCGCCGGATGGCCGAAAAAGAAAAGGCCCCGCGCGATGGCGGGGCCTTTCAAACGTCTGAACCGGGAAGCGATTATTCGGCGCTTTCGTCGGCAGCCTTCTTCTTCGGAGCAGCCTTTTTCTTCGGAGCGGCAGCTTCCTCGCCTTCGCCAGCCTCGGCGGCTTCGGCCTTGGCAGCAGCCTTCTTCTTCGGAGCGGCCTTCTTGCTCTCGGCCTTGGCTTCGCCTTCTTCCTCGGCGAGCAGCTCTTCCTTCGTTACCTTCTTGTCGGTGACGTCGATTTCGGTCAGCAGGTGATCGATGACCTTCTCTTCGAAGATCGGCGCGCGGATCGAAGCGGCGGCACCCGGCTGGCTGCGGAAGAATTCGAGGATCTGCTTTTCCTGGCCGGGATACTGGCGCAGCTGATCGTAGATGGCGCGCTGCATTTCGTCTTCGGTCACTTCGACACCGGCCTTTTCGCCGATTTCGGAGAGAACGAGACCGAGGCGGACGCGACGCTCTGCGAGCGTCTTGTATTCCTCACGGGCCTTCTCTTCGGTGGTATCTTCGTCCTCGAAGGTCTTGCCGGACTGGGCGAGGTCGTTGTTCACCTGGCTCCAGATGCCGTTGTATTCGGCGTCGACGAGCGAAGCCGGGGTCTCGAACTTGTACATCTCGTCGAGCTGGTCGAGGATCTGACGCTTCAGCTTCTGGCGGGTCAGCGAGCCGTACTGCGATTCGATCTGGCCGCGGACGATCTCCTTCAGGCGATCGGCGGATTCGATGCCGAGCTTGGAGGCGAGTTCGTCGTTGATTTCGACAGCGCCGGGGGCTGCGACATCCTTGACCGTGATGTCGAAGGTCGCTTCCTTGCCGGCGAGGTTCTTGGCCGGGTAGTCAGCCGGGAAGGTGACGGTGATGGTCTTCTCTTCGCCGGCCTTGACGCCGACGAGCTGGTCTTCGAAGCCGGGGATGAAGCGGCCGGAACCGATCACCAGCTCGGCGCCCTGGTCGGTGCCGCCTTCGAAGGCTTCACCGTCGACCTTGCCGACATAATCCATGGTGACGCGGTCGCCGTTGGCGGCCTTGCCGGTCTTGCTCTCGTAGGAACGGGCGCTTTCGGCAACCTTCAGGACCTGCTCGGTGACTTCGTCATCCGAGATGTCGATGACTTCGCGCGTGACCTTGATGCCCTTGACGGACTTCAGTTCGATCGGCGGCAGCACTTCATAGGAAAGCGTGAATTCGAAATCCTGCTGCGCGGAGAGGATCTTGTCGGCTTCATCCTTGTCTTCCGTCATGGCGATTTCCGGCTGCGTGGCCGACTTTTCGCCGCGGCTGGACAGGATGGCGGTCGGCTGTTCGCGGACGATCTCGTTGACGAGCTCAGCCATGATCGACTTGCCATAGACCTTCTTCAGGTGAGCTGCGGGGACCTTGCCCGGACGGAAGCCGTTGATGCGGATCTTGTCCTTCACATCGGCAAGACGCTCATTCATCTTGTCTTCCATGTCCTTGGCCGGGATAACGACCTTGATTTCGCGCTTCAGCCCTTCAGCGAGCGTTTCGATAACCTGCATGTCTTCCTACCTTCATGTCGTGGCGGCCGTGCCCAGACGCCGTTCGTTTCCTTGAGCACGACGCCGGCTGCGTGCCGCGCGTGGCTTTTCCCAATTCCTGTATCATTCCGCCAAAAGGGGAACGGCACTCACTTCCGAGTATTCGGAACAACCTTCGGTCATTCGGGGACAACCAAGTTCTTAGTCTCCCCCTGCAAACAGCCTGGTGCGGGTAGAGAGACTTGAACTCCCACGCCTTGCGGCACCAGAACCTAAATCTGGCGTGTCTACCAATTTCACCATACCCGCGTCCACAGAACCGCATGCCTATGCCTGCGCATGAGGCCTTCCGGAGCGCGGCGTCTCTATATCACCCGATTTGGTCGAGGCAAAGGAAAAATGAACGGCAAATGACAGGGATTTGCGGCCTAAAAGCGCCCCTGCCCCGAAGGCTTGCGGGATCAGTAAAGCGGTTCGTCGTAAACCGGCTTGCCATCGACGAGCAGGCTGCGGATCTGCGCGCTTCCATCAGGCGAGACGCGCACCGCGATGGCGACGTTGCCGTCATTGCGGGCCTCCTCCAGCGGTTTACCCTGACCTTCGGGGACGTAATAACGCTCGATGCCGTATTCGACGCGGATGCTGTCGCCCGCAGCCAGTCCGCCACTATAGAATGGCTGGCTACGCAGGATCACCGTCTCCGGCTGCGGCGGCAGCGTGTCGAAGGACGATTCGGTCACCGTCCAGAAACCGTCCGCCTGCTTTTTCAACCGGACCCACAGCGTGCGCTCGCCGGGTTCGGCCGGAATGCCGCCGGAAACCGTCTGCACCGGCACGGTGGAAATGTCGTAGTTGAGGACGACATAATCGCCGCGCAGGAAATCGCGCGGATCGACCGGGGCCGTCTTCAGCAGCACGTCGGCGCCATTGCCGAGAATCGACGCACGGCTCTGGATGATCGTGCCGAGGATTATGGTCTGCAGGCCGGCGACGATGACCGCCGAAAGCAGGTAGCCCTTGCCGGACTGCAGCCTTGCCATCAACGAACTCATGCGCGCGCCTCCCGTGCATTTGCGGAAAAGCGCCGCTCGAGACGGATGACGATCCAGGCGACCAGCGCGACCACGAGACCGGAAAACAGGAAAAGGCTCGACGTGCCGAGGATCGAACCGACGGTGACGGAAGCGAGATAGAGCATCTCCGCGGCAAAAGTCGTATAGGCGAGGTAACGCACGGCGCCATTGTTCCTGCCGTGCAGCGCGATCGCCAGCACGGCGGCGGCAAGTGTCGCCAGACCGAGCACGACCAGGCGCCATCCCTGCTCGATCTCGATATGCAGGAGCAGGAAGCCGATTGCAGCGACGAGGAAGCTGTAGAAAGCCGGGGCCGCGCCGGCACTCCTGACCAGAGGCGCGATACGGGGATGCGGCAACGCCGACAGCACGACGCCCGCCATGCCGCCGACGGCGAAGGCGAGCGCCACCGCCATCTCCTCATAAAGCGTGTAGAGCCATGCAAGCCAGCCGATCAGCAGCAAATAGGCGAGATGACGCGCTCGCGCCGCGTCGGTGTAGCGCACCAACGCAATGACAATCACCGCCATGACCGGCGCCATCCAGGGATCAAGCCCGATCCAATGCGTATCATGGTTCTCGAGGTAAACGGCGAAGGAGGCCCAGGAGAGAAAGCCTGCAACGACCACCACCGCGCCCGAACGGAAGAGGATCGCCGAGACCGTCGCGATGGCGAACCAGAGATACATCACCGTCTGCTCGTCGCCGGAGAGATGATACAACTGCCCGACCAGCGAAATGGCGCCGCCAAAGCTCATCGCGCCGATGACCAGCAGGCCGCTTGCGGCGGCGGCCGCACCGCGGGCAAGCATCAGGGCGGCGGCAATATGCACCGCCCAGATCAGAGCGAGGATGGCGCCGACGCGAACGAGGCGCGGAATGGCCTCCCAATTGGAGGCGACGACTAGCAGAACGGCCGCAGCAAGCAGCACCGCCGCCAGCGCCATCAGCACCCGGCCGAGGCTGAAGCTGGCCGGGCGACTGTCATATTCGGCGAGAAGCGCGCCGGCCGTTTCCTCTCCAAGCAGACCCTTGCCCACCCAGAGCGAGAGATCCCGCTCCAATCTGCCGCGATACATGCTTCCACCCCTCAGTTCCGCGACGCTCGCTCCGGCGCTGCGGCTTCCGACATTTATAGACGCAGCAGACGGCTTCGCAAACGCCTCAGGGCTAAATATGCGAATTCCTCACTGGTCTAATTTGGGTCAGATGTTAACCGGGCGCTAACGTCGAAACTGCTAGTATGAGCATATGATTGAACAGCTATGCGCATATCGCATAGCAATTATGTATTTATTGCACTGCAAAAAATCAATTAGTCATACTATTTACCGAGGTATCGAAGCACGGGGATGGCGCCCCTGCCCGGCACTGCCGGACGCCCGCGGATTGTTTGTCCGTGACGAGATTCGCAGCCGCGCACTCCTCCTCCCAAGCGCGCTGCGATGGACTGGCAACACTCCTCCTCCCAGTTGCCAGTCACTATAATGCGCCCGCCGGATCCTCCCCCGGCGGGCGTTTTATTTGATGACAATATAATACGCAAGTTCAAGTGGTTAGCACATGCTGGGCGGGCTGCGCCGTGCCACCGGAAAAGCAAGGTCCACCGGATTTTTCTTCACCTCAAACCGCAGCGCCGCGTTCGTGATCGCGCCGCTTTGCGGGGCCATCGCAACGATTGACAGCTTGTCCAACCGGCGACCAACCGCCTGTCCAGCGCATAACCCGCCAGAGGCTGGGGTATTTCCTCATCGCAACCTCTCGCCGCTTCAAAGGTCGAGTATTCCCTCAACTCACTTTGCCTATTCGTTGGCCAGACTGCGGTAAGATTGTGGAAAGCATTGCATACGTCGCATAGGTGACCTGAAAACTTGGCTGTTTTCCTTCTTCGCACCGCAACATATATTCCGGTCATCAAATAGAGGTCAGCGCCGATGGGTGGCTGCTGGCAGATCAAACCCTCGGAAAGGGGCTTAACATGAACATCACTCGCTCTTTCAACAACTGGCGCAAGTATCGTCAGACGGTCACCGAACTCGGCCGCATGACCAACCGCGAATTGCATGACCTCGGAATCGACCGTTCGGACATCCATCGCGTCGCCCGCGAAGCTTCTTCGCGTTAATTCAAAGGTTTCTGCTTCCTCCCAAGCAGATCCGCCCAAGCTTAAAACGCCCGCTGTACCGCAGCGGGCGTTTTCGTTTACGGCGATTGCCGGCCGTCGCGGTTGCAGGATCTTCCCGGTTCCTTGGCCCGCTCAAAAAATGTTCACCGCTTATTTCTCAAGCATCATATTGCACATTTGCATGGCAGACGCCTTTTATTTGCACTGCACAATGAGAGGGTTTTCGCCTATATAAACATCAACCGCAGAGAGACAGGCGATCCCGCCGTCCAGCGGACATTTGTTCGAGGAAGATGACAATGAACCCGATCCGCATTGCAAAGAGCTGGCTCAGCTACCGCCGTACACTCAACGAACTTGGCAGCCTGTCGAACCAGACCCTGTCCGACATCGGCGTCAGCCGCTACGACATCCGCAATATCGCATCCCGCTCGTTCCGCTAACAGCGGTAACCGGCACGATGCTTCAAGACGGCGCCATCAGGGCGCCGTTTTTGATTCCAGGTGTTGGATCGTATCTGCCGACATGATATCAGCCCGGAATGAACACGATCTCCTATCCTCCTATTCACGTCGTCGGCGGCGGGCTTGCCGGTTCGGAAGCCGCCTGGCAGATCGCCAGCTCCGGCGTTCCCGTCATTTTGCATGAAATGCGCGGCGTGCGCGGCACGGATGCGCACAAGACCGATGGTCTCGCCGAACTCGTCTGCTCCAATTCCTTCCGGTCCGACGATGCGACCAGCAATGCCGTCGGCGTCATCCATGCGGAGATGCGCATGGCAGGCTCGCTGATCATGGCTGCCGCCGACCGTCACCAGGTGCCGGCCGGCGGCGCGCTCGCCGTCGATCGCGACGGTTTTTCCGAAGCTGTGACCAAGGCAATCCACGATCACCCGCTGATCACCGTCGTGCGCGAGGAAATCACCGGCCTGCCGCCGCGCGACTGGGACCTCGCCATCGTCGCCACCGGGCCGCTGACGGCGCCGTCACTTGCCAGCGCCATCCAGGCGCAGACGGGCGAGGATTCGCTCGCCTTCTTCGACGCCATCGCGCCGATCGTCTACCGCGACAGCATCGACATGGATATCTGCTGGTATCAGTCGCGCTACGATAAGGTCGGCCCCGGCGGCACGGGCAAGGACTACATCAACTGCCCGATGGACGAGGCGCAGTACAATGCCTTCGTCGACGCGTTGATCGCGGGCGACACTGTCGGCTTCAAGGAATGGGAAGGCACGCCCTATTTCGACGGCTGCCTGCCGATCGAGGTGATGGCCGAGCGCGGCCGCGAGACGCTGCGCCACGGGCCGATGAAGCCGATGGGGCTGACCAACGCGCATAATCCGACGGTCAAGGCCTATGCAGTTGTGCAGCTACGCCAGGACAATGCGCTCGGCACGCTCTACAACATGGTCGGCTTCCAGACGAAGCTGAAATACGGCGCGCAGGCGGACATCTTCCGGATGATCCCAGGCCTGGAAAGTGCCGAATTCGCCCGCCTCGGCGGCCTGCATCGCAACACCTATATCAACTCCCCGACATTGCTCGATCCGTCGCTGACGCTGAAGTCGCGGCCCGGCCTGCGCTTCGCCGGCCAGATCACCGGCTGCGAGGGTTATGTGGAAAGCGCCAGCGTGGGGCTGATGGCCGGCCGTTTTGCCGCCGCCGAACGCAAGGGCGAAGCGATCTTGCTGCCGCCGGCAACAACGGCGCTCGGCTCGCTGCTCGGTCATATCACCGGCGGCCACATCGTCACCGACGAAGAGCCCGGCAAACGGTCGTTCCAGCCGATGAACATCAATTTCGGACTGTTTCCGGAGCTTGAGCCCGGTTCGATCGTCAAGCCCGAGGGCGTCAAACGCTTTCGCGGCAAGGACAAGACGATCATGAAACGGCAGTTGATCGCCCGTCGGGCGCTTGCAGACTGCGCCGCCTGGCTCGGCCAGACATCGAGGGCCGTCGAAAGCGCCTCTGCATAATTGCTTAAACCAGCAGCACTCTACTGTTTGTTCGCCGCGGAGATATTGCCCGGCGGCAGATCCTTATCCGGCTCAGCAATATAGTTGCCGAGCAGCCAGAGCGCGACTTCGGACGCCTCCTTGGGCGAGGCGAATTCGAACTTGCCGTTGTGATTGGGGGCGTCGAGAAAATCGATCGCCAGTCCCCTGCCCGTCTCCGAGCTTACCACGCGCACACGGCCGGGCTCGATCAGATGGCAGGAGAAGTGGCGCGCCATGTTGCGCATCAGGCCAGCCTTGTTGTCGTGGAGACGCACGAAGATCGCCTGGCCGTTCTCAGTCGCCTGCAACTGGCGGATCGCCTCGTTGGGAAAGGCGCGGCCGAACTCGATGATGGCGAGACCGGTGTCGTGCAGGCTGTCTTCCTTGTTTTGCGCCGCCATGCGCGTTGCCACGAAGGCAATGAAAATGACGATGGCGAAAAGGACGCACCAGACGATAATGCCCACGCCGAGTCTCCGTTCAAAGGGTAGGGTCGGGACCTTGTAGCGCGCGAGACTTGCGCGAATTTGACCGATATCAGATTTTCCTGCGCGCTGCAGCCAGCGCCATTGCGAGCTGGCGGCGCCACTGCGGCGGCTGCAGCGGCCGGTCGAACAGTTGGGCGCCACGCCTCTGTGCCTTGAGGAGCACCGGTTCGGCCAGCGTGGCCGGCAGGAAGGCAGGAAACACGGCTGGCGCAATCGGTCCCGCCCCCCTTGCCTTTGCCAGATGCTCGCGGCCGAGGCCGGCGAAGGCCTCGACGGCGGCGGCGATGCGCGGCCGGTCTTTGCCGGCAAGGAAGCTATCGCGGTCGAGCCCGGTGGCCGAAAGGATCTGCAGCGGAATATAGAGCTGGCCGCGGCGACGATGCAGCGGCATCAAAAGCAGCAGGCCGGCAATCGCCTGGGCGACGCCGGCGTGGCCGGCCGCATCCGCCGATCGTGCTGCGTCCTGCGGCGAAAGCACGAGGCTTGCAAGCTGGATCAGCGCGGAGGCGGTTTCGCCGGCATAACCTTCAAGTGACAGGCGGGTCTCCATCGGGTCGTCATAGAGGTCGAAGGTGCGGGCCTCGATCATGTCGACCAGCGTCTTGCGCGGCAGGCGGTGGGTTTCGATCGCCGTGAGAAGCGCGGCGGCGACGGGATTGGCCGCCGTCGAACCATGCGCACCGCCTTCCAGCAGGTCACGCCAATATTGCATGCGCACCTCGCCTGGCAGCGGCTCGTGCACCAGGTCGCGAATGCGGGCAAGCTCGGCATTGAATGCGTAAAGCGCCGCAAGCGCGCCGCGCCTGTCCTGCGGTGACAGAAGGCAGGCGAGATAACGGTCGCGATCACTGTCGCGCAGCATCGCCAGGCAGATATCCTGGTTCGTCGCGATATTTTCTTCCGCCATCGTCAGACCGCAATCAATGCCGCCGCGACGGCGCGCTGCTCGGCGAGCATGATGTTGAAGGTGCGCACTGCGGCACCCGTGCTCATCGGATCGGAGGCGATACCGCGCGCCTTCAGCGCCTGCTTCAATTCCTCGGGCAGACGGCGAAGCTCGGTTCCTGTGCCGACGAGCAGAACCTCGATATCGGCGGCCTCCTCCAGCACGCGGCGAAAATTTTCAGGCGACAGCGGCTTCGACATGTCCATGTCCCAGCCATGAATGCCGGAGGGCAGGCAAAGGATCGAGCCGCGATGCGACATGTCGGCAAAACGGAAACCGCCATTGCCGTAAGTATCGATCGGGGCGCGCCCGGGAAAATGCGCGGCGCGGATTTCTATGCCTTTGGCCATGTTTTCAAACCACCGTGCCGGATTTTACACCGGCATCCGTCTTGTTGCTCTCCTCCCCGTCGGGGCTCTCCGGCCGCAGCCGGAAGACGATCAGCACGGGAGCGGCGATATAGATCGAAGAGAAAGTGCCGAGAGCGACGCCGAAGAGCATCGCAAAGGCGAATGAGCGCATGACGTCGCCGCCGAACAGGTAGAGCGCCAGCAAGGCAAGCAGCGTCGTCGCTGCCGTCAGGACGGTGCGCGACAGCGTCTGGTTGATCGAGGCATCGATCAGGATCGGCAGCGGCATCTTCGTGTATCGCTTCAGGTTTTCGCGCATCCGGTCATAGACGACGACGGTGTCGTTCAGGGAATAGCCGACAATCGTCAGCACCGCGGCGATGCTCGTCAGATTGAATTCGATGCCGGTCAGCACGAAAAGCCCCAGCATGATGATGACGTCGTGCAGCGTTGCGATGATGGCGCCCACGGCGAACTGCCACTCGAAGCGGATCCAGATGTAGAGCAGGATTGCCGCGAGCGCGGCAGCGATGCCGAGCGTCGCCATCATCGTCAATTCGCCCGAGATGGCGGGGCCGACGACTTCGACGCGGCGGAAATCATAATCCGCCTCGAGCTCGCCGCGCACCAGCGTAGCTGCCGATTGCTCGGCATTCTCTCCGCCGCCCTGGGACGCGATGCGGATCCGCGCGTTGGCCGGGCCGCCGGTGCGTTCGACTCCGACCTCGCCGAGATTGAGATCATTGAGGCGCGATCTGAGATCGGCGATGTCGGCATTGCCCTGTTTCGCCGTCACCTCGATGAGCGAGCCGCCGGTGAAGTCGATGCCGAGCTGCAGGCCGACGGTGGCAAAAGCCGCCATGGCGATCAGCGAGATCGCAGCCGACGCCGTGAAGACATAACGGCGGATCCCCATGAACCGGATATTGGCGTGCTCGAAGAGATGGGTGAGGACGCTTTTCGGCAGGTGCCGGGGGTGGCGTCGCGCCAGCCAGACGGCGACGATCGAGCGGGTCAGCGTGAATGCCGTGAAGACGGTCGTCAGAATGCCGACCGCCAGCGTCACGGCGAAACCACGAATGGATTCGCTGCCGAGGAAAAAGAGAATGACGGCGGCGATAAAGATCGTGACATTCGCATCGACGATCGTCGCAAAGGCACGCGAGAAACCGCGACCGACGGCCTCGGCAAAGGAATGGGCGGTTTTCTCTTCTTCGCGGATGCGCTCGTAAACCAGCACGTTCGAATCAACCGCCATGCCGACGATAAGAACGATGCCGGCAATGCCGGGCAAGGTGAGCGTCGCGCCGGCAAGGCTGAGCGTCGCGATTATGAGGATCAGATTGAAGAAGAGCGAAACGACAGCAATGACGCCGAGGATGCGGTAGAGCGCGATCATCAGCGCTGCGACCAACACGACGGCGACGAGGCCGGCAACAAAGCCGGAGACGATGGATTCGCCGCCGAAGGTCGGGCTGACGCTACGCTCCTCGACGCTCGTCAGCGTCGCCGGCAAGGCGCCGGCGCGCAGCATCACGGCAAGGTCGCGAACACCGTCTTCGGAGAAATTCGCAGAAATCCGGCCCTCGCCGTTGGTGATGGCGGCATCGATGACGGGCGCCGACATGACCTGGTCGTCGAAGACGATGGCAAGGTGCTTGCCAATATTCTGTCCCGTCACCTCAGCCAACCGCTTGGTGCCTTCGGCATCGAGACGATAGGCGATGGAGGTATCCTGCGTCTGCGGATCGACGACCGGCTGGATATCGACCATGTTGCCGGCGCTGGCGAAAGCCGTGCGATCGACAAGATAGGGAACCGGCGGATCGTCCAGCGAATAAAGCACTTGCGATGTCGCCGGCCAGCGGCCGTTCAGCGCCTCCTGCCCCGACATGCTTTCATCGATCAAATGAAAAGAAAGCTTGGCCGGCTGGTTGAGGAGATTCTTCAGCCGCTCGGCATCGACCGATCCCAGCACCTGCACGGTGATCCGGTCGTCGCCCTCGGGACGAACGAGGAAATTCTCGTAGCCGAATCCGGCGATGCGGCGGCCGACAATATCGAGCGACCGGGTCCGGGCGGAGGCAACGTCAGCGGTAATGCCGGCGTCGGAAATCTGCAGCGAAAGCTGCCCTTCGCCCCCCTGCTGCAGCGTGAGCTCGGGCGCGGAATCTCTGCCGGTCGTGGTCAGGGATTTCAGACGATCGACCGCTTTCTGCGTCTCAGCAGGATCGGTGATCCGGACACTAACGGTCCGGTCGTTGCCGGTCAGCCCGGTATAGCGGATGCCGGCGCCGCGCAGCGCGTTGCGCACATTCGCGACTGCCTCTTCCAGGCGATCCTTGACGATATCGGAACGCTCGACCTTCAGAACGATATGCGAACCGCCCTGCAGATCGAGGCCGAGCATTACGCGATCGTGTCGCAGCCAGTCCGGCAGCGAGGCACGCTGTGCCTCGCTCAGCAAATTGGGCGCAGCGATGACGACGGCCGCAAACGCAACCAGCCAAATCAGAAGTGTTTTCCAGCGGGAAAAATGCAACATTCTCTCGACGATCTTCCGATCCGGCGGTTTGCCGCTATCGCTTGTTACGCCGCGTCGGCCTTGACAGGTTCACCCTTGACGCGAACTTCCGAAATGCCACTGCGGACGATGCGCACGCGCACACCTTCGGCAATCTCGACTTCGACTTCCTTGTCGTCGACGACCTTCGTCACCTTGCCGACGAGACCGCCGCCGGTCACGACCTGGTCGCCGCGACGGATCGCCTTCAGGGTTTCCTCACGCTTCTTGGCCTGCGCGCGCTGCGGACGGATCAGCAGGAAGTACCAGACGACCATCAGCGGCACGAACAGAATGATCATTTCGAAACCGGAGCCGCCGAAACCGGTTGCGGTATCGGTCGCACTCTGGGCGAATGCCGGGGTGATGAACATGCTAAACTCCTCAGGCTTGGCGGCGGAACTGCGCCTCATTTTTCAGGTTGCCGGACTATAGTTGCCGCTTCAATGAATGCAACAGAAACAGCCGGAAACAGTACCGATTCCGCTGCCTCATAACCTTTCCGGCGACAAAACGCCATGCTACCCCGCATCGAAAGATAAAGCGGATTGCCGCAGCAAGAAATCAGGAGCTTGCGATGACCGAGGAAATCAACACCGCCCTGCTTGGCGAGCTCAAACGGCTCGCTGATGCCGTCCAGCGCCTTGCCGGACCCGCACCCGCCGTCAACGACTGGGACGCGGCCGATTGTTTCGTCTGGGCGCCGCAGCGCCAGCATCTGCAACCCGTCAAGAAACCCAACCGGGTGGCGCTGAAACTCATCCGCGGCGTCGACCATGTCCGCGATATCCTGCACGAAAATACGGTGCGTTTCGCCGAAGGTTATGCGGCCAATAACGTTTTGCTCTGGGGTGCGCGCGGCATGGGCAAATCGTCGCTGGTCAAGGCCGTGCACGAGGATGTCAGGCGCGAAAGCGGGGTCGCGCTGAAGCTCGTCGAAGTTCACCGCGAGGATATTGCCAGCCTTCCCAACCTGCTCGACCTCCTGAAGGACACGCCATACCGCGTCATCGTCTTCTGCGACGATCTCTCCTTCGATCACGATGACACCGCCTACAAGTCGCTGAAGGCGGCGCTCGACGGCGGCGTCGAAGGCCGGCCGGACAATGTGCTCTTCTACGCCACCTCGAACCGGCGCCATCTGCTGCCCCGTCACATGATGGAAAACGAACAGTCGACAGCGATCAATCCGTCCGAAGCCGTCGAGGAGAAGGTTTCGCTGTCCGATCGTTTCGGCCTCTGGCTCGGATTTCATAAATGCAGCCAGGAAGATTATCTCGGCATGATCGACGGCTATGCCGATCACTTCAAGATCGGGCTCGCGCGCGACACGCTGCACACCGAGGCGCTGGAATGGGCAACGACGCGCGGTGCGCGCTCGGGCCGCGTTGCCTGGCAATACATCCAGGATCTGGCGGGGCGCATGCGCATTCATATCGACCGGGCGTAGACAGCCTCCGGTTCGATGCAAGACGGTCCAAAATGACAAAAGCCCGGCGGGTGGCCGGGCTTTTGCGCTTCCTGGTACGCTCTACCTACTCCAGGAAAGTCATCGGGTTGACCGGGGACGCGTCCTTGCGCACCTCGAAATGGACCTGCGGCTGCTTGACGTCGCCGCTCATGCCGGACACGGCGACGGTCTGCCCGCGCTGGATCTTTTGGCCGCGGGCAACGCTCAGCGTGTCGGCATTGCCATAGACGGTGACGGTACCGTCGTCGTGACGGACGAGAACCGTATTGCCGAGTTCCTTCAGGCCGTTGCCGGCATAGATGACGACGCCGTTTTCGGCTGCCTTGATCGGTGTGCCCTGCGGAACCGAGATATCGATGCCGTCATTGCGGCTGCCGTTGACGTTGGCGCCATAGGCGGCAATGACCTGGCCGCGTACCGGCCAGCGGTATTTGCCGATACCGGTCGATTCCGGCGCGTCGGAGCTGACGTCGGCCTTCTTCTCGACCTCATCGACGGTCTGGGTGGCGGCCGGCGCCTTATAGGGCGCGGGCTGAACGGACGCCGTCTGCTGGGCGGGCGCCGGATCAGCCGGTTTCGACTCGACCTTCTCAGCCGGGATCGAGGCGGTCTTGATCGTGTCGGTTTTGCCGTTCGGGATCTTCAGGGCCTGGCCGACACGCAGCGAGCTCGCCGAGATATTGTTGGCGGCCTTGAGATCGTCGATATTGGCGCCGGTCGCCTTGGCGATCTTTGCCAGCGAATCGCCCTGCTTGACCACATAAGTACCGGCAGCCGCCTTCGGATCCTTGCCAGCACCGGCGGGAACCTTTGCTGCCGGATCGGCACTCGCTATGGTCTTGTCGCGGGCGGAATTGGCGCCAGGGACGACGGCCACCTTCTGCTCCGGCGCCTTGGCCGGCTCCGGCATATTGCCGGGCTTGGCAAGATCGGCCGCCTGCGACGCCGCCTTGGCGGCATTGCCGCCATTGAAGGTCGGGATCAGGATCGCCTGGCCGGGTTGAGCGGCAGAGGCGGTTTTCAGATTGTTGATGCGCAGGATTTCCTTTTCCGGAACACCAAAGCGCCGGGACAGCGTGGCGATGTTTTCACCCGGGCGCAGCGTCACCGAAGGTGCATTGGTCGAGGACCAGCCGGAAATCTTCGGCGTCGTGCCTGTTGTCAACGAATCGGGCGTTGCTTTCGGTGCCGCCGGCGCCACGAGCCGCGGCTTTTGAGCCTGCGGCGAAGCCGGGAACGGCTGGGCCAGCGCTACTTCCTTTTCCCGCTGGCGGGATGGCGCGACAGCCGTCGGCGCGGCCAGCTCGGAACGCTGGATCGAGACCGGCGAAGAAGCCAGGCGTGCGCGGGACGGACGGACCGGCTCGTAACCCGGGTTCGCCGGATAGGACTGGTTCATCGCATTGTTGCCGCCGTAACCGGACTGGCTGGCGACAGCCGAACCGCCGAGATCGGCGCGCGGCACCGGATCGCCCTGAACGCCGCCCCGGCGCGGAATGGAACTTGTGGTGATCTGGTCCTGCCCAGAGGAGGAAAACAAACCGCCAAACCGTGTCACATCGGAACTGCAGCCCGTTGCGGCACTCGCCAGCAGGCCCACAACCAGAAGATTACCGGCCGACTTACCGAACTTCGGCGAAAGACTGAAACGCATTGACTCGACCCACTGAGAACGCAACCATTTGTGAGTCTATTAAAACGCGTTAGTATTACCACGCGGTTAAGATGCTGGAATCAGAGCGATATTTTTGGGAAGTTGATAACCATAGCTTTCGGGTGAAAAATCGCAGTGCCTACAGTAGCGAGGCAAGACGCGGAACGATCGGCAGATAAGGGGCTTCGAACAGTTCTTCGCGTTCGAAACGGCTGCCGGTTTTCGTCAACCGCACCATGCGACATTCGTTTTCGGAAATCATTAGCGGCGCGATCATCGAGCCGCCGGAAACGAGCTGGTCGGTATAAAAGCGCGGCATCGCATTGAAGGCAGCCGTTACCAGGATACGGTCGAAGGTGCCCTCGCCCTGCATGCCGGCGCTGCCGTCGGCATGGCGGATGACGACGTTGCGCAGGCCAAGCGATTCCATGCGCCGCTGCGCTGCCGCTGTCAGCGTCTTATAGCGGTCGATCGACAGCACGCGCTCGGCCAGTCGCCCCATGACGGCGGCGGTGAAACCGCTGCCGGTGCCGATTTCCAGGACTCGCTGGCCCGGCTTGAGCTTCAGGTGATGGAGGATGCGGACGACAAAATCGATGCCTTCTAGAAAGGAACCGCATTCGATCGGAATCGTGCGGCTCGAATAGGCATCGTCGGCAAATTGCGCCGGCACGAACAGCGAGCGCTGCGTCTGCTCGACCGCCGTCAGCAGATCGAGGTCGGAGATGCCTTCGGCACGTAGTCTGAGGACGAGCGCCGCAAAGCCCTCCTTCTCCGCCAGTCTTGCCGTCAAACCTGTGCTCCGTATCCCAGGGCCCGCGCCACGCGGTCCGTCACGGAATAATCGGTCAGATCCAGTTTCAAAGGCGTTACCGAAATCTTGTTATGCTTCAAAGCGTGAATATCGGTACCTTCGATGAAGGCGCCGGCGCGTTCGCCGAATTTCAGCCAGTAATAGGGAAAGCCTCGGCCGTCGGAGCGGGCATCGACCTGCAGATTGAAGGCGAGCTTGCCCTGCATGGTGACTTCGGCGCCGTCGACCTCGCCGGGACGGCAGTTCGGGAAGTTGAGATTAAGGAACGTGCCCTCCGGCAGGTCCAGATCCATCAGCTTTTCCAGAAGAACCGGGGCATGCGCCTCGCAGACTTCCCAGGGCACGATGCGTGCCCCGTCCTCGTAGAGATAGGCCTGGCTGAGTGCGAAGGAGCGCACGCCCTGCATGGTGCCTTCGATGGCGCCGGCGATCGTGCCGGAATAGGTCACGTCGTCGGCGACGTTCGAGCCCGAATTGACGCCGGAGAGAACGAGATCAGGCTTGATGTCCATCACCTGCCGGATGCCCATGATGACGCAATCGGTCGGCGTGCCGCGCAAGGCGAAATGCTTATCGGAGATTTTGCGCAGCCGCAGAGGTTCGGAGAGGCTCAGCGAATGGGCAAGACCGCTCTGGTCGGTCTCTGGCGCCACAATCCAGACGTCGTCGGACAGCGTGCGGGCGATCCGCTCCAGCGCAGCCAAGCCTTCCGCATGAATGCCGTCGTCATTCGTAAGCAGGATGCGCATCGCCTCAGGCCGCCCGTTCGATCTTGGTCAGTCCGCCCATATAAGGCAGCAAAACGTCCGGAATCGTGACGGAACCATCCTCGTTCCAATAATTTTCGAGGACAGCGATCAGGCAGCGGCCGACGGCGGTGCCGGAACCGTTCAGCGTGTGGACGAACCTGTTGGTCTTGTCATCCTTGCCGCGGTAGCGCGCATTCATGCGACGGGCCTGGAAATCGCCGCAGACCGAGCAGGAGGAGATTTCGCGGAAGGCATTCTGCCCCGGCAGCCAGACTTCGAGATCGTAGGTCTTACGCGAGCCGAAGCCCATGTCGCCTGTGCAGAGCGTCATCGTGCGGAAATGCAGACCGAGGCGCTTCAGCACCTCCTCCGCACAGGCGGTCATCCGTTCATGCTCGGCAATGCCGCTCTCGGCATCGGTGATCGAAACGAGCTCGCATTTCCAGAACTGGTGCTGGCGCAGCATGCCGCGCGTGTCGCGGCCGGCCGAACCCGCTTCCGAGCGGAAGGACGGCGTCAAGGCGGTGAAACGCAGCGGCAGCTTTTCCTGGTCGAGGATTTCCTCGCGCACGAGATTGGTGAGCGTCACCTCGGCCGTCGGGATGAGATAACGGTCGTCCGTCGTCTTGAAGAGATCCTCTTCGAACTTCGGCAGATTGCCGGTGCCGAACAGCGCTTCAGCGCGAACCATCAGAGGCGAGCTGACTTCGGTATAGCCGTGCTCGCGGGTGTGGAGATCGATCATGAACTGGCCGAGCGCACGTTCGAGCCTGGCGAGCTGCCCGGTGAGAACCGTGAAACGCGAACCGGAGAGCTTGGCGGCGCGCTCGAAATCCATATAGCCGAGCGCCTCGCCAATCTCGAAATGCTCCTTCGGCGTATGGTTCCAGCGCGGCTTTTCGCCGACGATGCGGGTGACGACATTGTCATGCTCGTCCTTGCCGACCGGCACGTCGTCGAAAGGTATGTTCGGGATGCGCGAGAGCGCGTCGTTGAGTTCGGCCGTCAGCTGCCGTTCTTCTTCCTCGATTGCCGGCAGCAGCGTCTTCAACTCGGCGACCTCGGCCTTCAGCTTCTCGGCGAGTTCGCCGTTCCTCTGGGCCATTGCCGCACCGATCTCCTTGGAGGCGAGATTGCGGCGGGACAGCATGTCCTGCGCCTTCTGCACGGCGGAGCGGCGCTTTTCATCGAGGGCGACGAGACTTTGGGCCAGAGGCTCCGCACCGCGCTTAGCAAGGGCGGCATCGAGCGCTTCGGGATTCTCACGGATCCATTTGATATCGAGCATCGTCGTTCCAGTCGTTGCAACAGAAGTGACCCGGCCAAAGCCTGACCGGGCTTCGACCGGATGAGACGGCGTAAATGAAGGGATTTCCGGATGACCTCAGACGCTGTCCGTCTTGGCAACGTCCGCGGATCCGCTGTCCTTTTCGACCGCCTCCCGGGCACGCTGGCGCTCCACGAGTCGCGCAGCATAGATGGAAATCTCGTAGAGAAGGATCGTCGGTATCGCAAGGCCGATCTGAGACATCGGGTCTGGTGGCGTCAGCACGGCGGCGACGACGAAGGCAAGCACGATGGCGAACTTGCGCTTTTCGGCGAGCCATTGCGACGTCAGCAGGCCGACGCGGGCAAGCAGCGTGGTGATGACAGGCAACTGGAAGACGAGGCCGAAGGAGAAGACCAGCGTCATGATCAGGCTCAGATATTCCGAGACCTTCGGCATCAGCGAGATCGCCACCTCGTCATGCCCCGGCGCCTGCTGCATCGACAGGAAGAACCACATGACCATCGGCGTGAAGAAGAAATAGACGAGTGCCGCGCCCATCAGAAACAGGACCGGCGAAGCGATCAGGAACGGCAGGAAGGCCTGGCGCTCGTTCTTGTAAAGGCCGGGCGCCACGAACTTGTAGACCTGGGCGGCAATGATCGGAAACGCGACCACCAGGCCGCCGAACATGGCGACCTTGACCTGGGTGAAGAAGAATTCCTGCGGCGCGGTGTAGATCAGCTGAGCCTTCTCGACGTCGAGATGCGCCCACTCCACCGCCGTCTTGTAGGGAATGACCAGATAGTTGAAGAGATGCTTGGCAAAAAAGAAGCATGCGATGAAGGCGACGAAAAACGCGCCGATCGACCAGATCAGCCGCGTGCGCAGCTCCATCAGGTGCTCGATCAGCGGCTGCGGCTTGTCTTCGATATCACCGCTCATGCCTCGTCCTTCTTCTTCGTCTGCGCAGGCTTCTTCGGGGTTGCGGGCTTTCTGGCAACCGTCGTTCGTTTCGGCTTTTCGGCAGGCGCGTTTTCCACCGGCGCGGCAATGGCAAAGGCGGCCTTATCCGCAGCCTTAGGGCGCGGCTTGCGTGGAGCCTTCGGCTTGGCGGCAACCGTATCGGCCGCGACGGCCGCTGCGGCGGCGGGTTCCGGCGCAGGAGCCGGCGCCGGCACCAGCGGCGGCGTTTCCGGCAGGCTCATCGATGGCGTCGGGGTGGATATTGCAGCCGGCGGCACTTCGGTCTTGTTCTCAGAGGGCGTGCTGGCTTTCTGCAGGTCGGCCTTGATCTCGTTGCCCATCTGGCGAAGCGGGTTCATTGCCTCGCGCAGGCTGTTGACCGGATTGAGCTTCTGGGCGTCGCCGATCGTCTGGCGGACATCGTCGAGCTCTGCCTCGCGCAGCGCTTCGTCGAACTGCGCGCGGAACTCACCCGCCACCTTGCGGGCGCGCTGCGTCATCTTGCCGAAAGCGCGCAGCATCGGCGGCAAATCCTTGGGACCGACAACGACGATCAGTACGACCGCGATGACCAAAAGCTCGGTCCAGCCAATATCGAACATGCAAGGCTCCTGGACGGGAAGCGCGGGGGCTGCGCTCTTTCCCAGACTTGTTTACTTCGTTTCGTCGGCCTTGTGATCGACGGTCTTTGCCGTTTCCGGCGCGTCTTCGTCCGTCATGCCCTTCTTGAAGCTTTTGATGCCCTTGGCGACATCGCCCATCAGTTCCGGAATCTTGCCGCGACCGAACAACAACAGCACGACGGCCAGAACGATCAGCCAGTGGTAAATGCCAAAAGAACCCATTACGCTTACTCCCTGTTGTGATGTTCCCAGATGTAAGAATTTCCCACACCGTTTCCAACATCAAGCCCTTTGAACTGCGCTTAATGTCACGGTATCGCCCTTTGTGACAAGCCATTGACCCGCCGAAAAATGGTGAGCACCATTGTTTTCGCCATGCATGGCAAAAGCAAGCGGAAGTCCTTCAATCTTCGGAGGTAGAACGCGGGGCGAGCAACCCAAGTTCTTCGAGATCCATCTGGGTAATGGGGTCTTCGTCCTCGCTCAGCTCGTCGTTCATCAATGGCGAGGGAATATTGAAATTCGCCGGGATGCGGCCCGAGAGCAGGCCTGCGCCCTTCAATTCTTCGAGACCGGGCAGATCGCGCAATTCCTCGAGGCCGAAATGGTCGAGAAAATCCCGCGTCGTGCCCAATGTCACCGGCCGGCCTGGCGTGCGCCGGCGGCCACGAAACCGCACCCAGCCCGCCTCCATCAGCACGTCGAGCGTGCCGCGCGAGGTCTGCACGCCGCGGATATCCTCGATTTCGGCGCGTGTCACCGGCTGGTGATAGGCGATGATCGACAGCACTTCCAGCGCGGCGCGCGACAGCTTCTTCACCTCGTTTTCATCGCGGCGGATGACGAAGGAGAGATCGGCGGCAGTACGAAAGGCCCAGGCCCCCTCGATCTGCACGAGATTGACGCCGCGCGGCGCATATTGCTCCTTCAGGCGCAGCATGATCTCGCGCACGTTGGCATTCCTGGGAAGGCGCTCGGCGAGGAAGCCTTCTGGGACCGGCTGCGACGAAGCGAAGACCAGCGCCTCGGCGATGCGCTCGGCCTCGATCTTGGCCTGCAGATCGCGGCCCTCTTCCTCGAAATCCTCTTCGCCCTTCAGATCGATCAAGCCGGCCGCTCCTGTTCCACCACCTGCAGCGTCGCATGTTTCGGTCCGCGGCGCATATAGATCGGCTGAAAGGCGCCGTCCTGGCGGATCTCGAGCTTGCCCTCGCGCACCAGCTCCAGCGAGGCGGCAAAGGCGCTGGCGATCGCGGTGACACGTTCCTCGGGCGCCGCGAGATAACGCAGCAGATAATGCTCCATCGCCGTCCAGTCGCCGACCTCGCCGATCATTTGGGTCAGTAGCTCGCGCGCGTCGGTCAACGACCAGACATTGCGTCTCTCGATCGTCACCTGGGTGATGGCGTGGCGCTGGCGCAGCGCCGCATAGGCGGTCAGGAGATCGTAGAGGCTCGCCACATAAGCCGATTGCTGCCGGTCGGGAATATGCTCGGGCGCGCCGCGCGCGAAGATATCGCGGCCGAGGCGGTTGCGGTTGACGAGGCCCTCGGCCGCCTGGCGCATGGCTTCGAGGCGTTTCAGGCGGAAGGCCAGCGTTGCCGCCATCTCCTCGCCCGACGGGCCATCATCCTTGACCTGCTGGGGGATGAGCAGCCGCGACTTGAGATAGGCAAGCCAGGCCGCCATGACGAGATAGTCGGCGGCAAGCTCGATGCGGATCCGCCGGGCGCTTTCGACGAACTGCAAATATTGCTCGGCCAGCGCCAGCACCGAAATGCGCGACAGGTCGACCTTCTGGTTGCGGGCGAGATAGAGCAACAGGTCAAGCGGACCTTCGAAACCGGCGACGTCGATCACCAGCGCCGGCTCGTGGCTGGCGCGCTCGGCGCCGTTGTCCTGCCACAGCTTGTCCATCGGCGTTGCCGCCTGCGGACGCTCCGTGCCCTTGACCGTGTTCACCACCCTGCTCCTCTGCGATCACACGATCGCAACCATCGCTTCAAATTCCGCTCTCAACTCCGCCTCATCGGCGCCATCCGGCGCGGCGAAGCCTGCTTCCACCACTTTCGCTCGGGCGAGCGACGCGCCGGCGAGCGGCGGAACATTTGCCACGACATCCCGCATCTCGTCCATATGGCCATTGCAATGCAGCACGATATCGCATCCGCCTGCAATGATATTCGCCGCACGCTCGCCGATCGTGCCGGAAAGAGCGTTCATCGAACTGTCGTCGGACAGCAGCAGACCGCTAAAGCCGATATGCTCACGGATGACGCCGTCGATCACGTTGCGTGAGGTCGTCGCCGGATTGTCAGGATCGATGGCGGTGAAGACGACGTGGCAGGTCATCGCCATCAACTCGTCCTTCATCGCGACGAAGGGCGGGAAATCATGGGCTTCGAGTTCATCGCGCGAGACGGTGACGACGGGCAGCTCCAGGTGGGAATCGGCAAAACCGCGGCCATGGCCGGGCATATGCTTCATCACAGGCAGCAGGCCGCCGGCCTTCAGCCCTTCGGCAGCCGCGCGGCCCATGGCGATGACGGTCTCAGGATCGCCGCCATAGGCACGGTCGCCGATGACGTTGCTGCTGCCTTCGACCGGCACGTCAAGCACTGGCAGGCAATCGACATCGATGCCAAGCTTCGAGAGGTCGAAGGCGTGCAGCCGCGACATAACCCAGGCGGCGCGCAGCCCAAGCGCCGGGTCACGGCGATAGAGATCCCCGAGGGCTTGACCCGAGGGATAGCGCGCCAGCACAGGCGGACGGATCCGCTGGACGCGGCCGCCTTCCTGGTCGATCAGTACCGGCGCGTGCCAGCCGACGCTGTCGCGCAGCTCGGCGACGAGATCGGCGATCTGCGAGGCTTCGGAGATGTTGCGCCCGAAGAGGATGAAGCCCCAGGGCCGTTCGCCCCGGAAGAACGCCTTCTCTTCGGATGTGAGGGCAAGGCCGCTGCAGCCAAGGATCATCGCTTTTGATTCGGTCATGTGAAAATCATAGATGGCGGCCCGCCAAATGCGAGCAAGGTCGGGCGCGATGCACAAAAAAGAGCGGCGGACCGATCCGGCCCGCCGCTCTTCAGTTTAACGATCCGACGTTATTTCGAGATGAGGCAGCTTCCACCGGCCGCACGATATTTCTCGCAGAGTGCTGCGGCCTCGTCCTTGGAGCCGACCGGGATTCGGACACGGTAGAACGTGCCCTTGCCGGCGATATCGGCCTTGCGGATCTCATGGGCGCGGCCGCTAAGCACGCCGGCGAATTTCTTCGACAGGCTGGCATAGGACTTGTTCGCCTCGTCTTCCGATGGCAGCGAAGCGATCTGGAGGCCATAACCGCCGGCGGATGCGGCCTGCTGCGGCTGAGCGGCGGCCGGTGTGGCGGAGGCGACCTGCGTCGGCTTCGGCTGCTGCGCCGGCGTACGGACATTACCCTTATCGGTGACGGTGCCGACGACATTGACGGGCTGATCGGCCGGCCGGGCAGTCGGAACCGGGGCCGTATCAGCGATCGTCGTCGTCTTGACCGGCCGTGCCGGCGCATCGACGGGGGCGGGATTTGCCGTCTGCGCATCGGCAGTTGCGGCAGGCGAACCCTGGGCCGGGGCGGATTCGGTCGGTGCTGCGGAACGCGCATCGACGGAAGCGACCTCGGCGCTTGCCGGGAAGCTTGCAGCCGTTCCACTAGCCGGCGGCACGGCCGGGGTCGACGGCGCGGACTGAGCCGTGACCGGCGGCTGGGCCGACGGCGGTGTCTGGGCAGACTTTGCGGCTGGTTCCGGCTGATCGAGCGGCGCGATCTCGTCGCGGGCGACCAGGGTGCCGTCAGGCTTGACGATCATCGTGCGGACCTTGCGGGGCGAAACAGACGGCGTCTTGTCGGCGCCGCTTGCGGACGCGTCGTCGGCGGTGGCCTGGTTCGGCAGCAGACGCGGATCCTCCGTCTCACCGACCGCGGTCGGCGTGACCCGATCCTCGGCGCCGGCGTTCTCGTCGTCCTCGGGCAGCGCTTCCGGTGTCAGCGTACGCTGGACGACATCGACGGGCGCCTCGTCGGACGACACGAGCGCCTGCTGCTTCGGCTCCTCGGCAGAACCCGCGACGCGGTCATAAACCGCCTTGTCCTGGTTGGGCACGGTCTTGCCGCCGGGATTTTCCGGAACGACCTTGACCGGCTCCTTATCGGCGGTGATCACGCGCGGCTCGCCGGATGCGACAATGCCAAGTCCCTCGCCGTTCCAGACGGAGGAATAGACGCCATAACCGACGCCGGCGAAGACCACCAGCACGACAGCTCCGGCAAGCAACCGGCGCATGGAACGGGCGCGACTGAAATCGGCGGCCTGGCTTGCCGATTCGATGTGGACCTCGGAGGTCTCGCGGCGCTCGACCGGCTCGCGCACGCTGCGGCGGAAATCCTCCTCCAGCGCCCGTTCGAAATCGTCGAGGCCGTCAGCAATGGTCGGCTTGACCGGCTTGGCCGCGACAGCGGTATCACGCGGCGACGCCGGAACTTCCCGCGGCTTGGCCGGTTCAAAAAAGCTCGCGATCTCCGCGTCGAGATCGAAATCGAAATCCGCCGTTTTCGCGACCGGAGCGGGCTGCTCGACCGGGGGCAGCGCCGGCACGTGCATGTCGTCGACGGTCTCGGGACGTTCCTCCGGATCGGAGATCATCGCCGGATCGAAAGGCAGGTCTTCGGTCGATTCTGCGGCGGGCGCTTCCGCGACTGGCGTCCAGTTGAAAGCAGGCGCTGGAGTTGGTGCCGGTGGCTCGGCAGCGAAGACGGGTGCGGACCGCGTGGGCGCAGCCGCCTGCTCGGGCGCAGGGGGTGCCGGCTGCGGCTTTGGCTGCGGCGCAGGCGCCTCGGAAAAATCGAGATCGGCAAGTTCCAGCTCGATGCCGGCTAGATCCAGTTCGAAATCGTGGCCGGCGAAAGGATCATCAGCGTCCGGCGCGGGCGGCTGTGTCCGCGTATAGGCCGTCGCGGCAGGCTGGGGCGCGGCGACCTCGGGAGGCTGGGGCGCGACCGGCTTTGCGGCTTCGGCGGCATAGGCAGGAGCCACTTCGGCCGGAGCGGACAGGACCGGTGCAGCGACGACCGGGACGGGCTGTACAACAGGGGCGACGGCCACCGGAGCGGCGGCGATGGTCTCCTGCGACACAGGCGCCAGATTGGCGCGCTGCAATACCGGATGCGGCACCGGATAGCGCGAGACGTCGGCCAGCAGATCGTCGAGATCGAAAGTGCCGGCGGTGTGCGGAACCTCCGGTACAACTTCGGTCAGGGCGGCATCAGCCTGGATCTCGCCTTCGACAGCGGCAGCAAGATCGAAACCGACGTCGGCGCTGAACTCCTCCAGCTCGTCCTCGACCTCAACAAATTCCTCGGCTTCAGCAGTCTCTTGCGGCGCAAGCGCCTCGTCGTGCCGATCGAGCTCGGCGGGAAACCCAAACGAGGCCGAAGCGGAGGCAAATTCCTCGACAGGCTCGACAGCGACCACGTGCGCCGGCTGCTCGACCGCAGGCTCCGGCTCTACCGCCACAGAATCAGCGAGCGGCGATTCAACCACCGGCTCAGCGGCTGCCTCGGCCACCGGCACGGCGAGAGTTTCGGCCGCCGGCTCGATTACATCCGCCAGCGGAGCAACCGGCTCCTCGCGTTTCGCAGCATGGAAATTGGCAAGCGGAAGCCTGATGCTGGCGGCCGACCATTGCGGGGCCTTGGCGGGCTGCGCAAGAGAAGAGACGGGCGCCGCACCGATCGACAATTCGAGCTCTTCGATCAGATCGCGGGCGCCACCGAAGGCTGCCTGGGTGGGCGCCTCGGAAACGGGGTCGACGGAAAGCGGCTGCGGGCCGCCCCTCCAATCGGCAGCGGCAACGTCCCAATTTCCTGCCGCAGGTTGCGCTGCTTCTTCATCGGCGACAGACGCAACGGAGACAGGTTCCGGAGCCTGCGCACGCTCGACAGCCGGGGCGGCATCGAGAACGGGCTCGACATAATCTTCGGGCGCAAAGCCGTCGGAAATCGGCTCGGCCGGATGGTCGAGTTCAGCGAGTGGACGCGGCGAATCGTAACGGTCGAACTCGCGACCAAGCTCGTCCTCAAGATCGAGGGCAGGCTCGCGCCGCGCGGCTTCGCTTACCGTATTCGCTGCAACACGCGGTTCGAAGCCGACGATACGAGCCAGCTCGGCCAACGGATCGTCGTCAGCGAACAGATCGTCTTTTCCGCGCGTATCATACGCAAGTTGTTTCTCAGCCATGCTTTTCCCACTCGCAAACGCCAACGCTCAAATGCCAGCGCATTGTGGGGAAATGGTGACGTTATCGCATTTCGTCAGGTGCGGCAGTGCCTGTAATGGCAAGTCCCGACTTCAAAACCGAAGCGACGGCGTACACCAGCCCAAGTCTGGCAATACTTGATTCTCGGTTTTTATCATTAACAAATCGTAATTCCGTCTGATCTTTACCTTTGTTCCAATGCGCGTGGAAGGAACTGGCGAGGTCGTAGAGGTAAAAAGCGATGCGATGCGGCTCCTGCGACTGAGCCGCTGCTTCGACCACACGCGGGAATTCGGCGAGCTTGGCGACGAGCTGCAATTCGGCCGGATCGCCAATGCCAGCAACGGCTTTCGCAAGATCTTCAGCCGATACTTCGAGGCCGGGGAAAGCCTCCCTCGCCTGCCGGAAGACCGACATGCAGCGGGCATGCGCATACTGCACGTAAAAAACAGGATTGTCCTTGGACTGTTCCGTCACCTTGGCGAAATCGAAGTCCAGCGGTTCGGAATTCTTGCGGTAAAGCATCATGAAGCGGACCGAATCACGGCCGACTTCCTCGACAACGTCCCGAAGCGTGACAAAATCGCCGGAGCGTTTCGACATCTTCACCGGTTCACCGTTGCGATAGAGCTTGACCAGTTGGCAGAGCAGCACCGTCAGCTTCGCCTTACCGTCCGAGACGCCGCGCGCCACTGCTTCCAGGCGCTTGACGTAGCCGCCATGGTCGGCGCCGAGCACATAGATCATCTCGTCGAAACCGCGGTCGAACTTGTTCTTGAAGTAGGCGACGTCGGCCGCGAAATAGGTGTAGGAGCCGTCCGACTTGATCAGCGGCCGGTCCATGTCGTCGCCCACTTCGGTCGAGCGGAACAGTGTCTGTTCGCGATCCTCCCAGTCCTCGGGAAGCTGACCCTTCGGCGGCGGCAGAGTGCCCTTGTAAACGTAACCCTTGAAGGTCAGGTCGTTGATCGCCGTGCGGATCGCAGCCGCGCCATTGGCGTGCAAAGTGCGTTCGGAGAAGAAGATATCGTGATGGACGTTCAGCGCCGCCAGATCTTCCCGGATCATCACCATCATCGCGCTGATGGTGCGATCCTTGACGATCGGCATCCATTGCTCTTCCGGCATGTTGTGCAGCCGCACGCCATAATCGGCGGCAAGTGACTCGCCGACGGGCACCAGATAATCGCCGGGGTAGAGACCCGAGGGGATTTCGCCGATCCGTTCGCCGAGCGCTTCGCGATAACGCAGGAAGACTGAACGGGCGAGCACATCGATCTGCGAGCCGGCGTCGTTGATGTAATATTCCTTCTCGACGCAGTAACCGGCAAAGGCGAGCATGTTGGCGAGCGCGTCGCCGACGACGGCGCCACGGCAATGCCCGACATGCATCGGACCGGTCGGATTGGCCGAGACATATTCGACGTTGACCTTGCGGCCTGCACCGAGGGTCGAGCGGCCGTAATCGGTGCCGGAGGCGATCATCGAGGCGAGCAGCCGCTGCCAATAACCGACGGAGAGACGGATGTTGATGAAGCCGGGACCGGCGACCGAGACATCGGCGACGTCGGCATCTTCCTTGAGCTTGGCGATGATGACGTCGGCAAGCGCGCGAGGGTTGGACCCGAGCGGCTTTGCCAGCACCATCGCGGCGTTGGTCGCAACGTCGCCATGGCTCGCATCGCGCGGCGGCTCGACGGTGATGCGGCCGAAATCGAGTTCGGATCGCTTTTCCCTGACCAGATCGATCTGTTCAAGGGCGGTTTTGATCCTGGCTTCGAAGTCGGTAAAAAGGTTCATCGCACTCTTCCATGCATAGGCTGTGCCAAAGGCGCAAATCGGCCTTCGGCGGGCGACCGCTGCCTATCGCAAATCCGGAGTGTGGTCAAACAATCGCCTGTGGGCACTGATTGCATAGGTGTCGGTCATGCCGGCCAAATAGTCGCCCACATGGCGAGCCTTCGGCGCATCGGCGAGGCCGGCGATATGATCGACCCAGTAATGGCTTTGCATCTCCTTGGGGCTGGCCATGTAGGCGCCAAAGAGGTCGGTGACGATCTGAGCAGCGCCGGCGCGGATGCGCATGATATCAGGATTGCGGTAGATGCGTTTGAAGAGCATCGCCTTGATTTGCCTGTCGGTTTCGGCCATCGCGTCGGAGAAGGTGGCGATCACACGGTCGGCAGCGCGAATGTCGGCTGCGCTCTCAGGGCGAAGAATTGAAAGACGCTGCTGGGCGACGCCGATCACGTCCTCAACCATGCGGGTGATCTGCCGACGCATGATCTCATGGGTGAAGCGGCTCGGTTCCAGATGCGGGTATCGCGCCCTCACCTCGGCCATCAACCCCGCCAGAAACGGGATTTCCTCCAGCATGTCGAAGGTCAGATAGCCGGAGCGCAGACCGTCGTCGATATCGTGGGTATTGTAGGCGATGTCGTCGGCGATCGCCGCGACCTGGGCCTCGAGGCTGGCGTAGGTCGCAAGCTCGAGATCGTGCAGTTCGCAATAATCGAGGATCGGCTGCGGGACCGGGCCGCGTGTGCCCACACCATCCGGCGTCAGCAGCGGACCATTGTGCTTGACCAGGCCTTCGAGGCTTTCCCATGTCAGATTGATGCCGTCGAATTCGGCATAACGCCGCTCCAGCTTGGTCACGATGCGCAGCGATTGGGCGTTGTGGTCGAAGCCGCCATAAGGGAGCAACACCTCATGCAAAGCGTCCTCACCGGTATGACCGAACGGCGTATGGCCGAAATCGTGCACCAGCGCCACGCCCTCGGCCAGATCCTCATCGAGCTTCAGGGCGCGGGCGAGCGCGCGGGCGATCTGCGCCACCTCGATCGTATGCGTCAGCCGCGTGCGATAGTGATCGCCATCCTGGGCGATGAAGACCTGGGTCTTGTGCTTCAGCCGGCGGAAGGCCGTCGTGTGGACGATGCGATCGCGGTCGCGCTGGAAATCCGACCGCGTCGGGCTGTCGTCTTCCGGATAGAGACGCCCACGCGTCGTCCAAGGGTCTGCCGCATAGACCGCCCTTTCGCTGTCGCCGAAACCTAAAGCCCGTCTGTCAATCGTCATTCTTCACCGTCATTCTGCCCGTTGCCGCATCTGCCCATTGACGCCGCTTTGCCCTGTTCATACCTATAGCCCGACGAAACGGCAAAGAGGCACCTGCCGACCGTTGCGCACATCATGGCATTTTCGCGAAGGTCATGGTAAGTTCTTTTGATATCAGGCATTTGAACATTTCAGTGCCAAAACCCATTCTCTCCGGATCTTGACCCCGGCAGGAGGAAACATGACGGATGCGAGTGTAACCCTTTCAGATGCCGCGGCAAAGCGTATCGCGGCGATCATCGGCGCTGAGGCCGGCAAGAGCGCGTTGCGCGTTTCGGTCGAAGGCGGCGGCTGTTCGGGCTTTTCCTATAAGTTCGACCTCGCCGACAGCGCGGCCGACGACGACATCATCGTCGAAAAGAACGACGCGAAAGTGCTGATCGACAGCCTGTCGCTCGTCTATATGGCGGGCTCCGAGATCGACTTCGTCGACAATCTGCTTGGTCAATCCTTCCAGATCAAGAATCCGAACGCGGTGGCAAGCTGCGGTTGCGGCACCAGCTTCTCGATCTGAATATCCAGACGCATTGCACTGTCCCAATGAACTGGCCGAAGAAGCCTCTTCGGCCGGTTTATCGTCTTGTCCAGTTGTGAAAGACCACGATAAAAGAAGCGCACGAAGCGGAACAGGACGAAGAGATGAAGATCGCGACTTGGAACATCAACGGCGTCAAGGCGCGCATCGACAATCTGACGCAATGGCTCAAGGACTCCGATCCCGATATCGTCTGCCTGCAGGAGATCAAGACGATCGACGAGGGTTTTCCCAGGCTGGAGATCGAGGCGCTCGGCTATCATGTCGAGACGCACGGGCAGAAGGGCTTCAACGGTGTGGCGATTCTCTCCAAGAGTTCGCCCTCCGAAGTCAACCGCGGCCTGCCCGGCGATGCGCTGGACGAACAGGCGCGTTTCCTCGAGGCGGTGTTCACGCTGCCGGATACCCGTATCCTGCGCGTCTGCTGCATCTACCTGCCGAACGGCAATCCCGTCGAAACGGAAAAATATCCCTACAAGCTCGCCTGGATGGAGCGCCTGCGGAGCTTTGCGGCAGAGCGCCTCGACTATGAGGAGATGCTGGTGCTTGCCGGCGATTACAACGTCATCCCCGAGCCGCACGACTGCTTCGACCCCAAGGTCTGGGAAAACGATGCGCTGTTTCTGCCGCAGACGCGCGAGGCATTCCGCAGGCTCGAAAATCTCGGCCTGACCGATGCGGTGCGCGCGACGACGGATGCGACGCAGCTCTATTCCTTCTGGGACTATCAGGCGGGTGCGTGGCCGAAGAACAACGGCATCCGCATCGACCACCTGCTGCTCTCACCGGAGGCTGCCGACCGGATGACGTCGGCGGCAATCGAAAAACATGTGCGGGCCTGGGAAAAGCCGTCCGACCACGTGCCTGTGATCGCCTATTTCAATTTTGCGGCCTGACCTTCACAATCCCTAGCAACGCGTCGCTGTAAGCCCGCGACAGGGCGCTGCATGGCGGCTTCAGTCGTCAGAGCCGCTCGCAATGGCGTGCGAGAGCGAGACCGCCGTACGACGATCGGCCTCGTTGGCAACCGAGAAGGCCTGCTCCTGAAGCGCTTCCATCCAGCTGCAGTCCTTCGGCTTGCAGCGGTCGAGAGCGGCGGTCATCAGCGCGAGACCGCGGGCCGACTGGCCTTCGTCGAAGAGAATATTCCCGAAAACCGCCATGGCGCCGGGATGGCCACTCTTGCGCGCCTGGTTCAACCATTTCTTCGCCTGCTGCGGGCTGGCATTGCCACCTTCGCCGGCTAGCATCATCTGCGCCAGTTGGAACTGCGCTTCGGGAACGCCAAAGGTGGAGGCCACCTGGAAATAAAGCTGGCGTGCCTGGGTGAGATCGATCTTGACCGGGCTGCCTGATATGCCGTGCTTGTAATAATTGGCGAGCGAGAGAAGCGCGTTAACGAAAAAGCCAGTGTCTTCCGAACCGGGTTCGACACCTTGCTGTGCAATCTCGCTGTAGATCTTGAAGGCTTCGAAATCGTCCTGGGCGACGCCGTCGCCGTCGGCATACATATTGGCGAGCGCCCAGCGCGAACCGGTATGGCCCTTTTCGGCGGCGTATTTGTAAGCTTCGACCGCCTCCTCCTTCTGTCCGTTTTTATAGGCCTTGAAGCCGAACTTGAAGAGGTCGAAAGGACCGGATTCCTTGCTGACGTCGCTCTTGATGTCGAAAGCGCGAACCGGGCCGGACATTGCCAGCGCTATTCCCATGCCCATCAGCATGAATTTGAGCAATTTGAACTCGGACGTTACCATTTCAACCGATTTCTTTCGTTCATCGCACGCAGCCGGCGTCGGCGCCGTGGATGTATTCATTCGAGGCGAGCGATCCCGCGGTGAGCTCCATGGCTCCTTTGCCCGCGTCGCATCCAGCCCATTGGCCTTTTCCGAAAGGCCGAATTTTCAGCATCTCATCTAGAACCACCCGGCTCCCGGCATGGCCCGACTGCAATCTGCCTGGCACTCCTTTGGCAGGCGCGGCATCCGCCTTCCCGCCCTTATCGCTTTCGTAAACAGCAAATGTGACGAAACCGGTATCGGCTTCTCCGCCCAAGCCGGGCGGCCTGGGCGCGCGCATCGAAAAGACCGGCATTGGACGGATCGATAACCCCGCTGCAAGGCGGGATCTACGGCCGGAACAGCCTTGTCCAAAAAGCGAAACGGCCGCAATCGAACGACTGTCGCCAATCGCGCCGCATGACCTGCTGTTGCCGGAAAAAAATCGACCCATGCTACTCTTTACACGCACCCTACGTCTGCCGTCGTCTCGCCTGCCAATAGCGCTGCGCTCTCTTTGTGGCGGGAAATAGACAAATTCGCCCCGCAGCCACCATACGCCAACCGTCGTAAAAAAGTGTTGCTGAATCGTCACAAAATCGGCACGGGATTGGCATGAATAAGTATGATTAACGGACTTAGAAATAGAAGAGCCCGGCAGTGCCGGGCTTTCAATTCTTCAAATCGGAGTATTAAAACTTAATCTTTAGGCTGGTCGACAGTGCAGTGACCAGATCATTGCCAAAGGAGTAGGAAACGTCGTTGCCGTAAGTCCGGCCGTTATACACGAAGGTGCCGGATTCCCCACTGGTCAGGATGCCGAGCGCGCCGGCCACACGCCATTCGATATGCTCGGTGGGTGTGTAGGCTGCACCAAGCCCCAGCGTCCAGCTGTCTGTCTGCGAACCATAGCCCTGGCTAGTGCCGCGGTCCCATGTGAGGCTGACTGCAGCGGCCCACTGCTCATTGAATTTGTGGCCGATACCGCCGCTGATCGTCCAACCATCGCGGTAGAAGAGATCGAGCGAGGTTAGACCACCCGCGGGGCAAGGCAGGCCGTTGGTCGGGCAGAATGCTACCGACTGCAGGACGCTCCAATTCGTCCATTTAACCGATCCGAATGCAAGCCAATCCGGAGCGATACCGCTTTGCAGCTTCAATTCCAGCGAATCCGGCGCTTCGGCGGAACCGGAAACAGGTGTGACTAGGCCTCCATATAGCGGCACAACTGGAACCTGATGGAGATCAACAGTGCCGGTCAAATTGTCGTACTTGACGCGGCTGTTGTAGACAAGGCTCGCGCGCATTGCATATTCCGGGATCTCGTAAGCCAGACCGGCGCGCCAGCCCCAGCCGCTATCGTCGATATCCAAGCGGCCAATACCGGTGCCGATGCCGAGACCGATCGGAACCGTGGACACCAGACGTTCCTTGAAGCCCTCAACTTCCTGATAGAAAGCGCCGCCGATGAAGCGAAGCTGCCCGGCACCGACGTCAAAACGATAGGAGCAAGTGCCACCGTAGTTGCGGGTCTTGATTTCCGTTTCGATGTTGTTGTTGGCGCCAGCCCAGTTCGAACCCGGATTGGAATGGCCACCAAAGGGTACGGAATAATCGACAAGGCAGTCGACTGCATCGCCGAAACCAGCCTTAAAACCAATGTAGGGGATGGTGTAATTCGCGGTCTCGTCGGCACTGTCCGGGCGGCTGTTCAGATTGCCGCCGCCCGTAAATATCGACGTGTTCGTGTCGCGGACGTCCTTCAGCTTGCGCAGCGGGGTGACGTAGGTAATGCCCGACTGGAACGAAAAAGGCGAGGTATCGAACAGCTGATCGATATTGTATCCGCCGCGCTCCAGACCGCCGGCAAAGGACGGCGATGCGAGCGACGAAAGAAGAATGAGCGACGTTACGCCCTTGGAAAACATACGCGATGCCATTGTGTCTCCCCCACTCCAGCAATTGATGTGGCGCCACTCTAGTAAGTGTTCGCCCGACATGGCAACGCGCCCCACGGCAGCGCTCCCGGGCATTGCAGTGGCCAACTTACGTAAAGAAATTGACGGACACGTCAAAAAATCTGGTTAATAAAATTCTATTCCGAAACCAGCGGGTTTCAGCCTGGCTTTTGGGTTTTCATTCCAAACATTGCGGAAGCTGTATCAATCTGACAACAGTGGCAGTTTTCGCCCTTGGGATGCCGGCAGAGCCACAATCCACAGGCTGAGCGCCTGAAATCAGCCGCTTTCAGGACCGAATCACGTGGCGCCCGCAACGACAAAGACGCGCCCGAGGGCGGACGCGTCTTTGAAATAACTTACCAAAATGGCCGCTAAAACTTATCCGGCTTCGCTGACCCTGGAAAGCGCGGTCTTCAAGCTGGCCATCTGACCCTTCAGTTCCTCGAGGCGGTCGCGCTCAGCCTCGACTACTTCGGGATTGGCGTTGGCGACGAACTTCTCGTTGGAGAGCTTGCCATCGATGCGCGCCATCTCGCCTTCCATCTTGGCAATCGCCTTTTCGAGACGGGCCTTTTCGGCGGAGAGGTCGATCAGATTGCCGAGCGGCAGGCAGACGGTCGCCTCGGCGACGACGATCTGAGCTGCTCCCTTCGGCGCATTGTCGGCGATCGAGATGGCTTCGACGCGCGCGAGACGCTTGATGGCGGCGTCGTGGCGGAACAGCCGTTCGCGGGTCAGGTTGTTGGCCTTGACGACGACCAGCGGCGCGGTTGCCGATGGCGGCACGTTCATTTCGGCGCGTACGGAACGAATGCCGGAAACGAGGTCGATCAGCCAGTTGATCTCGTCGGCAGCCGCGTCGTCAGCGTAGGACGGCGACGGCCATTCGGCATGGCAGACCAGCGTTTCGCGCTCTTTGCCTTCACCTGCCGTGTGCGCCCAGAGCTCTTCGGTCATGAAGGGCATGAAGGGATGCAGCAGCTTGTAGATTTCTTCGAGAATATAGGCGCTGCAGGCCTGGGCTTCGGCCTTGGCACCCGCGTCCTCGCCGTTGAAGACCGGCTTCAGAAGCTCGAGATACCAGTCGCAGACCTCGTTCCAGACGAAACGGTAAAGCGCACCGGCCGCATCGTTGAAACGGAAGGCTTCGAGCGCTTCCGTAACGTCGCGTTCCGTACGGGCAAGTTCCGTCAGGATCCAGCGGTTGATGGTGAGTTCGGCCGCCTCCGGCACGAAATGCGGATCGCTCTTTGCACCGTTCATCTCGGCAAAGCGCGTGGCGTTCCAGAGCTTGGTGCCGAAATTGCGGTAGCCGGCGATGCGGGCCGGATCGAGCTTCACGTCGCGGCCCTGTGCAGCCATGATCGCCAGCGTGAAGCGCAGCGCGTCGGCGCCGTATTCGTCGATCAGTTCCAGCGGGTCGATGACGTTGCCTTTCGACTTCGACATCTTCTGCCCATTCTTGTCGCGCACCAGCGCGTGAATGTAGACGGTATGGAAGGGTTCGACGGGATCGCCATTATCGTCCTTCATGAAATGCAGACCCATCTGCATCATGCGAACAACCCAGAACGGGATAATATCGAAGCCGGTGACCAGAACATTCGTCGGATAATAGCGTGCAAGCTCCGGCGTCTCGTCGGGCCAGCCGAGAGTCGAGAAAGGCCAGAGCGCAGAAGAGAACCAGGTATCGAGCACGTCCTCGTCGCGCGTCAGGATTTCGCCGGGCTTGAAGTTTTCGAGCAGGTCCTCGACATAGGCCTTCATCGGCCCTTCGTGCGAGAGGTAATGCTGGATCGCCGCCTGCAGCGCCTCTTCCTCGGTCTTTTCGACGAAGACCTGACCGTCGGGACCATACCAGGCGGGAATCTGATGCCCCCACCAGAGCTGGCGTGAAATGCACCAGGGCTCGATGTTCTCCAGCCAGTTGAAATAGGTGTTTTCCCAATTCCTGGGAATGAACCGGGTTCTTCCTTCGCGAACGGAATCCAGGGCGGGCTGCCCCAATGTCTTGTTATCGACAAACCATTGTTCCGTCAGCCGCGGCTCGATCGGCACGCCGCCTCGATCGCCATGCGGGACCATATGTTTATGCGGTTCGATCTTGTCGAGGAGGCCAGCCTCTTCGAAGATCTCGACGATCACCTTGCGCGCAAAGAAACGGTCTTGCCCTTCCAGGCGGTCCCAGGCGCCGTGGAGTGCGGCCGGATTGTCGAGCCCCTCGAGGAAATCTTCATTGTCCTTGATGGCAATGGTGCCGTCGACGTTCATGACGTTGATGGCACGCAGCTTGGTGCGTTTGCCGACGTCGAAGTCATTGAAATCATGAGCCGGTGTGATCTTCACCGCGCCCGTGCCGGCCGTCGGATCAGCATAGGAATCGGTGACGATCGGAATCTTGCGGCCGACGATCGGCAGGATCACATGTTTGCCGACAATCGGTTTGTAACGCTCGTCTTCGGGATTCACGGCAACGCCGGTATCCCCGAGCATCGTCTCCGGCCGCGTTGTCGCGACGACGATATAGTCACGCGTTTCGAATTCGGTCGGCTTGCCTTCCTCGTCGAAAGCAATCGGATATTGATAGGTGACGCCCGGCTCAAGGGGATAACGCAGATGCCAGAGATGGCCCTTCACCTCGTGCTGCTCGACCTCCATGTCGGAGATCGCCGTCAGGAGCTTGGGGTCCCAATTGACGAGGCGCTTATCCTTGTAGATCAGGCCTTCCTTATAGAGCGTGACGAAAACCTCGAGAACGGCCTGCGACAGTCCTTCATCCATGGTGAAGCGTTCGCGCGACCAGTCGCAGGACGCGCCCAGGCGCTTCAGCTGGTTGAAGATCAGTCCACCCGATTCCGCCTTCCACTCCCAGATCTTGTCGATGAAGGCTTCGCGGCCCATTTCGCGGCGGCCCGGCAGCTGCTGTTCCATCAGCTTGCGCTCGACGACCATCTGGGTTGCGATGCCGGCGTGATCCATGCCCGGCTGCCAGAGCACGTCCTTGCCGCGCATGCGCTCGAAGCGCACCAGGATGTCCTGCAGCGTGTTGTTCAGCGCGTGCCCCATGTGCAGCGAACCGGTGACATTTGGCGGCGGGATCACGATGGTGAAGGTCTCGGCCCCGGGCTTGGCGTTCGCGCCGGCGCGGAAAGCGTCCGCTTCATCCCATTTGGCCGCGATTTTCGGTTCGACGGCAGCGGAATCATAGGTCTTGTCGAGCATTTTCTGACCAATTTCGAGGTTCGAGGATGGGCGTTTGTAAATAGGATGGCCACGGCCAAGTCAATAAAAAAGCCGCCCCGGAGACCGGAGCGGCTTTTGCAAGAAAAAGCAATCCGATCAGCGGCGCGGGCCGCGCGCCACGCGCTCGATTTCCTCGCGCACCAACCGCTCGACCAGCGTCGGCAGATTATCGTCAAGCCATTCGCGCAGCATCGGGCGCAGCATGTCCTCTGCGATTTCGTCCAGCGAGCGGCGCTCCGCACCGTCGATCGCCGCAGCAAGCTCCTCGAAGGAACGGCTGATCTGCAGACCGGCATCTTCCGAAATAAGCGTCGGCTGGACCTCATCGACGATGCTCGGCAGGAAGCGCTCGGTCGAAGAACCAGCGGGCTCCAAGGCAGGCGGCGCCGTTTCGACGACGTGGGCTGGCTCGGCGGCGGCGACTCGTGCCGTTTCGACAGGCGCCGGCTCGACCGGCTGCTGAATCCCATGCGGGGGAACGGGTGCGGCAGCGGCCGGGAAAACAGGCTGGGCGGGCTGCGGCTGCGGCGCCGTAGCGCGCGGCAGTTCCGGCGTCACGGCCGGCTGCTGTTCGGGCTGGCGGAAGCCGCTCGGAATTTCCCGCAGGGCCTGACCGGCCTGCACGGCGCTACGCTCGGAGGCGGCGCGCACGCGGGCGGCGACATCGGCAAGCGACAGAGCGCGAGCCGGCGCTTCCGTCTCAGGGGCGGTCCCGGCCGAATTGGCGGCGACGAAACGCGGGTCGGAAGAGCGCATGGCCGGTTCGGGAAACTCCACGCCGGCGTAGGTGTCGTCCACAGTCAAATGGATCTCGGAGCCGTTTACGTCTTCGTCAGCGCCGTAAACCGGCGGCAGGGATGCAGAAATCGCCTTGCCGGCGCCGGGTTCATTGCTTTCGATGATCTGGCGGATGGACGCCAAAATTTCTTCCATGGACGGTTCACGCGCTACACTTGGCTGAGCCATATCTATCCCCGTTATCCCAAAACAACGACCGGATGGTGTGGAGAGCGTTCATCCGAATCACCACGACCTTAGAATACCCCAGACGTGAAAAAAATCATCGCGAATCAAATGAATGCGACCTTGCACAGTTTTGTTACCCAATGATTGCCATCGGCAATTCGCGGCCAAGGCGTCATGATAAATGATGTTTGTGAAGGGTTTCCGGCAGCGCGAACGAATCCGCCCGGAAATCGGAATCAATCTTGCGGGCGGATGCGTCAATTCAATCTGTCACAGCGTGCTTTGCGCGTTTAAAAAAGATATGCGGCGCGCAATAAAAACGGGCGCCATTGGCGCCCGTCGCTGCAATTCACCGAAGAGAACAGCGTCAGAAAACGAATTCGCGCGCCTTGGCGAAACCCGGCAGCGGCTTGACCGAAGCATTGAAGAAGACATTCTCCGAAACGGCGCCGCGCTCGGCGACGAAGACCTTGGCGCGGGCGGCATTGCCGTGACCTTCGACCGTGACCAGACGGCCGCCATCACGCAATTGGCCGAGAAGAGCGGCCGGAACTTCCTCGACAGCGCCATTGATGAAGATCAGATCATAGGGAGCGCCGGCGGCGTAGCCCTTTTCGAGCGGGCCGGTCACAACTTCCACCTTGCCGTAGCCGGCAAGCTTTGCCTTCGCCTCGGCGGCCAGACCCTCGTCGCATTCGAGCGCAATGACGGAGCCGGCGATGATCGACAGCAGCGCCGATGTGTAACCGGTGCCGCAACCAACTTCGAGCACGAAATCATCCTTGCTGACGGCCGCCAGCTGCAGCAGCTTGGCGAGCGGCGACGCCTCCATCAGGAAGCGGGCCGGCTTGCCCGGTGCGGCAGCGGAGATCTCGACGTCGTTGTCGACATAGGCCAGCAGCTTTGCCTTCTCCGGCACGAAAGCCTCACGCGGCACCGTGAGAAACGCCGTCAGCACGGAATGCGAGGTAACGTCCGTCGTGCGAACTTGGTTGTCGACCATCTTTGCGCGCGCTGCTTCGAAATCCATCATGTCCTCTCGCTCTTGAAAAGCGGTTCCTGTCCCCCGTCTCTTAATCCCCGACACGGATGCTTTCAAGGCTTGGGAGCGGTCGGCGAAAAGAATCCGACGGACGCCTCTTTCGCGCCACAGCAGGGACAGGACGCTGCAGCTCAAACGTGGAATCCCGTGCCCCGTCATGGTATGATTTGCAGCGGAGGAAATAGGAGGAGCAGGCCATGTCTGCGGTTTTCGAATATCTGACGCTGTTCGATTTCTCCATCCTCGCAGCGCTCATCGGCATCTTCTGCTGCGGGTTGCTGGACGGTGAAACGAGCTGAGAAGCGCGCTCTCCGGCTCGGACGGCGCAGGCCACAATCTCATGCGGGCGGAGGCGGGCTGCGCACGTCGCTTGATCTAGGCTGGACCGAGCGGCGGCGGCATTGGGCGCGATCGTCTCGAAAATATCGAGGATTCACAATCATTTATCAGTCGTGGGGAAATATTGGAGGCCTCGCCCGGAATTGAACCGGGGTACAAGGATTTGCAGGCTTTTCCCCGCTCTTGTTTTTACAGGGCTTTTTGCCCTTGTGTCGCGTTCATGTTGCTGTCAGCTGAGCAAGATGTTCGCCGCTTGTGCTAATTCTGTCCCGTCATCGGCACGCGGGAACAGGTGGCCATAGACGTCCATCGTCATGACGATCGAGGCATGGCCCAGGCGCTCCTGAACCATCTTCGCCGGCAGACCGAGGCCGCCATCTTCTTTCCGATTGATAAGCCAGCTCGCATAGAAATGCCGAAGCGCGTGAAGCCCGGTATACTTCGCCTTCAGGATCGGATTCCCATGCTTGTCGAGCTCCCCCGTGTCGACCGTCACCCCTGCCCTCACCATGGCCGGCTGCAGACCCTTCGTGACGACGTTGGAATGTGAGCGAGATTCGCCGTCTGGATTGGCGAAGACGAGCCCCGGCTTATTCCCTTGCTTCAGCTTCAGCTCTTTCAGGGCATTGACCACCAGCGGCGGCACGGGAATGGTCCGCGCCCCGGCTTCGGACTTCGGCGGCCCTGCTTTCCTGAACTGGTCGACACGCTGGCGAACGCTGATCTCGCCTCGTGCGAAATCCACATCCTGCCAGCGCAGCCCGCGCAGCTCTGACGAGCGCATGCCGGTGAATACGACGGTGAGCAGCAGCGGCCGCCAATTGCCCTCGAGGGCGCCTAGGAGCGCTTTGATCTCCTCGCGGGTGGGAATATCCACGCCGACCTCCAGCCGGCCCTTCTGACGCCGCTCAGCGCGTCTCTCGCGGCCTTTCCGGCTCCCGCGGATATCCCGCACTGGATTGCGCGTTGCAAGCCCCCGCTCGCCAGCGTCGGACAGGATGGAGCCAAGCGAGGTGAGGACCTTCTTGATCATTGCCGGCGATCGGCCCTCGCGACGCATCCTGTCCTCGAAGTCGCGCACGGCCGGCACCGTTAGCTTTGACAGCAGGGTCTGGCCGATCAGCGGCACAATATGATGTTCCAGATGGCTCTTGCGCTGGTTTATCGTCGATCGTTCCAGGCCAGCGCCCTCGCCTGACGCTATCCAGAGCGACCCGGCCTTCTCGACGGTGACGCTGGCACTGTCCGCAACGTGAACGCCTTCCCTGACCTCGACGGCGGCCGTTGCTGCGAACGCGTCCGCTTCCTTCTTCTTCGCGAAGGTCTTCTGCCGGCGCTTCCCGGTGGTGTCGACGTAATCGACAATCCAGGCGGATTTCTTTTCACCCTTCGGAGTGTTCCATTCACGCTTGCGGACAGACATTGAACTTACTCCTGGATGATCTTGCTCGCCGGTAGAGTTGCAATGATCGAATTAACGTCGTCACTAAGCTGATAAACTAGGATCTCCGATCCTTCATCGTAGATTTGCTCGCTCATAGACAATCCCGAGACCCGACTCTCGGAATCGTCATTAGCTGTGACGATGATGCGGCTTCTCTCCGCACGTGACGTAGCGTGCACGGCGTTGAGAGCCCATTTTTCTATGAATTCTCCCAGTCTATAACCAGCTGGAAAGTGCTTATCGACGGCACTTAAAACGAGTGATCTCACTGGCACTCGAAGCTCTTGCGATCGTCGCTCAAGACGACTGAGAACATCCAACGGAAGCACGAGCGGATCTTGAAACGATTCGGTCAACCTTGCGACGATCTCTGCATTTACCGAGCGGCCCATTGTTTTAGCTGCCTCGGTGATTTTATCTTTCATTTCTTCAGGCAGCCGAAGTTTCAACTGCGGGTCTTCCCGGCCCATTCTCTATCCCCTTTTCAGAACACCCTCTTATGCACCACCGTGGTCTTGACATCAAGTGACCACGGTGGTTACGTGATCACCGTGGTTCACAAGTGACGCGCCTAGGAGGGCGAACAGATGGAACAGAAAGAACCCCAGTTCGACCTGATTTGGGGCGGTGCGGAGATCGCGAAGCTAATCGGCAGGACCAAGCGCCAAACCTTTCACATGTTGGAGACTGGACAGTTGCCGGCCAAGAAGGTCGGCGATCGCTGGGTGGCCGAGCGCGGCACACTTCTCCGCTTTTTCATGGAAGCTGCAGCATGACCGGCGTCGATCACGAACACAGCGAATCCGTCGTCCTGGCCGCGCAATGGCTTGCCGAGCAGAACCCGGCGCCGCAGCCGATCATCCCCGAGCTTCGGAAGCGATTTCCGTTGACGGCGCTGCAGGCGTGCGAGGCCGCGGCGCTCTCGAACCGCTATCGCTTTCTCCGAAAGGCGCACGGGTAAGATGGTAGCGATAAACGTCTTTCCCGATGGTAATCATCGATAGGAGGCCGGTCCGTGTTGGATCACGACGATTGCTATTGGCTGCCGGTCCTACCTGCGGAAATTCGCCTGCAGATGGAGAAGCTTCCTCCAAACAAGCAGGATTGGCCGGTTGAGCTCAAAAAGGAATATGATCGGCTTCGGTCAGACTTTGTGAGGGCGAAGGCCGAATTCACGACCTGGTTCCGCAAGGATCGGGACTCTCGGATGAACAGGACCTGCAAGCTCATTTTGGTTTATCTCGTCGACTGCTTGAACTTCGAGACAGGCCGCTGCGATCCATCACAGCAGGCGATCGCCGACGAGCTGTCGATCGGCCTGAGCACAGTAGAGCGATGCATTCGACGGATCGCAGATGCCCGATGGATCGAGGTTGTCCGCCGCGGGAAGACGACGACGAACTTCTATCGGCTCCGAGCTCCCAAGGCAAAGGTCAACGCCCTGCTGGACAACGCCGCCGACCTGAAAGAGCGCCGCTTGGAAGCGAGGAAAATCCGGATGTCCATCCCAAGTGACCCCTCAAAAGTGAGGGATCACTCTGATGGTGACCCCGCAAAAATGAAGGCTCATGACCCGTCAAAAGTGAGGGCTCATGATCCCTCAGAAATGAGGGGTAAACATATAAATAGAACACCTGAAGGAGAACACCCGAACAAGGGTCCTTGCTTCGACGGCAACGAGGATACGTATCCGCGAGAGAGCATCCCTGTCCATGAAGCTCACTTCGGTGATTGGGTAAGGCGAAACATTCCCGACGTTACCCGGCACCGCGAAGCCTTCCGGCTGCTGCGAGAGCGGAAGATGACGCCCGAAATCCTGCGGAGGCTGGCAGCATGAAGAACGATCAGCTTGACCTCTTTGCCTGGGCAATCTCTCGCCCCTCTGCCGAAGTCATCGATCTCGTGCCTATCATTGTCCGGAACATGCCGGACCAAGACCCGCAGTACCCTGAGCCAGCAAAGGTCATTCGTCCTGCGTTTGAGAAAAAGAGGGGCGTCGCATGATCCCCTCTCTATCAGCCCGGTGGCGGATACGGATCGTGGCCGTAGGTCCACTCGGTCTGCCATTTCCCGTCACGCCCTTGCACAAGAACTTGCGCATCGTGACCGCTCTTGCCCGATGCGTGGGCCGCATCAACAGCTGCCTGCATCGCAGCCGCTTGTGTGTTGTATTTATAGTCTTTGTCGTTGTGACGGATTTTCCACTCAGTGCCGTCTCTCAGCACGTAGTAATGCGCTCTTGCCATTGCTTCCTCCCGTTATGGCTGCGGATCAAATTGCCGAAACTACGACCTAGAGTCGAGTCCAATTTTGAGGAGATGACGGCATGAACGAGACGCTTTTCTCGAGAAGCGAATTGCTGGCCGCCGACGGGCTCGGGCCGTGGCCGATCCTCATGCGGCCGGATGAGATCATCAACCTCAAAACCGCCGTACATACCGCCGGCCGCGACGAGAAGACGATCCGCGGCTGGTGCAAGGAATTTGGTATCGGTCGACAGGCCAAGCCAGGCGCGCCGCTCGATATCTCCGCTCCGGCGCTGGAGATGGTGATCCACGGCGATGTAGCGGCGCTGGAACTGCTCCGCGAGGGAAAGCGAACGCATCCCAGGGTCAGGCGCTATTTCGATCACCTTGGCGTCCCGGTTTAGACCGCGCTGAAACCCTCACAGGCTACCGGACGCTTCCAATCCTCACAGGCTGAAATCCGTGTTCTTCTGCATCTCGAAACGGAGATCCAGGAGTAGCGGGAATGCCACTTATCGATAGCAGAGAGCGCCGGCAGAAAGATCCCATCGTCAACGTCATGTTGAACGGCCGCCGGGTGACCTCAGGCTTTCGCACCGCTCTCTTCGCCGCATCCAGCCGCGCCGGTGTCAGCGTCAACGAATATGTCATCCAGGCCGCCGGCGAGAAGCTCCTCGCTTCCGGTAGCCAATTCTCGGGCGTCTTCGAGCCTGGCGATCTTCCGTCGCCCGCGGCGGTCGATGGCTGATCAAAACCTCTCGCACAAGGAATCCCAGCAGCGATGAAAAAGCCCTCGCACACCACACAAGTCAAACCGGGCGTCCACGTCGACATGCGCGACTATGGCCGGCAGCCGGACAGTGCAGTCACGGACATGAGCCATCTCGATCGCAACCGCGCCAAGGCGAAGGCCAGCACGGAAGGGAAGCTCAAGCTCGGAGGCAAGAGCGATGATAAATGAGGGTTCGAAGTTCCCTGGCAAAGACCATTCCGACAATGGCAAATGGATCGGCCCGTGGATGCCGCAATGGCGAGATCCGACCGGCAAAGGTCCGTTCACGACGCTGCGGCAGCTCTACGGCGATATTCAGGACGCCTCGGAAGCGCTGAAAGCGAAGCGGGAAGCCCTGAAGAAAACGGGCGAATTCACGCCTGCAGGTATCACCGGCAAGCTGAAGCAGGTCGCCCGAGCGGAAACCATTCCCGCCATTCGCACGGCTGCGGCCGAGCAGGTACGGCGATTCCGCAAGGAGGTGGATTCGCGGCGGGCGGCAATGAAGCCGTTCGATCACGACCCCAAAGATATCGTCAGCGAAATGCGGCGCCAGGAAGTGCGGGCGTGGCTCCGCACCCTGAAACCGGACGAGCGCACCAAGGCTGTGCGAAGTGCATCCGATCCTTTGATCAAGGAAGCGGCGCTCAGCGTGCCTGTCGAGCTCACAGGTTTGCTTCCGTCGACGCGCGACGATCTCACCCGCGAACTGATCGAAGCGCGTTACGGCGACGAGATCGCGGCCCTGAATGAACTGGACAAGGCTGTATCGACCGTCGAGCGCGCCGTCGACGGTGCCCGCGACGATGTCCGTAAATCCCTCGACATGATCCCGCACGATTTCAACGCAGAGTTCCGCGACGTCGAGGACGAGATAGATCGGCTTGCCGAGATCCGCGCATCGAAGCCTCAGCCCATCGACTTCGATTCCGTCATGTCAACCGTGAAGGCACTGAATATAGACGAGCAGGAACAACTGATGGAAGCAATCAAACACGAACAAAGACGCGAAGATACCCGCGCCTTCTATTCCGAGATGGCCAGGATCAGCGGCAAGTCCGCTGCTGAGATGGACAGAATTGCCGGCAAGTTTGGCGGCAAGAAGTCCGCCTAAGAGATGCGGTCCCCGTCGTTCCACGACCTAGTTCCCGCTGCCGGTCGTGGCGTCACAGCGGCGGGGACCGCACCATTACCGGAAGGGAAAAGCCTCCTCGCCGAGCAGGCGAACGCCGCCTTTCTCGAGAGCGTCGATGCTTTCGGCCAGGCGGCGCTTGCCGAATTGGCGCGTCCCGATGGCGATCGCAAGGTGATCAAGGCGAACGTGGTGACGCACCACCGCCGGCGCCGAGCAGAGATCAAACGGATGGCCGAGGCATTTGGACGGGGCGAGCTGCCGGCAACCGATCGCGCCCTTCTCAGGTTCGCGCTGGAGCGATCCATGGCGACCCTGGACGGGATCTATAAGGATTTCCGTCGATCAGTGAACATCATGCACGAGAAGGGTTGAAGACCATGTTGCAGCAAGGCGTCTCGATTGTCATCGATCCCTCGGGTGCGCAGACCGGCGGCCGCGTGGTCAAGCGCGAGTTTCAGGAGATCGGCGATGCCGCGATCAACGCGCAGCGCATGACCGATACCCTGTCGAAGGCGCAGCAGCAAATGGCGAAGTCCGCGCAACTATCGGCGCAAAGCCTATTCCAGCAGCAGGACGCCTTGCGGGCCCGGTTCAATCCGACCTATGCGGTCCTTCAGCGCTACAAGGTAACGCAGGACGAAATCCGCCAGGCGCACAGGCTCGGCGCCCTGTCGGTCAACGAGATGACAACGGCCCTCTCCCGCGAGCGTCAGGCAGCGCTGTCTGCCATTGCGGCGATCAAGGGGTACAACAGCGCGGTGACGGTCGCGTCCAGCACGCGGCAGACAGCGAGCAAGGGGATCAGGAGCTTCGAGACGGCCAACTTGGCGGCACAGTTCCAGGATATCGCCGTGACGGCCGCAATGGGCATGAGCCCGCTTCAGATCGCCCTGCAGCAGGGTACGCAGCTTTCGGCCGTGCTCGGCCCCATGGGCGCAGGTGGCGCTGTAAAGGGCCTTGGCGCCGCGTTTTTGTCGCTCTTGAATCCAGTCTCCCTGGTGACCATGGGTCTCGTCGCAGGTACCGCCGCCCTCCTCCAGTATGTGGGCAGCGCCGTAAGCGGCACCAAGACGGTCGACGAGCTCCTCAGTCGCCACGCGGAGAATATTCGCGGAATCAAATCCGCCTATGGTGAAGCCGCTGCCGGCCTCAAAGCCTATGTCTCGGAAAGCAAAGCGACGCTTGCAGCCAATGCCGGCGAAACGCTCGAGGCAACCAAGGCGATCGTCGCCAAATCCGCGCGCAACGAGCTATCCGAGGCGCTCGGCCTACCTGCCTCCGATTTCGCCGGCAACATCAACGTCATCGATCGGTTCAAAGAGGCGATCAACCAGCTGAAAAAGAGCACCGAGGCCGGAAAGCCGGACCTCCTGGCTTACCGCGATGCGCTGTCTCAGATCGCCACCAGCGCCGACGCGGCACCTGCTCAGAAAAAGCTCGCCAACAGGCTTCGTGTGATCGACGAGGATGAGCTGAAAGCCGCAATGGCGCTGCCGGGAATGCTGAAGGCGGTCCAGGTCGCCGCGGAACAAAGCGCCGGCGGGCTGGACAGGCTGAAGGCCATCGATCTCTCCCAGACCACACAGGGCGCCGCGGCGCTCGGCACGTCGCTCCAGACGGTTTCGCAGACCGCGAAAGGCACCGCCGCCACGGTCATCGATGTTGCCCAGCAGGCGGCAAACTCGAGGCGGCAGACGCTTACCTCGCTGGAGCAGTCCAGCACCCAGCTGCGCTCGATGAAAACCGAACTCTCGGATCTTCAGAAGGCGATCGCCGAGGCTGCGAAGACACCAGTGTCGGAGGTCTTCGGCGATGGCGTTGCCGGCCAGGCGGCCGCGGACGCGATTGCTCGGGCTGCATCATCTGTCCAGAAGGTCTTCCAAGCGCTTGATGGTGGTCAAACGACCGCGCTGCAGGCGCATGAGAGCCTGGAGCTCATCCGGCAGAGCCTTTACCAGATCGGCGGCGATCCGCGGATCATCGACGGCTTCATAAACGCCCTGATGAACGGGAACGGCCGCGTTCGTGACCTCCAGGCGTCCGTAGAATCCTTGTCGAAATCGATCCTTTCCATCCCTGACAAGACGGTCAACATCGGCATCCGGCAATACACCGTCCCGTCGGCCGGCGGCGGCTCGGCAAACGTCAACGTCATCGGCGGTGGCGCTCCCGATATGACGCTGCAGCAATATTCGATCGGCGGCCGGACGCACAACGTCTACGGCGGCATCAGCACCTTCGCGACGTCCCAGCAATGGGCAACGCTGACCCCGGCGGCGAGGGAACGCATCTATCGCGGTCAGTCGGATTTCATGCAGGAATTGTCGCGCACGACGTCGGGAGGGCTGATCTCTCAGAATGATTTCCAGGCGATGTATGAAACGCTCGGCTACCGTGCCGCGGGCGGTCCGGTGTCCGCCGGCGGAACATACCTCGTCGGCGAAAAGGGCCCGGAGATCCTGACGATGGCAGCGGCCGGCGCCGTGACCAACGCCAACAGCACCGCATCAATCCTCTCGGGTGGCCGCGATACCCTGTCGCTGATCGAGGACCACGCCAGCAATGCGCTGCAGGAACTCCGGATCCACACCAACTATTTCGAGACCTACGAGAGCGACTTTGGCGAGATGCTCGCCAGCCTGAAGGAGGTCAAATCCGGGATTGCATCGGTGGCTGTGGCGGCGCGCGCATCGGTCATGAGTTCTTACGGCTCTTTGGGCGGCAGTTACTCCAGGCGTGGCGGCGGCTTTGCCGGTTCGGGCGGCTCGAGCTCCAACTCTGCGATCGTCGATTACAACTCCCCCTTCATGGGGCCGGGGATCACCTTCACGAACGGTACCGGCGCCATCGGCTACGCCACCTATAACATCACCCCGGGCATAACCGGTATACAGCACAACCCCGGCCTGACTGGTTTCGCCTTGGGCGGCCAGATCATGCCCGGCGAAGATCAGAAGGTCGAGTTCTTCAAGCGCAACAAGGAACGTGTGCTGATCGTCGACGACAGCAAGGTTTCAGATGAGCGCAGCGGCTCGGCGGGCAAGGAAAAGGCCACCGTGAACGCGCCGATCACCGTCCACTTCCACGGCGACACAGGGGACGCTCGTTCCCGCCAGGCCGCGGCGGACGACATTCGCAGGACCATCCGCCAAGTCATGCAGGGGCGATAGACCATGAGCTTGCCGAGGCTGCAGGAATGGGGAACCGTTGAAATGGGTAGCGATAACCGGAATTCTCGACAGCACAAAATCGAGCGGTTAGTCCGCCTCTCGTCGGGGCAGACACCTGCACAAGTCGACGCTGAGTTGGTCCAGGACTACGAGGTAAAGCCGCACGAGGTCGACGCGGTCAGGGAGTTCCTCGCGGCCCATCCCCTGCCGAAATACAAGGAGATGAATGGCCTCCTGAAAATGGCGATTGACCATCCTCGACAGGAGGTCGGGATGGCCGTGCTCATGAAAGCGATGGGCGTTTCCGACGAGAGTGTCTTCTACGCCTTTGTCCGGCAGCTCACCAACGCGGTTTCGAAGGACGAGAACGCCGACGTGTCGGAGCTCAATTCGGCGATCGCCCTGGTAGCCGGGATTGAACCCAGAGATCATCTGGAGGCGATGCTGGCCGTCCAGATGGCGACGGTGCATATGGCAGCGATGCGTCATTCCAGATCAATGCTGACCTCGGGCACGATCGAGCTTCTGGATATCCACGAACGAGCTGCCAACAAGCTGATGCGCACCTTCACCACGCAGATGGAAGCCCTGCGGAAGCATCGTAACGGCGGCAATCAGAAAGTCGTCGTCGAGCATGTCCACGTGCATGAGGGCGGCCAAGCGATCGTCGGGAAAGTCACCCACGGGGGGAGGGTCTCCGAGAAAAGAGAAACGCAATTCCATGAACAAGGTAATTTATCCGTTTCAACTCGCGCCGCGGTGCTCGGCCACGTCGAAGAGAACCAAATCCCGATGCCGATCGCCGGCGGAGAAGGGCAAGAGTGTGTGCCGGTTCCACGGCGCCCGAGCCGGGGCACCAAAAGGTAAGAGGAACGGAGCTTATAAGCATGGCCGGTATACCTGCGAGGCCATCGAAGCCCGCAAGCAAATGGCGGAGATCATGCGGTCTCACCGGGAGCTGATGACGATCTTAGCCGATAAACGTGTTTGATGGGATTGAGTTTATCCATCAATGTGCGTTATATGTTCGCGGCGACCACGGATGAACTGGCGCGATGAATCGGCCGGCCTTTAGAGGTCCGGCCTTTTCTTTTGGAGCGATCAGCCACATGACCGTCTATCGGGGCAGCGGGAAATGTCTTCGCGATTATCAGATCAGCGTCGACGAGGCGGCACGGGTGCTGCATGTCACCGCGGCCCGCATCCGGACGCTCTCCCGAGAGGGCTATATCAAGCCAGGCCGCCGCAAGGGATTCTATCGCCTTGGCGACGTCATTGACGGGCATGCCGAGGCCGTGATGATGGGAGTGCTTGCCCGGCCGCTGGAGCGGGCCAACTGCAGACCGACGTTTGCGTGTCCTCTCGAAGACGACTAGAGATTGTCGGATCGGTTGACGAATCTAGGGGGCGCAGATGGGCTGGTTTTCGCGTGGTGATGATCGCGAGTTCGAAGAGTATCAGCGCCGCGAGCGTGCGCTGGAGCAGTCAACGCCTCAAGAGTATGTTGCTTACTTCATCGGCATCAACAGCAAAGCGATAGTCACCGAGCTGCGGATCATCCGTTGGGTCCTGATCGGAATCTTGATCATGCTCATAACTTTCGCGAACTCACTGCTTCCAGCAGGGTGGTGGCATCGAGGCGCTCTTTGAGAAGATAGCGATAATCACTGTTATCGCTGGTTTAAGCCTGTCAGGAGAAACATCCGGGCGGCGTGATCATCTCGACGGACGCGATTTCCCGATCGCTCAGCGGCTTGCCATTCTCCCAGGATCCGCTGAACGCGAACAGAAAAAAATGGACCTCAAGCGTGTCGCCGATCTGCTTTATCGGGCGATCCGGATAGATGTCGTTGTAGCGCCGGCGGGCGGCTTCAGCCTTGGCTTCCCAGTCCATAAGCCCTAAGTTGGGCATCGCTTGATCGATCGGCAACCAGCCCGCTATTTTACCCGCTTGTAGCAGGCAAGCTGGATGACGTTTACAAATTCGGCAATTTCCTTGGCCTGCATAGCTTCAGTCGAAAAAGCGGGCCGTTCATAAGCTGCAATGATCAACTGCCTAAATGCCTTCTTCAATTCGTCGATCTCCTGCTGCTTGTCGACGACTTCCATCATGACAGACATATCGACGTCTCTCTGCCTTTGTGTCATGACGGCACGCGCAGCCTCGCCGGCTGATTTGCAGATGTCCTCCTCGGCGATTGTTGTATTGGCCGATAGAATGAGCGACGCCACGCCAAACGCGGCGGCACAAAAGCTGTATTTCATAATGGAATCCCCCAACGCTCCACATACCACGAGAATGATGTCTAACGGGGGTTGTGTCTATTACGCCATTTAGGCGATCTCCCTGGATCTCCCTACCAGCGAGAAAGACCGTTATCGCTAGCCTGCGGCTTGCAAGCTAAAGGCGAATAAAAAAATCTCGCTGGATTCACGGATCTTTAGCGCCAGTTCACGCAAAAGTAGGCCCTGACGCGGTTGCGACTCTAGCACATCTCAGCTACCCGTCGCCTTGGGGAGCTTTATAAATGGCGTATTTAGAAGAATTACCTGAGCAATGCCCTCCTGCTACTGCGCAGGATCAAGCATTCGGCCCGGCTTACAGGATACTACCGGCGGCAGCGCCTGCAATTGAACATTTTTATTCCTATCGCCAGCTGGGATTGCCGAAACCAGGGGGCGTTGACGACTGCCGCTATATGTCGTGCTCAATGTTTACCAGCGTCGCCCAGGCGAAGGCTATCGCCAAGTTGCCAAAAAAACGTGCGACGTCTACTCACCTGGCAACGATTATGGTCGAGCCAGGCTTCGGAGCGTCGACCATCAATGCGGTAACGAGCCACGTTGATTTTTGGCCGTACGATACGTTCGATGTTACCTTAGCGGTAACGGGGGTGGTGGCATTATGAAGATGCCTAGAAAACGCAAAGTGACCTTTGCGGCAACGTTGATCTTCGCTGACGAGCCGCAGCTCGTCTTGCTGAAGGATCGAGATTTGCCGATCGTTGCTGTCGCTATCCCAGACGACGATCCGCGTAAGTCGATGTTTCTTGCAACGACTCTTCCTCGTAAAGAGTGGCAATCCTATCTCGATGGGAACTGCGACCTGAGGTATCTCTTTACGTATCCTAAGGCGCGATTAGTCTACACCTTTGACCTCAACGCAATGCAAGATAACATCGTCCGGATGGACCCTTATCTTGAGGCGATACCAGAGGAGCTTCTTCCAGAGCCACGCATGTTCTCCGTGTTTCACACCGAGGAATTGCCAGTCGAACCAATGGCGTCGGACGAAGAAGTTTTGGTGGTTGACGGCGAGTGGGATATGCCGGAGTTCGGTAATTTCTATCAGCGGTACTCGGACGTCTACGCGTTCATAGCTGCAATCAAAAACTGGAAGTCCTTGCACGTCCCCATCGAGCTTCGACAGAAGATTCTACAGATATTCAACACCAAGCCCTTCCAAGGCGGCTTCAGCTATGTCCACTTCTTTCAGGAGTTGAATTCTAGAGTTCAGAGGACGCAGAGGCTCGGTCTTGATAAGATTAGTTATGCTTCTCCGGGGACGGTGGAAATAAGAGGCGAAGCAGAGTTGTTTGCCGAAATGCAAAGCCTAATCCCGAATTTCCTCGAGCATAGGGACGAGATCTCGGAACAGTACAAAAAGCTGTACCAATACCTCTCCGAGAACCGTTACCTTCAGATGTCAGGCGAAAACTACCCAGACGAGCCTGTGATATCGAGCTACATCAATTCTGAAGCGCGAGCGTTAGCGGAATTGATGTCCGAGCCGGATTTTGATGCAGTTCATGCACTTGCCCATGACAATGCATTGGTCACAGCAAAGATCGTACTCGCATTTCAGCGAAGGCTTGATGAAGCCGCAGCCTATTTCGCCCAAGGTCGCGTGAGCTTTAGCTGATTCCAGAAACGGTTACAGGAACCCGTCGCCAGCGTGGTCTTTGAACCTGTCGGCGCGTCGGACATACGTCTCGACTGTCCGGGGATCGCGATGCCTTGTTACCTCCATGATCCGCGAGATGCTGGCACGGTTTTCTGCCGCCGACGTGACGAATCCGGCCCGCAGTGAGTGACCCGATAGGCGCTCGACATCGAGGCCGGCCGCGTCGGCATACTTCTTCACGATCAGAGCGACCGACTGCGCCGTCAGCGGCTCATCCGTCAGATGGTCGCCACGGATGATCCGTCGGAAGACCGGGCCCGAGCTGATGCCGGCAGCCGCAAGCCACTCCTTGAGCCTGTCCGCCGGTCTCAGCGCCTTTCCATTCAGGACGGCAACCGATTGGCCCTTTGCCTCCTGGTCAGTCTTCGACTTCGGCAGGAAGACGTCGACACCATCGTCGGAGAACGTCAGATCCTCGATGGTGATGGCGACCAGCTCGGAGCGGCGGAAGGCGCCGGCGAAGCCCAGCAGCAGTAAAGCCCTATCCCGCCTGCCCTGGAGCGTCTCAGGCTCAATGCGGGCCATGAGCGCATGAATGACATCGACGGTCGCCGGCGCCTTCTGGCGGGGCGCTGTGCCGACGGTGCGACGGATGCCTTTCAGGATGGCAGCCACCCCGGCATTGTCGGTCGGGTTCTCCTCACCGGCGCCGCGGTGGAAGAATCGGATCGCAGCGAGCTTGCGGGCGATCGTCGGCACCTTCTTGCCTGCAGTGGCCAGCGAGGACGCATAATTCGCCACGGTCGCAGGGAGGGCTGGCAGCGAGCTTTTGCCTCTCTCCGCTGTCCAGCACCGGAAATCCTCCCAATCGCATCTGTAGGCTCGCATGGTGTTCTGTGACAGGGCCGCGCGGCCATAGTCCAGTGCGTCGGCGCTCAGATCGGTTGCAGCGTCCAAACCCGGCTGCGGGGTCACCAGCATCAATGCGGACATGCTCAAAACATCCTCCCGTTGATTGGTAGCGATAAAGGGCATTCTCGGCAGCTATTTCACGAGCCGGACACCAGGCTGACCATGATTGAGAAACTCGATGCCCTCACCTTCGAGCGCCCGCATCACGGATTGGATCTTGTCCAAGCCGCTCGTGAGCACTTCCGCGCCGCGCTTCTCCATCGAACTGATGGTGTTGATGTTCACTCCCGCCTTCTTTGCGAGGGTGCCTTGATCCAGGCCGGCCAGTGCACGAGCTGCCTTCAATTGGTTGCCAGTGGTAAGCATTTCGTTCTCCAAAACTACTGCACTAGGAATTTTTCATAGTTTACTGTTGACTGCAAGCGAATTTAATGGTTAATAGGAAACTAGGAATAATTACTAGCCAAGGGAGTTAACGAGATGGCACGCAAATACGAAGTCACCTTTCAGGGTTCGCAAGGCCAGGTCGCCAAGGTTCTGGACCTGAAGGCCAACGTCACCGTCGTAAAGTTCGCCCGCCGCCGCCAGGCAAAGCTCTTCCCGGGCCAGTTCGCTGGCGTCCTCGTCAAGTCCAAAGCCTGAAGGACCCGATCATGTTCACCGCTCTTGCAATCATCGCCATCGGCTTTATTGCGGCTTTCGTCCTCAAGGACATCTACCTCGCCTGAGACAGGCAAGATCCTAAAATCCGGAGATCACCAATGCTTGAGAAATCCGTTCAGGCCGCCGGCGAAGCCATGCTTACCCGCCGCCAACTCATCGCCGCCTCGGCCGCCGTTGCCGTCGGCGTCGCCGCCATCGCGCCGATCGCAGCTCATGCGGCCGCTGCGGATCCGCTGCTGGACGCGGTCGCTGCTTTCCGGTCTGGCATGGCGGATTACAACGCCAACGCGCCGCAAGATGATCCTGGGGCGAATGCCTACAGCCTGATCTCGTGGATGCCGCCACATGCGGTCCTGGCAAACTGGACGGCACCCGCCACCACCCGGGACGGCGCCATGGCCGCGCTTCGCCTCGCGGTCGACGAGGAGGAGACGGGAGACAGCCCCCTGGTCGGTCCGATGATGCGGGCAGCGCTCGCATACCTCGAGCAGGAGGGCCGGCTATGACGAGGATCACCCGCCGGCGCCTCCTTGCTGGCGTCGCCGCTGCATCGCTCCCTGTGGCTCTGCCGGCGGAGGCAGCGGGCTTGGATGACGTTTCCATCGTCCGGATGCTGATCGACGCCCACAAGGCCGCCGTGGGCCGTTGGGACGACCTGGCAGTGGTATGGCCCGACGAGGAATCCGTTGCTTTATGGGAAAAGCTGAGCGCGGAAAAGGACGATGCCGCCGCGGCCGTCTGCTTCTACCGGCCGACGACGATCGAGGGCGTCCACGCAAAGGCCGAATACATCTTTGGCTGCGAGGACTTCGTCGACCAGGAAGCGAACGATGATTGGACCCGAGCGGAGCTGGTCAGCGGCTTTCTGCCGCCGGTCATGGGAACGTGAATCGGGGCGTTCCATGTTGCATTCCATGTCGCGTGGATTCGCCGTGGCTTGACGGAAATCGTTGGAAACCAAGGGAACTGGCTTGCAACATGACGCGACATGAAAATAACCGGGAGACGGTGGCGCCACCTGGTTAACTTCATGATTTCATTGTGGAAAAGTTTGGAGGCCTCGCCCGGAATTGAACCGGGGTACAAGGATTTGCAGTCCTCTGCGTCACCACTCCGCCACGAGGCCTCACATGCTCATTATCTGAGCCGTGGCGAGCGTTTAGAATGATCGTAAGGAAATCGCAAGAGGGCATTTTGCAAAAACGCCATTCCCCGGCAGCCGACAAGACCATTTTTCGATCGCGGAACAGGTCCGGCCTTAGGCTGAAACGTCCTCTTGGCGATCGTGCCCTGCTTCGAACCAACAACAGCATTCGAACGAACTCTTAACTTGACTTCGAACGTCTGCCTGCCATCTTCCGCCCTGGGAGGGTGAAGGAGCTGCTGATGGAATGGGCTGCCCTTAAGTCGAAGCAGGGACGTGCCGCGTATGATGCCGAAACCGGCGATCTCCGCGTAAAGTTCTCTGGTTCCGCGCCGGTGAGACATGCCGACATTCCGCCGCATGTCTACCAGAACCTGCTGGAAACGAATGATCCCCATTTCTATTACCAGTACTATATCGCGCCCTCGCGCGTCCCGCCGGCTCGTCGGGGGCCGATCTCGATGATCACCTATGGGCTGAAGCTCGTTCTGCTTCTCGCCGCCTGCAGCCTGTTGATGGCGACCGACCTCGATCCCGGCCATGGCGGGATTTTCGAGGAAAGCGAACTGAGATCGAATTAGGACCACCGCCGGGATTCATACGTCTCGATCCCGGCAGCCGGCATGGCCCATTCAGGCAACGTTGCTGACAGTCGCAAGCGAGGTCCTGCTCCGGGAGCGGTAGCGGCGTTCGTCCCGGCCCCGGTCGTTGTCGCCGTCGCGCTCGTTGCGGCCGTTAAAATTGCGATAGTTGCGAGGCCCGCTATAGCCGCCGCCCTGGCCTTGATCGATGACGCAGCCTTCCGGACGGCGGCAGATACCGCTGGCGTCAAATCCGCGGCTGTCGACAGGTTGGGCTCCGGCCGCCCCTGCCGAAAGAATCGCCGCCGCTGACAGGACGACAATCAAGAATACCTTCATCACCTCACCCCGCGGACGATCGTGGCACGTTTGGAGCTCCATAAACCACAACGCGAAAAGCGATCACCGTGGGCGGGCTCTTCGGCGTTCACCGTTATCCGGCCGGCCTTCGCCGCCTGTGCCACCAGACCGCCAGCCTGCGCCGAAGCCTGCGCGCTACCGGAAGATCATGCGAGAGCACCAGGAGGCCGAGCGGCAGCATCCAGAAACCCAGAATCGGGAGAAAGCCCAGGAATCCACACAAGACGAGGGCCACGCCGATTGTCATACGCCCAACGCGCGAACGCGGCATTCCAATGCTGAAGGCGCCGAGCATAAGCCTGTGGCTTGCGTGATCGATGCCGAAGCGCCGTGCCCGCACCTTGCGCTTATCGCTGCCCGCGCCCTGGCGATCATTCCTATTTGTCATTTCCCAGAGATGGGCATAGGCTACCCAAATACAAGTTCATTTCATTTTTTTGAAAAAACCGCTTGGCAAATCGGGCAAGCATTTGTATTAGCCCACTCACACCGCGCCAAGCAGTGATCCCTGGTAGCTCAGCGGTAGAGCATTCGACTGTTAATCGACAGGTCGCCGGTTCGAATCCGGCCCGGGGAGCCATTTTTCGAAATAACTGCTTGTTTTTGTCGAGAAATCGAAAAATAGGCACCTGTTTCCCCACTTTCCCTTCCCATTTTTTGAACGCCTTCGCGGCCTGTGGCCTATAGCGCCTCCTTCACTAGCCCTAAATCGGCACCCCCTACTCCTTGCATAAATTCACAAGGCGCATAGATTCAATCCATCAGATAGCTTTTGGCAGGTGACCACGGATGTACTGGCACCGTGCTGATGCAATCAAAGAAGGTCGGCGCGAACGGTCGCGCCGACCTTTCTTTTTATCCAAAGGCCGTTCTGTGGCTACTGCCGATAATTCCCGTGCCGGCCCGATATCTTAATCTGCTGGCGTCGGGGTGCTAAACCGACGGAATCCCCTGCCCGGTTTATGCCGATTACCAAGTCTGCCGACGACACCAGTCATCGATATCCTTCTTGGTACGGTCTTTCTCGTAGCCGTAGCGCTCCTGGATCTTGCCTTCGAGCTGATCGCGCTTACCATCGATGACGTCAAGGTCATCGTCGGTCAGCTTGCCCCACTGCTCCTTGACCTTACCTTTCGCCTGCTTCCAGTTACCTTCGACGCGATTCCAATCCATGGTTATTTCCTCCTATCGCTAGATAAGAGGAACGGAGTCGAGCGACAAGTGTTCCGCTTCGTCGGGCTGCCAACCATTGCAGAGCCGACATTTGTCCAAAGGTCAGCGCCGGCATCAGATTTGGAACCGAGACAACTGTCTAATAGCTGCACGAACGTCCGTCACCGGGTCGGAAGCCATCGGCACAGGCCGGGTTCATCGAGTCTCCTGGCTGATATGCGGACGCCGAGCCATAGGAATTCGGCGCCGTCGAGCAGGCGGAGGCGATAGCGGCAAGAGTGATTGCTCCGGCGGCTGCAAATAACCGAAATCTGTTCATGGATGTTTCTCCCATTTCCGCTTTGACCGAACCGCGAGAGCCCCCCAGGAATATCGGGAGAGTTCCCAGAGCTCATCGCGGCGCATCATCCTGCCCCTAAAGATATAGGCGCTCTCTCAACCGACGTTAGTTCCAGCCGCGCAGATTCTCGCCGTCCGCTAGACATTTGCGTGCGAGCAGCCGCTTTGGTTGCTCTCTGCAGCATCGCAAGTCCTGCTTGACTTGAACGGCAACCAGAACATAATAGGAACATCGGCGCAGACAAAACCTGGTTGGAGTTCTGAAGGAGATCGAGGTCGTGCGTCCTGAGGCAGCTGAGAAACTGGCAGAAGAAGCGTTGAGAGGAGAAGTCGACGCAGTCGTCGCTTTTCACGATGGCGACATTCGTGCCGCCCTCACGACGCTGCTGCTGGATTGCCATCATCTGCGACTTCAGCTTGCCCTCAGCGATAAGGGCATGAGCCGCGGCATGACAGCTGAGCGGACAACCGGTGTCGAAGGGATATGAAACATCGTCGCGGCATCGGACTGGCGCCCCCCGATCACCATGCTGTCGAAATCGACACGGTGACGCTGACGACCCTACCGCAATGGTACGTCATTTACGCCCGTTGCCGCGCATGCCAGCGCCAAACGCTGATCGAGCGGCGGGACGTTGCCCGTCGCGGTAGCCGCGACCTGTCTCTCGCCGAACTGGCCAAGCGCCTCAAATGCCGGCGATGCGGCAACCGTTCCGGCAATCTGCTGTTCCTCGAGATGCTCCCTCGCGATTGAAGAGATCTCCAAAGCTACTCTGCGTCGGCCGGGAACAAACACCGTGCAGAAAAGTTGTGTGGCACCAACCACGTAACGTCGACTTTGACAGGAGGTCTCTCATGGGTCGCGGTATTCTACTTTGGCTGCTCGGTGTCCCACTGCCTATCATCATACTTCTGGCTTTGTTTATGCGATAGGAGCGAATCATGTCGGTCTCAACGACAGGTTCCGGAGAGGTTGTTGCTCCGGTTGAATCCTCAAAATCCGCCATGACATGGGGACCTATCTTCGGCGGGGCGGCCGCCGCTATCGGCGTGACCCTCATCCTTCTGCTTCTGGGATCGGGGCTCGGGCTGACGATGGTGTCGCCCTGGTCGGGGCAAAGCAGCTCGCTCGGCACACTTGGCGTCACGGCGGCGATCTGGCTCGTGCTCGTGCAATGGCTCTCCTCCGCTCTCGGGGGCTATGTTACCGGGCGGCTGCGCACAAAATGGGCTGCGGTCCACACCGATGAAGTTTTCTTCCGCGACACCGCCCATGGTTTCATAAGCTGGGCACTGGCGACGATCTTTGTCGCCGGTTTCCTTGCGTCGTCGCTGACATCGCTCGCCAGCGCCGGCGCACAGGCGGTGGGATCGACCGCGCAAGCCGTCGGCTCGACTGCCGCTGCCGCCGGCACGGCAGCAGCGGCGTCGGCAACATCGCCCCTGGATCTGCCCACCGCCTATTTCACAGACGCCTTATTGCGTCCTGATCAGGCGCGTGCGGCAGCGCCATCGAACGATGCCGCGGCAACATCGGAAGTCTCCCGCATTCTCCTCAACGGCGCCGCCGAGGGGCAAATTCCTGATGACGACAAAGCCTATCTTGCCTCCATCGTCGCTGCGCGGACCGGTCTTTCCGAAGCCGATGCGCGCGCCCGCGTCGACACCGTGCTGAAGCGTATCGACGATGCCAAGGTCGCCACGCAGAAAGCTGCCGACGAGGCACGCAAGGCCGCCTCCACCACGGCCCTGCTCGGATCCCTGTCACTTCTGGTCGGCGCTTTCATCGCCGCGGCAGCCGCGGCTTTCGGGGGATCGCAACGCGATGAAGAGGAAGATCTCATCGTGACCTCCAGGATCTAAAGAACGAATCGAACGGGGGCGAGCTCGACGCTGCGCCCCCGTTTTCTTTGGCACACCGGCTGACATCGACTGGCGGCAACGGGGCGACCGCCTTTATCAAAAGGCTCAATGGACACCGCGCGGTTCTGCACCATCTTCTCCTACAGGGGCTGTGGAGAGCCGTATGCGCTGGCGCTTTCGACGAATTTCCGACCTGCTCGTTTCCTGGACAGGGCATCGCGCGATCCCGGTCGCGCTGATCGCATTGGCTGTCACATGGACAGCAGTCGGCCTGAGCTTTTCCTTTCCACGGCAGTGGTTTTTGCTGACCAACATGGCAGGGACACTCATCACATTCTTTATTTTGCTGCTGCTGCAACAGTCTCAGAATCGAGACATGAAAGCGCTTCACACCAAGCTCGACGAACTGATCCGATCGAGCGAAGCAGGAAACCATTGGATTTCGGCGGAAAAGAAAGACGCTGACGCGATTGAAGGCATGCGCCAGCAACATCAAGAGCAGATTTCGGAGGAGCGGGCTTGAGAGCGATGCGTTTAAATTGACGTCTCGGCGGCGGATCTTTCTTCCGCTTCCTCCTCCATGTGTTCAGCCTTTTCAGCAAGGGTCTTGCTCATTTCTCGGAGTTCGCCCTCGTCCAGCTTCTCGATACCAACAAATTTATTGGCGGCCTGGCTTGTCAGAATGAGCTCATCAAGCTTGGCCTGCAGAGCCTTGCCGTCGCGGTTCTGGCTGTTCTGCAACACAAACACCATAAGGAAGGTGATGATCGTGGTCGTCGTGTTGATCACCAGCTGCCAAGTTTCGGAATAATCGAAAAAGGGTCCGGAAACCGCCCAGACAAGCACGAGCATCAGGGCTGCGACAAAGGTGAACGGCCTTCCCGACAGCTCGGCGACGGTGGTTGCGAAGGAAGAGAAGAAGTTGGATTTGTTGGACATTTAAGAGGGCTCCCGCAGCGTCAATGCTGTCAATCGACAACATCAACTCCATATCTGCGCGGAAGTTCCTTATGCGCTCCAGACCGGCGACGGCGCCCTCACTCCGCCAGATTGCCATCCAGGCGCTCTGCCGCGGACTTCATGCATAAAGTGCGGCTTAACTCTCGGTTTTTGTGGCTGCTCCAGAAACAGCCGCATGTTTTCGGGCGCCACGCGTCAGCGTTTTTGAGATTTGGCGACAGCCCGCTTTTGATGGCTAAGGACGAGCTCGATCTGGACATCCTGCTGAAACTCCAGCACCTGCTGACGGACATCGCTCTCCGCAATGCCCGCGGCCAACAACTGGTCGGCCAGCCTGCGGCATTCGGCCTTCCAGAATTCGATCGCGTCCGCACCATGACGCCGGCCTAGTTCTCGGGCGCAGCGCTCGATATTGGCGATTCCGGTAGCGGAGGGAAAGGCAATGACCTTGCCTTCATGAGAGGCGGCAGGGCGGCGGGTCGTTTCAGTAGCCATCGAACACAGGTTTCCTTTGATCCTATGTGTTGTCTACGGGACGATGGTTAATGCTTTCTATTCGTTTGCCTGGTTCGACGGCAAGACTTGGCTCCGCGTGGTCACATCGCACTGTCTTCGACCTTGACGGCGGCCCGCCGATGCGCCGACAGTCTCGGTCGTGACCGACACCTCAGCCAGCAGAGACCAATGATGACAATAACCGCCGCCCCCCGCGACTTCCTGAAAAGCCTGTTCGACGCGGCGGTTCGCGCCGCCGATCCGTTGACCGGCATAAAGGCCCGTCTGCCGGAGAAGCCGAAAGGCAGAACCGTGGTGATCGGCGCCGGCAAGGGCGCGGCGCAGATGGCCCAAGCGCTCGAAAGCGTCTGGGACGGACCGCTCGAGGGACTGGTGGTCACCCGATACGGCTACGGCTGCGACACGCGCCACACCGAGATCATCGAGGCGGCTCACCCGGTGCCCGATGCGGCGGGGCTTGCTGCGGCAAGGCGGTTGATGGAAACGGTGAACCAGCTGACGGAAGACGATCTGGTGATTGCTCTCGTCTGCGGCGGCGGCTCGGCGCTGCTGCCCGCCCCGCCGAAGGGACTGACCCTTGAAGACGAGATTGCACTCAACGAAATGCTGCTTGCTTCGGGCGCGCCGATCTCGGCGATGAATGTCGTGCGCAAGCATCTCTCCACCATCAAAGGCGGCAGACTTGCGGCGGCGACGAAAGCGAGGGTCGTCAGCCTGATCGTGTCCGACATTCCGGGCGATAATCCCGCCCATGTCGCCTCAGGGCCGACCGTGCCCGACAGTTCAACTCGGCACGAGGCCCTCGAGATTATCAGGCAATACGGATTGCCGCTGCCGCAGGCCGCCCTCGATCATCTGAACTCGCCGAAAGCTGATGCGCCTCGTCCGGACGATCCGGTGTTTTCCCGGCACGAGCATCACATCATTGCCTCGGCCGGCGTATCGCTGGAGGCAGCGGCCGCCCAGGCGAAAGAGCAAGGGATCGAAGCGGCTATCCTTTCCGATGCGATCGAAGGTGAATCGCGCGACGTGGCGCTGGTGCATGCGGCGATCGCCCGCGAGGTGCTCGGTCGGAACAGGCCTTTTTCGAAGCCGGTCGTCATCCTGTCCGGCGGCGAGACGACGGTGACGCTCCGGGGCAAGGGCGGCAAGGGCGGGCGCAACGGCGAGTTCGCGCTCGCCATGGCGCTCGCGATCGACGGACAGCAGGACATTCATGTCCTTGCCGCCGACACGGACGGCATCGACGGCTCGGAAGACAATGCCGGCGCCTTTGCCGATGGCGGCACAGTCAAGCGCCTTCGCACCGCCGGGCTCGACGCGCGCCGGCTGCTTGACGGCAATGACAGCTATTCGGGCTTTGCTGCCGTCGGCGACCTCTTCGAAACGGGGCCGACCGGAACCAACGTCAATGATTTCAGAGCCATTCTGATCGGTTAAGACCCGGCCGGATCACGCCGTGATCCGCCCCTGCCCGACAAGCCAGCCGACCGATTCCTGCACCGCCTGCAGCGACGTATATCGCGGCGTGTAACCGAGCAGGCGTGCGGCTTTGGCGATCGAGCAATTCGGACTGCGGGCAATATGCTCCCATGTCGCCTCCGCATCCTCGGCCGTCTGGCCTTCGGCCCAGACGTCGAACGGGGCGAAGGTGAGGTTCGGTTCTCGCCCGAACCAGCGCGACATCGCCTCCGCATAACCGCGAAGGGTCAGGGCCTGCTCCGAAACCGCGTGGAAACTTTCTCCGATCGATGCGTTCCAGCGGGCAATTGCATCCATGAACATCGCCGCCACGTCATCGGCGTGGACGTGATGAACGGTCTCCAGGCCGAAATTGGGCAGGGCCAGGGTTTCGCCGCGGGCAAGGGTCGAGAAGACCTCCAGGTTGAAATTGCCGGCCGGATTGAGTGGCGCCCATCCGGTGCCGACGATGTGGCCGGGGTGGATGATGGTTGCCGGGAAGCCTTGCAGCCGTGCCTGCTGCAGCAGATAGGTTTCGATCGCCGCCTTCTGGATACCATAGTCACCGAAGGGAGACTTCGGCGCCTCCTCCCGTGTCGGCACTGTCGTGGGGTAACCATGTGTCCAGATCGTGCCGGTGTGCAGGAAGTGGCCGACATGCCCGGACAAGGCCGTCACCAGTTGCTCGGCACTTTCCAGCGTGAAGCAGATCATGTCGATGACGATATCGGCCTTCAATGCGCGCACGGCTTTGCCGAATTCGCCGGCCCGCTCCATCCCGGCCCGATCCATCTGGCGCTGGTCGACGCAGGCCCAGGCGTGGTTTTCCCTATAAGGCTTCGCCGCGCCGCGGCTGATGGTGACGACGTCGTGCCCCGCCTCCACCAGACGCGGAACAAGATAGGTTCCGACATGGCCCGTCGCCCCGATGACCAAAACCCGCATTGTCGTTCCTCCCTTGGCATGATCCGCACCGACTATGCTGCGCCGACCCAAGATCCTGCAAGCGGAGTTTTCCCCGGAATGGCTAACCGCCCGGCTATTGATTCTTGAAAACCAGACAGGTGCCGCCGTGCCGGCGGATCTGGTTGCAGACGTCGTTGGCTTCCATGCGCGTCTGCCGGGCGATGCGGGCGACATAACGCGGACGGAAACCGAAGCTGCGGTCGCGCTGGCGCAGGATCAGCGGCTGCTCCGCATCCAGGGGCGAAGGCAGATCCTGCACGGCATCGAGAAACAGGCGCCGGGCCACCGCTACATCGGCATTCGCGGCCAGCTGAACGCCCCAGGGCGCCCAGTTGCCCTCCTGACGCCAGGGCGTTTCCTTCAACCTCCGCCTTTCGGCGAGCGCAACGCAGCCATCGAGAAAGGGCTTGTCCTTATCGAGCGGGGCTGCGGCATTCTCCGGCGGGTTATCCTTCCATTCCTCGACCGTATGGGCAGTGATCGCCATCACATAACCCCGCGTCTCGTAAGGTAATCTGCCTGACGTAAGATAAGCGGCAAGACCGTTTTCGCCGGCATTATAGGCGGCCGCGGCAAGGCCGAGATTGCCGAACCGATTTCGCAACTCGTCGAGATACTGCGCCGACTTCCTGAGCGCTTCCAATACCTGATAGCTGTCTTCGAGGCCGCGCAGTTTCGCCGTTCCGGGCATGAACTGCGCAATTCCCTGCGCTCCCTTGAAGCTGACGGCATCGGGGCGAAAGGTGCTCTCACGCCAGATGAGACGGGCGAAATAATCCGGCGGCAACTGATTGGCCGCGGCGAAATGCTCGATCGCGGCGCAGAGATCGCGATTGAAATTGTCCTTGCGGATGCAGAGCGTCTCGCCTGATCCCGAGGCCGAAGGCCCCGAATAGAGACAGGCCGGCTCGGCAGTGCTCTCTTCCGGCCGAGCCTTTGGCGTGCCCGCCATGGAAAGCAGGAAACAGAGCGAAAGCATGGCCTTCGCCGATCTCCTCACCATATCGGACTGACGCTTTCGCCCTATCATTGGATCTCGGCAGGTTCGACTTCCATCGCGACGCCTATCTTAGATACCATCAATCCAGGCGCGACGCTTCCCCATTTGGCCCGGACGGTCTGAGCTTTCCAATTTTCGTCTTTCATGCGAAAAAGCGCTCGCAGCCGACGACGATCTATTAGACGCCCCGGCCACCAGAGTGGAGACCAAACATGGGTGTGACTAAGATCGCTATAGGCGCAATACTGCTGGGCACCATTCACCCCGTTTCAGCTTTTGCGGTAAACGCCGAACACGCGACGGCAGCGGGTCCTCTAGCGAATCATGACGATGCGGTCATCAATACGTTTCAGGTGATGTGCACGCTTGAGCCCGAAAATTTTGAACGTATCAGCGCCACAGCGCAGGCGATGTCCATGCGGAAGTCAACGGATAAGACGGAAAAGCAAACTGCAGACATCACGCGTCATGTCGAAGTCTTTGAAGGAACTCTCACCACTGGTCGCTTCAGCTTGCTTCTCGAGAAGATCAGCGGTCCCGCTATCAACGCCACAAACTGCGGAGTGGCATCAAATACACAGGACAAACGCGCATTTTTTGATGACATGGTCAGAACTCTTCACCTGAGCCAGAGCGGCTCCACACGAACCAGCCTAAATGGCAATCCGCTGACAACGTGGGACGATGTTTACGGCCCTCACACATTTCTCGATTTCACAGATCTCAGGGGGAGCAATGGCGTTCTGGTCCAGTTGTTGGATGCGCCAGCGAAACCTGAATAGCCCTGATCACAAAAAAGCCGCCGGGCCAATGGCCACGGCGGCGGGCTTCACAGCAGCGATCAGGCCGACGGCTGCTTCGTCTTTCTCAGATACGGCAGCACCGTATCGAAGGAGCCGAAGCGCGTGATCGCGTCTTCGTTGGACACCGCGGCGGTGATGATGACGTCCTCGCCCTGATTCCAGTTCGCCGGCGTCGCCACCTGGTGCTTTGCCGTCAGCTGGATGGAATCGATGGCGCGCAGGATCTCGTTGAAATTCCGGCCGGTCGTCATCGGGTAGGTCAGGATCAGCTTGATCTTCTTGTCAGGGCCGATGATGAAAACCGAACGCACCGTCGCGTTGTCGGCAGGCGTGCGGCCTTCCGAGCTCTCGCCGGCGCCGGCCGGCAGCATGTCGTAGAGCTTGGCGACCTTGAGATCCTTGTCGCCGATCAGCGGATATTCGACGTCGAAGCCGGTAGCCGTCTTGATGTCGCCCTTCCACTTGGCATGGCTTTCCACAGGATCGACGGAGATACCGATGATCTTGGCGCCACGCTTGGAAAATTCGCCCGCCAGGCCGGCCATGGCGCCGAGCTCGGTGGTGCAGACGGGCGTGAAATTCTTCGGGTGCGAGAACAGAACCGCCCAGCCATTGCCGATCCAGTCATGGAAGCTGATCGGTCCCTGCGTGGTGTCGGCAGTAAAATCGGGGGCAATATCGTTGATACGCAAGCTCATGGTCGGCCCTCCAAAGCCTTGTGTTAAATGTCGTTCATCTCAAATCGAGGGCATGGAACCCGTCCGCCGGAAGCGGTCGCGAGATTACGATGATCAGGATCGCGCCCGCCCACAGTAACAGCTTCCCATCCCAGGATTTTAACTAGGTTATATATCACGATAACCGAAGGCATGCTCTTTCGATTTCCGGCCCGGCGCCGCATTATTTTTTCCCGCGGGCGCACAATGAAAGGGGTCAAAGCAGGCGCAACCGCCGCCCGCGCTCAGTCAGCCTGGATGATTTGATCCTGTCGAGGCCGCTGACAGCAGGCGAAATCGTCCTGGACGCCTTGAGCACCCTTCTGCCATTCAAAAACTTCCACGGTCTCATCGACTACTTCCAAAGATGACCGTATCGACGCCAGCCTTGGATAGGCTTAGAATGCGTGTGGCTATACTGCGCCCGAAAGCGGCAGTTTGATCATTTTTTGTGCATATTTATTTATGCACACTTTTCAGGCGGGCGCGCTTGCCAAAATTGCTGCAGTGCGTCATGAATATAGCAATGACGCATCTCGATCTGACGATTCTGGTCATCGACGAAAATGCCATTCGCGCCTCGATCATCGAAGAAGGGCTGCGCGAGGCAGGGCATGCGCGCGTCACCGTGGTGCATGAGGTCAACGGCATCGCGCGCACCATCGAAACGCTTATGCCCGATGTGATCATCATCGATATCGAAAACCCCAACCGCGACATGATGGAGCATCTGTTCCAGCTGACGCGCACGGTCAGCCGGCCGATCGCCATGTTCGTCGATCGCTCCGACACGGCCTCGATCGAGGCTGCGGTCGATGCCGGCGTCTCGGCCTATATCGTCGACGGATTGAAGAAGGAACGCGTCAAACCGATCCTCGACATGGCCGTCAGCCGCTTCAATGCCTTCAGCCGATTGCGGCGGGAGCTTGCCGATGCCCGTTCGGCGTTGGAGGAGCGCAAGCTCATCGAGCGCGCCAAGGGCATATTGATGAAGAAACGCGGCCTGAGCGAGGAAGAGGCCTTCGCCCTGCTACGCCAGACTGCGATGAACGAAAAGAAGAAGATGTCGGAAATCGCCCAAAGCGTTGTCACCGCCGCGGGACTTTTGATGTGATGGCGAGCGGCCTCCTAAATTTCCGGAGGAAACCGGAGTGGACATGATCACGAAGACCGCCAGTTCCAGCGGCGGGCTGCCTTCGCCCGCGCATATCAACAATGAAGGCCCGAAAGTGCTGCGGGCCGGCTTCATTCCGCTCGTCGACGCATCGGTACTGATCGCGGCAGCGGAATTCGGCTTCGCGCAGAAGGAAGGCCTGACGCTCGATCTCGTCAAGGACGTCTCCTGGGCGAATGTGCGCGACCGCCTGGCATTCCGCCAATTCGATATCGCCCACATGCTATCGCCGATGCCGGTCGCCTCCATGCTCGGCCTCGGCTCCAATCCCTCGCCGACGATCACACCGTTTTCGCTGGGGCGCGGCGGCAATGCGATCACGCTGTCGACGCGGCTCTTCGACCGGATGCGGGATGACGCCGGGCTGCCGGAAACGGCAAGCGCACTGGATAACGCCTATGCTCTGGCAAAAACGATCGCGGCGACAAAGGCACGCGGCGAGCCGCTGCCGACCTTCGGGGTCACCTATCCCTTCTCCTCGCATAATTACGAATTCCGCTACTGGCTGGCGGCCGGCGGCATCGATCCCGACAAGGACGTCAAACTTGTCGTCGTGCCGCCGCCGCTGACATCGGATGCGCTGGCAGCCGGGGCGATCGACGGCTTCTGCGTCGGTGCGCCCTGGAACATGGTCGCCTCGGAGCGCGGTCTCGGCCGCATCGTTGCCGCCAAACAGGATATCTGGCCGTCGGCGCCGGAAAAGGTGATCGGCATGCGGCCGGATTGGGCGGAAAGTCATCCGGAGACTGTTTCCCGGCTGATCGTGGCGCTCGACGCGGCAGCCCGCTGGTGCGACCTGCCGGACAATCACGACGCGCTGGCCGCCGCCCTTGCCGATCCACGTTATATTGCTGCTCCCGTCGATATCATTCGCCGCGTTCTCGCCGGCGAATTCAGCCTCGATGCTAGAGGAAACCGGCGCATCATCGCCGATTATTTCCAGTTTCATTCCGGCTTCGCCAATTATCCCCGCCCGAGCCACGCGCTTTGGATCTACAGCCAGATGATGCGCTGGGGGCAGGCCGAGGCAAGCCTGAACAAGGCGCGGGCCGCGGCCTCCGCCTACCGCCCGGACCTCTACCGCACGGCTCTCGGCGAGGCCAACGCACCTGGTGACGCCGATATCCGCATCGAAGGCAATGACGAAGGCGACCGCTTCATGGACGGCCACGTCTTCGATCCGACCGACCTGCCGGATTATGTGGCAAGCTTTGCCGTCAAAAGCGCCCTGCCCTTCGCTCCCCACAGCGATGAGATCTGATCCATGCCGGCCTGCACAAAACGCCAGCAAAGTTCGATGCCCGCCGTCACCGCAACGCACAAAAGATTTGCACGTTTTTTGACAGCTGCAAAAACGTGCAGATGGCGGCCTTCTGCAAATTATCTTTATTTTCAACAACTTAAAGAAAATCCTCTAAACTGGCACGCAGTTTGCAAGGCTATTATCGCACAGATCAATGGCGATCAGCGCAGTGTGTGGGCGCAATAGGCGCTCGCAGAAGACCAAGAATTCGGCGTCCAATGGCGGGCGCCACCAGCAAAGCCGCTGATCAGGATATTTCGCGCACCTCGTGCAGCGCAGCCTGACCAGCGGCTTTTTGTTTTTAACCCCCAGCGATGGATCGGCGCGACCTTGTCGGGCCACGGAGAAGCCATGTCTGTCATCGAGAAAGTGCAGCCCATGTCCGCCGGCGAACCAGCCAAAGCATTGTGGATCTCCACGGTTGCCTTCACCCTCTGTTTCGCCGTCTGGACGATCTTTGCGATCATCGGCATCCGCATCAAACAGGAGCTCAACCTCAACGAGGCCGAGTTCGGATTGCTGGTCGGCACACCGGTTCTGACCGGTTCGCTCGTGCGCATCGTCCTCGGCATCTGGACGGGGCGTTACGGCGGCCGTCTCGTTTACACGCTGACAATGCTTGCCGCCGCAGTGGCAACCTTCCTGCTCTCCTACGCTCACACCTATACGCAGATGCTGATCGCCGGCCTCGGCGTCGGGCTTGCCGGCGGCTCTTTCGCGGTCGGCGTCGCCTATGTCTCGCCCTTCTTCCCCGCGGAGAAGCAGGGAACGGCGCTCGGCATCTTCGGTGCCGGCAATGTCGGCGCGGCTGTCACCAAATTCGCCGCTCCCTTCGTGCTGCTCGCCTGGGGCTGGCAGGCGGTTGCGGAAATCTGGGCCGTCTGTCTGGCGCTGATGGCTATCGTCTTCTGGTTCACCACGACTGACGATCCGGCCTTCCGTCTGCGCCGCGAGCGCGGCGTCGCCTCCAAGAGCCTCGCCCAGGAATTCGCACCGCTGCAGAACGTCCAGGTCTGGCGCTTCTCGCTCTACTATTTCTTCGCCTTCGGCGGCTTCGTCGCCCTGTCGCTGTGGCTGCCGCGCTACCTGGTCGGCGTCTACGGCTTCAACCTCGAAACTGCCGGCATGATCGCGGCGGCCTACTCGATCCCGGGCAGCATCTTCCGCGCCTTCGGCGGTGTGCTGTCGGATAAGAAGGGTGCACGCAGCGTCATGTATGCGATGTTTGCCGTCTCGGCCGTGGCCACCCTCATCCTGTCGCTGCCGGCCGCGACCATCACACCTGTGATCTTCATCGTCGTCATCTTCGTGCTCGGCTTCTTCATGAGCCTCGGCAAGGCCGCCGTCTATAAGCACATTCCGGCCTATTATCCCGACAGCGTCGGCGCCGTCGGCGGCATCGTCGGCATGATGGGCGGTCTCGGCGGCTTCATCCTGCCGATCGCCTTCGGCCTCCTCAAGGACATGACCGGCCTCTGGTCCAGCTGCTTCCTGCTGCTTTTCGCAATCGTCGCGATCTCGCTTATCTGGATGCACCTGTCCGTCAAGCAACTGTCGCGTCAAGGGCACTCGGCGCCCGTGGCTGCAACCTAATCCAAGGGACTTGAACGTATGACCGAAAAACTCGTCATCATCGGCAATGGCATGGCGCCCGGGCGCATGCTGGAGCACCTCTTCGAACGGGCGCCCGGACGCTATGAAGTCACGATCTTCAATGCCGAGCCGCGCGTAAATTACGACCGTATCATGCTGTCGCCGGTCCTCTCGGGCGAGAAGGACTACGAGCAGATCATCATTCACGGTGACGGCTGGTACATCAAGCATGGCATCATGCTCTACAAGGGCCACAAGATCATCAACATCGATCGTGATGCCAAGACGGTCACCTCCGACCATGGCGTTACTGAAAGTTATGACAAGCTGGTGATCGCCACCGGCTCCGTGCCCTTCATCATCCCGGTGCCCGGCAAGGATCTGCCCGGCGTCATCACCTATCGCGATCTCGACGACGTGCAGGCCATGCTGCTTGCCGCCCAGTCGCGCGAAAAGGCGGTCGTCATCGGCGGCGGTCTGCTTGGTCTCGAAGCGGCGGCCGGCCTCGCCCAGCGCGGCATGGACGTCACCGTTCTGCACGTCATGCCGACGCTGATGGAGCGCCAGCTCGATCCCGCCGCCGGTTATCTCCTGCAGAAGGCGGTCGAGGAACGCGGCATCAAGGTCATCTGCAAGGCCAATACCAAGGCGATCATCGGCAATGGCAAGGTCGAAGGCATCGAACTCGACGACGGCCGCATCATCCCGGCAACCCTCGTCGTCATGGCCGTCGGCATTCGTCCGAGCGTCGGCCTGGCGAAGGACGCCGGCCTTGCGGTCAATCGCGGCATCGTCGTCGATGCCGGCATGCAGACCTCGGACGGCGATATCTTTGCGCTCGGCGAATGCGCCGAGGTGGGCGGCATGGTCTACGGCCTCGTCGCGCCTCTTTACGAGATGGCCCGCATTGCCGCGGCACATCTGTCGGACGACCGCACGCCTGCATTCGTGCATGCGGACACGCCGACCAAGCTGAAGGTTACCGGCATCGAACTCTATTCGCTCGGCGATTTCGCCGACGGCGATGACCGCGAGGAGATCGTGCTGCGCGATGCCAGCGCCGGCGTCTACAAGCGCCTCGTGCTGAAAGACAACAAGATCATCGGCACGGTGCTGTACGGCGAGACCGCCGACGGCGCCTGGTTCAATGATCTGAAGAAGAAAGCGACCGATATTTCGGAGATGCGCGAGACGCTGATCTTCGGTCAGGCCTACCAGGGAGGGTCGCCGCTGGACCCTATGGCGGCCGTTGCAGCCTTGCCGGATGACGCGGAAATCTGTGGCTGCAACGGCGTATGCAAGGGCAAGATTGCCTCGACGATCACGAGCAAGGGGCTGACGTCGCTCGACGACGTGCGCGCCCATACCAAGGCCTCCGCCTCCTGCGGCTCCTGCACCGGCCTCGTCGAACAACTCATGGCGCTAACGCTCGGCGACGGCTACAATCCGGCCGCCGTTCAGCCGATGTGCACCTGCACCGAACTCGGCCATGACGACGTTCGCCGCCTGATCAAGGCAAAGGGTCTAAAGAGCATTCCCGCCGTCATGCAGGAATTGGAATGGAAGACCTCCTGCGGCTGCGCCAAGTGTCGCCCGGCGCTCAACTATTACCTCGTCTGTGACTGGCCGGACGAATATGCCGACGACTACCAGTCGCGTTTCATCAACGAGCGCGTGCACGCCAACATCCAGAAGGACGGCACCTACTCCGTCGTGCCGCGCATGTGGGGCGGCGTCACCAATTCGAACGAGCTGCGCGCCATCGCCGATGTCGTCGACAAGTTCGAAATCCCGATGGTCAAGGTCACGGGCGGCCAGCGCATCGACCTGCTCGGCATCGAGAAGGAAGACCTGCCCGCCGTCTGGGCCGATCTCGGCAAGGCCGGCTTCGTCTCCGGCCAGGCCTATGCCAAGGGCCTGCGTACGGTCAAAACCTGCGTCGGCTCCGACTGGTGCCGCTTCGGCACCCAGGATTCCACCGGCCTCGGCATCCGCATCGAGAAATTCATGTGGGGCTCATGGACGCCGGCCAAGCTGAAAATGGCCGTGTCCGGGTGCCCGCGCAATTGCGCCGAAGCAACCTGCAAGGATATCGGGGTGATCTGCGTGGATTCCGGTTTCGAAATCCATTTTGCCGGAGCGGCCGGTCTCGACATCAAGGGCACCGAGGTGCTCGGCTTGGTGAAGACCGAGGACGAGGCGCTGGAGCATATCGTGGCGCTGACGCAGATGTACCGCGAGCAGGCCCGCTATCTCGAGCGCATCTACAAATGGGCCAAGCGGGTCGGTCTGGATGAAATTCGCCGGCAGATCATGGGCGATGCCGAAAAGCGCAAGGCCTATTACGACCGCTTCGTCTTCTCCCAGAAATTTGCCCAGGTCGATCCCTGGTCGGAGCGTGTTTCCGGCAAGGACAAACACGAATTCAAGCCGATGGCGACGATCGGCTATCCACAGGCAGCCGAATAAGGAGATGGACATGAACTGGATCGCAATCGGTGACATCTCCGATATTCCCCTGCGCGGCGCACGCTGCGTGAAGACGCCGCAGGGCAAGATCGCCGTCTTCCGCACGGCCGAAAACGAGGTCTTCGCCATCGAGGATCACTGCCCGCATAAGGGCGGCCCGCTCTCCCAGGGCATCGTGCATGCCAAGGCGGTCACCTGCCCGCTGCACAACTGGGTGATCTCACTCGAAACCGGCAAGGCGCTCGGCGCCGACGAGGGCGAGGTACGGACCATACCGGTCCGCAATGAGGACGGCGCCCTGTTCATCGCGCTCGAAAGTCTGTTGATGGCGGCTGAATAATGGCGGCTGAGGTCAAGACCACCTGCCCCTATTGCGGCGTCGGCTGCGGCGTTATCGCCACGGTCGACGACGCCGGCGCCGTCAGCGTCAAGGGCGACCCCGAGCATCCGTCGAATTTCGGCCGGCTCTGCTCGAAGGGTTCGGCGCTGGCCGAAACCATCGATCTCGACGGCCGGCTGCTTTATCCCGAAATCGCAGGCGCGCGCAGCGGCTGGGACGAGGCACTCGATCTGGTCGCCCGTCGCTTTTCCGAAACGATCGCCGAACACGGGCCTGATTCCGTCGCCTTCTACGTCTCCGGCCAGTTGCTGACCGAAGATTACTACCTCGCCAACAAGCTGATGAAGGGCTTCATCGGCTCGGCCAATATCGACACTAATTCCAGGCTCTGCATGTCCTCGTCCGTGGCCGGGCATCGCCGCGCCTTCGGCGCCGATACCGTGCCAGGGACCTATGAGGATATCGAGCTTGCGGATCTGGTGGTGCTCACCGGCTCCAACCTCGCCTGGTGTCATCCCGTCATCTATCAGCGGCTGGCCGCGGCAAAGGCGGCGCGGCCGAACATGCGGATCGTAGTCATCGATCCGCGCCGGACGATGACATGCGATATCGCCGACCTGCATCTGGCCATCCGCCCGGACGGCGACGTCGCGCTGTTCATGGGGCTGCTTGCCCATCTCGCCACAAGCCCTGCGATCGACCAGAACTATATCGCCTCCCATACGGAAGGTTTCGCCGGCGCCTTTGCTTCAGCCGCAGCGCTTGATATCAACGATCTGCTCGAACGGACCGGCCTGCCGGCCATGCAGATTCGCGAATTCTTCCGCCTGTTCGAGACGACATCGAAGGTCGTCACCTGCTACAGCCAGGGCGTCAACCAATCCTCGTCCGGCACCGATAAGGTCAATGCCATCCTCAACTGCCACCTGGCGACCGGCCGCATCGGCCGCCCAGGCATGGGCCCCTTCTCGCTGACCGGCCAGCCGAACGCCATGGGCGGGCGCGAAGTGGGCGGTCTCGCCAACATGCTCGCCGCCCATATGGCAATCGAAAATCCTGAAGACCGCGACCGCGTTCAGCGCTTTTGGGAATCGCCGGTCATCGCATCAAAACCCGGTTTGAAAGCGGTCGACATGTTCCGCGCCGTCGCCGACGGGCGCATCAAGGCGCTCTGGATCATGGCCACCAATCCTGTTGTCTCGATGCCGGATGCGAACAGCGTCGAAAGCGCAATCGCCGCCTGTCCCTTCGTCGTCGTCTCCGACATTCTGCGAGAGACGGATACGGCCCGGCACGCACAGGTGCTTCTGCCCTCGCTCGGCTGGGGCGAGAAAGACGGCACGGTCACCAATTCCGAACGGCGCATTTCCAGGCAGCGGCCGTTTCTCGGCATATCAGGCGATGCGAAGGCCGACTGGTGGCAGCTCGCCGAGGTCGGGCGCCGCATGGGATTTGCTGCCGCCTTCGACTTCGATGCGCCGGCCGAAATCTTCGCCGAACACGCCGCCCTTTCCGCCTTCGAAAACAACGGCAGCCGCGACTTCGACATCGGCGCCCGCGCCGACATGACCGGCGCCGCCTATGACGAACTGTCGCCCTTCCAATGGCCGCAGGCGGCAGGCAGCTCGCCCGGCGTCACCCGCTTCTTCGCCGATGGCGGTTTCTACCATGCCGACGGCAAGGCACGCTTCGTCGCGGTGGAACCGCCCGCAACCGATCGCACCAATGCTGACTTCCCCTTCACGCTGAATACCGGGCGCATCCGCGACCAGTGGCACACGATGACGCGAACCGGAAAGAGCGCCAGGCTTTCCGCCCATATCGCCGAACCCTTTGCCGAGATCCATCCGCGCGATGCGATCGAGGCCGGCATATCGAGCGCCGGTCTCGTCGAGATCGACAGCCCGCACGGCCAGGCGATCGTCCGGGCCCTGGTGACCGATCGCCAGGCGCGCGGCGGCATTTTCGCACCGATGCACTGGAACGACCAGTTCGCGGCAAAAGGTCGGATCGACGCGCTTGTCGCGCCGATCACCGACCCTTTTTCCGGTCAACCGGCGTCGAAAAACGTTGCCGTCGCCGTTCGCCCCTTCCGCGCCACCCATTACGGTTTCGCCGTTTCGGCCGTCAAACCGGCCATGCCTGACGCGGCCTATTGGGCGCTGGCGAAGGCCGTCGGCGGCTGGAGGCTGGAACTTGCCTTCTCCGAAGCCGTCGACGACTGGGTGGCCTGGTGCCGCGCGGTTTTCGCCATTCCCGACGAAATCGAACCGCTGGGTTATGCCGACCGGCAGACCGGCGACCTCAGGCTTGCATTCTTCGACGGCGAGACGCTGCTTGCCGCCCTGTTCCTTGCACGAGAGCCGGTCGCCGTCGCGCGCAATTGGGCGATCTCGCAGCTTTCCGTTGCGCACGGCGATCTGAGGAAACGCTTTGCGCTCGTTGCTGGTCGTCCCGGGGCTGGCAGGCCGGATCCGGGTGCGACCGTCTGCTCCTGCTTCAGCGTCGGGGTCAACCAGATCGCCGCTGCCGTGCGCGGCGGATGCCACAGCGTCGAGGCCGTCGGCAAGGAAACGAGCGCCGGAACCAATTGCGGCTCCTGCCGCAGCGAAATCGGCCGGATCATTGATCGCTGTCTTGCCGCGGCCGCGGAGTGAAAGGCAGGAAACCGAAATGCGGCCTGCTATAAGGCCGCGTTCGAGACGACGAGCATTTTATGGTCGTCCGAGATGCGAACCGAGATCTGATCATAGGATGGGAGGGTCGGGTGAAGTGTCTCCATCTTGTGGTGATGGGTAGCCGTAACGACCATGACATCGGCGCCTGCGGCCTCTCCAGCGGCGATGCCGGCAGCAACATCCTCGAACACCAGGCAATCCTCCGAACTGACACCGAGGCGTTCGGCACCGAGGATATAACATTGCGGATTGGGTTTTCCGACCGTCACATCCTCGGCCGTCACCATGAACCTCGGCCGCGGCAAACCTGCCGCCTCCAGCCGCCGGTGCGCCAGACGCAAAGGTGAAGAGGTGACGATCGCCCAGCGATCCGGCGGCAGCGAGTTCAGGAAAGCCGCCGCTCCTGGAATGGGAACGACGTCTCTGACATCAGCGATTTCCGCCTCGGTCACCAATTTTGCCTCATATTCGGGGTCGATGCCGGGCAGATTCAGCCGGGTAATCGTGTCGATGCCGCGCGAGCCGTGCATCTTAGGCAAAAATTCTTCGACATCGAGCCCGTGACGCCGCGCCCATTCGCTCCATGCGCGCTCGGCCGCGTGAATCGAGTTGAGGATGGTGCCGTCCATATCGAACAGGAAGGCGGCATAAGGCTTCTCGAAGCCGCGGGGCATCGGCAGGGACAAAGGCGGATCCTTTTGGGAGAGCATCGGATGGTTGTCGCTATCGCCGGATCAAACGGCAAATCAGCAGCTTTTGCAAGCTTTCAAGGCGACAGTCCATCTCGTGCCATGCATCAGGGGACGCAGTTTCAGCGGATCCGTCCGCGAGCAAATCCACATGGACCGGCAAGGGCGATAGACCGAGATCTGCCGCCTCGCGAGGGGTAATGATCAATAACGCCCTTGAGCTGCGGAGCGGCGTTTCCTCATGCCACTACGGCAGGTGGGCACGCCAATCCAGCGGCTTTGCCGTTACGGTTTATCTGCAGCGATACAAGGTACGCGTGCAAAGTTTCTCAGAAATTTCGGAACAATGATTCAGAGGTGTAGTTACCCAAGGGTCATCCAAGATGAAAATCAAAGGAGGATATCCTCATGACAAGATCCCTTATCGCCGCGTCGCTGCTGGCAATCGGCATGGCATCTTCGGCCTTTGCGCAGTCGAACCCCGATCCGATCGGGCCGACGAATGGTGGCTCGACCGATCCGAGTTCGGGTAACTATTCGTCCGATTACACCAACAGCGACAACGGTATTCATCCAGTACAGGTCGCTCCGGTCGATCCGACCACGACACAGAGCATCGGCCGGCCGCAGTCCATGGAATGCCCCGGCATGCCGCAGCAGATGTCCGGCGTCGATACGCGCGGCGGTCAGAGCGGCGCATCGATCAGCGAAGCGTGCCGCGAATACGACAACTAAACAGGCAATTTCTCCTCCCAAAGCGCGTCGCGCGAGCGCGCGTCATGCATGGAAAGGGCCGGTTCACGCCGGCCTTTTTTCATGTCGCGGCAGCGGTGAAAAACTCGCCGCGCGCTGAAACTTTTAATCCGGGCCTTCCGTACATCCGTAGCAGCTTGAACGGCACACAGATGGGGAACGGCTTCATTGGCAAAGGACGCAGCAAAACCTGTCATCCTCTGGTTTCGCAAGGATTTACGCCTTGATGACAACAAGGCGCTCAACGCCGCCCATTTTTCGGGGCGGCCGATCATTTCTCTGTACATAAGGGAGCCGGAGGCTGCAGGCACCGGTCCTTTAGGGGCGGCGCAGGCCTGGTGGCTGCACCATTCGCTGGAAGCGCTGGACGGCTCGCTGCGCAAGCGGCGCGGAGGGCTCTTGCTTGCCAGCGGCGAAGCGCTTGAAGTGCTCCGCGCCCTGATCAGGCAAAGCGACGCCGATGCCGTCTTCTGGAACCGGCGCTATGATCCGCCGGGCATCTCCATCGACGCCCGCATCGAGCACGAACTGGAAAAGCGGGCGATCGAAGTGAAAAGCTTCGGCGGCCAACTGCTGCACGAACCTTCGCAGCTGATGACCGGCAGCGGCACACCCTATCGCGTCTATACGCCTTTCTGGCGCGCGCTCGAGAGCTCCATCGAACCCGAGCCGCTGGACATTCCGTCGAAATTACAGCTGGCATCGAAGCTTCCCGGATCGGAAAAGTTGGAGAGCTGGAAGTTGCTGTCGACGCAGCCGGACTGGGCGAGCAATTTCGCAGATCTCTGGACGCCCGGTGAGGAAGGCGCTCAGGAAAAGCTTCGCACTTTCATTGAGGATAGGCTCGACGGCTACAAGGAAAACCGTGACTATCCGGCAAAACCGGCAACATCGATGCTGTCGCCGCATCTGGCGCTCGGCGAGATCTCCCCTGCCCGCATCTGGGATGCGACGCGCGGCTTGTCGAAACACGTGCCGGCCGCCGACATCGTGCATTTTCGCAAGGAAATCGCCTGGCGCGAATTCTCCTATCACCTGCTCGCCCATTTCCCGCGTCTTGCGACGGCCAACTGGGACGACCGTTTCGACGGCTTCGAATGGCGTCGCGCCGAGAAAGATTTCAAAGCGTGGTCCCGCGGCATGACCGGCTATCCGATTGTCGATGCCGGCATGCGCCAGCTCTGGCGTTACGGTTGGATGCACAATCGCGTGCGGATGATCGCCGCCTCTTTCCTCATCAAGGACCTGATGGTCGACTGGCGCCACGGCGAGGCCTGGTTCCGGGATACGTTGGTCGATGCCGACCCGGCCAACAACGCGGCAAGCTGGCAATGGGTGGCGGGGTCGGGCGCGGATGCCTCGCCGTTCTTCCGCATCTTCAATCCTGTGCTGCAGGGCGAAAAATTCGATCCCGACGGCGACTTTGTCAGGGCTCATGTGCCGGAGCTTCGGAAGCTCGACGCAAAATATATCCACCGGCCGTTCGAGGCGCCGAAGAGCGTGCTCGACGCGGCTGACGTCATCCTTGGCGAGACTTATCCGGAACCCGTCGTCGATCACGCCGGAGCCCGCAAGCGGGCGCTCGCCGCCTACAACGCCATAAGGGGCGCGGCATGAACGCGCATTTCGGTTCCACTCCGCGGCGGCTGAAAATCGCCGTCATCGGCTCCGGCATTTCCGGCGCCTCCGCAGCTTGGGCATTGCGTGAGGTGCATCAGGTTACGCTTTACGAGAAGCAGGCGCGGCCAGGCGGCCATACGGCGACGGTCGACTTGGATTACGAAGGATTTCGGATTGCAGTCGATACCGGCTTCATCGTCTATAACGAATTGAATTACCCGAACCTGACGGCGCTCTTTGCCGAGCTCGGCGTTGCGACACATGCGAGCGACATGAGCTTCTCGCTCTCACTCGACCGCGGCAAACTGGAATGGAGCGGCGGCGGGCTCTCGTCGATCTTCGCCCAGAAGCGCAATCTGCTGCGCCCCTCGTTCCTCTGGATGATCCGCGAGATCCTGCGTTTCAATCGCACGTGTCTCGCAGATCGCGCCGCCGGCCATCTCGCCTCGCGATCACTCGGAGACTATCTCGACTGGCGCGGCTTCTCGCCCGGCTTCACCAACAATTATCTCGTGCCGATGGCAGCAGCGATCTGGTCGACGCCATCGGCCCGCATGTTGCAGTTCCCGGCGGAGCATTTCGTCAATTTCTTCGACAATCACCGCCTGATCTACCACCGGCAGCAGCAATGGCGCACGGTGACGGGGGGTAGCCGCACCTATCTCGACCGGCTGCTCCAGCCGCTCGGCGAGCGAGTGAAACTGTCCTGCGGCGTGCGTGGAGTGATCCGCTCCGAACATGGCGTTACGATCATCGACGAAACGGGCAGCGAACGCGCCTTCGACAAAGTGATCTTCGCCTGCCACGGCGATCAGACGGCACGCCTGCTCACCAATGCCACCGGGCTCGAAAGCAGACTGCTTGCCGCCATCCCCTATCGGCCGAACCGCGTCGTCCTGCATCGCGACGAAGCGCTGATGCCGCAGCGGCGCAGGGTCTGGGCGTCATGGAACTATTTGCGCTCGAGCCATACGGATGGAATGGCGGGTGTAGCGGTCACCTACTGGATGAACCGGCTGCAGGGCATCGACTACAGATTCCCGCTGTTCGTGACGCTCAATCCGGGCCGCGAACCGGACCCTCGCAAGGTGTTTGCGGAATTCACTTACGAGCATCCGCAATTTTCAGCCGAGGCCATGGCGGCGCAACAGGCGCTGGCGGCCATTCAGGGGGAGAATCATTGCCATTTCGCCGGCGCCTGGACGGGATACGGCTTCCACGAGGATGGGCTCGTTTCCGGCCTGGCGGCAGCCGAGGCCCTCGGTGGGGTCATACCCTGGAGGCCTTCCCGAACCATCTTCCACGAACCCCGAACGGATACGGCGGCATGAGCGGGCGAGATAAGAGACGCGGTATCAGCATGACTGAAAACGGCCCTCCACCGGATACCGCAGCGGCGCTCTATGTCGGCGACATCATGCATCAACGCACAAAACCCTTCGGCCATCGCTTCCGCTATCGGGTATTCTCGCTGCTCGTCGATCTCGACAGGCTGGAGGAGGCCGGCAGCCTGTCGGCGCTGTTTTCCGTCAACCGAGGCAATCTCGTCTCTTTTCACGAACAGGATCATGCCGCTGCCGGCAGCGCGACGTTGCGCGCCTATGCCGACCGGCTGCTTGCCGAGGCCGGGCTCGAACGCGCCGTAAACATATTGCTTGTCTGCTATCCCCGCATTCTCGGCTATGTCTTCAATCCGCTCTCCGTCTATCACGCCTATGATGGCGACGGCGCGCTCGTCGCGATGATCTACGAGGTGCGCAACACCTTCGGCGAGCGGCATAGCTATGTCTGCCCCGTGGGGCATGGCGAACTGTCCGAAGGCGGGCTTCGCCAGAGTTGCAATAAGCTCTTCCACGTCTCGCCTTTCGTCGGCATGGCGGCGCGCTATCATTTCCGCATGCTGCCGCCCGGCGAGCATATCCGCTGGCGGATCCTCGAAACCGATCGCGAGGGCCCGCTCCTTTCGGCGACGTTCTCAGGACGGCAGGTCCCTTTGACCACCGCCTCGCTTCTCGGGCTGACAGCGCGCATCCCGTTCCTCACCTTCAAGATCATTGCCGGCATTCATTCGGAAGCGCTTAAGCTCCTGCTGAAGGGTGCGCGTTATTTCAGGCGCCCCATGCCGCCACCTGAAGTCAGCATCCACCGGCCCCGTTCGCTTGCAGATGCGCCGGAATAACATTAGCGTTTGACGCAATGGCCGGAGGCCGCCCGAGCACATCGCCCCGGATGTGTCGTCGTCCTTAACCGGCAAAAAAATGCTGGAGGAGGTTGGATGAACAAGGCGCAGGACCGGAATCTGCTGGCCGGGGACGCGGTGACGCTGACGGCCGAAAACATATCCCGTCTGGTAAAAGGGCTGCCGTTCAAGGCGAAACTGGCGCTACGCGGGCTTCTGCGCATGCAACACGGCTCGCTTGCGGTTACCCTCCCCGACGGTCGCAGGCTGCTGATCGAGGGCAAGAAGGCCGGGCCGAAGGCGGCCCTCAGCCTCAACAACTGGAACCTTGCCTACCGGGCGCTGACAAGCGGCACGATCGGGGTTGCCGAAACCTATATGGACGGTGACTGGGACAGTCCTGATATCACCGCCTTCCTCGAACTTTTCCTTGTCAATGGCGAGGCCGCGCACCGCTATGCCCACGGCAAAAGCGGCGTCGGCCGCCTTGTCGAGCGTGTCCGCCACTGGAAGAACGCCAATACCAAGGCGGGCTCAAAGCGCAACATCTCCGCCCATTACGATCTCGGCAATGATTTCTACCGGCAATGGCTCGACCCGAGCATGACCTATTCCTCAGCGCTCTATTCGACTGGCGCCAACGATCTGCGATCGGCCCAGAACGCCAAGTACCGCGCGCTCGCAGACGCGACCGGCATCGCGCCCGGCGATCATGTGCTGGAAATCGGCTGCGGCTGGGGCGGTTTTGCCGAATTTGCGGCCAGCGAGCTGAACTGCAAGGTAACCGGACTGACGATCAGCCGCGAGCAGCTCGCCTTTGCCGAGGAGCGCATCCGCAAAGCCGGCCTCGATGATCGAGTCGAATTCCGCTTTCAGGACTACCGCGACGCGGCCGGGCTCTATGACCGGATCGTGTCGATCGAGATGTTCGAAGCGGTCGGCGAGAAATATTGGCCGTCCTACTTCTCCAAGCTCCGCCAATGCCTGAAGCCCGGCGGCAAGGCCGGGCTGCAGATCATTACCATCCGCCCCGAAGCCTTCGATCAATATCGCAGCAATCCTGACTTCATTCAGAAATATGTCTTTCCCGGCGGCATGCTGCCGACGCGCAATCATCTCGCCGAACTCGCCGGCAAGGTCGGTCTGTCACTGGTCAGGGACTTCAGTTTCGGGCTCGACTATGCCCGGACGCTGGCCGAATGGCGCGAGCGCTTCCGGTCGGTCTGGGAACGCATCCGCCCGATGGGATTCGACGAACGTTTCAAGCGGCTCTGGGAATTCTATCTGTTCTATTGCGAAGCCGGCTTCCGTGCCCGCAATATCGATGTGCGCCAGGTCGTGTTCTCACGCAGTTGATCATTCCGCCGGATGCGGCGTCATCGGATGGCGACCCGTTGAGGACGGCCGCTCTCGCCAGCCGGTTACGCGGTTTACCAGCGCGAAATAAGCGCTGTAGGGAAGCAAGCGCGCCAGCTTCATCAGAGCGGTGAAACGCTTCGGGAAAGTGATCTCGAAGGCCTGCGATTTCAGACCGGCGGCGATTTGCCGGGCAGCTTCATCGATCGAGACGAGGGCCGGCATGGGAAAGGCATTCTTTCGCGTGGCCGGCGTGTCGACGAAGCCGGGGCTGATGAGCTGGATGCGGATGCCGATCTTGTCGAGATCGAATTTCAGGCTCTCGGCCATATTGATCAGCGCCGCCTTGGTGGCGCCATAGGCGGCGCCGGTCGGCAAGCCGCCATAGCCGGTGACGGAGGAGACGATGGCAATCTGCCCCTGCCCTTTCGCCTTCATGTGGCGGATCGCCGGCAAGAGACAGTTGACGACGCCGGAAAGATTGACGGCGAAGCTCTTTTCGAAATCGGCGCGATGCAGGTCCTCGGCATGAACGGGCAGATAGATGCCAGCATTGAGGATCGCCATGGCGAGCGTGCCGTGCTCGTATTCGATGGAGGCCATGGCATGTTCCATGTCCTCGGCATCGGTGACGTCACCGTCGAGAACGACGATGCTGCCGTCAAGGCCGCGGGCCTCGGCCTGCAGCTCGACCAGTTTTTCATGGCTCCTGGCGGTGACGGCGACCTTGTATCCCTCGCCGGCGAGCTTCAGCGCGAGCGCCCGGCCGATCCCGGAACTCGCGCCCGATATCCAGACGATTCCATGTTCGGGACGGGCGATGAAATCACGCATGACATGTTCCTCCGGCTCAGCCTGATCAACACGAAAACAGGGCCCGGAAGTTTTCATCTCCTCCCGGATTTACGGCTCTATCACACCATTGTGGCTGCTTTCAGCCGATCAGGTCGCCGATCATCTGACGAAGGGATCCGGTGAGCCTGACCGGCCCGTTGGAAACGGCAAAGGCGATGCAGGGCCTGTCCTTTTCGGCGACCGGCCGATGCTCGACCGTCTCATCGGCGATGGAGATGTCGCCAGGACCAAAATGGCCGCGTTCATCGTTGAAGGCGCCGTCGAGGATGAGGATCAGCTCCATGCCTTTATGGGTGTGGGCCGGTAATGCGCGGCCCGGACGGATCCACATCAGGCTGACCTCGCAGCCCTGCATGTCGAACGAATAGTCCTTGAAACCGGGCAAGCGCCGGCGCCACGGCACGTCCTCGGCTTCGAAGCCGAGCAGATCGCGCAAAGCCTGGGGAAATGGCGCCCCTGCCGGCCCCTTGGAAACATGGGATCCGGAGGCGGGAGGCGCAGAGGAAAAGATTGCCGCAAGCCGCTGGTCGCGATCGGCAATGGCGGCTTCCGGTGAGCGCTCCAGGGCTTCCCCGGCCAAAAGCTCGAGGCTGCTCACCAGGCGTCGATTATCCGGCTTCATTTGCAAATGGGATCGTACCAGCACCCGCGCCGGCTCGGGCAAGGAACCGGCGACGTAATGCGCCATCAATGCGTCGATCGTATCGATCTGCTCGTGAACCATGTCGGTTTTGGTCACGCCCTGTTGCTGCGTTCCGCTTCGGTTTGTCGTCATCTGTACGGGTAAAGTCAATCTTCGGATCACAGCGCAACCGCCGGATGCCGGGTGATGCGCCTTTTTAGGCAGGAAAGCGAAATTTTGTCGTGGCCGACAGAGGCATGGAATAGCATTTCTTGCCAACACAGCCTTGTGAAGGGAAAAGACCGTTCTTAAAGTAAGAGTTCGAAAGAGGCAGATTCCATGACCTTCCACCCCTCCGTCCTCGAAGCCATCGGCAACACGCCCCTGATCAAACTCAAGGGCGCCTCGGCGGCAACCGGCTGCACCATTCTCGGCAAGGCCGAGTTCCTGAACCCCGGCCAGTCGGTCAAGGATCGTGCTGCGCTCTTCATCATTCGTGACGCCGAGCGGAAGGGGCTGCTTCGGCCCGGCGGCGTCATCGTCGAAGGCACGGCCGGCAATACCGGCATCGGGCTGACGCTGGTCGCCAAGGCACTCGGCTACCGCACCGTCATCGTCATCCCGGAAACGCAGAGCCAGGAAAAGAAGGACGCGCTGAAACTGCTTGGCGCCGAACTCGTCGAAGTGCCCGCCGTTCCCTACAAGAACCCGAACAACTACGTGAAGGTATCGGGGCGGCTTGCCGAGCAAATGGCAAAGAGCGAGCCGAACGGCGCGATCTGGGCAAACCAGTTCGACAACGTCGCCAACCGGCAGGCACATGTCGAAACGACCGCACCGGAAATCTGGAAGGACACCGACGGCAAGATCGACGGCTTTATCTGCTCCGTTGGTTCCGGCGGTACGCTGGCAGGTGTCGCTGCCGGCCTCAAGGCTTTCAAGGCCGACATCAAGATCGGCATCGCCGATCCCGATGGTGCCGCTCTCTATGAATTCTACCAGAACGGCACGCTGAAATCCGAAGGTTCATCGATCACCGAAGGCATCGGCCAGGGCCGCATCACCGCCAATCTCGAAGGCTTCACGCCGGACTTTTCCTATCGGATCTCCGATGCCGAAGCCCTTCCCTATCTTTTCGATCTCGTCGAAAACGAAGGCCTGTGCCTCGGCGGCTCGACGGCGATCAATATTGCCGGCGCCGTCAATCTCGCCCGGGATCTCGGCCCAGGTCACACGGTGGTGACAATCCTCTGCGACTACGGCAACCGCTATCAGTCGAAACTCTTCAACCCGGATTTCCTGAGGTCGAAAGGACTGCCCGTTCCGGGCTGGATGGCGAGGTCGTCCGACATACATGTTCCCTACGAACCCGTGTGAGACCCATGCCCGTCAATGCCCTCTATCGTGACGACTTCTATCTCTCGACATGCGAGGCGGTCGTCACCGCCATTCACGACGACGGGGGCATCGAACTCGACCAGACCTGCTTCTATGCCGCATCGGGCGGCCAGCCCGGTGACACCGGTCAGCTTGAACGCGCCGACGGCAGCAAGATCGCGCTCGGTCAGACGAAACATGGTGCGAGCAAGGATATCATCATCCATGTGCCGCTCGAAAATGAGCCGCAGCCTGAGATCGGCGAAACCCTGGTGCTGCATGTCGATTGGCCGCGCCGCTACAGGCTGATGCGCATGCACACGGCCTGCCACTTGCTGTCCGTCGTCTGCTCCTATCCGATCACCGGGGCGGCGGTCGGCGAGGAGGAAAGCCGCATCGACTTCGACATGAGCGAGACGATCGACAAGGACGAGGTCACGGCCAGGCTGATGGAACTGGTCGGCCAGAACCATCCGGTTTATCTGCAATGGATCACCGACGACGAGCTTGCGGCCAATCCCGATATCGTCAAATCGAAGAATGTGCGCCCGCCGATGGGGCTCGGGCGGGTCAGCCTCGTCTGCATCGGCAAGAACTCCTCGATTGACAGCCAGCCCTGCGGCGGCACACATGTCTCTGAGACGCAGGAAGTCGGCCAGATTCACATCGCCAAGATCGAAAAGAAGGGCAAGGAGAACCGGCGCTTCCGCATCCGCTTCGGCGTGCCCGGCGACGAAGCCTGACAAGGGAGACCATTAATGACTGAGAGCAAGAGCCGTTTCGTCGTCTCCGCCGACTGGCTGCAGGGCGAGCTCGGCAAACCGGATCTGCGTGTGCTCGACGCTTCCTTCTATCTGCCGGCGCAGAAACGCGATGCCGATGCCGAATATGCGGCTGGCCATATTCCCGGCGCCATCCGTTTCGATCAGGACAAGATCGCCGACCATTCGACGTCGCTGCCGCATACGATCCCCTCGCCCGACTATTTCGCCACCGAAGTCGGCCGGCTCGGCATCAGCGAGAATGATCGCATCGTCGTCTATGACGGCATCGGGCTGTTCGCCTCGCCGCGCGTCTGGTGGCTGTTTCGGGTAATGGGGGCAAAGAACGTCTTCGTGCTCGATGGCGGGCTTGACGGCTGGAAAGCCGAAGGCCGTCCGCTCGAAACCGCCGCGCCGCCCTATGCGCCGGCGACCTTCACTCCTGATTTCGACGAAAGCCGCGTGGTGACGCTCGATACGATGCGCGACATCGTCTCAAGCGGCGTGATGCAGATCGCCGATGCCCGCAGCGCCGGCCGTTTCGCCGCCACCGAGCCTGAGCCGCGGGCCGGCATGCGCTCCGGCCATATGCCCGGCGCCCGCAGCCTGCCTTCCGGCGTCTTTGCCAGCCAGGGCCGGTTCAAATCACTGCCCGAACTCCGCCAGACGATCGAGGATGCCGGCATCGATCTTTCGAAGCCGGTCGTCACCTCCTGCGGCTCGGGAATCACGGCGGCGATCATCACGCTGGCGCTGGAATCGCTCGGCCATCATGACAACAAGCTTTACGACGGTTCCTGGAGCGAATGGGGCAGTCGTGACGATACGCCTGTCGTCACCGGCCCGCCGACGCCGGTCAAAGCCTGACCGCCATGGGAAAGACACCCGCTTCGCTGAAAGCTCACATTACGCGGCTCGAAATGACGGGAGCGCCGAAGGCCAGCATGCCGGTGCCGGTCAATATCCAGACGGCGATCATGCGCGCGCCCGGCATACCGCTGCCCTTCTACCGCTATCTCTACCGGCAGGTCGGCGCGCGCTGGCAGTGGGTGGACCGGCTGCGCATGAGCGACGAGCAGCTTGCCGCGACACTGAACGACAAGCGCAACAATATCAGCGTTCTCTATGTGAACGGGGCGCCGGCCGGCTTCTATGAATATTTCTGCGAAGACGAGGAGACCATCGAACTCAGCCATTTCGGCCTGATCGAACATGCGCTCGGCCTCGGCATCGGCAAATGGTTCCTGCTGCAGGCGCTCTATGCCATCTGGTCGCTCAATCCGAAGCGCGTCACCACGACCACCAACAATCTCGACCATCCGCGCGCGTTGCAGCTCTATCAAATGTACGGCTTTTCCCCGGTTTCAACCGGCACTGGCATCGTCCGGCCGCTCAGCGACAAGGAACTGCTGGAGATCGCGCGGAAGGGCTGATGGCTTGGTCTGCTTTCCGGTGCATCTGTCTGCGTGCTGACCACCTCAAGTACCCAGGCTATGTGGTGAACGCCTCCACCTCCCCTCCCTTCATTCCTTTGCCCGGCACAGGAATCCAGCCACGGCGCGTCTGCGCCGTGAATGAAGCAACACTTCAAGGGAAGAGTCTCCCGCGCCCAAGGACTTGGGCGCGCTGGATCCCTGTGACGAGCACAGGGAGGGCGTAGTAAGTGCCGGCCTAATGAAGCACCCGTTGTGATGTATCTCTGTACGCTGGCGGCGAGTTTGGCGAGAACGCCAACCACACTCTCCGTCGTCCTCGGCCTTGAGCCGAGGACCCATGCCACGGATGCTGGTGGATGCCGTGTGGATGCTCGGCTCAAGGCCGAGCATGACGGAGGGTGGGGTGGGCAGGAGAAACCATTCACCGCGCAGATGCCGGTGTCAGTGACGCCATCGGCACGCGAAACCAGACAATGCCAGCCACGGCCTAAACTGACTTGGTGAGGGAGGAGAGTGGCATTTCCCTCAAACGTTGATGAATTGGCTGCCTGGCGTTTTGCAACGGCGATCTCGACAAACAACAACTGGCGCAAGAAACGGGTGGCTTGGATGGCGGTCCGGGCGCAATTTCATGGCGATCACAAAGGAGATTTGCCATGACCGCCATCCGTTTTGCCGCCATGCCGACTGCCGATGCCAGAGCCCTCTGGGACGGCAGCCGCGACGCCTATGACAATCTGCCCGAGACGATGATATCAGACGGTGACGGCAACCCTTGCCGCCACTGCCTGCAGGATATCGACGAGGGCGAGGAAATGCTGGTTTTCGCCTACCGGCCCTTCCCGGAACTGCAGCCCTATGCCGAAACCGGGCCGATCTTCCTGCACAAGCAGCGCTGCGCGCGTTACGCCGCGGAGGAAATCCTGCCGCCGGTGCTGACGACCAGCCGCGATTTCATCGTGCGCGGCTACGGCGAAAACAACCGCATTGTCTATGGCACCGGCGCGGTGACCGCTATTGCCGATATTCCCGCCTATGCCGAGACATTGCTGGCACGGCCCGAGATTGCCTATGTGCATGTGCGCTCGGCCCGCAACAACTGCTTCCAGTGCCGGATCGACAAGGCAAACGCGCCGGCCCTGACGGAGACCGGCGCCCTCACCTAACCCAGAGTCAGGCAGTTTACGCCACGTTCAATACGCTCTCCGGCGCGAAGGCTTCGTAGCCGAGGGCTTCGGCGACCGGCTTGCTGGTGATGCGGCCCTTATGCACATTGAGGCCGTTTCTCAGGTGCTTGTCTTCGGCAATGGCGCGCAGGCCGCGATCGGCGAGCGCCAGCCCATGGACCAGCGTGGCGTTGTTCAGCGCGTGCGCCGAGGTGACCGGCACGGCGCCGGGCATGTTGGCGACGCAGTAATGCACCACGCCGTCGACTTCGTAGGTCGGATCGGAATGGGTCGTCGCATGCGAGGTCTCGAAGCAACCGCCCTGGTCGATGGCGACGTCGACGATAACGGAGCCCCTTTTCATGCCGGACAGCATTTCGCGCGTGACGAGCTTCGGGGCAGCCGCGCCGGGAATGAGCACGGCGCCGATGACGAGGTCGGCCGAAAAGACCTCCTCCTCCAATGCCTGGATGCTGGAATAACGCGTGTGCACGCGGCCCGCAAAAATGTCGTCGAGTTGGCGAAGGCGCGGCAGCGACTTGTCGAGAATGCTGACATCGGCGCCGAGGCCGGCGGCCATTCTGGCGGCGTGCAGGCCAACGACGCCGCCACCGATCACCGTGACCTTGGCCGGCAGCACACCGGGTACGCCGCCAAGCAGGACGCCGAGACCACCATTGGCCTTCTGCAGCACGGTCGCTCCCGCCTGGATCGACAGCCGTCCCGCCACTTCCGACATCGGCGCCAGCAGCGGCAAGCCGCCGCGGTCGTCGGTTACCGTCTCATAGGCGATGGCAGTGACGCCGGAGGCGACCAGACCCTTGGTCTGCTCGGGGTCGGGCGCCAGATGCAGATAGGTGTAGAGAAGCTGACCGTCGCGCAGCTGCGCCCATTCGGAGGGCTGCGGCTCCTTCACCTTGACGATCATGTCGCACTTTTCGAAGATATCCTTGGCGGAGGCGGCGATCTTCGCGCCAGCCGCAGCGTAGGCGGCGTCATCGGCGCCGATGCCGGCGCCCGCCTTGGTCTCCACCCAGACCTCGTGGCCATGGGCGACGTATTCGCGCACCGAAGCCGGCGTCAGGCCGACGCGATATTCATGGTTCTTGATTTCCTTCGGGCAACCGACACGCATTGGCGTTCCTCTCATTTTGTCTCCGCGGTCGCGGATCTCCTCGCAGGATGAATCCAACCACCAAGACAACGAAATGTCCTTGCAAAGACGATTTGCACGGAAGCGATTTTTCGCGGATTATTGCGCGATCATCATTATTTTTCGAAGGTTCCTCGAATGACTGCTCTCGACACCATCGATCTTGCGATTCTCAAGGTCCTGCAGGCCAATGCCCGCATCACCAACGCCGAGCTTGCCGAAAAGATCGGGCTGTCGCCTTCGGCCTGTTCGCGCCGGCTCGACATCCTCGAACGAAGCGGTGTCATCGGCGGCTATCACGCCCGGCTTTCGCACAAGGCACTCGACTACAAGATGATTGCCATCGTGCATATCTCGCTCTCCGGCCAGTTCGCCAAGACGCTGGCGGAATTCGAGGCGGCGGTGAAACTCTGCCCGAACGTGCTCGTCTGTTACCTGATGTCGGGCGAATATGATTATATCCTCCGGGTCGCCGCCCGCGATCTCGAGGATTACGAGCGTATCCATCGTGACTGGCTGTCGGCGCTTCCCCATGTGGTCAAAATCAATTCGAGCTTCGCGCTCAGAGAAATCATCGACAGGCCGAATGTGGGGCTTTGAGACCTTGCATCTTCGTTGAAAGCCTGCCCAGACTTTGGCGCGCCCAGGCGTTTCCCGTTCAATGGCAAATCATGACATCGAAGACCCACGGTTATATTTTCGCTCTGCTGGCGATCACCATCTTCTCTCTGCAGGACGCCATCTCGAAACATCTGGCGTCGACGTACCCGCCGATCTTCGTGACGATGATCCGTTATTGGGCCTTCGCGCTGTTCACGATCGTCCTCGCGTCGAAGATGCGCGGCGGCCTCAAGGCGACGGCCCGCACCAAACGGCCGCTTCTTCAGGTGGTGCGCGGCGTGCTGCTTGCCGTCCAGGTGGTTCTGGCCATCACCTGCTTTGCCGTGATCGGCCTTGCCCGCTCACAAGCGATCTTTTCCGCGACGCCGATCCTGATCGCGCTGCTGTCGATGCCGATCCTCGGCGAGCGGGTCGGATGGCGACGGTGGACGGCGATTAGCGTCGGGCTTTTCGGAGTGCTGCTGATCCTGAAGCCGGAAGGCGAGTTTTTCGATGTGAAGCTGCTTCTGGCCATTCTTTCGTGCTTCAACTTCGCCTTCTATGTCATCGCCACCCGTCTCGCCAGCCGCGACGATTCGTCGATGACCAGCTTCTTCTATACCGGCGTCATCGGCGCCATCACGATGACCGCCATCGGCCCGTTCTACTGGAGCTGGATGTCCGTGGGAGACTGGGGCTGGATGGCGCTCGTCTGCATGACCAGCATTTCCAGCCACTATTTCCTGATCCGCGCCTACGATCTTCTCGATGCCGCCGCCGTCCAGCCGCTGACCTATCTGTCACTGGTCTATGCCTCGATCATCGGTGTAGCGATCTATGACGAAACGCTCAGTCTCAACACTATCATCGGCTCGATCATCGTCGTTGCAGCCGGCATTTTCACCGTCTGGCGCGAGCACGTGGTGGGCCGCAGGGCGGCTGTCGCTCGAGTTCCGCGCGCCCAATAGGACGCTCTATCGCTTTGATAAAAACGTTCGGCGCAGAAAGACCGTCTGTCGCTTATCGTCCTGTTCCTCGTCGCATTTCAGTGCACATGGGTAGAGCGATCATTCTACTTTTCTCCAATGACAACGAGAAAAGAAAAAATCGCCGGTGATCTTGACCGCCAGTTTGCGGAGATGGGTTTCGCCGAACAGGGCGTCGAAGCGCTGCGAGCGGGGGCCGATGTGTCCTTGCGAACGCTGTACAAGTATTTTCCGAGCCGCGAAGCGATGGTGGTTGGAGCGCTGGAGCATCGCGACAAATCCTATTTCGACTGGCTCGCGGGCGGGCCTGAGAGCGGGATCGAGCATGTTCTCCATCCGATCGTTCGGCTCGGTGACTGGTTGCGTGAAGTGGCGAACACCGGCTGTCTCTTCCTGAATGCATTGGCGGAACATCCAGACAGCGCTGCTATTCGCGAAACCGTGCTCGACCATAAGGCGCGGCTTGCGGATGAATTTCGTATCCGTCTGCAAACCATTGCTCCCGACAAAGACGTAGAGCGGATCGCCGAAACGCTTTTCCTCCTTCACGAAGGCATGACGCAGACTGCGCGCCTGCATGGACGAGATCGAGCGACGGAGGCGGCACTTCGAGCGGCGAAAGCAGCGTTGGCGGCGGAGGGTATCGCGTGAACTATTATCGGCTTCCAATCCTGAGGGGATCGAAATGAGATTTTCCGACAAGAAAGTCCTCGTCACCGGTGCTGCCGGCGGTATCGGGGCGGCCATCGTGCGCCAACTTCGCGCCGAGGGAGCACGCGTGGCGGTTGCCGACCGCGATGTTTCTGATATCGAGGCCGAAGTGCATCTGCCTGGCGACCTCCTGGGAGCGGCCTATGCCGATGGGTTGCCGCAGGCCGCCTTCGAGGCGCTCGGCGGTCTCGACGTCGTCGTCAACAATGCCGGCGTCATCACCCGTGGAAAGGTGACCGAAACCACGGACGCCGATTGGGACCTCTCCGTCGGTGTCAACATGCTGGCGCCGTTTCGGATCAGCCGTGCGGCGATCCCACTTCTAGCGGCCGGAGGCGGTGGCGCGATCGTCAACACCGCTTCCTGCTGGGGCCTGCGTCCCGGTCCCAACCATGCCGTCTATTGCATGACCAAGGCGGCCATTGCCTCGCTGACCCAATGCATGGGCATGGACCATGCCCACCAGAACATCCGCATCAATGCGGTCTGCCCGAATGAGGTCAACACGCCGATGCTGCGCACAGGCTTCATCAAGCGTGGGTTCGATCCGGATACGGCGGTTGCCGAGCTTGGCAAAACCGTACCGCTCGGCCGTATCGCCGAGCCGGAGGATATCGCCGATGTCGTGCTCTTCCTCGCGTCTGATGCCGCACGCTACCTGTGCGGCACGCTGGTCGAGGTAAACGGCGGAAAGGCGGTGGGCTGATGCGCTTCAAAGGAAAGGTTGCACTGGTCACCGGTGGCCGTTCCGGCATCGGTCAAGCGATTGCCCGGAGATTACGGGATGAGGGTGCGCAGGTTTTCACCGCTCAGCGTGGCGAAGACCAGGAATTCATGAGTTTTCCGGTCGATTTCGCCGATCCCGCCTCGGCGGGCCGGGCGGTTGAAAAAGTGGTCGCAGAGGCTGGACGGCTCGATGTGCTCGTCAACAATGCGGGCATGATGCAGGAGGCGCTCGCCGAGGAGATGACGCTGACGGATTGGGAGCGGAACGTCGCCGTCAATCTCACCACGCCCTTCATGCTGATCAAGGCCGCCTTGCCGCATCTAAGGGCGTCAACGGGCGCCATCGTCAATATCGGCTCGATCGAGGGTCTCGGATCGAACCCGAAGCATGCGGCCTATTGCGCGTCCAAGGCAGGTCTTCACGGCCTGACGCGGGCAATCGCGATCGATCACGGGGCCGAGGGTATCCGCTGCAATGCGGTCGCGCCGGGGTGGATCGATACCGACCTCAACGTGGATTTCATCGAGAGCATGCCTGACCCGCAGGCCTTCCGCCGCGAGATCGGCCGCATCCACCCGATCGGACGGACAGGACGGCCGGAAGAAGTGGCAGCACTGGTTGCCTGGCTTGCCTCGCCGGAAGCCGGCTTCGTCACCGGTCAGATCTGGACCATCGATGGCGGACGCATGGCGAAGCTGAGCCTGCCGTAAAGCGGATGTGAGATGGTGAGTGAGGCGGTTTGTTACCTTTCACACTGCGCGTAAAACAGATCTCATATATTGAATCGATCATATGATCGATTCAGTGCAATTTTAGCCAAGCCCCTAAAACCATTTCAATTTTCCGGCGCTATGCTCCCTTGGCAATTGAGGGAGACAGCATGAGCAGCAACTTGAAAATTACGGCGCGGAAGGCCGATCGGAAGAATTGCCGCGTCTTCGGCAGCGTCAAATATCTCAACAGCGAAGTGGATGTCCGAATTCTCAACCTGTCGGTGACCGGCGCCGCGCTTGAGACGAAGACGCCGCTCCAGGCCGCTTCCGGCAGCAAGGTGCGGATCGAAGCCGAAAACCTCGGCCTGCTCGAAGGCATCATCCGCTGGAAGCACAATGGCCGCATCGGCATCCAGTTCGACGTGAATTCGAATGCAAGGGCGCAGGTCTCCTCCTATTTCCGCTTCTTCCATCAGGAAATACGCCCTGTGCTGGCGGTGCGCCAACTGAGAGCCGCGACCAGCGTCGAGCGCCCGTCCCGTTCTGCGACGTTGACGCTGAAGCCTTAGGACTGAACCGCTTCCATAGCAAAGGAGCGGCTGAAATCGTTCCAGTTGCTACTGGTTGACATTGACGTCGAGCGCAACAGGAGCCTTGCGTCTGCGGCGGGCCGGCGTCGACGTTCCCGATGTCGATAGCGCCACCCGATGACGGCCCCGGTCATGATCCCGGCCTCGATCCATTTGGGCCGAAGGGCTGCACCATACATTGCATTTTGAAATCGCGTCGCCGTTGCTACCGATTGTTTTGCCATCCTGTCATTTTCGCAGTGTACTCCTCGCCAAATCGTCCTAATTCTGACGGGCCGGACGATGCATGATCCCATAGGAGAATTCCATGTCTTCCATTTTCGATGTCGGCGTCATGAGCCGCCGTTCCCTGCTTGGCGGTCTCGCCGCGACTTCCGCCCTGGTGCTGCTGCACCCGTTCAGCGCCCGCGCCAGCGCCAATCAGGCGCATCTGCGGCTGATGGAAACGACCGACATTCACGTCAACGTCTTTCCTTATGACTATTACGCCGACAAGCCGAACGACACGATGGGCCTGTCGCGCACCGGAACGATCATCGACAATATCCGCGCGGAGGCCGTCAACTCGCTGCTGATCGACAATGGCGACGTGCTGCAGGGCAATCCGATGGGCGACTACATGGCCTATCAGCACGGCATGAAGGACGGCGATGTCCATCCCGTGATCAAGGCGATGAACACGCTCGGATACACGGTCGGGACGCTCGGCAATCACGAGTTCAATTACGGCCTCGACTTCATGTTCAAGGTCCTGTCCGGCGCCAATTTCCCCTTCGTCTGCGCCAACCTGACCAAGGGCCAGCTCGCCTCGGATCCGAAGCAGGACGATCTCTTCTTCAAACCCTACATCATCGTGGAAAAGCAGATCAAAGACGGCGCCGGCAAGGAGAGCCCTGTCAAGATCGGCTTCATCGGTTTCGTACCGCCGCAGATCATGCTCTGGGATATCAAGAACCTCGAAGGCAAGGCGCAGACGCGCGATATCGTCGAGGCGGCCAAGGCCTGGGTTCCCGCCATGAAGGAAGCCGGCGCCGATATCGTCATCGCGCTCTCCCATTCCGGCATTGACGGAGCAGCACCGTCCGACAAGATGGAAAACGCCTCGCTGCATCTCGCCGCCGTCGAAGGGATCGATGCGATCTTCACCGGCCATCAGCATCTCGTTTTCCCCGGCCCGAAGAGCTGGGACGGCATCGCCAATGCCGATCCCGTCAAGGGCACGCTGCATGGCAAACCCGCCGTCATGGCCGGCTTCTGGGGGTCGCATCTCGGCCTCATCGACCTGCTGCTCGAAAAGGACGGCAACGGCTGGAAGATCGTCGATTTCACCTCGGAAGCGCGGCCGATCTATCACCGCGACGACAAGAAGAAGGTGGTTGCCGACTACGCCGACAAGAAGGATGTGGTCGAAGCCGCCAAGGCCGAGCATGAGGCAACGCTCGCCTATGTCCGCACGCCGGTCGGCAAGACGTCGGCACCGCTCTATTCCTATTTCGCGCTCGTCGCCGACGACCCTTCGGTGCAGGTCGTCAGCCAGGCCCAGACCTGGTACATCAAGCAGATGCTCGCCGACACCGACTACAAGGATCTGCCGGTACTTTCAGCGGCGGCCCCGTTCAAGGCCGGCGGCCGTGGCGGCGCCGACTATTATACCGATGTCCCGGCCGGCGATATCGCCATCAAGAACGTCGCCGACCTCTATCTCTATCCGAACACGGTGCAAGCTGTGGCGATCACCGGTGCCCAGGTGAAAAACTGGCTGGAAATGTCGGCCGGCATGTTCAACCATATCGACGTCGGCGCGAAGGATGCGCCGCTGCTCAATGCCGATTTCCCGTCCTACAATTTCGACGTGATCGACGGCGTGACATACCAGATCGACCTCTCGCAGCCGCCGAAATATGATTCATCCGGCAAGGCGATCAATCCGGATACCAACCGCATCCAGAACCTCGCCTTCGATGGCAAGCCGATCGATCCGGCCCAAAAGTTCGTCGTCGTCACCAACAATTACCGTGCTGGCGGCGGCGGCAGCTTCCCGGAGATCGCTGCCGACAAGGTGATCTTCCAGGCGCCGGATACCAACCGCGACGTCATCGTGCGCTACGTCCACGAACAGGGCACGATCAATCCGTCGGCTGATGCGAACTGGACCTTCAGGCCGCTGCCGGGCACGACGGTGACCTTCGAAAGCGGCCCCAAGGCGAAGCAGTTCCTCGCCGCGGTCAAGAGCGTCAAGATCGAGGACGCAGGCGACGGAACCGACGGCTTCTCGAAGTTCAGGCTGGTTCTTTAAGCGAAGAAACGTTAGCGAAGGCGCGGCTCCGCGCCTTCGTCATTCGGCCGCGAGCGGCGGTGCGGTGTCACGCAGTTCTGCCATCTCGGCATGGAAATCGGCCTGGTTCGGGCAATGGGAAAGCCGTGTGCGGAAGGCGTCGATCATCCAGCTGGCGGCAGGCCCGGGCGGGTTGGCGAGCTGGCGCATCGAATAGATGGCATATTCGCCCTGCTCATAGGCATCCAGATCGAGATGGATGAGCGCGCCGCTGCGCAGATCATCATGGATGACGGATGCCGGAAGTCCGCCCCAGCCCAGGCCGGCCTTAATGAGCTGGTGTTTCATCGCAATATCGCTGACGCGCCACGTCTTGTAGGAGAGGACATTGAAATCCCGCCCCTTCGTCCGGCCCGACGCGTCCGTGACGACGAGCTGCACTTCCTCGCGCACGTCGCCAAGCGTGAGCGGCCGGTCTATTCGGGCAAGCGGATGGTGGGGCGCGGCAACGGGCAACATGAAGGAATGCCCAATCCGCTCGGTGACGACGGAATCGTCCTGCTTGAGGACTGCACCTCCAATCCCGATCGTCGCCTTGCCGCTAAGGACGAGGTCCATCACCACGCCGAGCTCGCCGACATTGAGGTTCAACGCAACGGACGGAAATCTTTCGCGGAATTCATGCAGCACGTCCACGACGGCCCGCGATGGCACCATGACGCTGATGGCGACGGAAACCTCGGCTTCGAGGCCCTCTCTCAGGCTCTTGACGCGCGCCCGCATGACCTGCAGGTCGCCGAGAATGCGGCGCGCATCCTCGAGCATCGCCTTGCCCGCTTCCGTCAGCTTCGGCTGGCGCGCGCCAGACCGCTCGAAGAGCGGCATTTCAAGCTGCGCTTCCAGATTGGCGATCGTATAGCTGACGACCGACTGCGCCCGGTTCAGCGCCCGCGATGCGGCCGAAAAGCTGCCGGTTTCGGCAACGGTCAAAAACACCTGCAACTGGTCTAAAGTCGGGTTCGGAAGCATCGTCCATCCATTCCATCGATAGTTTCGATCGACATTATCACCGTTTTTTCGATAGCGGGCCAGACTTATTTTCCTTCTCGACACCGCGGCTCACCTCCCAGCAACGAGCCGTCCAATTCAATTCGAAAGGAAATGCAGCATGTCGTCCATCCTTCTTCTGACGTCCAGCCCGCGCGCCGAATCGCTCTCGACCCCGATCGCCGTCGATCTCGCCGAAAAGCTGAAGAACCAGAAGCCGGGCAGCGTCGTCGTCCGCCGCGACCTCGCCGCCAATCCGCTGCCGCATATCGATGACCTCTTCACCGCCGCCATCCGCAAGCCTGCGGAAGCCCGCACGGCCGAAGAAATCGCCGCCATCAAGACCTCGGACGAGCTCGTCAACGAACTGCTGGCCGCCGACACGATCGTCATCAGCACCGGCCTCATCAACTTCAGCATCTATTCGTCGCTGAAGACCTGGATCGACAACGTCGCCCGCGCCGGCCTGACCTTCAAGTACACGGAAACCGGCCCGGTCGGCCTCGTCACCGGCAAGAAGGTCTATGTCGTACTGACCTCCGGCGGCGTCTATTCGCAGGGCCCGGCCGCCCCCCTGAACCATGCCGTACCGTACCTGAAGTCGGTCTTCGGTTTCCTCGGCATCACTGACGTCGAGACCATCTATGTCGAAGGCCTGGCCTTCGGCCCGGAAGCCGCTGAAAAGGCCATCGACGCCGCCAAGTCGCGTGTCCAGGAAATCGCGCTGGCCGCCTGATCGGCTCTCAAACGCTTGGGTGCAATGCAACGGCCGGCCCTTCGCCGGCCGTTTTTCATTTGTCGATAGCGGCGACAAAATCGCGAATCGTCTCGAGGATTTCGGCCGACAGCGCCTCATCGGAGGAAATCCTGGCAAGGCCGACGCCGCCGGCCATCATCGCGAAGGCCGTGATCGCCTTGCGTCGTCTTTCCCCTTCATCCGCTCCTGCGGCCTTGCTGGCCAATCCGGCGAAATTGCGCCTGAGTCCGTCCGTCGCGATCGCTCGCGCCTTCTCGCCGCTGCGCGATATATCGGAGGTCAGCGCCGCAAAAGGGCAGCCCTCGCCGGGATTGTCGCGGTGATAGGTGCTGACATAACGCTCGGCGATATCGGCAGCCGTCATCTCCGTCGGGTTGATCCCCTCGGCCTCCAACTTGCGTCCCCATGAATCGAAAGCCGACTGGATCGCCTCGGCGACCAGATCGTCACGGGAGGCGAAGTGCTTGTAGAAGCCGCCGACGGTCAGCCCGGCCTCCTTCATCAGGTCGGCAACGCCGATACCGTCGAGTCCCGCTTCGCGCAGCCGCCTGGACGCGGTCTCCACGATCTTCTCATGCGTCTTCTGTTTTTCCAGCTGCGAACGCCCCATCGGTGCCTCTTGACTTATGTGGATTACAATTATAATCCTTCTAGATAACGATCATAATCCATATCGTTGTCATTTCCAAGAGGAGCATGAATCATGCGTCTAAGAAACAAGGTGGCCCTGATCACCGGCGGCAATAGCGGCATCGGTCTTGCGACCGCCAAGGCCTTCATCGATGAGGGCGCCAAGGTCGTGATCACCGGCCGCAATCCGGAAACGCTCGCTGCCGCCGAAAAGGTGCTCGGGGCTGGCGTCGTGGCGCTCAACCTCGACGTCACCGATGCAGCCGCCACCGAAAAGGCCTTTGCGGAAGCCGCCGCAAAGGTCGGCAGGTTCGACATCGTCTTCGCCAATGCCGGCATCGGCGGCGCGACACCGCTCGGTGACACCTCGTCGGAACAGTTCAATCGGATCATCAGCACCAATCTCACGGCGGTTTTCTTCACCGTGCAGGCGGCCCTGCCGCATCTCAACGACGGCGCCTCGGTCATCCTCAACGGTTCGGTGCATGCCGTGCTCGGCGCTCCGGGCTGGACGGCCTATGCGGCGACCAAGGCCGCGGTCCGGGCGATGACGCGCAATATGGCCTCCGAGCTTGCGCCGCGCGGCATCCGCGTCAATCAGGTGACGCCTGGCGGCACGAAGACGCCGATCTGGTCGCCGATGGCCCAGACCGAAGACGCGATGTCGGCGCTCGAGGCCCGCATCGGCGGCATGAGCCCGCTCGGCCGCATGAGCGAAGCCGACGAAATCGCCAAAGCCGCGCTCTATCTCGCCTCCGACGACGCATCCAATGTCACTGGCATCGAGATCACCGTCGATGGCGGCATGACGAGCGCACCGTCCGGCGCCAAGATCTTCCGCGCCGCCTAATTCAGCGAGAGCCGGGCAAGTCGACCTTGCCGGCCTCGGTTAGCCATTCCTTACGCGGCGGACCACGCGAAACAGCACGATTGCCAAATTGGCGATGGCAAGCAGCAGCAGCACGTAGAGCATGGCCTGGATGCCGGAGGAAACGATCAGGTTGCCGGCAATCAGCGGAAAGCCGAAGACGCCGATGAAATAGGACAGCGAGAACAGGAGCAGCGATTGCGGCATAAGGCCCGCGGGCGCCTCGTTTGCCGCCAGGCCGTTGATGACGGAATAGGTCAGCCCATAACCCAGCCCCAGCATCGCCGCGGCGCCGAAATAGGCCAGCTGGCTCGAGGTCACCACCAGGAACAGCAGGATAGAGACCAGCGTCAGGCTGGTCAGGACCAGAAGCGAATAGAACGGATCCTTCTTGACCACATATCCCGCCACGAACAGCCGGCTCAGGATGGCGGCGGACATGAAGCCGATGAAGAACAGCGAATAGTCGAAACCATGCGCCTTGGCGTAGCTGGTCTGAAAGCTGGACAGCCCGCCGAAAATCGCGCCGCCGATGCCGACCATGGCGATGGAATAGATCGCCCGCGAACCGATCACCTGATGCGCTGCGGCAAAGGAGATCTTGTTGACATGCGGCAGAATTTTGCCGGCGCTGGTCAGCCTGATATGCAGCAGGAAATAAAGCGCGCCGCCGGCGAGACTGGACAGAAACGCAAAGGCGAAGGCCGTCTCGATCGGCATGGACCAGCCGGTGGCGATGCGCCCGATGATCGGTCCGACGGCGATGCCCGACATCATCGATCCCGACAGCAGCGCAAAGAACCTGATCCGATGCTCCGGCTCGGTGATCGCGGCGACCAGGATCGGACCGAGCGCGTAAAAGGTGCCCCAGCCGATGCCGAGAACGAAACCGACGGTCATCATGCTGAGCCCGGCTGCCGGGACCATGGCAAATCCCAGTCCGGAGGCCGCAAGAAAGAGCCCGGAAACCGCCACCGCCCGCGCAGAGCCGATGGCATCGGCGATGTGACCGGAGAGGATGACCAGAACGACGGTGCTGACGGTCGCGGCCGAGATGATCACGCCGGCAAGCGCCTCGTTGCCACCGCGCTGGCCGACCAACACCGGGATCAGAAAGGTTACGCCATAGGCGATCGAAAGAAGAAACCCGCCGATGCACAAAACGGCAAATTCGCCGCCATCAACCTTCGTTCGTAAAGCTATATCACTCATGTCTCCACGTCCCTCGCATGCGAAATGTCGAGGCAATGGAGATCACGTTTGCATTATGCCAACAAGCCGTTTTTATTGATACGATAAGATATTGAAAATACACACACATGAAGACATTTGTTTTGATTTACTCAACACCCCAAACACCTGCACCGACCTATCGCACTGATCGGGAGATCAGCCGGCTTAACCGAGTTTCACCAGGCCGGAGCGGCCAACGACACAGTTGCGGCCGCCCTTCTTTGCCGCGTACAGGCGGCCATCGGCAGCCGACAGCACCGTGGTGAAACTGCTGCCGTCCTCCTCGGCCGTGGCCACGCCGATAGAGACGGTGACCGGACTGCCATCCGGCGTCTTGACGCTGGTCGCAATCGTCCAACGCAGACGCTCGGCAAGCAGCAGTCCTTCCTCATGGCTCGTGCCGGGGCAGACGGCGACGAACTCTTCGCCACCGAAGCGGAAGATACGGTCGCTGGAACGCAGCGTCGTGCCGAGCCGGGCGGCGATCGACTTCAGCACCACGTCACCCTGGAGATGACCGTAACCATCATTGACGTCCTTGAAGTGATCGGCGTCGATAATGAGAACGGTCGCAGACAGCCCCTGCCGCAGCGCCTCGCGCAACATCAGCGGCGCCTCCAGTTCCATACGCGTGCGGTCATAGACGCCGGTCAGCATGTCGCGGCCGGTGCGCTCGAGAAGATCATTGTAGCGCTCGCGGAATGTCAGATCGCCGAAGACGTCACTGATGGAGCGCGCGGCGGCGTCGGCGCCGAGGCGGCGGATCCGATATTCATAGATCGCAAACATTGCCCCATAGAGGCAGACGGAAAGCATCTTCGCCTTCCAGCCACCCCAGAATACGGCGATCGGCACATCGAGGAAATAATGCAGCGCGGCGAAGAAGCCGACCTGGTCGAAGGTCAGCAGCACGAAGCCGGAGATCATGAAACGCAGCACGACGCGCCTGCGGAAGAAATCGCCGAGTTTTTCGTATAGCAGGATGATGCCGAGCGAATCGACATAGAGCAGCGCCGTGCCCCAGATCATCAGCCAGCCCATCTCCTTCAGAAAATCGACGTCGGGCGTATGGTTTGAAGACAGTTGCAGCGGTTGGTGCATTTGCAGCACCCAGGCAATGCCGACGGTCAGAAGGTTGCCGAGGAACAGGCCGTAGATCGGCTGGCGCACCGTCGCGGCATCCTCCCACAGGTACAGCATCAGGATCATCATCAGCTTGCCGGAGAAGAAGACGGATGAACCCGGCGACACATCCCCGAACGGCAGCGAGACGTAAAAGACCGCCGCCAGATAGGTCTCCATGAAATGCATGACGCCGAGCGCCGTCAGGAAGACCCCGAGACCGAGCCGACGGCGGAAGTGCAGAAGCGTCACCATCAGCACGAAATAGGCAATGGCTTCAACGACGAAGAGAACGAGGTTGAGAGCCTCCATCACGACACCTCGGCTGCAGGCCGGCGCCGCGCGGAAGCGGCGATCGCGGCTGCGGATCTTTTGGTCGATCGTCCGAAAAAGTCAAACACGAGGGCGTCCTGCAAATCCTGCAGGCCATAGCTTTCACCGCAATCCTTTAAGATTGCGTGAGCCCATCCTCATATTTGGGACGCTCAAGTCATACGCTTGAAAAGCAAGGGATTTCTGTCCAGCGCCCTGGGTCGGAACGATCGCGGCCTCAGACCTGGCGAAGCTTCTCGCCGTCGCCGAAGAGCGACGGGCCATGCTGGTCGATGATCTGGTGCGCCTTGCGCACTGTGCACTCGATCGCGTCGTCGGAGGACGAGAAAAGATCGGCGCGGATGAAATTGCGCACCAGCACCTCGTCGCCGACCTTCTTTTCGATACGGCCGGCCAGACGGTATTGGCTGCCTTCCTTGCGCGGCTCCGCATAGATCGTGCAATCGCCGTAAAGCTGCGGCTCGCCGGAAGGGCCTGCCACCTCCGAAGCGGGCTTGCCGCCGGAGAACATCGAAAAGAGATTTGAAAGGAACGAAGCCATGATCCGTCTCTAACACGCCGCCATCGCGCTCGCCAAGTCAAATGATCAGGCTGGCGAGGATCTCGTTTTCGGTAATATCCTCGTAACCCATGCCGGCGGCTTCGAAATTTGCGATCAGCCGGGCGAAATTCTCCGGCGCCTTGGTTTCGATGCCGATCAGGATCGAGCCAAAATTGCGCGCCGATTTCTTCAGATATTCGAAGCGGGCAATATCGTCGTCGGGACCGAGCAGATTGAGGAAATCCCTGAGCGCGCCGGGGCGCTGGGCAAGCCTGAGGATGAAGTATTTCTTCAGCCCTGCGTAACGCATGGCTCTTTCCTTTACGTCAGGCAGGCGCTCGAAATCGAAATTGCCGCCGGAGACGACGGCAACGATGGTTTTGCCGCGGATCGCCTGGGCATCCATCGCGGCGATCGCCGTCAGCGACAGGGCGCCGGCCGGCTCCAGCACGACGCCCTCGACATTCAGCATCTCCTGAATGGTGACGCAGATGGCGTTCTCGGGCATCAGCTGCACTTGGCTTGCCGGGAAATCGCGCAGAGCGGCGAAATTCAGGTCGCCAATGCGGGCGACGGCTGCGCCGTCGACGAAGTTGTCGACCTTGGCAAGCGTCGTCACCTGGCCCGCCTCGATGCTGCGTCTGAGACTCGGCGCACCGGCGGGCTCGGCAAAGACAAAGGCCGATTTCGGCACGATGCCGTCGAGATAACCGGTAATGCCTGCGGCAAGTCCGCCGCCGCCGACCGGCAGCACGACCATGTCAGGCACCGTTCCCTCAGGCAGCTGCTGCATGATTTCGGCAGCAACGGTCGCCTGCCCTTCGATGATATCGGCGTGGTCGAAGGGCGGCACCATGACGCCGCCGATCGCCTCGACATGATCACGCGCGGCCTGGTAGCACTGGTCGAAGAAATCGCCGATCAGCCGGATGGTGATGAATTCGGCGCCGAACATGCGGGTCTTGTCGATCTTCTGCTGTGGTGTCGTCACCGGCATGAAGACGACCCCCGGCACGCCGAAATGGCGGCAGACATAGGCGAAGCCCTGGGCATGATTGCCGGCCGAAGCGCAGACGAAGGTCTTGCCGGCCGCCCCCTGCCCGATCGCCTTGCGGAAGAAATTGAAGGCTCCGCGGATCTTGTAGGAGCGCACCGGCGACAGATCCTCGCGCTTCAGCCAGATATCGGCGCCGTAGCGGGCGGAAAGATGATCGTTGAGCTGCAGTGGCGTTGCCGGAAACAGGCTGCGCATTGCCTCCTCGGCGCTTTCGACTTCAAGTCTCGTCACGGGCGTGGTCCATTCCTAGAGAGTAGCCGCCGCTATGGCACAGGCCGGCCGGCAAAAGAAAGGCCGCTCCGGCCATTTCCGGTTCGCTGACCGAGCCGCTCATATCCTGATGCCGGCTCCAGCCTCGGGAAGCCTTTCTTAAGCCAACCGCAAAATCGGCGGCAGATGAACCGATTTTAACTGTCAATGCAAAGGCCTGCCACTTATATGGAGCGATGATGATCTTCAAATTCGCAAAACCGCTGGCCTGGCTGCTGCTCGCCTTGATCCTCTTTGTCACGGTTTCGCCGATCGGGCTGAGACCACATACGGTCACGACCGTCGATACGGATCGTGGCGGCGCCTATGTTCTCCTCGGCCTCGCCTTCGCCCTCGCCTATCCCAGACAGTGGAAACTGGTGGCCGCGCTGCTGATAACAGGGGCGGTCGCCATCGAATATCTGCAATACTTCGCGCCGACCCGCCACCCCCGCCTGCATGATGCCGGCGTCAAGGCGATGGGGGCCGCGCTCGGCCTGCTGGCCGGCTGGGTGATCAACAGATGGCGCGAAACCAGGGCGCCGAACACCCTTCCCGTCGCGGAACGCTGATTATTCCTACTTAGAAATCGCGCAGTTGTATCGCCCAGAAAAACAGTGGGACCGCTGCGATCACGGTTCCCAGAACAAGTGCGACACTGGTTTTGAAGACCCGAATGCGCCGGGCCCTTACCCCACTCCAATCGTAAACCATCGTCTTACTCCCACAAGACAACACTTACTTACCCCGCCGCGGCGCAATCCTTGCATTGAAAACGCCATTGTCAAGCAATAACGCGCGTTTTCACGCAATATACAGCGTATTCAAACAGGATTATGAACGTGGTGCAGCGAACGGGAGAAAGTTCGAACCATTTATGGGAGGCGATCCTTGAAATGACGACGTGGGTGCACGTCCTAACACACACGAGCCTACGCTAGGATCACTCTGCATTGAAGACCTTGGTGTCAGAACACGGATCGCGCTGCGTTGTCGCGATCCGTGTCAACATTAGGCGCACCGTCCTTCCACCCGTGTCTCTCCTAGCGCTCACTTGAAGTCCTGCCTCGACACGCTCGGCCTGTTGTTCTGGCTTAGCATTGACCAATGCTCACCCGCCCCCCCCCCGGACAGACGGATTCGAATCAAATACGATCCGATCAGTTGCCCGCTTGCGTCAGGTAGTGGGAAGAGATGTTCAATCCCGATGGCCGAGATTGCGCGCGCCGGTATCCGCTAGCGGCGGCACGCCGGTGCTCGACTAGGATTCAAGAGGGTGTCCCGTGACAGACAAACCATCGCAAGACCGCCACTTTCAACGCCGGCAGAAGGCCGCAATTGCCGGATTGCATTTGCCGACCGCCGAGGAACTGCTTCGTGGCATGGCGTTCTTCCGCGAGGACTTGGCCGAAGACATCCGCGAATACGCCGGTCGGTTCTCGGGTCGAGTCAAAAAGCGCAAACGGACTGGTCTCGAACTCCTCGCGACCACCCTGGACGAGCTTGTAGTGGAACCGAGTGAGGACGGTGTCCTTGCAGTGGAGGCTGCTCTTGATCTCATCGATGATGCCCAAGGTTTGCCAGCCGCTGAGTGCCGCCTGCGGTGCAGAATCTATCGAGCCTTCTTTGGGGACGGCCAGGCAACGGCGATAATCGCAGGAGAAATCGCCCATCTCGCATCTGGGGATCTATCGCCTGCGGAGTGCCGCGCCCTACTTTGGCGTTCGCTTGGTTGGGCAGCGCAATCCCGCATACTCGACTGGCGCCGACGGGCAGGCGTCTCTGTTCAGAGGTCCGCTGAGTGGTTTGAGCCGGAAGTCCGCACCTACGAAGCGCACTTTAGGAATGTGATCACGTCATCAATGGATGCCGAGGCGGAATCGAAGGACACATCCTCCGTTGGCCTTGCGGCAACAACTTGGGAAGAAGAGCCGTCAGAACACGAAGAAAGTGGGACGCACGGAGTGATTGTGATCAGCGGCATTGGTAATGACACAACGCCTGAAGGGAAGCGAGTGGCGAAGGAATTCGAGAAGTTCAAGCAGCGGCCATTAAAACTGCCCGGCATGCCCGAACTAACGGCTGTTCGCGAGCGATTGATCGCGGAGTTTCCATATGCGGTTACTATTGTTGACAGCGCGCTCGAAGGACTTGGAGACCGGCCAAATGTCTACCTAAGACCAATAATCCTGCTTGGAGCACCCGGAAGTGGCAAGACGCGGTTCGCCCGGCGACTGACGGAGGAACTCGGGGCGCCCTACGAGCTCATTTCTTGTGGAGGCTTGAGCGATAGCGCAGTCGGCGGAACCGCCCGGAGATGGACATCGGGCGAACCTAGCCTCGCGATCATGGCCGTGCGCCGACACCGATGCGCCGGACCAGTCGTTATTCTTGACGAGATCGAGAAGATCGGCACCAGCCGCCACAATGGCAACGTGCACGACGTCTTGATCGGCCTGTTCGAACAGGAGACATCGCGCCGCTGGCATGATCCCTACCTTCAAGCCCACTGCGATCTGTCGCATGTCTCGTGGCTAATGACCGCGAACTCGCTCGAGCCGATCCCGGCGGCCTTGCGCGACAGGTGCCGAATCCTTCGCTTTCCCGACCCGGGAGCCGATCAATTGCCGCTGCTCGCCCCGCGGATCCTGGAGCGGCTGTACATCGAGGCGGGTTACGATCCGCGCTGGGCCACGCCGCTTGAAGGATTCGAACTGGATGCCTTGGCTAGCGTCTGGACGGGTGGCTCGATCCGGCCGTTGGAACGGCTGGTAGATGGACTGCGGAAAGCGCGCGAGTCTGGTAGGCGACGACAATGAGTACGGAGAGCCGTATGGATCTAACAGCCATAGGACCGCCCGTATTATGGGGGAAGTCAACCCAAGCAGGCCAACCTCTTCGCGTAATGGGATGTCCTCTATGGCGACTGTTTGAAGAGGTACCTGGCATGCCGCAAGGTGGAAAGAGCGATGAGGGCAAAACTGGCGACACTACCCGGATCAGAGAACCGGAGGGAGGAACGGAGACGTTTGGCGAAGCGCTGTCAAAGGCAGGGTTCGTACCGGCCAACGCTGGGCGCAAGATTGTGTCACAGGGGAAGCGCAGGAAAAGTCTGAAGAAGAGGTCGTCCACCGACCCTAACACTTAGGTTCTGAAAACCTGCGCCGCGCCGGGGAGTGACTACGACCGGGCTACGCCCACCCTCGGTCACACCCCGGCGAGTCTCATCCTGATTGACGCTGAATCTCAATTTGATTGCCGCTACGCAGGTTGGGCCGGAAGCGGTCAGTCTGGTTTCAGGCACAACTCAGCGCGAGCTGCCGTATGCTGTGGCGATGTCGCCCAACGAGAATCTAACGGCAACCGACACAACTTTGGCACACGTGGGCAGGTGCGATTAGCTGAGGGTGAAAAATCGGGGCCGCTTGCGGACTGTCCGCTGTCGGCGAGAAGTCTCAAACATGGACATAAGAGATCCGGTCGGCTTAGCGCAGCTTCACCCCGTACGGTCGCGTCACCCCGCAGCGCGTGATCCTCAAGAGTAGTTTGACGCGGACGCAAGTAGCCTGCGACCTGCAGCAAAAATGAGCAACCTCCGGATTCACCGGAGCCACCCAATAAGCAGTATTGAAACGCACGCCGGACTGTAGTTTGACTGGTACCGCAATGACATTTCGAGCCTTCAACCTTTCCCTCCCGCATTCGCAGTGAAACCCAGCATTAAGATCGAAGCATGGCCATACCCAAGAAATCAAAGACGTCCGGCGACGTAACCGTCAAGAAATCTAGTCCTGACACGAAGACGCCTGCACATCTCACGCACTATACCGATCTCGCTGGTTTGAAAGGAATCATTGAGAATAACGAGCTGTGGCTCAGCCACGCTGCCTTTCTGAACGATCCGCAAGAACTTGAACATGGCGTCGAGCAAACGAAAAAGGTCTTGAACAACCTTCTGGACGGCAAAGCCGTCGAGCCGACCGCAACGGCTCGGCAGAAGCTTATCAAGGACATTGCGGATGATATGGAGAACTTTGAACGGCCGGCAGCCTATATTGTATGCTTTTGCGAACGCTCCGACATTTTAAGCCAATGGCGAGGGTACGCCTCCCGCCAGGGCGTCAGTATCACCTTTAAGATGTCCGGCCTCAGGAGTTGCTTTAGCGAGCTCGATGCTGAGCTGTTGCAGGTTGCCTACGGTATAAACGAGGCAAAACGCCACCTGAGGACCGCGATAGCCGAAAAGTTTCCTGATATCGTCGATGATTTTGACTACATGCTTGGGACTGAAGAGGACGATGCAATCCGACGAAAATTCAAGGATCTGCTTGCGACACTGGTGCCCAGATTCAAGCATTATGGATTCCGGGAAGAGCAGGAGTGGCGCCTGGTTGTCCGCAACCCACCGATTGACAAGCTCAAGTTTCGGCCGCGCGGGCAACTGATGCTGCCCTATCTCGAACTGAAATCAAAGAATAAGAAGCTCCCGATCAGCGCCGTCAGGATCGGTCCAGGCGTCAATGATGAAGCGGTGGAAAAGAGCATCAGATTCTTTCTTGAGACCTGCGGTTATGATCCTGATTTGGTGGAGACGAGCTCGACCCCCTACAGGACCTGACGCTCTCCAGCCTGCTTCTTCTCAAGCCACATAGCCGCGGAACCCTGATGCACCCTCTTTTCTCGATCACCAAAGCCGACATCAAAGCTCTCAACGATGAGCAAGCGCGCGAATTGGTCGCTCGTTTGAGCATGGCAGACCTTGAAGCGCAGGGACTTTCCCGTGCGTCGGTTACATGGGGTGGGAACCAACGCGCCGCAGATGATGGCGTGGATGTCGAGGTTGCCAGCGCCAATCCCATAAAGGGTGGAGGATACATCCTCGCTCCGTTTACCGCCTTTCAGGTTAAGGCTGAGGAGTTCCCACCCGCAAAAATAACTGACGAGATGAAGCCGAAGCCGGCGGGTATCTTGCGCAAGGTTTTCGACGATTTAGCCGCGGGTAATGGCGCATACATTATCGTTTCGACACGAGACGATGTCTCCAAGAAGTTCCTAAAGACCCGGGCAGACGCGATGAGCGATGCTCTGGTAGGCTCCCGGCATGTCGGTAAGGTGAGGCTGGGATTCTACGATGCACAGAAAATGGCCGATTGGGCTTCAGCCCATCCGGCGGTTGCTGTTTGGCTGAGGTCGGCTCTTGGCCACTTCGGGGCTGGAAGGCATATGGTGCGTGGGCGCATGGCGAGACGGACGAAACTGCCGAGTTCCTCTTCGACGATGGCGTCCGGATTTTTCGATCCGGCAGAGAAGGTGACCTTTCCGCCCTCGAAGCCGTGAACGCATTGCGGGAGGATTCGCCGGGCAACCGCAACATTCGGATAGTCGGGCTGTCGGGGGTCGGAAAAACACGCCTCGTCCAGGCTCTTTTCGACAGCCGACTGAGGACGGCTAACGCGACCTTGGACCCCAATCGTGTGATTTATTGTGACTTACAAGGTGACGTGGACCCACCGCCGGCAGTCATGCTGGACGCGTTGGCGGCATCCGATCCGAGCAGCGTCCTCGTTGTCGACAACTGCTCCTCGACGCTGCACAGCCGCCTTGCGACGGGAAATGCGGCGCCAACGCCTACCCGCCTCATAACCGTGGAATACGATATCCGCGACGACGATCCCGAAGGCACGAACTTCTACAGGCTGGAGGGAGTGTCCGCCGAAATCATCCAGAAGATACTCGAACGGCGATACCCGGTCCTCACTTCCATCGACATATCGACGATCGTGAATTTTTCTGACGGGAATTCCCGAGTGGCGCTCGCGCTGGCGTCGACCGCAACAAAAGGAGGCGAGCTCGCCGCCCTCGGAGACGAGACGCTCTTCCGACGGCTGTTTGATCAAAATCAGGCCAGCAGCGATGAGTTGATACGGGCTGCTGAGGCGATGAGCCTCCTCTATTCGTTTAACGGTTCGGATACAGGTCCAGCGTCGGAGCTTTCAATTTTGGCAAAGCTCGCTGATCTCAGTATGCGCGCTATCACGCGGCAGATGTCAGAGCTGAAAAACAGGGGGTTGCTGCAATCAAGAGCGGAATGGAGGGCAGTGCTACCCCATGCCGTCGCTAATCGCCTTGCCGGGCAGGCTGTCACAGCCATATCCATTGCGGATCTCACAACCGAACTTTTGCAGGGCCCGGAAAGAATGGCTCGCTCGTTCTCACGCAGGCTTGGTTATCTTCACCATTCTGCAGTTGCTCAATCGTTGGCCAGCGACCTCCTAGCTGACGGCGCATGGCTGAGTGATGTCTACGGTTTGGACGATTTCCGTTTCGGGATGTTCGAAAACCTCGCTCCTGTTGTGCCGGCGGAAGCACTTGCATGTTTCGAGCGCGCCTTTTGGGTCGCTAGCGAAGAGCAGCTTCGTTCGTACCGGTCTCAGGCCATCGCCACAATCCTGCGCGCCATCGCCTATGAAGCGGCATTGTTCGATCGAGCCAGCCGCTTGCTGATACGGCTCGTCGAGGCCGAGGAAAAGGACTCCAGTTCAGATTCGCACTTGGCAACATTTGCCTCGCTGTTTCATTGCTTTCATTCCGGCACGCACGCGTCGATTGATCAGCGATACCAGGTCGTCGAACGGTTGGTCCAAAGCGCGGAGAAGTCACAGCAGGACGTGGGCCTCGGCCTGCTTGAGGCATGTTTATCTGACTGGAATAAGTATCAGTCACTGGAACCAGACTTTGGCGCGCATAAGCGTGATCACGGTTGGTGGCCACGATCTCTCGACGAAATGATGGCGTGGTATCGACCGTTTCTCTCTCTCGCGGTGAAGCTGATTAACGGAAGGGGTGACGTTGCCCCTCGGATCGAGCTGATGCTTGCGGAAGCGATGAGGGGGCTTTGGACCTCGCGAGGAATCTGGCGCACTCTGCAGTCGGAAATCGAGAACATCGATGCGTCTAGGCAATGGCCGGAAGGATGGCTAGCGCTGCGGACGATTAGGACATTGGACGAAAAGCATTTCGAGGACGGCGAACGCGAAGCCTTGGATGCATTGTGCGCCAAACTGAGGCCCGCGGACCTGGCAGGGAATATCCGTTCGAAGATTTTGGCACGCGGTTCATTCGGCGCAGAGGATTATTCCGACGATGATACGATTGATGATGTCCACGCCCGTCACCACCGTAGCCACGATGAAGCGGTGGAGCTGGGTCGGGTAGCCGCTGACGATCTGGCGACGGTCTCAGCGCTAATGCCTCAATTTCTGACCAACTCCTCTGGCGGGCTGAAGGTCTTGTATTTCGGAAAGGGCCTCGGCGAAGCTTTTGTCCGCCCTGACCAGGTCATAGGCATGTTCCGGGAGGAGCTTGCAAAGGTCGACCGAGCTTCCGTCGGATTGGTCACGGGCTTTCTTCAGGGGTGGAAACTGAAAGATGCCAACGCCGTGGAGGCATTCTTCGAGGCGGCCATAATAGACGATGTATGGGGACGGTGGTTCACCTATCTTCAGTGCGGCGTCGGACTTGATAGCAGAGCCTGCCAGCGTCTGATTCAGATCTTGGAAAGTGGAAGAGCGCCCGTCGACACCTACACTGCGCTTATGTACGGCCGGGCCACCGATCCTCTCACAGTTCCGGAAATCGTCCGCTTGATCCAGGCGATATCAGCGACCCGCGCCGGTGTACCGGTTGCCGTTGAAGTCTTGCGCATGGTCATTTTCTCATCAGCGGAGAAGCCGAAAGAGTATGCCAATGAGCTGGCACTCGCGGTCTGCGCGTTTCTGCAATACATGAACTGGGCCGATGTTGCAAACAGGGGAGTCAATTTCGATGCCGAGCTGCAGGGCGTCATCAAGTTCGCTGTAAAGCGCGCCGGTGTATTCGACGCTGTTCGGCAAAGCTTCATTAACCTGCTTGCTTTCGGGCGATCGTCGGCTGGCAAATACCGAGAGTTTGGGCACTATGCCGGGCCGTACTTTCGTTTTTTCCCGAAGGATGCTTTGGATCTTGTCTTTCAACCGGACGATAACGGCAGATACACGACCGGCCTGCGGTTGGTCGGAAACGCGCTCGGCCGCCGAATTGAGACACCCGTCAAAAACATCGAGGACTGCGTTCTCGTCGAGTGGTGTGGTGGTTCTGAAGATAGGCGCAGATTCATCGCAAACGCTTGCAAACTCTATGAAAAGGTTGAAAGCGACGACGAAGACGGAATCTTGGAACTGTCGGCGATTTTGCTCGCTCTTGCAGTCAGCTCTACGAACAAACCCGCGTTTCTGAACATACTGTTCGATCGGGTCGAGCGCTCATCAATCAATGGGCCTTATTCTTCCAATTTAATCCGCGCCCGAGAGATCTACTTTCGGACCAGGACTGGCAACGATGAGGTTGATCAGCTTTTGGCGACGCGGGCGCAACAGCTCACGGGCGAAATAGATGCTCAGCTCGCTGCGGAACAAGCCGAGGAAGAAAGGGAAGGTCGCAACAGTTTCGAATAGCCTTCTAGTTCCCGCGCTATCGACACCAATTTCCAACCAATCGTCGGACCACCCTACGCCGCCCAGTTCGCGCATTGCGGCCAATGCAGAAGCCGTTACTTATTTTCTGTTAAAGCCACAGTGACTGTTTCAGGTTCGGGAGATTCACAGTAGTAAGACAGGAAGTAAGTTGCCTTTGGGGGAGGCTGTTAAACGTGCCGTCGGCGTGGGACATCACGATAGTCGAAACACTCACGCTGCTTGACGGCGAGTTCAGTGAGTTCGCGCAGGGCCTTGCGAACGATTCCTACGCGGTCTGGCTTGGCGCCGGCATTTCCTTGTCCAAAGTCCCGGGTCTCGTCGACGTCGCCGAGGGTGTTCTCGAGCACCTGCGCGCTAGGGTCGATCCCGCAAATGACAATTGCCGCTTCAAACGCAGCCTCGATCGAATCATCGGTCTGGTTAATCTGAGTGCGGACGATCGCAAGGAGGTCGACTATGCCAAACCGGTGGCGCAATGGCGCGACCGGGAGCGCATCGCGAAGAGCCTCACCGGCGTCTACGCTAGAATGCTCGACCAGCATCCACAGGGAGAGCCGGCCGACTATCTTGTGTGGGACGGCATCGGCGTCGTCGCCCGATATGCCGATCCTGCGAGCAGCCCTGGTCCGGAGCATCTCGGCCTCGCGGGGTTGATCATGGAGGGCGTCGTCTCGGATGCAGTCAGCGCCAACTGGGACGGCCTGGTTGAGAAGGCTATCGCTCTGCTCGCGGGTGCCGGGCCTGGCGTGATGCAGGTGCGCGTGCTTCCCGACGATGTGAAGGACAACACGGCGCGCGCCCGACTTTACAAGTTCCACGGCTGCGCTGTCCTCGCCGGCCAAGACGAAGCCCACTACCGGGACCGGCTCGTCGGGCGAGCCTCTCAGATCCACGGCTGGGCAGACAAGGCTGAGAACAAGGTCATCGCCGCAAAGCTCGTCGATCTCGCGGTCTCGAAATCAACGCTGATGCTCGGCCTGTCGACGCAGGACACGAACATCCAGAACGTCTTCGTCGTCGCCCAGGGTAATCTTCCGTCGCATTTCCCCACGCACCCGCCGTCCGTGATACTATCGGAGCAAGATGTGGGTGCTGATCAATTGTCGCTGCTGCAAAACTTCTACAAGCTGGATTATTGTGGCAAGGCTGCGGAGATCGAGCAAGGCTCATTGCTCAGGAGCTACGGTCAGTCGTTGCTGCCGGCTTTATGGCTGCACGTGCTCGCGGCCAAACTGGAGGCGCTTGTCGCACCGGCAGCCGCTGGACTTTCGGAGGCGGCACACAAGGCCCTGAGAGCGGACCTTCGGAGCTTACGCGACGCCACAGCCTTTGGTGTCGCGGTGAAGGACAACGAGGCCTTCATGCTGAAGGCGCTCGCCTGGGCCGGGCGGTCGACAAGCTTCTTCCGGGACGGCAAGGAGCTGGAAGCAGCAAGGGGCGTGTATACACCACTCTCAATCAACAGCGTTGCCAAGACCTTGGCTGACCCGACAGTCGCGAGTTCCGGCCTGCCCCAACTGGCTCTTGGCCTTGCCTTAATCGGTCGCGGCAAGGCAGCCGGCCATTGGACGCTGAGCCTCGGCGATCCCGCGAATGCCAAGGCGGGCGCCGTCAAGGTGGCGGGCCCGGTCCGTTTCGCCGAGATCTTCTTTGCGGCGAACGCGCAGGCAGCGGCGAGGCTTGTCACCGCCGGGCATGCGTCCGAGGACGACGACGCCATCATTTTGCACAGTCATGAAGTGCCCCCAAGGGCCGTGCGTCACCCAACAGCCGCTCCCGGCCGCACCTTGAGGCGGGGACGTCGGGAATTCAGCCTGGCGGAGTTGGCGCAGGGTGAGGCCGACCTTGATCGGCTAATGCTGCGCTTCAAGGGAGAGATGGCGATATGACGGAAACAACACCCATCGAGCGCGTCGCGGAGCTGCTCAGGAAGGCAGATTTCAGAAGAATTCCGATTCCGCTTTCGATCGGCGGATTGCAGATTGACGCCGCAGCCGCCTTCGTCGGCGAGCCGCCGTGCCCGGATCTCGTTGTCGTCGGCGACACGCTGGATCAGACGCCGGCACGGCTGCAGCAAACGGTCGAGGGTGTCGGTCGGGCCTTGGACATGATGGGGTCGAGGCGACCTCTGACGCTCGTTGTCGTCGGTCCGAGACCGGAATCGTCCACGCTCACAAGACTGTCCCGACATGCCCGCGTGTTGCCAGTGGGCGATGCATCCGATCAGTCCAATCTGGAAAACTGGCTGGCGGTGCTGCTGCCGCTGGAGCTGCCAAAATTGCAGGAAAGCCGCGCCGATGCCGCGTTCGACAAATTGCTTCAAGCCACTAAGGATCCAATCGAGCGTGAGTTGATAGAGCTTTCTCACGCGGGAGAGGCAGCGGTCTCCAGCCGGCTGGCCGCACTGGTAGACGAGCCATTTGTCGAGACTGACGACAGCGGAGCGCAGCAATGAGCGGCCGGATGACGTCTCTCACCGTCCGCAATTTCCGCAGCATACGCGGTGACGTAACCATCTCGCTCGATGCGCCCGCAGTTCTCATCCACGGGCCGAACGGCACGGGGAAAACCAGCCTTCTGTCGGCGATCGAACTCGGGCTAACGGGAGCGGTTGCGTCACTCGCGCGCTTCGATCCCAACCACCTGACTTATCTCCCCCATAAGCTGTCCCCGGACTCCAGCGCCCATGTCTCGATCCAGGCGGACGAGAAAATGTTCGATGGTTCAGGAGGCAGCCTCACCGCCAACGGTTCCGCCATTCTGGGACAAGGCAAGCTCTCAGAAGAGCAGGCCCGGTTCTACACCGAGCGGTGCTATCTCGCGCAGGCGACTCTGGGTCGCCTGCTCGAGATCTATGAGCATCAGGATGCCCGCAACAGCAGTTCACCGCTTACGCGCTTCGTCAAGGAAATGCTCGGCCTCGATGCGCTGGATGCCTTGATTGACGGACTGCACCTTTCCGGCGACGTCAGACGGTTCCGCGAGCCGTCCCCCCTCTTTTGGGCTGCGCGTGCCGATGCGCCGAGCCTAGATGACGCGGTCGAAGCCGCGGCGGCTCGGGTAGAGACGGCGGAACGCGAGCGAGACCAGATTGAAGCCCGATTGCGTGACCTCTCCGGCTCGACCCTTGCAGCCGATCGTGCCATCGCCCCCGACAGGCTGCGCCCGGACCTCGAGCGCCGCGTTCAGGAGCACGAGGAGAAGCTCAGCCGGCTTGCCAGGATCCGACGCGATCTCAATGCCGCAACCTCGCAGGTCGCGGCCGCTGCGAAGACGGAGGCCGGCAGCGCACGCGTGGACGCGGAAAAGACAAGTTCCGGGGCGCGGGAGGCACTCGCCCGCTGGCGGGCAGGGTCAGGGGCGCGCCTGGAACAACTGCTGACCGCCATCCAAAAGGCCTTTCCCGAGATTCCCGCTTCCTCGTCGGATCCTTCGGCAGCGCATGCCGCCGCCAAGCAGGCCGTTGAGGGAGCAAGAGCACGCCTTCGCGGAACCGTCGACGCGGATAGCGCTGCAACAAAGACCCTCAGCGAAATCACGACGTCCGTGACCCAAGGCCAGGGTCGTATCGACGCCATTGATCGACAGTTGGCTGCGGAAGGTGGCGCCAACCGCGAGCTTGCCGAGGCACTTAGCGCGATCTGCACTCACATAAACGATGAACATTGCCCCGTCTGCGGCCGTGACTATGCAGAACTCGGGGACGGGCCGCTTGCCGCACATGTTTCAGCGGAAGTCGGCCGCCTCGTCACCGCGGCAGGACGTGTCGAAGCGTTGGTCCGCGATCGCTCGAACACACTCGCGGCTTTGACGGACGCTCGACGCAAGCAGACCGAGCTTCAGGGCACGGTTCTCTCGCCGACCGAGCGCGAACGCGTAATCTTCGAACTTGCACAGCGGAACGAATGGCTCAATAGCCTGCAGGACTTGGCGGGGGAAGCTGTTGCCGGTTCTCGCTTGATCCGCGACGCAACCAAGGCGGCACAGGTCCTCGCCGCCTTGAACAGCCAGACGACGTCGATTTCCGGCCTGCGTGCGGAACTCGACATCTATGCCCTGCAGTTGGGAATCGAGCCGGAACCGGCCGACGTGCCACTTGCGGCAGTCATCCAATCCATGACGTCGGAGCTCGATCGTCAGGAGGCAACCGAAAGTTCTGGCAAGGCCAAACTCGAACAAGCGCTCACGACCCTCAGGACACTCGCGTCGAACCAACAGTCCCTTGATGAAAACACGAAGATGCTCGAGGCTTTGCAAGAAAAGCAGACCAGATCGGCCACCCGACGCCAAGAGGCCGACAGGCGTATTTCTGTCGCAAAGGACCTTATGGCGCGTGCGCAGACAGTGCGCGGGAATCATGTCCGGGACATCTTCAATGAGGAACTGAATGCCGTCTGGCGTCAGCTCTTCATCCGTCTGGCTCCCGATGAGAACTTCGTTCCTGCATTCGCGCTTCCGGAGGTCGCAGGAAAGCCGGTTGAGGCCGTGCTGGAAACACACTACCGTTCGGGCGGCAAGGGTGGCAATCCCCGCGCGATGCTGAGTGCAGGAAATCTGAACACAGCGGCATTGACTTTGTTCCTATCGCTGCATCTTTCGGTGCGACCGAGGTTGCCCTGGCTGGTGATCGACGATCCCGTCCAAAGCATGGACGATGTCCACATCGCCCAATTCGCAGCGCTGCTGCGGACGCTGAAGCAACATGGCCGCCAGGTCATCATCGCTGTTCACGATCGGCAGCTCTTCGATTATTTGAGCCTAGAGCTCAGCCCTACCTTCAACGGGGATCGACTTATCACCGTTGAACTAGGACGCAACGCCGACGGCTACACGACAGCTCCTTGGGCTCTGACTACGTTTGAACCGGACAGGGCTGTCGCTGCCTGAGCTGACAACGTCCGTAAGAATGTATGATCCGGCTGGTCTGCGTTGTTCAGCCTATGTCTGCTTCCGAATGTAAGCCTCCGGTGAAGGCCGCAGGTCAGGCCGCTTGAGCGTTGACGGTCGGCGGCGTCCAATTCCACGGAAGCAACTGCTCCAGCCTGGTAATCGACGTATCAGCGATGCTGGCAAGAACGTCGGCCAGCCACACCTGCGGATCGATGTCGTTGAGTTTTGCCGTCATAATCAATGTGGCCATGAAGGCCGCACGATCTGCACCGCGGTCTGATCCGGCGAAGAGCCAGGATTTTCTG
>NZ_ML133572.1 GCF_003985125.1 Rhizobium phaseoli
CTGCAGATCGCGCTCGCTCATCGCTATCAATCCCATCCGCAATCTCCCACGTCAGCAAATGCGGGGAGTGTGACATTCCAACTTTGCAGAAACAGGACATTCTAACTTTGCGGCTACAAGCGAATCTGGCGTAATGCATGTTATGGAACTTGACTCGCCGTGCGCTGGAAAACGCCGAATTGATCGCTGATCTGAGCGCGCCTGCCGCTTGAGGTCAGACTATACGGATTGCACCGACGTTCGCTCGACCAGTTTACAGGGCATCACGCGCCTGGTTGGACGAGCCTTGTTTCCCGCCACTACGCTGTTCAACAATTCCGCCCCTTCCAGACCTAAATCGTAATACGGCAAGGCTGCCGTCGTCAGTTCCGGCTTCAGCGCCAGGGAGACCGTCCGGAAATCGTCAAAGCCGACAATGCTGACGTCCTCAGGGATGCGCAGACCCAACGCCATTGCTGCTATGTAGATTTGAATCGTCATTTCGTCGTTGCCGCTCATGATTGCGGTCGGCCGATCCTTTTGTTGCAGCATCTCTGTCGCAACGGCAAAAACGTAGTTCTTCTCCGCTCCAACCGGCCCTTCCATGCCCAGACGGATACTTAGGTCGCTCTCAGCAAGGCCAAACTCTGCAGCGGTTTTGCGAAAGGCATCGAGGCGCAGTTGCGCACCCAACAAGATGGGATTGAGCCGGATGTAGCCGATCTTACGATGGCCACGGTCAAGCAGATAGCGGGTAAGATCTTGCGCGCCTTGGTAGTCATCCGGCTCGATCGACGGTAGCAGTTCGTTCGTCTCAGGCCTGCAGTTGATCATCACCGTCGGAATCCGGACGTCGCCTGCCTCGGGATCCACGGTGCGACGATACATTGTCACATAAAGGACCCCGTCAATCCGATGGGACTGGAACATTTTCCAGATTTCAGCCTCTCGCTTAGACGAGCCACCAGTGTTCGCCATGAGGATGGTCTTCCCGTTGGCATTTGCCCAATCCTGTATTCCTCGCACGATGTCGACCGAATAGGGTGTGGTAGACACATAATCCGTGATGATGCCGAAGGTGTTGGAGCGGCTCGACCGAATGAGACGCGCGGCCATGTTGGGGATATAGCCAAGATCCCGAATGGCCTTCTCCACCCGCTCCCGTGTTTCCTCCGTGACGTAGGGCTCGCCGTTAATCACCCGGGAGACTGTCTTATTCGAAACCCCAGCCGCTTTCGCGACGCTGATAATGCTGACCATATGCCGCCAATCTCCTTGCCTGGCAGTCTTTCTAACCGAGTTAGCTGACAACGTCGACATATTTCTATGACAACGTCGACAATGCGTGTTGACAACGTCGTCATAGAGAGACTATGGTCCAGGAAAGCATCGGTGTTGACGAAAGCGCCCCGGCGAGCAAGGGAGGAATCAATGAAGAAACTGCTTGGTGCCAGCGCGCTTGCGCTCATCTTCATGGCGGCCGCGGCGAAGGCCGAAACCATCAACATCCTTGTCGAAGGCGGCGGCGAGATGCTGCAGAAGGCCGTCGCCGAGAAGTTCACCAAAGAAACGGGCATCGAGGTCAAATTCACCGTCGTTCCCTATCAGGGCGTGTTCGACAAGTTCTCCGCCGAGATCGCCTCCGGCTCGTCGGCATTCGATGTTGTGACGATCGACGTGGTCTGGAACGCGAAGTTCGCGAACCACGTCGAGGACCTTTCGCCCCTGTTTTCCGATGCTGTGCGCAAGGATCTGCCGCCGGCGTTGCTTGCCGACGCAAAGGTTGGCGACAAAATGATCGGAATGCCCGCATGGGCGAATGCCGAGATCGTCTTCTATCGCCAGGACCTCTTCGAAAAGCCCGAGGAAAAGGAAGCTTTCCAGGCAAAGTATGGATATCCCCTTGCGCCCCCCAAGACCTGGCAGCAATGGCGTGACATGGCGAAATATTTCACGCGCGATACTGACGGCGACGGCAAGGTCGACTTTTGGGGCACCGACACCATCGGCACCTTCTCGGAAGAATGGATGGCGCATGTGCTGCAGGCGGGCTCGCCCGGCGTGATCCTTGACAAGGATGGCAATGTCATCATTGACAACGAGGCGCACAAGAAGGCCCTCGAGTTCTATATCGCGCCGCACTGCGCCGATCATTCGGTTCCCGAAAACGTCAACGAAATCGGCTGGGGCGAGGCCCAAAACCTGTTCTATCAGGGCAAGACAGCAATGATGAAATTCTGGGCGCACGCCTACAAGATGACGCCTGAGGATTCCAAGGTCAGCGGCAAAGTCGGCGTCGCGCCGATGTTGGCCGGTGATGCGGGCATCGCCGCCATTCCAGGTCCCTGGTACAATGTCATTCCTTCGGCATCCCAGCACAAGGATGCGGCGAAAAAGTTCATCGCTTTCGCAATCGCCAACAATGGCTTGGGCATCGAAGCCCCGCTCGGCCTTGCCGCGACAAACTCAGCCTATAACAGCTATGCCAGCAAGCCCGGCTATGAGCATTTCAAGCCACTGCTCGAAACGTTGAGCGCGCCGGCGACACAAGGCCGGCCGATGAACGAAAAGTATCAGGAAATCGTCGACGAAGCTGTCCTGCCGGCCGTGCAGCAGGCGCTCACGTGCAAGGCGGACGTAGGAGGAGTCCTCACGGAAGCCAAGGAAACCATCGAGAATATCCTCAACTAGTCCGACTTTTCGTCAGTAGCGCGGGAGGTTCATTATCACTCCCGCGCCATCAGCTTTCGGAGGCGAACATGTCGGATGAAGACCGATTTGTGCTCTGCATGCTCGCCCCCGCGGTTGCGATCCTCGGCTTGTTGGTCGCCTACCCAGTGGGGCTGCTGATCTTCGATTCCTTCTTCAAGGTCGAAACGATCACGCCCCACGTCCGCGAATGGGTTGGGCTGCAGAACTATGTCGATGCCTTGACGTCGAAGCGCGTCGCCGAAAGCGCTCTGCGGACGCTGCAGTATTCGGTCTTCGCACTCTTCTTCGAGTTCACCTTCGGCTTCTGCGCCGCCTTGCTGTTCTCGGCCATGGTGGGCCAATCGCGTTGGCACCGCACGATCTTCGCTCTGCCGCTGATGGTGCCGCCGATCGTCGCCGGCCTGCTGTGGCGGTTCCTGCTGGTCGGCAATATCGGGATCCTCAACTACGGGCTGGTTCGCCTGGGGTTGATCAGCGACCCAGGCGAGATTGCTTGGCTCTCCAGCGAGGATATCGTCATCTATTCCGTATCCTTCGCCGACATATGGCTGACGACCTCCTTTGTCGCCCTCGTCTCCTATGCAGGGCTGACGAACATCCCCAAGGACCTTCTCGAGGCGGCCCGGATCGATGGGGCGAACGCGCTCAAGCGGTTCTGGCACGTCACGCTGCCGCTGATGCGGCCGGTCATTGCCGTGGTGGTCATCGTGAGGGGCGTGGATGCCGCCAAGACGTTCGATCTGATCTGGATTCAGACGCAGGGCGGCCCCCGCCATGCCTCGGAAGTGTTCTCGATGAACATCTATCAGCGCATGGTTCGGTTTGGCGATCTCGGCGAGGCCTCCGCATCCGGCACGCTGTTCCTTCTCGTCATGATGGTTCTGGCCGGCATTGCCTATCGGAAGATATGGAGGCCGGCCCATGCATAGAGCCCCTCGCCTCACTCGTGGCGGAGTCCTGATCAACGCCGCAGCCCTGGTGCTCGTGCTGTCCTACGCGCTGCCCTACATCTATCTGCTGATGACCTCGATCAAGCCGGCGGCCGATGTCCAGCAGATCCCGCCGAGCTTCTTTCCCGCCGTCATATCGTTCGAGAATTTTCGGGAAGTCTTGCAATCGTCGACGCTGCCGAAGGCTTTCGTCAACTCCCTCACGGTGGCGGTACTGACGACCGCGCTCTCGCTGCTGGTGGCGGTGCCGGCCGCCTATGTTGCCACCCAGTATCGCCGCCGGATCACGACACTTTTCCTGCTCTTTGCCTTGGTCACCCGCATGGTGCCGTCGGTCTCGCTGGGCGTGCCGCTGTTCCAGCTTTTGAAGTCCATGGGTCTGCTTGACACCATTCCAGGACTGGTTCTCGCGCACACTTCGGCCGCTGTGCCACTGGCGCTGTTGCTGATGTCGGCATTTGTCGAAGGTGTGCCCAAGGAACTCGAAGAAGCTGCCCGCATGGATGGATGCACACGGTTCCAAGCCTTTCGGAAAATCATTCTTCCGGTGATGACCGGCGGAATTGCCGTCACCGCGCTCTTCACCTTCATCACCAGCTGGAACGAGTTCCTCTATGCGCTGCTGCTGACGTCTGAAGCGACCAAGACGGCACCAATCGTTATTGCCGAATACAATTCGGTCTACGGGCTTGCGTGGGGCGCGATGACGGCCGCCGCGGTGCTCTATTCACTGCCCGTCATCATCGTGACGCTCGCGCTTCAAAAACAGATCGTCGGCGGGCTGACGTTCGGCGCTGTGAAGGGATGAGGAGACCAGCATGGCCGGTGTAGAACTGCGCAATATCAACAAGATCTACGGAAACAGCTTTCACGCTCTGCATGATCTCAACTTCGACATCAAGGACGGCGAGTTCATGGTGTTTGTCGGTCCGTCGGGATGTGGTAAGTCGACAGCGCTCAGAATGATCGCAGGCCTGGAGAGCATTTCCGGCGGTGAACTCAAGATCGGTGACCGGGTTGTAAACGATGTCGATCCCAAAGACCGCGACATCGCCATGGTCTTTCAATCCTACGCGCTCTATCCGCATAAGACGGTGCGCGAAAACATCGCCTTTCCCTTGCTGATGGCCGGACTGCCCAAGGCTGAGATCGACAGCCGGGTGAACGAGGCCGCGCGCATTCTCGAACTGACGACATTGCTCGACCGTAAGCCGGCGCTTCTCTCCGGCGGACAGCGCCAGCGCGTCGCCATGGGGCGGGCGATCGTCCGCAAGCCGGCAGCCTTCCTGATGGATGAACCACTGTCGAACCTCGATGCCAAGCTGCGCGTGCAGATGCGGGCCGAGATTGCCGGCCTGCAAAGAAAACTGAATGTCACCACGATCTATGTGACGCACGACCAGGTCGAGGCGATGACGATGGGTGACCGCGTCGCTGTCATGAAAGGCGGCGTGCTGCAGCAAGTCGACACACCGCAAAACCTGTACAGCCGCCCTGACAACGTCTTTGTCGCCGCCTTTATCGGATCGCCCTCGATGAACTTGTACGAGGCCGTTCTGGATGGCAGGACGCTGACCCTGGGCAGCAACAGTTTCGAAATCCCTGACCGGGTTTTCGAATATCGCCCCTCGCTCAACGGTGCGGCTAACCGTCGGGTCATCGTCGGGATCCGGCCCGAGCATATGAACGACGCCGCAGTCCGACCCTCTTCGGCCGAGATCTCGGCCTCGGTCACCCTTGTCGAGGCGCTGGGTTCTGAATCCATGGTGCATCTGAAGATAGACGCACCTTGGGTGGATGCCGGAGACCCAGACGCCGTCGCCGACATCGGCAACGAAAAAGCTGCCGTCGCCCGTTTTTCTCCGAAGAGCACAGTCCGCGCAGGTAACGTCGCGCGCATCGCCGTCGATGCGGAAGAACTGCACTTCTTTAGACCCGACACCCGCACCAGCATCTGGTGATCACACAGAGAGCTGCTTGAACGCATTTGCCCAGCGCCCTGCGAGCGACAAGCCAATCAAGGACATCAGTCTACTCTCGCGGTGAAGTGAGAAATGTCCGAGGAGATATCAATAATGGCGAGCGAAAACTATTTCGATGTAACGAAGTACCCTGCAGGAAATCCCTATGAGGATATTGGAGCGGTCATCAACAGCATCATTGCGGATATCAAAAGAGGGCAACCTGTATCCGATCTGAATGACGGCGGAAAACCTGGAGCGGTCATCTATATACCGCCTGGCGATTACCGACTTGTCACTCAAGTCGTTATCGACGTCAGCTATCTGAAGATTGTGGGCTCCGGGCATGGTTTTACGTCTTCGAGCATCCGTTTCAATGTATCCGCAAACGAGCTGAGACACTGGCACGAGGTGTGGCCGGGCGGAAGTCGGGTACTCGTGGACACATCTCCTGAGGCCGCCGACGGCGAGGCCGCAGGAGCCGCGTTTTATGTTAAGCGCACCGGAAATCCGCGCATAAGTTCCGTGGAGTTTGCTGACTTCTGCATCGACGGCCTGCACTTTATTGACGATGGTTCGGGGCACCATGACGCAGAAAATACATACAAGAACGGCAAAACCGGAATCTATGTAGGCAGCGCCAATGACTCATTCCGAATAACCGGGATGGGTCTTATCTATCTGGAGCATGGCGTGACTGTTCATGATGCAGATGCGCTCGCGATAGATAACAATTTCATTGCCGAGTGCGGCAACTGCATTGAATTGAAAGGCATGGGGCAGGCGTCAAGAATAGCGAATAATTTCATTGGAGCCGGCTACAGGGGCCATTCCATTTTCGCGGAAAATTATGGGGGTGTTCTGATATCCTCAAACAACATATTCCCTCGAGGCGCCAGCAGCATCTATTTTTCCGGCGTCGTCCGCTCCGCGGTCACAGGAAATAGATTCCACTCCTTTTATCCCGGAATGTTGGTTCTTGCCGATAACTGCTGCGAGAACTTGGTCTCCTCAAACCACCTTTTGCGAGATCGCGAACCATGGGCGCCCATGCAGAAATACGACAACGGGCTCGATGATCTGTTCGGACTTTTGCGAATTGACGGGAGCAACAACTCGGTGATCGCAAACCACATCTCGGAAACGATCGATACTCAGTATATCAAGCCTATCGCCGCAAAGCCTGTGATTATCAACCTGATATCCGGCAACGGAAATTACATCGCCAACAATCACATTGTGGCCACGACTGAAAAATCGCAAAGCAGCGATGCACCTGAAAGTGCCTGCTTTTCAACGCAAGTGGGCGCATTGCTTTCAACGCGCAATTTAGCGACGCTCGCGGTAACGGCAGTAAAAGTCCAAAGGGATTCTGTACGGAACACGGTGCTCGATTCAGGCAGTGACGAACAGGTTCAGTTGGATAGAACAATGAATGCTTTCCGGGCCACGCCGGTTATTGGACAGCCATAGCGGCTCCCGTGCTCAGATCGCCGACCTCGGACCTTGAACGCGACGGTTCCCAATCCTTGATCGGACCGCAAGCGAAAAAAGAAAACCTGAAATGCCACCTCGTCACTGGCCGCGGCCGGGATAGCGACCGTGCGCCCGGGCGGTATCGGGTCGAGACCATTCACGTTCTGGAGGAACAGCATGCGACGGCAGAAAATGCGATTGGCGCTTGGGACGCGCGTTGAATTCTGGGCGACATCAAAGGAAACGAGCTCGGACGAATTCCAATTTCGCATTCTGCAGGATGACCAGCTCTTGTGGGGGGTGAAACGCTTTTCGGAGTTTTCGGAATTTTACAGCTACCATCATCGTGAAGCGGGCGAGGTGGAATTCGAATGGGATGAAGGCAGAACAGAATTCAGCTGGGCCTATGCTTACGATCCACGGTTAGTCTCGAAAACAGGAATCACCGTTTTGGAATTCGGGGAACGATTGGTGGAGCGCACCGGACCCGAAATCGACGGCTGGTGCGCGGCCGACCCGCAACGGCCGCGCCTGCACTTCTCGCCAGTCAGAGGCTGGATGAATGATCCCAATGGGTTGTGCAAGGTTGGCGATGTCTGGCATCTGTTCTACCAGTTCCACCCCGGCGGCACGGATTGGGGGCCGATGCATTGGGGGCATGCGACCAGCCTCGACCTGTGTGCGTGGCTTCACATGCCGGTCTTCTTGCGACCGGAACAGAACCTCGCCCGCCTCGGTGCGACCGGTGGCGCGTTCTCGGGAAACGCGTTTCGGGATCGGGACGGAAAGATAAAGTTCTATTACACGGAGCGCTTGCCTGCCTACGATCTCTTTGCAGACTACCGCGAAGTCCAGAAGATCGCCGAACCCGGCCGCGACTTCATCCATGCCGAGCGAATCACGACCGTGCTGGAGGTCCGTCCTGATGGCGTGAAGCATGATTTCCGAGACCCAAAAGTCTGGTGGGACGAAGCAGCCAACGCCTATCGGATGATCCTTGGTGCATCAATTTATGGCGATCCGGCGGTGCTGCTATATGGCTCCGATGATGGACTCGAATGGCAATATCTGGGGCTCCTTTACCGCGCGCCCGTCAATTTCCGCGAAGAAGGCGCCCGCGCAGTGGAATGCCCCGACTTCTTTCGGCTGGAGGACAAGTGGGTTTTGGTTATGGGCTTTGTCGGCCATATCGAACCAGCGACGCGGCGCCACAACCTCCTTTACGCCCTGATCGGCGAGTTTGGCGATGATCGCTTTGTGCCCGATACGCCCGAGCTGCAACTGCTGGATTTCGGGACTGACTATTACGCGATGCAGAGTTTCGAAGCAGAAGGGCGACAGATCGCCTTTGCATGGCTTTTCAACTGGGAATACCGCAAGCCGGCGGGTTCAGCCTATTCCGGCGAAATGTCCTTGCCCCGCGTTCTAACTCTCAGTGAAGACAAGAAAAAGATTTGCATGCTGCCGGCGATTGAGGTCGACGAGCACTATGTCGCCACACCTCTCGCCTCGGACCAAATCAGCGGTTACTCACTGCCCGGCGGTCCGATCGAGATCCGACTTTCCGGATCGCTGCAGGACAGCAAGCTTGTCGCGACGGCGGGTGGCGAACTTGCTTTCGAGGTGGGCGTCGCCGACGGCATCCTTTCGATCCGGCTCGCCCAGGACGATGGCGCGATCCAATATGTGGCAGAGCTTGGCAGCGGGGAGGATCTTCGTCTGTTTCATGACAGTGGAATCGTCGAGATATTCGCCGATGGCGGAGCAGTTTGTGGAACCCGCCGCGGCTACGTGAACATAGAACCCGATCGATTGAAAATCTCATCCTCTGCACGAGTTGAGGTATTTGAAAGGCATCCGGAATGATTCCTTCCTGTGGGCGAAGCAATGGTCGATATGCTTCCTGCGTCAACGGGCGGGTCCGCTTCGGCGGATAGCGGCATAGCTTCCGCCAGATTGCGGGAGCATCGCCTCTTGAAAGCTTGCGATAGCGGGGCCCGATTGTTCGAACTTCAGCCGCGAATATAATTGGGATATTGGGCCCGGATCACATCGATGATCAATAAGCCTGCCGGATAGATGTTTTCTGAGCGCCGCCGTGCTCCGTGTCGAGGAACAAGTCGGACATTGCGTGCCAGACCGACAGCCTTTTCTCAACCTCGAACATGGTGCCGGCTCTAGCTCTCGAGCAACCGCCTCAGCATGTGCCGGATATGGTCCTGCGCGCCGAAGAAGATGGCCGCAACGACGATCGTCTGGCGGTCCTCCTTCGGCAGGAACCAAATGACGGCCTTGTCCCGCCGCAAAAAACGGATGCCCGGATAGATATCGGGTCGAGATGTTCCGATGTGGGGTGTCTCAATCAACCGCTGAACCGACGAGCGCAACTCGCGAATTCGCCCGGCCGCCCGCTCCAGGGCTTCATCCGCATCATCGCCGAGATCGCTGTAAGCGGCGAAGAGGTGATCGAAAATGAGTTCAAAATCCCGCTCCGCTTCGCGGGAGTATTCAAGTCTCCACACGAAGAGCTCGCCGTTTCCGCTCGATCATCTCGTCGACCGCGTCCGCCATGGCTTCATCCGATAGCGCCGGGCCATTCAACCGCCGTTGGATCAGTTCCCGCAAAGCTTCCGTCTCTGCGGCCTCGGCCTCCGTCTTTTGCCTGAGAAGCTCCAAGCCTTGCTGTAGAACCGAACTCAAGCTCGAATACCGCCCATTCTCGACAAGCGATCGCGCAAAGGCATCCTGTTGCTCGGTCAACGAGATCGATGATTTTACGCTCATGATGATCTCCTTCACGTCAAGAAGATTGCTACCCAGTCGCATATGTCAAGCTGCATTTGATCTGCGGGTCGGCTATGCCACCCAAACCTTCGCCATTTCGCGTGTCCCAACGGCTCCGATCGCCATGCCGGCGCGCCGCCCTTCATAAAACGCGTAGGGCGCCTGCCTTGGCGCCACGCCGTCTCCGATCTCGGTGAAGGGAATGCCGAGCTCGGCCAGTTCCAAAGCGAGCCAGTTGGCTGCGGCATTGGTCGTGGAGAAGACGAGGCTGTCGGCTTCGATCGCCTCCCGCTTCCCGGTCAGATGGGAAACAAGGATGGCGGCGTTGCCCTGCCAGCTCTCTATGCTGGTTTCCGTTCGGAACTGAACACCGAGCATGCTGAGCGTCCGGCGCAGTGGAACGTCGGCGGATGTGCGCTGCAGTTCCTTTCCGATGAGCGCGTCCGGCGTGACGATCACGACTTCGTGCCCCTGTTCCGCAAGCTTCCAGGCGGTGCCGCAGCCTTTCCAGCCGCCGGTTTCGTCTATGACGACGACACGTTTGCCGAGCCTTGCCTGACGGGCCATGACGCTTTCGGCAGAGAAGACGTTTCCCTTTTCGATCCCGTCGAGTGACGGGCGATCGGGCATGGCCTTCTGAAAGCCGGAATCCTGCGGCAGCGATCCGGTCGCCAGGATCACCACGTCGGCACCGATATCGGCGACGTCGCTTCCCTCGATATAGCTGTTGAAGCGGACCTCGACGCCGAGTTTTTCGAAGCGGGTTTCGTACCAGCGAATGAGGTCCAGTATCTGCGCCCGCCGCGGCTGCTCGCCAGCCAGGCGGAATGCGCCGCCGAGCCGGTCCGAGGCTTCCGCAAGGATAACCCGATGGCCTCTTTCGGCCGCCACGCGCGCCGCTTCCAATCCGGCCGGCCCTCCGCCGACGACCAGCACGGATTGCGGATTTTCGACAGGTTCAAACCGGTCGCCTCCCCATTCGGCCTCGCGCCCGACGGAAGGGTTGATCAGGCAGCTGATCCAATAGTCGCGCGACCGCCGGCCCCAGCACATCTGGTTGCAGGACAGGCAGCCGCGAATATCCTCGGGCGTTCCCAGGCGCGCCTTGTTGGCAAGGTGGGGGTCGGCGATCTGGCCGCGGACGATGGACACCAGATCGGCCGCCCCCTCTCCGAGCGTGATTTCCGCGTTTTCAGGTGTTCGAATATGGCTTTCCGCTGTGACCAGCGCATGGCTCACGACCTGTTTCAGGCGCGCTGACAGCTCGACACCCAATCGCTCCGGATAGAGAAAGGTCGGCATCAGGCTGCCATAATCGAAATATCCGCCCGAGCCGCAGGTCACGTAGTCGATCAGCCTCTCTTCATCCAAGCCGGCAACGATCTCCGTCAACTGGTCGCGATTCAATGCGGTCGGGCAGCCGGGCTCGTCGCTGACGGTCAGGCCGATGATGAAATCAGGACCGCAGGCCTGCCGGATACGCTGGAGGATTTCCCTGGAGAATCTGGTTCTGTTCTCGAGCCTGCCGCCCCAGCGATCCTCGCGGCGGTTATAGAACGGCGTCCAGAACTGATCGAGCAGACCGCCATAGGCGGCCCAGACCTCGACGCCGTCGAAACCGGCAGCGCGACAGCGCAACGCCGCCTTGACGAAAGCGTCGATGGTTTCCTCGATCTCACCCTCCGTCATTGCATGCGAGCCGTCGCTGTCGTGATAGCTTGGTCCTCCCGACGGCGACCAATGGGCATGAAAGGAAAGGTCGGAATCGCCGTGGCTGCCGACATGATAAAGCTGCTGGACGACGACAGCGCCATGCCGCTTCACATTTTCGGTCAACTTCCGGAATGCCGGGATGACGGAATCGTCCGATGTCCGAAAATTGCCGCGCGTCAGCACGGTCGCGGGGTGCACAGGCATCGGCTCGACGACGATCATCGCCGCCCCGCCGATCGCCCGCTCGACGTAATAGGCGATCGTCTGATCGCCTGGCAGTCCGTTCACCGACATGTTTGCCGTGTGGGCGCCGAATACGATCCTGTTGCGCAGCCTGTGGCCCGCGAGCGGGATCTCGGAGAAGGTCTTTGGAAAGGAGGTCGTCATCTTGAATCCTGGCGGGTTTCACGGTCTGCTGGCGGGATGCGCGGGCCTCGCCGGCCCGCGCCTTTTATAATTTACAGAGCGGCGGTGATTTTTTCCGCCACGTCGGCGCTCAGCCACGACTTCCAGATCTCCGGATGCTCTTTGAAAAAGTGGACGGCGCCGTCTTCACCACCCGCCTGGGTATCGGTCATCCAGGACATGACCGAGCTGACGGTCTGATTGTCCCATGATCTCTTGCGCAGATAGTCCATGACGCCGGCATTTCCGCTTTCTGCCAGTTTCTCTGACACAAGGGTTACGACGTGGTCCTTCGGCCACTCGTTCTTCTTGGGATCGGGACAGTCGGAAGCGGTGTTGCAGCGCTTCCACTCGGCCGCATCATGCGGAACGCCGGCTTCCAGGCGGACCATGGAATACTTCCCGAGAAGGGCGGTCGGGGACCAGTAGTAGCCCATCCATCCTTCCTTATGTTCATAGGCGCGCGCCATGGCGCCGTCGAGGCCGGCCTGGGTTCCGGGATCGACGAGGTCGAAGCCCTTGGCTTCGCCGCCATAGGCCTTGAAAAGCTGGGCGCTGACGACCGAGCCGCCCGATCCTGTCGGACCGTTGAAGACCGCTCCCTTCGACGTGTTCTCGGGCGCCGGGAAAAGCTCCGGATGTGCGAAGGCGTCATCGACCGTCTTGATCTCGGGATGGGCGTCGACGATGAATTTCGGTATATACCAGCCCTGGATGCCGCCATCGGACAAAGCTGGTCCGATATTTACAATTCTGCGCTCGTCGACGCCACGCTTGACGATATCGGGGACAAGGTCGACCCAGGCCTCGCCGGCAATGTCCGGCTGTCCCTTTTCCACCATCGAGGTGATCGTCGGCACCGTGTCGCCGGGAACGAACTCCACCTGGCAGCCGAAACCATGTTCGAGAATGAACTTATCGACGTGAGCGAGAAGTTCGCCGCTTTGCCAATTCATATTGGCGACACTGACGGTGCCGCAAGCGGCGCTGGCGTTGGATGCGATGCCGGCGATCAGCGCGACCGTCGAGACTGCGAGAAAATTCTTCATCATGTTCCCCTTTTGCGCTTTTGACATGTGTGTTTGGTGGGGAGGGCCGGTTTTCCGGGCTTCGGCATGGCGCCTCCCAACGCCAATCGATGGTATTTGTCTTGGCGGCCGCGGTATTGTACGTTTAGGACAATTTCGATGGCCTGGAGGACCTTCATCTGCAGCGCGATTATTCCCGATCAGGGCCAAGCAAGCCGCCGCCTGACATCGCCTCGCCGCTCAGGGTGGGGATCGTGGCGACGCCGAACTTCACCCTGATGCCGCTTGCCTGCTTCACGGATTTTCTCCGGCTGGCGGGCGATGAAGGCGACTTCAGCCGGCGCATCTACTGTGATTGGGAGCTGCTATCGCATAATCTCGATCCGATACGGTCGAGCTGCGGCCTGGAACTGACGCCGGGCAGCACGTACGGGGATCCGCGCGATTATGACTTCATCGTCGTGCACGGAGGCATTCTCCACGCCGACCACAGGATCCCGCCGGAACTCTACGCCTTCGTGACCGATGCCGTGCGCCAAGGCGTGCCGGTGGCCGGCAACTGCTCGGGAAGTTTCGTGCTCGCAGAGGCCGGCCTGCTTGCCGGAAAAAGGTGCGCGGTTCATTTCACGCTGGCGGGACTGTTGCGCCAGACCTTTCCCGACATCACGCCCGTCACCGACCGGCCCGTCGTGGTTGACGGAAATATCATAACCTGTCCCGGCGGATTGGCTTCGATCAAGCTCGCAATGTATTTGGTGTCGAATGCCTGCGGCGAGTCCCGTGCGGACAAGGCGTTTCACTATCTTCTCGGCGATCACGGTTTCGACAGGCAGGGGGCGATCGAAGAGCCGGATCTCGGCATGAAGTGCGGGGATCGCCGTGTTGCCAATGCGATAGGACTGATGCGGCAGAAGATGTACGAGCTCTGTTCGCTTGCCGATATCGCAGCGAGCGTCGGCACGTCGGAACGAGAGCTTTCCCGGCTTTTCCAGAAGCATCTGCAATCCGCTCCCGGCGAATATTGGCGCCGGATGCGGCTGAAGGCGGCGAAATGGATGGTGCTCAACAGCGACCGGTCTATCGCCCAGATCGCCTATGAATGCGGATTTACCGATTGCGCCCATCTGGTGAACTGGTTCCGGCGCACCTATCACGTCACGCCGGCAAAGCTCCGCCGGTCGCATCGCGAACTGGGCGTGCGCTAACTCATTCCCACGTGGATATCGCGATCCGGGTTTCCGCAAGGTTGCGTGAGCATGGCCTCTTCCGCCAAGCCGCCGTCGTTCGAACTTCAGCCGCGAATATAATTCGGGTATTGGGCCCGGATCACATCGATGATCGACAGCGTGCCGGACAGATGTCTTCTGAGAGCCGCCGTCGCTGCTTCGGGCTTGCCCGACGCGATGGCGTCGACGATTGCTTCATGGTCGGCGAGGACCGTCTGCATCTTGCCTGGCATCGGGAGGTTGAGGCGCCGCAACCGGTCGAGATGCACGCTCTGGCGCCTGACATTGGCCCAAAGCTGCAATATGCCCGCCCTCTCGTAGAGCTTCCGGTGAAAATCGCGGTCAATCTCGTCGAAGATGTCATAGGTTTCTGGAGACCGAACGGCATTCTGCCGTGCCAGAATGTCGCGCAGCTCCGCCGCCGTCTCGCCCGGCGTCTCCTCGGTCAGCCGCCGCACCGCCTCGAGTTCGATCGACAGTCGCAGGAACTGCGCCTGCCGCGCATGGTCGGTGTCGATCTTGGCGACGACAGTTGCATATTGCGGATAGACTTCGACAAGTCCTTCTTCCTGAAGCCGCATCAAGGCATCGCGCACAGGCGTCTGGCTCACGCCGAATTCCAGCTGCAGCGAGGCGCGCGACAAGACCGTCCCCGGTGCAAGTTCCACCGTCAATATCCTTGCCCGCAATATCTCGTGGATCTGCAGCGCCACCTGCCGTGACCGATCCAACTGGCTTTCCCGAACCATTCCGCTCATGTCCCTGCCCTTATTCCGCGTCGTGCAAATCGACTAAATCACATTTTTTAGGTTGATGCACTGATGCATTAGTGCTTCAATGACGAAATCCGCCTCGGGAAAGGCGGCAGAGGGCTGATGCCCGCATCCTTTGGGAGGACCAGATGCAAATTCTAAAACATTGTCTTGTGGCTGCGGCCATGACGCTCGGCCTTGCCTCGGCCAGCCAGGCGCAGGAAAAGAGCGCAATTTCTATAACCCGCCAGCCGGGCATCCTCTATCTCGCCAGCCATGTCATGGAGACGCAGAAGCTGATCGAAAAACACGCGGCCGCCGAGGGTGTGGCCGATGTGACTGTCGAATGGCGGACCTTCAGCGGCGGCGGCGCTCAGACGGATGCCTTGCTTGCTGGCAACGTCGACGTCGTCAATACCGGCACCGGCAACCTGCTGCTGCTCTGGGACCGCACCAGGGGAAAGGTGAAGGGGATCATTACCAGCTCCGCGCAGCCGGTGATCATGGTCAGCAATGATCCGCGCATCAAGTCGCTGAAGGACATTACGCCGTCCGACAAGATTGCCGTGCCGACCGTCGGAGTGTCGACCCAGGCCATCCTGCTGCAGATGGCGGCGGCGAAGATGTTCGGCGAGGACAAGGTCAAGTCATTCGATTCCAACACCGTTCAGCTTGGACATCCGGATGCGGTTGCTGCGATCGCCAACCCGAACCACGAGGTCAAGAACCATTTCTCGGCGCCGCCTTTCCAATATATCGAATTGAAGCAGCAGGGCGTGCACAGGGTGACCGATTCCAAGGAGATTCTCGGAGGTGCGCTGACGCAGGCGACCTTCTTCACCACCACGGCATTCGCCGATGCCAACCCGAAGATCGTCAAGGCGCTGCGCGAAGCGACGGAAGAAGCGGTCGCTTTCATCAAGAAAGATCCCAAGACCGCGCTTGAAGCCTACAAGACGGTGTCGGGCGACAAGACCAGCCTCGACGATCTGCTCGCCATGTTGAAGGAGCCAGGCATGGATGAATGGCGCACGGACCCGCAGGGTACGATGAAGTTTGCCGAGCACCTCAACAAGATCGGTACGCTCAAGACCATGCCGAAGGCATGGACCGACTATTACCTGCCCGACTCCGCCTATCTCAACGGCAACTGACGGCGCAGGCAGCGGCGCTTCAAAGGCGCCGCCCCCTCTTCAAGGAGTAATTCCAATGCTTCAGGCCATTGCCCGCACCGGCAACGAGACCGTGCCGGCGACCGAGAAAGAGCCCCTCCTCAAGGTCGACAATGTGACGCTGCGCTACAAGACCCCCAACCTTTTGGTCACCGCCACCGAGGGCGTCAGTTTCTCCGTCAGCCAATCCGACAGGTTCGTGCTGCTCGGTCCGTCCGGCTGCGGCAAGTCAACGCTTCTGAAAGCCGTCGGCGGCTACATGACGCCATCGGCAGGTTCCATCCATATCAATGGGCGTCAGGTGAAGTGTCCGGGGCCCGACCGCATGATGGTCTTCCAGGAGTTCGACCAGCTCATGCCCTGGAAAACCGTGCTTGAGAACGTCATGTTTCCGCTGCTGGTCGCCCGCAAGCTGCCGAAGGGTGAAGCCGAAGCACTGGCGCGCGAGTATATCGACAAGGTGAAGCTGACCCGGGCCGTCGACAGTTATCCGCACACGCTGTCCGGCGGCATGAAGCAGCGCGTCGCCATTGCCCGCGGCATGGCAATGCAGCCGGATATCCTGCTGATGGACGAGCCTTTCGCCGCGCTCGACGCCCTCACCCGCCGGCAGATGCAGGACGAGTTGCTCCAGCTCTGGGAGGACACTCGGTTCACGGTCATCTTCGTTACCCATTCGATTGCCGAAGCGATCAAGATCTCGAACCGGATCCTGCTTCTGTCGCCGCATCCCGGCAGGGTCAAGGCGGAAGTGGTTGATGTCGACAAGGTCAGCCACGAGGACGGCAGCGCCGCGGCGCTCGAGCGTGACATCCACAACCTGCTGTTCTCCTCGGAACCCGGCCACAAGGAATAGAACCATGTTGTCCGCAAACATCATTCTCGCGCCCGATGTCGAGGCGGCCAAGCCCTACGACAACGTCAAACCGGTCGAACAGAGGCTGAGTGCATTCGAAACGCTCTGGGGCCTCGGCGCATTGCGCAAGACATTGCTGATCCTCACGCTGGCAATCGTCTGGCAGGTCTACGCTTCCTATCTCGACAATCCCCTTCTGTTCCCGACGCTCAGCGACACGATCATCACGCTGGTCGACCGTTTCGCCGATGGCACGCTGCCGGCCCGCATCTGGACGACGCTGCAGATCCTGTTCATGGGATATGCCCTCGGCACGGTGCTTGCCGCGTTGTTGACCGTGCTTGCCATCAACACGCGCATCGGCACGGATTTTCTTGAAACGATGACGGCGATGTTCAATCCGCTGCCGGCCATATCGCTTCTGCCGCTGGCGCTGATCTGGTTCGGCCTCGGCGCCTCCAGCCTCGTCTTCGTGCTCGTGCATTCGGTTCTGTGGGCAGTGGCGCTGAACACCCATTCCGGTTTCCTCGGCGTCTCGCGCACCTTGCGCATGGTCGGCGCCAATTACGGCCTGACGGGGATTTCCTATGTGCTGCGCATCCTCGTGCCGGCCGCCTTCCCGTCCATCCTCACCGGGCTGAAGATCGGCTGGGCTTTCGCATGGCGCACGCTGATTGCCGCCGAGCTCGTCTTCGGCGTCTCCTCGGGTCAGGGAGGCCTTGGCTGGTTCATCTTCGAGAACCGCAACCTGCTCGATATTCCGGCAGTCTTCGCCGGCCTCTTGACCGTGATCATCATCGGCCTGATCGTCGAGAACCTGGTCTTCCAGACGATCGAGCGCCACACCATCCAGAAATGGGGAATGAAGGAATAGCCGCGATGCGATTTTCCCATCCCGAGAAGGTATCCTCATGACACACAGAAAAACGCCGGACATGCTGCGAAGCGCGCGATGGTTCGCGCCTGATGACCTGCGCAGCTTCGGCCACCGCTCGCGCATGATGCAGCTCGGCTATGCCGAGGAGGATTTTCGCGACAAGCCGATCATCGGCATCCTCAACACCTGGTCGGAGCTCAATACCTGCCACTCGCACTTTAAGGAGCGCGTGCAGGACGTGAAGCGCGGCGTCTCGCAGGCCGGCGGCTTCCCCGTCGAAATGCCGTCGCTGTCGGTCGACGAAAGCTTCACGAAGCCGACCTCCATGCTCTACCGCAACATGCTGGCGATGGAGACGGAGGAGACGATCCGCTCGCATCCGCTCGACGGCGTCGTGCTGATGGGCGGCTGCGACAAGACCACACCAGGTCTCGTCATGGGGGCGCTGTCGGCCGGCGTGCCGATGATCTACCTGCCCGCCGGGCCAATGCTGCGCGGCAACTATGCCGGCAAAATCCTGGGCTCCGGTTCGGATGCCTGGAAATATTGGGACGAGCGCCGCGCCGGCAACATCACCGATGCCGAGTGGCTCGGCGTTCAAGGCGGCATCGCCCGCTCGGCCGGCACCTGCATGACGATGGGCACGGCGAGCACCATGACGGCAATTGCCGATGCGATGGGGCTGACACTGCCGGGCGCCTCGTCCATTCCTGCCGTCGATGCCAACCACCAGCGCATGTCTGCCGCCTGCGGCCGCCGCGCCGTCGAAATGGTCTGGGAGGATCTGACGCCTGACCGGATCGTCACGGAAGCGGCATGCCGCAATGCCGCGATCGTCGCCATGGCCACCGGCTGTTCCACCAACGCCGTCGTCCACCTGATCGCGATGGCCCGGCGCGCCGGCATCAATCTGACACTCGACGATCTCGACCTGCTGGGACGGGTGACGCCGCTCATCGCCAATGTCCGTCCTTCCGGGAAAGACTATCTGATGGAGGATTTCTTCTATGCGGGCGGGCTCAGGGCGCTGATGAAGCAGCTCGAGGACCGGCTGGACCTGATGGCCATGACCGTCACCGGGAAGACCCTGGGCGAAAATCTCATGGGCGCAGAGGTCTATAATGACGATGTCATCCGGCCGCTTTCGAACCCGGTCTATCACGAGGGGTCGCTTGCCGTCCTGCGCGGCAATCTCTGCCCGAACGGCGCCGTCATGAAGCCCGCGGCCTGCGATCCGAAATACCATGTGCATCAGGGGCCGGCGCTGGTCTTCGACAGCTATCCCGAGATGAAGAAGGCGATCGATGACGAAAATCTCGACGTTACGCCCGACCATGTCCTCGTGCTGCGCAATGCAGGACCGCTCGGCGGTCCCGGTTTCCCGGAATGGGGCATGCTGCCGATCCCCAAGGCTTTGATCAAGCAAGGCCATCGCGACATGTTGCGCATTTCCGACGCCCGCATGTCCGGCACCTCCTACGGCGCCTGCATTCTGCATGTGTCGCCGGAGAGCTATATCGGCGGCCCGCTTGCGCTGCTGAGGACCGGTGACATCGTCCGCCTCGATCTGCCCAACCGCCGGCTCGACATGCTGGTGGACGAGGCCGAACTCGACCGGCGCCGCGACGCCTGGAAAGCGCCGGAGCCGCATTTCCAGCGCGGTTACGGCTGGATGTTTTCTCGCCATGTGACGCAGGCCGACCGGGGCTGCGACTTCGATTTTCTAGAAACAGGTTTCGGCAAAAGCGTTGGCGAACCGGATATTTATTGAGGGAGGAATGAGCATGACCGACTATGTGCTGAGCGAGGCGACGCGCGCCAAATTCAAGAAGATCTCGACGGCCTCGATTGCCACCGCCCTCTTCAAGCGCGGTCTTCGAAACCAGTTCATCCAGGGGGTCGTGCCCGTCGCGCCGAAGCCTGAGACGATGGTCGGGCAGGCATTCACGCTGCGCTATATTCCCGCCCGTGAAGATCGCAATCCGATCACCGTCTTTCAAAACCCGAACCACCCGCAGAGAGTCGCGATGGAGACTTGCCCTCCAGGGCAGGTGCTGGTGATGGATGCGCGCAAGGACGCACGGGCTGCGACGGCCGGTTCCATCCTGATCACCCGGCTGGCGCTTCGCGGCGCGGCCGGCGTCGTCTCCGACGGCGGTTTTCGCGATGCCGAAGGAATCGGCGCGCTTGACATGCCGGCCTATTACGCCAAGCCGTCGGCGCCAACCAATCTGACCTTGCACGAAGCACTCGACATCAACGTGCCGATTTCCTGCGGCGATGTCGCCGTGTTTCCCGGCGACGTCCTGGTCGGCGACCGCGACGGCGTCATGGTCATCCCGGCCCATCTGGCCGATGAACTCGCGGATGAATGCACGAATATGGAAAGCTACGAGGACTTCGTCCTCGAGCAGGTCAAGGCCGGCGAAACAATCATCGGCCTCTACCCCAGTACCAAGGAAGAACATCAGCAGAAATACCAGGCCTGGCGCAAAGAAAACGGCCGGTGAATTTGCCGGCCGGGGGGCCTGGTTCGAACCAGGCCCCCGGCTATTTTCCGTCAAGCCACTCCTGCAGCTCCGCCTCGGCCCGTTCCAGCGCGCTATAATTCAGCAGTTTGCGCAAGAGCGCGATAGTTACGGCGCGGGCACGCAGGTTGAAGCGGCCGTCCTCGTGGTCATCGCCGGCGGTCTGATAGACATCGAGCTTGTCATAGAGTTGCTGCAGGCGGTTCTGAACGCTGCGCAGCGACAGGCCGCGGCGTTTGGCGATCGCACGGTCGGTGAGGCCGAGCGCGATATCGACGAGGATCTCGTATTCGGAATCGGTGAAGCCGTTCGTCTGGCCGAGGCTCTTCTGCTGCAGGCCTCGCACCTCGCGATCGATGACGCACTGGCTCTGGATGAAGATCGAACGCAACGCCAGTTTCAGCCGCTCGTCGGACGCGGATTTCAGGACATAGCCATAGGCAGCGCCATCCGGCACGATGCGCGAGACGCCGCGCACATAAGCCTCGTCCGAATAATTCGACCAGAACAGGATGCGTGTCTCCGGCCGCTCCTTCCAGATCGTACGCGCCGCTTCTATGCCGTTTCTGTTGGCCATCTGCAGATCCATGACAATATGCGCCGACTTGTGGTCGCGGGCGAGTTTTTCGCCGGCGGTTCCATTCTCCGCTTCGATCACGGTGTCGCATTCCGGCAGGGCTGCATTGACGGCCTCGTGCAGGTAGGACCGGTGCAACGGGTCGTCCTCGACGATCAGAACCTTCATTTCGCCTTGCTCCTCGGTTTGGGTCGCCCGCCGGCCCGTTCGGCGCTGGAGCATGATGCCCAAAAGCGTGAACTGTTTTCGGATGACGTCATGCTTCACTCTTTGATTCAGAACAGGATTCATAGTTTAGGCCGACCGGGCCCAAAATCCTCCTGGCCTAGCGGCAGCACGACGCGGACCGCGGTGCCGCGGTTGTTATGGCCAGGTCCCGTGGTGAAACGCGCCGAGATCAGCCGCGCGCGGGTCTTCATATTGTCGATGCCTCCGCCGATCCGTCCCCGGACCTTGGAGAGGCCCGTCCCATCATCGGAAATTTCGATTAACAGCTGTTCGGTGTCGGCATCGAGCCGCACCATGATTGCCAGGGGCGCGGCATGGCGCACCGCATTGTTGATCGCCTCCTGGGCGATCCGGAACAAGGCGACGCTGACGGTCGGTTCCAGCTGCTCCAGCGCGCCATTCGTTTCATCGACCAAGCCCCATTCGATCGCCGATCCGGCATCGCGCGTCGATCGGTCGAGATGATGCTCGATGGCCTGGGCGAGACCGAACAGCTGCAGAACGGACGGTTTTGCCTGCTCGATGATCTGCCGCAGATCCTGCATGCAATGCTGCAGCGACCGCGAAACGGGCTCCAGCGCCTCGGCCGTCACCTCGCCATTGCGCGACAGCCGGTCGATCCGGCGTGCCAGCCGCGTCAGGTCGGCAAGCGTCTGGTCGTGAAGGTCCATACCGATCCGCTGACGCTCCTGCTCCAGGGCCTCCGTCAGCTTCAGGGCGCCTTGCCGCAATCCTTCCTCGCGGGCGCGGGCCTCCGCCTCCACGATCGCCGAGCGTTGCGCCTGCTCGGCCGCCTGCAGCGCGAAGAAATAGGGTGTCAGCAGATCGGCGATAATGCGGGCGCGCGCGATATCCTCCATCGTATAGACGCCGGCTTTGTGAGACGAGCAGGACAGCGCGGCGATGATCGTGCCCTGCACCTTCATCGGGACATGCAGGCGGCTTCTCAGAGATTGTTCGACGATCGGCCGTTTGAACGCGCCCTCGAAATGGAAGCGCTGGTCCGTCATGGCATCCTCGGCAAGCAGAAAGTCGACCTCGCCCCACAACAACGAACGGATGGGGCTGTTGATCACCGGCGCGCCGGCGATCTCGCCCCAGGCGGTCTCGATGCCGGTTTCATAGGCCGTGTGGTAGTTGCCGCCTTCGAGCAGCACGCAGACGTCGAGATGGTCGTGCGGGATGATGTGGGCGACCTCGGCGGCGACCGAACGGATCGCCGAACGAAAATCGAGCTGGCCGGCGAGCAGCCGGGAAATGCCGAGATAATGGTCGAACAGGGCTGCGGGTGCTGGCTGCAGCATTGTCAGTTCCTCCCCGTCATGATAGGCTCCTCGACCTGCCATGATCCGTTCCCAGTAAGCGATGCGGAAACGCCGCCGTCTTGCGTAAACCCGCAGCTTGTTGCGCAAAACCCGCAAACGACTTGCCGCCTTGCCCCTGTACAGGCCTGCCGATCTCCCCCATCCTGCCCTTACTGAGAGGAGGAAGCTCAGTGCAAGAACAATTTTCACTCGGACCCTCGGGTCCACGGGAGTGAAGCGATCGGCCGACCGGCGCGATCATGAGGGAGGAAGACATGACAATTCGTAAGATGCTTCTGGCATCGGCCGCTATTGCTTGCGCCGCGATGCCCGTTTCTGCCTTTGCCGATACCTCGGGCAAGAAGATCGCCCTTTCCAACAACTATGCCGGCAACTCGTGGCGCCAGGCCATGCTGACGAGTTGGGGCAAGGTGACGGGCGAAGCCGTGAAATCAGGTGTCGTCGCCGCGGCCGACCCTTTCACCACCGCCGAAAACCAGGCGACGGAACAGGCGGCGCAGATCCAGAACATGATCCTGCAGGGCTATGACGCGATCGTCCTGAACGCCGCCTCGCCGACGGCGCTGAATGGCGCCGTCAAGGAGGCCTGCGATGCCGGCATCACCGTCGTTTCCTTCGACGGCATCGTCACCGAACCCTGCGCCTGGCGCATCGCCGTCAATTTCAAGGAAATGGGCCGCAGCGAGGTGGAATACCTGTCGAAGAAACTTCCGCAAGGGGGCAATCTGCTCGAGATCCGCGGCCTTGCCGGCGTCTTCGTCGATGACGAGATCTCGGCCGGCATCCACGACGGCGTCAAGCAGTTCCCGCAGTTCAAGGTCGTCGGCTCGGTCCACGGCGATTGGGCCCAGGACGTGGCGCAGAAGGCTGTCGCCGGCATCCTGCCAAGCCTGCCCGATGTCGTCGGCGTGGTGACGCAGGGCGGCGACGGCTATGGCGCCGCGCAGGCGATTGCCGCGACTGACCGCAAGATGCCGATCATCATCATGGGTAACCGCGAAGACGAGCTGAAGTGGTGGAAGGAGCAGAAGGACGCCAAGGGCTACGAGACTATGTCCGTGTCCATCGCACCCGGCGTCTCTACGCTTGCGTTCTGGGTGGCCCAGCAGATCCTCGACGGCAAGCAGGTCAAGAAGGACCTTGTCGTACCCTTCCTGCGGATCGACCAGGACAACCTCGAAACCAACCTCGCCAATACCCAGGCCGGCGGCGTCGCCAACGTCGAGTACACGCAGGCGGACGCGATCAAGGTCATCGAGTCGGCAAAATAATCTCCCGGCGATTGACCGCGCGGCCACAAATGGCTGCGCGGCATTCCTTGCGATCAGGTGGCGGGCAAGCATGGATGACGTTTTGCAGGCGGTGATCGCCGTCGATGACGCCAAGGTGAGCTTCGGCGCCGTCAGGGCGCTCGACGGCGTCACGCTCCGCGTCATGCCGGGCGAATGCGTCGGCCTCGTCGGCCACAACGGTGCCGGCAAATCGACGATCGTCAGCGTGATCAATGGCGGACTGACGCCGCATGAAGGAAGCGTGGCTAGCGATGGCGAGCGGCTGGAGCGCTACGGCATCAACGCCGCGCGCGCTCGCGGTGTGCGCTGCGTCTTCCAGGAATTGTCCCTCTGCCCCAATCTCTCCATCGCAGAAAATGCGCGCATCATGCACCGCCATCTCGGCGGTTTCGGCTGGCGCAGGCGGGCGGCTAGGATCATCGAGAAAAGCCTCGACGCCGTTTTTCCCGGCCATGGCATCGACAGCGGCCGCACCGTCGGCGACCTTTCGATCGCCGAACGGCAGATGGTCGAGATATCCATGGCTTTTTCCGACGCCGGTATTGCGCCGCGGCTGGTGATCCTCGATGAACCGACCTCGTCGCTTGACGCAAGCCTCGCCCGCCAGATGCTGGATTATGTCCGCCGCTTCGTTGCCGCCGGCGGCTCCGTCATCTTCATCTCGCATATCCTGCACGAGATCCTCGAAACCGCCGACCGCATCATCGTCATGAAGGACGGCCGCGTCGTTGCCGAACGTCCGGCGCGCCAATTTGACCATCACGGCCTTGTGGAGGCCATGGGCACCGTCGCGAGGGAAGACACCGGTGATCGCCCGGCGCGCGTACAGTCCGACGCTCCCCTCGTGCTGTCGCATCAGACGGCCGGCCGGCCTTTCGCAGCCCGCAAGGGCGAAATCATCGGGCTGGCGGGGCTGGCGGGCCACGGCCAGACCGAGCTCCTCCTCGCCTTGCACGCCGCGCAGGCCGGCAACTGGCTGCCCGAACGCGATCCGCTCGTCACCTTCGTTGCCGGCGATCGTCGCCTCAACGGCGTTTTCGAACTGTGGAGCATTCTGCGCAATTTTTCGATCGCCTCGCTCGGCGATCTGTCGCGACGGGGGCTCATCCTTGCGGACGCCGAGCAGACGAAGGGCGCCAACTGGAAGCGCCGGATCGAAATCCGCACACCCGACATGGCGAACCGTATCCTGTCGCTTTCCGGCGGCAACCAGCAGAAGGTGCTGTTTGCACGCGCGCTTTCGACACGTGCGCCGGTCGTTCTGATGGATGACCCGATGCGCGGCGTCGACGTCGGAACCAAGCAGGAGGTCTATGCGATCATCCGCGAAGAAGCTTCGCGCGGGCGCACCTTCATCTGGTATTCGACCGAGATGGACGAGGTCCGCCTGTGCGACCGCGTCTACGTCTTCCGCGAAGGCCGCATTACCGCGGAACTCGCCGGCGGTGCCGTCAACGAGGCGAACATCATCGCCGCCTCCTTCGAGGGGGTCGCGGCATGACGACCCGGCTCTCCTCGGATGCCATGCGTCTCGCCATTCCGGCCCTGTCGCTGACCCTGCTGCTCGCCGCGGTCTTCTGGCTGCAGCCGCGCGCCATGAGCTATGTCGGGCTCAACCTGCTGTTCAACCTGGCCGTGCCGATCGCGCTTGCGACGATCGCCCAGATGCTTGTCATGGCAGTGAACGATCTCGACTTGTCGATGGGCACCTTCGTCAGCTTCGTCGCCTGCGTCAGCGCCACGTTTCTGCGCGATACCCCTGTCATCGGCATCCTGATCCTGGCCGGCGCAATTGCGTCTTACGCGGCGCTCGGCGTCGTCATCCATCTGCGCAACCTGCCATCCATCGTCGTGACCCTCGGCATGAGCTTCGTCTGGGGCGGCCTTGCCGTCATGCTGCTGCCGGCGCCGGGCGGGCAGGCGCCGGGCTGGGTGCGCTGGCTGATGACCGTCAAGCCGCCGCTGGCGCCAATGGCGATCGTTGCGAGCATCGTCATTGCCGCCGTCGCGCATCTTCTCGTCACGCGCTCCTCGCTTGGCGTGCTGATCCGCGGCATCGGCGGCAACCAGCGCTCGGTCGAGCGCGCCGGCTGGTCGATTGTCGCTGCCCGCGCCGCAGCCTATGGGCTCGCCGGCGTTTTCGCCGTCCTTGCCGGTATCGCTCTCGTCGGTCTGACGACCTCGGCCGATGCCAACATCGCGCTGCGCTACACGCTTCTGTCGATTGCCGGCGTCATTCTCGGCGGCGGCGAGTTCATCGGCGGCCGCGTCTCTCCGATCGGCGCCGTCATCGGCGCGCTGACACTCACCCTCGCGGGCTCTTTCCTGTCCTTCCTGCGCATCTCGCCGGACTGGCAGATCGGCGCCCAGGGCGCTATCCTGATCATCGTGCTGGCGCTGCGTCTGATGCTCAACCGCTTGGAAAAGCGGGAGAAACGCCGATGACCGTCGCCAGCCTTTTCGGCAAACCCTGGATCTGGTCGTGGCTTGCCGCCTTCGCCGTCTGGTTTCTGACGATCATGGTGACATTCGGTGCCAGCGCGCTCGGCCTGTCGCAGGCAGCACTTACCTTCGCGGCCTTCTCGGTCGTTGTCGGCATCGGCCAGATGTTCGTCATCACCCTCGGTCCCGGCAACATCGATCTCTCGGTTCCCGCCACCATGACGCTCGCTGGTACCGTGGCGCTGAAACTGATGAACGTCGAAAACGGAATGATCCTGCCGGGGCTCATCGTTGCGGTCCTCATCGGCCTTGCCGTCGGCCTCGGCAACTATGTGCTCATCAAGGCGCTCAGGATTCCGCCGATTATCGCCACGCTATCCATGAGCTTCATCGTGCAGTCGGCGGCGATCTGGACGAACCGGGGACTGCGCATCAAACCCCCGAGCATGCTCGCGGAATTCACCACGTCGACGACGCTCGGTGTGCCGAATGTGGCGATCGTCGCGCTGATCATCTCGCTGATCGCCTGGTTCCTGCTCGAGAAAACGATCTACGGGCGCTGGATCTCGGCGATCGGCCAGAGCATGCCGGCCGCGCGCATGGCCGGAATTCCGGTCGACGGCACGCGCTTCGTCACCTATCTTTTCTGTGCCGTGCTCGCCTCCGTCGCGGGTTATCTGCTCGCCTGCTTCTCTGGCGGTGCGGCGCTCAACATGGGTTCCGAATATCTCCTCACCTCGATTGCCGTCGTGGTGATCGGCGGCACCGCGGTTGCCGGCGGCGATTCCAACGTGCCGGGCATCTGGGGCGCATCGCTCTTCATGTTCCTTGTCGTCTCCATGCTCAACACCTACGGGCTGGGCGCCGGCATCCGCCTCATCATGACCGGCCTCATCATCATCAGCGTCATCATGCTTGCCGGCGGCCGAAGGGCCGGCATGCGATAAACGGAAAGACCATCATGGCAGAGGCCAGCATTTACGAAATTCACGACCCCCGCTTCCGGCAGATGATCGTGACGAGCGCCGGCCTCGACGAACTCTATTCCGGCTGTCGCTGGGCGGAGGGTCCCGTCTGGTTCAACGACGCCAACCAGCTTCTGTGGAGCGACATTCCCAACCAGCGCATGCTGCGGTGGACGCCCGAAGGCGGCGTTTCCGTCTACCGCCAACCCTCCAACTTCACCAACGGCCACACCCGCGACCGGCAGGGCCGGCTGATCTCCTGCGAACATGGCGGGCGCCGTGTGACGCGCACCGAAATCGACGGCTCGATCACCGTGCTCGCCGACCGTTTCGAGGGTGCGCCGCTCAACTCGCCGAACGATGTCGTGGTGAAGTCGGACGGCACCGTCTGGTTCACCGATCCCACCTACGGCATCATGTCCGACTATGAGGGCTATCAGGCCCAGCCGGAGCAAGCGACCCGCAACGTCTACCGGCTCGATCCGGCGACCGGCGAGTTGTCTGCGGTCGTCAAGGATTTCGTTCAGCCGAATGGCCTGGCCTTTTCGCCTGACGAGACGATACTCTACATCGCCGACTCGGCGGCAAGCCATGACGACGGCTTGCCCCGTCACATCCGCGCCTTCGACGTGGTCGACGGCAAAAGCCTCGCGAACGGCCGCGTCTTCTGTCACATCGACAACGGCATTCCCGACGGCATCCGGACGGATGTCAACGGCAACCTCTGGTCCAGTGCCGGCGACGGCGTGCATTGCTTCGACCCAGCAGGCAAACGGATCGGCAAGATCCGCGTGCCGCAGACTGTTGCGAATCTCACCTTCGGGGGACCCAGACGCAACCGGCTGTTCATTGCCGCCACACGTTCGGTCTATTCGGTATATGTCGCCACGACCGGCGCCCAGACGCCCTGAGCGTGCCGCTCCAAGCTCACGCGGTATTTTCGCGGCGGCACCGGCATTCTGGTATCGTCTTTATCAAGGTTCCGGCCGCCTCAATTTGTTGAGACGATAAGGAGAGGGGAAATCATCCTCGCCGGCACCGGCCTGCGCTCGCAATCACGGAGATCGCAGCAGGGCGTCGATTTCGGCGCGTGAAGGCATGGCGGGCGCTGTGCCGTGCCGTGTGACTGCAATGGCAGCGGTCGCGCAGCCGAAACGGACGGCTTCGATCGGCGCCTGTCCTTCGGAAATCGCCGTCGCGAACCCGCCGAGGAACCCGTCGCCGGCTCCGGTTGTGTCAATGACATTTCCCGCCGCAAATGCGGGGACGAATTCGCTCTGCCCGGCCGCGTGATAGTATGCCCCGCGTTTGCCCAGCGTAATGATCACCGCTTGCGCCCCTCGATCGACCAGTGTGCGAGCCGCAGCACGTGCCTGCTCATCGGTTTCGATTGCGTGGCCGACCAATTCCGCCGCTTCGACTTCATTGGGGACGATGAAATCACACAGGCCGTAGATGCTGTCCGGGATCACCCGTGCCGGCGCCGGGTTGAAGATCGTCGTTGCCCCTGCCCTTTTGGCCATCGCCAATCCATGCATGGCGGCCTCGAGCGGCTGTTCGAGCTGGGTCATGAAAATGGCGGCGCTTTCGATCTCCGCCCGATTCGCATCGACATCCTCGATGCCGATGAGGCCCGCCGCACCCGGTGCGACAATGATGGCATTGTCGCCGCTCACCTCGTCGACGAAGATGAAGGCGGCGCCGCTGGAAACGCCGTCCATCTTCATCACATTGGCTTTGACGCCCGCCTCCGCATAGGCTGATAGCGCCATCGCGCCGAACGGGTCGTTGCCGACCCGTGAAATGAAGGTCACCTTGCCGCCCGCCTTTGCCGCCGCAATTGCCTGATTGGACCCCTTGCCTCCCGGCCCGAGCGTGAAACCAGACCCCATCAGCGTCTCGGCAATATGGGGCAGGCGCTTTGCCTTATAGGCAGTGTCGGCAGCAAAAATGCCGAGGATGACGATCCCGCTTTTCTCGCTCATCGGACCGCCTCCTCCGCCGGAATGACGCCCTTGGTCAGAAGGAAACATCCGTAGAAGCGCAGTTCCCCCGTTGCGATCACGCAATAGGCCTTCTTGGCGATTTCGTAGAAGGCCATGCGTTCGACGGGATACATCGGCGATGGCTTGCCCTCGGCACGGTCGACGATCGCCTGGACTTCCTGTTGAATCGGGGGAATTTCATCCGGCTTGCCAATCACTTCCATGCGGCCCACCGATGGCTGGATGGGCGTGTCCAGCGGCAAGACCGAAAGGATCGCATCGATTGCCTGCGGCGCGGAAATGTTTTCCATGGTCAGCAGCGTCCCCAGGCGAGTCTGCCGGGCAATCGAATCCGACGGAAAATTCATGTCTGAGATGACGAGAGAATCGCCGTGTCCCATATTGCAAAGTGCTTGAAGAATGTCGCCGTTGAGTTCGGCCCGAATTCCCTTGAGCATCGATCTTCCATCCTTTTCTCGTTGCCGGAGCACCGGCCTGCTTCAATTCGTATGGCCGGCGCTTTCCGGCTTGGGCTGCGGGCATGGGCCGCTCGAACCACGCACGATCAGCGATCCGTCGACCATTTCGTCCTCCGCACCCGGCGGTTCCGCCAAGAGAAGTCCGACCGCGCGCCGCGCCAGCATGTCGGCCGGCTGACGTATGGTCGTCAGCCTGGGAACGACGAGATTGGCGAGCGAAATATCGTCGAACCCTGTCACCGACAGTTTGCGCGGCACGTCGATCTTCAGGTCGCGCGCTGTGCGCAGCGCGCCGATGGCCTGCTGATCGCTGGCAGCCGCAATCGCCGTCGGCCGGTCCTGTGGCGGGCGCGAAAGCAGGTTGCGGGCAATTCTTTCCCCGGACTCGTAGTCGAACCTGCCATAGGCAATTTCCAGTTCAACGGGTTCGCCGGTCTTGCCGAAGACGTCCATGCGGCCGACGAAGCCCTCCTTGCGCATGCGCCCCGCCTCGGTGTCAACCGGCCCGGCAATATAGGCGATGCGGCGGTGCCCGAGCCCGTAGAGATGGTCGGCAATCAGCGCGGCTGCCTGCGCGTGGTTGGTCGACACCAGGGGAAATGTGCCGAAGCGCCGGTCCAGCGAGATGATTGGCACGGATGCCGGCGCCTGGAGGCCTGAACCGTCGCTCGAAGCCACGACGATGATGCCGCGCACCGACCGGTGGAGGAAGGCTGAAACGTGGCTCTGCTCCGCCTCGCGGTCGTCATGCGAGCTTGCCAGCATCAGGCTATGCGCACACTCGAGCGCCGCACGCTCGACGCTTGCCGCAAGTTGCGCGAAGAACGGATTGGTGATGTCGGGAACGATGAGGCCGATGACGTCGGTTCTGCTGGTGCGTAACGCTCTCGCGGTGACGTTCGGGCGGTAACCGAGCGCTGAAATAGCGTCGTTGACCTTTTCTCGAAGCATGGGTTTGACTGCGGCTTCGCCCGACAGCACACGCGAAACGGTGCCGACAGAGACGCCTGCATATTCGGCAACATCCTTGACTGTCGGCATCTTTGACATTTTCGACATCCCGCAGCTACTTGACGGCGCCCGCGGTCATCCCGGCGATGATGTGCTTTTCCAGGACGACGCCGACGACAACAAGCGGCAGGATGCCGGCGGTGGAAAGGGCAGCCATCGACCACCAGTTGATGCCCTGGCTGCCTGTCTGGCTGGCAATCATCACCGGCAGCGTGTTGGTATTGGTGGAGGTCAGCAGTGCGGCGAAGAAATATTCGTTCCAGCACAGGATCAGCGCCAACAGGAAGGCGGCCACCATGCCCGGCAGAACGAGCGGCACGATGATGCGGGCAAAGGCGCCCCAGATCGACAGGCCATCGACGAGGGCTGCCTCCTCGAGCTCTACCGGGATCGTGGCGAACTGGTCGCGCATGATCCAGACGACGATCGGCAGGACCATCAGCGTATAGACGGCGATCATGCCGGCATAAGTGTCGAGCAGCGCCAGCTCCTTATAGAGAACCAGGAACGGCAGGGCGAGGACGACCGGCGGCATGATCAGCTGCGACAGGAAGAAAAAGGAAATGTCGGAATTGCGCATATGGCCGAACGTGTAGGAAAAGCGGCTGAGGCCGTAGGCGGCCAACGATCCGAGCACGACCGCAAGCGCGGATGCCGTAACGGAGATGATGACGCTGTTCCAGAGCCGGCGCATAAACTCGTCGCGCACCGTCGATACCTGGGCGATCGTATCGGGAGAGAGCCCGAGCGAGCGCCAGCCCAGCCAGCTGGGCGTAAAGTTGAACCAGGGGACCAGATTGCCGCGCATGACATCGGCGGCCGTCTTGAACGACGTCGAAACCGTCCAGAACAGCGGGAAGATGCAGACACACGCCCAGGTGACGAGCAAGCCGTAGACGGCCAGACGCATGGCCCACCAGCGAATGCGCTGAGCCCGCCCGTATTTTTCGAAATCGATGCGAACCATCAGAGCCTTCCTGTCATCCGCTTCACGATACGGTCTGCGATCTTCATCAGCCCCGTCATCCCGATGACGATGATCACCAGATAGACGAGCGCGAGCAAGGTACCGTATCCGACATTCGAACGGTCGCGATATTCACGATAGATGAAACTGGTGACGGAGTCGGTCGCGCCGCCGGGGCCTCCCGACGTCACGGTGATGATGATGTCGGCGAGCTTGAGCTTGAAGATCACGCGGATCATCACCGCCGTCACCGAAACCGGCAGCATGAGCGGAAAAGTGACCTTCCAGAAGCGCTGCCATTTGGTGGCTCCATCGACTTCGGCCGCCTCCAGCACCTCCCTGGACAAGCCCTGCAATCCGGCAAGCAGCATGATCATCATGAAGGGAATGAAGGTCCAGGCATCCATGATCATGATCGAAAGCTTCGCCGTCAGCGGATCGCCGAAGAAGGAGGGATTTTCCCAGCCAAGCCAGCGGGCGAAGCGCGCGACCGGGCCGAAACGGGTCTCCAGCATCGACTTGCCGACCATCCAGCTCACCGCGACCGGCGACAGCATCAAAGGGATGAGGAAGGTGACCCGCCAGAATTTTCGGGCGATAATTTCCTGGTTGAGGAGCAGCGCCAGCCCGAAGGCGATTGCATATTCGACCACGATCGCCAGGCAATAAAGGACCATGTTCAGCAGGGCATTGGCATAGAACGGATCGGCAATCATCCGGCGCACATTGTCGAGCCCATTGAAGCGCCGCCCGGTCGAGGAGGCTAGGTTCCAATCGGAAAAGCCAATCCAGAGCGCAAAGAGCAGCGGGAAGACCACCATCGACACGACGAAAAGCGCGGCCGGCAGAACAAAAAGCGCCTTCTTGCCCGGCTCGCCGTAGATGACGACGCGCGTGACGCAAAGAACGGCGGCCCAGAGAAAATAGGCATAAAGAACCGGCCGCCAGTTCGCAAAACCCCTACCGGTCCAGCCGAGTTCATGCGCCCCCTGCAAGACAAAGGATGTTATGAACCATATGGCGCTCAGCCACAGAGCCGTGCGGCCCCAGAAACGACGGCTCGCGGAAATGGAGCCGGCTTCGACCGTGTGGAGCAGGTCGCCTTCGACTGTCGACATGATATTCCTCGCCCGGATAGAAAAGGCGCCGGCGGAATCGCTTTCGATCCGCCGGCGCGTTTGGTCAGCCGATCAGAGCCCGAGGCTCGCCCGGTAGAGTTTCAGCTGGCTGTCACGGCCGATCTGGTCGGTGATCTTTTCCCAGGCGGCCGCAATCGCATCCGCGGTCTCCTGCGCCGACTTGTACTGTCCGGCAAAGCCCTTTGCCAATTCGTCCTCGGCGACGGAATAATATTGGAAGATACCGGGAATGCGCGGTTCGATGGCGGCGTTCGGGTGGTTGTAGCTGTCCGCGTTCGAACCCAGATAGTCCTCGATATAGGCGCGGTCGTAACCTGCCTTTTCCCATTCGTCGTAGTTGAAGTTGGACTGGCGGTAAGGCTGGAAACCGGAGGGATAGGCCGACGTCCACAGCGACAGATCCTTGCCGCCGAGATGGGCGGCAGCGGACCAGGCCGCCTTGCGCTTCTTCTCGTCGCCGGAGACCTGCTTGGTGACATAGATGCCCCAGCCGAGATAGGCCATGTTGGGCGCTTCATTGTACTTGTCTTCCCACTGCCCGGTCTTGCGGTTGAAGACCCGGTTGGAGCCGCGGTTGATGCCGAAGCCGACCACATCGCCCACGACCGACGAGTCCGAAGTGCGCGCGCTGGAGCCGACATCGCCCCACCACATCAGCATGGCGCCGGTGCCCGCCAGGAACTGCGAGAAGGCCGTGGTGCCGGGATCGGCATTGATCTGATCGGCCGGATAGGCCTTGGCTGCGATCAGATCCAGGACGTCCTGGATCGCCTGGACCCATGCGGGGTTATTGACCAGCGGCTTCATGTTTTCGGGATCGAACAGCCAGGCCGGGTCGCCCGGATATTTGGCATAGGCGGTCGCGCGGTTCTCGATGAAGTAGAAGCCGAAACCGCCCCAACCTTTCAGCGGGTCGAGATAGCCGTAGGCCGGCTGGCCGGTCAGCGGATCGGTCTTGCCGATCAGCGCCTTGGAGGCCGCGTTGACCTCCTGCCAGGTCTTCGGCGGCTCGGCCATGCCGCTGATGGAGCCCTCTCCGAAGTAATCCTTGCGATAGGCGAAGGTGTGGCAGTCGCCGTCGATCGTGACGCGATAGGTCTTGCCGCCCCAGGTGCCGACTGGCGGCTTCAGGTAGCTGACCAGGTCGTCGGCCTCGATCTGCTTTGCAGCCCAGTCGGGCATCTCGTCCAGCAGCCCGCGTCCGGCAGTATCGCCTTCGAAGGGGGCGCCCATTTCCAGAATGTCGAAATCGACGGTGCCGGTCGCGATCGACTGCTGAAGGCGGGCGTTGTAGTCGGCTTGCGCAAGGTCGATCCAGTTGATCTTGGCGCCGGTATAAGCCTCCCAGGGCTTCAGGAAGCCGCGGAACAGGAAGTTGTGCAGGTTCTGATTGTTGAGCCCCATGAAGGTCAGCTCGACACCGGCAAATTCGCCCTGCTTGACGTTGGCCTTGGTCGGGCCGAGGCAGAGTTCGCCGACTTTCTGCCAGTCCGCGTCCGTCGGCGAGCCCTTGCCGACACCAGGAATCTGCAGGATCTGGGCGCGCAGATCGTCGGCGGCGGCAATCGCCATGCCGGGAATTCCGCCCATCGCACCGGATAGACCGAGCAGAGCCGCAGCGCTCGCCGTTCCGCGCAGGACGTCACGGCGGCTTGCCTGACGGCGCATCAGTGCATCGTATATTTCGACTTTCATTTATTCCTCCTCCACGTTTCGTTGCGCTGCCGTCAGCCGATCTTGGGACTGGCTCCGGCCCGATTTTAGGACTGGTCTCGTGCAGAACTATTTGGTAAGCAAGAAAATGAAACGTTTCATATTTCATGCTTGAAACCGCTCCTCTCGGTCTCGGGAGGGAGCATTAGACGGCAAGCGTGAAAAGTCAATAAGAAATGAAACGTTTCACGGAGGAGATCTAGCGGGGTTTCAGGCAGGAGCGGAACGCGGTTTCGCCGAGCCCGATGCCCGTGGATATCATCGAGAATTGCATACCTCTTGGGACTGCCCGGAGGTGACCGGAAAGCGAGTGGGAGGCACATGGCTGAGGTCAATATTTCAGGGGCGCGGAAGGCCTACGGCGCCGTCAATATCCTGCATGGCGTCGATATCGACATTCGCGACGGCGAGTTCGTGGTGCTGGTCGGCCCATCCGGCTGCGGCAAGTCGACATTGCTGCGCATGGTCGCGGGGCTCGAAAGCATCACCGGCGGCACCATCTCGATCGGCGGAAAGGTCGTCAACAACCTGCCGCCGAAGGATCGCGACATCGCCATGGTCTTTCAGAGCTATGCGCTCTATCCGCATAAAACCGTTGCCGAAAACATGGTCTTTGCGCTGCGTCTGCAGAAGCAGCCTGCCGATATCATCAAGCAGCGGCTGCAGGCGGCGGCCGAAACGCTTGACCTCGTGCCTTATCTCGACCGCTATCCGCGCCAGCTTTCGGGCGGCCAGCGCCAGCGCGTGGCGATGGGACGCGCCATCGTCCGATCGCCGCAGGTTTTCCTGTTCGACGAACCCTTGTCGAACCTCGACGCCAAGCTGCGCGTGCAGATGCGCAAGGAGATCAAGGAACTGCACCAGCGGCTGAGAACCACGACGGTCTATGTCACCCACGACCAGGTCGAAGCGATGACCATGGCCGACAAGATCGTGGTCATGCAGGGCGGCAAGGTCGAACAGATCGGCACGCCGCTGGAACTCTACGATCGTCCCCGCAATACATTCGTGGCGGCCTTTATCGGCTCACCGTCGATGAATCTGCTGAAAGGCCGCTACAAGGCCGCTGGTGCGATCTTCGTCACCGAGACCGGCGACGAAATCGCGCTCGGTTTTATCCCGCAGGCGTCCGACGGGCAGGCCGTGCTTCTCGGCGTGCGGCCCGAACATCTGTCGCTCAGCCAAAGCGGCCTCGACACGACCGTCAGCGTTACCGAACCCACGGGCCATGAGACGATGGTCTTCCTGCGCTACGGGTCCGGCGAGCTTGTCGCGGTGCTGTCCGACCGTCACGATTTTAAACCGGGGCAAGTCGCGACGATCGCCGCTCGGCCGGGCAAGCTGCATCTGTTTGATGCGGCATCCGGCCAGACGCTGCGGCGAGATTGAGGTCACGAATGACAGACGGATTCGCGTCGTAACGTCCAGCCCAGAAGCTGAGGACGAAATGGCGCGCCGCATCGTCACCTGCTCTCGGAGGCCTAGATCTCAACGTTCGCAGTCTTTCAATGCGACAGCAGGATGTTGGTCTGCACGGCCTCGGTCGTGCCGCCGAGCACGTATTCTCGCAGGGCGCGAATGACCGAGCCGCCCCTGACGAGAAGGTCGGCCCGCAGTTCAAAGACCTTGTTCTGCAGACAATCACCGGTTTCGGATGTCAGCGGCTTCGTCGGCGCTTGGCGTTGTCGCCTCGGTTGTTGCGAGCGTAGGTGCCCGGCAGTGTGATTGACGCTGAGGATATTCAGTACCGTCCTGATGGTCATGTCGTTATACCTCTCTGGTTGGATAGGAGAAAGCGTAGCAGCCACGGCAGAGCGTTCCTTGACCTTCGTCAAAGCGATGCCGATTTAACTGTGTAGGCTGTTCTTCCCTGGCAGGACTTTCCGGGCAGGCCCGGTATCAGTTTGGAGGCGGCAGATGCTTTCGACGGAGCGAGATTTGAAACGGGGCGGTGAGCGCTTCCCCATTCCTTCGCAGGGTGAAGTCGAAGGCAGGCTGCTGATGTTCGAAGTAGTCGCCGTCACCTGCCTGCAGGAGCTTCTCGCCAAAACGGATCCGCATCTGATTTTCAGGCTTCGCCGCAAGCTCCTTCGCAATCTGAAGGAAAAGTGTGCCCCGCTGAAGCTATGCGCGGACGACGAAAAGGCCGCAAAGGAGTTCGCGCTTCAGCTGTTGAGCGCAGCTGTGGAAGAGGCAGAAGACGAGGGGCGAACCGGCAGCCAAGATCCGCAGCAAGGCCATTAGGAGCCACTGCTTCATCTCTTTCTCGCCTTGCGATCAAGGGCCGCCCTGTAGGCGGGTTCCAGGAAGGGTAGATTGAAATAGACGGTTATCACGACATATCGAATAGAAGTCTCCCCAGAGGCCACACGACTGGCCGTTTCTGGATCCGCGCATGTTGACATCAATCATGATGACCGACGCATTCCAACGTCTCAGCCTCGCGCTGGCGATCGGCATTCTCGTCGGAATCGAGCGCGGATGGCGCGGGCGGGAGGCCGCACCGGGCAAGAGAGTGGCCGGTATCCGCACTTATGGCCTCTCCAGCTTCCTCGGCGGCTTTTGCGGTTTCCTGCAGCCGATCACCGGGCCGATCCTGCCGACGGCCATCTTCGTATTTTTCTGCATCACCATCCTTGGCTTCAGCGGCGTGCAGGCGGTGCGCGAGCGGGACTACAGCGCAACCGGCGCCATCGCCGCGATAACGGTTTTTGCGCTCGGCTTCGGCGCCGTCGTCGCGGACATGACGACGACCGCGGCGAGCGCGGTCGTCATGACGGCACTTCTGGCGGCGCGGGAGCCGCTGCATGGATTTCTGCGCAAGCTGACCTGGCTCGAGCTGAGAGCCGCCCTGATCCTGCTGACGATGACCGTCGTCATTCTTCCAATTCTTCCCAATGAGGCCGTCGATCCTTGGCAAATGATCAATCCCTTCGAGCTGTGGATGTTGACCATATTCGTGGCAGCGGTTTCATTTGCGGGCTATGTGATGATCAGGCTCACCGACGCCAGAGCCGGCCTGCTGCTGACCGGTGCCTGCGGCGGTATCGTCTCCTCGACGGCACTGACGCTTTCCTTTGCCCGTCAATCGAAGCAGACGCCCGCCCTCTCGCCGCTGCTTGCGGCCGGAGCGATGCTGGCGGGGGCCGTATCCCTGAGCCGTGTGCTATTGATCTGCGGCGTCATCGCACCTGGCGTGTTGATGGAGCTTGCGGCATTGCTCGGACCGGCTGCCGCAGTGCTCGCCATCGGCGGCGGCCTCGCCGGCTTCTCGCCGCGCTCCGACGACGGCCCCGACTTTTCACCGAAAAATCCGTTGGAGGTGATGGTCGTGTTGCGTTTTGCTCTGCTGCTTGCGGTCGTCACCATCGTGACGCGGGCGACGTTGGCATATTTTGGAACACAGTCGCTATTCGCCGTTGCCTTCATCACCGGCCTCGGCGACCTTGACGCGATAACCCTGTCGATCGCGAAGCTCCCGTCGTCGAACGTGCCTGCGGATGCGGCCGCCCATGCCATCGCGGTCGCCGCCTTCGCCAATCTTCTTGCGAAGACCGGTCTTGCGGCGAGCGCCGGAAGCTTGGTCTATGGGGTTCGGCTGGCGGTCGCGAGCGGCATTGCAACGCTCGCCGGCGCTGCCGGCTTGCTGCTGGTTTAGACCTTGTCTGCGCCCGGTTGGACGCGCCGTGTGTGCTCGCCATCAGACGGGAGCAGATCGCGCCAGCCTGCCCTCACGCGCCAAGGTCGGCTGCGTGAATGCGAATGCGCCCATCGCGCTCGACATCCCCGCGATCGTATTTTGCGCAGGCAATTCGGCTGAAGAGGTCGATATTCTCCTGAAGCCGGCTTTCGTCGCAACGTGGCGGCGCGCCAACCTCAAGAAGGGCTTGCCTGTCGATAACGACCGTCTGGTTCGTGCCGCCCGCATCCATGACCAGCAGCGCTTCCTCGCCAGACGACTTCATCATTCCACTGATCAGCTTCAAGGACATTGCTTTTTCTCCGGATCGGTTGAACTCGTAAACCTGCCGCGGGAAGCCGCCGGGCTCGGGGCGCAGGCTGTCGGACATTCTGTCCCCATGCGGAGCCGCCTGCCTTGACGCATATCAAATGAAATCGCCCACCGGATGCCCGCGCAAGGCTTCCTCAGCCGAGGTCGCTCAGGAATGCGTCGGTCTCCATGAGTTCCAGCTGGACGGAAAATCGATCGTGCAGCAGTTCCAGCGACGCGTCATAAGTGTCGTCGGCGCTGCTGCAGACAGCATCCTTCAGCAGGATGACCCGATAGGCGAGATCGATGGCGCCGAGGGTCGTGGCAAGCACGCAGACATCCGTCTCCCCGCCGGTGATGACAAGAGTGTCGACCCGCTCCGACTGAAGAAGCGTATGGAGGCGGCCGTCGATCCAGGGCGAATAGGTGCGTTTGTCGAAGCATCGTGCCGGCGGAACAAGCGAGGCCAGCGAGGAAACCAGATTGACGAGCTCGGGCGGCAGATGCTCGCCCGTCATCATCCACCATTTCTGGTAATAGTCGCGCCATTTTCCCGGCATCGCGTCCGGATGCTCGGGCGGGACGAAGCGGGTAAAGATCGTCCGGGACGGATGCCGGCCGGCAAGCTCCTCGATCTGCGGAGAGATCCGCACCATCCAGGGCACGTGCCATGGGGTGTCTTCGGCAAACATGCGCTGCATGTCGACGCAAAGATGCCGCCACTCGCCGATCCAGGCCATCACATCCTCCCTTCGTCTTCGGGCGTCAACCGCTGCCCGGAACGAAAGTTCCCGCTTTAGGCAATAGCTCCTGAGGCGATTGTTCGTGGTCCGGCGCCGCCCTCCGATTTGGCGAAGCAGTCGAGATCGCGAAGCGGAATCGGTTTGGAGAAGAAATAGCCTTGGAGATCGGTGCAGCCGAGGGCGGTCAGAAAGTCGCGCTGATATTCGGTTTCGACACCTTCCGCCGTTGTCGAGATGCCGAGGTTGCGGCTGAGGGTGACGATCGCGCCGATGATGGCCGCGCCGTTGGCTTTTGCGCCAAGCTGCGAGACGAAGGAACGATCGATCTTGATGCGATCGATGTCGAAACGCACCAGGTGGCTGAGGCATGAAAAGCCGGTGCCGAAATCATCGAGGGAAATTTGAATGCCCCGGCTGCGCAGCGATTTCAGCACCGTATAGACATCCGAATTATCCTCAATCAGCGAGGACTCGGTGAGCTCGAGCTCAAGGCGGGATGGCGGCAGGCCGGTCTCTTCAAGCACGGCGATGACTTCCTCGGCGAAATTCGGTCTTCTGAGCTGGGCCGGCGACACGTTGACCGCCACGAAGCTGTCTTCAGGCCAATTGCAGGCGGCCTTGCAGGATTCCCGCAGGACCCAGAAACCGAGGGCGTCGATGAGGCCGCCCTCCTCGGCGGCGGGGATGAAGCTCGCAGGGGTCAGCAGTCCGCGCTGACTGTGACGCCAGCGCACGAGAGCCTCCGCGCCTGAGGCCGCGTATCCGCCCTCGGCCCGATGCACCGTCTGGTAATAGACCTCCAGCGATCCGAAATCCGGCCTGGTGCTGCCCGGCCCGGTTTGGGCACTGCCAGCGGACGAGGCCGTGCCTTTGGCCAGAACTTCGCGCAATTCGTTCTTGAGAATGTCGCGCGCATTTCTGCCGCCGTCCATGGAAGGGGAATAGACGCGCCACTGGCCTCTTCCGCCCATCTTTGCCTCGTAAAGCGCGACGTCGGCATAACGCATGAGGTCATCGGCAGTTCGCCCGGCATCAGGCACGATGGTGAGGCCGATCGAGCCGCCGACCCGGGCGACCGCTTCGCCCCTCAGGAGCGGGAAGGGCCTGCCAAGTTCGGCGACGATCGCGTCGCATATGGACAGCAGGACTTGATCGTCATTCCTGATGTCGCGCAGAAGCAGGGCAAATTCGTCGCCCCCGAGTCGGGCGAGCGTGTCGCCTGGGCGAAGGACGGACCGGATCCGCTCCGCGGCCATCCTGATCAGCTCATCACCGGCGGCATGGCCGAACGTGTCGTTCACCGCTTTGAAGCGGTCGAGGTCGAGAAGTGCTACGGCCGAGCGCTCGGTCGAATGCCGCGTTTCGGCCAGGCACTCCTCGAACCGCATGGCGAACAAAGCGCGGTTGGGAAGGTCGGTCAGCACGTCATGCAAGGCCAGCTGCCTTGCATGCAGCTCGCTTCGCTTCAACTCGCCGAGACTGCTCCGCAGCCGCACGAGCAGCACCGAAAACAGCACGGCGATCACCAGGGCCGCAATCGAAAGCGCCGGCATCAATCGGCCGATCACCCGTGAACCTGGAAGGTCGGGTCGCCATACGATGAAGCCGATCGGTTCACCATTGGCCGTCGCGTCGATTTGGAACGCGACCTCATTTTCGTCGGCATCGGCGGTGCGGGCAAAGCGCGCCCCGTTGAGACCCTGCTGCCGGCTCAATTCGTCGAGGGCCGCACCATCGAGAAACCGCACGACGATCAGGAATTGCCGCGTCGGCTGCGGCTGTCCCTCGGGCGCTTCGTTGATGGCGACGATGCCGACGATCGTCGGCCGCCCCTCCAGCCGCATCAGATTGGCCAGCGCATGGTTGGGGCGAACCGCGCTCGCCCGGCGGCTTTTCAGCGAGGATGGCATTCGGTCGGTGAAAATCGGGCTTTGGCTTGCCGTAAGACGGCTGTCTTTAAGGAGCGGCAAAAAGAGAGGTTTCATCCAGCGATAGCGCTTTTCCGTTTTCGCATCGGTCAGCATGCTCAGCTGAGCCTTCTCGTCGACGACAAAGGCCTGATCGTAACCGAAGGCGGACATTGCGGTTTCGCTGATTGCGCTGCCGGCCGCCCCGGTCAGAACCGTATCGAGGCTGGAGGAAACACCTGCCGACCGGGATGCAGGATAAACGCGGGCAAGATAGCCGTTGCCGAACTGACCGATGACATGAGCGACCTGATCGACCTGTTCCCGCAGGCGCGCATTGACCAGCTGGCGCTGGCGATCAAGGGCCGCAGCGTCGCTTTCGGTTCCCGCCCAGAGTGCAGAGAGCACGACCAGTCCAATCGCTCCGAGGCCGCTGATGGCGATCAGAAAGAGAATTCTTCCTGAGGCGATCCAGGACTTCTGAAACGTGTTGGAGCTGGAAGGAACAACGATGTGCAAGCCTGGACCCCTGGACACCACGATACGGGCGCATTCGCCAAGGCTAACAAATAAGCGTTCACGTAGAATTAAAGGCTGCGGCGCACTATAGGGCGAGATCGATCACGCCCAGGGGGTTCCGGCGATGTTGCGAATATCCATTCAGACTTTATTGCGCGGAGCGCTGATGGCGGGCGGGATGGGTGTGGTTTTGGCCGTGGTCTCGCCGCTGCCGGCGGCCGCGCAAGAGCGAATGCCGATGAGAGTTGCCGTCGAAGGAGCGTTTCCACCCTTCAACTATCTCGATGCGAACAACAAACTTCAGGGTTTCGACATCGATATTGCCAATGTCCTCTGCGAGACCGGCAAGTTCGAATGCCAATTCATCATCGAGAAGTGGGACGACATGATCCCCGATCTCGTTGCCGGAAAATACGACGCGATCATCTCATCGATGTCGATGAGCCTGGAGCGGCGCCAGAAGGTCGCTTTCACCGAGAAATACTACAACAGTCCGTCCGTATTCATCGCGCGGAAGGATTCGCCGATCACTGACGTCAGCCCCGCCGCCCTCAATGGCAAAAAACTCGGGGTGACATCGTCGACGGCGCAGGAATCTTACGCCAACCATTTCTATCCCGACATAAAGAAGACGGTATTCCGGTCGTCACCGGAATTGTACAAAGGCCTGTCGGACGGGCGCGTCGACATTATCCTGGAGGATAAGCTCGCCATCTACGACTGGATCGCCAATACGAAGGCGGGAACCTGCTGCGCGTTCAAGGGGCCGGATCTGGTCGACGTCACTTATTTTGGCGAAGGCGCCGGGATTGCGGTGCGTCTCGACGACAAGGAGCGTCTTGCACGTCTGAACGAGGCTTTGAAGACGATCAAGGAAGACGGAACTTATGACATGATCAATGCCAAATATTTCCCGTTCAGCATCCAGTAGCAGACAACAGAATTTTCGTGTGACTGCTGCGAGATGGCCGGGTTTTCCCGGCCATCTCCGTTTTAAGTTCAAGCGCGCTGCCGCGCACTTGAGCGCGACATGCCTTATCGTCAGGCGGCTTTCGCGACCTCTCCATGCGGGTCGAGAACGAACTTCGTCGCCGCGCCATGGTCGAAGCTCTCATATCCCTGGACGGCTTCGTCGAGCGGGATGACCTTGGCGTTGACGATGTCGGCGATCGGCAAGCGGTCATGGAGGATCGCTTGCATGAGTTGGCGATTGTATTTGAGCACCGGCGTCTGGCCGGTGTGGAAGGACTGCGCCTTGGCCCAGCCGAGGCCGAAGCGAAGCGAAAGATTGCCGTGTTTGGCGGCGTTGTCGACGGCACCGGGATCCTCGGTGACGTAGAGGCCGGGAATGCCGATCGAACCGGCGGCGCGGGTGATCTCCATCATCTGGTTGAGCACGATCGCCGGCTGTTCGCCGCCCGAATGGCCGCGGGCCTCGAAGCCGACGGCGTCGATGGCGCTGTCCACCTCGTTGCTGCCGACGACCTCAGCGATCATGTCGCCGAGACGGTCGCTCTTGGAGAGGTCGATCGGTTCGAAACCGACCTTGGCCGCATGCGCCAGGCGATCCTTGTTGAAATCACCAATCATGACGACGGCAGCGCCGAGGATGCGAGCCGAAGCCGCGGCCGCAAGGCCGACAGGGCCGGCGCCGGCAATGTAGACAGTCGAGCCAACGCCGACGCCGGCGCGCACCGCGCCATGGAAGCCTGTCGGCAGAATGTCGGAAAGCATGGTGAGATCGCGGATCTTCGCCATCGCCTTGTCCCGATCCGGGATTTTCAGCAGGTTGAAATCAGCGTAAGGGATGGTGACATAGCGTGCCTGTCCGCCGATCCAGCCGCCCATGTCGACATAGCCATAAGCGCCGCCGGCGCGGGCCGGATTGACCGTCAGGCAGACACCGGTGTCCTGGGATTTGCAGCAGCGGCAACGGCCGCAGGCGACATTGAACGGCACCGAGACGATATCGCCGATGTCGAGCATCTCGACGTCGATCCCTTTCTCGATGATCTCGCCGGTGATTTCGTGACCGAGGACCAGGCCCGGCATCGCCGTCGTGCGACCGCGCACCATGTGCTGGTCGGAGCCGCAGATGTTGGTCGAGATTACTTTCAGGATGACGCCGTGTTCGATGCGGCGGCCGTCGGGCGCTTCCAGCTTCGGGTCGTCGATGTCGCGAACTTCGACCTTGCCCGGCCTCAGGTAAACGACGCCTCTATTCTTGCTCATGGATTCCTCCCATTTGTTGGATGCCTCGATCTGCAGCCGATGCAGCCGATGGCAATACTTTCCTCCGGGCCTGCCTCCTCTGCAGTCCGGTATTCACACGCCGCATCGGGCGATGTTCGAATTTCGCAGATAGGCGGGGACAGACTGGATCGAGGAGAGAGTGAGTACGATAGGGTTGGCCTGTCGTGCCGCTCGTCATCGCCCGCCGCAATCCGTAGATCTGCTGCGAAAGAGCTGGTTTAGGGCTACAGAACCTCCTTTCGATCCGTCAGGATATCTTTCCGGATCGCCATCCGGTGATCCCAGAGGATACCACCGCGGGGCAGCGCGCCGGCGGCCTGCCTGCCATGCTTCATGTCGCTAGCTTGCAAGGCAGCGCCGTGAACATGACAAGAAAACCATGCCTGACGAAAAACAGAGCTTGGAAAAACGACACGGGTGCCCCTCAAGACGACAATCGGCAAAGTCGTCCGGCCTCCGGTGATGAGATCCGTTCGGCCAGAGGCAGATGCCGTCCTCAATCGTGATTGGACATCGGCTGCGACCTGAGCCACGCTATTCCTCGGGAGCGGACCGTCTATTTTTCCGAAGATAGGAGGCCGGAATGGAACAGTACGCACTGGAGCAGCTGAAAACAGTTGCCAAGATCAGCACGAGCCTTAAGCGCCTTGAACTGACACGGCGCGAACGCATTGAACGGTGGGCGGAAAGTCTCGAACGCAGCCCCAAACCGTTTCTTAAGACGCTTCACGAAACCGAATATCAGCCGATCGCAGAGCGGGTTGCCCTGCGGGATGACGACACCCCGATCTCTGTCGCATTCGCTGATCCCATTCTGCGGGCGGCCGGAATGGAAAATGATAGCTATGGAGAGGCCAAACGGTTCTTCGAACTCAGCGACGAACAGTTGCACGAGCTTGTCTGCTTCTGTCATTTTGGCGAAAGCGTCAGCGCTGCAGCAGTCGCTCGCCGCGTGCGAAGGATGGCAGATCCGAGACCAAGCGGCTTTTTCGCTCAGCTTCGTGCGTTCTTTAGCTGATTGGGGCTAAAGAGCTCGCCACGGTGGCCGCGCCAGCGGCGTGACGGTCTGCGGCCTTGTCCGGCCTGCAGGGATTTGTGCTGATGCCTGGCAGGGGTTCGGCGACCGTCCGGCTTAGCGGTCGTGCGACCAGCGGCTTCGTCTAGCATCGATTGCCGTATGCCAGAACACGGCGCCGAGGATGATGGCGCCGCCGAAATAGGTGGCGATGGGCGGCTCTTCGGAAAATAGCAGCCACACCCAGAAGGGCGTCAGCACGATTTCCATCGTGCCGATCAGCGCGGCTTCCGCTGGCGGCATCCGTTTTGCGCCGGCGAGGAAAAGCACCAGCGCCAGCGAGAAATTGGTCGCACCGAAGGCGGCAAGGACGATCCAGTTGTGCAGGTCGACCGAGCCGACCGAGCCGAAAGGTGCGAAGATGACCAGAGTCAGGAAGGCGCTGACCACGGTCGGCGGCAGACTCGGCACACCGGGATTGATTCGCGGAATGATGATGACGAGCGCGAAGGACGCGGTCATGCCGAGCGCCAGCAGATCGCCCCAGCCGGTGCCGCCACCGATCGACGAGGCGACGATGACGCCGACGCCGAAGAGGGACACGGCGCCGGCAATCATCGTCCGCCTGGCAACCCTCTCCTTGAGGATGAGCCAGCCGAACAGAGCCGCGATGAAGGGCGTGGTCGCATAGATCATCGTCACATTGGCGACGGTGGTCATGTAGAGCGCGCCGATGAAACATCCCTGACTGAAGGTCTGGCATGCGATCATCGCAAGACCTGTGGGATGGAGGACGGAACGCCATTGTCGCCGCGAGATGCCCCCTTCGAGGAAAAGGCAGGGGATCAGCAGGAACAGGCCTCCGAACAGCGACCGCCAGGCGATTGCCGTCCATACGTCGATGGTGAGGAGTCGCGAGTAAACGCCGCTCGCACTCCAGGCAAGTGTCGCGGCAACGATGAGAAGCACACCCTTCTCATGCTCGCTGCCTGCGAGTTGCCTAGCCGGATTTTCAATGGTCACGCAGAGATTCTCAAAGAAGGAAGTCGAACGCCGCCCATTTCTGCGCCAGGAATTGACATTAGACAAACGAATAGTAGTGATAGCTATTATCGATTTTTTCTATGGCTGCCGATGCAAGAACCGATCGAGAGCGATCTTCTCAGAACCTTCCTTGTGGTCGCCGAGACGTCGAACTTTTCGGCGGCCGCCCAGCGCATTGGGCGGACGCAATCTGCCGTCAGCACCCAGATCAAGCGGCTTGAGGCGGCAATCGGCGAAGACCTTTTCGAGCGCGGCGCCCGCGGTGTGCTGCTGACGCGCCAGGGCATTCAGCTGGTGCCCTATGCCCGCAGGGTCATCGATCTTCTGAACGAGGCGGCCGCGACAATCCGCAGCAAGCCCCTTGACGGCCCGGTGCGCATCGGAATTCCCGAGGAATACAGCCAGACGGTACTGCCGGCAGCCCTTGCGGCTTTCGCGGTTCGCCATCCGGCGGTCGAAGTGACCGTCTCCTGCGACTACACGGTCCGCAACCTCGCCGCCCTGGAGCGGGACGAACTCGATCTGGCCGTCGTTTTCGACTGGAGCGATCAGAACAAGGGCGAAGTTCTCTGCGTCGATCCGACCGTCTGGGTCACGTCGATGGTGCATCGGCTGCACGACATCGATCCCCTGCCGGTTGCGACCTATCGCAACTCCACCTGGTCGCGCGATTTTGCGCTCCGGTCGCTGGAGCAGATCGGCCGCAGCTACCGGATCGCCTTCATCGCCGATACCGGTTCAGGGCTGAAGAATGCCGTGACCGCGGGCCTTGCCGTCACTACGCTTTCCCGCAGCAGCATTCCGCCCGGCTGCCGCGAACTGACGGCCGAAGACGGCTTTCCGCCGGTTGACTCCTCCAAGGTCGTTCTACGCCGCAATAGTTTCCGCTCCAGCGAGGCGGTGCGGGAACTCGCCGAGATGCTGCGGGACGCATTCCAACCTATGTCGGCGCCGATGGTATGATACGGCGGCGCAAGCGGCGCCGTGTCTCCGACGGGCTCTCGGAAAAACTCGCCCGGTAGCTTCTTGCAAAGGCCGAGGCCGAATTGAAGCCGGTCGCCGCCGCGATGTCGGCGAAGGAGGCCGTCGTCTCGATCACCTTGCGGCGCGCGGTGTTCAGGCGCAGCGCGAGATAATGCACATGCGGCGGCGCGCCGATGCTCTGCTGGAAGAGATCCTGCAGATGCCGGGCGCTGACACCGACCCTGCGGGCGAGCCGGGCCAACACCAGAGGCTGCTCGATATGCTCCTCCATCAGATGCACCGCCTGCATCACGCGCGGATCGTGCGCGCGCAGTCCCGCCGAAGCGGCGGAAAGCATTTCGTCGGCATGGAAGGAAGGCTGCTCATAGCGGAACAGCCGGCTGACTTCGAGCGCCAGCGAATAACCCTGCCGCTGCCGGATCACCTCCAGCATCAGGTCCACAGTCGGAAGCGAACCTGATGTCGTCAGCCGTTTGCCGTCGATGACGAAACGATCCTTGACCGCCCCGACCTCGGGATAGGCGAGCGCGAAATCCTCGTAATCCTCCCAATGGACCGTCGCCCGCAGCCCGTCGAGCAGGCTTGCTTCGGCGAGCAGCCACGTGCCGGACTCGATGCCGGCAACGATCCTGCGGTAGCGGGCGGCCTGGGAAAGCTGCATCTTGAGTGCCGGCGTCGCGCTGCGGTGCCAGTTGTAACTCGCCAGCACAAAGAGCGGCCTGTCGTCGGTCGTCGCCTGGAAGGTGCCTTCGGCCGGGATGGCGATATGGCTGGTGGTCGGGACCGGCGCGCCGTCCGGCGTCAGCAGCCGCCAGCGATAAAGCTCACTGCCGGCGATGCGGTTGGCGCCGCGCAGCGGCTCGATGACCGATGCGATCAGGATCAGGTTCGTATCCGGCAGGACGAGAAGGTCGATATCGAGCCGTTCCGTCGATCGCTGCAGCATGACCGCCTCCCAACGTTTCCGATAATGTATCGATAGCTTCCGAAAATGCAAAGCATTGCTGCCGATCCTGTCGCGTAATGCCTGACATGACGGGGAGAACAAAAACATGCCTCTAGCAATGAACCGCGATGTCTTCATCACCTGCGCCGTCACCGGTGCCGGCGATACGGTCTCCAAATCCAGCCACGTTCCCATCACTCCCAAGCAGATCGCGGATTCCGCGATCGACGCCGCCAAGGCTGGGGCGGCCGTTGTTCACTGCCATGTCCGCGATCCGGAAACGGGGGCCGCAAGCCGCCGCAACGATCTCTACAGGGAGGTCACCGACCGCATCCGCTCGGCTGACATCGATGTCGTCCTCAATCTCACGGCCGGCATGGGCGGGGATCTGATCTTTGGCGATGTCGAAAGCCCCCTGCCCCTCAATCCGAAGGGCACTGATATGGCGGGCGCCAGCGAGCGCGTCAGCCATGTCGCCGAATGCCTGCCGGAGATCTGCACGCTCGACTGCGGCACGATGAACTTCAATCTCGGCGACTATGTCATGACCAATACGCCGGCCATGCTGCGGGCGATGGCCAAGAAGATGACGGATCTCGGCGTACGCCCTGAGATCGAGGCTTTCGATACCGGCCATCTCTGGTTTGCCAAGCAGCTCGCCGAGGAAGGCCTGATCGAGGACCCGGTGCTGATCCAGCTCTGCATGGGCATTCCCTGGGGCGCGCCCGACGATCTCAACACGTTCATGGCGATGGTCAACAACGTGCCTCAGAGTTGGACCTTCTCGGCCTTTTCGATCGGCCGCAACGCCATGGCCTATCCGGCAGCGGCGGTTCTGGCCGGCGGCAACGTGCGCGTCGGCCTGGAAGACAACCTCTTCGTCGGCAAGGGCCAGCTCGCCACCAATGCGCAGCTCGTCGAAAAGGCCGTGCAGGTGGTCGAGGGCATGGGGGCGCGGATCATCGGACCGGAAGATGTCCGCAAGAAGCTGAAGCTGACGAAGCGCTGAGGATATCATGACCAAGATCAGCAAGGCGGCCTGTATCGGCGGCGGCGTCATCGGCGGCGGATGGATCGCCCGTTTCCTGCTGGCCGGCATCGACGTCGACGTCTTCGATCCGCATCCGGAGGCAAGCCGCATCGTCGGCGAGGTCATCGCCAATGCGGAAAAAGCCTATGCAATGCTGACCGGCGCGCCCTTGCCGCCGCGCGGCAAGCTGACCTTCTGCGAAACGCTCGCGGAAGCCGTTGCCGATGCCGACTGGATTCAGGAAAGCGTACCGGAACGGCTCGACCTCAAGCGCGGCGTCCTGACCGAGATCGATGCAGCCGCGCGCCCGGAGGCGCTGATCGGCTCGTCCACCTCGGGCCTGCTGCCCACCGATCTGCAGCGCGACATGACGCATCCCGAACGCCTCTTCGTCGCCCACCCCTATAATCCCGTCTATCTGCTGCCGCTCGTCGAAATCGTCGGCGGCGAGAAGACCTCGGCGGCGACCATCCAGGCGGCGATCGAAAGACTGGCGCCGATCGGCATGAAGGGCGTCCACATCACCAAGGAGATCGAGGCCTTCGTCGGCGACCGGCTGCTCGAGGCGCTCTGGCGCGAGGCGTTGTGGCTCATCCATGACGACATCTGCACGGTCGAGACCCTCGACGATGTTATCCGCTATTCCTTCGGCTTGCGCTGGGCGCAGATGGGCCTGTTCCAGACCTACCGCATCGCCGGCGGCGAGTCCGGGATGCGCCATTTCCTCGCCCAGTTCGGCCCCTGCCTTGCCTGGCCCTGGACCAAGCTTACCGATGTCGTCGATCTCGACGATGCGCTGATCGAAAAGATCGGCGGGCAGTCCGACGAGCAGGCCGGCGGTCTTTCGATCCGCGAACTCGAGCGTATCCGCGACGAGAATCTCGTCGGTATCCTCCAGGCGCTGAAGGGCGGCGACGGCGGCAAAGGCTGGGGCGCCGGCAAGCTGCTCAAGGAGTTCGAGCAATCGCTCTGGGCGAACGGCGGCGGCGAGACCATGCCCGCCGATCCTTCGAAGCCACTGCGGCTAGTCGAAACCAAAGTGAGCCCGGCCTGGGTCGACTATAACGGCCACATGACGGAACACCGCTATCTGCAGGTCTTCGGCGATACGTCCGATGCGCTGCTGCGCCTCGTCGGCGTCGACCTTGCCTATGTCGAGGCGGGGCACAGCTATTACACGGTGGAAAGCCACATCCGCCATCTCGGCGAGGCGAAGCTCGGGCAGGCGATTCATTCGGCCTGCCAGATCCTGAGCGCCGACGAGAAGCGGCTGCATGTCTTCCACACCCTGCACGACACGGCGACGGCCGAGGTCATCGCAACCGCCGAGCACATGCTGCTGCATGTCGACAGCAAGGCGGGCAAGGCGGTCCCGGCGCCGGCAGCGGTACTGGGCAGGGTGAAGGCAATTGCTGCGGCCCATGCGGAACTGGCGCTGCCCGAGGGCTCCGGCCGTCACGTCGGCCAGAGGCGGTAAGGAGGATCGGGATGGATTTTGGTCTCAGCGAAGAACAGGAAATGATCGTCGAGACGGTTCGCGCCTTTGTCGAAACCGAAATCTATCCGCATGAGAACGAGGTCGAGCGGACCGGGATCGTCCCACCGGAGCTCGGGCGCGAGATCCAGCGCAAATGCATCGATCTCGGCTTCTATGCCTGCAATTTTCCCGAGGAGGTCGGGGGTGCCGGCCTCGACCATGTTACCTTCACACTGGTCGAGCGCGAGCTCGGGCGCGGCTCGCTGGGCCTGACGGTCTTCTTCGGCCGTCCCTCCGGCATCCTGCTGGCCTGCGAGGGCGAGCAGCGCGAACGTTATCTCCTGCCGGCGGTGCGCGGCGAGAAGATCGATGCGCTTGCCATTACCGAGCCGGATGCAGGTTCCGATATGCGCGGCATGAAATGCGCTGCCCGCCGCGACGGCGGCGACTTCGTCCTCAACGGCACGAAACACTTCATCTCGCACGCGGATGTCGCCGATTTCGTCATCGTCTTTGCCGCCACCGGCGAGGAGGAAACGCCGAAAGGCGTCAAGAAGAAGATCACCGCCTTTCTCGTCGATCGCGGCACGCCGGGGTTCGAGATCCTGAAGGGCTATGATTCCGTTTCACACAGGGGCTACCACAACTGCACCCTGAGCTTTACCGACTGCCGGATCCCCGAAGCCCAGGTGCTGGGCGAGGTGCATCGTGGCTTCGATATCGCCAATCAATGGCTCTACGGCACGCGGCTGACCGTCGCCGCCACCTGCGTCGGCCGGGCGCGGCGCGTCTTCGAGATGGCGCTGCCCTATGCCGCCGAACGCAGGCAGTTCGGCAAGCCGATCGGCGCCAATCAGGGCGTGTCATTCAAACTTGCCGATATGATCACCGAAATCGATGCCGCCGAGTGGCTGACGCTTGCAGCCGCCTGGCGGATCGATGTCGGTCTCTCGGCCGACCGGCAGATCGCTTCGGCCAAGCTCTATGCCTCCGAAATGCTGGCCCGTGTGACGGACGAAGCGATCCAGATCTTCGGCGGCATGGGTCTGATGGATGACCTGCCGCTTGCCCGCTTCTGGCGCGATGCGCGCGTCGAGCGCATCTGGGATGGCACCTCGGAAATCCAGCGGCATATCATCAGCCGCGATCTGCTCCGGCCGCTGGGAGCATGAGCCGATGACATCCACCCCGCTCGACCGCCTGCTCAGACCGCAAACGATCGCCGTCTTCGGCGGCCGCGAGGCGCGCCGGGTGATCGAGCAATGCGACCGAATGGGCTTTTCGGGCGAGATCTGGCCAGTCCATCCCAAACTCGATGAAGTGCTCGGGCGGCCCTGCTACCGCTCGCTTACCGATCTGCCCGCCGCACCGGACGCTGCCTTCGTCGGCGTCAACCGAACACTTACCGTCGACATCGTGCGCGGCCTTTCGCGCGCCGGGGCCGGCGGGGCGGTCTGTTATGCATCGGGGTTCAGCGAGGCGACGGCGGAACTTGCCGATGGCGCCGCGCTGCAGCAGGCTCTGGTAGAAGCGGCCGGTGGCATGCCGATCCTCGGGCCGAATTGCTACGGGCTGATCAACGGCCTCGATGGCGCTCTGTTATGGCCCGACCAGCACGGCATGCAGCGGATCGAACGGGGTGTCGCGATCCTCACGCAATCCTCCAATATCGCCATCAATCTGACCATGCAGACCCGCGGCCTGCCGATCGCCTATGTGGTCACGGCAGGCAATCAGGCGCAGACATCGCTTGCCGATGTCGCCTGCGCGCTGATGGACGATCCCCGTGTGACGGCGGTCGGCCTCCACGTCGAAGGGTTTGTCGATCTTGCGGCGCTCGAACGTCTTGCCGCCATTTCTCGGCGTTCACGGAAGCCCGTTGTCGTGCTGAAGGTCGGCAGGTCCGAGCAGGCAAGACATGCGGCGGTGTCGCATACCGCCTCGCTTGCCGGCAGTGATGCGGTAGCGGATGCCGTGCTCGCCCGCCTCGGCATCGGCCGTGTGCAGAGTCTGCCGGCGCTGCTCGAAACCCTGAAGCTCCTGCATGTCGCCGGGCCTCTCCCGAACCGATCGATCTCATCCATGAGCTGTTCGGGCGGCGAGGCTTCGCTGATGGCGGATGCCGCGATCGGCCGCAAGGTGGAATTCCCGGCCCTGCAACCGCAGCAATTGCCGCGTCTGCGGCAGGTGCTGGGCAAGATGGTGGCGCTGTCCAATCCGCTCGACTACCACACCTTCGTCTGGGGCGATGTCACGCGCCAGACGGAAGCCTTCAGCGCCATGTTCGCGGGCGGCTGCGCCCTCAATCTGGTGGTGCTGGACTTCCCTCGCGGCGACCGATGCGATGCATCGGAGTGGACGGCAACGGTAGAGGCGGCCATCGCTTCGGCTGCCGCGACCGGCGCATTGGCCGGCGTTCTCGCGACCCTTCCCGAGAACATGCCGGAGCCTGTTGCCAATCACCTGATGGCAAACGGCATCGTCGCCTTCTCAGGCATCGACGAAGCCGTCACCGCCGCGGAAGTCGCCGCCGGCATCGGTCGGGCCTGGGATCGCCCGCCGCCCGCGCCGCTGCTCGATGTGCGGCCTATGGATGGCGAGATCGAAACGCTGACCGAAGCGGATGCCAAGATCGAACTTTCTGCCTGCGGCCTTCCCGTTCCCCGAGGGCTGCAGGCCTTTTCCTCCCGCGAAGCCGCAGAGCAGGCCGAACGGCTCGGCTTCCCCGTCGTTCTGAAGGGCCTCGGCATAGCGCACAAGACAGAGGCAGGAGCTGTCGTGCTCAATCTTAGGAATGCGCAGGCCGTATCGGATGCGGCAGCGGCCATGGCCTGCGATGCCGGTTATCTCGTCGAGAAGATGATCGATCCTCCGGTCGCGGAGCTCATCGTCGGCGCCTCCCGCGATCCCGTCTTCGGATTGTCGCTGACATTGGGAGCGGGCGGAATTTTCGTGGAATTGCTCGAGGATTCGGTCATCCTGCCGCTTCCGGCGACGAAAGCCGAGATCCACGCAGCGATTTCGCGTCTCAAGATTGCGAAATTGATTCATGGCTATCGCGGCCGGCCGAGAGGCGATCTGGAAGCCGCCGTCGACGCTGTCGCAGCTACGGCAGAATATGTCGTAACGAATGCGGTGCGCCTGGAGGAACTGGACCTTAATCCGTTGATGGTTCTTCCCGAAGGGCGCGGTGTGGCCGCGGTTGATGCTCTCATACGGCGAAGGAGGTAACGCAGGTTTGAGCGACCCTATTCGCACACGACGTGACGGCGGCGTTCTGGAAGTCGTCATCGACCGGCCGAAGGCGAATGCCATCGACCTTGCGACCAGCCGTGTCATGGGATTGATCTTCCGCGATTTCCGCGATGATCCCGAGTTGCGCGTCGCCATCGTCTCAGGCGCCGGCGAAAAATTCTTCTGCGCCGGATGGGACCTCAAGGCGGCTGCGTCAGGCGATGCGGTCGACGGCGATTACGGCGTGGGCGGCTTCGGCGGATTGCAGGAGCTGCGCGACCTCAACAAGCCCGTGATATGTGCCATCAACGGCATCTGTTGCGGCGGCGGGCTGGAGATCGCGCTTTCGGCCGATCTGATCCTCGCTGCCGAGCATGCGACGTTCGCCCTGCCTGAAATCCGCTCGGGCACGGTTGCCGACGCGGCGTCGATCAAGCTGCCGAAACGCATCCCCTACCACATCGCCATGGACATGCTTTTAACAGGACGCTGGCTCGATGTGCACGAGGCGCATCGCTGGGGCTTCGTCAATGAGGTCCTGTCGGCCGACCGGCTGATGGCGAGAGCCTGGGAGCTCGCGCGCCTGCTCGAAAGCGGGCCGCCGCTTGTCTATGCGGCCATCAAGGAAATCGTGCGAGAAGCGGAGGGTTCGACGTTCCAGACTGCCATGAACAAGATCACCAAACGGCAATTTGCAACCGTCGACCGCCTCTATTCGAGCGAAGACCAATTGGAAGGCGCCCGCGCCTTCGCCGAGAAGCGCACCCCCATTTGGAAAGGAGAATAGTCAGGCGGCAGCAACCGCTATGTTTCCCGCATGATGCGGGCACCGGAGGTGGAGAGGAAACCGCCTGCGACCTGCCCGGAAGTTCTGTCAACGCACACAAAGAAGGAACTGGGGAATGAACGACTATACGAAATACCTCGCAAGCCGCGTCACCGCCGGCGGGCTCAGCCGCCGCGAATTCATGGGACGCGCCATGGCGGCGGGCATCACACTCGCCGTTGCCGACAAGCTCTTCACCGAAAGCGCCGAAGCCGCCGAACCGAAGCACGGTGGCCACCTGAAGCTCGGCCTTGAAGGTGGTGCCGCCACCGATTCCAAGGACCCGGCGAAATTCCTGTCGCAGTTCATGTTCTGCGTCGGCCGCTGCTGGGGCGACATGCTGGTTGAGTCAGACCCACTGACCGGTGCGGCCGTGCCGGCGCTCGCCGAATCCTGGGAGCCGTCGAAGGACGCCGTTACCTGGAGCTTCAAGATCCGCAAGGGCGTCAAATTCCACGATGGCAAGGAACTGACGATCGATGACGTCGTCGCGACGCTGAAGCGTCACACCGATAAAAAGTCGGAATCCGGCGCGCTCGGCGTTCTCGGCTCGATAAAGGAGATCAAGGCTGACGGCGGCAACCTCGTGCTGACGCTCAGCGAAGGCAACGCCGACATGCCGTTGCTGCTCTCCGACTATCATCTGGTGATCCAGCCGAATGGCGGCGTCGACGATCCCCTCGCCTCGATCGGCACCGGCCCCTATAAGCTGTCGAGCTTCGAGCCTGGTGTACGCGCTACCTTCGAGAAGAACAAGGATGACTGGCGCAGCGACCGAGGTTACGTCGATTCGATCGAGATCATCGGCATGAACGACGCAACCGCCCGCATCGCCGCACTGTCGTCCGGCCAAGTGCACTATATCAACCGCGTCGATCCGAAGACCGTCAACCTCCTGAAACGCGCGCCCAATGTCGAGATCCTCTCGACCGCCGGCCGTGGCCATTACGTCTTCATCATGCATTGCGACAAGGCGCCGTTCGACAACAACGACCTGCGCCTGGCATTGAAATACGCCATGGACCGCGAAACCATGGTGCAGAAGATCCTCGGCGGTTACGGCAAGGTCGGCAACGACTTCCCGATCAACGCCACCTATGCGCTGTTTCCTGAAGGAATCGAGCAGCGCACTTACGACCCCGACAAGGCTGCCTTCCACTACAAAAAATCGGGACATAGCGGCTCGGTCCTCCTGCGCACCTCCGAAGTCGCCTTCCCCGGCGCCGTCGACGCGGCTGTCCTCTATCAGGAAAGCTGCAAAAAGGCCGGGATCGAGATCGAGGTCAAGCGCGAGCCGGGCGACGGCTACTGGACCAACGTCTGGAACGTCCAGCCCTTCTCGACCTCATACTGGGGCGGCCGGCCGACGCAAGATCAGATGTATTCCACCGCCTATCTCTCGACGGCGGACTGGAACGACACCAAGTTCAAGCGTCCTGACTTCGACAAGCTGTTGTTGCAGGCCCGTTCCGAGCTTGATGAAGCCAAGCGCAAGGACATGTATCGTACCATGGCGATGATGGTGCGCGATGAAGGCGGCGTGATCCTGCCGATGTTCAACGACTTCGTGAACGCCTCTACCAAGCAGGTGAAGGGGTATGTCCACGACATCGGCAACGACATGTCGAACGGCTACGTCGCCACCCGCGTCTGGCTGGACGCCTGATGGCAAGGGGTGCAGCGCCCCTCCGATCTCCGACGAAGCTGGGACCGTGGGAAGAAAACCCGCGGTCCTCCCGACGTTTTAGCCAAAGGCATTTGCCATGACCAACCCTGCCCCAAGCAATATCTTGCCGGGCCTGAGGCTCCGGCAGCGTTTTCCGTTGCTTGCCCTCATCCTCGAGCGCTTCGTGCTCAGCATTATTCTGCTTTTTGCGGTTTCCATCCTGATCTTCGGCGGGCTGGAAGCCCTGCCCGGCGATTTTGCCACCACCTATCTCGGCCAGTCGGCAACGCCGCAGGCCGTTGCCAATATCCGCCAGGATCTCGGACTGGACCGTCCGGTCACGACACGTTACGTCGAGTGGCTCGGCAATGCCGTCCAGGGTGACTTCGGCACCTCCTGGGCCAGCAAGAATTCGGTGAGCGAGCAGATCGGCAAGCGCCTTGGCAATTCGCTTTTTCTGGCAGGTTTCGCGGCAGTGATTTCCGTGCCGCTCGCCGTCGGCCTCGGTATGCTGTCGGTGCATTTTCGCAACCGGCTGCCGGACAAGATCATCAATGTGATTTCGCTCGCGGCAATCTCGCTGCCGGAATTCTTCATCGGCTATCTGCTGATCCTCTTCTTCGCCGTGAAGTTCGGCATGGCCACCTTTCCGGCGACCGTCTATGACAGCATGGGCTTCATCGAGCGGTTGAAGGCGATTGCACTGCCGACGGCGACCTTGGTGCTCGTCGTGCTCGCCCACATGATGCGCATGACGCGGGCGGCGATCCTCTCGGTCATGTCCTCCGCCTATATGGAAACCGCCGAGCTGAAGGGCCTCAGCGCCTACCGTTCGATCGTCAAGCACGCCGCTCCCAATGCGCTGGCGCCGATCATCAATGTCGTCGCGCTGAACCTTGCCTATCTCGTGGTCGGCGTCGTCGTCGTCGAAGTCGTCTTCGTCTATCCCGGCATGGGGCAATACATGGTCGACGCGGTCACTGTGCGCGACATGCCCGTGGTGCAGGCCTGCGGCCTGATCTTCGCGGCCGTCTACATCTTCCTCAACATGATCGCCGACATTCTTGCGATCGTCGCCAATCCCCGGCTGAGGCATCCGCGATGAGAGCAAGAGACATTCCCATCACCGCCTGGATCGGCATAACAGGTATTGCCGTCGCCTTCATCTTCGCGCTCTTCGCACCCTGGATCGCGCCCTACGGGGAGACCCAGGTCGTCGGCGACGTCTGGCAGCTGCCTGACGATCACTATATCTTCGGCCTCGACAATCTCGGCCGCGACATCCTCTCGCGCCTGATCTACGGCGCGCGCACGACGCTGCTCGTCGCCTCCGCTGCCACAATCATCTCCTTCTCGCTCGGCATCATCCTGAGCTTCACGGCGGCCGTCTCGCGCGGCCTCATCGACGCGATATTTTCCCGCTTCAACGATCTGATGATGTCGATCCCGACGCTGATCTTCGCGCTGGTGGTGCTTGCGGTCCTGCCGCAGAATATCATCGTCCTGATCCTTGTCATGGCGATCCTCGATTCCACTCGCGTCTATCGTCTCGGCCGCGCCGTGGCGCTCGATGTCGCGGTGATGGAATTCGTCGAGGCGGCCAAGCTGCGCGGCGAAGGCAAGCTCTGGATCATTTTCCGCGAAATTCTGCCGAACACGCTGTCGCCGCTGCTGGCCGAGTTCGGATTGCGCTTCGCCTTCTCGATCCTGTTCCTCTCGACGCTCTCTTTCCTCGGCCTCGGCATTCAGCCGCCGGCGGCCGACTGGGGCGGCATGGTCAAGGATAACAAGGACGGGATCATCTTCGGCATTTCAGCCGCATTGGTGCCGGGTACGGCGATTGCGGTGCTTGCCATCTGCGTCAACCTCGTCGTCGATTGGCTGCTGAAACGCACATCCAGCCTCAAGGGAGGGCGTGGCGATGCCTGAGCTTCTTTCCGTTCGCAATCTCAAGATCGAAGCGACCAGCTATCCGCCGGGCGAACCGCCCAAGCGGGTAACGATCGTCGACGGCGTTTCCTTCGACCTCAAGAAGGGCAAGGTTCTCGGCCTGATCGGAGAATCGGGCGCCGGCAAGTCGACGATCGGGCTCTCGGCGCTTGCCTATGGCCGCGGCGGCGCCGAAATCACCGGCGGCGAGGTTCGGCTCGACGGCACCGATATTCTGGCACTCGGCAAGCACGGTGTGAGGAAAATCCGCGGCGCCCGCGTCTGCTATGTCGCGCAATCGGCGGCGGCCGCCTTCAATCCGGCGCACCGGCTTGGCGACCAGGTGATCGAAGCCTCGCTTAAACATGGGCTGATGACGAGGGAGGAGGCGCGCAAACGGGCGCTTTATCTGTTCCGCGTGCTCGGCCTGCCCAACCCCGAGACCTTCGGCGAGCGCTTTGCCCATCAGGTCTCCGGTGGCCAGCTGCAGCGCGCGATGACGGCGATGGCGCTCTGCTCCAACCCCGAGCTCATCGTCTTCGACGAGCCGACCACGGCACTCGACGTCACCACGCAGATCGACGTCCTGGCGGCGATCAAACATGCGATCGAGGAGACCCATACGGCCGCCCTCTACATCACCCACGATCTTGCCGTCGTCGCGCAGATTTCCGACGACATCATGGTCCTCCGCCATGGCAAGCAGGTGGAGTATGGCAGTGTTCAGCAGATCATCGAGGCGCCGCGCGAGGACTATACCCGGGCGCTGGTCAATGTCAGGCAGGCCTATCGCGAGGAAGCCGCCGATCAGTCCACGGCCCTTCTCAAAGTGGAGAATGTCAGCGCCGAATATTCCAACGGCTTCAAGGTACTGCACGGTGTCTCGCTGCATGTGCCAAAGGGGCAGACGCTGGCCGTCGTCGGCGAATCCGGCTCCGGAAAATCGAGCCTGGCACGCGCCATTACCGGCCTCTTGCCGCCGAAGAGCGGACGCATCGTCTTCGGCGGCAAGCCACTGGTGCCCGATCTGAAGAACCGGCAAAACGACGACCTCAGGCGTATCCAGCTGATCTACCAGATGGCCGACACGGCGATGAACCCGAGGCAGACGATCCGCGACATCATCGGCCGTCCGTTGACCTTCTATTATGGCCTCAGAGGTGCGGAGAAGACGGCCAGAGTGAAGGAATTGCTCGATCAGATCGAGATGGGCAATGGGTTCATCGACCGCTACCCGGCCGAACTCTCCGGCGGCCAGAAGCAGCGCGTGGCGATCGCAAGAGCCCTTGCCGCCAAGCCCGAGCTCATTCTTTGCGACGAGCCGACCTCGGCGCTCGACCCGCTGGTGGCCGAGGGTATCCTCAAGCTGCTGCTGCGCCTGCAGCAGGAGGAACAGCTGTCCTACATCTTCATCACCCACGACATCGCGATCGTCCGGGCGATTGCCGACAGCGTGGCGGTGATGCATCGCGGCAAGCTGGTGCGCTTCGGGCCGAAATCGACGGCGCTGTCGCCACCCTTCGATGATTACACCGATCTGCTGTTGAAATCGGTGCCGGAAATGGAAATTGGCTGGCTGGAACGGGTGCTGACGACGCGGAAGATGGCAAGCGCCGGGAATTGAAGGCGCGAAATCTTTTGGCACTCATCGGATATGATGGCTTCGTTGGAAATCGGTGTCTTCAATACTCTGCCGGCACCGCATACACTTCCGCGGATGGATCTGCGAGGAACGAGCGCACCGTCGGTGGCAGCTGGCGTGAAGACAGCGGCAGTGGCCCGCAACGCGACAGAAGCTCGCGCAGGTTGGGCTCGGCGCCGACATGCCGCCAGATCATCCGCGACGCATACGGGAGATTTTCCCGTCGCCACGAAACGCCCATTGTCGTCCCGCGCAGATAGACGCGCTGGTACTCATCGAATGGCAGGAGGATCGTCTGTGAAAGTACTGGATTCGGGCCGACGATTCGCTCCGTTATGAAGATCCGGTTTCGATAGAAGGCCGCAAGGCCGACATATTTCGAAAATTGCTGGATGCCGTTTCCAGCGTCCCGCAGACGCTCCATTGATTTGACATGCACAAGCCCACCCTTCTCCACAAAGCGGCTGCACGAACAGACAACCATTCCCGGCCAGGACGGGGAGCGGTGATAGGTCTGGAAATAGCCAATATGGCGCCGGAGCGCGGTCAGATCGCCTGGGAACGCCTTTAGTAGTTCGGAACTTGGATTGAGGTCTAGAGTCGGTTTGCGAAGCCGCTCGCGAAAGAGCCTGGGAGCGAGACCAAAGTCGGCTGCGTCGAGATCGAAATACTTGGCTATGCGCGCGAGATTATGGGCAGACGGCCTCGTCTGGCCGTTGATATATCGATTGAATTGCTGTCGGTTGATGTCGATCGCGCGGCAAAGATGCGAAATGGAACGCTGCGTGGCACAGGCGATCTTGAGGTTCTCGACTAGGTGAGGCATCGGCGGTTCCGTCTGAATGATAGCAGCGTAAACTCGCTCAAAGATGCGTCAAGTCGCGAAATTGCGTGACGCAGCCTGATCTCTACGTTCTCTTCTAATAACGTTGAAAAGGGAACTGAAATGACACGTGAAAAGGATCAATCTTCGCCCCTGAGTATCGGCCGCCGTCACTTCGTTGGCGGTGCCGTCGCGCTGGGTGCCTTGCCAGTCCTCACCTCCGGCCTCTTGATGCCGCGCGATGCCCGCGCGCAGGAAGCGAAGCGCGGTGGTCATCTGAAACTCGGTCTCAAGGGCGGCGCCACCAGTGATGCGCTCGACCCCGCGACCTATAGCGCCTCGGTGTTGTTCGTGATTGGCCGTCTCTGGGGCGACACCCTTGTCGAATCCGACCCTAAGACCGGTACGCCCTTGCCGTCGCTGGCGACTTCCTGGACGCCATCGGCGGACGCATCCGTCTGGACTTTCAAAATCAGGAACGACGTGCAGTTTCACGACGGCAGCAAGATGACGGTCGCGGACATCGTCGCGACACTGAAGCGACACGCGGACAAGAATTCGCAGTCGGGCGCTCTGGGGCTCATGGCCTCGATCACCGGTATCGAAGAAAAAGCGGGCGACCTTGTCCTCACACTTTCGCAAGGCAATGCGGACCTGCCTTTGCTTTTGACCGACTATCACCTGATCATCCAACCGAAGGGCGGCCTCGACAAGCCTGCGGCGGCCATCGGTACAGGTCCTTACATTCTGAAAAGCTTCGAACCGGGCGTTCACGCAACCTTCGAGAAAAACCCGAAGGATTGGCGCTCCGACCGCGGCTTTGTCGACAGTGTCGAAATCCTCGTCATCAACGACAACACCGCCCGCGTTGCCGCACTTGCCTCCGGCCAAGTTCATTTCGTCAACAATGTCGACCCCAAGACAGTCCCGATGCTGCAGCGAGCACCGACCGTCGAAATCCTCCGGAATGCAGGCAAGGGCTTCTATTGTTTCCTAATGCATTGCGACACGGCTCCCTTCGACAACACCGATCTTCGGCTTGCGCTGAAATATGCCATCGATCGTCAGGCGATCCTCGACAAGGTTCTGGGCGGCTACGGAGCCATCGGCAACGACTATCCGGTCAATTCCAACTACGCTCTCGCCCCGACCGATATCGAGCAGCGCCCTTATGATCCAGACAAGGCCGCCTTCCACTTCAAGAAAGCGGGTCTCGACCGCTCCATTCAGCTGCTCACGTCAGACGCAGCCTTTCCGGGCGCTGTGGATGCGGCGATCCTGTTCCAGCAAAGCGCGCGCAAGGCGGGCATCACGATCGACGTCAAGCGCGAACCGGAAGACGGCTACTGGACCAATGTCTGGAATAAGCAGCCCTTCTGCGCCTCGTTCTGGGGCGGTCGTCCGACCCAGGATTCGCGCTATTCCACCTCTTACCTGTCGACCGCAGAATGGAACGACACGCGTTTCAAGCGCCCTGACTTCGACAAATTGGTTCTGCAAGCAAGGTCAGAACTTGATGAGGCCAAGCGCAAGGTGCTTTATCGGCAATTGGCCCTGATGGTGCGAGACGATGGCGGTCTGATCCTGCCCGTCTTCAACGACTACATCATGGCCTCTTCGAAAATGCTGAAGGGATATGTTGACGATATCGGCAACGATATGTCCAACGGCTACATCGGCAGCCGCGTGTGGCTTAATGCCTAAAGCTCTTCTGGATATATGACAATGTCAGACCGCAGCTTCACAACCATCGAAAATCAGTGGATCACCTTGAAGGATCGGACGCGGCTGGCGGCACGCATCTGGATGCCCGACCGCGCTGAGCAGAATCCCGTTCCTGCCGTGTTCGAATTCCTGCCCTACCGCAAGCGGGACGGGACCAGCCCCAGGGACGAGTCGACCTATCCGGTGTTCGCCGCCGCCGGCATTGCCGGCGTGCGCGTCGATATCCGCGGATCGGGCGAATCCGACGGCGTCATCGACGGCGAATATACGGAGCGGGAGCTTGCCGATGCCTGCGAGCTGATCGCCTGGATCGCGGCGCAGCCATGGTCGAACGGCTCCGTCGGGATGATGGGCATCTCCTGGGGCGGCTTCAACAGCCTGCAGGTCGCCGCATTGCGGCCGCCGGCGCTCAAAGCCGTCATCTCGATCGCCTCGACCGTCGACCGCTATAATGACGATATCCATTATAAGAACGGCTGCCATCTTTCCGCCCAGCTCTCATGGGCGGCGACGATGCTTGGCTACCAGTCACGCCCGCCCGATCCGGCACTTGTCGGCGAGCGCTGGAAGGAGATGTGGCTGGAGCGCCTGGCAGGCGAACCCTTTTTCATGGAGGAGTGGCTGGCCCATCCGCGGCGCGATGATTTCTGGCGTCACGGCTCGATCTCGGAGGATTTTTCGAGCGTCGAGATCCCGACGCTCGTGATTGCCGGTTGGGCGGATGGCTACCGCAATACGCCGTTGATGGCGGTCGAGGGTCTGGGCGAGAAGGCGAAGGCACTGATCGGTCCCTGGGTGCACAAATATCCGCACTTTGCCTGGCCGAAACCGCGCGCCGATTTCCATGGCGAAGCGATCGCCTGGTGGAACAAATGGCTGCGTGGCGAGGACAATGGCATCGACAGACTGCCGCAGGTCCGCGCCTATATTCTCGATGCCGTCCGCCCGGCGCCGCGGCGCGACAGCGATCCCGGATTCTGGATCGCGCGGGATGTCTGGACGTCGCCGCACATGCAATGTTTCTACGTCGAGCAATTCGGCAGGCTGACCGAAGGCATGCCGATCCCGCATGCTCCCGAGCATCCCGTCTATGTCAGGTCTCCTCTCGATACCGGCACGGCATCGGGTGAATATTTCACGCTGAAGCCCGACGCCGAAATGGCGATCGATCAACGCTTGGACGATGCCGGTTCGCTGGTCTTCGATACCATGCCGCTTGCCGATGATTGCGACTATCTCGGTCGGCCGGTGCTGACACTGCGGCTGCGGTCCCGGGCGGCGCATGCGAACCTCTGCGCCCGGCTGATCGACGTCCATCCCGACGGCACCGCCATGCGGGTCGCCTTCGGCGTCGTCAATCTCACCCACCGCGACGGCAATGCCGATCCGAAGCCGCTGATCCCGGGCGAGATGGTGTCGATCCGATTGGTGCTCGATGCCTGCGGCTATCGCTTCCGCAAGGGGCATCGCATCCGCCTTTCGCTGTCCACCGCCTATTGGCCGATGATCCTGCCGCCGCCCGAGGACGAAGGGATCGACATCGATATTGCCTCGCTCGGTCTGGGGCTGCCGATGCTCGGCGACCATCGCAGGATCGAAGTCGACGAGCCAGCCAACCCCGATCCCCTGCCGAAATATATTGAGCATGCGGCTGCCGCGACGAAACGGCAGATCGTCCGGGATCTCTCGGCCAATCGGACGGACTATCGCATCCATGAGGAGACCGGGCTTTACGAACATCCCAAGACGGGCCTGTCGACCCGGCAATTGCGCGAGGAAGTCTGGTCGATTTCGCCGGATGATCCGCTGTCGATGACCGGTGTGTCGACCTGGACCTGCGACATGCACCGTCCCGGCTGGTTCGTGCGGACCGTGGCCACGGCGCGGATTGCCTGTACCGCAACCGATTGGATCGTCAGCGCCGTCGTCACGGCGTTCGAGGACGACGTGCAGATCTTCGAAAAGATCGTCGCGGAAAAGAAGATTGGCCGCGATCTGATGTGATCGTCATAGCATCGCGAAATGCCTGACGGCCTCGCAGACAGCGCGGAAGCCGTCGCGCGCGCCATCACTCATGTGGCGGGCGCGCAGCCAGGCATGCACCATCTGCGGCTCCTCCCGGAACCAGACTTCGATACCCTCCGCGGTCAGCCGGGCGGCATAGTGCCGGCCGTCATCGCGAAGCGGATCGAAATGCGCGACGGTGATGAAGGCCGGCGGCAGTCCGACGAGCGAAGCTGCCTGCAGCGGCTCGGCGATTTCACTTCCTTCAGGTGCCCGCAGGATCTCGCGATAATAGGCGACATCGGCCGTCGTCAGGCCGGGTGCCGCGGTCATTTCCACATAAGACCCCGCATTGAGGTCGCCGCCGAGGCTAGGGTAGATCAGCACCTGGCCGACGACGCCCGATAGCTCCTCATTGCGCGCCCGCAAGGCAAGGCCCGCTGCAAGATTGCCGCCGGCGCTGTCACCGATCAGCACGACTTTGTTGCTGGCGGCAAGCAGATGTTTGAGCACGGCGAAGCCGTCATCCGTCTGCGCCGGCCAGCGATATTCAGGGGCCAGCCGGTAATCGACGGAAACGAGTTCGGCGCCGGCAAAATCAGCGATCTCGGCGCAGATGGCGTGATGGCTCTCAAGCGAACCGACAACGAAGCCGCCGCCATGGATATAAAGCAGAACAGTCCGCGTGATGATTTTCCGCGGACGATAGCGCCGGATCGGTATGCGCTGAACCATGCCGTCCGCAAAGAACATATCCGGGGGCAGCGGGCGGTCGAAGCGCGCACAAAGAGCATCGTACCAATGCCGCTGCTGCTCGACCGGCGCTTCGACGGCATCTGCGGGATAGAAGCTATCGCAAATCTGGAGAAACTGCAGAATGCCCTTTTCGGTGGGGGCAGGCGATGGAGCGGACATTGAGGGTCCTTTCGATTTTGGACATGCGGATCATGCCCTTGGCCGACTCTGCGTCCATCATGCCCCTTTGCGGTGGAGGCAATCTGTCTGGCCGCGACCCATGTATGTCGCGATGCCTTCTTATTTTGACTCGCATTTCCAGGGCTTTGCCGCTTTTTCCAAAAAGATCCGATAAATTTTCGGCGACGACCCAAAGGAAAGCCCTCGGAGAAACGTCTCAATCCTGAAATAGCATCTTGCTTGATAGCTTGGGGGTAGGTGCGCATTGGATGCGGAGCTCATAGAACGAGCACAGCGCGGCGACAGGGAGGCCTTCGGGCAACTGGTCTCGCGCCATTATGATTTCGTCCGCGCGACGGCGTGGCGATGGTCGGGCAATTCCACCGATGCGGACGATATCGCCCAGGAGGTCTGCGTCAAAATCGGCGCCGCCATCCGCGGCTTTCGCGGCGCCAGCAGCTTCAGGACATGGCTTTATACGCTGACGCTGAACGCCGCTCGCGATCACAGACGCAAACGCGCACGAGAGCAGCAGACGTTCCGCGCCTATGCGGCCGAACCGCAGGCGGATGCGCCGGGCGGAGACGACAACGAGATATCAAGCGCTTTATGGGCGGCCGTGCGCGCTTTGCCGGAACGGCAATGCGACGCCGTGCTGCTCGTCTATGGCGAAGGCCTCAGCCATTCGGCTGCCGCCGATGTCATGGGCTGCTCGGAGGCGACTGTCTCCTGGCAGGTCCACGAGGCGCGCAAGCGGCTGAAGGCCATGTTCGGCAAGGAAGAGGTATGATGGACAAGGAACTCGAAAAACTCTCCCGCCTCACCCCACCGGCCGTTGATCCGCAGGCGCGAGCCCGCGCCCTTGCCGCGGCGATGCAGGCCTTCGACAGCGCAGAAAATAATGCAGCGGCAGCCCAAGGAAATGCCAAAGGCTGGCGTCCAAGCTCCATCATCAACTGGATATGGAGCCCTGCTGTGAATAAGAAATTCCTCGCCGGTTCAGCCCTTGCGACGCTGCTCGTCATTCCCGCCGCCGGTTATCTCACCTTCGAGCTGGCCCGCAACCAACCGATCGTCGACCAGGAGAAGATCGCCGGCACCGTTTCGAAAAATGAAGTGCCGAAACCGTCCGAACCTCGGCTTTCCGAAGCGCCGGCCGAAGAGAATCGGCCGGCTCAATCGTCGGCGGCTGATAGCGCTCAAATCTTGCAGGACAAGGAGCCTCAGGCGGCAAAGTCCGCTGCGGAGTTGCGCGCTGAATTCGATGCAGGCGAAATCGCCGCTCTCAAGAGCAAGTCGGAGGATTCCGTGGCGGCTCTTGGCATGGCCAAACGTGCTGCGCCGGCCGCTCCTGGTGTGGTTGCTCAGGGCCAGCTGTTGGCTGAACCGATGGCCGTTGCCCCCTCGCCTGTTCCGCCAGCAGATGGGCGTATGCAGATTCAGCTCGATCCCAGCCGCGAACGCTTTGCCAATGCCGCGGCTAATCCGATCAAGAGTGTCGCGACGGATCCGGTTTCGACCTTCTCCGCCGATGTCGACAGCGCTTCCTATTCCTTTGTCCGCCGGTCGCTCACCGGCGGGGCGATGCCGGATCCGCAATCGGTTCGCGTCGAAGAGATGATCAATTATTTCCCCTATGACTGGCCGGGTCCCGAGAAGGCCGACCAGCCTTTCAAGGCGACCGTGACGGTGATGCCGACCCCGTGGAACCACGACACGGAACTGATGCACGTGGCGATCAAGGGTTATGACATCGCGCCGGCGACCGCGCCGCACGCCAATCTCGTCTTTCTGATCGACGTCTCGGGCTCGATGGACGAACCGGACAAGCTGCCGCTGCTGAAGAGCGCCTTCCGGCTGCTGGTCAACAGGCTGAAGGCCGACGACACCGTGTCGATCGTCACCTATGCCGGCAACGCCGGCACGGTGCTCGAGCCGACGCGGGTGGCAGAGAAATCGAAGATCCTGTCGGCGATCGACAGGCTGGAGGCTGGAGGCTCGACCGGCGGCGCGGAGGGCATCGAGGCGGCCTACGATCTTGCCAAAAAGGCTTTCGTCAAGGACGGCGTCAACCGGGTGATGCTGGCGACGGACGGCGACTTCAATGTCGGCCCGTCGAGCGACGAGGATCTGAAACGCATCATCGAGGAGAAACGCAAGGACGGCATCTTCCTGACCGTTCTCGGCTTCGGCCGCGGCAATCTCAACGATTCCCTGATGCAGACGCTCGCCCAGAACGGCAATGGCAGCGCCGCCTATATCGACACCCTGGGGGAGGCGCAGAAGACCTTGGTCGAAGAAGCCGGATCGACGCTGTTTCCGATCGCCAAGGACGTCAAGTTCCAGGTCGAGTTCAACCCGGAACGGATCGCTGAATACCGGCTGATCGGTTATGAGACGCGCGCCCTCAAACGCGAGGACTTCAACAATGACCGCGTCGATGCCGGCGATATCGGCTCCGGCCACAGCGTCACGGCGATCTACGAGATCACGCCCAAGGGAAGCCCCGCGGTCATGAATGATGACCTGCGTTACGGCGTACCCAGCAAGGCGCCGGCCGAGGCATCGGGCAGCGCGCATCAGGGCGAGTTCGCCTTCGTCAAGATGCGCTACAAGCGGCCGGGCGAAGAAAAGAGCGCCCTGATCACCACGCCGGTCGGTGACGGCAACGCGGTCGCCACCATCGACGCCGCGCCTGAGGACGTTCGCTTCTCGGTGGCCGTCGCCGCCTTCGGCCAGAAATTGAGCCGCACCAGCGCCCTCGATGCCTATTCCTATCAAGCGATTGCCGATCTCGCTGCGGCATCGCGGGGGGCGGATCCCTTCGGCTACAGATCGGATTTCCTCGGTCTCATCAGGTTGGCTGACGGACTCAGCCAGCGATAACGGAGGAAGAACCGCAGCAGAAGCCGCCCGAGAAAGGCGGCTTTTGCTGCGGGTTGTTTGAAGATCAAGCTGGATTTTTAGAAGTATGGGAGCTTCGCAGTTCAACTGCGGGCAAATTCGAGAAGAGGACCGATGTCGTGATTGTCGGCGGCCTGAAGTGCTGCGACATAGCACCTGCGCAGCTCGCCCATGTCGCTGAGGCTCCCGCTCCCCAACTAAAGGGCTCTTTGTTCATCTTTCCCACGAGAAGATCGGCCGCCAGTCGCGCATGGCGCCCGTTGCCGTTTGGGAAGGGGTGGATGGAGACCAGACGATGGTGGAATGGGATTGCAATCTCGTCCGCGGCGAAGGCCTCATGCTCGATCCAGTATCTTACGTCGGCAAGCAAGGCCGCGAGCTCGACCGGGATGCGGTAGGCCTCAACACCAATGTTACGCTCCGTCGCACGGAAGTGACCTGCCCATTGCCAAACCTCACCAAACATGCGGCGGTGCAACGTGCGCATGAAGTCTTCCGTCAGCATTCTGTCGACCGGTATGCGTCGTCGTCCGCGGACCCAGGCTGCGCCCTTGACGATGTTTTCCTGTTCGGCCTCGTTGAGGTCGTTTCGATGCGTGACCCAGCTCTGAAGCAGGCCCTCGCGTTCCTGCGGTTCAAGCGGTGTTGCGTCCTCGGGTTCCTGGAAGAGGTCAGTCATTTCTCTGACCAGAGATCGCGCTCGGAAAGCTGGTCACGGATGTAGGCCTGGATACGGGACTCAAGATCGGCGTCGTCGGTTCCCTGCGCCTCCAGGCGCATCGTATGTGCGACCCGCTGAAGTTCGCGCAAAGCGATCTTTCTCGCCCGCGCATTGAGCGCAATCTCGAGCGATGTATTCGGGACCAGCGCGTAGACGAGCGTGCAGTCGAGCGCCTCGGCTGCGCGGCGCAAGGTGCCAAGTTGGATCGTGCCTGATGCCTCCGACTTCTCGATCGTTTCCACTGTCTGCGGCCGGATCCCCATCCTGGAACCGAGTTGCGCTCCGGTCATGCCGAGTGCATCTCGCAATGCGCGAACCCAACCTTTAGGGGGCGCTCGGAAGTTTTCCGCAGGCTGCAGCACACTAAGACGTTCATCAAGCCGTTTCCGCGCTCGTTTCCGCACCTCGCCCTTCATCACGACACTCTTGCCCCGAAATCATATTATAGGCTGATCTGACGTTAATAAATATCAGTCTATAGACTGATGCACAAGGTAAAAATATCAGCCTATAGCTTGAGCAGAGCATACATTAACACAGGTCGTGGGCTGATTTTCCATCAAGCCTACCCAAGAACGGGACGATGCGTGTGCTATCCCGGCCTGGAGCCATTAGCCGTGAGATATACGGCGTAGAGCGACGTGGTTGCGGTGATGAAGAGGCGGTTCCGTTTCTCGCCGCCGAAAGCGACGTTGGAGACGATCTCGGGAATATGGATCTTGCCGATCAGCGTGCCATCCGGGTCATAGCAGTGCACACCGTCGCCGGCGCTCGTCCAGATTCTTCCCTTCCGATCGACGCGAAAACCATCGAAAAAGCCCGCGGTGCATTCGGCAAAAATGCCGAGATCGCTCAGCTTGCCGGCATCGGACACGGCGAGCTTTCTGATATGGCGCGGACCGCCGGACAGGTGCGATGCCCCGGTATCGGCGATATAGAGCACTGTTTCGTCGGGGGAGAACGCCAGCCCGTTCGGCTTGACGAAATCGGACGCCACCCGCTCGGTTGCGCATGTTGCCGGGTCGTGCCGGTAGACGTGGCATCCGCCGATTTCCTCCTCGCCGTAGTCGCCCTCGTAGTCGTGGAGAATGCCGTAGCTCGGGTCGGTGAACCAGACGGTGCCGTCGGACTTCACGGTGACGTCGTTCGGCGAATTGAGCCGTTTGCCCGCGATCCGATCCGCCAGCACGCTGATCCCGCCGTCGAAATCGGTGCGCGTGACACGGCGCGCCAGATGCTCGCAAGTGATCAGCCGTCCCTGATTGTCGACCGTGTTACCGTTGGAGTTGTTGCTGGGTGAGCGGAAGACCGACGTCTGGCCGCTGGTATCATCGTAGCGCATCATGCGATTGTTGGGGATATCCGAGAAGACCAGGTAGCGCCCGGCGGCAAACCAGGCCGGTCCCTCCAGCCAGCGGCCGCCCGTCCAAAGCCGCTCGACGCGGGCATGGTCGACGAAGCAGCTTTCAAAGCGCGGGTCGAGAACCTCGAACCCCGTACCCTCGATTTCCCCGAACATGATGCCTCCTCGTCTCAAATTGTTATCGATACCATTCTGCCCTGCTTCGCGACCTTCGTATAGAGATCGATGGACTGTGGAACGCAGCATTTCAGTAATAATATTGATTGTGCGATGATAGCGATAACTTTATCGTATCCCAAGTTGCCAACTCGGAAGCTGTTTTAAGGGCGGAGACCAGTGAAAAACGAGGATGAGCCAAAAGACAAGCGCCTCAAGGGAGGAGACGCCCAAAAGCTGACGATGGCTGAGGTCGCCAAATATGTCGGCGTATCGGCCATGACCGTTTCGCGCGCCTTTCGCCAGGATGCGAGTGTTTCCGAAGAGACGCGCAAGCGCATCATGGAAGCGGTCGATGCGCTCGGCTACGTGCTCGACCTTTCGGCCGGCAGTCTTTCCTCGCGGCGCAGCGGCTTCATCGCGGCGCTGGTGCCCTCCATCAACAATTCGAATTTTTCCGACACCGCACGCGGCATTACCGATGCGCTGGAGAATACCGGTCTTCAGCTTCTGCTCGGCTATACCGATTATGCCGCCGAGAAGGAGGAAAAGCTGATCGAAGCGATGCTGCGCCGGCGTCCCGAGGGCATCATCCTCACCGGCGGCTCGCATACCGACCGGGCGCGGCGCATGCTTGATAAGGCCGGCATTCCGGTGGTTGAAACCTGGGAAATTCCGGAGGAGCCGATCAATCATGTCGTCGGCTTTTCCAACAGCGAGGCGATGTCGCTGCTGGTGCGGACGCTTGCCAGCCAGGGCTATCGCAGGTTCGGTTATATCGGCGGTACGACGGCGCGCGATACGCGCGGCAGCCAGCGGCGAAGCGGTTTCCTGAAGACTGTCGAAGAACTGGGCCTCGGACCGGGCCGGGCGATTTCCTTCGGTGTGCCGCCGATCACCATGGAACAGGGCGGCCAGGCGATCGTGAGCCTCCTGGAGCGCTGGCCGGACACGGAAGTCGTTCTCTGCGTTTCCGACCTGTCCGCCTTCGGCGCGATCATGGAGTGCAAGCGCAGGGGGATGCGTGTGCCTGAAGATATCGCCATTGCCGGTTTCGGCGATTACGAGATCTCGTCGATCTGTCATCCCAGCATCACCACAATCAATGTCGACTGTTACGGCATCGGCCGCCAGGCCGCCGTCCGCCTGCTGGACGCCCTGCAGGCGGGCAGCGAGACGACCGGCGACGAGATCACGTTGACCAGCTACAGGGTCGTCCTGCGCGAAAGCACGGATCGCGGCGTCCGATAGTCGAGACCTTGTCAGAAGGCGATCTGCACTTTCATCGACTTGCTGCGGTCGCTCGCCAGTTCGAAGGCGGCGACAGCCTCTTCAATGGCAAAAACACCTGTGAGCAGCGGCTTCAGGTCGACGCGGCGCGCGTTGATCAGCTCGACAGCGAGCGCAAATTCCTCGTGAAAGCGGAATGTTCCGCGCATCTCGATTTCCTTGGCGACGATCATGTTCTGCGGGATGGAGACGTCGCCGCCAAGGCCGAGCTGCACGAGGACGGCACGGGGTTTCAGCGCCTCCAGACCGGCGCGCACTGCCCGCTCATTGCCCGACGCTTCGAACATGACGTCGAAATATCCCTTGTCCGCGCCGTAGGCTGCCAGGTCGGCGGCATGCGTGGCAACATTGATCGTTCGATCTGCGCCGCTGGTGCGGGCAATCGCCAGGACGCTGTCGGTCACATCGGTCGCGACGATTTCGCGGGCGCCGAGAACCCGCGCCGCAACGATCGCCAGCATGCCGATCGGGCCGCAGCCGGTGACGAGCACGCGTTTACCCAGCAGCGACCCAGCGCGGCTGGCCGCATGCAGCGTCACGGCAAAGGGCTCGGCGAAGGCCGCCTCGTGAATGGAGATGCCGTCGGCAACCTTGTGGCATTGCCAGCGCTCCGCCACCAGCCGCTGGCGAAAGCCGCCTTGAATATGTGGCATCGGCATGGCGCTGCCATAAAACCGCATGTTGAGGCAGTGGTTCTGCTGTCCCTTCAGGCAATATTGGCAATGATTGCACGGTCGGCTCGGGGACACCGCAACGCGGTCGCCGACGGCAAGGTCGCTCACGCCGGCACCCAGCGCCTTGACCGTGCCGGCGATCTCGTGGCCGAGGATCATCGGCTCGCGCAGGCGAACGGTGCCGAAGCCGCCATGATTGTAATAATGCAGATCGGAGCCGCAGATGCCGCCGGCTTCAATGGCGATCTCCACCTGCCCAGCTCCGGCAACCTCCGGCTCGCGCTCCTCGATCCTGAGATCCTTGGCGGCATGAATGACGATGGCTTTCATAGCGAAACCCTCACACCACGGGAGTTGGAAGCGGGTTGCCGGCAAAATGCGCGGCGAGATTGTCTCTGACCAGCTGGCCCATGGCCTTGCGGGTCTCGACGGTACCGGAGCCATGATGGGGCTGCAACACCACGTTTTGCAGCGTCAGGAAACGCGCATCGATCTTCGGTTCGTTGAGGAACACGTCGAGGCCGGCGGCCTGGATGGTGCCGTTCTGAAGGGCCGCGATCAGCGCCTCTTCATCGACGGTCGTCCCGCGCGAAACATTGATCAACATGCCGTTGGGACCGAGCGCTTTGAGTACCTCGGCATTGATGATCTTCATCGTCGCCTGCCCGCCGGGGACGATGACGATCAGGAAATCGGCCCAATCGGCAAGCGCCACCAGGTTCGGCTGGTAGGCATAAGGAACATCCGTGTGCTCGTTGCGGGCGAAGTAGGTAATATCGCAGCCGAAAGCGGCAGCCCGCCTGGCGATCGCCTTGCCGATCCGCCCCATGCCGGCGAGTCCGACTTTCTTGCCGGCGACGCGCGTTACCAGCGGCATGGCGACATTGCCCCACTGGCCGGCGCGGACGAAAACGTCGGCCTGCGGAATCTGCCGCGCCGTGGCAAGCAGCAGTCCGATGGCGATATCGGCGACGTCTTCGGTCAGTACGTCAGGCGTATTCGTCACGCGAATGCCGTTGGCGCGGGCATAGGTGAGGTCGATGGCATCGGTGCCGACGCCATAACAGGAGACGATCTCCAGCTTCGGCAATTGCTTCATCAGCTCGGCGGAGGCGCCGAGTTCGCCACGCGTCGCAATGGCGCGAACATCCTTGCCGACGTTCGCAATCAGTTCCTGCTTGTCGGCCGCTTCCCACAGGCGGTGAACGCGATACTTCGCCTCCAGATCGACCATATCCCATTCCGGATAGGCTCCGGTCATCAAGATCTCTACCTCAGGCATTCCGTCTCCGTCCCGCATTTTGACAGTTGATTATGTTATCGATAACATATAATCCGGAAAAGCGATGTCAAGTGAGTTTCACCTGAAGTGGCGGTATAAGCCGTCATTCGCAGCGACACCGGAGGAGTTATTTGCATGAAGAACCTGTTTGATCTGACCGGGCAGCTTGCCCTGATCACCGGCTCGAGCCAGGGGATCGGTTATGCGCTGGCCGAGGGCCTGGCGCAGCATGGCGCCGCGGTGGTCATCAACGGCCGGACGCCCGAAAGCGTTAAACGCGCGGTCGAGAGCCTCAAGGCGCAGGGACTGACTGCCCATGCGGCCATCTTCGACGTAACCAGCAAGGACGCCGCCAAAGCGGGTATCGACGCGATCGAGGCCGATATCGGCCCGCTCGACATCCTGATCAACAATGCCGGCATGCAGTTTCGCACGCCGTTGGAAGATTTCCCGGCGGACAAATGGGAGCTGCTGCTGACCACCAATATTTCGAGCGTATTTTACGTCGGCCAGGCGGCTGCCAAAGCCATGATCGCCCGCGGCCACGGCAAGATCATCAACATCGCCTCGGTGCAGAGCGAACTGGCCCGCCCGGGCATCGCCCCCTATACCGCGACAAAGGGCGCGGTGCGCAACCTGACGCGCGGCATGTGCGCCGACTGGGCCAAACATGGCCTGCAGATCAATGCGATCGCGCCCGGTTATTTCAAGACGCCGCTCAACCAGGCGCTCGTCGACAATCCCGAATTCTCCTCCTGGCTGGAGAAACGGACGCCGGCCGGACGCTGGGGCAATGTCGAGGAACTGGTGGGGGCCGCCGTTTTCCTCTCGGGCCGCGGCTCGTCTTTCATCAACGGCCACACGCTTTATGTCGATGGCGGCATCACCACCTGCCTCTGACAGGGACGCGACGATGGAGCTCGGGAAAGAAGTGCTGCCTCTGGCCGTCGTGGTCATGGGCGTCAGCGGCTGCGGCAAATCCTCGGTTGGAGCGGGCGTCGCCGCGCGAAATGGCATGCGGTTTGTGGAAGGCGACCAACTCCACCCCGCCGCAAATGTCGAGAAGATGGCGAAGGGCATACCGCTCACCGACGACGACCGCCTGCCCTGGCTCGACCGGATCGGCGCGGATATAAAGACCGCGCAAGGCGCATCGCAGGGATTGGTGATTTCGTGTTCGGCGCTGAAAAGAAGCTATCGGGACAGGCTGCGGCAGGCGGCTGGCGGACGGCTGGCCTTCGTATTCCTCGAAGGATCCCGCGATCTGCTGCTGTCGCGGATGCAGGCCCGTCAGGGCCATTTCATGCCGGCCTCCCTGCTCGACAGCCAGCTGCAGACGCTGGAGCCGCCGACCGGTGAAGTCGGTGTTGTGACGGTGGCGATCGACATGGCTTTGGATGATATGGTGGCGCTGGCCTGTGAGGGGCTGAAAAGCGCGGCCATCAAGGGAGGGTTTCATGCAGGATGATTATCGAGCAGACGTCGCCGTCATCGGCGCCGGCATCATGGGAACGGCGATCGTCACGCGACTGATCGAAACCGGCCACAAAGTCTCCGTCTTCGATCTCGATGCCGAAAAGGTCGCGGCATTGACGGGCAAAGGCGCTCACGCGGCGAGTTCCGTGGCGAGTGCCGTCTCGGCGTCGCAATTCTGCATTCTCAGCCTCAATCACGCCAGCATCGTGCGCGCCGTCGTCTTCGGCCAAAAGGGGGTTGCGGCGGCGGCGAGTGCCGACAAGCTGCTGATCGACATGTCCTCTATCGACCCTGCCGAGACCGCCGACATGGCGAAGCGGCTGCGTGGGGAAACGGGAATGGCATGGGTGGATTGCCCGCTGTCGGGCGGCGTGCCTGGCGCGCTTGGCGGAAAACTGACGATCATGGCCGGCGGCAGCCCCGAGGATTTCGAGCGTGCGCGGGTGGTGATGCGGCATCTTGCCGCCAATTATACGCTGATGGGCGCCTCCGGCGCTGGGCAGACCACCAAGCTGATCAATCAGTTGTTCTGCGCCGTGCTGTTCCAGGCGGTGGCGGAAGCCGTCAAGCTCGCCGAGGCCGGCGGCGTCGATCCCGCAGCCATTCCGGCAGCGCTTGCCGGCGGCAGGGCGGACAGCCGGATATTGCAGGAATTCATGGCAAAATTCGCCGCCCGGGATTTCTCACCGACAGGCAGGATCGACAATATGCTGAAGGATCTGGATTCGCTTCAGGCCTTTGCGCTGAAGACCAAGACGCCGCTGCCGATGACGGGCGCGGTGGTCGAGATTCACCGCCTGCTTTGCGCCGCCGGTCTTGGGCCGAAGGACTCGGCCGAGATGATGCGCCTTCTCGATGGATTGCAGGCCGACTGACATCATCTTCGACGGCGTTGGAGATTGTCACTTTCCGCTTGACTATCGATGAATGTTATCGATAACATATTTTCATCAGGACAGCTGCAGCTTTGGGAGGAGCCACAGTGGAAGCCAAGAGACTGCTGGAGTTCCAATCGATCACCAAGAGCTTCGGCGGCACGCAGGCGCTGCGTGACGTATCGATCGATCTGCGCGAGGGCGAGATCCTGGCGCTGCTCGGCGAAAACGGCGCCGGGAAATCGACGCTGATCAAAACGCTGGCCGGCATCTACAAACCGGATCATGGCGACATCCTCTTTCGCGGCCAGAGCTACCATCATCGCCCGCCGAAACCGAACGAGCGCCAGCCGGTCGCCTTCATCCATCAGGATCTCGGTCTGATCGAGTGGATGACGGTCGGCGAGAATATGGGCTTGTCGCAGGGCTTCTCGATGCGCAGCGGCCTGATCGACTGGGGAAGGACGCAGGCGCGGGCCAAGGAAGCGCTAAAACTGGTCGGCTGCGACTTCGATCCGACGACGCGCGTCTCGGCCCTGTCGCGCACCGAAAAATCGCTCGTCGCCATCGCCCGTGCGCTTGCCGTCGAAGCCGATGTTCTGGTGCTCGACGAGCCGACGGCGAGCCTGCCCGCCGATGAAGTCGATCGGCTGTTCAACGCCATTCGCCCCCTGAAGGAGCGCGGCGTCGGCATGATCTATGTTTCCCACCGGCTCGACGAGATTTTCCGCATCGCCGATCGTGTCGCCGTGCTGCGCGACGGATGCATGGTCGGGCAGAAGCCGGTCAGCGAGACCACCCCCGACGAACTGGTGACGATGATCATCGGCCGCAGCAGTGACAGCCTCTTTTCCAAAGCCGAGATCAAACCCGGCAAGGCGATCGCCGAGGTTCGCGACCTCGTTTGCACCGGCACGAGCCCGATCTCCTTCGATATCCGCGAGGGTGAACTGCTCGGACTGGTTGGATTGCGCGGCGCCGGCCAGGAAAGGATCGGCCGGGCGCTGTTCGGCTGCGAGCCCTTCAACGGCTCGGTTCTGCTGCGTGGCGAGGCGCCGGATCTTTCCAGTCCGCGGCAGGCGATGGCCTCGGGCATCGGTCTGATTGCCCGTGACCGGACGGAGGAATCCGTCGCATTGTCGCTGTCCATTCGGGAAAATACCTATCTCAATCCGGGCGCTGTCGGCCGCGGGATTTTCTCCTTCCTGTCGCCGCGTGGCGAAGCCGATCTTGCCCATGCGATCGGCCATTCCGTCGGCCTCAGGCCGAACGATCCGGATCTGCCGGTGGAGGCGCTGTCGGGCGGCAATCAGCAGAAGGTGGTCGTCGGCCGCTGGCTGGCGACCGGCCGCAAGCTGCTGGTCGCCGAAGACCCGACCGCCGGCGTCGACATCGGCGCGCGCGCCGAAATCTACCGCCTGATCACCCAGGCTCTGGAAGCCGGTCTCGCGGTCGTCGTGGTCTCGACGGATTTCGAGGAAATCGCCCATATCTGCCACCGCGCGCTGGTTTTCTCGCGCGGAAAAATCGTCAGCGAACTGAGTGGAAGCGCTCTGACCACGGAGGCGGTCATCACGGCCGCCTCGGCGTCGGAAGCGGCTTGAGCCATCGGGAGAACAGCCATGCAATCCATTGAATCCACCGCGCTGGAGCCGACCAAGAGCGAGATGGCCGGCCTGTCCACCGGCCAGAAGATCGGCCGCCTGATCCCGGTTTACGGGCTCGTCATCCTGACCGCCGGTCTGATCGTGCTCTTTTCGATCCTTCTGCCGGATACGTTTCCGACGGTGCTGAACGTCCGCTCGATCGTCTCGGACAAGGCGATCATCGCGCTTCTGTCGCTCGCCGCGATGATCCCGATGGCATCGGGCCGCATCGACCTGACCGTCGGCTACGGCATCGTGCTCTGGCACATTCTCGCCATCAGTCTGCAGACGGCCTACGGCCTGCCCTGGCCGGTCGCCGTCCTCATCGTCCTCGCGCTTGGCGTCCTCACCGGCTTCATCAACGGCCTGCTGGTCGAGGTCGCCAAGATCGACAGCTTCATCGCCACGCTCGGCACGGGAACCGTTCTCTACGCGCTTGCGCTTTGGCATACCGGCGGTCGGCAGGTGGTCGGCGTCCTGCCGGACGGCTTTTATGCGCTGAACGGCACCATGCTGTTCGGCCTGCCGATCACCGGCTTCTATGTGCTCCTGATCGCGATCTGCATGTGGATCGTGCTCGAATATCTGCCGATCGGCCGTTATCTCTACGCCATCGGCGCCAATCCCAAGGCCGCCGCCCTCAATGGCATCCCGGTCCGCAAATTCGTGATCGGCGCCTTCGTCACATCGGGCCTGTTGGCGGCTCTGACCGGGGTCCTTCTCGCCTCGAAGCTGCGCATTGGCCAGGCGAGCGTCGGCCTCGAATATCTGCTGCCAGCGCTTGTCGGCGCATTCCTGGGATCGACGACGATCAAGCCGGGCCGAGTGAACGTCTGGGGTACGCTGATCGGCGTTATCATCCTGGCGGTCGGGATATCTGGAATTCAGCAATTCGGCGGGTCGTTCTTCGTCGAACCGCTGTTCAACGGCGTGACCCTGCTGATTGCCATCGGCATTGCAGGCTACGCCCAGCGCAAGCGCGGAGCTGTGAGGAGGATCACACCCGCATCCAAATGAGGATGCCGGCTCACCCGGCATTTCAGAACAAACAAAATGGAGGAGTGAACATGAAGCGCAGGACTTTATTGCAGGCAACGGTCGCAACCGTCGCCCTTATGCTGAGCGTGCCGGCCATGGCGGATTCGATGGCTGACGCCAAGGCAGTGGTCGACAAATATGCGTCCAAGGTGAGCGCCTGGGACGGCCCAACGAGCGGCCCGAAGGGTGCGAGCGGCAAGAACATCGTCATGCTTGCTGCCGATATGAAGAACGGCGGCATTCTCGGCGTCGTCAACGGCGTTCAGGAAGCGGCAGGCGCTTTGGGCTGGACGGTGAAGGCGCTTGACGGCGCCGGCTCGATCGGCGGACGGACGGCGGCCTTCGGCCAGGCCATGGCGTTGAAGCCCGATGGCATCATCATCAACGGCTTCGACGCCGTCGAGCAGAAGCCGGCGATGGAAGCGGCCAAGGCGGCCGGCATTCCGATGGTGTCCTGGCACGCCGCCTCGGCCGTCGGCCCGGTTCCTGAGGTCGGTGTTTTCGCCAATGTGACCACCGACGCGATGGAAGTGTCGAAGTCCGCAGCCGATTGGGCCTTTGCCGATGCCCGCGGCAAGCCGGGAGTCATCATTTTCACCGACTCGACCTATGCGATCGCGATTGCCAAGGCCGACCGCATGAAGAAGGAGATCGAAGATCTCGGCGGCACGGTGCTCGAATATGTCGACACGCCGATCGCCGAAACCTCGCAGCGCATGCCGCAGCTGACCACCTCGCTGCTGCAGAAGTACGGTGCGAAGTGGACGCATTCGCTGGCGATCAACGACCTCTATTACGATTTCATGGGCCCGTCGCTCGCTTCGGCCGGCATTGCCGGCGACGGAAAGCCGGTGAATGTCGCGGCCGGCGACGGCTCGGAGAGCGCCTATCAGCGGATCCGCGCCAAGCAGTATCAGGCCGTCACTGTCGCCGAGCCGCTCAACCTGCAGGGCTGGCAGCTCGTCGACGAGCTGAACCGCGCCTTTGCCGGCGCCCCGTGGTCGGGCTATGTGTCGCCTCTGCATGTGGTGACCAGCGCGAACGTCGAGTTCGACGGCGGACCGAAAAACAGCTTCGATCCCGATAACGGCTATCGCGATCAATACAAGAAAATCTGGGGCAAATAAGCCTATCAAGCAGGGCGTATCGACCGGTACGCCCTGACTCCCGACATCAATCAATACCGATCCGGCTCCGGCGAGTTTTGGAAGAGAGAACCTATGATCATTCGTTATGCTTTGTTTGAGGGCGAAATCCATCCCGGTCGGGAAGAGGAATTCCGCGACTTCGTGCGACAGCGGCTCGTTCCTCTCTGGACGCAATTTCCGGGGGCGGAGGAAATCCGGGTGCTGGACGGCATGGAGCGCGACGAGGGTGCCCCTGTTTATGCGATGGCCCTGGCTATTCGCTATCCTCACATGGAGGCCGTGAACGCGGCACTTCTTTCCGACGTCCGGTTCCAGAGCCGCGAGGTGACCGGCGAGCTTCTGCAGCTTTTCACCGGCAAGGTGCATCATCACGTTTTCTCGGCCAGCGAATACTCGCCTGCCATTGCCTGACATCCGGCGGGGTAATGGGTGAGCGTCAACCGTTACGCCTGCGTCGCCATGCAGCGGTTACGGCCGGCATTCTTGGCGGCGTAAAGATTTGCGTCCGCGATATGCAGCGCGGCCTCCAGCTTGTCGGTCACGGACCAATCCGCCAGGCCGATGGAGCAGGTGACTTCGAGCCTCGGATCTATCTCAGACCAGTCATGGTCTTGCACCCGCAGGCGCAGCCGCTCGGCATCGGCAAAGGCATCGCCGGCTGTCGTGCCGGGGAGCAGGAGCAGGAATTCCTCGCCGCCCATGCGGATCGCCAGACTGCCTGCCGGCCCGATGCCGCCCAGCAGTCCGGCAACGTGCCGCAGGACGACATCGCCGACCGCATGAGACAAGATGTCGTTGATGCGTTTGAAGTGGTCGATGTCGAACAGCAGCAATGCTGCATGGGTGACGCCGGATTCCACCCAATTCCTGCATCTAAGCTGCAGTTCACGCCGATTGCCGAGGCCAGTCAGCGGGTCGGTGCGCGAGGCTAGCACCGCCTCGCGCTGTTCGGCGGCAAGCCGCAGATTTTCCTCGAGCAGGCGCTCACGCTCCAGCCGGGCGCTGTCTTCCTTGCGGCGCATCGTCTCCAGGTCGAGCGCAAGCTTCATTGTATAGGCGCGCGCCGAGGCAAGCCGCCGGTAATCCTCGATCACCATCTCATGATAGATCTTGTGATAGTCGAAGGCTGCCTTCCAATCGCCGGCCATTTCGGCAATCCGGAAGCGCATGTCGAAATGGCGCAGTTTCATGCGGGGCGTGGCCAGAGCGGCTTCCATCGCCTCGATGGCTGCAAGCAGCGACACGGCTTCGGCGAAAGCGCCCTGCCCGGCCAGAAGATAGGCGTACCAGTAGGAGGTTTCCGCCAGCAGCACCTCGTCCTCGGCGACGCGGCAGGCGGCGATGGCGGCAATATAATGGGCGGCGGCCGCGGCGTCTTCGCTGCGCGTCCATGCCAGGAGCCCGAGATAGCAATGGCACTCGGCAATCTCATAGGGCAGGTTTTCCGCCTGGGCGTCGGCCAGAATGGACCGCAGTTGGGCTTCCGTCCGCGACAGCAGGATGGTGTCGAGCTCCTGCCCTGCCAGACGATGCTCACCGAGTGCGCGCGCCGCCATGCGGCTGGCGATCGAGCGGGCGATCAGCACCGAGCCTTTTGCAAGACTGCTGGTCTCCGCATAGTCCAGACTTTCGGCCGCGGCCTCCGCCGCGCGGTCGAAATCCTTCGTATCGAACAATGCCACGGCATAGGCCGTGCGCGCCCGCCAGTTGGCGAGCGGATCCGTGCAGGACTTGGTGCGCTTCTGGCAATCGGTCAGCAGGGCGAAGCCGGTTTCCAGATCGCCGAGCGCCACCAGAAGGCCGCCATGGATCGACTGCAGGGAAATGATCGCGGCCTGATCCTGGCAATAGCGCAGCCAGGTTTCGGCGCGGATGCAGATCTTCAGGCCTTCCGCCAAGCTCTCCTTGTTGAAATGGATAAGTGCCAGCCGATGCGAGGCGCGCAGGGCCCCGGCAACATCGCCTGCCTCGAGCGCGGCCTCATAGGCGGCCTCGCCTGCCCCGAGCGCTTCGCCGGTGCGGCATTCCCAGTCCAGACGCACGGCACTATCCAGCAGCACCTGCCAGTGCGCTGCCAGGTTCTCATCCTGCCTTGACTCGGAAGACGCCCGTCGTGCCACCTCTGCTCCATTTTTTCCGGCGCATGGTCCATGAGAACTTCTAAAACTTCTCAAAGAGTTTCGCTTAACAAGCCACGAACATCGGCTCGCGCTTCCGCAGATCATGATTCGGGCACCGCTCCCGCGAACATTCTGCGGTCTTTTTTGCAACAGGTGATATGCTTCGTTTCATCACAGCAACTCCACATGTTCTTCCCTGTGGAGAAAATCAGACATTTTGCGCGGAAATACAGTCGAAATATACAAAAAGCGCGACAGAACGATGCCCTTTCGGCGTCGTTTACATTCTCTAAAATATATCACTTTATTTTTAAGCTATCGGGCCGACGTTCCCAGGGATCGTCACCACGCCATGACGGCGGCCGGGCATCCGAATCTCGTATGAAATCGACATGTCACGACGCAGGCGCCTCACGCCTTGATGCGCTGGCTGCGCTCAGGCGACAACGTGCGGCGCGCGGGGTGCCTTATCGGGTGCTCGGGACAACGGGGTCCCACATTTGAACGAGATGCGACGAACGATCCTGGCAGTCCAGACACCTGTATCAAAACCTCCCATACGACGGAGAGTGGTAATGAAGAGCATTCAGAATTTCGGGATCGCGGTGCGTCTCGCCCTTGGCTTCAGCTTCCTGATCTTGCTGATGGCCGGCCTTAGCATCTATTCAACGGTCAAGGTCGCAGAGATCAACAGCAATCTCCAAACGATCAACGACGTTAACAGCGTCAAGCAACGGTTCGCCATCAATTTTCGAGGCAGCGTGCATGATCGGGCGATCGCCATTCGCGACGTGACCCTGGTGACGTCTGCCGATGAGCGCAAGACGGCCGAGGCGTTGATCGAAAAGCTGGCGGCATCCTACGCCGAAAACGAAAAGCGCATGGCTGATATGGTCGCCTCCCCGGCTGGCGCCACGGACCAGGAAAGGTCGATCCTGAAGGAGATCGCCGACATACAGGCGAAAACCAATCCCCTGGTCGCCCAGATCATCGCGCTGCAGGAGAAGGGTGACGGTGAGGCTGCCCGCAAAATTCTGCTCGAACAGGCGCGGCCGGACTTCGTTGCCTGGCTCGGCGCCATCAATAAATTCATCGACTACCAGGAAGCACTGAACAAATCGATCGGCGGAGACGTCCGCGGCACGGCGAGCGGCTTCAAGCCGATCGTTCTGACGGCGCTGGGCATCGCGGCTGTTCTTTCCGTCCTCGCCGCGATTATTACCGCACGCACGATCGTCGGTCCGCTGGCAAAACTGCAGCTGTCGCTGAAGGCGATGGCAGAAGGCAATCTCGATGGTGATCGTCGCCTCGAAGCACGTGGCGACGAGATCGGCAGGCTTGCCCGCGCCGTAGCGGGATTGCGCGACGCCATTTCGGCAAAGGCGGAGCGGGAAGCCGATGCGGAAGCCAGACGGGCTGTGGCGGAACGGCACCGGCTCGAACAGGATGCCGACGAACGCCGCACCCTTGCCGAGCAGACGGACCGGGCTGTCGGCCAGCTTGGCAGTGCATTGCAGGCGCTGGCCGATGGCGATCTCACGCAGCAGATCGGTACGCCGTTCATCCCGTCTCTAGAAAAACTCAGAGCTGACTTCAATTCAGCGGTCGAAAAGCTCCGCGCCGCCATGCAGAAGGTTGCCGAGAACGCCAGCGCCATCGCAGCCGGCGCACAGGAGATCCGCTCCGCTTCGGATGACCTCGCCAAGCGGACCGAGCAGCAGGCTGCATCCGTCGAGGAGACCGCCGCGGCTCTGGAAGAGATCACGACCACCGTCGCCGACTCCAGCAACAGGGCTCAGGAGGCAGGCCAGCTCGTCCGCAAGACGAAAGACAATGCGGAGCGCTCGGGCAGTGTCGTCCGCGACGCGGTCGATGCGATGGGCAAGATCGAATCCTCCGCCACCGAAATCGGCAGCATCATCGGCGTCATCGACGAGATCGCCTTCCAGACCAACCTGCTGGCGCTGAACGCCGGCGTCGAGGCGGCCCGCGCCGGTGAAGCCGGCAAGGGTTTTGCCGTTGTCGCCCAGGAAGTGCGCGAACTGGCGCAGCGTTCCGCCAAGGCGGCAAAGGAAATCAAGGAGCTGATCAACGCGTCGAACGGCCATGTGAAAAACGGCGTCGCGCTGGTTGGCGAAACGGGGAAGGCCCTGCAGGAGATTGCGATCCAGGTGCAGCAGGTCGACGGCAATGTCGGCGCCATCGTCGGCGCCTCGCAGGAGCAGGCGACCGGGCTGAAGGAAATCAATACTGCCGTCAACAGGATGGATCAGGGCACCCAGCAGAACGCCGCGATGGTGGAAGAGGCCACGGCCGCCGCTCACAAACTCGCCAAGGAAGCCGACGCATTGTTCCAGCTCCTGGGTCAGTTCAACATCGGTGGAGCAGTGGCATCGAGGCGCATTTCGCAGCCGGTCGCCGCGGCACAGCATGCTCAGACCGTGGCTTCGCCGGCGCGCCAGATGATTGCCAAGGTCGGCAGGTCGTTCCAGGGGAATGCTACCCAGGGGAACGTGGCATTGGCCGGCGATTGGGAAGAGTTCTGAACCGCACGCGCAATCTGCGGAAAATGAAGTGATGAAGGGCAGCGATTGCTGCCCTTCGTATTTTTGGTTTACGCCCGGGCCGGGACCTTGGCCGGTAGCAGGGCGTTGACGATGACGGCGACGCCGATATTTGCCGCGAGCGCCAGCAGTCCGGTGTAGACGGTGAAGGGTTCGCCGCCGAGGCTGATCAGGTGCAGCGGCTTCCAGCCGGCGTCCCAGACGAGGAAGGTGCCGCCGCAGAACCCGACGAACCAGCCGGCCAGCAGCCCGGGCGCACGGAACCAGTTGGTGTAGAGGCCGAAGACCAGGGCCGGAAGCGTTTGCAGGATCCAGATGCCGCCGAGCAGCTGCAGGTCGAGGGCGAACTGAGTCGGCAGGAAGATGATGACGAGCAGTGCGCCGACCTTCACCACCAGCGACGTCACCTTCGCGACCTTGGCTTCGCCCGCATCGCTGACCTTGGGATCGACATAGGCCTTCCAGAAATTGCGGGTGAAGAGGTTGGCGGCGCCGATGCTCATCACCGCTGCCGGCACCAGTGCGCCGATGGCGATCGCCGCAAAGGCGAAGCCGGAGAACCAGCCCGAAAACAGTGTCTTGAACAGGGTGGGAACGACGTCATTGGCGCTGTCGAGCTTCAGATTGGCCGCATGGCCCATATAACCGAGCAGCGCCAGCAGGCCGAGCAGCAGCGTATAGGCGGGCAGCATGATCGCGTTCTTGCGGATCGTCTTGCCGCTGTTGGAGGCAAAGATGCCGGTCAGCGTGTGCGGATACATGAAGGCCGCGAGCGCCGAACCGAGAGCGAGCGTGGCATAGGCGACATACTGGTTGCCGCCGAGCAGCAGGTTGCCGGCGCCCTTGGCCTGAAAGGCCGCATCGGCCGAGGCAAAGACATTGGCATAGCCGCCGAGCTTCGACGGGATGAGCGCGACCGCTGCAATCACCACGATATAGATCATGATGTCCTTGACGAAGGCGATCAGCGCCGGGGCGCGCAGGCCCGCCGAATAAGTATAGAGCGCCAGCACGATGAAGGCGATCGCCAGCGGCAGTTCGCCATGCAGCCCGAGCGCCTTCAGGACCGCCGTCATGCCGACGAGCTGGAGGGCGATATAGGGCATGGTGGCGATGACGCCTGTTGCCGCGACCGCGAGTTCGAGACCGCGCGATCCGTACTGGCCGTGAACGACGTCGGCGGCCGTGACATAACCGAAATCCTTGGCGCGTTTCCACAGGACCGGCATGACCATGAAGACGAAGGGATAGACAACGATCGTATAGGGCAGTGCGAAGAAGCCGTAGGCGCCGACCGTATAGACCAGCGCCGGGACGGCAATAACGGTATAAGCGGTATAGAAGTCGCCGCCGACGAGGAACCAGGTGATCCAGGTGCCGAAGTTGCGTCCGCCGAGGCCCCATTCATCGATGTGGGCGAGCGTCTCGGGCTTGCGCCAGCGGCTGGCGACGAATCCCATGACCGTGACGAGGGCGAAGAAGAAGATGAAGACGGCAAGCGCCGTGCCGTTGATGTCAGTCGTCATGGCGAACGCTCCGATAGGCGATCCAGGTCAGCGTCGCGGTGATCGGCACCCAGAGAAGCTGATACCAGTAGAAGAAGGGAAAGCCGAAAAGCGACGGCTCGCGGAGATTGTAGAATGCCGGCCAGAGCAGACCTATGTACGGAATGATCAGCAGCCACAGCGCTGCCTTGCTACGTGGTTTTTCCATGTCGGAGTACCTTTCAGGCGCCGCAATTGGCGGTCGCCATGTTCCAGTTGTCGGCGTGGAAGGCAGGTCTGTCAGCCGGCGGCGGCAGCAGGCCCGGTTCGGGTCGCTCGAGCTTTTCCGGCGGATCGGATGCTGATGTAACGCATGTGAATTCCTCCCAACGGCTTGGCACTTGGCCGGCCGCGAATGGAGTCCTAGGGCGTCGGTTTTATCCCCACAAGATGGGCGCAGTGCCGAAATACCGGGGCCTACCCAGAAGTGGGTAGGTGCGAATTCGCGCCGATTTTCGAGGCGATGCCGTGATCGAGCGCGTAGCGGATCAGGCCTGCGGTGGTGGCGATGCCAAGTTTCTTCTTGAGATTCTTGCGATGGGTTTCCGCCGTCGCAGCGCTTATCCCGAGCACTTCGGCGATCTCGCGGTTGCTCCGGCCGGCAACGATCAGCCCGAGCGTGTCGCGCTCGCGCGGCGTCAAGGGATCGCTCCCCTCCTCCGCCCGTTCCCCCATCAGCGCGTCGAAGACGCCGGAGGAAAAATAGGTGCCGCCATCCGCGACGGTTTCGATCGCCGCGACGATCTCCTCTGTGGAGACGTCTTTGAGAACATAACCGGCGGCGCCGCGCATCACCGAGGAGGAGATATACTCGCGGCTGTCATGCATGGAGAGCATCACGACGCGGGTCTGCGGAAGTTCGCTCCTGAACAGCTCGATCGCATCGATGCCGCTGAGCTTCGGCATGTTGATGTCCATCAGCACCACCTGCGGCTGGATCTGCCGGGCGATATCGAGCCCGGTCTGCGCCAGCCCGGCGGTGCCGGCGACTTCGATATGATCGAAGGTTTCGAGCACGGCTTTCAGCCCGTCCAGCACCAGCGGATGGTTGTCGATCAGCAGCACCCTGATTCTCGAGCGTTCCGTCATGCGGCTTCCGCCTGCTTGCCGGCGGCAAGATTGGCCGATCTCGGCATCATCGCCGTCAGCGTCGTGCCGGCCTCGCTGCTGTTGATCAGCAGCAGGCCCCGGAAGTGCGCCATCCGCTCCTGCATGTTGCGCAGGCCGAGGCCCGAGGCGCCGGAGGCGCCATCCCTGGCGCCATCGAAGCCGCTGCCGTTGTCGGAGATGGTCATGCGGGCACGGCCGCCGTCGCTCCAGAGCTTGACCGAGAGCTTCGAGGCGCCCGAATGCCGCTCGACATTGTTGAAGGCCTCCTGGGCGACGCGATAAAGGGCGGTGCTGGCTTCCGCCTTCAGCGTGCCGGTAAAGCCTGAGGCGTCGATCTCCGTCTCGATCCCCGTCCGCTCGGCAAAGTGATGACACAGTGCCTCCAGCGCAGCCGTCAGGCCAAGATCGTCGAGCACGCGCGGGCGCAGATCATGCGAGAGCAGGCGGATTTCCTTGATCGCCCCATTCAGTGCCTCAACGCCGCGCTCGATGGTCAGCGCCGCCTCGTCGACATTGGTCCTGACCTTGCGGCCGGCGAGATCCATCGCATAACGCACGCCGAGAAGGGTCTGGGAGATGCCGTCGTGCAGCTCGCGCGCCAGCCGCGTGCGCTCTTCTTCCTGGGTGTCGATGACCCGCTGCGTCAACTCCTTCAGGCGGCTGTCGGCCATGCGGCGCTCATGGAAGGTGAGCAGCATGCAGGTGGTGAACACGACCAGCACCGAAGGCACGGCGATCAGCGCGACGATGACGAAGGTCCGTCTGATGTTGGCGCGCGTTACCGCATTGGCGGCGGCACTCTGGGCAAAGACGTCATCCAGATAGACGCCGGTGCCGACGACCCAGTGCCATTTGTCGAGGCTGACGACGAAGGAGAGCTTGTCGGCGATCTGCCCGGTTGACGGCTTCTGCCATTTATACTGGTGCAGGCCGCCGCCCGCCTTGGCCGTGGCGATCAGTTCGGCGATGACCTTGTCGCCATCCGGGTCGGTGAGATCGAGCCAATTGTGCCCATGCCGGAAACTCTGGCGCGGATGGACGATATTGTTGCCGTCGTAATCATAGACGAAGAAATACCCGTCCTTGCCGTAGTCGAGCGAGGTCAGAATATCAGCCACCTGCTGCTTGGCGGCCTCGTCGTCGGCCCCGGCCTTGTCATAGATCGTCTGGATGGCCGAGAGGGCAAGATTGGTCAGATTGAGGATCTCGGCTTCCTTGGTCTTCAGCATGTTCTGCTCGAACGTATCGATGCTGTTCTTGGCGAGGTTTGCCGATTGCCAGGTGATGAAGGTGGTGATCGCAAGGATCGAAATGACCAGCGGGACGATCGCCAATGCGATGATCTGGTGTCGTAGCGTCAAGGGTCATTCCTCCCAAGGATCTGCGCCCGGAATTATGCCCTTTGTCCGATATGAGTCCAGCCGCTTGCGCCGGCGCGATCGCTATTCCAGCGGCACGAACAGGCCGAGCTTGACGTCGCGCAGCACGACATTGGTATGCATGCGGCGGATCTGCGGATTGTCGGCCATGATCAGGGCTGCAATGTCGTCATAATGCTCGACGTCACGGGCGGTGACGATCGCGATCAGGTCGACCGCGCCGGTGACGTAATAGACCTGCTGGATATGATCCTGCTTTTCCGCCCAGACGCGAAATTTCGCCAGCGCATCGTAATTGTCCCGCTCGATCTCCATTCCGACGATGAACACCATCGATGTCGCCGTCGCCTTGCGATCGAGTATGGCCACCTCCGCCTTGATGATCCCTTCCTCGCGCAGCCGCTTCAACCGCCGCTGCACGGCGGAGACCGACAGTCCGATTCGTTCGGCGATCGTTTCAGCTTTCAACTGGCAATCGCGCTGCACGATATCGAGAATGTCCCGGTCAAAACGATCCAGTTGCTCCATGGTCCAGTCCGATCCTTGCCGCAGCAAACATTGCGCCGCATTCGCGGCGTTGAAAAGATTATTTTGCTCATAATATGCAAAAGAGATGGAAATTGCGCGAAAAAACCGCGTTATTTTATCATTATCCTTCGCAGATTGAATTCAGCCGGACCCATGCATGTCGGATCAGCCCTTTCCTGCTCTTCGCGTCGAAGATCTCCATAAAAGCTTCGGCTCGCAACAGGTTCTCAAGGGTATCTCGACGGAGGCCCACAAGTCGGATGTGATCTCGATCATCGGCTCGTCGGGCTCCGGCAAGAGCACTTTTCTCCGATGCATCAATTTCCTGGAAACCCCGGATCACGGCCGTATCGCCGTCAACGGCGAGGAAGTCGCGCTGAAAGCCGGTCTTGGCGGGCGGCTGCAGCCGCAGAGCTGGCGGCAGATCGAACGGCTGCGGACGGGGCTCGGCATGGTCTTTCAGAGTTTCAATCTCTGGGCCCATCGCACCGTGCTGGAAAACGTGATCGAGGCGCCGGTGCATGTCATGGGCATTTCAAAGCGCGAGGCGATCGAGAAGGCGGAAGCCTTGCTCCACAAGGTCGGGCTGTTCGACAAGCGCGACACCTACCCCGCCTTTCTCTCCGGCGGTCAGCAGCAGCGCGCGGCGATTGCGAGGGCGCTCTGCGTCGATCCCGCCGTCATGCTGTTCGACGAGCCGACATCGGCGCTCGATCCGGAGCTGGTCGGCGAGGTCCTGAAGGTCATCCGCGATCTCGCCGAGGAAGGCCGGACCATGCTGATCGTCACGCATGAAATGCGTTTCGCCCGGGATGTGTCGAGCCGCGTCCTCTTCCTGCATCAGGGACGGATCGAGGAGGAGGGGCCGCCGGAGCAAGTTTTCGGGGCGCCGGTCAGCACCCGCTGCCGGGAGTTTACCCGTCTCAGTGCCCATTGATCCACATAGCCATCATCGACAACACACGAACCAGGAGAATCCTGCGAATGAAACTGCTCCCCACGCTCCTTGCCGGCGCGGCACTTGCGCTTTCTGCGGTCGCCGCACAGGCCGAAGTCCGCTTCGGCGTCATGAATGAATCCTATCCGCCCTTCTTCGCCAAGGACGCCTCGGGTGAGTGGCACGGGTGGGAAATCGACCTGATGAACGCCGTCTGTGCAGAGATGAAGGAGAAATGCTCGATCGTGGACATTTCCTGGGATGGTCTCATTCCGGCGCTGCAGAGCAAGAAGTTCGACGTGATCTGGTCGTCGATGTCGAACACCGCGGAACGCTCGAAGGTAATCGACTTCACCGACAAGTACTACAACACGCCGAGCACGCTGATCGGTCCCAAGGACCAGAAGCCGGGTGCGACCGCCGAGGACGTCAAGGGCAAGACCATCGGCATCCAGGTGTCGACGATCCAGTCTGAATATTACAAGAAGTATTTCGCCGGCGCCGCCGAGGAGAAGACCTACCAGACGCTCGACGAGGCTTTCCAGGATCTGGCCTCCGGCCGTATCGACTACGTCTTCGGCGATTCGCTGGCGCTCGACGCTTTCCTGAAGAGCGACGGCGGCAAGGATTGCTGCGGCAAGATGGGTGATGTCGCCGACGACAAGGAAATCCTTGGAGCGGGTGTTTCGGGCGGGTTGCGCAAGGAAGACACGGAGCTGAAAGCCAAGCTGAATGCGGCGATCGCTGCGGTTCGCGCCAACGGCCAGTATGACGCCATCACCAAGAAATATTTCGACTTCGACATCTACGGCGCGAAGTAAGCAGTCTCGGCGATGGCGACCGCACAACAAGGCATTCTGGACCTGCTGTCCCCCTATCCTCCGGGATGGGGCGGCGTTCTTTTGGCAGGTGCGGTCTCCACGGTCGCCATCTCGGCCTGCGCCTTCGCGGTCGGCCTGTTGCTCGGCACGGGCGGCGCGCTTGGAAAGCTCTCGGGCAATCGCGCGCTCCGCCTCATGCTCGATCTCTACACCACGGTCATTCGTGCCGTTCCCGAGCTGATCCTGATCGTCGGGCTCTATTATGCCGGCACCGACGGCCTCAACCGGCTGCTGGCGGCATTGGACCTGCCGCCGATCGATGTGAACGGTTTTGTTGCGGCGGTCGCGGTGCTCGGCTTCGTGCAGGGCGCCTATATGACCGAGGTGCTACGCGGCGCGATCCTCGCCATTCCCGCCGGCCAGATCGAAGCGGCCAAGGCCTTCGGCATGGGACCCGTACTGCGGTTCCGCCGCGTCCTGCTGCCGGCGCTTTTGCCGAACGCGCTGCCGGGGCTTGCCAATCTGTGGATGTCGGTCACCAAGGACAGCGCGCTGGTCGCGGTCGTCGGCTATCAGGAACTGGCGCTCGCCACCCGCCTCGCTGGGGCAAGCACCAAACACTACTTCGTGTTTTTCCTTGCTTCCGCCTTTCTCTACCTCGCCATCACACTCATTTCCAACGTTGCTTTCAAGCTGATCGAGGGACGGGTGCGGCGGGGACAGCCGCGTCTCGCCTGAGGAGCCGCGCCCCATGAGTTTCACTTGGATCTCTTCCTATTGGCCGCTGCTTCTGACCGGCGCCTGGCAGACGGTCGCGCTGCTGGTCATCTCAGTGGTGTTCGGTTTCATCATTGCTATAGGCCTCGCCTTCGCGCAGGTCAGCGGCGGCAGGCTGACGCGGCTGCTGGCCCGCGGCTATTGCACCTTCTTTCGTGGCACGCCGCTGCTGATCCAGCTGTGGCTTCTCTATTACGGTGTCGGCTCGCTGCTGCCGATGGTCCCCGGCATCCGGCAAAGCCTGTTCTGGCCGATCCTGCGCGAGGGCTTCTTCTTCGCCGCAGTCAGCTTCACGCTGAATTATGCGGCTTACGAGGCAGAGGTCCTGCGCGGCGCCCTGCTCGCCGTTCCCAAGGGCGAGCTCGAAGCCGGGCGGGCCTTCGGCCTGTCGCCCTGGAAGCTGACCCGCCGCATCTGGCTGCCGCGCGCCATCCGTATCGCCCTGCCGACCATTGCCGGGGAGATCGTCATGCAGCTGAAGGCGACGCCCCTCGCCTTCACGGTGACGGTGATGGATCTCTATGCCGTGGCCAACAAGGTTCGCCAGGACACGCTGCTCGTCTACGAACCACTGCTTGTCGTCACCCTCTTCTATCTCGCCCTGACCGCCGTCATCGCCCGCGTCTTTCGAGGTCTCGAAGCGCAGGTGCCGGTGCGGCGTTAGCCGAGAGAAGGGACCAGCCATAAACCCCTGCGCGTATCGACGCGCACCTCGCCCCGCCTGTTATGAAAAGCCCGCCGCCGGCAACGGCGCGGCGGCCTGAATGGAGACCCTTCATGAGCACGACACGAATCCTCGATGGCGGCATGAGCCGCGAGCTGCTGCGGCTCGGTGCCGAATTGAAACAGCCGGAATGGTCGGCGCTGGCGCTGATCAATTCGCCGGAAATCGTGCGCGAGGTGCATAAGGAATTCATCGCCGCCGGCTCTGAGATCATTACGACCAACAGCTATGCGCTGGTGCCTTTCCACATCGGCGAGGACCGGTTTCAGACGGAGGGTGCAGCGCTGATCCGTCTTGCCGGCCGCCTGGCGCGCGAGGCGGCCGATTCCGTCCCTGGTCGCAAGGTGCTGGTCGCCGGTTCGCTGCCGCCGATCTTCGGCTCCTACGAGCCGCAGAATTTTCAGCCTGAGCGGGTGCAGGATTACCTCAAGGTGCTGGTCGAAAACCTCGCCCCTTTCGTCGACATATGGCTCGGCGAGACGCTGAGTCTGATCGCCGAGGGCGAGGCCGTCCGTCAGGCGGTGGCGGAATCGGGTAAACCGTTCTGGATTTCCTTCACGCTGGCCGATGACGGAGCGGATATCGAAAGCGGCGAGCCGAAGCTTCGTTCCGGCGAAAGCGTCGAGGATGCGGCGTCCTGGGCGGCGTCATCGGGCGCCGAAGCCTTCCTGTTCAATTGCAGCAAACCGGAAGTGATGGAGGCGGCCGTCGCGACGGCAGCCGCAGCATTCCGCAAGATGGATGCCGGTATCGAAATCGGCGTCTATGCCAATGCCTTCGAAGGCGAACAGGGCGAGTCGGCCGCAAATGAAGGCCTGCACGAGACCCGCGACGATCTGAATGACGACGTCTATTCGCGTTTTGCCTGCTCCTGGGCCGAAGCCGGCGCGACGATCATCGGCGGCTGCTGCGGCATCGGTGCTGCCCATATCCATCGTCTGGGTAAGACGCTTCGAAGCTGAGGTTGAAGCTTGATCGTCCGAGAGGGAGCTGCCGGCGCTCCCGCAGCGCTTGAGCTCTTTCTGTGGCCTCGCCTGCGGGCGACGAAACCAATTACTCCGCTTTCGGCGCTGTCTTCTGAAGCTCGAGCAGCAGCTCGATCAGCTTCGGCGCCATCACCCTGATTTCCGACAGATGGACGGCGCTCAGCCTGGTCAGAAGCTCGTCGGCCTTCTCGGTCAGCAGCAGCGTCTGACGGCGCCTGTCGGCCGGATCGGCATGGCGCTCGACCAGCCCTGCATCCGACAGCCGTCCGACGAGTTCGGTTGCCGTATGCGGCGCGATGATCAGCCGCTCGGCCAGCATGCCGATGGTCATCGCTTCGCCGCGTTGTCCCTTGATCGCCAGCAGCGCCTGGTGCTGCTGGACGGGCAGTCCTTCCGACTGGGCGGCTGAGGCGCTGAAGTCCATGAACTGGCGAAGCGCGAACCTGAGGTCGGCCAGCGCCTCGTAATCCTCCTGTCTCAGCGGCGGCGGGGTTTTCTTCACACTCGTTCTCCTCTGCCGCTTGGTTCGCAGGAAGCGATCCTTGCGCGCACTGTTGCCGATCTCGAATAGATGGGCAGCCGCAAGCAGGTCAAGTGAGGCACCTGGCGAGACATTTTCGCCTCCCCATATTCGTCCATTGATTTATATCGTATTACGATATAATTACGCTGCACAAACCGACCCGTTTTCGCGTAGCAGAGGCTTCCATGGCGCAGCATCAACCAAGCAACCGGCCGCATGATTTCACCGGCGGTCTTTCCCGGCGCGAAGCCGGCGATTTTACCACCGACAGGCGGGTCCTCCTCCTGGTCGGAATGGCCGTCATCGTCGGCACGTCAGGGGCCTTTGCAGCCTGGTGTCTCGTCAGCCTGATCGCGCTCGTGACCAATGTCGTCTGGTTCGGAGAGATCGGCATCGAGCCGGCTTCCCTGGCCGCCGTACCGCGCTCGGTCTGGGTGGTGCTGGTGCCGCCGTTCGGCGGGCTCGTCATCGGGCTGATGGCCCGTTTCGGGTCGGAAAAAATCCGCGGCCACGGCATCCCCGAGGCGATCGAAGCGATCCTGATCGGCGGCAGCCGGATGTCGCCGAAGGTCGCCGTGCTGAAGCCGCTGTCTTCGGCAATCTCGATCGGAACAGGCGGGCCGTTCGGCGCCGAGGGGCCGATCATCATGACCGGCGGAGCGATCGGCTCGCTGTTTGCGCAGTTCTTTCACATGAGTGCGGCCGAGCGCAAGACGCTGCTCGTCGCGGGTGCCGCCGCCGGTATGACGGCGATCTTCGGCTCGCCGATCGCCGCGGTCATGCTGGCGGTCGAACTGCTGCTGTTCGAATGGAAACCGCGCAGCTTCATTCCCGTCGCGGTCGCCGCCTGCGTGTCGATCTGCTGGCGCCCGCTGCTCTTCGGCGTCGGCCCGCTGTTCCCGACGCATTTCCAGGTGACGCTGCCGTGGTGGGGGATTTTTGCCTGCGCGGCGATGGGCATCATTTCGGGGCTGCAATCGGGGTTGCTGACGACGCTGCTCTACCGGATCGAGGATCTGTTCGAGGCGCTGCCGATCCACTGGATGTGGTGGCCCATGCTCGGCGGTCTCGTCATCGGCCTCGGCGGCCTGATCGAGCCGCGGGCGATGGGTGTCGGCTATGACATCATCGACGGCCTGCTCAACAACCGGCTATTGGCGCCGGCAGTTCTGTCGATCCTGCTGGTGAAGACCATCATCTGGCTGTTTGCGCTTTCGTCGGGCACCTCCGGTGGCGTGCTCGCTCCGCTTCTCATCTTCGGCGGCGCTCTCGGATGGCTGGTCGGCATCGTCATGCCTGGCAATGATCCCGGCTTCTGGGCGCTGCTCGGAATGGCGGCGATGATGGGCGGAACCATGCGCGCCCCGCTCACCGGCACCTTCTTTGCGATGGAGATTACCGGCGACGTCAGCACGCTGGTTCCCCTGCTCGCGGCAACGGTGGTCGCCTATGCCGTCACGGTACTGCTGCTGCGCCGCTCGATCCTCACCGAGAAGATCGCGCGCCGCGGGCAGCACATCACCCGCGAATATGGTGTCGATCCCTTCGAACTCTCGCGAGCCAGGGATATCATGATCGGCGATGTCGACACGCTTCCCGTCACCATGACAATCGGCGAGGCCTGCGATTTGTTCACCTCACGGGCGAAGACGCACCGGATCTATCCAGTGATCGACGCGGCGGGCAGGTTGGCCGGCGTCGTATCGAGGGCCGATATCCTGCTTTGGCAAGGAAAACCGGACATTGCCGCCCAAACGCTTGCAGACAATGTAACGGACGCTTCGGTTCCTGTGGGACACCCCGATGATACCGTCGCCTTTATCGCCGATCTGATGCTGTCGACGGACAATGGCCGCATACCGATCGTCGAACCGGCGTCGGGGCGATTGTGCGGTCTGATCGCCCGCAAGGATCTTCTGCGACTGCGAAGCTCCCTGAGGTCCGCAGAGCTGGACCGGCGGCCTTACCTCGCCGCGGGGCCCAGGAGTAGGTTGCAGTAGCGCGCCGGTTCTCCGTATCGCTTTCCGCAACTGCCGCGCGTCGCATGATCAGGTCCCATGCGGCGCGCGTTTGCGTCTGCGGGCTTCAATGCAGTCCGAACAGGTTGAGCAGCTCCTCGCGGTGCCGGACGAATTCCGGTGCGCTGCGGTCGCGCGGACGCGGCAGATCGATGTCGATCAGGCGCGGCTCGCCTCCCTTCTCGCGCGGCAGGATCAGGATCCGGTCGGCGAGATAGATCGCCTCCTCGAGATCGTGGGTGACGAGAATGGTCGTCACATCCTCGTCGCGCCAGATCCGGGCGAGCTCCTGCTGCATGCCGATCTTGGTCATCGCATCGAGCGCGCCGAGCGGTTCGTCGAGCAGCAGGATTTCCGGCTGCACGGCAAGCGCCCGGGCGATGCCGACGCGCTGTGCCATGCCGCCGGACAGCTGCCGGGGATAGGCCGCCTCGAACTGCTGCAGGCCGACGAGCTTGACGTAGTGACGCGCACGCGCCCTCGCCTGTTCACGCGACAGCCCTCTCGTTTCCAGCCCGAAGGCGACGTTGTCGAGCACTGTCAGCCAGGGAAGAAGGCGCGGCTCCTGGAAGATGACGGCGCGTTCCGCGCCGACGCCGCTGATCGCCTTGCCGTCGACGAGCACATCACCGGTGTCGGAATCTTCGAGACCGGCCAGAACCCTAAGCAGGGTCGTCTTGCCCGAACCGCTGGCGCCGACGATCGCAAGGCTCTCGCCGGAGCGGATGTGGAGATTGATATCTTTCAGAACCTGCAGGCGGCTGCCGTTCAGCTTGTAGGATTTCGAGAGGTGACGGATCGTCACCTCCCCGCGGCGGATGTCTGGGGCGACGCTCATCATAATTCCTCAGTTGCTTGCCGGCTTGGCGTCGGCCGCAAAGATGATGTCCTTCGCCGCCAGCTGGCCCTGCTTCAGCTTGCCTTCGCGAACCAGGACGTCGATCCAGAACTGGATGTCGCGTTCAACCGGCAGGCCGCCGGCACGTACGCCGTAGCCGCGGAAATACTGTGCGATATCAGGGTTCTCGCCACGCTCGCCGAGCGCCTTGGCCAGGATCTTCTTGGTTTCCTCGGGATGCTCGCGGGCATAATCGAGGGCGCGGGCCGACTGCTCGACGAAGATCTTCGCGGCTTCGGGATGCTTCTGAATGAAATCGCGGCGCAGGACCACGAAGCCGCCGGCAATGTCGCCGAGCACGTCGGTATCGTCGAAGACCGCACGCAGGCCGCCATTCTTCAGCGCCGCACCTTCGAAGGTCGTCTGCCAGTAGCCGAAGGCGGCGATATCGACCTGCTTGGAGCGCAGCACCTGCTCGAGCTGCGGCCCGGGAACGACGACCTGGTTGGCGGAGTCGCTCGGCAGTCCGACGGAATGCAGGGCTTCGCGGATGGTGTAATCGAGGTGGGCACCGAGCGTGTTGACGGCGATGCTCTTGCCGGCAATGTCCTTGATGCTTTTGATCGGGCTGTCTTCCAGCACGTAGAAGGTCGACTGCACATCGTCATTGATGCCGTTCGATGGATAGGCGGCGACGAAGTCGTTGCCGCCGATGATCGAATTCAAAACAGCTGAGGTGGCGGCGCTGCCGATCTCCACGTCCCCGGATGCAAGAGCGATGAGAGAGGCCGGGCCGCCCTGGGCATAGCCGACATTCTCAAACGTAATGCCGGTGTCTTTGAAATAGCCGAGTGCGTCGGCGAGTTCATGGGCGGCAAGGCCGCCCTGGCTCGCGAGATAGCGCAGCTTCACCGTGTCGGTGGCGGCGGCCGGGGTGGCAAGACCGAGAGCGATCACGGCAGGCAGGAGAAGGTTGCGGGGATGGAAGGTCATGGGAGGTCCTTTCGGGAAGAGGAAAATCGGTGGAAGCGGTCAGGCGTTCGGCTGAGACCAGCGGCAGAGGCGGCGCTGCAGCAGAACCAGCAAGGCATTGGCGGCAAGGCCGAGGAAGGCGAGCAGCAGGATCGCCGCAAACATCAGCGGGATCTGGAAATTGTACTGGGCGTTCATGACCTGGAAGCCGATGCCCTTGTTGGCGCCGATCATCTCGGCGGCGATCAGCAGCAGAAGTGCCGTTGTCGCCGAGAGGCGCAGGCCGACGAAGATTGCGGGAACGGAGGCCGGCAGGATGACGCGGCGGAAAACGGTCAGCGATCCGGCGCCGTAAGTTCGCGCCATCTCGATGAGCTTCTGGTCCACCTCCTTGACGCCGCCGATCGTAGCGAGCAGCACCGGGAACAGCGTCGCCCAGAAGATCACGAAGATCTTCGATGTTTCGCCGAGGCCGAGCAGCAGGATGAAGACCGGATAGAGCGCCAGTGCCGAGGTCTGGCGGAAGAGCTGCAGGATCGGGTCTAGCGCCTGCTCGACGGCCCGAAACTGGCCCATGAACAGGCCGAGCGGAATCCCGACCACGACGGCAAAGGCGAAGGCGGTGCCGGATCGCTGCAGGCTGATGGCGATGTCGTCGAGCAGCGCGCCATTGGCAAGGTTGGTCCAGAGAGCCGACAGGATCACGTTCAGGGGCGGGAAGATGGCCGGATTGATCCAGCCCCTGGTGCTCGAAACCTGCCAGAGTGCGAGGAAAGCGATCAGCAGGCCATAGCGCGGCAGAAGCGATGCGAGCACACCGCGCACATGCGACGCGAATGTGGGCCTGTTGCTTTCGCTGCTCTTCAGGCGGCCGAAGCTTCTTGGGAGGACCTGATTGATTTCATAAGCCATGGATCGCTCCTCACTCTGCTGCCTGGAGAGCTGCGCGCTCCGCAGCCCATCGGTTGCTCGGGAAAGGCAGGCCGAGGTTTTCCCGGAGCGTCTTGCCTTCATAGGCCGTGCGGAACAGGCCGCGGCGCTGCAGTTCCGGAATGACCAGATCGACGAAGTCGTCAAGCGCCGTCGGCAGCCAGGGCGGCAGAATGTTGAAGCCGTCGGCGGCTTCGTTCTCGAACCATTGCTGCAGCGTGTCGGCGATCTGTTCGGAGGTGCCGACGATGGTGTAGTGGCCGCGGGCGGATGCAATCCACTGATAGAGCTGACGGATGGTGAAGTTGTTCTCGTCGGCGATCTGACGGATCAGCGCCTGGCGGCTCTTCATGCCTTCGGTCGGCGGCGCCGGCGGCAGTGGCCCGTCGAGGTCGTAGCCGTGCAGGTCGAGCGTGCCGCCGGTCAGGCCGTTGAGGAGGCCGATCCCGTCCTCTTCGACGATGAGTGGGGTCAGGCGATCATATTTCTCCCGCGCCTCGGCTTCGGTCCTGCCGACGAAGGCGGAGACGCCGGGCATGACGAGGATGTGATCGGGATTGCGGCCGAGACCGCGGGCGCGCGCCTTGATATCGCGATAGAATTCCTGGGCGGTTTCGATGTGCTGATGGGCGGTGAAGATAACTTCGGCCGTCGCGGCGGCAAGCCCGCGCCCGTCTTCGGACTGGCCGGCCTGTACGATGACGGGATGGCCCTGCGGCGAGCGCGAGACGTTGAGCGGGCCGCGCACGCTGAAGTGCTCGCCGCGATGGTCGGTGTCGTGCAGCTTCGACGGGTCGAAGAACACGCCGGTCTCCTTGTCGCGGATGAAGGCGTCGTCCTCGAAGCTTTCCCAGAGTTTTCGGACGACCTCGACGTGCTCGGCGGCGCGGCGATAACGCTCGGCATGCGGAAGCTGGGTATCGCGGTTGAAGTTCTGCGCCGTGAGGTCACCTGTCGTGGTGACGACGTTCCAGCCGGCGCGGCCGTCCGAGATCAGGTCGAGCGAAGCGAACTTGCGGGCAGTGGTATAAGGCTCTTCATAGGTGGTCGAAGACGTCGCGATGAAGCCGAGATGGGTGGTCAGAGGCGCAAGCGCGGAGAACAATGTGACGGGCTCGAAGCCGGCCACGCGGGCGTTGCCGCCTTCACGCGCACCGCCAAAACCGACAGCCAGGCCGTCGGCCAGGAAATAGGCGTCGAAGAGACCGCGTTCGGCTGTCAAAGCAAGCCTTTTGTGAAATTCGAAACTGGTGGCACCGTCGGCCGGCTGGTCGGGATGGCGCCAGGAGGCAACATGCTGTCCACCGCCAGGAAGAAATGCCCCAAGCCTGATTTTCCGTGTCATTTCGCGTCCTCTCCGTTTGCCGCCAACGGCTCCGTCGTTTCGGGGCCGAGGTCAGTTTGGCTGTCAGGACGTTAGAGTACGTTCTCCATAGATTTTATAGAGAAACTTCATTTCCAAATTGCGGTAGAAGAGTGAATAGTTTTGCGGGATCAGTGTGAATCTGGAAATCGGAGATCAGCGCCGGCTGCAATATGGCGTCTTGCGCTCGGTCACTGAGCGGCCTTGCGAGCCGGGTCGGTGGCGTTTTAGCGGGTGTCGCTGGACGCCTGCGGACGCGCCGGCTTGCCGACGAATGCCCGCGCCGACAGATATGCCTTGATATAAGGCGTCAGCCCCGTCTTGGCCGGGCCGGGGCATGCTCCAGGCCAGCGGCCGCCTTCTTCAGGCAGTCGAGGTAGCGGTCCCGGTTGGCGATGCCGTCGTCACGGGGCGTGACGAGGCAGAGCGTTGCGGCAGCATGGCCTTCCTCGCCGCGCACCGGCACGGCAAAACAATGGGTGAAGCTGTCGACGATGCTGTTGAAAGTGAAGAGACCTTCGCGCTCGGCCTGGCGTACCTCGGCGAGGAAGGTTTGCGGCTCGAGCCATTCGCCGCCCGGCAGGCGGAAATCCTGTGGCGGAATGAAATTCAGGATGTCCTGATCGGATAGATGCGCGACGAGCAAGCGGCCCGACGCCGTCCACGGGATCGGCACCGACTGGCCGATATCCGTCGAAATGCGGAAGGGTCGCGCGCCCTCGCGCATACGCACGACCGTATATTTGTTTCCATCCAGCATGCAGAACTGCGCCGTTTCCCGTGTCTCGTCGGCAAGCTGTTCCAACGCCGCCTCGCATTCGCGGGTGAAATCGAAATGATTTTCATAGGCGGCGCCGAGGAAATAGAGTTTGCGTCCGAGATAGACCCGTCCCTCGCCGCCGGTGAATTCCAAAATGCCGTTGCTCAGTAGCAAGTTGACGAGCTCGTAGACCGAGGAGCGCGGCGCGCCGATCTGCGCTGCGATTTCGTTCGGCTTCAGCGCCTGCCGTTTCTGGCGCAGGAAATCGAGGATTTCGAAGGCGCGGTCGAGCCCGCGGGCGCGTTTGCCGGCTGCTTCGTCCTGAACTGCATCCATTGCTGTCGATCCCAATTTCTGTTCGGCCAAGCTTTTCAAATCCTCCGCCGCATCTGTCAACCGACCTCCGTGATTTCACAGCAGACGAAAATTTTTTTCACCCCTCTTGCGAGGTGGAAAAATCGGCATAAGATCGCCTCGTCCGTTATAAAGGTCATATGTACAATATATTGGACATAGATGGCAGGCCGTCAAGGCTGCCGCACAAAAAAGGGGATCGACATGAAGAATTTTGAAAACAGCATTTCCGCTTCACTGCGCCGCCGCCTTCTCGCCGGTGCTGCCGCTGCCGCGGCCCTCCTCGTCTTTTCCACGGGCACGGCCTCGGCCGCCGCCAATTGCATCAAGGGCGACCGGAAGGCGCCCTACACGATCGGCTGGGCGAACATCTATTCGGTGCCGACCTGGATGAAGCAGACCGAAGGCACCATCAAAGCCGAGGTGGATGAACTGAAGAAGGCCGGCCTCGTGAAGGACCTGATGATCACCGACGCGCAGGGCAATGCCCAGACGCAGATCCAGCATATCCAATCGATGATCGATGCCAATGTCGATGCCATCGTCGTCATCGCCGGCTCCTCCAACGCGCTCGACCGCGTCATTTCGGATGCCTGCGACAAGGGCATCGCCGTCGTCAATTTCGACAGCCTTGTGAACACCGACAAGGTGACAGCGAAGATCAACACCGATTCCAATGAATGGGGCGCGACCGCTGCCAAGTGGATGGTCAGCCAGCTCGGCGGCAAGGGCAAGATCATCATCATGAACGGCCCGGCCGGCATTTCGGTCAGCGATGATCGCCGCAAGGGCGCCCAGCCGGTCCTCGATGCCAATCCGGGCCTCCAGGTGATCACCGAGACCAATACCGAATATAACGTCGCGCCCGCTCAGGAAGCGATGACCAGTCTGCTCTTCGCCAATCCCGAGATCGACGGCGTGCTGTCGCTCGGCGGCGCGCTGTCGGCCGGCTCCGTCCTCGCCTTCGAGCGCCAGGGCCGCGACCAGGTGCCGACAACCGGCGAAAATGCCCGGCAATTCCTGGAACTGTGGAAGGAGAAGGGCCTGAAGGGCTGGGCGACCATGCAGCCGAACTGGCTTGGCGCGCTTTCCGTATATACTGCTGTGCAGGCGCTGCAAGGCAAGGATGTTCCCGCCTTCGTCAAGGTGCCGCTGCCCGTCATCGACGAAAGCACCATCGGCAGCTACCTCGCCCGGGCCGACAAGTTCCCGGCTGACGGTTATATCTATTCGGATTACGACAAGGCGCTCTTCGACAAGCTGCTTGCCACCAAGTAATCCGGATTGAGGGATGCCGTCATGACGGAAGAAAGGCCCCTGCTGGAAGCCCGGCAGGTGTTCAAGGGATTTTTCGGCAATCCCGTTTTGAAGGGCGTCGACATCGCCCTTCTGCCGGGCAGGGTTCACGCCCTGCTCGGTGAAAACGGCGCCGGCAAGTCGACGCTGATCAATCTCCTGTCCGGCGCCCTGCAGCCGGACAGCGGCTCCATCCTTGTCGACGGCAAGTCTGTCGCGCGCTTTAGCCCGGCGGCAGCGCGCGCGGCTGGCATCGCCGTGGTTCAGCAGGAGCTGAGCCTGACGGCCAGCCTGTCGATTGCCGAAAACATCGGAACCGGCGCCTTTCCGCGTCGGTTCGGCCTGATCGACTACGCAGCGCTGCATCACGGCGTGCGAGAGGTCTGCGATATGGTCGGGCTCACCGAACCGCTCGACATGCCGGTCGCCGATCTGGCGCTTGGCCGCCGTCAGATGGTCGAGATCGCCAAGGCGCTGTTCCGCAAGCCGCGCGTGCTCATTCTGGACGAACCAACCTCGTCGCTCTCCGCCCATGAAGCCGGCATCCTTGCCCGCCTCATCGAAACGCTCAAGGGTCGCGGCACCGCCCTTCTCTATATTTCCCACCGCCTCAATGAGGTGCAGGCGCTCTGCTCGCATGTCACGGTGCTGAAAGACGGCGGCGTCACGGCCGACCAGTCGCTCTCCGGCATCGATGGCGAGGGGCTGGTCCGCCTGATGGTCGGTCGCGAGACTGGCGACCTGTTCCCGCCGCGTGTCGCCGCCAAGCCCGGCGCGATACGCATCGACGTCGAGGATTTTTCCGCCGGCATGGTGCGCCATATCGGCTTCTCCGCCCGCGCCGGCGAGATCGTCGGCATCGGCGGGTTGGTGGGACAGGGGCAGGAAGACCTGCTGCTCGGGCTCTATGGCGCGATTCCCGCGTCTGCTGCCCGGGCGGAAGTATCGGGAAATCCCGGTCTGCCGGCAAGTGTCGGCGCGGCGAATGCGGCGGGCATCGTCTATGTGCCGGCCGACCGCAAACATGAGGGACTGGTGCTGCCTCACGCGATCGCCGCCAATCTCATCCTGCCCTCGCTCGGACGGCTCGCCCGCAATGGGCTGCGCGACCTGACGGCGGAAAGCGGCCTGGTCGCCGATCTCGCCCGCCGCCTGACGATCAAGGGCGATACCGCTCGCCCGGTGCAGGCGCTTTCCGGCGGCAACCAGCAGAAGGTGGCGCTGGCCAAGTGGCTGCCGCTCGATCCTTCCATTCTGCTCCTCAACGATCCGACGCGCGGCGTCGACATCGAGACCAAGCGGGAAATCTACCTGATGCTGCGGGCCTTCGCCGCCGAGGGGCGGCTCGTCATTCTCGTCAGTTCCGATACGCCGGAGCTCGTCCATCTCTGCGACCGCGTCGTGGTTCTGCGCGAGGGGCGGGTCGCGGCAACACTGTCGAGCGATGCGATCAGCGAAGGCGCGATTGTCGGCGCGGCCATGGGTATTGCGGCTACGCCGCAGGGAGAGGCGGCATGAGCACGATTTCGTCCGCTCGGCTCTACGGTTCGATCCAGCTCCGCCGCAACCGCGGCCTCGCCGGCCTCTATCTCGTCGTTGCCGGCTTTCTCATTCTTTATGCGGTGCTCTTTCCCGGCATCCTGTCCGTCGGCGGCTTCTCCAAATTCACGCAGAACTGGTTTCCGCTGGCGCTCGTCACCATGGCGCAGGCGCTGCTCATGCTGAACGGCGGCATCACCCTGGCGATCGGCCCGCTCGTCAGCCTCGGCGCCGTGATCGCGGCGACGACGATGCAAGGGGTGCTCGGTGTGCCGGGCGGCATTGTCGCTGTCGCGCTCGCCGGCCTTTCGATCGGCGCCGTCATCGGCGCCATCGTGACGCATCTGAGATTGCCGGCGATCATCGTCACGCTGGCCGGCTCCTTCATCATCAGCGGCATCGCGCTGATCCTGCTGCCGCGGCCGGGTGGGTTCATTCCCGATTGGCTGTCGACGGTTCTTGCCGGCCACACGCCCGTCGCCTTCCTGCTGTTGGTCGTGATCCTCGTGCTCTGGAAAGCCTTTCTGGCCACGCCGCTTGGCCTCGGCATCTATGCAGCCGGCGACAACCCGGTCGGCGCCTTCCGCTCCGGGGTCCCGGTCGAGCAGGTGAAGGTCGCAGCCTTCGCGCTCTCGGGTCTGCTTGCGGCGCTGACCGGCCTTTTCGTCGCGGCGCAGACCGGCTCGGGTGATCCCGTGATCGGCACACCCTTCACGCTGAACTCCATCGCCGCCGCCGTGCTCGGCGGCGTCGGCTTCCTCGGCGGCAAGGGCACGATGCGCGGCGCGATCTGCGGCAGCCTGCTGCTCTCGGTGATGATCAACGTGATGTTCTTCCTCGGCTTTCCGCCGGTCGCGCAATATGTCGCGCAAGGGTTGATCATTGTCGGCGCGGTCGCCGTTCCGGAACTTCTCAAGGGCTGGAGGGCAAGGCGATGAACATCATCCGGTCCGCGTTTCGCAATCCGCCGCTGCTGACCTTCCTTCTGGTCGCGCTCGTCTGGATCGTCGCAAGCTTCACGCTGCGTGGTTTCGGCGCCTATGGCCATCTGCGCTACCTGCTTGAACTCGCCGCGGTGATCGGCATCGTCGCGGCCGGTCAGACGCTCGTCATTCTGATGGGCGGCATCGATCTTTCAGTCGGCGCGGTTATCACAGTCACGGCGATCCTGCTGCCGCTGATCTCGCCGGCCTGGGACCCGACCGGCCTTGCCGGCATCGCGGCGGCCCTTGCCATCGCCACCGGCATCGGCCTGATGAACGGCGCGGGTGCCGCCTATCTGCGCGTGCCGCCGATCATCATGACGCTTGCGATGGCGACCTTCCTGCAGGGGCTGCTCGTCATCGTCGCCGGCGGCAGCGCCGTCACCGTCAGCAATCCGGCCGTCATCCTGCTCGGCCAGGCGCGGCCGCTCGGCATTCCCTCGGGCATCATTCTGTGGCTCGGCGTCTCAATCGTCGTCCTGCTGCTCGTCCACCGCATGCCGATCGGCGCCCGGTTCCTGGCGCTCGGGGCCAACCCGCTCGCCGCCCGGCTTTCCGGCGTCAGCATCACCGGCAATACGCTGATCGTCCATACCCTGTCCGGCTTCTTCGCCGGGCTTGCCGGCATTCTTGTGCTCGGTATGAACCGGCAAGGTTATGTCGGCATCGGGGATCCCTATCTGCTGACCTCGATCGCCGCCGTCGTGCTCGGCGGCACCTCCATCCTCGGCGGCCGCGGCACCTATGCCGGCACCATCCCGGGGGCGATCCTGCTCGTCACCACGACGGCGCTGATCACCGTCGTCAACGCCTCGCCCGGCTGGCGCTCGATCATGTTCGGCACGCTGATCCTCGCCCTGCTGCTCGTTTCCGGCCGCGAGGCGCGCCGATGACCGAGCGCTATGACGGGCCGGTGATCGACCCGCACCACCATCTCTGGGACCTTAGCCTGCAGCGCCATCCCTGGCTTCAGAAGGCGCGGAAGACTGGCGAGGAGGCGGCGGTCGGCAGTCTCGCGCCGATCTTGCGTGATTACGGCATCGACGATTATCGCGCCGATGCCGCGCGACAGAACATCGTTGCGACGGTGCACGTGGAGGCCGGCTGGTCGGTTGCCTACCCGCTGGAAGAGAGCCGCTGGCTGGACGGCCTCGACCGCAGTTCCGGCGTGGCCCGCCGCTATGTCGCCCGCGTTCCGCTCGACGGTCCGGATGCCGCGCGCCTGCTCGAGGCGGAAGTGGAAAATCCCAGCGTCGTCGGCATCCGCGATATTCTGAGCTGGCATCCCGATACGGCGAAGCGTTTTGCGTCGCGTCCGGATCGCATGGCCGATCCCGCCTGGCGTGCTGGGCTTGCCCATGCCACGCGGCTCGGGCTGGTCTTCGACCTGATGCTCTATCCCTGGCAGATGGACGAGGCGCTCGATCTGGTGCGGGCGTTTCCGCAAACGCTTTTCGTCCTCAACCACGGCGGCAGCCCCATCGACCGGACGGAGGACGGGATGGCCCTGTGGCGCCGCGGACTGCGGGCGCTCGGCAAAGAGCCGAACATTCGCTTGAAGATTTCCGACCTCGTCGCCTATGACCACGCGTGGACGCCCGAACGCCTGCGGCCGGTGATCGACCATTGCCTCGCTTGTTTCCGCCCTGAACGTGCGATGTTTGCCAGCGACTTCCCGGTCGCCGGTCTGCATGCTTCTTTCGACGAGGTCTATCAGGTGTTCCGCACGGTCGCCGCCGAGCTCTCTCTCGACGAGCAGCGCGCTCTGTTTTTTGCCACCGCCAACGACACCTATCGCCTTGGTTTGGCCGATCCGGCCGAGATCGGGAGAGGGCTCCATGTCTGATCTTCAAACTTCGACCGAAAACGTCCTGATCGACGAGCGGGTGCGGGGCTTTCCGCCCGGCCATCCGCCGCTGCCGCTTGCGGCCATCGGAACCCGGGGATGGAAGCCCTATGACGGCACAATGGCGCTGCCGCTGATCTCGCTCGACCGGCAGGCCTTCGCCGGGAACGTCGAGCTGATGATGGCCTATGTGAAGAGCAATAGCGCCGAGATTGCGCCGCACGCCAAGACGCCGATGTCGACGGCGCTGGCGGACATGCTTCTTTCGGCGGGCGCCTGGGGCACGACGGTTGCCGACATCCGCCAGGCCGCCGTGCTGCTCAAGGCCGGACAGCGCCGCCTGATCCTCGCCAACGAGATCGGCGGGACTGCCGCCGCTCGCCGGCTTGCGGCGCTGCTTTCGGATTATCCCGACGCGGAAGTCCATGTCTTCGTGGATTCGACGGCGCTGGTCGAGGCGCTTGCCTCCGCCTGGCAGGAACGCGGAGACCTGCCGCCGCTCGGCCTGCTGGTGGAATTCGGCGCCGGCCGCGCCGGTCTCCGCAGCGCCGATACCGCGGTGGCAATTCTCGACGCGATCCTGGCCGCGGAGACGCCGGCCTTCCGGCTGAGCGGTATCGCCGCCTATGAGGGTGCGGCCGCGACCGCCGATCCGGAAGAAACGATGCATCGGATCGACGCGCTGATGGCGATGACATCAGATTTCCTGCCGAAGATCCGCGCCCGCATCGGAAGAGAGCGGCCGCTTCTCGTCACATCAGGCGGTTCGGTGTTTTTCGACATTGTGGTGGCGCGGCTTGCAGCTGCCGTCGCGGCCGATCCCGCCTGCCGGCTCGTGCTGCGAAGCGGCGCCATCTTCTTTCACGATCACGGCGTCTATGAGCGCGGCCTTGCCGGTCTCGATGCGCGCGGCGGCTTTCGCATCGGCGGCGACATCGTTTCCGCGGCGGCGGGTTTCCGTCCGGCGCTCAGGGTCTGGGCCGAGGTCCTGTCGCGGCCGGAGCCAGGGCTTGCGATTTCGGGCATGGGCATGCGCGATGTGGCGATGGACCAGGACTTGCCGCGGCCGCTGGCGCTTTATCGCAATGGCGCGCGCCTCGCCGATCTCGACGGCGCCAGAGTTTTCCGCCTCAACGATCAGCATGCCTTCCTAACGCTTGCCGATGACAGCGACGTCGCCGTCGGCGACGTCATCGAGTTCGGCATCTCGCATCCCTGCACCTGCCTTGACCGGCATGCGATCCTTTATGGCCTCGATCCGGATCATTCGGTGACGGCAGCCTATCTGACCAGCTTCGGCTGAATTCTCCCTGTAAAACCAAGAAAAGGAAAAGCTGCATGATCCAGCGTTATCAGAAGGGCTCGCGTATGAGCCAGGCCGTCAGCTACGGAGGTCTCGTCTATATTGCCGGCCAGGTCGCGGAAAATCGCAAGGCTGATATCGAGGAGCAGACCCGCGATGTGCTCGGCAAGATCGACGCCCTTTTGAAGGAAGCCGGGACCGATCGCTCGCGTCTCCTCGCCGTCAACGTCTTCCTGCCGGCGATTACCGATTTCGAGGCGATGAACGGCGTTTATGACAGCTGGATCGACATCGAAAACCCGCCAGCCCGCGCCTGCACCGAAGCGCGCCTGGCCGACCCGGACCTGCGCGTCGAAATGACCGCGGTCGCGGCGCTGTAACTGCGCGGCACCGCCCCGCACTGGAGGGACCATGCATAGCGGCCTCGTCAATCCGATCGACTTTTCGCGTGAGGGCCGGCAGGCCGGGCATCTCGCCATTCCCTATTCGATCGACCGTTCACCCTATTATCAGATCCGCATTCCGATCCTTCGCCTCAAAAATGGCGAGGGACCGTCTGTGCTGCTGATGGCCGGCAATCACGGCGACGAATACGAGGGCGAACTGCAGCTTGGCCGGCTGATGCGCCTGCTTGATGTCGCTGAGATTCACGGCGCCGTCACCATCCTGCCGATGGCGAACCTGCCGGCGGTGATGGCGGCCAAACGCTGCTCGCCCTTCGACGGCGGCAACCTCAACCGGGCCTTTCCCGGCGATCCCGCGGGGGCGCCGACGGCGCGCCTGGCGCATTTCCTCGAACACGAACTTTTTCCGCGCCATGACGTCATGCTCGACCTGCATTCGGGCGGCACGTCGATGGCGCACCTCCCCTGCACGCTGATCGAGCGTCAGGCCGACGCCGCCCGCTTCGAACGATCGGTCGCGCTGATGCGAGCGATGGGCGCGTCGCATGCCTTCATCGCCGACAATGGCCCGGCGGCGCCGACATCGATGGGGGCTGCGGCCAGGGCGGGGATTATCGGTCTTTCCGGTGAATTCGGCGGCGGCGGAACCGTGACGCCCGCGACGATGGCCTTCACGGCGGCGGCAATCGACCGGTTGCTCGTGACGCTCGGCATTATCGAACGCCCGGTCCTCTGCCGCACGCCGCTCTCGGAGCCGTGGCCGCTGCAACTGCTTTCGTTATCCCGGCACAGCCAGGGCATCTACGCCAACCGCAGAGGCTGGTTCGAGCCGGCCACAGTCCTCGGCGCCACTGTTGCTGCCGGCGATCTCGCCGGATGGTATCACGATCTGGAACGCCTGGAGCAGCCGGAGGAAGAGCTGCGCTTTGCCGAGAGCGGCATCGTCATTTCCCACAGGCTGAATTGCGACAGCCAGGCCGGCGATTGCCTGATTCAGGTTGCCGAGCCAATCGCGGCTTAGGTGATAGAGGCGACTGCCGCCCTGACCCAGTCGAGCCGCTTTGCCGGGATGAGGCCGTAATTGTAGAAGTTCACACCATTGGCGCCGGCATCGACGGCGGCCTTCGCGCGGGAGGTTAGCACCGCGGCTTCGCCGACCTCGGGATAGAAGACACGCAGGCCGACGCCCAGGAATTTTTCCGATCCAAGTGCCGCCCGGCCTATGCGGATGACTTCGCCGACGGCATTGGGCTCCATGTCGTAGCAGCAGAGAATGGCGCCGTCGCAGAGCCTGCCGACCGCCGCGAGATCGACGCCGCCGAGCCAACCGTCCTTCAGGTCGATAAGCACGACCCGGCTTGCCGGATCAGCCGCCGCCTTGATCTCGCCGATTAGGCTGGTCACCGGTTCGCTGCGCCAGGCGAGAAAGGCATAGAGATCGGGATGGTCGCGGAAGGCATCGATACCGGCCGCCGGAAAATCCGGGAACTGGCGTTCCGGCACGGCGCGGTCGCAGAATTCGGCGATGAAGCGCGCCACCGATTGGCGTGCGCCTTCGACCGGTACACCGGCCTTTGCCGCGCGCGCCGTGCAATGATCGCAGAAGCAGAGCGACAGCAGGAAATCGTCTTCGGCATTGAGGCCGACGCCGTCTTTCTCGTGATGGTATTCATGCGCGAAGCCCATGAAGTTCGGGCTTTCGAGCTCGACCATATCCGGCCGATAGTTGGTGGTGATGTCGCGGACAAGGGTGACGGCATAGGCGCGCGCCGCCGGGCTGGAGGGGCAGAGATTATAATAATTGGGATTGCCGAAGGCGTTGTGCGTCACGTGATCGGGATGCAGCATGCCGAGGCGGCTATTGTGGAGGCAGACCGTCCAGCAGGAGACCCGGAGACCGGTTGCGTCGCGTCCCCTGGTCAGCGCCTCCAGCATGTCGCCGCGCTCGGTGACATTCTCCGCCATCAGCGGCCGGATCAGCTTGTCCTGCCACAGGCTCTCGTCCGGCCGGAAGTAGACCGTTCCGTCCTCCGGAAAATAGGCCTTCTGCTGCGGGCTGCGCGGCTGGAAAAAGCGGCCGGCATGATAAGAGGTCGCCATGCTGATCGTGTTGAGGCCTGCCCGGTTGCGAAGCTCGGCGGCAATCGCATCAGGGCCCTGGTCCTGGATATCCCAGGGGTAAGTCCACATCGAAAGATGCATGGCGCGCTCCGCTCAACTCTGTCCGCTTTATAGAACATGTGTCCATAATAGTGTCCAGAGTGACTTTGGCGCGCTCAGGCCTTTTGCTGTTCCTTCTCAGATGTCGACGACCAGGCCCTTGGCCTTCAGCACCGGCGCCAGATTGCTGACCTCGATGACCGACTTGCCCGCCTTGTAGGCGGCGATATAGCCGGCTTCGGCATCTTCGCGAGCCTGCGACAGCCGGGCGGCTTCCTGGGCTTCCTGCCTGCGCACGACCACCAGACCGTCGGCATCGCCGACGATGATGTCGCCGGGATTGATGGTTTCGCCGCCGACGATGATCGGGTCGTTCACCGCCGCAATGGTTTCCTTCACCGTGCCCTTGATGCAGACGCTGAGCGAGAAGACGGGGAAACCGAGTTCTCTGAGCTGCAGCGTGTCGCGCACGCCGGTGTCGGTGACGAGGCCGCCGATGCCCTTGGCCAGGCAGGCATTGGCGAGCACGTCGCCGAAGGATCCGGCCTCTTCGTATTCGCCGGCGGAGACGACGATGATATCGCCGGGCTTTGCATAGTTGATGGCGAGCTGCAGCATGATGTTGTCGCGCGGTGCGCATTTGACCGTAAAGGCCGGACCGCACAGCTTCATGCGGTAGTCGACGGGCTTGAGGCGGGAGGAAAGTGCGCCGCGGCGGCCCTGGGCTTCGTGGATGGTCGCCGGCGAAAATTTCGAAACGGCCTCGATGTCAGCTTTGCTGGGCCGTTCAGCGATGTCTTTTATATGAATCATGGGTGCCTCACATCGTTGGTAGACGGCGGGCAAATCCCGCCGTCTTATCTCAGTTGAATGTCTTCGGGAGGTTCCGAGACCGGTCGGTCTACGGGATCGGGTCGAATTTCAGCTGCGCGAGCGGCACGACTTTGTCGGTGCGGGTCATCTTGTACTCGGTGTCCGGACCGAGCCACTTGTCCCAGATCTTGTTGATTTCACCTGAAGCGTCGAGCTTGTGCAGGATCTCGTTGATCTTGGCGGTCAGCGCCGGCTGATCCTTGGCCATGCCGATGCCGATCGGCTGGTAGAGCATCGGCTCCTCGATCATCCGCATTTCCTTGCCCTTGCTCTTCGATTCATTGACGAACTTGGTCGTCGTCATCGTGTTGGCCACCATGCCGCGCGCTTTGCCCTGCTGAACGGCGAGATAGGCCGAGGCGGTATCCTGGAAGGTCAGCGGCTCGGACTTATTGAGCTTGATCGACATTTCCGAGGTTGAGCCCTTGGTCGAGGCGATGCGCTGGCCGGCATAATCGGCCTTCGTCTTGCCGGCATCGTCGGCCGGCACGATCAGCATTTCCTTGGCGAGATAATAGGGATCGCTGAACTGGATCTGCTCGGCGCGGCTCAGCGTATAGGCAAGGTTGGCAACGGTGATGTCGACGCGGCCGAGCTTGACTTCGGGTACGCGCGCTTCGACCGAAACCGGCTTGATCTCGGCCTTGACGCCGAGTTCCTTGGCGATGGCGCCGCAGAGGTCGACGTCGAAACCGGCCATCTCACGGGTCTTCGGATCGGGCGAGGCAAAGGGCGGAACGTCGGCGAACGTCGCGCAGCGCAGGGTCTTTGCCGACATGATGGTGTCGAGCTGATCGGCCTTTGCGGGCATAGCGGCCGCCATGCCGGCAAATGCGACGGTGAGGCTCAGGTATTTCCAGTTCATTGCTGTTCTCCTTTGTTTTTGATCGTTGGTATCAGTGCCTGAGATCAGCGAGGAAACGCTGAGCCCGGGGATGGCGCGGATTGCTGAAGAAGTCTTCGGGGGTCGCCGTTTCGATGATCTGGCCGGCATCGATGAACCAGATCCGGTCCGCGACCTCGCGCGCGAAACCCATTTCGTGGGTGACGCAGAGCATGGTCATGCCTTCGGAGGCCAGGCTCTTCATGACGGCGAGCACCTCGCCGACCATTTCCGGATCGAGCGCGCTCGTCGGCTCGTCGAACAGCATCACCGGCGGTTCCATCGCAAGCGCACGGGCGATCGCCACCCGCTGTTGCTGGCCACCCGACAGCTGGCCGGGATAGGCGCGGGCCTTGTCGGCAAGCCCGACCCGATCGAGCAGCTTGAGCGCTTTCTCGTGCGCGACGTCGGGCGCCACGCCCTTCACCCGGACCGGCGACATCGAGACGTTTTCGGCGACCGAAAGATGCGGAAACAGGTTGAAGTTCTGGAAGACGAAGCCGATCCGGCTGCGCATCGCGTTGAGTTCTCTTGCCCGCATCGAGGCATGAATATCTTGCCCGTCGAGCGTGATCGATCCGCTGTTGATCTCCTCGAGACGGTTGATCGTGCGGATCAGTGTCGATTTCCCCGAACCGGACGGTCCGCAGATGACCACCACCTCGCCGCGCGCCACCTCAGCATCGATATCCTTCAGAACCGGATAGTCGCCATAGCTCTTGCAGACCTGCGAAAGCCGGATCGTCTGCGATTCCTGCGTTGAAACGGACATGGTCATAGCTGCTCCGATACGATTTTCGACGGCGTGACCACGGCGGCGGGGACGTTGAGAAGTCCCGCACGCCGCCGGGTGATGCGCCGCTCGAGGCGATTGGCGAAGTAGGTCAGCGTCCAGCAGATGGCGAAGTAGACGATCGCCAGAATGAGGAAGACTTGGAAGGGCTGAGTGAGGAGCTGGTTGTTGACCTGGCTTGCCGCAAAGGTCAGATCAGGCACGTTGATCACGTAACCCAGCGTCGTATCCTTGATCGTCGAGACGAAGGTGGAGAGGATGCTCGGGATCATATTATAGAGCGCTTGCGGCAGGATGATATAGCGCATTGCGCCCATATAGCTGTGGCCGAGCGCGCGTGCCGCATCCATCTGGCCGGGCCCAAGGGCGACGATGCCGGCGCGGACGACTTCGCTGAGGAAGGCGCTCTGATAGACCACCAGCGTCGTCAGCATGGTGACGAAGCTCGGCACGTCGGCGCCTGTCAGCAGCGGCACCAGGAAATAGCTCCACAGGATGAGCATCAAGAGCGGTACGCCGCGGGTGAAATAGACAAGGGCCGTGACCGGCCAGCGCAGCACCCGCGACTTGGAAAGCCGGGCCAATGCGAAAAGAATGCTCGCCGGAAAAGCGAGGGTGATGCTGAGCGCCGACAGGATAAGCGTATTGGCGAGCCCGCCGAGCGGCCCGTTCGGATATTGGCCGATCAGGAGCAGCAGCCAGTAGTCGCGGACGATGGCGATCATGTCCTGGATCATGCGCGCGCACTCCTGGCAGGATCGGCGCGCATCGACAGATAGGCGCCGATGCTCATGATCACGAGCGAGAAGAAGAGGTAGAGAACCGTGCCGATCAGGTAGATCTCGAAGGTGCGGAAGCTGAGGTTTTCGATTTCCTTGACGGCATGGGTCAGTTCCGACGCGCCGATGACGACGGCGAGACTGCTGTTCTTGAACAGCGAGACGCTGTGATTGATAAGTGGCGGCAGCGCGTTGCGCACGCCCTGCGGCATGATGACGAACCGCATCGCCGAGACATAACCGTGGCCGAGAGCGCGGGCTGCCTCCATCTGGCCGGGGCCGACCGAGCGCACGCCCGAACGAAGGTCCTCGCTGAAGTAGGCTGCCTGGCAGAGCCCGAGCCCGATCACCGCGAAAATCGCCTCGGCATTATGGCTGGCGAGCCATGTCGCCACCCCGTTCGGCATCAGGGTGAAGATCCCGAAATACCACAGCATCAGCTGAACCAGGGTGGGGACGTTGCGGTGGTAGGATACGTAAGCGGCGACCAACGGATCGCCGAAGCGGAAGGGCGACAGGCGTATACCGAGCAGCAGCAGGGCGAGTGCCATCGCCAGCGACCATGAGCCGGCATAGATGATGAAGGTCATCTGGATGCCATGTAGCAGCATGGCGGCATATTCGGGATTTCCGAGGATTGCCGAAAGGTCGAAGCCGCTCACGAGCCTGGCTCCCCGGATGGATCCGTCTTCGGTTGCGGCCTTGCGGTCTGCAGGCCGCCCATGACCTGCAGCGTTGGCGTGATCTCCATATGTCCGATGTTGACGGCAATCGGAGCCGCTATGGCGAAGGCGATCGCATCGGCGATATCGGCCGCCTGCGGCAGTTCGAAACCATCGATGAACCGTTCCCGGATGCTGGGGTCATCGCCGTGAACGTGATTGAAAATATCGGTGGCGACGCGGCCGGGGCAGATTTCCGTCACCCGCACCCGCTTGCCGAACGCGTCGATGCGCAGCTGGTTGGACAGCATGCTCACGCCGGCCTTGGTGGCGTGATAGGAGGAGTTGCCGCCGAAATTATAGGCGCCGGCGATCGACGAAATGTTGATGACGTGGCCGCGGTCGCGCGCCACCATGCCCGGCACGACCAGGCGGCAGATATGCAGGACTGCCCTGAGATTGACGTCGACGATGAGATCGATATCGCCCTCGTCGGCTTCCAGGAACTTCTTCGGCCGGTCGACGCCGGCATTGTTGACGAGAATGTCGAACTCGACCTGGCCCGCGAGCTCAGCGATCGCCGGCCGATCGGTCACATCGATGGCATGGGCGATACAGCCCGTGCGCTCGGCCAGCTGCTGCAGCGCTTGAGCACTGCGGGCAACGGCATGGACTTCGATGTTCTCTCGGCGAAGCCGCTCAACCACGGCTGCGCCGATCCCGGAGGATGCGCCGGTCACCAGTGCGGTCTTGTAGTCGGAGAATGGCATTGTCGTTCCCTTGTGGTTGATCGAGACAGTAGCGAAGCTTTAACCCCTTGCCTAAGACCGATTATCTCTGGAGCAATAAGCAACGGTTATGGAGCGCGCGGCCTGCCGAAGAAGAGAAAGCGGCGATGCCGGTATTCTCTGCCCGGCCTCGCTTCAGGCCGCGCCGCGTTGCAAAAGCAATTCGCCTCTGCAAACATGCCATCCACAGATCAGTATGGTACCCCGATCCCCATGGACATCAGACGCCTCAAATCCTTCATCGTGATCGTCGACAGCGGCAGCATCACACGAGCGGCGGATCTTTTGCATATCGCCCAGCCGGCTCTCAGCCAGCAGCTCGCGGCGCTGGAAGAGCATTTCGGCCACAAGTTGCTGATCCGCAGCCAGCAGGGCGTCAGCATGACGGATGCCGGACACGCGGTATATCGCCATGCGCAGATCATCCTCCGGCAGATGGAGCAGGCCCAAGCCGATGCATCGGCCGCCGGCAATTCGCTCGCCGGGCGCGTCTCGGTCGGCCTGGTGCCGTTCAGCAGTGCGGCGACGCTCTCCGTCGATCTGCTGGCGGAAACCCGGAAGCGACATCCCGGTATTCTGCTGCACCTGACAGAAAGCGTCGGCCAGACCTATAGCCAGATGATCATGAACGGCCGGCTGGAGATGGCGCTTCTGCATGGAACCGGACCGATCAAAGGCGTGCGCTTCGAACCGATCCTGAGCGAAGAGTTTTTCCTGGTCGCCCATCGCGACTTTGCGATCGAAGCGGATACGAAACCCGTTGCGGTCAACGCTCTCGACGGCATACCGCTGCTCCTGCCGCCCGCCTATAATTTCGTCCGGCGTGCGGTTGACACCGCCTTCACCCGCACACGCACCAATTTGAAGGTCGTGGCGGAGGTCGAGATCGTGCGCACGCTCGCCCGCGCGGTCGGTAGCGGCCTCGGCGCGACGATCATGCCGAAGGCGATTGCCGATCGCATCGTCTCGGAATCGAGCGAGCCGCTGATCTGCCGGCTGGTCTCGCCGCGGATCGAAGAAACCCTGTCGCTTTGCGTTTCCGACCAGAATCCCCTGTCGGAACCGGCTCTTGCTGTCCGCGACATCCTTCTGGAATTGACGGTGCGGCTGAAGGGTTAAAAGCGGTCAGCGCATCTCCTTGCAGAACTGGGCGATACGCGCGCAGCCTTCGCCGAGTTTTTCCATGCTCGTCGCATAGGAGATACGGAAGAAGGGGCTCATTCCGTAAGCCGCGCCTTGCACGGTCGCGACATGATGCTCCTCAACCAGGCCCATGACAAAATCGACGTCGGTCTCGATCTTGCGCCCGCCCCTGCTGGTCTTGCCGATCAGCCCCGATATGTTGGGATAGATATAAAAGGCGCCTTCGGGCCGATGGCAGCGCAGGCCCTCCACCTCCGACAATTTGTCGAGGACGAAATCGCGGCGCGTCTTGTAGATCGCTGCCCGCTCCCTCAGCAGGTCCTGGGGCCCGTCCAGCGCCGCGGTCGCTGCCGCCTGGGTCAGCGTCGCGATGCCGCCGCCATTCTGGCCGTTGACGTTGCTGATAGCGGAGATCAGCTCTTTCGATCCGGCGCAGAACCCGAGCCGCCAGCCGGTCATCGCGTAAGCCTTCGAGACGCCGTTCATCGTCAGGACGCGGTCATATAGTCTCGGTTCGACTTCCGCGATCGTGCAAAATTGAAAATCGTCATAGACCAGATGTTCATAGATATCGTCGGTCATGATCCAGACGTTGGGATGGCGCAGCATGACCTCGGCGATGGCGGCCATCTCCGCCCGCGAGCAGGCTGCCCCGGTCGGATTGTTCGGGAAATTCAGGAAGAGCCATTTGGTGCGCGGCGTGATCGCCGCTTCCAGATCCTCCGGGCGCAGCTTGAAGCCGGTCTGCTCGCGGCAGGGCACGGCGACCGGCACGCCGCCGGCGAATTTGACGATGTCGGCATAGCTGACCCAGGAGGGCGTGGGAATGACGACCTCGTCGCCCGGGTTGCAGGTCGCCAGCATGGCGTTGAAGATCACCTGCTTGCCGCCGCCCGAGACGACGATCTGGCTGGCATCATAGTCGAGATTGTTGTCGCGCTTGAACTTCCTGATGATCGCGGATTTGAGCGCCGGCGTGCCGTCCATCGGCGGATATTTCGTATCGCCGGCAAGTGCAGCCGCATGGGCCGCCTCGATCGCATGCGCCGGGGTGGGGAAATCCGGCTCGCCGGAGGAGAGGCTGACGACCTTGATCCCCTTGGCGGCCAGTTCTCGGGCGCGCTGGGTCATGGCGGCGGATGCTGAAATGGAGACGTTTTTCAGGCGGTCGGCGATGACGGACATCGACATGATCCTTCGATGAGGGATTGAAACAAGAGACCGCCCGCGGGCGATCGGGATTGCGTTATTCGGCGAGTTCGGCCGCAGGTGCGAGGGTGGCGCCGGTGGCTTCGATCTCACCGCGCACGATGCCGGCAAGCTCGAGGGCGCCTGGCGTGTCGCTGTGAACGAGGATGGAGCGCGCCGGCATGGCGATCACGCCGCCGTCGCTGGTCTCGACGCTGCCGTCGAGGAGGAATTTTCGCACACGGGCGCGCACGGCGGCTTCGTCCTTGATGACGGCGCCCGACAGCCCGCGGGCAACAAGCCTGCCGCCGGCGTCATAGGCCCGATCCGCGAGGAAAAGCGCCAGCGTTTTCAGGCGCGCGCGTTTCGCCGCCTGCTCGATCTCGCTGCCTGACGTGACGAAGACAACCAGGTTGCGATCGATGGTGACGATCGCATCCATCATCAGGTCGGCAAGGACAGGGTCGCGGTTGACCATATTGCCCATGGCGGCATGGAAGCTGATATGGGAGACGGCGACCCGCTCGGCTATGGCGATCGCCATCAGCGCGCCGAGCTGGTAGAGCATCTGCTGGCGAAGCTCGTCCGCCTGAAAGGGCATTTCGCGCCGGCCGAAGCCCAGCCGGTCGGGCAGGCCGGGATGGGCGCCGATGCCGACGCCATTCTGCTTTGCAAGCCGCACCATGCGCCCCATCGTATCGGGGTCGCCGCCGTGGAAACCGCAGGCGATATTGGCCGAGGAGACGATCTTCATCATCGCTTCGTCGTCGCAGAGCCGGTAGGGACCAAATCCTTCGCCCATGTCGGAATTCAGATCGATCTTCATCAGTTCCTCCTTTCGCTCCGCTTAGGCCATCGCCTTCAGGGCACGCTTGACCATCCCGAATGTCAGCCTGACATCCTCGACATAGCGGGCGACAGCTTGTTCGACCGCACGCGCTTCCGCATGCGTCGAGCGGACGAATTTCAGGCGGGCGCCGATGCGGGCCTGCCCGAGCCGCCAGAGGTCGCATTCGATCACGCCGGCGACCTTCGGATAGCCGCCGGCCGTGTTCGCGTCGCTCATCTGTACGATCGGTTCGCCGCCGGGTGGAACCTGGATGACGCCGGGCACGACGCCATGGGAGCGCATCTCGATGGCGGCGGTCGGCGTGATCGGCTCACCCGACAGGCGGTAGCCCGTGCGGTCGCTGCGCGAGGAAATCCGCCAGGTCTGGCTCCAGAAGTCTTCGCCGTCTCCGGCGAAAAGACCATGCTCGCCGGCAGGCAGGGCGCGGATCGGCAGCACGCCATCGACGGGCTCCGGGAAGACCTCACGCAGTGCCACGGCCGGCTCCACGACCGCGAGGCCCGTGGCCGGCAGCATGGCAATCTCCAAGTCCTCGCCGACCGCGATGCGATCGCCTTTCGCCAGCGGCCGGCCGGCATTGCCGCCGAAGCCGCCGCGCAGCGACGTGCTGCGCGACCCCATGACGACAGGAATATCCAGCCCGCCGCCGACCGAAATATAGGCGCGCGCCAGCAGCGGGGGCTGCTTCAGTTCGAGAATCTGTCCGGGCTCTGCCATATAGGCGCACCAGGGAATGAGTTCCGATCCGTCGAGGTGAGGGTGACCGTCGGCGCCGGTCACGGCACAGACGGTGCGCCGCTCGAAACGCAGGCTGAACGGGAAGGTCTGCACCTCGATCACAGCCGCATTCTCGTCATTGCCGACGAGACTATTGCCGATCCTCACCGCGAGCGGATCCATCGCGCCGCTTGCCGACACGCCGATATCACGATAGCCGGGGCGTCCGAGATCCTGCACCGTGTTGAAAGGACCGCTTTCCAGGATCTCGATCATAGCTCGATCCTTGCCGGCAGGAACCGCACCGTATCACCGGGCGCCATCATGGCCGGGGATGGCGCGGTTGGGTCGAACATCTCAAGCGTCGCAAAGCCGATGGAGTTCCAGCCATTGGGGCCGGTCAGCATGGCGACGCCGGTCTGCATGCCGCCGATCGTCACGCAGCCCTTCGGCATCTTCAGCGACGGCACGGTCTTTCGCGGCATATAGATGCGCGGGTCGAGGCCATGCAGATAGCCGAAACCCGGCGCGCTGCCCAAGGCGAAGACACGGTAGGTGGCTTCATGATGGATGCGGACGACCTCGCGGTCGCTTAAGCCCGAGAGATCGCAAAGGGCGGGAAGATCGGTCGCATGTTCGCCGCCGTAATGGACGGGAATCTCGATGGTTTTGCCGTCGAGATCGATGCTCTGCGCATGCTCCCATGCCTCCAGCAGCCGGACGACCACCGCATCGGGATCCTCGGGCGTCTGCTTGAAGATCACCAGCAGGTTGGTCATCCCGGGAATATTTTCGGCGAGGTCCGCCCAGCTTCTCATCGTCTGAGACAGGGCCCAGATCCGCCGCTGCGCGATGAGATCGAAATCGCCCGGCGCCTCGAGCAGGAAGGATCTGGCCCCGATCGAGGAAACCCGCGCCCGGCTTTGGGTGGCCGGAACGATTTCGCGTTGCGAGGCATGTCTGTTCGTCGTGGCGATCATGATGGCAGCTCGATTTCGAACAGAGGGTCACCGAAGCCGACCAGGGCGCCGGGCTCAGCGAGCAGTCTGGTCAAGACACCGGAATGGCCGGCGCGAAGGGGAAGCAGCACATGCCCTACCCTGATGAAGCCGAGGATATCGGCATCGGATACGAAGCGCGGCAGAGTTTGGGGCGTGACAGCGGCGGCCGGATGTGCGGCGCAGAAATGCCCCGCCAGCGGCGCCTTCACGACGACAGGTGGGGAGTGCGAGGCGCGGGGTGTGGCTGCCGGCGCGGTGATGCGGGCGCCCTCCCCTGAAATGACGATACGAATCTGCCCGTCCGGCCGGGAGATTTCGAGGCCCTCCACGCCGGCGGCCGTCAGCGCGTCGGTGAGGAATGCAATGGTGGCGGGATCGCTGAAGTCGATGGCGCTCATGCCGTCCTCCGCAGCTTCAGCCAGTGCTCGAGATAGTGAATATCGGTCTCACCACGTGCGAATGCGTGGTCCTCGAACAGGGCGCGCAGAAAGGGGATATTGGTGGCGATGCCCTCGATCTCGGTGCCGGCAAGCGCCTCGCACATTCTGGCCATCGCTTTTGCCCGCGTCGGCGCGTGGACGATCAGCTTGGCGATCAGCGAGTCGTAATAGGGCGAGACCCTGTAGCCGGGATGAAGATGCGTATCGACCCGGATGCCCGGCCCCTGCGGCAAAGCGAGATGAGTGACGACGCCGGCCGACGGCAGGAAAGTGTCGGGATCCTCGGCATTGATGCGGCACTCGAAAGAATGGCCTTCGCAGGTGACCTCACTTTGGGCGAGATCCAGAAAGTCGCCCTGGGCCGCCTTTATCTGCGCCTGGACGATATCGACCCCGCTCGTTAGTTCGGTGACGGGATGTTCGACCTGAAGCCGTGTGTTCATTTCGATGAAATAGAAAGCGCCGTCCTCATAGAGGAATTCGAAGGTGCCAACGCCGCGGTAACCGATCTGGCGACAGGCCTGGACGCAGGCCATGCCGACCGGCTGGATGATCTCAGGCGCGATCCCGGGCGCCGGCGCCTCCTCTACCACTTTCTGATGGCGGCGCTGCATCGAGCAATCCCGATGTCCCAGCCACACGGCATTGCCGTGATCGTCGCAAAGGACCTGGATCTCGATATGGCGCGGATGCTCCAGGAATTTCTCCATGTAGAGGGCGGGCGAGCCGAAGGCCTTGCGCGCCTCTTCCCGGGTCAGGGCGATCGCCTCATGCAGTTGATCGGCTTTCGGGACGACGCGCATGCCGCGTCCGCCGCCGCCGCCGGACGCCTTGACGATGACGGGATAGCCGATCTCCAGCGCGATGCGCTCGATTATGGCCGGGTCGTCGGGCAGCACGCTGTCGGGGCCGGGAACGCAGGGAACGCCGGCCGCCATCATCGCCCGCTTCGCCGCGATCTTGTCGCCCATGGTCGCGATCGATGATGCCGTCGGCCCGATGAAGGTCAGCCCGGCCCTCTCGACGGCGTCGGCGAATGCGGCGTTCTCAGACAGAAAACCGTAACCGGGATGAATGGCGCCCGCGCCGGTCAGGCGTGCGGCGAGAAGGATGGTATCCTGATTGAGATAGCTCCTGCCCGCAGCCGACGGGCCGATGCAGAGAAAATGGTCTGCGGTCCTGATGTAGGGCGCTTGCCGGTCCGCCTCGGAGCAGATGGCGACCGTCTTCAGGCCGAGTTCGCGACAGGCGCGCTGAACCCGAGCGGCGATCTCGCCGCGGTTGGCGATGAGGACGGTGTCGAAGCGGCGTCCCGAGGCAGCGGATTGTTCAGATGTTTCCGGCATCAGGCGATCTCCGCCAGCAGATCGCCGGTCTCGACCTCGCCATTGTCGATGTCGGTCAGGTGCGTAATGCGCCCGGACCGCGGCGCGGCGATCGTGTTGAAGACCTTCATCGCCTCGATGATGAAAAGGGTCTGCCCCTCCTCCACCGCGTCGCCGATCGCGACGAATGGCGGCTCGCCGGGCGCCGGCGCCCGGTGCAGAACGCCAAAGACGGGCGCCTTCACCGCATGGGAGGTTTTCTCGACGCTCGAAGGCGCATCGGAGACAAGGCCTATCGTCCATCCCGGCTCTTTCGGGGGCTCGGCGACAGCGGCCTCTCCCGGCGACGTGCGGAAAATCCGAACGGTTACATCCTTTTCCGTCACGGTCAGCTCGGTAATGTTCGATCGTCCGACAAAGTCGATCAGCGTCTTGATCTTCGAGAGGTCCATGTGCGTGCTCGGAATTTCAAATTCCGCCGCGCAGACCTGAAGGTTCGGATCGCCCGGCGTCGTGATTTTCGTAGCACGACGGGCCGACTGATGGGGTCAGACGAAGTTTTGATGGAGTGCAGTCAGCGCCTGTCGGCCCTATCGCTGGACGCTCGCGAAATGCCCAGCCACCAGGCGTGACTTGTGGCATTCGGGGGCGGACAACTCGTCGTCAAATCCCCAGGTCGAAAGCCATTTTTCGACCTCGGCGCCGGTGACGTGCAGTCCCGTCGCTTCAAATTCATTCCAGGCCTCAAGCGTCTCCTGCCGCAGCGCCTCGCGCTTCTCCTCGCGCTCGACAAATTGCGCGATGGCTTCACGCATGATCCAGTGGGACGAAGGGCGGCGCGCCTCGGCCAATTGTTGAACGCGGCCCTTTAGCTCGTCATCGAGCTTGAGCGAGGTCGGCGATGCCATGAGGCCTCCTTAGTCAGAGGTAATACCTGACGCTAATTTAGGCTTTCCCGCGGTATTTATCCATGAATGAATTCAATGATGCGGTTCAGGCATCGTCAAATCTTCGGAGGGGCGATGCTCTCCCGCAGGATGAGCTTGCTGCGGACGACGGTGCGCACGCAGTCCGGGTTTTGCCTCTGGCCGAGGGCGTCGAGCAGGAGTTCCACTGCCGCGCGCCCCATCTCTTCGACCGGCTGTTCGATCGTCGAGAGCGGCGGCGACGAGAATTCGCAGACCGGGGAACCGTCGAAGGAGACGACGGAAAGATCGTCAGGAATGCTCAAGCCGGCGCGCTGGATGCGGCTGACGAATGAAATGGCCATGTCATCGCTGGTGGCGATGACCGCCGTGGGTTTTTCGGCCAATCCAGCGAAATCGTCTGCCGCCTGCACGCCGATATCGAAACCGTGCTGATAATCGAGACGGCCGCCCGAGCGGCGCACTGCCTCCTTCGACAGGCCGGCTGCCTCAAGCGCCTCCAGCACGCCGCCATAGCGCTCGACGTCGTGATAATTGCCTTCTGGTCCCGCAAGATAGAAGAACCGCCGATGGCCCAAGCGGATCAACTCGGCAGTGACGTCGCGCACGGCTTCGCGGTCGTTGGTAACGACACTTTGCAGGCCCGCATCGCTCATGTCGAGCAGCATCGAAACGATCGGCAGACCGGAATTTGCCAGCGAGCGCCCATCGACCTCCGGAAGCTTCGACGACAGGATGATCGCGCCGCGTACGCTGCCGCCGAAGGCAAGATCGAGAATGTGCCGCTCGGAAATCTCGTCGCGATCGAGGTTGGCGATCATCAGGTTGTAACCGCCCTGGATCAGCGATTTGTTGATGCTCTGCAGGACCTGCGGAATGATCTGCGAGACGCCGTAATAGAGCGATCCGGGCAGGATGATCATGATGATGTTGGATTTCCCGACCCTGAGGCCCCGCGCCATTGCATTCGGCGTATAGCCGAGCTGCTTGGCCGCCGCGTTGATCTTGGCACGGGTCTTCTCGTTGACGCGCCGGGGATTGGCGAGCGCACGGCTGACCGTCGATATCGCAACGCCGGCAAGCCGCGCGACATCGGCCATCAGCGCGCCCGATTGATCCTCGCCGACCACATCCTTGTTTTTATTCACGTTTATCTCTTTCCCTCGGATGCTTCGATTTGCAACTCTAAGACAGGCGATGGTCTATAGCAAACGTTTGCCAAAAATCGCTTGCCAAAAAAACCAGCTTGGCTATCATCTTCCAATGGCAAACGATTGCCATTTCTTAATGCGTTGATAATCCATGACTTGTTGGATGTGGAGCTGCTGTTCCGCTGACAGATGGGTCCTGCCTCGAGAATGGGATAGATTATGGCTACTGGCGACAGGCTGCGCTTCGGCGTCGATCTCGTGACGTTCTTTCATCCAGGCTTCTGGGGCGTCGATGACCATGATGCGATTGTCGCCTATGCGCGCGCCGAACCGCGCGCCTTCTGGGACAAGATCCTCGACAGCGTCCAGGCCTCCGGCGTCACCGGCGTCGAGCTGACCTTCTCTCCCTTCAACTGGCAGGATGCGATCAAGACCTATGGTTCCGTCAACGCTTTCGCAGCCGAATTGGCAAAACGCGGTCTGACGCTCTGCAGCGGCTTCTTCGCGGAACTGGAGGCGGCCGGCGACTTTGCCGAGCCCGAGGCCCAGCGCGCGCTGATCGACAAGGCGGAACGTTATGCCGACTTCCTGAAAGCCTGCGGCAGCGACATCATGGTGATCGGCGCGCCCTTGCGTCAGACACTCGGCGCCCAGCCGGTGCAATTTTTCGATTTCGACCGCGCCAAGGTGATCGCCGATTTTCTGAACCGGCTCGGCGCGACCCTTTACGCCAGGGGCGTGCGGCTGGCGCTGCACACCGAAGCGCATTCGATCTTTGCAGGTGCGCGCGACGTCGACCTGATGATGATGCTGACCGACCCTGCCTATGTGCATATGTGTCCGGATACGGCCCATATTATTGTTGCCGGCTCCGACCCCGTGCAACTCGTCGATCGCCATCACGAGCGGATGATTATCGCCCATTGGAAGGATGCGATCGGTCCGATGCCGGCCGACACCCCGATCGACAAGCACATTCACGAACGCCATCAGCCCTATTTCTGTGGTTTCGGCCTCGGGCGGGTCGACTGGCCTGCCTGGATCCGGCTGTTGCGCGACCGGGCCTATGAAGGCTGGGCGATCCTCGAACTCGATGCCGCGCCGGATCCCGTCCGCGACATCGCCAACGGGCTGACGCTCGTCCGGCAGGCGCTCCTGCCGATCTATCGCTGACTTCATTCCGAAGATGACGAACGCCCCGCCAAGAGGGCATTTTCAAGAGGTGGAACAATGAAAACCATGATGAAGCTTTTTCTTGCCGGCGTGGCATTCGCCGGCCTCTTCGCCGCCGCGCAGGCCGAAGACAAGCCGACGATCGAGATGATGTCGTCCTGGACCTCGGGCGGTGAGGCAGCCGCTCTCAATGTCATCAAGACCGAGTTCGAAAAGCGCGGCGGTGTCTGGAAGGATTCCTCCATCGCCGGCTTTGGCGCGGCCGATGCCGCCTTCCAGAACCGTATCGTCGCCGGTGACGCCCCTGGCGCCAAACAGGGCGTCATCGGTCTTGCCGCCGCTGATTTCGTCAGCCAGGGCCTGTTCAATCCGATCGACGACGTCGCTGCCGCCGGCAAATGGGCCGACGCCCTGCCGAAATCGATCCATGATCTCATCTCCTATGACGGCAAGGTCTATCTTGCGCCGACCGGCGCCCATGGCGAAAGCTGGGTCTTCTATTCCAAGGAAGCCTTCGGCAAGGCCGGCATTGCAGAGGAGCCCAAGAGCTGGGACGAATTTTTCGCCGATCTCGACAAGCTGAAGGCCGCCGGCATCATCCCGGTCGCCTGGGGCGGCCAGCCTTGGCAGCAGACCAAGGTCTTCAACATGATCCTGCTCTCGCAGGTCGGGACCGACGGTTTCCTGAAGATCTATGTTGACAAGGACAAGAGCCAGGCCTCCGTCGAGGGCGTCAAGAAGACCCTCGAAATCCTCGGCAAGCTGCGCGGATATGTCGATGCGGGGGCGGCCGGCCGCAACTGGAACGACGCGACCGCCATGCTGATCACCGCCAAAGCAGGCGTGCAGTTCATGGGCGACTGGGCCAAGGGCGAATTCACCGTCGCCGGCAAGGAACCGGGCAAGGATTATGGCTGCATGATCGCGCCGGAATCCAAGGGCATGGTCTATATCGCCGACTCCCTGTGGTTCCCGAAGACCAACAATGCGGCGACTGACAAGGCGCAGAAACTTCTCGCTGAAGTCGTCATGGATCCGGCCGTCCAGGTCGAATTCGCCCTCAAGAAGGGCGCGATTCCGATGCGCTCCGATGTCGACAAGTCGAAACTGGATGTCTGCGCGAAGAAGGGTGCCGAGCTGATGGCCGCCGGCGCCATCGTGCCGGACCAGGCGATCGTGCTCACGCCGCAGCAGGTCGGCGCGCTCGACGATTTCGTCGACGAATATTGGAGCGGCGGATCGAACGATGCGGCGTCCGCGGCCGAAAACTTCTTCGCCATCTTCGAGTAGGATCGTGACCGTGGCGTCGGCCTGATCCCAACGCCACGGCTGCCGGCCGCTGCGCTCCACGCGGCGGCCGGCAGCCCCGCTTTCATCCGTCAACGAGCTGGCCGATGTCCATCAAACGCAAGCCCAATCTTTCCGCCACCATCGCGCTACTGCCGACATGGTTCGTCGCGATCGTCGTCTTCATCGGCACCATGTCGTGGTCGATCCGGCTATCCTTCACCAATTCGACGCTGTTTCCATCCTCGACCTATGTCGGCTTCGCGCAATATTCGAAGCTCTTCTCCTCCGCCAAGTGGCTGGCATCGCTGCAGAACGTGTTGATCTTCGGCATTCTTTACGTCGCAGGCTGCCTGCTGCTCGGCTTCCTGCTGGCGGCCGCACTCGATCGTAAGATCCGCTTCGAAAGCGCCTTCAGGACGATCTTCCTCTATCCCTACGCCATGTCCTTCGTGGTGACGGGGCTGATCTGGCAATGGATGCTCAATCCGACGCTCGGCATCCAGGCGAGCGTGCGTTCGCTCGGCTGGGAAAGCTTCGTCCTCGACTGGGTCGTCAATCGCGACATGGCGATCTATGCGCTGGTGCTTGCCGGCGTCTGGCAGGGCGCAGGGCTGGTCATGGTCATTGCGCTCGCCGGCATACGCGGCATCGAGGCCGAGCAGTGGAAAGCGGCGCGGATCGACGGCATTCCCATCTGGCGCATCTATGTCTCGATCATCCTGCCGCAGCTCGGGCCGGCGCTGGCGGCTGCCGGCATGCTGCTCGCCATGGGCGTGATCAAGACCTACGACATCGTCGTCGCCATGACCAATGGCGGCCCCGGCAATGCCACCGAGGTGCCGGCGAAATTCATCATGGACAATCTGTTCGGGCGCCAGAACCTCGGGCTCGCCACGGCGGGCGCGACGGTTCTGGTCCTCGGCGTTGTTATCGCAGTCGCGCCGTTCCGCTATGCGATGCACATGCGCAACCGGGCGAAGGGGGCGGCGTGATGACCCAGCGCCATCCGAACGGGCCGAAGCCGTCGCAGATCACGGCGGGGCGCATCGGTCTCTACGCCTTCCTTATCGTTGCAGCACTCTTCTTCCTGCTGCCGCTCTATACGATGGCGGTGACCTCGCTGAAATCCATGGATGAAGTCCGGCTCGGGCAGATCTTCGCTTTGCCGGTAAGGCTCGACTTCTCCGCCTGGGTGACCGCATGGTCGGGCGCCTGCATGGGAACCGTCTGCGTCGGCATTCGCAGCGGCTTCTGGAATTCGGTGGCAATCACCATTCCCGCGGTCGCGATCTCGGTCTTCATCGGCGCCGTCAACGGTTATGCGCTGTCGCTCTGGCGGCCGCGCGGGGCAAATGCGCTCTTTGGCCTGCTGATGGCCGGCGGTCTCATCCCCTACCAGATCTTCCTCTATCCGATGGTTCGCGCCATGGCGAATATCGGTCTCTACAATTCGCTTGCCGGCATCATTCTCGTCCATGTCATCTTCGGCCTGCCGCTGGTGACGCTGCTCTTCCGCAACTATTTCGTCAGCGTGCCGGAGGAGCTCTGCAAGGCGGCGCGGGTCGACGGCGCCGGCTTCTGGCGCATCTTTTTCGAGATCATGCTGCCGATTGCCGTACCGATGGTGGTCGTGGTCTCGATGCTGCAATTCACGGGTATCTGGAACGACTTCCTGCTCGGCCTCGTCTTCGCCGGGCGCGATAACCTGCCGATGACCGTGCAGCTCAACAATATCGTCAACACCACGATGGGCGAGCGCACCTACAATGTGAACATGGCAGCGACGATCCTGACCGCCATCGTCCCGCTTGCCATTTATTTCCTGTCCGGCCGCTGGTTCGTGCGCGGCATCGCCGCCGGCGCAGTCAAGGGGTAACGCTTCCATGCAATCCGCCGTCTCCGTCAAGGATCTGAAGATCGCCTATGGCCACCATACGGTGATCGAAAAAATGTCGATCGATATTGCTCCGCAGGAGTTCCTGGTGCTGCTCGGCCCTTCCGGCTGCGGCAAGTCCACGCTGCTGAATGCCATTGCCGGGCTGCAGGACATCGTTGCCGGCGAGATCTGGATCTCAGGCAAGAACGTCAGCTGGGAGGAGCCGAAGGACCGCGGCATCGGCATGGTCTTCCAGTCCTACGCGCTTTACCCGCGCATGTCGGTGCGCAAAAACCTCTCCTTCGGCCTTCGCGTCGCCGGTCTGCCGAAGGCCGAGATCGAGGCGCGTGTTGCCCGTACGGCTGCTCTCCTCCATCTCGACACATTGCTCGACCGCCGCCCTGCCGAACTGTCAGGCGGCCAGCGCCAGCGTGTCGCCATCGGCCGGGCCTTGGTGCGCGAAGTCGATGTGTTCCTCTTCGACGAACCGCTGTCGAACCTCGACGCCAAGCTGCGCCACGAGTTGCGCGTCGAGATCAAGAAGCTGCATCAAAGCCTCGGCAATACCATGATCTACGTGACCCACGATCAGGTCGAAGCCCTGACCCTCGCCGACCGCATCGCCATCATGCGGGACGGCGTGATCCAGCAGCTCGCCTCGCCGGCCGAGATCTACCGTCGCCCGGCCAATCTCTTCGTCGCCGGCTTCATCGGCGCGCCGGCGATGAATTTCATCGAAGGCCGGATCGAGCGCGGCGGCGCCTCGCCGGTCTTCCGAAGCAGGGAGCTCAGCGTCGATCTTTCCGGCTATGCCTTCAGCCACGCCGCGGCGGACGGACCTGTTACATTAGGTTTTCGCCCCGAGCATCTCGTCCTCGATGGAGCCGCAAGCAGCCTGCCCACCATTCCGGGCCGGGTTTCTGTCGTCGAGCCGATGGGCTCGGATGCCGTCGTCTGGTTCGACTGGGCCGATCAAAGCCTCTCGCTCCGGCTGATGGGGGACGTGACCCTCGAGCCGGGCGATGCCGTCGTTCCCGGGCTCGATATTGCCAAGGCGTCGCTCTTCGACGCCGACGGATCGCGGCTGTGACGCATCATCCCTTTGTTTTCCCGCAATTCCGGACGCGCTGCTCGCCGTTTCGGGGATTGCTCCAGGACAGGATTTGAAAAGACATGTCTGAGATCGTCTATGATGCGCTGGTGATCGGTTCCGGCGCGGCGGGTTCCTTCGCGGTCAGGGAATTGACGGCATTGGGACTGTCGGTGCTGCTTCTGGAGGCCGGTCCCGCCGTCGGACCGAAGGATTTCGACCCCGCGCGCAAGAAGGCGCCGGCAAGCAGCATCAATATCTGGGAGCGTGCGCGGGCCACAATCAAGGGGCAGCCGATCCAGGCACGGGCGGCCTTTTTCACCGAGCGCTTCAGCCATTTTTTCGTCAACGACCGTAAGAACCCCTATACGACGCCGAAGGGCGAGCCCTTCCTGTGGATCCGCGGCCGACAGGGCGGCGGGCGTCTCCACAGTTTCGGCCGGGTGCTGCTGCGCTGGACCGACGACGATTTCAAGATCCGGTCGCGTACCGGAAAGGGCGTCGACTGGCCGGTTTCCTATGACGAACTCACGCCTTTCTACGACGAGGTCGAGGCCTATCTCGGGCTCTATGGCAACAAGGACGATGTGGCGACCCTGCCGGATGGCGTCTATGCGAAGCCGGCGAGCCTGACGCCCGCCGAGCAGATCTTCAAGCAGGCAGTCGAGAGCCGCTGGCCGGAAAGGCACGTCGTCTCCTGGCGCTATATCGCGCCGGATGCCGAGCGCATGCCGCGGCCGCTGCGCGAAGCAAAGGCGACCGGCCGGCTGACCGTCCGCTACGATGCGGTCGTCCGCCGCATTACCACGGACGAGAAAACCGGCCGCGCCACCGGCGCGGAATTCATCGACCGGAATACAAGGGAAGTATCAACGGCTAGCGCCGCAATGGTGGTGCTGTCGGCCTCGCCGATCGAGAGCGTGCGGCTGCTCCTCAATTCGGCTTCAGCCCAACATCTCGACGGCCTTGGAAACAGCTCGGGTGTCCTCGGCCGCTATTTCATGGATCAGCTTCCTTGCCTGGCCTTCGGCTCCTTTTCAAAGGCGAAAGGTTGGGCACCCGACGAATCCGCTCCGACCGACCCGTTTTATAACCCGTCGGGTGGGATCTTCATCCCCCGCTTCGGCGAGGGTGATTCCGCCCGCGGCGATTTCGACTACCAGGGCAGCGTCGGCCGGGCACCGGTCTCCGGCGACACCAACGCGCGTCTCGCCTTCTTCGGTTTCGGCCGCATGCTGCCCTATGCCGACAACCGCATCACCCTCGATGTCAGGCGCAAGGACGCTTGGAACATTCCCGTGCCGCATATCCGCTGCGTCATGCAGGCGGAGGAGCAGGCGCTGCTTCGCCGGCAGGAGGAGACGCTGATCACGATGATCCGGGAAGTCGGTGGCGAACTCGAATTCATCGGCTCGCCGACTGGCCTCAAGGAGATGGGCAAGGGCGCCTTCCCCGATGCGGACGCCTTCAGCCGTTTCATGTTCCGCACATGGTTCCGCAAGACCATGTGCATGGGCGCGGCAATTCATGAAACCGGCGGTGCGCGCATGGGTGAAAGCCCGGAGGCATCGGTGCTCAACCCTTATAACCAGGTCTGGGATGCGCCGAATCTCATTGTCACCGACGCCAGCGCTTTCCCCGGCAGCGGCATCGCCGGCACGACGCTCACCGTCATGGCCCTGACGATCCGCGCTTGCCGAAACCTAGTCGACCGGTACCGGGCCGGCCAGCTTTAAGGCCTGCTTGGAACGAGAGACGCGGGTAACCGTTTCAGCTCGATCAGTGGTCGTCATATAACCTTCGCACTGACATGCTCCTGTCAACAAAAGCAGGAAGGAAAACCCATGTCTCAGACACATCAGGACCAGCTCAACCGGATAAAGGCCGAGATCGCCGACAGCTTCGATGAGGAGCTGGAAATGCAGATGGAGGAGGACCGGCTGGACGATCTGGTCGCCGAGGGAATGTCGGAACCGGCCGAGCAGACGCTCGAGCGAAAGATCTACTTCCGCGAACTCTTCCGGCTGCAGCACGAGCTAGTACGGCTGCAGGACTGGGTTCAGCACAAGAAGCTGAAGGTTGTGGTGCTTTTCGAAGGCCGGGATTCGGCCGGCAAGGGCGGCGCGATCAAGCGCGTCACCCAAAGGCTCAATCCGCGCGTCTGCCGCACCGTCGCGCTGCCCGCCCCGACCGAGCGGGAGCGTCATCAATGGTATTTCCAGCGTTACGTCCCGCATCTCCCGACTGCCGGCGAGATCGTGCTCTTCGACCGCAGCTGGTACAACCGCGCCGGCGTCGAGCGGGTGATGGGCTTCTGCACCCCCGATGAACTCGAGGAGTTCTTCCGCTCGGTCCCGGAATTCGAACGCATGCTGGTCCGCTCCGGCATCGTGCTGATCAAATACTGGTTCTCGATCACCGACGAGGAGCAGGAATTCCGCTTCAAGATGCGCATTCACGATCCGCTGAAGCAGTGGAAGCTTTCACCGATGGACATGGAAAGCCGCGTCCATTGGGAAGAGTATACCAAGGCCAAGGAAGAAATGCTGGCGCGCACGCACACCAAGGAAGCGCCTTGGTGGGTGGTGCAGGCCGTGGACAAGAAACGGGCGCGGCTGAACTGCATCGCCCATCTTCTCGAGCAGATTCCCTATGAGGATGTGCCGAAACCGGAGATCCAGCTGCCGGACCGCATCCGCCACGCCGACTACACCAGGGCGCCGGTGCCGCCTGAAATGTGCGTACCGGAGCGTTATTGAAGCAATAGCCGCAACGGACTTTCACGGCCGCAGATGACGAGCGGACACCAATTCGCTGATGGTTTCGGCTATTGCTACACCACGTGTGAGCGTCGTTGTGGCAATAGCTCTTGGCCTTTGAATGCGATCAGGCGGCAATGTTTCCGATCTGATTGAGCTCGTCGATAACCTCATCCGGCAGAACAAGCGCGGCAGCGGCAAGGTTCTCCTTGAGATGGCCGACGGACGAGGTGCCGGGGATCAGCAGGATGTTCGGCGCTCGGCGCAGCAGCCATGCGAGCGCCACCTGCATGGGCGTCGCATCAAGGCGTGCGGCGACATCGGACAGGGTGGATGACTGCAGCGGGCTGAAGCCGCCGAGCGGGAAGAAGGGCACATAGGCGGTGCCGTCTCGGGCGAGCTCGTCGATCAGGCGATCGTCGGCCCGATGAGCCAGATTATACTGGTTCTGCACGCAGATGATCTCGGTGACCCCGCGCCCTTCGGCGATCTGCTTCGATGTGGCGTTGCTTAGGCCCACGTGACGGACCAAGCCCTGCTGCTGAAGGTCGGCAAGTACCGTCAGGGGTGCTTCTATCGAGCCTTCGGCAGGGCCATGAATGTCGAACATGATTCTGAGGTTGACGACGTCAAGCACATCCAGGCCGAGGTTGCGGAGGTTGTCGTGTACGGCTTGCGTAAGCTCTTCCCGCGAGAAGGCCGGAATCCAGGATCCGTCGGCGCCGCGCCGCGCGCCGATCTTGGTGACGATGACGAGATCATCGCGATAGGGGTGGAGGGCTTCGCGGATGATCCGGTTGGTGACTTGCGGGCCGTAGAAATCGCTGGTGTCGACGTGATTGACACCGCTGGCAACCGCCTCGCGCAGCACCGCAAGCGCGGCGCCGTGATCCCTGGGCGGGCCGAACACGCCAGGCCCGGCGAGTTGCATGGCGCCATACCCAAGTCGTTTGACGGTGCGGTCGCCGAGATTGAAGCTGCCGGCCTGATCGATAATGGACATGATCTCACTCCTTTCAAGAGATGCGGCCAAGACTACGCCTTGGCGGGTCGTATGATAATCGGCTACAATCAGTACAGGCCGTGCGGAGTGGCGAACAGTGAAAGCAGATTTGAGCGATCTCAATGCCTTTGTCGCCGTGGCGCGGGCCGGCGGTTTTCGCGAGGCGGCGCGGGGCAGCGGCAGCAGCGCCTCCTTCCTGAGCGAAGCGGTGCGTCGCCTCGAGGCTGAGCTCGGGGTCAGACTGCTGAACCGCACGACGCGTAGCGTCGTTCCAACGGAAGCAGGCAAGGGCCTGCTGGAACGGCTTGGCCCTGCCTTGACGGAGGTGGAGGCCGCGCTCGACGTGGTCAACCGATTTCGCGACAGGCCAGCCGGTTCGCTGCGGCTCAATGTACCGGTCAGCGCGGCGCGCCTGGTGCTGCCAGCTATCATTCCGCCATTCCTCGCCGCCTATCCCGATATTCGCCTCGAGATCGTCGCCGAGGAGAGCTTCGTCGACGTGCTTGCTGCCGGATGCGATGCCGGCATCCGCTATGACGAGCGGCTGGAGCAGGATATGATCGCGATACCGATCGGGCCGCGCCGGCAGCGCTTTGCCACCGCCGCGTCGCCGGCCTATCTCGACCGTCATGGCCGGCCGCAACATCCGGGCCAACTCCTCGACCACGCCTGCCTGCTGGGCCGTTTTGACAGCGGTGCGCTGACGACGCCCTGGGAATATGAGCGGGACGGCGAAGTGGTGCGGGTCGAACCATCGGGACCATTGATCGTCAAAGTCGGCGGGGCGACCGATCTGTCTGTCGACGCCGCCATAGCGGGCACGGGCGTAATCAGCATTTTCGAAGACTGGCTGCGCCCGTATTTTGACAGCGGCGTTCTCGAGCCAATTCTCGAGCCCTGGTGGCAGCGCTTTTCCGGGCCGTTTCTCTATTATCCCGGACGGCGCCTGGTGCCCGCCCCGCTCCGCGCCTTCATCGACTTCGTCAAGGCGTCAGCCAGCCCGGCTTGAACGAAGTTGCCCGGCGTTAAACCGCGTCGCGACCTTTCAGACTCGCTCCCTGCGCGTTAGTTCTTTATTTTCTCGCATGTCGTTGAGGCAAAACCGCTGCACACTTTTGTACGGCATGCTTTAGAGCTTGACCTCGACGTTGTCGCCCATGTCCGGTTTGCTGTTGGAGACCGCTGCGGCCGCCATTTTGATGTAGCTGATAATCGTGCCTGGGCTGTCCCAATATTCGGCCGAAGACGGGGTAATCTTGAGAATACGGATGGAGGGGTCGTCAGGGTTGTCCCACCATGCCTTTGCCGGTGTCGCCCACAAATCCCTGATCTTCTCGCGATCGTTCTGTACCTCGGCCGTTCCCGATACGGAGACATATTTCTGTCCCTTGGTGTCGGCGAAGGCCAGGCAGACGTTGGGCCAGCGGGCGATCTCATCGTCCTTGTGGCTGGCAAGATCGGTTAGAAAATAGACCGCGTTTTCAAGCTGTGCGCTATAGGCTGACATCGGGCGGGCGCGCAGGCCGTCGCCGTTGCGGGTTGTCAGCATGCAGAAGCCGATCCTGTCGATCAATTCCCACACGCGCGTTACATCGTCATGCTCGACCATTATTATCTCCATCTGTACAAAAGACGGAGTAACCATCTGCTGGCGTCGATGTTCCCGTGGCTTACTGCGCTAACTCTCGGAAGGTGACCGAATAACGCAGACGGTCGACGGGCGGGATCGAATGTTCCCAGAGCTTTCTTGACGCGCCGGCCAGAAGATAGGCTGAGCCGGGATCAAGCACGAACGACTGCCGCTGCCATTTGTCGCCGGTCCGGCGTCTCAGCCTGAAGGTGCAGGACGAAAGCAGCGAAATGCCAACGACCCGGCCGAACACGGATTTGTCTCTGTGCCAGCCAATTGGAGCGCCGGGTGTGTATTCGGTCACGAGAGCCTGCTCGAGCGCCTCCGCGACGATTCCAGCGAAACCTGCGGCGACCTCACGAATGGGAAGCAGCAATGACGGTATCGGCTCTGTTTTCCTGATGCTCTGACTGTCGAAGTCGTATTTCCACCCGAAGGAAACCGTCCTGCGCTTGCCTTCGAACCCATGGAAGTCGAAGGCTTTGAACGGCAGGGCGGGTATCGCTTCGAGAACGGAGCGCTGCAGATCCGGGAGAACGATATCAGGGGAATATCGGAACCCCTCCGGAAAGCGGTCGTCGGCCACACCAAAGAGATCCTGTTGCGCCGTCACCATTCGTTCCTCAATGCACGCTTGGCGTTTCCATGACCATTGCGAAGTCTTCCGCGACCAGTTCGCTGACGGCTATGAGGATTTCCTCCCGTGAAAAGCCGGAGGTCAGCGCACGCTGGATCAGGTCCTGCAGATCCGGCTCGACCACGTCACGGCAATCCTCGAGGCGTTCTTCTGAAACGGCAAGACTATTCAATTCGTCCATTGTCTATCCTTTCGGGAAAGCTATTAACGTGTTGCCGTCTGCTTGCGCCCGGTCAGCAGTCCTTCGCGCTGCATCTTCTTGCGTGCGGCCTTGCGCTGCCGGCTGATCGCCTGGGCTTTTTCTCTGACGCGGCGTTCGGACGGCTTCTCATAGGCGCGCCGTTCCTTCATTTCGCGGAACAGACCTTCGCGCTGCATTTTCTTTTTCAGCGCCCTCAGGGCTTGATCGACGTTGTTGTCTCTGACGAGTACCTGCATTCGCATTCTCCTTGTTGGATGGTGGGTCGATCTCTGTCAGCCGCGTTATCAGGTAAATCAGACCTGCATTCATGGCGGCTAAAAAGGGAAATACCTTTCACGCTCCAGCAGTCTCGGACGGGATCCCGACCCTTGCGCCGGCCGATCAGCGGCCGCAACCGCAGTCGCGATATTTCGTGGTTCAAAGAAATCCTCTGACGGCGGTCGGCGGAATCAGCTCGCTGCTGGGATTGTCCAAGGGCCGCCCGGATGGCGCATGCCGCCGATCCTATTGCGTTCATTCACCTGTCGGCACCGCTTTGAGGGTCCGGTCAGATCGGCTGCGGCCTTAAGGTAGGTGCCAGGGTCACGGATTGCAATGCCGTGCAGCCGCCATAGAAGCAAGCGTCAGAAGAGTGTCGGCAACATAGTCACGGGGCAGGTTCTTTCAAGTTTACCGGGTGTAAATTGGTCGAAATTGCTTCAAATTTGATTGGTGCAGATAACGTATTGGTCGCTTTATGAGCACGCATACACGTTATGGATGAATGTTAACCTTGCGCTAAATACCCCATTGACTTGCATGATTAATAAGTTGTTAAAGAAGCCGCTCGCGAAGGTCAAAATGACCCACTGATAAACAATTTTAGGAGAAACTAATGGCTTCCCCGATTCACGCAACTGACGATAGTGCAACTTTTCAAGAAACCGACGTAATTTCCGGCAATCTTCTTTCCAACGATTCCTCCGACAACGGTCACCTGTTCCTGCGCGCCTTCGACCAGCAGACAGTCGGTGCCAAGCAGGCCGGTCAGATCACCGAAATCCACGGCGATTACGGCACGTTCTTCGTCAAGGCCGACGGCAGCTATACCTATGTTCTGAGCGACGCTGCCAAGATCGGTTTCACCCATGGTGAGACGCTGGTCGAAAAGGTTTCCTACAAGATCTCCGACGGCGCCGGCCACACCGACTTCGGCCTGTTCACCCTGAACATCCAGGGCGTGACCCAGATCAAGCCGGTCGCGGTCGATGACACCTACAGCTTCACCGAAGGCCATGCCATCGGCGGCAACGTTCTGGACAACGACATTGCCGGCGACAACGGCAAGATGTTCCTGCGCCAGTTCCTGAGCACCAAGGTAGACGCCGCTGCGGACGCCGTAACCGACGTTGCCGGCACCTATGGCACGTTCCATGTCAAGTCGGATGGCACGTTCACCTACGACCTGACGGCCGATCTGGATGCAGGCGTGACCTACACGGAAGTTCTTCGTTACTACAAGATCTCCGACGGCGAAGGCCATACGGACACTGCCAAGGTGACGCTCAACATCCTCGGCACGGACGCTCATCCCGACGGCGTCGGTGTTTGATCCGAAGCAATAGATCAGTGAGACAAGACGCCCGCCGCACAATCGGCGGGCGTCTTCGCATCCGCTTTCTTGACACATGCTTTCTGAATATAGTTGCTCGTAATCCTTTTTAGCTAGTTCTTATAAAATCCTCGTGGGCGTAGTCTTGATGTTCGGAGGACACGCCGTTGACCGAACACATCGAACCCAGCCAAATCGAAACGGACGACCTGACGAAAGTCTGGTCCGTCACCGAGTTCTGCGCTCGTCACCATATCGATACCGAGGAACAGGCGCAGCTGCTCAAACTTTTCGGGCCGTTCGCGACCGCCTGCGAACTGCTGCACAATGCCAGACGTGCTCAGCGATTCAGATAATATCCTTTATTCTTCCCTCGCTCTTCTCTGCCGAAGAGGAACGGTTCCGACATACGTCCGGGGTTGGGCTCTGACCGTGCGTTCGCGGGCGACTGCCTAATGTTGCAGTGTGCTCCGCGCGTCTGAACAGACGCGCGGCGCTTTGCGGCAATTTCCTGAATTGCTCCTCGCTTTCTGCACAAAATCTGCAATCCGGCGCGGCATCTTCCCGCCATGAGCAAGAACGCCAGCCCGCCCCGCCCCGCACTCCCCGCTTTGCCGGATCGCCTCCGCAATGACGGATGGTGGCTGACGGAAGAGTCTCAACACACCCCTGCCGCGACGAGATCGGACACCCAGCTGATCGTGATCAGAACGCGGCCTTTGCAAAAGGAGCAGCAATGGATACAGCCGATATTTTGACAGAGCCGATGACGATCAAACGCGGCAGCGGCCGGACCGTGACGCTGCTTGCGCTGGTGGCGCTTGCGGATTTTCTGATCTTTGGCCAGGAGCTCGGGATAAACCTCTTCCTATTTGCGCTCGCCGTCTGCGCCGGCATTCTGTTTTCGGCCAGGCGGGGTCCGCAGTTTTCCATGGCGGCTTTCCTGTTCGGTCTTTTGGTCCTGTCGTCGGCGCCCCTTGTGGAAGCGGCCTCGCTCACGGGCCTCGTCCTCTGCTTCTGCGCACTGATGTCGGTTGCTCTCGTCCGCGCCAGATTGATGCCTCGCCGCCTTACGGGCCTGCCCCTGGTGTTTTTGCGCTTCGCCCTCGTCATTCCCCTACGGCTTGCCGAGAGTATCCGAAAATATTTTGCCACCCCGGCCAAACGATTTTCTTTTGCCGTGGTCCGACAAGGCGTCGGCCTCTGGATCATGCCGCTCGTTCTCGCTGCGATCTTTGTATCTCTCTTTGCTGCGGCCAATCCGCTGATCGAGATCGCGCTGCGCAGCATCGATTTTGCCGTTTTGCTGCAGTTCCTCGATCTTTGGCGGATCGGCTTCTGGACGATGACCGCTATGGTGGTCTGGGCGATGCTGCGGCCGCGCCTGAAGCGTCGCGTTGCAAGATCGCAAGCCGGCAGATCTTTCATGATCGTACCCACCAGGAATGCGCCGCTCGGCCAAGCTTCGCTGTTGCGATCGCTCATCTTGTTCAACGCAATTTTTGCCGTGCAGACGCTTCTCGATCTCGTCTATCTCTGGGGCGGCGCCGATCTGCCCGAGCATATGAGCCACGCCGAATATGCGCATCGCGGTGCCTATCCGCTGATTGCCACCGCACTTCTCGCCGCCGGTTTCGTGCTCGTCGCCATGCGCCGCGGCGGCCCCGGCGATCATAGCGCACTGATCCGCGGCCTCGTCCATGCCTGGATCGGCCAGAATGTTCTGCTCTGCCTGTCGTCGATGCTGCGGCTCGGGCTTTACGTCGAGGTCTATTCGCTAACGGAACTGCGTGTCGCTGCCGGTCTCTGGATGGGCCTCGTCGCCATCGGCCTTGTCTTGATCCTGCTCCGGATTCTGTTCAACCGTTCCAACGCGTGGCTGATCGCCGCGAACCTCGCCTCGCTCCTTATCGCTCTCTACATCAGTTCCTTCATCGATTTTCCGGCTTTCATCGCCCGCTTCAATGTCGCCCATAGCCAGGAGGTCAGCCAGGAAGGCCCGCCGCTCGATCTTGCCTATCTCTCTTCGCTCGGCCCTTCCGCCATTCCGGCGCTCGATCGCTATATCCGGATGCTGCCGGATCACCTGATCGACAAGAAGAGCGAAGCGATGACGGTTCGTTACCATCTCTCCAGGAATTTTGAGATCCGCCGGCGCGACTGGCGGAACTGGACCTTCCGTTCCGCACGGCTGGAGAGCTATCTCTTGTCTTCTGCGACCATTGCAAGATAGGACGAGAACGACGACAACAGGCACGACAAACCAACACAGGACCGGTGATGGCGCCCCGCATTCTCGTCGTCGATGATGAACCTCACATTCGCGATGTGATCTGTTTTGCTGTTGAGCGCGCAGGCCTGACACCGACGGCTGTTCGCAGCGGCTCCGAAGCGATGGCGGCCTTCCGCCGCGGCAATATCGATCTGATCATTCTCGATATTGGCATGCCCGATATGGATGGTCTGGAGGTCTGCCGCCAGATCCGCAAGACATCGGGATTGCCGATCCTGTTCCTGTCCGCCCGCGACGAGGAGATCGACAGGATATTGGGGCTCGAAATCGGTGGCGACGACTATGTCACCAAGCCTTTCAGCCCGCGTGAACTCATCGCGAGGGTCAAGGCGATATTGAAGCGAAGCGGCAACGGGGCGGCGCCCGGCAGACGCCATGCCGCCCTTGTCGCCGGCGAGATCAGCCTGGATCGCCACGGCCGGACCGTCATGTTCGGCGACAGCGCCCTCGCGATGACGGCCTTGGAATTCGCGATCCTGGAAGCGTTGCTGTCGCGTCCCGGTATGGTCTTCAGCCGCGAACAATTGATGCAATCGGCCTACGGCGCAGGCACCTACGTCGCCGACCGGACGATCGACAGCCATATCCGCAACATTAGAGCCAAATTCACGGCGGTCGGCGGTACCGGGATCATCGCGACTGTTCACGGCATCGGCTTCAAGCTAAGCGGTGAAATCGGGAGGAAGGCCTGATGCCGGCGCTGAAAGTCAGGGTGAAATGGCGGCCGAGGCTGGCGCTGATCGTCTATGCCGTGCTGCTCGCCGTGATGGCGCTGCCGATCCTGATCGTCGTCTGGTTTCGCGCCGTCGAGGCGAGTTCCGACCGGATGGCGCCAGCGGAAATCGGAGCGCTTGCGATTGTCGCAATCCTGACGCTCGGCATTGCCTATGTGCTGACCCGCACCATCACCGGGCCGATCGACGCCCTGATCGCCCGCACGGAAGAGATCGCTCGCGGTGGCAAGGCGGCAATCCGTCCGCTCGACAGCTATGGTACACGGGAGATCGCGCTGCTGTCGCAAAGCTTCCTCGATCTTGCCGGAAAACTGGTCGACCGCACGGACTATGTCCGCTCCTTTGCCGCCCATGTCTCCCACGAGTTGAAATCGCCGCTGACCGCCATCCGGGGAGCGGCGGAACTTCTGCGCGATGACGATGCCGAGACGCCGATGACGACAGCGCAGCGTTTGCATTTTCTCGACAATATCGTCGCCGACGCTGTCCGGCTCGACGCATTACTGCAGCGGCTGCGGGAACTGGCGCAGGCGGAAACGCCTGTGAACGAGGGCAGAAGCAGTGTTCCCAGCATCATGACTTCACTGCGCACGCGCTTTCCCGCCCTTGATATTTCGGCGGCCGGAGATGCGGAAATATCGATCGCGCTCCCAAATGAAGCAGCCGTCATTGTCTTCGCCAACCTGGCCGAAAACGCCTTACAGCACGGCGCCACGCTGTTGGAATTCGCAATATCGGCCGACGACCGCAATGTCGTCTTTCTCGTCCGGGACGACGGCAGCGGTATTTCCGAGGCAAATCGCGAACGCATCTTTCAACCGTTCTTCTCGACCCGCCGCGAACAGGGAGGCACAGGCATGGGTCTCGGTATCATCCGCGCCATGCTGAGTGCTCATGGCGGCAAGATCCGCCTACGACCGACGGTTGGCGCCGGCGCCGAGTTCGAAATCACGCTGCCCGTGCCATCGCCGCGCTGTTGAGGTGGAACTTCCTGCCCTCAGCTTTTCAGATAGCTGACGACAGCGTCGGCAATCATGCCGCGATGGCGCTCGATGGTATCGCCGTCCGAGAGATTGCGCCTGAAGATCGTGCCGAACGTATACCGGTTGGAAACGCGGAAGAAGCAGAAGGCGCTGATCATCATGTGAATGTCGATCGGGTCGGCCTTGCGCCGGAAGACTCCGCGGTCGAAGCCACGCTCCAATATGCCGGCGATGGTTTCGATGACCGAAACATTGAGATCGCGAATCGCCTCCGAACGAAGCATATGCGCGGCGTGATGAATGTTCTCGATGCTGACCAAGCGGACGAAATCCGGATTGGCCTCATCATGATCGAAGGTCGTTGAGATCAGAGTCCGCAACGCCTCTTCCGGTTCGAGATTGGACAGATGCAGATCGGCTTCCAGCGAGCGAATCTTGCGATAGGACTGCTCCAGGACGGCAAGGTAGAGCCCCTCCTTGCTGCCGAAATAATAATAGATCATCCGCTTCGACGTGCGCGTCTTTTCCGCGATCGAGTCGACACGGGCGCCGGCGAGCCCATGGGTCGAGAATTCCTCAGTCGCGACAAGGAGGATGTCTTCCCTCGTCTGCTGCGGATCATTCTTCCGGCCGTTCTCGCCCCGTTCCGCCATAAGCCTGGTCGCCAGCCCTTCTAAACTTTTGTTTCGCCGTCGGAATTTCGGCCTTCAGAGGCATTCGAAGCAGATGCTCCGGTCTCACTGCTCACCAGTCTTATTCACGTTGGCGGCAGGTTTCAATAGATGGCGCTTGACATACGAACTAGTTAGTACATTTTTAAAGGGCAGCGGTAAGGGAGTTGATCGTGGCGCAATATCTTGGTCGGACATGCAACAGCTTGTCCGGTGACGGTCGATGGCCTGTGCAGCAAAGGCCACGCTTGGGAGGAGCGAATGACCCGTATCATCGATTTTTATTTCTACGCGCTGAAGATGACGATCGCTCTGCTGCTGGCGGGGATGGTCGTGCTCGTTTTCGGCAATGTCGTGCTTCGTTACGCCTTCAATCAGGGCATCACCTCGTCCGAGGAGCTGTCGCGCATCTTCTTCATCTGGCTGACTTTCCTCGGCGCCGTCGTGGCGATGCGTGAGCACGCCCATCTCGGGGTCGACTCCCTCATCACCCGCCTGCCGAAACCTGTCGCCAAGCTCGCGGTGCTCTTGGGTTACGGCATGATGCTGGTCGCCACTTGGCTGATGATCAGCGGCAGCTGGTCCCAGACGCTGATCAATCTTCACGTCTCGGCGCCGGCGACCGGCATTTCGATGGGCGTCTTCTACGGCGCGGGGCTCGCCTTCGGCGTGCCGGCCTTTTTCATCCTGCTCTGGGACGCCTATGCGATCGCGACCGATCGCATCGATGTGACGACCGCCGCACTCGTACGTGACAGCGAGGAACAGGCCGCACTCGAAGATCCCGCGCAGACCGCCTTTTCCGTTCTGAAGCCAAAGCACTGAGGCCGCCGTCATGACCGTCACCATCTTCCTCGGCGCTCTTCTCGGTCCGATGGCGCTCGGCGTGCCGATCGCCTTTGCTCTCATCATCACCGGCGTGGCGCTGATGTTGTATCTCGGCATGTTCGATGCGCAGATCGTCGCGCAGAATGTGCTGAACGGGGCCGACAGCTTCCCGCTGATGGCCGTGCCCTTCTTCCTGCTGGCCGGTGAGGTGATGAACACCGGCGGCCTTTCGCGCCGCATCGTCAATCTCGCCATGGCCATGGTCGGCCATATCAGGGGCGGTCTCGGCTTCGTCGCAATTTTCGCGGCCTGCATACTCTCCAGCCTTTCCGGTTCCGCGGTCGCCGATGCAGCGGCGCTTGGCGCCCTGCTCTTTCCGATGATGCTGAAATCCGGCCACGATCCGGCCCGCGCCGGCGGCCTGCTCGCCTCGGCCTCGATCATCGGTCCGATCATCCCGCCGTCGATCGGCTTCATCCTCTATGGCGTCATCGGCGGCGTTTCGATCACCAAGCTGTTCCTGGCCGGCATTTTCCCGGGCCTATTGATCGGTGCTGCCCTTTGCATCACCTGGCTGATCGTGGCGCGCAAGGAGCAGTTCGCCCTGCCGCCGAAGCAAAGCGGCGCCGTGCGGATGAAGGCTTTCGTCGACAGCATCTGGGCGCTGATGCTTCCCGTCATCATCATCGTCGGCCTGAAATTCGGCGTGTTCACGCCGACGGAAGCCGGCGTCGTCGCCGCGGTCTATTCGCTCTTCGTGTCGATGGTCGTCTATCGCGAACTGCCGCCGTCGCGGCTGTTCGAGGTCTTCGTCGCCGCGGCCAAAATCACCTCGGTGGTGATGTTCCTGGTGGCCTGCGCCGCCGTTTCCGCCTGGCTGATCACCGTTGCCGACGTGCCCGGTGAACTCGCCGGCCTCGTCGAACCGCTGATGGGCAACCAGACGCTGCTGCTGCTTGCCATCATGGTGCTCATCGTCGTCGTCGGCACCGCCATGGACATGACGCCGACGATCCTGGTGATGACGCCGGTGCTGATGCCGATCATCAAGCAGGCCGGCATCGACCCGGTCTATTTCGGCGTGCTGTTCATCATCAACAATTCGATCGGGTTGATCACGCCGCCGGTCGGCACGGTGCTCAACGTCATCTGCGGGGTTTCGAAGCTATCGATGGAAGAGCTGATGAAGGGCGTGATCCCCTTCATGATCGCCGAGCTGGTCGTTCTGTTTCTGCTCGTCCTTTTTCCTGAGCTGGTGACCGCTCCGGTCGCCTGGTTCGGACACTGACTTCGCCGATAACGGCGGTGAATTGCAACGCGGCCGGAGGAGACGCCGGCTCTATTCTGGGAGGAAAACATGCTGAATAGATTGACAAAACTGGCGCTGGGACTAGCCCTGCCGATCGCCTTGCTGGCAGGCGGCCCTGCTATGGCCGAAATCCGCGAGCACAGCCTCAAATTCGCTGCCGCCAACAACAAGGGCCATCCCCAGGTCATGGGCATGGAGAAATTCGCCGAGCTGGTGAAGGAAAAGAGCGGCGGCAAGATCGAGGTCAAGCTGTTTCCGGGCGGCGTGCTCGGCGGCGACGTCCAGACGGTATCGGCTCTGCAGGGCGGCGTCATCGAGATGACGGTGCTCAATGCCGGCATTCTCTCTAGCAACGTCAAGCAGTTCGGCGCCGTCGATCTGCCCTTCCTCTTCAACAGCGGCGAAGAGGCCGACAAGGTGATGGACGGCGCCTTCGGCACCGGCCTGATGAAGCTGCTGCCCGATACCGGTCTCGTCGGCCTCGCTTATTGGGAGCTCGGTTTTCGCAACCTGACCAACAACCGTCATCCCGTCACCAAACTCGAGGATATCAAGGGCCTGAAGATTCGCACGATCCAGTCGCCGATCCCGATTGAGCTCTTCAACAGCCTCGGCGCCAATGCAGTACCCCTGCCCTACACCGAGCTCTATACCGCGCTCGAGACCGGCACCGTCGATGGTCAGGAGAACCCGGCCGCCAACATCATCAACGCGAAGTTCTTCGAGGTGCAGAAGTACATGACGGTGACCCGTCACCAGTACAATCCGCAGATCGTGCTCATCAGCAAGAAGTTCTGGGACGGCCTGAATGATGAGGAAAAGGCTGTCTTCCAGTCGGCCGCGACGGAAGCCCGCGACTATCAGCGCAAGGTTTCGAGGGAGCTCGATGCCAAGGCGATCGAGGAGATCAAGAAAACCGGCATGGAGGTCGCCGAACTCAACCCCGAAGAGACGCAGAAACTGCGCGACGCCGTCAAGCCACTGATCGACAAGTTCGCCGGCCAGATTGGCGCAGAGACCGTCACGCAGCTCTTCAAGGAGCTCGACACGGTTCGCGGCAAGTAGGCAAATCGCGGGCCCGCAGCGACCCTGCGGGCCCTCCCAGCACGACAAGAAATGGGAAATGGTCTATGGCCGAGACACTGCTGAAACCATTGAAGGCCGGGCTGATCGGCGCCGACATCCAGGCCTCGCTGACGCCTGCCATGCATATGCAGGAAGGTGCGGCGCAGGGGCTGGACTATGCCTATGAACTGATCGACCTCACCAGGCTGAACGCGTCGCCGGCCGATCTTTCCGGGCTCATCGAGGATGCCGAGGCGCGCGGCCTTGCCGGCCTCAACATTACCCATCCCTGCAAGCAGCTCGTCATTCCCCTGCTCGACGACTTGTCGCCCGAGGCCCGCGCGCTCGGGGCCGTCAATACCGTCGTCCTGAAGGGCGGCCGGCGTTTCGGTCACAATACCGACTGGTGGGGTTTTGCCGAAAGTTTTCGGCGCGGGCTGCCGCAGGCCGACCTTTCCGCTGCCGTGCAACTCGGTGCCGGCGGAGCGGGTGTTGCGACCGCCTATGCGATCCTGACACTCGGCCTTGAGCGTCTGACCGTCTTCGATCGCGAGCATGAACGCGCCGTCGATCTGGCAGAAGCGATGTCCGCGCTCTTTCCCGGCGCGGCGATTGCTGCCGGCCGCGACCTTGCCGTCGCGATGCAGGGCGCGTCCGGGTTGATCCACGCGACGCCGACGGGCATGGCGAAATACCCTGGTGTGCCGCTTCCACCGGAACTCCTGGAATCGCGGCATTGGCTCGCCGAGATCGTCTATTTCCCCCTGGAAACCGAACTACTGCGGCAAGCAAGAACGCGCGGTTGCCGAACGCTCGATGGCGGCGGCATGGCGGTCTTCCAGGCCGTCGGCGCCTTTCGTCTGATCACCGCCAGGGAGCCCGATGCCAGCCGCATGCTGATGCATTTCAAGACGATGACAACATAAACACCGCACTTCGGAAGGACCACTGCGATGAAGACATCGATAGCGACCGTTTCGCTGAGCGGCGACCTCAGCGACAAGCTGGAGGCGATCGCCAAGGCTGGCTTCGACGGGGTGGAGATTTTCGAGAATGACTTGCTGATCTTCGACGAGAGCCCGAGGGAGGTCGGCCGCATGGTGCGCGATCTCGGCATGGAGATCACGCTGTTCCAGCCGTTCCGCGATTTCGAAGGCATGCCGGAGCCGCTGCGCAGCCGCACCTTCGACCGGGCCGAGCGCAAGTTCGACCTGATGCAGGAGATGGGCACCGACCTGGTGCTGGTCTGCTCGAACGTCTCGCCGGCTGCCCTTGGAGGTCTCGACCGGGCGGCGGCCGATTTTCATGACCTCGGCGAGCGCGCCGCCAGGCGCGGCCTGCGCGTCGGTTACGAGGCGCTCGCCTGGGGCCGTCACATCCACGATCATCGCGATGCCTGGGAGATCGTCCGGCGGGCCGATCATCCGAATATCGGCCTGATCCTCGACAGCTTTCATACGCTGTCGCGCAAGATCGACGTCAATTCGATCCGCTCGATCCCGAAGGAGAAGATCTTCATCATCCAGCTTGCCGATGCGCCGCTGATCGACATGGATCTTCTCTACTGGAGCCGTCACTTCCGCAACATGCCCGGCGAAGGCGACCTGCCGGTGCTCGATTTCATGAAGGCGGTCGCCGCCACCGGTTATGACGGTTATCTGTCGCTGGAGATCTTCAACGATCAGTTCCGCGGCGGATCGGCCAGTGCCATTGCCGTCGATGGCCGCCGTTCGCTGATCTATCTCGGCGATCAGGTCAAGCGCCAGCAGCCGGAGAGCGCGCTGCCGGTGCCGGTGATGCCGCCGCGCGCCAAGGTCGAAGGCATCGCCTTCATCGAGTTCACCGCCGACGAGGACGAGGCGGCAGCACTCGAGGCGCTGTTTGCAAGCCTCGGCTTCCATAAGGCGGCCAGACATAAGAGCAAGCGGGTGACGGTGTTTCGCCAGGGCGCCATCAACCTCGTCGTCAACACCGAACGCAAGGGCTTTGCCAGCGCCTCCTATGCCGTGCACGGCACCTCTGCCTATGCCGCCGGGCTGCTGGTTGATGATGCCAAGGCGGCGCTGCAGCGGGCCGTCGCACTCGGCGCCGAACGCTTCGAACAAGCCCTCGATGCCGGTGAGATCGAGATGCCGGCGGTGCGCGGCGTCGGCGGCGGCATCCTCTATTTCCTCGACCGCCACAGCGAACTCGGCCACATCTGGGAGATCGAATTCGACGCGATCGAGGACGCGACGCCGCCACAGTCGGCCGGGCTGCAAGCGATCGACCATATGGCGCAGACGATGAAATACGAGGAGCTTTTGACCTGGCTGCTGTTCTACACCGCGCTTGTTGAGGCCGAGAAGACGCCGATGGTCGATATCGTCGATCCCTCCGGCATCGTCCGCAGCCAGGTGGTCGAGAATGAGCAAGGCTCGCTGCGCATCACCATGAACGGGGCGGAGAACCGCAACACGCTCGCCGGCCGTTTCATCGCCGAGACCTTCGGCTCCGGCATCCAGCACCTTGCCTTCCGGACCGACGACATCTTCGCGACTGCTGCCGCCCTTGCCGCCAACGGCTTCGTGCCGCTTTCGATCTCGCCGAACTATTATGACGATCTCGAAGCTCGCTTCGGCCTGGAGGCCGAATTCGCCGAGCGCCTGAAGGCCAACAACATCCTCTATGACCGCGACGAGGCCGGCGAATATTTCCAGCTCTACAGCCCGACCTATGGCGAGGGGCTGTTCTTCGAGATCGTCGAGCGGCGTGGCTATCGCGGTTATGGTGCCGCCAACGCCATCTTCAGGATCGCCGCCCTGAGGAAACATCTGCGGCCGGCAGGCCTGCCCCGCGCCTGAGACGCGCTGTCAGGCAGGTTCTCGGCATAAGCTCGTCACGGGGAAGAATGGCAAGGCAACAGTCAGCATCGATGCAGAGGACCCCTCCCCCGATGCCACCGTCGCCCTCTATCGCGTCGTATAGCCGCCGTCGATGACAAGCACTTCGCCGGTGATGTAGCTTGCCGCCGCCGAGCAGAGGAACAAGGCGGCGCCGGCCACCTCTTCCGGCTGTCCGACGCGTCCCATCGGGGTCATGCTGCGCCAGATCGGAAACCAGTCGGGATTGTCGATGCCGCCGCGTGACAGATCGGTGTCGATATAGCCGGGGGCGATGGCGTTGACGCGGATGTTTTCGGCGGCGATCTCGCTTGCCAGGCTCTTCGTCATCATATGAACCGCCGCCTTAGAGGTGTTGTAGGCGACCTGGTTCTGCGGAATGTTGGAAACGATGCCCGAGATCGAGCCGATATTGAGGATGACGCCGCTGCCCTGGCGCCGCATTGGGGCAAGTGCAGCGCGACAGGCGCGGAACACCGCGTCGACATTGACAGTCATGATCTCGCGCCAGATGGGATCGGGGAATTCGCCGCTGTCGCCATGAATGGCGATGCCGGCATTGTTGACGAGAATGTCGAGCCGGCCTGTCCGCGAGAGCGTCTCGGTGACGAGGGCGTCGGCGGCATCGTTTTTTATCAGGTCGGCGGCGATGAACTCGCAATCGACACCGGCCTCGGCGAGCCGGTCTTCGGCCGCCGCATTGCGTGACCTTCCGGCAATGACGACTTTGGCGCCCGCCTCGCCGAGCGCCTCGGCAATCGCCAGCCCGATGCCGCGCGTGCCGCCGGTCACAAGCGCCACCTGTTCATCCAGTCGAAACCTATCGAAGATCATGTCCGTTTCCTTCTATGATTGCGAAAGGCCGGCAGCCCTCGTCAGATATCCGTGCTTTGCGGCAGGATGACCAGATCGCGAATCGTGATGTTGCGCGGGCGCGTCAGCATGAAAAGTACCGCATCGGCCACTTCCTTCGCCTCCATCAGGCCGCCCGCGGCAAGCGCCTCGTCCAGCTTCTCCTGCGGCCAGTCGCTGAGAAGTGCGGTGACGACAGGGCCCGGGGCGATGGCACCGACGCGCAGGCCATGCTTGGCGACCTGGCGCCTCAGTGTGTGGACGAAGGCCTGGACGGCATGTTTCGAAGCCGTGTAAATCGGTTCCCAGACGACGGGGACCATGCCGGCAACCGAACTCGTCAGGATGATATCCCCGGTCTTGCGCTCGACCATGTGCGGCAGGACGGCATGCACCGAACGGAACGCGGCGTTGACGTTCAGATTGAGCATACGGTCCCAGGCGTCGGGGTCGCCGGTCAGCACCTCGCCGCCGATATAGGAACCGGCGTTGGCGTGGAAAATATCCAGCTGGCCTGCCTTCGCCAGGATCTCAGGCATCATCCGCGCCACGCTTTTCGGATCCGTGAGGTCGACGACCAGGGGAATGGCATGGGCACCGAGCGCCGAGCAGATTTCCTTCAATGCTTCTTCGTTGCGGTCGACCAGCACCACTCGGGCGCCGGCGGCAAGCATGGCCTTGGCGCATTCCAGGCCGATACCCGATGCGGCTCCGGTGACGGCCGCGACTTTTCCAGACAGATCCTGTCCCATTTTCTTCCTCTGTTGTTGAGTGTTTTAGGCCCGGCCGTGCGAAATGCGGGATCGGCGTGCCAGCGAGTCGACGATGACGGCGACGGCAAGGACGGCGCCGGTGATCATGTACCGAAGCGACGATGACAGATCGAGAAGCGTCAGCCCGCTGGCGATCGACTGGATGACGATGATGCCGAGAAGGGCTGAATAGGCGCTGCCGCGCCCGCCGAACAGGCTGGTGCCGCCGATCACCGCCGCGGCAATGGCATTGAGATTGACGTCGCCGGTGCCGGCCTGCTGGCTTGCCGTCGCGAGCCGCGCGGCCGAGAGCACGCCGCCGGTCGCCGCAAGCAGGGCACAGGCAACGAAGGCGCTGGCATAAATGCGCGAGACGTTGATGCCGGAGCGGCGGGCAGCCTCCCTGTTGCCGCCGACGGCATGCATGGAGCGGCCCCATTTGGTGCGCGTCAGCGCATAGTTCATCGCGATGACGAGCCCGACGAAGAGGCCGAACATCCAGGGAATGCCGCGCGATTGATTGAGATAGAAGGCGACCGCTTCCAGGGCGAGCGTGATGACGACGGCGCGCAGACACAGTCCGCCGGTCGATTTCGACGACAGGCCGGCGGCTCGCCGGCGCGCCGACGTGCGGTAGCTTGCGAGAAAGAAGGCAAGGCCGGCAAGTGCCACGAGCGCATAAGAGACCGGATCCGGCATGACCATGATCTGGCCGAAATTGACGAGCCAGGAACCGTAGGGGAGATTGATCGAACCGGTCGCTCCGAGGATATAAAGCTGCAAGCCGAGAACCGCGAGCAGGCCCGACAGGGTGGAGACGAAGCTCGGCATGCCGAAACGGTTGAACAGGAAGGCGTAGAGCGAGCCGATCAGGGCGCCGACGCTCATCGCGGCGAGGACCGCCAGCACCACTGGCCAGCCCTGGTTGACCCAGAAGACACCGACCAATGCCGAGGCGAAACCGCTGACCGAGCCGACGGAAAGATCGATCTCGCCCACCATCAGGATGCAGACGATGCCGAGCGAGATGACGCCGACCGTCGAACAGTCGAAAAGCATGTTGACGAGGTTGGCGCTGGAGAGAAACACCGGATTGAGTGCCTGGAACACCGTCCAGATGATCGCCAGACCGACAATAACCGGCAACGAGCCGAGGTCGCCGGAGCGGATGCGATCCCAAAAGGCGCGGATCGAGCCGGCAAGGCTGTCGTCATGGCGCACCCTTTCGTCGCGCCGGTCGAGGAGCTGAGGTGCTGTCGGTTCGTTCGGGATCGTCTTCATCATGGCCTTCCCTCCTCGTTTTGCTGGCCTTGTGCCTGGCGGCGCATGGCGCGGCGGGAGACGGAATTGTTGGACGCGCCGGTGATCGCGCTGACGAGCGCCTCGTTGGAGGCATCGGGCATGAAGGTGCCGTTGTTGCGCCCGAGCCGCAGAACGACGATGCGGTCGGCGACGGCACGCACATCCTCCATATTGTGGCTGATCATGATAACGCCGAGACCGCGTTCGCGCACACGCTCGATCAGGTCCAGCACTTCGGCGGTCTGCGCAACACCCAGCGCGGCCGTCGGTTCGTCGAGCATGATCAGTTTCGGCTCAAGCAGCAGCGACCGGGCAATTGCCACGGTCTGGCGCTGGCCGCCGGAAAGCGAGGCCACGGGCTCACGCACGCTTGGGATTCGGGCCGAAAGCTCGTTCAGCAGCTTCCAGGCGCGGATCTCCATAGCGACCTCGTCGAGCTGGAAAGGGTTGAGCTCCTTGCCGAGGAAAATATTGGCGACTACATCGAGATTTTCGCAAAGCGCCAGATCCTGAAATACGGTCGCAATGCCGAGATCGAGCGCAGCACTCGGGCTCGACAGGTCTGCTTGTTTGCCCTCGAACAGGATCGTGCCCGAGCTCGGCTGGTGCACACCGGCCAGGATCTTGATCAGCGTCGATTTACCGGCGCCGTTGTCGCCGACGAGCGCCACGACCTCGCCGGCATGCACGTCGAGTTCGATATCGGTAAGCGCCGACACGGCCCCGAAGTTCTTCGAGATACCGCGCAGGCTGAGAACGGGCTGGCGGGAGCCGTCAAGCATATGAGAGGTGTCGGACATCGCCTGGCCTTTCCGAAGCGAAAACTGGAAGCGCGATCGGCGATCCGGCCGCGCTTGCCTTGGCTCGATTACTTGGTGATGCCGAGTTTCTTGCAGCCATCGGCATAGCGGCCGGTGCACAGTTCCTCGGCGGTGTTGATCTTCTTGTCGATGATCTCTGCCTTGAGATTTTCGGCGGTGACGACAGCTGGCACGAAAAGCTGTGCCGGCGTGTCGTACAGCGTCATTTCCGCCTTGATCGTCTCTCCTGCCAGGAGCTTCACGGCGACGTCGGCGGCGGCCGCGGCGACGATTTCGCTCGGCTTGGAGATCGTATTGTACTGATCCCCCGATATGATCAGCTGCAGCGCGGCGATCGTCGCATCATTGCCGGTCACCGGCGGTACGGGATCGATACCGGCTGCCTTGAAGGCGGCGATGGCGCCGCCGCCGGTACCGTCATTGGCGGCGACGACGCCGACGATCTGTTTGCCGAAGCGGGTGATCTGGCCGGCCGCCCATTGCTGCGCATTTGCCGGCTGCCAGTTCGGCGTGTCGAATTCGGCAAGCGTCTTGTAGCCGCCGCTGGCAAGACCCTCGTGAATGCCGTCCTTGATCAGTCCGGCGGCCGCGTCGGTCGGCGAACCGTTGATCTGCAGAATGCCGCCACCATCGGTCGGCACATTCTTCGCCTTCAGATGCTTGACCAGCGATTCCGCGATCGCCTTGCCGATCGCCTTGTTGTCGAAGGAGACGTAAAAATCGGCCTTGCCCTTCGGGATCGGGCGGTCATAGGCGATGACCTTGACGCCCTGGCTCTGAGCGAGTTGGACGAGAGATGCGGCAGCGGCCGAATCCACCGGATCGAGCACGATGACCTTGGCGCCCTGGGTGATGGCCGAATTGAACTGCTGCTGCTGTTTGGCGATATCGGCATCGGCATTCTGATAGAGGACCTTGCACGAGGCGCAAAGCTTCTTCATTTCCGCGACGAATCCCGGATGGTCGTGTTCTTCGTAACGGGTCGAGCCCTGGTCGGGCATGAGGAAGGCGACCGTCGCATCAGCCACGGCACTTTGCGCAAAGGCGGAAGTACCGCCGAACAGGGATAGGGCAAGTGTTGCGGCGCCTGCCGCTTTCGTCGAGAATTTCATCATTTCCATCTCCTCCCATTGGAAAAATTGTGTAACTTCGTCGCGCGGTGTTCTGCTGAACCAGCCGCCTTGCCTGTCCCGGCAATTTGCAGTTTTCTGAGGACAAGCGTCTGCTCTCGCGAACAGCTCATTGCGTGTCCGCGTTCAACCAGTGCCAGTTTTGTCCCTCCTCTCGTCCTCCCTATCGCCGCCTTCGGCGGATGGTTCTTCCTATTTCCTGGAACCGCGGTGGTTCGACTTGCTTAAGCCGCCTTGACCACGTTGATATTGTCGCCCAGCAACCGCCGGAAGCGGGACGGCGTCATGCCCTTTTCCGCGAGAAACTGGCGGTTGAAGTTGGACAGATTGTTGAAGCCGACCTCGAAGCAGATATCGGTGATCGACGCATGGTCGTCGCTCATCAGGATCTGGCAGGCGAGATTGATGCGCAGGCGTTTGACATATTGCACAAGCGACATGCCGGTATGCCGGCGGAAGGCGCGCGAAAAAGCGCCCGTGGACTGTCCTGCAATTCCGGCAAGATCGGCCTCGTCGAATGATTTCGTCAGGTTCTCCCTGATATAGGCGAGTGCCTTGTTGATGCCGGCCGACATATAGCCCGATGGATCGGGCAGATAGCTCGGGCTGGCCAGAAGCTGGGCATCCTGCGCCCGGCTGAGCAGGCCGATCATCATCATAAAAAGCTCGATGCGGCGCACGCCCTGCGCCTGCTGCACCTCATTCATCAGCGGTGCGACCTGCCGGCTGGTCTCGGCGCCGAAGAGCACGCCGCGACGGGAGGCTTCCAGCACCGGCTCGAAGGGACCGAGCTCGGCCAACACCTTCATCGTGTCGCTGATGAAATTCTCGCTGAACTGGATGAGCTGGCATCGCAGCGGAATGCTCGATCCCTTCGGCACGTCGCTGATCCAGTTATGGGGAAGATTGGGGCCGGCGAGAACGAGATTGCCCGGCTCGAACTCCCCGATGAAATCGCCGACGAAATAGCGCCCGGTTGTCGCCACGACGAGATGGAGTTCGTATTCCGGATGGAAATGCCAACGAACCGTGTGATAGGGATAGCCGTGGGCCTTCGTTGCGAAAGATTCGCCCGGCCTGATCTGAACGACTTCCAAGTCAGGTTCCATCGTTTCCTCCTCCGAGGACGGGTTCCAAGCCCACCCGCCAAATTCCCTTTTTGGCTTTATTATTGAGCGGAGTGTAGTGGTCTCGTTGCGCCCCTGCCACCACGATTCGTGGTCAAAACCGATACTTTTTTGATAATTGACGCCGCGCAGGCGGCGCAAATGACGGCGATAACTCGCACCGGAGATCGCCCAAAACCTATGTCAGGCGGCCAGGGCGGCAATAACGTTCCTGACCAGAGCAGCCGAAGACAGCCGGCTTGTGGCGCAGCTCGGAGCGCCGATCGCCCCGACACGGACGGATACGCCACCGCGGGCATTGGCGATCGCAAACATCGACTCATCGGTCAGATCATCGCCGATGGTGATCGGGCAGCGGTTCTTGAAGGGGTCGAATTGGAAAAACCGCTCCAGCGCATCACCCTTGCTCGACCGTGCCGGCCGCAGTTCGAACACCATCTTGCCGAGTTGCAGCGCCCAGTTCGGCCCTGCGACCTCGGCATAATGATGCATGCGCTCTTCGAGCACTTTTTCATATTCGGGCGCGAGCCGGTAATGGGCGGCAACAGCCGCGCCCTTGTCCTCGATCAGCACGCCCGGATAGTGCTCGGCTTCGGCGGTCAGCGCATGTTTCAGCGCCTGAAACTCGGGTGTCGCCTCGAGCGTATGCATCCCGGCGGCACTCCTGATCTCGGCGCCGTGCAGGCCCGCGGTCGGAAATGCAAAAGGTTTAAACAGCTCGTCTGCGTAGGCAAGCGATCGTCCGGTCACCAGCGCCAGGGCGCCGCCGAGCTTGTTCGACAGACGATGAAGTTGCCCGGGAAGGGCTTCCGGGACCTCGATCGCATCCGGAGTGGGCGCAAGATTGAGCAGCGTTCCGTCAATATCGAGAAACATTGCCCAGTGCTCCGGCTCGTTCAAAACCAATGAAAGCATTTCCTGTGTGGCGGTGTCATCCTGCACGGTCTTCTCCAAGCTCTGCAATCATTGAAGCTAGGTCGCCGGCCGGCAACGACAAGATACCTCGGCCGTCGGGAACATCCGCAGGCAAGTCGGCGTTTTATCTCGCCGCCCGTTCCAGCACTCGCGTCGTAAAAGGTACATTGATGGCCAAAAGCAGTTCAAAGCATAGTGACGAGGTCAATGCTCCATTGGCGCATGGTGCGACCGTTCTGCCGCTGGTGACTATCGACGACTATAACAACGAACTGCGGGACAAGAACGGTTTCGTTGGCGACAACGCCAACAAGAAGACCTTCCAGCAGAAACTCGACGATTGGAGAAAACATGTCCGCAAGTTCGGAGACGACCCGATCGGCAAGATTGAGACAGCGAAGCTCTCCAAGAAAAAGATCGAGGCTCTGCTGAAGGGAGACGATATGGAGGCCGCCGCCCTGATCATGGGCGCGGTGGAGGACTTCGCGCAGGATTTTGCCACAGTGATCGGGAAATTTCTCAAGGACGAGCGCTGGTCCAAGACCGAGCGCATCGTCGTCGGCGGCGGCTTCAGGCAAAGCCGCTTCGGGGAGCTGACGATCGCCAGAACCATGGTTATCCTCAAGGCGGCAGGCACCAATATTGAGGTCGTCCCGATCGCCCACCATCCTGATGAGGCCGGACTGATCGGTTCGGTGCATCTGATGCCGCCCTGGATGTTCAAGGGCTATGAGGCGATGCTGGCCGTCGATATTGGCGGCACCAACGTCCGTGCCGGCGTTGTCGAGTTCGGAAAGGAAAAAGGGCCGCACTTTGCCGACGCGAGCGTCTGGGAATCGGTCATCTGGCGCCATGCCAACGACGAGCCGAGCCGCAGTGCGACGGTAGAAAGGCTGGCGGCAATGCTGCAGGAGTTGATTGACAAGGCCGAAAGGGCCAATCTGAAGCCGGCTCCGATCATCGGGATCGGCTGCCCAGGCATCATCAAGGCCGACGGCTCGATCGAACGCGGCGGGCAGAACCTGCCGGGCGGCAATTGGGAGAGTGACAGCTTCAATCTTCCCGCCGCGCTGATGAAGGCCGTTCCCGAGATCGGCGATCACAGCACATTCGTGATGATGCACAACGACGCCGTCGTGCAGGGATTGTCGCAGATCCCCTTCATGCACGACGTGTCACGATGGGCGGTGCTGACCATCGGCACCGGTCTGGGCAACGCCCACTTTACCAATCGCGAAGGAATGAAAGTGGGATAACGTTCAAAATCTTTCCGGTGGATCGTCGACTGGCACGCGGCAGCGCATTGATCCTTGCGATCCATCCCTGTATCCGATGGCGCGCAGCCTTATGGTAAACAGGTGGTAAATAAGGGGAAATTCAGCAGGCGGAAGCAAAATTGCCGATAAGTTCCGCTAGGACGGCTCGCTTTCAGCGAATATGAAGATCGGTTCGGTTGAAAGACGGGGGTCAGGCAGCCGGCCTCGTTGTGTTGAGCATAGCCATCCGCATCTGATTCGACTACCGCACTGCCCCGCTTTTTCAGACGCGCGGGAGGGCTTATGCACCAGCGCGGTTCCTGCGATCCCCGTCGGCGGTTTGCGCCATAATGGGTCTTCTTTCCCTCCCCTCCCCCTTTCTGCCTTGTATGGAAAAGATGGTGATAAACGTGCCAGGCAGTTCTCGCCAGGGTCAAATTGCGCTTAACTTCCAGACCTCAGGCAAGTCCATACACAGACGAAAGATGGAAGATGAATTTCAAGGGAATAAGCGCTCCGCTCAATGCCGGCCGTCTCGAACAAATGCTCGGCATTGCTCCGGCACGTCGCGATCCCGAGAGCCAAGATGCAAATGACAAGTCCTCCGGCAACGAACCCGTCCGCGGGCTGGAAGCTGAAAGCCTGTACCGCTCGTCTGTCTATAAATAAGAAATGGCCCAACTGAGCCATTCGGCTATGAGTCGACGACATTTGACGGCTCGGGGGGCTTGCGGGATGCAGTCTCTGCGCCGTTGTCAGCTGACAACGGCGCTAAGATTCCGGAATTCCACGTAATTTTTCTGCTGAATCCGGTTTGTTATTGGTTGGCTAACCAAGAAACCGCTTGACGGAATCGCCAGACTCACGGTCATTTGCGCAAAATTACCCGATTTATCAGGATTTGCGTGAATGCCGACCAAGGCCGCGATTGTTGAGAAAGCCAAGAGAGCCAGTCAAGTCTCGATCGACGAGACGATTGCCCAGGACTCGACGATGCTCAGCAGCCAGCTGCAGGTGCTGTTCGAGCGGTTGTTTTCCCCCGATGCCCGGAAATCGCTGCGGCGGTTCAGCAGCACCGAGACCGCCAAGTTGCTCGGCGTCACCGACAGTTATGTTCGCCACCTCGCCGCCCAGGTGGAAACGATCAATCCCGAGAAGACGGCCTCCGGCCGCCGGGTGTTCTCGCTCGAAGAAATTCATGCGATGCGCCAGCATCTCGGCCGCACCAAACCGTCTTATCTGCCGATGCGCCGGCCGGGCGACCATCTCCAGGTGATCGCGGTTACCAATTTCAAAGGTGGCTCGGGCAAGACGACGACGTCCATCCATCTGGCGCAGTTCCTGGCGCTGCGCGGCTACCGCGTCCTTGCCGTCGACCTCGACCCACAGGCATCGATGTCGGCGATGCTCGGATATCAGCCGGAATTCGATGTCGGCGAGAACGAGACGCTCTACGGCGCCATCAAATATGACGAGACACGCCGCGACGTCGCCGACATCGTCCGCCAGACCTATTTCCCAGGTCTCGATCTCATCCCCGGCAATCTCGAACTGCACGAATTCGAACACGACACGCCAAAAGCGCTGGCCGATACCAATCGCGACGACAAGGACATGTTCTTCATGCGGGTGGGCAATGCGCTGCATTCGCTGGAGCAGAGCTACGACGTCGTCATCATCGATTGCCCGCCTACCCTCGGCTTCCTGACGCTGTCGGCTCTCTGTGCAGCGACGGCCGTGCTGATTACGGTTCATCCGCAGATGCTCGACGTGGCCTCGATGAACCAGTTCCTGACGATGACCTCCGACCTTCTGGCCGTGGTCAAGCAGGCGGGCGGCAACCTCGAATATGACTGGATGCGCTATCTGGTCACCCGCTATGAGGCCAATGATGGTCCGCAGGCCCAGATCGTCGCCTTCCTGCGCAGCCTGTTCGGCGAGCGTGTACTGACCTCGATGATGGTCAAGTCGACGGCGGTTTCGGATGCCGGCCTGTCGAAGCAGACGATCTACGAGGCCGGACGCGAGACGATGCATCGCCAGACCTATGACCGCGGCGTCGAGTCCGTCGACAACGTCAATGCCGAGGTCGAGCAACTCATTCGCAGTGCATGGAGCAGGACATGAGCCCAAAAGGACGCGATATCCTGAAGAGCATGGTCGGCGCCGTGGAGCCGGCACGGCCGGAGGCGCCGGGCGCGCCGCCGCCGCACCGGCCCTCCGGCGCGGTCAAGGCGATGAACCTGTCGCTTGGACGATTGGGTGAGGAAGCGGCGGCCGCCAAGGCGCTGCGTGAATCACTGGCCTCCGGCGACAAGGTGCTGGAGATCGATCCGGCTGCCGTCGAAATGTCCTTTATCCGCGACCGCATCCCGGTCGACAAGGATCTCGAATTCGAGCGGTTGAAGCAGTCGATCCAGGAAAGCGGGCAGCAGGTGCCGATCCTGGTGCGGCCGGATCCCGTCAAGGCCGGGCATTACCAGGCCGCCTACGGTCACAGACGGCTGCGTGCAGCTGCGGAGATCGGGGTTACGGTCAAGGCCGTGGTGCGCAAGCTGACGGATGAAGAATTGATCCTCGCACAGGGTCAGGAAAACGGCCCGCGCGTCGACTTGAGTTTCATCGAAAGGGCGCTGTTTGCGCGACGCATGGATGAACACGGCTTCAGCCGCGACATGATTGCCCAGGCGCTGGCGACGGACAAGCCGGAAACGTCAAGGCTACTGCAGGTGGCGCAGACGATCGATCCCGAGATCATTCTGGCCATCGGACCGGCGCCCAAGGTCGGGCGTCCGCGCTGGTTGGCCTTTGCCGAGAAATTCAGGGAGGCAGGCGGGCGGAAAAAGGCGCAGGCCGCAATCGGCGCTGCAGCTTTCCACACGCTGGAGAGCAATAGCCGCTTCGATATCATCTGGAAGGCGCTGGAAGAAAAGAGCGCACCGCAGCGGGCGGAGCAGACGCTTCGGACCCGAAGCGGGGGAACGCTCGCTTCGGTGACCCGTGCTGGAAAAACCTTTCGCATCGCCGTCAAATCGGCGGCGTTTTCGGAATTCCTGGCCCGGCGGTTGATAGGCCTCGCCGCTGAGTTCGAAGAGGAAAATGAGGGAAAATGAGGCAGTTAGACCGATTGTCAGCTGACAATTCGGACAGGAGATAACGCGCAAAAGAAAAAAGCCCCCGAACGTCACCGTCACGGAAGCTTTCCTCGCAGTCTTGAACACCTCCGAGAATCGCACTTCCGAGAATCGCTGTCAAGAGTTTTTGGCGCCGTTTTGGCGAGCGGATTTCTTTTGCCTCGTCGAGGTGGAAGAGATGGAAACCGGAAGTATAACGACGCCCTTCGGGCGGCGGCCGATGACGCTTGGCATGCTCGCAAGCCAGGTGATGGCGGGTGAGATCAAGCCTGATCAATCGGTCGACAAATGGAAGCTGTTTCGTGCGCTGTGCGAAGCAAAGCCGCTGCTTGGCATCAGCGACCGGGCGCTAGCGGTGCTCAATGCGCTCTTGAGCTTCTATCCCAAGAACGAGCTGGCCGAGGAAAACGGGTTGATCGTATTCCCGTCGAATGTCCAGCTTTCGCTGAGAACGCATGGCATGGCCGAGCAGACCGTGCGGCGCCATCTTACAGCACTCGTCGAGGCGGGGCTTCTGCTGCGCAAGGATAGTCCCAACGGCAAGCGTTATGTCCGCAGGGACAGGGCAGGGGAGGTCAACGACGCCTTCGGCTTTTCGCTGGCGCCGCTGCTTGCGCGCGCCGAAGAGATCGAACAACTGGCCGCTGAGGTGATGGCCGAGCGGCTGCATGTCCAGCGCCTGCGCGAACGCATCACGCTTTGTCGTCGTGATATCGCCAAGCTGATCGAAGCGGCCATCGAAGAGGACGTTGAGGGGGATTGGCAGAGCCTTCACCTGGAGTTCCGGGAACTGATCGAAGGCCTGCCACGGTCACCGACGACGGCACAGCTGGAACAATTGCTGGACGAATTGACGGCGCTTCGGGTGGATATCCTTAACCGGCTGGAAAGTCGAGCTAAAGCGATAAAACAGCGCGGCAATGCCTCTCATATCGAGCGTCACATACAGAATTCAAACCCCGACTCCATCTCTGAACTTGAACCAGGCTTCGACACGAAGCAGGGCGCGAGGGCGGAGCAAGACAATGGGCGAGGTGCCGTGACGCCGGAAGAGGGGAGGAGCGAGGCGATCCGTTCGGACAATCGGCCGGGACGGCAGGTTGGACGACCAGGCGGCCGTGATGATGCCGGCGGATTGAAATCCTTCCCGCTCGGCCTGGTTTTGCAGGCCTGCCCCGAGATCCTTGCCTACGGGCCGGATGGCGTGATCCGAAACTGGCGCGACCTGATGACGGCAGCCGTCACAGTTCGATCGATGCTGGGCGTCAGCCCGTCCGCCTATGAGGAGGCGGCAAGTGTGATGGGCGCGGAAAATGCCGCGACCGTGATGGCGTGCATCCTGGAGCGCGGAGGCCACATCAATTCCGCCGGCGGCTATCTTCGCGACCTGACGCGGCGTAGCGAAAAGGGAGAATTCGCGATCGGCCCGATGTTGATGGCGCTCTTGCGGGCAAATGCGCCGGCCGGCCGAAAGGCGGGATAAGTTTTCGGCGCTCGTCCGGGTCATCCATGCTCGGATGATCGCCGGCGACGATGCCCAAGGAGAGGGGGATGCCGAATGTTACAGCAGGTCGCGCAAAAGTGTGCAGCGGTTTTGCGGCAACGACATGCGTAAAAACAAAGAGCTAAAGCGAAGCGAATCTGAAAGATCGCGACGCGCTTTAGCGGATCAGCCTTCGTTCCAGGAAGGCCTGCATATCGCGACGGCCGTCTGCCACGCAGTAGACGACGACGTCGGTGCCGATGATGCGGTAGATCATGCGCCAGGGCTTATGGTGCAGTTCGCGATATTCGGAGATACCGATGCTGGCCAGTTCCTTCGGAATATTTCCGCGTGCCGGGAATTCTTCGAGATCGGCGCAGGCGCTTTCGATTTCCGTCAGGATGCGCTGTGCCATCTCGGCGCCGTCGCGGGCGGCAATGAAACGATAGAGATCCTCGACGTCGCGTTCCGCGTCCTCGGCAAGAAGAACACGATAACGCATCAGGACTGGTCGTCGGCCAGACGTTTGCGGATGCGCGCGAAGGATTCCGATGCAGGACGCAGCTTGCCTTCCTCGACCTGTCGATTGGTGAGCGCCAGCACCTTCAGCAGCGCCAGCGTTTCCTGCGTTTCTTCATATTGGCCGACATCCTGAAGGATCGCCTTGGCCTCGCCGTGAAGGGTAATGACGACGGGCTGCGGATTGTCCTTCAGCGTCCGGATGATCTCGGGCGCGTGTGCCTTGAGATAGCTGATCGGCTTGACCTGTTCTGACAGCTTCATGCGGCTACTCCATGTTGACCAGAATATAGATCATTAAATGGTCGATTGAAAGATCCATGCGCATGCGCGCCCGCATTCCCGGCGTCTGAATTTCCGTCGCAGCTGCGGCTGCTTTTTTCCTCTCAGTGTCCGCGAAAGAGAATGTCATTTCTTATCATGATATTTGTCTACTGATTTTATAGATTAAATATTACAACTACTGAGCGGATCGTGGCGCCATGACCTACCTCCTCAGCCTTCTCGACAAAAGCCCGATCGAACAGGGCCTCTCCGCCGCCGACGCGTTGCGGGCGACGGTAAAGATTGCCGCCCGGGCTGAGGAGCTCGGTTATCACCGTTTCTGGGTCGCCGAACATCACAACATGTCCAACCTGGCGAGTTCCGCGCCGGAGGCGCTGATCGCCTATCTTCTCGCCAAGACTTCGAGGATCCGGGTCGGCTCCGGCGGCGTGATGCTGCAGCACTACAGCGCCTACAAGGTTGCCGAGACCTTCAATCTCCTGGCATCGCTTGCGCCTGGCCGCGTCGACCTCGGCGTCGGCAAGGCGCCGGGCGGCTTTCCGCTGTCGACGCGCGCCTTGCAGCTTGCCGTCGATCCGGTGAGGAAGCCGGATTTTGCGAGCCAGCTTTCCGATCTCAACACCTATCTCGCGGCGGATCCCAGTTACGACGGTGCCCAGGCGACCCCTTTCCCGCCGACGGCTCCGGAGCGTTTCTTGCTCGGCGCCAGCGTCGAGAGCGCCGAACTCGCGGCCGAGAAGGGGTGGGAGCTCGTCTTCGCCGGCCATCTAAATGGCGATCCCGACAATCTGCGCAAGACCTTCGAAGCCTATGAACGGGCCTCGGGCGGCAAGCGCCCCATCCTGGCGCTCGCGGCCTTCGCTGCCGAAAGCGAGGAATATGCCCGCGAGCGTGTCGGTAAGCTTCGGATCGTCAAAGTGTTCCTGCCGAACGGTCAGACCGTCAATGTCGGCAGCGAAGAGCAAGCAGCCGAATTCGCCCGGCAGGCCGGCGTCACCGATTACCGCATCGAGGAGAGGGTGCCGAGCGTGCTGCACGGCACGGCAAAGCAGATCCGCAAGGAACTGGACGAGCTCCACCGCCGCCACGGCGTCAAGGAATTCGTGCTGGACACGCCGGCGCTTTCAACCGCCGACCGCCTTGCCTCCATCGAGCTGCTCGCCGCCGAGCGCCTTTCCCTCGTCGCCTGACCTTTCCAAGGAGGATCGATCCCATGGCTCAGAAACACGTCACATTCGGCATCATGCTGCAAGGTCCCGGCGGCCATATGAATGCCTGGAAACATCCGAGCGTACCGGCCGATGCCAGCGTCAATTTCGATTTCTTTGTGACGACGGCGCGCAAGGCGGAGGCAACAGGCATCGCTTTCGCCTTTGTCGCGGACGGGCTCTATATCAACGAGCAGTCGATCCCGCATTTCCTCAACCGGTTCGAGCCGATCGCCATTCTCTCGGCGCTGGCGGCTTCCACCTCGAAGATCGGCCTCGTCGGCACGGTCTCGACTTCCTACAGCGATCCTTTCACCATTGCCCGCCAGTTTGCCACGATCGATCTCATCAGCGGCGGCAGGGCAGGGTGGAATGCGGTGACCTCGCCGCTCGAGGGTTCGGGGCGAAATTACAGCCGTGAACATCCTGAGCACGAGCTGCGCTATGAGATCGCCGAGGATTATATCGATGCGATCAAAGGTCTCTGGGATTCCTGGGACGACGACGCTTTCGTGCGCAATCGCGAGACCGGCGTCTTTGTCGACAAGGCGAAGATGCATCGCCTGAACCATAAGGGCCGGTTCTTCCGCATCGAAGGACCGCTCAATATCGGTCGCTCGAAGCAAGGTCAGCCGGTGATCTTCCAGGCGGGCGCTTCGGACTCCGGCATCAGGCTTGCCGGCAAGCATGCCGATGCCGTTTTCACCAATGGCGGACCGTTCGAAGAGGCTCAAGGCTTCTATCGGCAGCTCAAGGACAGTGTCATCGCTCAGGGACGCGCCGCGGCTGAGGTCGGCATCTATCCCGGCATCGGCCCGATCGTCGGAAAGACGTCGGAGGAGGCGGAAGCCAAGTATCAGGCGATCCGCAATCTCGTCACGATCGAGGAGGCGCTCCTCTATCTCGGCCGCTTCTTCGATCATCACGATTTCAGCGTCTACCCGCTCGATGAGGCTTTCCCCGACATAGGCGATATCGGCAGGAATAATTTCCGCGCCACCACCGACCGCATCAAGAGGACGGCGCGCGAGAAGGGGCTGACGCTCCGCCAGGTCGCACTCGATTCCGCGACGCCGCGCACTGCCTTCATCGGCACGGCGGAGCATATCGCCGACGAGATCATCCGCTGGGTTGATCATGGCGCCGCCGACGGCTTCATTCTCGGCTTCCCGGTCATCGCCGAAGGCTTCGACGACTTCGCCGAGCACGTCCTGCCGATCCTGACCGCGCGCGGTTATTTCGATCCGGTCCTGAGGGGCGAGACGCTGCGCGATCATCTGGGCCTCCCCTTCCGGGAAAGCCGGTATGCGGCCGGCGCCGATCAGGTTGAGCAGGGAAGGGCTGTCGGCGCCTGAGGCGCCGAGCGAACCGCTATGGACACCATCGCTCTGAACACGCGCAGCAACGATCCGGTCGAGAAGGGTATCGCCGCCTATCTCGATGAGATCATCGCGCTTCGCCACGACCTGCACCAATATCCCGAGCTGGCCTTCCAGGAGCTCAGGACGAGCAAGCTGGTGGCGTCCCGCCTTTCCTCCTGGGGCTATGAGGTGGCGACGGGCATTGCCGGCACCGGCATCGTCGCCACCCTCAGACGCGGCGAGGGCGGGAAGAGGATCGGCATCCGGGCGGACATGGACGCGCTGCCGATCGAGGAGGCGACCGACCTTGCCTATGCCAGCAGCAATCCCGGCGTCATGCATGCCTGCGGCCATGACGGGCATACCGCGATCCTGCTTGCCGCCGCCCGCTATCTCGCCGAAAGCGGCAATTTCAGCGGCACGCTCAGGCTGATCTTCCAGCCCGCCGAGGAAATCGGCGCCGGCGCGCGCAAGATGATCTCGGAAGGACTGTTCGAACGTTTCCCAGTCGATGCGGTCTTCGGACTGCACAACTGGCCGGGGGTGCCGGCGGGCCAGTTCGGCTTCGTCACCGGTCCGGCCATGGCTTCCGTCGACCAGGCGGTCATCAGGATCATCGGAAAAGGCGGCCACGGCGCCGAGCCGCACCGCGCCGTCGATCCGGTGCTGGCTTCGGCTTCCTTCATCACCGCCCTGCAGAGCGTCGTCTCTCGCAATGTCGATCCGCAGGATATGGCGGTCGCCACCGTCGGCTCGATCCATGCCGGCTCCGCCTCGAATGTCATACCCGAGAGCGTGGAGATGAAACTGACCATGCGGGCCTTCAGCGAAGAAGTTCGCCGGCTTCTGCAGGAGCGCATTCCAGCACTCGCCCGCGCCCAGGCCGAAAGCTTCGGCGCCGAGACGGACGTGAACTACCGGCTCGGTTTTCCGGCGCTGGTCAACCACGCCAAGGAAACGGCGTTTGCCCGTGACGTCGCCTATGACGCGCTTGGTCTCGCCGCGATCGAGAAGGATTTCCGTCCGAGAACCGCAAGCGAGGATTTCGCCTTCATGCTGCAGGCCAATCCCGGCAGCTACCTCTTCGTGGGCAACGGCGACAGCGCGCCTCTCCACAGCGCCCATTACGATTTCAACGATGTGATCATCGCGCCGGCCGCCCGCTACTGGGTCCGGCTCGCGGAAACATTCCTCACTGAAGACAATGGGTGACGAACGATATGAGCGACACGTTTCTCTATACGACCCCTCTCGATCCCCGCGCCAAGCCGTTGATCGATCAGCTGATCCACGAATATGACAGCCGCTACGGCACCTATTTCAATGCCGAAGGCGCCGCGGCCGAATTGAACCGCTATCCGCCCGAAGCTTTCGCGCCGCCTCACGGCAATTTCCTCCTGCTGATCCGCAATGGCGAAACCATCGGCGGCGGCGCCTTCAAGCATTACGACGATCGCACGGCCGAGTTCAAACGCATCTGGACACGCGTGGATCTGCGCCGCCAGGGCCTTGCCCGCAAGCTGCTGGTGGAGCTGGAAGCTCAGGCGGCCCGTCAAGGTTATACGAGGATCTATCTGACGACCGGTTTCCGCCAGCCCGAGGCCGTCGGCCTCTATCTGAACTACGGCTACAGCGCTCTCTTCGACACGTCAGCCGATCCCGAGATCTACAAGAGCCTGCCCTTCGAGAAGGACATCACCCATCTCGTTCCGCCGGTCTTCGGAACCGAGGCGGCCGAACCGCGCCTGCGCGTGGCCGGCGCAAATCTCTGAAAGCGACACGACGATAATCATAAAAGGGAAGCAAGAATGGCACTGACGACGGATTTCGCGGGCATCGAGCCCGGCAGCAGGACGGCAGAACCGAAGCAGGACTATTCCCGTTACCGCATCGTGCCGGCGCGTCATCCCGAGCGATTGGCGGGCACGATATTCGCGGCCGTCGTCATCGTCGCCGTGCTCTATTCCACCTTCACCAATCCGCGCTGGGGTTGGAACGTCTTTGCCGAATGGTTCTTCGCCGAGCCGGTGCTCGTCGGCCTCGGCCGGACACTGCTGCTGACCGCGCTTGCCGCCATATCGGGTTCCATCTTCGGAACAGCCCTGGCGCTCGCCCGCGTCTCCAAGTCGCCGCTGCTATCGGGCCTTTCCTGGGGCTATATCTGGCTGCTGCGCTCGATCCCGATGATCGTGCTGCTCCTGATATTGAACAATCTCGGCTATCTCTATGAAACGATCAGGATCGGCGTCCCGTTCACCGACACGGTCTTGTTCGATTATCCCACTGTGCAGTTGCTGACGCCCTTCGCCGCTGCCTATCTCGGCCTCACGCTCAACCAATCGGCCTTCTTCGCCGAGATCGTCCGCGGCGGCATTCTGTCGGTGGATCATGGGCAGCTGGAGGCCGCTGCCGCACTCGGTCTGCCGCGCCGCCGCCAGGCGTTTCGCATCGTGCTGCCGCAGGCCATGCGCTCCATCCTGCCGACCGGTTTCAACGAGCTCATCGGATTGGCGAAAAGCACGTCCGTCGTCTATGTGCTGGCGCTGCCGGAACTGTTCTACACCGTCCAGGTGATCTACCGCCGCAATCTCGAGGTCATTCCGCTGCTGATGGTCGCGACCGTCTGGTATCTGATCATCATGACCGTGCTGTCGGTCGCCCAGCACTATATCGAGCGCTATTTCTCCAGGGGCGCCGTGCGCAATCCGGCACCGCTGCCTTTCCAGGCATTTTTCCAACGCTTCCGCCGGCCACTGCCGGTTCTCGATAGCGCGGCCGATAAAGTGCGCAATCTTGGTTTCCATGATGCGGGAGCTCTCCGGGCAGGCGGTGCGGTGCGCATCCACGGCATCTCGAAAAGCTTCGGCTCGCTGAAGGTGCTCGACGATGTCGAGCTCAACCTGCCGGCCGGCAGCGTGACCGCCATTCTCGGCCCCTCCGGCTCGGGTAAGTCGACGCTGCTGCGGTCGATCAATCATCTGGAGCGTGTCGACGACGGCTTCATCTCCATTGATGGCGATTTCGTCGGCTATAGCAGGAAGGGCGATACGCTCTACGAGCTTAAGGAGAAGGATATCCTCAAACGCCGCGCCGATATCGGCATGGTCTTCCAGAGCTTCAATCTCTTCCCGCATCTGACCGTGCTCGAAAACCTCATCGAGGCGCCGATCGAGGTTCGCGGTCTCGGCCGTGAGGAAGCCGTGCAACTGGCGCAGGAACTGCTGGCACGCGTCGGTCTCAGCGACAAGATCAATGCCTATCCGCGCCAGCTTTCCGGCGGCCAGCAGCAGCGCGTCGCAATCGCCCGCGCGCTGGCGCTCCGCCCCAAGGTGCTGCTCTTCGACGAGCCGACTTCCGCACTCGATCCGGAACTCGTCGGTGAGGTGCTCGACGTCATCAAGGAGCTCGCCCGCACCGGAACGACGCTCGTCATCGTCACCCACGAAATCGGCTTTGCCCGCGAAGTCGCCGACACCGTCGTCTTCATGGAAAGCGGCCGCATTCTGGAGGCCGGTCCGCCGGCCCGGATCTTCACGCAAGCGGAGCATCCTCGAGCGCGCGAATTCCTCGCCAAGGTTCTCTAGCGCGGACAGCGCTGGTGAAATGCCGGGCCGCGACGGGCTGCTCCGGTCGAATGACAATAAACACAACCTTAAGATGAAATGGAGAAGGGGTATGGCATTTACAGATAGGGTAAGGCTTCTCATAGCAGGAGCCGTCACCATCGGCGCGATCGGTTTCGGTTCCGCTCAGGCGCAGCAGAAGTTCGATCTCAGCCCCGAACAGCCGAACCGGCTGCGGGTGGAAAAGAACGAGAAACGCATCGCTGAAATCAAAGACTTCAAGTTCGTCGAAAACGGCGTCTTCACCGTCGGCATCAGCTCAAGCGGCAATCTGCCGCTGCATGACTATGCCTCCGATTCCAAGACGGTCATCGGTTACGACGTCGATCTGGCGCAGGCCATTGCCGACAGCCTGGGCCTGAAGCTCAATCTCGTTTCCGTCGCCTGGGCCGATTGGCCGCTGGGGCTCACCTCCGGCAAGTTCGACGCGGTGATCTCGAACGTCACGGTGACGGAAGAGCGCAAGGAAAAGTTCGATTTCTCGACTTACCGCAAGGATGAGCTCGGTTTCTACGTCAGGGCCGACAATCCGATCACATCGATCAAGGAGCCGAAGGATATTGCCGGCCTGAAGGTCATCACCGATGCCGGCACCAATCAGGAGAAGATCCTACTGGAGTGGGACCGGCAGAATGTCGCGGCCGGCCTCAAGCCGATCGAGGTGCAATATTACGACGATGATGCGGTGAAGGACCTCGCCGTCCAGTCCGGCAGGGCCGATGCGGTCTTCAGCGTCAACGCCACGCAGGCCTATGCGGCGGGAATCAACGGCAAGACCAAACTCGTCGGCACCGTCAGCGGCGGCTGGCCGATCACGGCCGAGATCGCCGTCACCACGCGCAAGGGCAGCGGCCTGGCGGCGCCCGTCACCAATGTCGTCAACGACCTGATTGCCAGCGGCGCCTACAAGAAGATCCTCGACGCCTGGAATCTGGGTCCCGAGGCGATCGACAAGGCCCAGACCAACCCGCCCGGCCTGCCGAAGAGCGGTTCGTAATGTTTATGGGACGGACGGCCGTTCGGGCCGGTCCGTCCCTGCCTTGCACTGCAAACGGAGACATATCGAACGTGGCGAGTTTTCTTGATATCCGCAGCTTTTTCTTTGTGGCGCTGACGGCAGCCTTGACTGGCCTCAGTGCAGCCCATGCGGCCGATGATTTCGACCTGAGCCCGCAGCAGCCGGGCAGGCTTCATGCAGCCAGGAACGATGCGGCGATCGCCGCAATCCCCAAGGAATTCAAGTTCGTCACGCCGGGCAAGTTCACCATCGCCGTCAGCCCCGGCGGCCCGCCGCTTTCCACTTACGCCACCGATGCCAAGACCGTGGTCGGCGCGGATCCCGATTACGCCTATGCGATCGCCGACAGCCTCGGCCTGACGCTGGAGATCGTACCGGTCGCCTGGATCGACTGGCCGCTCGGCCTCACATCGGGCAAATATGATGCCGTCATCTCCAATGTCGGCGTGACCGAGCAGCGCAAGGAGAAGTTCGATTTCTCCACCTATCGCCAGGGTCTGCACGGTATCTTCGTGAAAGCTGATAGCCCGATCACCTCGATCAAGGAGCCGAAGGATGCGGCCGGCCTCAGAATCATCGTCGGCGCCGGGACCAACCAGGAGCGCATCCTGGTCAAGTGGAGCGAAGAGGATGTTGCCGCGGGCCTGAAGCCGATCGAGCTGCAATATTACGACGACGAGGCGGCAAGCCTCCTCGCGCTGCGTTCCGGTCGGGCCGATGTCATCGTCCAGCCGCACGCGCAGCTCGTCTTCATCGCGGCGCGTGACAAGAACATCAAGCGGGTGGGCACGCTGAGCGCCGGCTGGCCGGATCGATCGGACGTCGCCATCGCCACCCGCAAGGGAAGCGGGCTCGCCGATGCGCTGACCATTGCCACCAATGGCCTGATCAAGGATGGCACCTATGCGAGGATTCTCGCTCACTGGCATCTTTCCGAGGAAGCTCTGCCGGCATCCGAGACCAATCCGCCCGGCCTGCCGAAATATTGATCAGCGGAAGACATGAGATGAGCGGCGGCAATATATCCATCAGCCAGATCGGCTTCCTCACCCCCGGCAACTATTCCGATGATGATCCCTTGTCGGGATTGGAGCAGACGCTCCAGCAACTGCACTATGGCGAGGCGCTTGGCTTCGACAGCGCCTGGGTCCGCCAGCGGCACCTGGAGCCGGGGATCTCGTCCGCCAGCGCCTTTCTGGCGGCGGCCACCCAGCGCACCAGCCGGATCGCGCTCGGAACGGCAGTCATTCCGATCGGTTATGAAAGCCCGTATCGGCTGGCCGAGGACCTTGCGACGGTCGATGTTCTCTCGCGCGGGCGGCTGAATATTGGCGTCAGCGCCGGCCGGCCGCTGCATGCCGAGCTGATCGGTCCGCTCGCCTTCGACGGTGACTGGACGAGCTACGATTTCTCGCATGACCGCGTGCTGCGCTTTGCCGACAATCTGCGTGGCACCTATCTCGGCGACGACGAGACCTTCATCAAGACGCCCTTCGGCCCACGGCGGCCGCGCCTGCAGCCCTATGCCAACGGCTTGATCGACCGGATCTGGTATGGCGGCGGGTCGCAGCGCTCGGCCGGCTGGGCCGGCCGCAACGGCTTCAACCTGTTGACGGGCAATGTGATAACGGGGGAGGGGACCGACGATTTCTTCGTCGCCCAATCCAGGCTGATTGAAACCTATCGCGACTCTGGAACGCAGCGCCGCGTCGCGCTCGGCCGCGTCATCGTGCCTTTCGACAGCGCTGATGCGCCAACGCGCCGCCGCTACCGCGACTATGCCGACGGCCGCCATCAGCGGACGCTTTCGCCGCAGGGCGAGCGGCGCACCCTGTTCGCCCGCGATATCGTCGGCACGTCGGACGAGATTCTCGAGCGGCTTTTCGCCGATCCGATCCTGCCCGAGGTCAGCGAGTTGCGGCTGGAGCTCCCTTACGAGTTTGAGCACGAGGAATATCGCCAGATCCTCCACGACCTGGCGACAAGAATCGCCCCGGAGCTCGGATGGAAAGCGCAGCCGGAAATTCGGCCGCTTCCTGAAGGGCCGTCAGCAGACGACGGCACGCATTCGCCATCAACCCATCATCTCAGGAGGAACATTCGTCAGTGACCAAATCGGTGGAATATTTCTTTTCGATCGGCTCGCCCTGGTCCCACATCGGCTTCGACGCCTTTACCGAACTGGCGGCGAAGAACGACGTCGTCGTCACGCCCTATCTGACGACGGTGGTCGAGGAGAATGGCGGCATCTTCTCGCGCAACCGCCCGGAGATCCGTCGTGCTTATTGGACGCGCGACCTCAAACGCTGGGCGCGCGTGCGTGGCAAGGAATTGCGGCTGGAGCATCGGCCGGAGCTCAGCGATCCGACCCCGGCATCCCTCTTCGTGATCGCCGCCTATCTCGACGGGCAGGATTGGATTGGCGTTAGCAGGGCCCTGCAGCATGCTTTCTGGAGCGAGGCGAGGGATATCGGCAAGGCTGATGTTCGCGAGGCGATCGTGACAGCAGCCGGTTTCGATGGCGCAGCACTTCTCCGGCGGCAAGCCGACGACGACGTCCAGAACAAATGGTCGGCAGACCGCGTGCATGCGCGCGACAGCGGCGTCTTCGGTTTTCCCAGCTATGTCTACGACGGCGAGCTTTATTGGGGCCAGGACAATCTGCCCTTCCTGGAAAGCCATCTCCGCGGCGACCGACCGTAAGCTTCAAGACGAATGTTTTTTCAATCGAGCGCCGAAGGAGAGATGCACATTCCTTTAATCCAGTAATTTTATAGACAATATTTGAAGGCAACCAGAGAGAGGAAAAACCATGTCAGGTTTCAAACTCGTCGGCATTGCCGGCAGCTTCAACCGCCCATCGAAGACATTGGCGCTCGTCCGGCATGTCGCCGAACGCGCCAGCATCAGATACGGCTTTTCGAGCAAAACCTATGATCTGCACGATGTCGGTCCGTCGCTGGGCGGCGCGCTGTGGCGCAAGGACCTCGACGAGCAGGCCAGGCGTGTCGTCGACGAGATCGTAAGGGCCGATGTGCTGATTATCGGTTCGCCGACTTACAAGGGCTCATACCCCGGCCTTTTCAAGCACCTCATCGATCTGATCGATCCGCAGGAGCTTCGCGCGAAGCCGATCATCATTACGGCGACCGGCGGCGGCGATCGGCACGCCTTGATGGTCGAGCATCAGCTCCGGCCGCTATTCGGTTTCTTCATGGCCCATACGCTGCCGACGGCAGTCTATGCGTCCGACCGTGATTTTGCGGATTACGCGGTCTCTTCCGATGCGCTTTCGAACCGCATCGGCGAAGTGGTCGGCGAATTGTCGGCCTTCTTTCCAGAGGCAAGACCGACAGTAGCGGCGGCCGAATAAGGCGAGTCACGAACTTCGTTCTCAGGAGGCAGCGATGAATGATGCAGGCCCGCAGGGATCAAGCGAACAGATCTGGAGCGTCTTTGAATTTGCTCGTCGATATCGGCTGGCCAAGCGCGAGGAAAACCGCCTGCTGATGCTCTACGGGCCGACTGCATCGCTGCGCGATCTTCTCGCCAATGCGCAACGTCATTCGTTGATTTCCCAACCGACCAGTTCCTGACAGGAGGTTCGCATGAAGCTCGATTTCCATTTCTGGCTGAAGGTTGCGATCGCCCGCTTCCGGCGCCGGCTGCGAAAGCCTGCAAACGCAGCGGTCACCCGCGACGAGGAGCAGGAACGGTCGGCGCGCGAATACGAACTTCACTATTGGGGCGCAATGCCGGGACTTTGGTATTGAGGAGGGCGGCGGGATGGCGATTGCTGTTGAGACCGGCGACCGTCGGCACGACACCAGCAGAGCAACGGGAAGCCTCATGTCGCAGTTCAGGCATGCGCCCGGGATCTGCACGGTCGCCGGTTCCTTCACCTTCCTCTTCGCCTTGGTGATCGGACTGATCAGATGAGCGAAGTCCTCATTCTCCCCGGATTGTTCGGCTCGGGAGAGGGGCATTGGCAACAGCACTGGCTGCAGGATCAGCCGGGCAGCCGTTTTGTCGCTCAGGACGATTGGGATCATCCCAGCCTCGACAGCTGGTTGCCGCGACTGGAAGAAGCGCTTGAAGAGGCTGGCGAAGCCTATCTGGTCGCCCATAGTCTCGGATGCCTGCTCGCCGCTCGGCTGGCCGGGCGAAGCGCTGCCCGGCGCGTGAAGGGAGCATTGCTCGTTGCTCCCTGCGATCTGCCGGCCACGGAAATACTACATCCCGGGCATATCGCGTTCGGCGGCATGCCGACGGCGCCTCTGCCATTTCCGAGCATCGTCATCGGCAGCATGAACGACGCCTACATGACGGTCGATCGGCTGACCCTGTTTGGACGACTGTGGAAGGCGGAGACCAGGAATATCGGCCTTGCCGGCCACATCAACATCGCAAGTGGTTTTGGCCGCTGGCGAACCGGCTACCGGCTGCTGGATGCCTTGCAGATGCGCACCGGCGATCGAAGGCGCAGCGGTTTCGCGCGGCCGGCCTTTGCGATGTGAATGGAAGCGGAATGTCCGATATCATCGACGATCTCCTGCGCCTCAGTGAAGATCCGAATGCCGACCCCAGGAGCAGGCGCCGGCAAACCATGGAGCGCCTGGTGCAGACGCTGCTTGCCATGGCCGAGGTCGAAATTGGACCGGACGAGGCGCAACATCGCCATTCGATCATTCATTTGACGACGATCATCCGCGACATGACGGGAAGAATCGCCGAGGCCGACGATACGACATTTGCGGCGATCGTCAGGGAGGCCGCGATGCTGATCCGCAGCCTGCAGCGGCGCCGGGCCGACGCGGCCAGATTTACGGTGCATTGAAAGGTGAGGGATATCACCGAGCATAAGCAGGCTTTAATGCGGCGAAGCGAGGTTCGGATGCTCGGCGCAACCAGCATGGCTCTTACGGACGAGCTCGTGTCGCTCAGCCTTCGCCCCGAGCTCGATCCCGGTCCCGAGCCGCACCGCACGCCGCTGACCGAGGTGGAGGTGGAGACGTTCGCCAGGCGGCTGCTGCAGGAATCCGCCGGCGCGCCGCTCTGGGTTTTCGCCTATGGCTCATTGATATGGAAGCCGGACTTCGATGCCGTCGAGTGGCAGCGCGGCGCAGCAAGGGGTTGGCATCGGTCCTTCTGCCTGAAGATGACCCGCTGGCGGGGAAGCCGGGCGCAGCCCGGCCTCATGATGGCGCTTGATCGTGGCGGACGCTGCAACGGCATCCTCTACAAGCTTGCCGATGACGATCGCCTCGGTCAGATTCGGCGATTGATCCGCCGTGAGGTCGGCACGATCGAAGATGCGGCGACGGTTCGCTGGATTCCTGTCGAGACCGCACATGGCTTGGTGCGCGCCCTGGTCTTTTGGGCCGGCCCGAAAGGGGAGCGCGTTTCCCGCAGATTGCCGTTGGAGACGGTGGCGCGCGTGCTTGCCAAGGCCTGCGGACATATGGGCTCCTGCGCCGAATACCTCTATCTGACGGTGAAGCATCTGGAAGAACGCGGCATCCGCGATCGCAATTTATGGCGCCTCCAGGAGCTCGTCGCCGCCGAACTCCAATCGATCCATGGTCTGAACGAGGTTGCGCAAAGGCGTTAAGCGCCGCGCGTCTTTTCAGACCCGCGGCGCTTTGACGTTTTGAACTGCTCATTCCCTCAGAGCTTGCCTTTCCACGGCACAAGGTAGGTCTCCAGGAAACGGATGGCGGCCGAGAAGGTGAAGGCGCAGACCGCGATGATGCCGATGCCGACGAAGACGACGTCGGTTGCCAGGAACTGCGATGCCGACATGATCATGAAGCCGATACCGCGCGTCGAGGCGATCAATTCGGCGGCGACTAGCGTGCCCCAGCCGACGCCGAGGGCAATGCGGATGCCGGTAAGGATTTCCGGCAGGGCCGACGGCAGGACGATGTCGATGAAGAGCTGCAGCCGGCTCGCGCCCAGCGAAAGGGCGGCGTTGACGCGCTCGATCGGCAGCGATCGGACGCCTGCCTGGGCCGAGAGGCAGATCGGCGCGAACATTGCCAGCACCAGGAGCGTGATTTTGGACGTTTCGCCGATACCGAGCCAGATGATCATCAGCGGCAGGTAGGAGAGCGGCGGAAGCGGCCAGTAGAACTCGATCGGCGCATCGAATACGCCTTTGGCCCAGCGGTTCAGGCCCATGAGCAGTCCGAGCGGAATGCCGGCGGAGATGGCGATCAGCGCTGCGACGACGATGCGGAACAGGCTCGCAAGGATATGTTCGGAAAGCGATGCGCCGGCATAACCGTCGCGATAGACGAGGCCGATCTGCGTCAGCACCTCGTCCGGACGCGGCAGGAACAGGTGGGGCACGAGGGCGAGCGCGGAGACGAGCCACCACAGCAGCAGGATCGCCAAGGCGGTGGCAACACTGATCGCCGCCGTGGATTTCTCGCCGGCGCCGAAACTTGCCATCTTCACCAGCTTGACCTGCCGGTCCTCTCTATGCGCCGCAATCGACGGAGACTGGACGATATCGCTCATGCCGCACTCCTCAAATCGTCGCTGCTGTGGAGAATGGCGCGAATCTCCTCACGCAACTCGGCAAATTGCGGCGACGCCTTGATCGATCGTGCATCGCCGGTCTCGGCGAAGCGTCTGATGAAATCGAGATCGAAGCGGGCGACGACGCGCCCCGGCCGAGGCGACATGACGAGGACCTGCGTACCGAGGAACAGGGCCTCCTCGATCGAGTGGGTAATGAAGAAAATCTTCTTTGCCGTCTTGTTCCAGACGGAAACCAACAGTTCCTGCATCTGCTCGCGCGTCAGGCTGTCGAGCGCCCCGAACGGCTCGTCCATCAGCAGGATGTCGGGATTGGTCGCGAGCGCGCGGGCGATGCCGACCCGCTGGCGCATGCCGCCCGACAGCTCGTAGGGAAAGGCATTGGCGAATTCGTCGAGGCCGACGAGCCGGAGCAGTTCGAACGCGCGCGCCTGTCGCTCCCTGCGGTTGACGCCGGCAAATTTCAGGCCGAGCGCGACATTGTCGGCCACCGATTTCCAGGGCAGCAGCGCATCTTTCTGAAAGACGACGCCGCGATCGGCGCCGGGGCGTTCGACCGCGCGGCCATCGAGCGTGATCCGGCCATCCGACAGTGGAAGGAAACCGGCAATTGCGTTCAGAAGGGTTGATTTGCCGCATCCCGAGGCGCCGAGCGCGACCACGAAACCCCGTTCGGGGATATCGAAGGAAACGCGATCGAGCGCATGGACGGTCCGCCCGTCCCGGGCTGCAAAGAAAACGCTGGCGTGATCGACTTTAAGCATGGTCCGCTCGCAAGGTTCGACGCCGGCGCGCAAGTGTCGCGCCGGCGTCGGGGAGGATCAGTTGCTGACGCTGGTAAGCGCGTCTGCGGTGACAAAGGCGCCGTAATTTGCCAGCACGTCGGACACCTTGCCCTGTTCTTTCAGGAACGATGCCGTGTCCTTGAGGATCTTGCCGGCGCCGGCCTTCTCGCCGCCGCCGAGAAGCTTGGCGAGCGACTTGGCGTTGTCGCTGTCAGGCCCCCAGGCGGCCTTATCCGATGCGAAGGAGGCGTAGTATTTGTTGATGACCGAGGCGAAGCCCCTCAGGAATTCCGGGTTGTCGGTCGCGAACTTCGAGGTGGCGACCCAGGCGGAGAATGTCGGCGCTCCCTTGTCTGCCACATCCTTGGAGGTCACCAGCACCTTGCCGTTCTTCTTGAGTTCGGTGAGCGCCGGATCCCAGACGAAGCCGCCGTCGATATCGCCGCGATTATAGCTCGCGACGATCTCCGGCTGCGGAATTGCGAAAACCTGGACGTCCTTTTCGGTCAGGTCAAGCGATTTGATCAGCGCCAGGAGCTGATAGTGGTCGGTGGAGACAGGCGCGGCGGCAAGCTTCTTGCCCTTCAGATCGTTCAGGCTTTCGATGCCCGAGCCGTTGCGGACGACCAGAGCCTCATCGATGCCGGAGATGGAGGCGAGGTAGAAGGCCTTGACCTCGAGCCCGCGCGACACCGCAGCTGCAAACGGGCTGGAGCCGACATAGCCGACCTGAACGTCGCCCGAGGCGATGGCCGCGAATATCTCGGCCCCGGAATTGAACCTGCGGAAGTCGATGTCATACCCGGTCTTCTTGGCGAATTCGCCGTTGGCGATTGCCACGGAAGACGGCAGGGCGTCGGTTTGATAGCCGACGACGACCTTCTTGTCCGCCGCCTCAGCGGCGATCGCCGTTGCGAGAGTGCCGACGCCGACGGCGATTGCGGCAAGCAAATTTCTGAAATTCATCTTGAGCCCCTTTGTTCGAGGGCCACCCGGCCCCTTGATCTCACATGCAAAAGGGTAATGGTTGATATGGGGCTGGCGGGAGGAATAACAAACTATATTTATAGACTATGAAGATAATTGTTTTCGTGATTCTGCCGGTTGAGCCATCCGCGTGGCGGTGAGTGACAAGAAGCGGCTTTACCGAGGTTCAGGGAGAATGCCTTGACATACGATGTTATCGTCGTCGGTTCCGGTTTTTCAGCGATCGCTGTGACCTGTAATCTCGTCGAGCTGCTTCCCGCGTCGGCGAAGATCGCGGTCGTCGGCGACGATGCCGGTTTCGGACGCGGGACGGCATATAGGACGGAGCTCTATCTCCACCGCCTCAACGTGCCGGCCGGCCGCATGAGCCTGCTGCCCCATCACCCTGACGATTTCGTCGACTGGCTGAAGGCCCATGGACGTCCTATGCAGGCCGGCGATTTCGCCTCGCGCAGCGATTACGGCCTTTATGTCAGGGATACGCTTGCGCGGCTGCTTCGAAAGCGGGATGGCCGTTGCCGGGTCGACTTCATCAAGGCCAAGGCGGCCGGATGCGTGGAGCGCTACACCAGCACGCTCGCCTTCCATCTCGGCAATGGCGACGAGATTGCCGGAAAGAATGTGGTGCTCTGTCTTGGCGTTGGAAACGCGAACCTTCCGGTCGATCCGGCCGGCGTCCCGCCATTTTTGCGATCGCGGGTCGTCGAGAACCCATGGCGGCTTTCATGGCTGAGGCGTGTCGCACCGTCCGATGCGGTCTGTATTCTCGGCTCTGGCCTGACGATGATCGATCAGGTTCTGGCACTTCGCGCCCATGGTCATAGGGGCAGGATCGAGGTGCTTTCGCGGCGCGGCCTGGCACCGCTCGGCCATGCAAGGACGCCGCCCGCGCCGCTGCCGATCGACGTGCACACGCTTCCGGCTACGATCAGCGGCCTGTTGAAGCTCTTGCGGGAAAAGAGCAGGGAGGTCGCCGACTGGAGGAGCGTGATGGACGGCCTGAGGCCGGTCGCGCAGGCTCTCTGGCAACGGCTTTCGAACGAGGAGCGAGCCCGCTTCCTGCGGCACGCGCTTCCCTGGTGGAACATCCATCGCCACCGTGTCGCGCCCGACGTATTCGCCGGCTTCGAGACGCTGGTCTCGAATGGAACCGTTCGCTTTCACGCCGGCTTCCTGAAATCGCTCGAGGCCGAAGATGACAGGCTGGTCGCCGGATATAGGGTCAGAGCCAAGCGTGAGATCGCCGAGATCAAGGCGGACTGGCTGGTCAACTGCACGGGCATGGAGCGCGCCGGGATCAGCCATTCGCCGCTTCTGAGGGAAATGAGCCGCTTTCAGCTGATCGTCCCCGATCCTCTCGGCCTCGGCATCCAGGTGGATGCGGCTTCCGAAGTGACGGCTCCGTCCCGGATCTTGCCCGCGCGGCTGTTTGCCGTCGGCGCCTTGACGGCGGGACAATTCTGGGAGATCACCGCCGTCCCCGACATCCGGGTGCAGGCGAAGGCCGTGGCCGAAGAGATCGTCAAAACAGGGCCCGCCTCCGACACGTAGGCTGACAAACTTGGGACCGGCACGGTAGTGTTGAATTGCTGGCCGCCGACCGCTACAGTATTTGGTAGGCCATAATACGATTCCCGAGTTCGACTGCCGCAGCAAAGCTTGAGCCTGCGAAGTCAATCCAACCCCGAGGTACAGCATGAGCGGTGCTCTGAAGGACGCAGCAATTAGGGTCGAGCGTCCTGCGAAGACCTTGCGGGAACTGGCGCTCGACAAGGTCCGCGAGGCCATCGTCAACGGATACTTCCGTCCCGGAGACCGGCTTGTCGAGCGCGACCTCTGCGCTCAGCTCGGCGTCAGCCGCACGGTGGTGCGCGAGGTTCTGCGGCATCTGGAATCGGAAGGGCTTGTCGCCAATCTGCCGAACAAGGGACCGATCGTCGCCCAGCTCGATATCGAGGAAGCCAAGCAGATCTATGAGATCCGCGGTGCGCTTGAAGGCATGGCGGCGCGGCTCTGCGCGGAGCGCGGCAGCCCCGAGATCGTCGCCGCGCTCGAGGAATCCCTGACTGCAATCCGCAACAGCTATCGCGACAGCGATATGGCGGGCGTGCTGGCCAATACCTCGTCCTTTTATCAGACGCTGTTCACCATGGTCGACAGGCATGTCGCCTGGGGCGTCGTCAATCTCCTCACCGTGCGCATCAACCATCTGCGCTCGATGACGATCAAGACGGAACGACGCGGCATCGAAGGGCCGCTGCAGATGTCGAAGATCGTCGATGCCATCCGTCGCGGCGACGGCGAGGGCGCCCAGCGGGCGGCGATGGATCATGTCGCCGCCGCCAGCGCAATTGCCGAAGCGGTGCTGTCCGCCCAGAAGCCTGCGGAATAATTCCTTAAAACTCGTCGTATTGCATTAAACGATCACTGCAGGCCGCCGACAAGGCGACGTCGCATCGACATTTGTCGATGCCACTGCGCATAGGCAATCACATTCCCGGAACTCTACACTCCGAGCTTGACACCCGTCTTTGGTCGATGTGATGGTATGCCATAATGGATAACATATAAGTCGGCATCCCCAATCTGCGCCCGCGCCGAAACCAACTTGACACCGATGTATTATGGTATACCATAATATCAAATAGTGAGACGAGGTGTTCCATGGCCATTCAAATTCGTAAGACGGGACTGCAGATTGAAACGACGCTGATCGAAGGCGGCAAGGCCGCGGCGGTGCCGCTGAAGCTGTTTTCGGCTTTCGCGGTCGTGAAGAACCCCTGGGCGGGCCGCGGCTTTGTCGAGGATCTCAAGCCCGAAATCCATGCGGGCGCTCCGGTTCTCGGTGAGTTGCTGACCAAGATGATCATCGATGCGGTCGGGTCCGGCGATGCGGTCGAAGCCTATGGCAAGGCCGCCGTCGTCGGCCTGGATGGTGAGATCGAACATGCCTCCGCGCTCATCCACACGCTGCGCTTCGGCAATTTTTATCGCCATGCCGTCGGCGCCAAATCCTATCTCGCCTTCTGCAATACACGCGGCCCTGCCAATGCGCCGATCATGATCCCGCTGATGGACAAGAACGATGAAGGCCGCCGCTCGCATTATCTCACGATCCAGACCTCGATCCCCGATGCGCCGGCCGCCGACGAGATTGTCGTGGCTCTTGGCGCGTCGGTGGGCGGGCGTCCTCATCACCGCATCGGCGACCGCTACCAGGATCTGAAAGATCTTGGGCAGGACGTCGCCAATCCTGCGGGCGTTTGAAAGGGGCTCCGAGATGCTGACAGCCGGATCGATCTCGGGCGCCATTGCAGCAAACGGCGCCGGTGACTTACCCCGAAAGAAGACACCAGGCGGAACGGCCTATCACGAGGCCGGCAGCGGCGACCCGCTGGTTCTCATCCATGGCGTCGGCATGCGCCTTGAGGCCTGGGCGCCGCAGATCACCTTTCTGTCGGCCGGCCATCGTGTCATCGCCGTCGACATGCCGGGACACGGCGAGAGCGCAAAACTGCCGGCGGGCAGCCGCCTGGAGGAGTTCGTCGCCTGGTTCGGGCGCTTTCTCGACGAAATGGCGATCGATAGGGTGAATGTTGCCGGCCACTCGATGGGGGCGCTGGTATCGGGCGGGGCGGCGGCGACGTTCGGCGAACGGATCAGCCGTGTCGCCTACCTCAACGGCGTCTACAGGCGCGATCCGCAAGCAAAGGCTGCCGTGCTCGCACGGGCCGCGGCCATTCCGGTGACTGGCGTGGATAAGGAAGGTCCGCTGGCGCGCTGGTTCGGCGACGATGCAGACAGCGTCGTTGCGCGGGAACTGACGCGAGAATGGCTGAGCCGCGTCGATCCGGAGGGTTATGCTGTCGCTTACGCCGCTTTTGCCGGCGGAGACGAGACCTATGCCGATCGCTGGAAAGACGTGGCTGGTCCGGCCCTGTTCCTGACGGGGTCCGACGATCCGAATTCGACACCTCTGATGGCAGAGCAAATAGCGGCGCTCGCACCGAAGGGCTGGGTCCGCATCGTCGAAGGCCATCGTCACATGGTGAACCTGACCGCGCCTGATATCGTCAATTCGCTGCTCGCCGAGTGGCTGTCGTTCGGGGAGGATGAACGATGACAATCCAGACTGTCGACCCAAGAGCATTGCGCGATGCATTCGGGGCTTTCCCGACCGGCGTGACCGTCGTCACCGCCTGCGACGGAGAGGGAAATCCGATCGGCTTCACCGCGAATTCGTTTACATCCGTTTCCCTCAACCCGCCCTTGCTGCTCGTCTGCCTCGCCAAGACCTCGCGCAACTTTGCCACCATGACCGGAGCGCCGCATTTCGCCATCAACGTGCTGTCGGAAACGCAGAAGGACGTGTCGAATACTTTCGCGCGGCCGGTCGAAGACCGATTTGCGGCGGTCGAATGGGCCAAGGGATCGGCGGGCTGCCCGATCTTCTCGAACGTGGCGGCCTGGTTCGAATGCGCTATGGAAGAGGTCATCGAGGCCGGCGACCATGTCATCCTGATGGGCCGGATCGAATCCTTCGACAATAGCGGCCGCAACGGTCTCGGCTATGCGCGCGGCGGCTATTTCACGCCGACGCTTGCAAGCAAGGCGGTTTCCGCCGCCGCCGAAGGCAATATCGAGCTAGCGGCTGTGGTCGAACGCCGCGGAGAGGTTCTGCTGCTGGGCGAGGATGTGCTCTCCCTGCCGAACATCGACGCCCATGACGGCAACCCGACCGAAGCGCTGCAAAAATACCTAGAGACGCTCACCGGGCTGACGGTCAGCATCGGCTTCCTCTATTCGGTCTATGAGGGCAAGAGCGACGGCAAGCAGCACATCGTCTATCACGCCGTTGCCGGCGACGGTGAGCCTGCCGGTGGCAGATTCGTCAAGCCCGACGCCCTGGCTGCGGCAAAGTTCAAGACCAGTTCGACCGCCGATATCGTCAACCGTTTCGCGATGGAAAGCTCGATCGGCAATTTCGGCGTCTATTTCGGTGACGAGACCGGCGGCAAAATCCATCCCATTCCAGCCAAGGGCGCAAAAGCATGAAATTCTCCCTCTTCGTCCATATGGAACGGCTCGACGCCAGCCAGACCCATAAGAGCCTCTATGAGGAGTTCGTCGCGCTCTGCGAGATCGCCGACAGGGGCGGCATGCATGCGATCTGGACGGGCGAGCATCACGGCATGGATTTCACCATTGCCCCCAACCCCTTCGTGACCATTGCCGATCTCGCGCGCCGCACGTCGCGGGCAAGGCTCGGTACCGGCACCGTGATCGCCCCCTTCTGGCATCCGATCAAGCTCGCCGGCGAAGCGGCGATGACCGACATTATCTGTGACGGAAGGCTCGATATCGGCATTGCACGCGGCGCCTACTCCTTCGAATATGAGCGTCTGCTGCCCGGCCTCGACGCCTGGGGTGCTGGCCAGCGCATGCGCGAGCTCATCCCGGCGGTCAAGGGCATCTGGAACGGCGACTACGCCCATGACGGCGAGTTCTTCAAGTTTCCCGCGACCACCTCGGCGCCGAAGCCGCTGCAGCAGCCAAACCCGCCGATCTGGGTCGCCGCGCGCGATCCGAACTCGCATGAATTTGCCGTCGCCAACGGCTGCAACGTTCAGGTCACGCCGCTCTGGCAGGGCGATGACGAAGTCCAGTCGCTGATGGACCGCTTCAACGATGCCTGCGCCAAGAACCCTGGCATCGAGCGGCCGAAGATCATGCTGCTGCGCCACACCTATGTCGGCTCTTCCGAAGACGACGTCGCCCGGGCGGCCCATGAGCTCAGCGTCTACTACAACTACTTCTTCGCCTGGTTCAAGAACGAGAAGCCGATTACCCAGGGCCTGATCGAACGCATTCCCGACGAGCAGATCCGCGCAAATGCGATGCTTTCGGATCAGGTCATGCGCACCAACAATGTCGTTGGAGACGCCGAGACCGTCATCGGCCGGCTCAAGGCCTATGAAGCTCTCGGTTATGACGAATATTCCTTCTGGATCGACACCGGCATGAGTTTCGAGCGCAAGAAGGCGTCGCTCGAACGCTTCATCGCCGAGGTCATGCCGGCATTTCAGGAGTAAGGCCATGCGGCGTTTCCAGCATTATATCGACGGCGATTTCTCGGATGGCGAGGCTTCCTATCCAAGCATCGATCCGGCGTCCGGCGCGGTCTGGGCAGAAATGCCCGAAGCGCGCGAGAATGATGTGGATCGGGCTGTGAACGCTGCCGAAAGGGCGCTCTACGAAGGCCCCTGGGCGAAGATGACGGCGACGCAGCGCGGCAAGCTGCTCTACAAGCTGGCCGACCTGGTTGCCGCCAATGCGCAGATACTCGCTGAACTGGAGACGCGCGACACCGGCAAGATTATCCGCGAGACGTCAGCGCAGATCGCCTATGTCGCCGAATATTACCGTTACTATGCTGGTATAGCCGACAAGATCGAAGGCTCTTACCTGCCGATCGATAAGCCTGACATGGATGTCTGGCTTCGCCGCGAGCCGATCGGCGTTGTCGCCATGGTCGTGCCGTGGAACAGCCAGCTCTTCCTGTCGGCGGTGAAGATCGGGCCGGCGCTTGCGGCCGGCTGCACGATGGTGGTCAAGGCCTCGGAAGACGGGCCGGCGCCGCTTCTCGAATTCGCGCGCCTGGTGCATGAGGCAGGCTTTCCCGCCGGCGTCGTCAACATCATCACTGGTTTCGGCGCCTCCTGCGGTGCGGCTCTCGGCCGTCACCCGAAGGTCGCGCATGTCGCCTTTACCGGCGGCCCGGAAACCGCTAGGCACGTCGTGCGCAACTCGGCCGAAAACCTCGCCTCAACCTCGCTTGAACTCGGCGGCAAGTCGCCCTTCATCGTCTTTGCCGACGCCGACCTCGAAAGTGCCGCCAACGCCCAGGTCGCGGGCATCTTTGCGGCGACCGGGCAGAGCTGTGTCGCCGGCTCGCGCTTGATCGTCGAGCGCAGCGTCAAGGACAGGTTCGTCGCCCTGCTGCGGCAGAAGGCGGAAGCAATCCGGATCGGCGCGCCGCTCGATATGGCGACCGAGGTCGGCCCGCTTGCCACCAAGCGCCAGCAGGACAATATCGGCGCCCTTATCGAGAGATCGATCGAAAGCGGCGCCCGGCTCGTCACCGGCGGCCGCAAGATAGACGGCGACGGCTATTATTTCTCACCGACGATCCTCGATTGCGACAATGTCGCCTCGCCCTCGCTGATCGAGGAATTCTTCGGACCGGTCCTTTCTGTCGTCTCCTTCGAGACCGAGGCCGAGGCGCTGAAGCTTGCCAACGACACCCGCTACGGCCTGGCCTCCGGCATCTTCACCCAGAACCTCACCCGGGCGCACCGGCTGATGAAGGGCATCCGCGCCGGCATCGTCTGGGTCAATACGTACCGCGCCGTCTCGCCGATCGCGCCCTTCGGCGGCTTCGGCCTGTCGGGCCACGGCAGGGAAGGCGGCATGGCCGCAGCACTCGACTATACCCGCACCAAGACGATCTGGCTCCGAACCTCGGACGATCCGATCCCCGATCCGTTCGTGATGAGGTGACGCGATGTTTTACGAGGTCCGCACCTATCGGCTGAAGAACGGCACGATCCCGCAATATCTCAAGGTCGTCGAGGAAGAAGGGATCGAAATCCAGAAGAGCCATCTCGGCACGCTGGTCGGGTACTTCTTTTCGGAGATCGGGACGATCAACGAGATCGTTCATATTTGGGCCTTTACAAGCCTGGACGACCGCGAGGCGAGACGCCAGCGGCTTCTGGCCGATCCCCGCTGGCAGGCCTTCCTGCCGAAGATCCGCGACCTGATCGACGTGGCGGAAAACAAGATTATGAAGCCGGCAAACTTCTCTCCCCGGAGCGAGGCGCGCTGACGGCATAAGGCATACCCGCAGGACAAACCAGAACAGGATAAGGGAACATGAAAACGACATTTGCTTTCGCGGCGGTTGCCGCATTCGTGGCGGTCTCCGCGCCGGCGCACGCTGACAGCATGGTCTTCTCGAGCTGGGGCGGAACGACCCAGGATGCGCAGAAGGCGGCATGGGCAAGCCCGTTCACCGAGAAAACAGGCATCACCGTCGTGCAGGACGGCCCGACCGACTACGGCAAACTCAAGGCCATGGTCGAGGCCGGCGAAGTCAACTGGGATGTCGTCGATGTCGAAGGCGACTATGCCGCCCAGGCCGGCAAGAACGGCCAGCTCGAGAAGCTCGACTTCTCCGTCATCGACAAGTCGAAGCTCGATCCGCGCTTCGTCACCGACTATTCGGTCGGCAGCTTCTATTATTCCTTCGTCATCGGCTGCAATGCCGATGCCGTCAAAGCCTGCCCGAAGACATGGGCCGATCTGTTCGACACGGCGAAGTTCCCCGGCAAGCGCACCTTCTACAAGTGGTCGGCTCCCGGCGTGATCGAAGCGGCGTTGCTTGCCGACGGCGTGTCCGCCGATAAGCTTTATCCTCTCGATCTCGACCGCGCCTTCAAGAAGCTCGATACGATCAAGTCGGATATCATCTGGTGGTCGGGCGGCGCCCAGTCGCAGCAGCTGCTGGCCTCCGCCGAAGCGCCCTTCGGCAGTGTCTGGAACGGCCGCATGACGGCGCTTGCTGCGACTGGCATCAAGGTTGAAACCTCCTGGGAGCAGAACATCACCGCTGCCGATGCGCTCGTCGTGCCGAAGGGCGCGCCGAATGCCGAGGCGGCGATGAAGTTCATCGCGCTGGCAACCTCGGCCGAACCGCAGGCTGCCCTTGCAAAGGCGACGGGATATGCGCCGATCAATCTTGACTCGGCCAAGCTGATGGACCCGGAAACCGCCAAGACCCTGCCGGATCAGCAGACCGCAAGCCAGGTCAATGCCGACATGAACTACTGGGCTGATAATCGCGATGCCATCGGCGAGAAGTGGTACGCCTGGCAGGCGAAATAGGCTGAAACTGGAGATGAACAGGCACGGCGAAAATTCGCCGTGCCTCCTGCAGCGGCGGTACCCGTTCATCGGACCTCGCCGCTCGCGGAAATTGACGGGTGGGAAGGACTGTCATGTCGACGTATAGCGACGCCTCCGGCGCAATTGAGCCTCTGCCAAAGATACGCAGGGCAACAGGTCTTGGCGGGGTCGTTCCGGCTCTTGCCTTTGTGGGCATCTTCTTTGTCGCGCCAGTGGCGATACTGCTGCTACGCAGCGTCCTGGAGCCCGTTCCCGGCCTTGGAAATTATGCCCAGCTGATTGGCTCTGCCACCTATCTCAAGATTTTCGCCAATACCTTCATCGTCTCAGGCTTCGTCACCGTAATTTCGCTGGCGATCGGCTTTCCCGTCGCCTGGGCGCTGGCAATCATGCCCGGTCGGCTGAGCTCGGTGATTTTTGCGATCCTGCTGCTGTCGATGTGGACCAACCTGCTGGCCCGCACCTATGCCTGGATGGTGCTGCTGCAACGCACCGGGCTCATCAACAAGATGCTGATGGGCATGGGCCTGATCGACCAGCCGCTGGCGCTCGTCAACAATCTGACCGGTGTCACGATCGGCATGACCTATATCATGCTTCCCTTCATCATCCTGCCGCTCTACGGCGTGATCAAGAAGATCGACCCGTCGACGCTGCAGGCGGCCGCCCTTTGCGGCGCCAATCGCTGGCAGTGCCTGACGCGTGTTCTGCTGCCGCTGGCGATGCCCGGCATGGCGGCCGGCGCCCTGATGGTCTTCGTCATGTCGCTCGGCTATTTCGTCACGCCCTCGCTTCTCGGCGGCACCGCTAACATGATGCTGGCAGAGCTGATCGCGCAGTTCGTGCAGTCGCTGGTCAACTGGGGAATGGGCGGCGCGGCGGCGCTGGTGCTCCTGGTGGTGACGCTCTCGCTTTATGCCGTGCAGCTGCGTTTCTTCGGCAACCAGAACCCGGGAGGACGTTGATATGTTGCTCAATTTCGACCGTCTCGGCTGGTGGAAATACGTCCTGCTTGCGATCACGCTTCTGACTGCAGCCTTTCTGCTGCTGCCGATCGTCTTCATCGCGGCCCTGTCCTTCGGCTCCTCGCAATGGCTGATCTTTCCGCCGCCTGGCTGGACGTTTCAGTGGTACAGCGAGCTTTTTGCCGATCCGCGCTGGCTGGAATCGGCTTTGACGAGCTTCAAGATCGCGGTCATCGTCACCATCCTGTCGGTGCTGCTCGGGCTCGTAACGTCCTTCGGACTGGTGCGCGGTTCGTTCATGTTCCGCGATGCGCTAAAAGCGCTGTTCCTGACCCCGATGATCCTTCCGGTCGTGGTTCTCGCGGTCGCCCTCTATGCCTTCTTCCTGAGGATCGGCCTTGGCGGCACCCTGACGGGCTTCGTCATTTCGCACCTCGTTCTGGCACTGCCCTTCTCGATCCTCTCCATATCGGGCGCGCTGGAGGGCTTCGACAAGTCGATCGAGGATGCGGCGGTGCTCTGCGGCGCCTCGCCTCTGGAAGCCAAGATCAGGGTCACGCTTCCCGCGATCAGCCATGGGCTATTTTCGGCCGCCGTCTTCTCGTTCCTGACATCCTGGGACGAGGTTGTTGTTGCGATCTTCATGTCCAGCCCGACCCTGCAGACGCTGCCGGTGAAGGTATGGGCGACGCTGCGGCAAGACCTGACGCCTGTTGTCGCAGCCGCGTCGACCCTTCTCATCCTTTTGACGATCATCTTGATGGCCCTGGTTGCCGTCGTGCGTAAGGTACTGAAACAATGAACGAACCATTCCTTCAGATCCGCGGCATACGCAAGGAATACGGCCCAGTCGTTGCCGTCCACGATGTCACTCTCGACGTTCGGCGCGGGGAGTTCCTGACCTTTCTCGGGCCGTCCGGATCCGGCAAGAGCACGACGCTCTACATTCTGGCGGGATTCGACAATCCGACGAAAGGCGACATTACGCTGGAGGGCAAGACCCTGCTCGCGACGCCCTCGCACAAGCGCAACATCGGCATGGTGTTCCAGCGCTACACCCTGTTTCCGCATCTGACGGTGGGCGAAAACATCGCCTTTCCGCTGAAGGTCCGGCGCAAGTCGAAGGCCGAGATCGACAGCAAGGTGAAGGAGATGCTGCGCCTCGTCCGGCTCGAAGGCTTCGAGGATCGCAAGCCGGCGCAAATGTCCGGTGGCCAGCAGCAGCGTGTCGCCCTTGCCAGGGCCCTCGCCTATGATCCGCCGGTGCTTCTGATGGACGAGCCACTGTCGGCGCTCGACAAGAAGCTGCGCGAGGAAATCCAGCATGAGATCCGCCGCATCCACCAGCAGACCGAAGTGACGATCCTCTACGTCACACACGACCAGGAAGAGGCGCTGCGGCTCTCCGACCGCATCGCCGTCTTCTCCAAGGGCGTCATCGACCAGATCGGGACCGGCCCGGAGCTCTACGCCAATCCCAAGACCCGTTTCGTCGCCGAATTCATCGGCGACAGCGACTTCATTTCCTGTGACCTGGTGTCGTCTTCCGGCGGAGAGGCCACGATCGCGCTGGGAGGCGGGGCCATCTTCAATCAAATCCCTGTGCATGGCAAAGGGAGCTCCGGCAGGGCGGCGCTGATGCTGAGACCGGAGCGCATTCGGCTGTCACGCGCAAGAGCCGCGGGCGCAGGTCTTGCCGCGACGGTCAGCGACATTACCTTTCTCGGCAACAATATCCACGTCTCCACGGAGACGGCGACAGGCGAGGCGCTTTCGGTTCGCTTGCCGTTCGGTCATGAGGCTATCGCCGGGCTCAATCGTGGAGATATAGTGCATCTCGATTTCGATCCCGGCGCCGCTCACGTATTTTGCTGAAAGTTGTCCCATGAAGCTCAATGATCCCTCGCTGTTCCGTCAGGCATGCCCCATCGCTGATCGCTGGATCGAAGCGGAAGGCCGCGTGTCGGCCATGGTCCGCAATCCGGCGACAGGTGAGGTGCTCGGTGCGGTCCCTGATTTCGGTGCGACGGAAACCGAAGATGCCATCCGGGCCGCTGTCGTTGCCCAGAAGCTTTGGGCGAAGAAGACTGCCGGCGAGCGCGCAACCGTGCTCAAGACATGGCATCGCCTGATGATCGAAAACCGTGACGATCTGGCGATGATCCTGACGTTGGAACAGGGAAAGCCCTTGGCCGAAGCCAAGGGAGAAATCACCTATGGTGCGAGCTTCATCGAATGGTTCGCCGAGGAGGCACGACGCATCAACGGCGAGATCGTACCGGGACACCAGCCGGACAAACGCATCCTCGTGCTGCGCCAACCGGCCGGCGTCGTGGCGGCGATCACGCCCTGGAATTTTCCGAACGCGATGATTACGCGCAAGATTGGCCCCGCGCTTGCCGCCGGCTGTGCCGTCGTTCTCAAGCCGGCGCTGCAGACGCCGTTTTCCGCAATCGCGATCGCCGTCCTCGCAGAGCGCGCCGGCCTGCCGTCCGGCCTCCTCAATATCGTCACGGGCGATGCAGCTGCAATCGGCGGAGCGCTGACCGCCAGCCGCGACGTTCGGGTCCTGACCTTCACCGGCTCCACCCGGACGGGCGAGCTGCTGTACCGGCAATGCGCGCCGACGATCAAGAAGCTCGGTCTCGAGCTCGGCGGCAATGCCCCCTTCATCGTGTTCGACGACGCCGACCTCGACGCGGCGGTCGAAGGCGCCATCATCGCCAAATTCCGCAACAACGGTCAAACCTGCGTCTGCGCCAACCGGCTTTATGTCCAGGACGGCGTCTATGAGGCATTTGCCGCCAAGCTGGCCGAGGCCGTTTCGAAGTTGAAGGTCGGCAATGGCCTGGAGCGTGACGTCGTGCTTGGCCCGCTCATCGACGACAACGCCGTTGCCAAGGTCGAAAGCCATATTCAGGATGCTGTCGCAAAGGGTGCCGGGATCGTAACGGGAGGCAAACGCCACGCGCTTGGCGGCCATTTCTTCGAGCCGACCATTCTGCGTGACGTTGCCGTCGGCATGCAAGTGGCGCGCGAAGAAACCTTTGGGCCTCTTGCCCCGCTTTTCCGGTTCCGCGATGAGCAGGACGTCATCGAGCAGGCCAATGACACCGAGTTCGGCCTTGCCTCCTATTTTTACGCGCGTGATCTGTCGCGGGTCTTCCGAGTGGCCGAAGCGCTCGAATATGGGATGGTCGGGGTCAATACCGGTCTTGTCTCCACCGCCGAGGCGCCGTTCGGCGGCGTCAAAATGTCGGGTCTCGGCCGCGAAGGCTCCAGGCACGGATTGGACGAATATACCGAGCTCAAATATGTATGCCTGGGCGGCATTGCCTGATCTTCAACCTTTGCGTTCCGGCGCCGCCCGTCTTTCAGGCGGGATGCTGCAGCGCTCATGCAGGGGCAATGAAAGATCGGCATGCATCTCGTCAGCATTGCCATGTACCTGACGTCCCGGCCGCTCGCGGAGGCGACGGCCGAACTCTGGTCGTTTCTCAGGCACTACCTCCAGCATGCCGGCCTCACCGGGGTGCCTGAAACGCTCGACCAGTCGGTTGCCTATGACGAAGCCTGGCTGAGGCCGGATCTGCTGTTGTCGCAGACATGCGGCTATCCTTTTGCCACGAGCCTGCGCGGCCGGGTGCGGCTGGTGGCCACGCCCGTCTATAGCCATCCTGGCTGCGATGGGCCGCTGATGCGCAGCTTCATCATCGTCCGGAAGAATTCTTCCCTTCGCGTGCTGGAGGATCTGCGCGGCACCACAGCTGCGATCAACAGCCCTGACAGCAATTCCGGCAGCAATCTCTTTCGCGCCGCCGTCGCGCCGCTTGCGCGCAACGGCCGCTTCTTTGGGCGGATTATCGAGACTGGCAGTCACGGCGGCAGCCTTGCCGCCGTTATCGAGGGCAGGGCGGAAAGCGCGGCCATCGATTGCATCACGCTTGAGAATATCCGCCGCTTCGATACCGCCCAGGTCGAGGGCATTCGGATCATCGCCGAAACGCCCAAGGCGCCCGGTCTGCCATTCATCACATCAGGCGGCGCATCGAGCCAAACAATTCTCCTCCTCCGAGGTGCGTTGCATGCCGCCATCAGAGAGCCGTCCTTGGCGGCCATGCGCGCCACGCTCGGCCTCGTTGATATCGCGTTGCTCTCCGAAGCGGATTACGAGCCGCTGCTATCATTGGCCGGCGATGCTTTGCCGCCATTAAGGGCCTGAAACAGGCAGGCGGACGTCAGAGCGCCGGGTTTGCTTTGGTTTCAGCGAGGCGGTGGGCAATGCGATCGGCATTCGCCATAATCGTCAACGTGATGTATTTCGAGGAAAGATCGGGAAGGATCGAGCCGTCGACGACGGGAAGACCCGGATGGAGGTTCAATTCGCCGTCCGCAGAGGTACCGAACGGCCCCGCTGCGCCCATCGGCAGGGTGCTGGCAAAATGCGCGTCCATGCCGGGTCCCGCCAGCGACGCGCCCAGAAGCGGAACGAGCCCTAACCGTTTCCAACCGCGGCAGTTGCGCGGAAGCAAATCCAGCCATTGATCAGCTCGCGCTTTCGCCAGATGACATCTTAAGCATTTGCCAGCGCAATAGTGGCAGATGCCTTCGGGAACTCCATCTTGAGCATTAAGCATTAGTAGATCTGTTGAGCTCTCTGCTGAACTGGTTGCGATACAATTTAACGCTGCCGCCACGCGAGATATATAGGACCGATGCTATGCTGAAACCGGCAACACCGATTCCGGCGATCAAATCGACGACATAGTGTCCGCCTTCGGTAATTGCGGCCAGCAGCATCAGCGTATTTAAAAAAATCATTGGGAATCTTGTCCATCGTATTGTCCATGCGCCCCAACTGCACAACACCGCTACCGCTGAATGGACCGACGGAAACGAGATAATACCACTTGCATGCTCCAATTGCAGGACAAAATTTGGATCATCTCTGACGGCCAAAATTTGTGGGACGTATTCGACGCCGAGTATGCCATTGATGTTTTTGAGATCGCCGGGGCGGAGGGAGAAATCAGTGTAGGTTCCGAGCGCTGGATACCAAATGGTAATGATACTCGCGATGACGCAAATGAGGCCATATGTCCCGACGACCTGATACGCGCGAGAGCGATGACCGCACAGGCTCAGCACCATCGGAAGGAATAAAAGCTGATAGTGGAATGCTTGGTATGCCAGCACTAGCGACTTTGCTAGCAGCGGATACGCATCGAAAAAGGCAATCAAACTCAACCAGTCAATGCTAAGAAAGCGATCCATTTGGAGAAGCTGTTGATCCTGCAGAGGCAGTTTCAGAGCAAAAGCAACATAGGTGGACACGACAAGCGGGCTTGTTAGCAATAAGCCCATTCCAGTGCATTCAACAATGCAGAGTAGCGACGGGATTCCACGCCAATGACACAGGAGGCCGAAGCCCAAAAGAAAAATCAGAGCGACCGTGCTTAGCTGCGCGAAGCCACTTGGATCCACTGATAGGCCAACGAGCCAAGCCGTTATGGGAACAATCGCGTACGCACCACCGGTAAGGCCGATCAAAAAGGCTCGCGCTCTGGATGCTTCAGTCATAACTAACCCTAAAAGTGCTTGTAATTTATTATCAATCACAAGTTAAGTTTTAGTATGCCATTGGCCATTTGTATGCAAATGCAGATTGCGCGACAACGCCACTGAGTGTGATGAATATTGACTACGCTGCCATGCTTAAAGGAAACGAAAGGGAATGCAGATGACATCGGGCAGCATCCATGTGAAGGTGAGTGGGCAGTTGCAGGATCATATTCAGCAGCAGATCGGCGACGACGGCCTCTATCCACCGCAACAAGCGCCGATAGCGATGCCCCGCTTATCGATTTTATCCGCGCGCCGACGCCGCAGGACAGAATTTGGCGTGATACCTGCGAAGCTTAGGGGGAAACGCAGGCGGACACCTACATTCTCGGGCTGCATGCTTATTTGCAGTGTCTGTGCGGGGAGCGGCTGATCTGGCGACACCTCCCGCAACGTCTGACGGTCCCGACATCAAGCCTTCTGCCTATTTCGGTCGCTACGAGCATCACTATGTGTCCTTTCGGGAGCTTGGGAATGGCGCTCCCGGTGTCATGAGCATTCTTCACGAACGAATGAATCCGCCTGTCCGGCTCAAAGAGGGCTTGGCGGCTCTCTCACGCAAGCAGCCGTGACGCGGGCAATCATCGGCTGCGCGCTCAAAACCGATGCGCCGCTCCCTCGACCGGACTTGCCCAGACGGTCATCCCAGGCGCAAATGGTGTCTCGCCTTCGGTGCGCACGACCATTTCGCCAAGATCGGCGACATCGAGATAGAGGATTGCGTCGGCGCCGAGGCGTTCTACGTGCCGGATCGTGCCATGCCACTGTCCGGCATCTGCCGAAAGGCGGATATGTTCCGGACGGATGCCGTAGGTCGTGCAGTTCAAGCGCCGCGCCGTCTCGCCGCCATAGAGGTTCATCATCGGGCTGCCGATGAAGCCGGCGACGAAGGGCGTGGCGGGGTTGCGGTAGAGCTCCATCGGGCTGCCGATCTGCTCGACCGCTCCGCCGTTTAAGACGACGATCTTATCGGCCATCGTCATCGCCTCGACCTGGTCGTGGGTCACGTAGATCATCGTCGATTTCAGCCGGGTGTGGAGATCGGAAATTTCCAGGCGCATCTGAGCCCGCAGCGATGCGTCCAGATTGGAGAGCGGCTCGTCGAACAGGAAGACCTTGGGATCGCGGACGATCGCCCGGCCGATGGCGACACGCTGCCTCTGGCCGCCGGAGAGTGCTTTCGGCTTCCGTTGCAAGAGGTGGGTGAGTTGCAAAGTTTCGGCTGCCGCCGCCACCTTGGCTGTGATTTCCGCCTTCGGCCGGCGGGCGAGTGACAGGCCGAAGCCGATATTTTCCGCAACCGTCATATGCGGATAGAGCGCGTAGCTCTGGAACACCATGGCAATGCCGCGCTCGGAGGGTTCGGCATGGGTCACGTCCTTGCCGCCGATGGTCAGCCTACCCGACGTCGTCTCTTCCAGCCCGGCGATGATGCGCAGCAGCGTCGATTTTCCGCATCCCGAGGGGCCGACGAACACCACGAATTCGCCGGAGGCCACCTCCAGATCTATCCCCTTGATAACCTCGAGGGCACCGAAGCTCTTGCGGACCTGTTTGAGCGTAAGTTCGGCCATTCTGCTACCCTTTCACCGCGCCCGATGTCATGCCCGCGACGATCTGCCGGTTGAAGAAGATGAAGACGATCAGCGGCGGGATCGTCACGAGGAGGATATTCATGAAGAGAAGGTTGTACTGGCTCGTATACATGCTCTGGAAATTATAGAGCGTCAGCTGCACCGTCACATTCTCTTTGCCGGGAAGGTAATAGAGCGGGTTGGTGAAATCGTTGAAAATCGCGATCGACTGCACGACGATGTTGGTGACGGTCACCGGCTTCAGAAGCGGCAGGATCACCCGGAAGAAGATCTGCCGGGGCTTTGCGCCGTCGATCAGCGCCGCCTCGTCGAGATCGCGCGGGATGGTCGAGATGAAGGACCGGTAAAGCAATGTGGAGAAGGAGAGATTATAGGCGACCTGGATCAGGATCATCCCGGTCATGGTCTTGAAGAGGCCGATCTCCTGAAGCAGGCCGATCGTCGGAACCACGGCGGGCGGCATCATCAGGCCCATGAAGAGCGCAACGGATGCCACCTTGTTCCAGGCGGTCCTGCGGCGCTGCATCACATAGCCCACCATCGCCGACAGCAGGATGAGGATCGTGACGGAGGCGACGGTAATCAGCGTCGAATTGAAATAGGCGAGCACAAGCTGGTAATCGCGCGCCTTGAAGACGGCGACGAGATTGTCCCAGAACAGCCATTGGCCGGGCAATTCGAAATCGAGACGGGAGGCTTCGGATTTCGATTTCACCGCCTGCAGAGCGACAAAGACGAAGGGCATGACGAAGATAACCGCGGCGACGGCAAGCGAGATCGCGCCGGTCACGTAAGGGCGGATGCGTCTCATTCTTCGACCCCGCGCCGGTTGAACCACAAAGTGAGTGGCAGGATGATTGCGGCGATCAGCGCGAACAGGATGACGTTGCCTGCCGTCGACAGACCGTAGAAGCCCGCCTGATACTGCTTGTAGATGACCGAGGCGATGACGTCGGAGGAGAAACCCGGGCCGCCGCGGGTCATCGCCCAAATCAGGTCGAAGGATCGAAGGCCGCCGATCAGCGACAATGTCACCACCGTGATGGTGGCGGGGCGCACGAGCGGCAGGGTGACGCGGAAAAATTGCTGAAGGCGCGTCGCTCCGTCGATTCTCGCCGCCTCGTAATAATCGGGGCTAATCGCGGCGAGACCGGCGATGAAGATGAGGGTGGCGAGGCCGACACCCTTCCATAGATCGACCAGGGCAACCGAAAAAAGGGCGAGCGCCGGATCAGTGAGCCATCCCGGCCCAGGAATGCCGAGCGCCTCGAGCGTAACGTTGATGATACCCTTGGTCGGATGCATCATCACGGTGAAGGTGATGCCGATGCCGATCGTCGAGACGAGGACGGGAAAGAAGACCAGCGTGCGCAGGAAACCGCGGGCGAAGATATTGCCGGTCAGCAGCACGGCCAGCAACAACCCGCAGACCGTCTTCAGACCAGACGTCGTCACGGCATAGATCAGCGTGTTGACGAGCCCCTGGATCAGGAAGGGTTCGGAAAAGAACTGACGGAAATTTTCGAGACCGATGAATTCGGCCGTCGACAGATCCCATCGTGTCAGGCTGAACCAAAGGGACGATATCGTGGGAACGAGAAACAGCACGCCATATATGACGGCGGCGGGAATGAAAAACCACAGCGGATAGGGCGATTTGCGCGCGGGGCGGCGTGTCTCGATCATAGCTCCCTCTTCGATCGGGTGGAGCCTCGCCTTTGCGGGCGAGGCTGACTGGCCCGAAAGACCGCTCTACCAGTTGGGCAGGCCGAGCTGCTTGGCCTGTTTGCGCACGTCATCGTCATAGAGTTTCGCCGCGTCGGTGGGCTGGCGGATGCCGGAGCCGACCTCGACGGTGATCTGCTCGAGCGCCGGCCCCTTCACCGGAGAGACGAATTCCAGTGCCGGCGTCGTTTTATCCTTGGCCTCGAAATAAGGAAGCATGTCCTTGATCGCAGGCGGTACGTCCGCCGGCAGGTCGCAGCCGTCGACCAGGGAGGGCCCTTGAACGGCGTTGGTGTCCACCATCACCTTGCAGCCCTCGACGCTTCCGGCGAAATCGACGAATTTCTTTGCTTCGTCGGCGTGCTGGCTGCTGGCCGGAATATAAAGGCCCGGCGGCATCCAGACCGTCAGCCCGTTCGTCGCCGCATCGTCGCTCGGCTGGGCGAAGAAGCCGACATCGCCAAGATTTTCGGGATAATTCTGCTTGAGCGCGCCGACGGCGAAACTCAGCATCGGATAATGCGCCGCCTCGCCGGTCGCCACCATTCTCAGGCCGTCGTCGTAGCTTGCCGCGCCGAAATCGTCGTTCATCAGGCCGGCGTCGTGAACGTCCTTCAGCCGTTCGAAACCCTTCATCGCTGCCGGCGTTTCGGCATATTTCGCTTTGTTGGCGGTATAGTCGGCGGCGAAGTTCGGCACGGCGGCGTGCAGATTATAATAATCGGCGAGAACGAAGAGCTGCGAGGTCCAGGTGTCGCGATAGGTCTGCGCCACGGCGACCTTGCCCGATGCCTTGACCTTGGCATTGTTGGCCATGAACTCCGCCCATGTCTTCGGAACGGACAGGCCGAGCTCCTGGTAGATCTTCCTGTTATAGAGGATTCCGCCTGCCATCGCCGTGCCGAAGGGAACGCCGTAGAGCTTGCCGTCGGCACCGACGACCGCCTTGAAGCTTCCGTCCACTTTCGCTTGCGACGACAGCCCGCTCAGATCGACCAGCGTCTGCGTGGGCTTCAGCGCCTGCAGCAGCGAGCCGGAATTATAAAGGAACACATCGGACATTTCGCCGGTCGCCAGGCGTGTCTTGACGATGTTGTCGCCCTCGCCGCCGCCCGGCCGCTGCTCGATCTCGATCGTCACGTCGGGCGCCTTAGCCTGGTAGGCGGCGACCAGGGCCTCGGCCGCCGCGACCGTGTCGGGGTTGTTGTCGATCAGGAAAGACAGCGTGGTTTCCGCCTGCGACGGGCCGGCCGCGGCCAAGGCCAGAAGCGCCGACGCGCCCCAAAGAATGCGCTTTATCCGATGTGTCATGACGTTCCTCCTCTGAACGGTGTGACCTTTATGCTCCTCAATGATCGGGTAGAGAAAAAACCAGCTGGTGCGTTCCGGGTGAAAGAACGGCCTCCCCGGTGACGGGCTTGCCGTCGAGCGACGGGTTCTGGTGCCGCCGTCCGGGCCGGAAGCGGCCGACGCAGCCCTCCGGAAGCGTCAGCACGTAGGTGACCTCGTTGCCGGTGCAGCGCCAGCCCGCCTCGATGCGTCCCTGGCTGACATCGTGATAGGCTGAAACATGCGAAAGCGACGGGATCGGCGCGGGATTGACGATGACCTCGGCAAATCCCGGCGCATCCGGGCTTGGTGAAATGCCGGCGACGCATTCGAACAGCCATTGGCAGACCGCGCCATAGGCATAGTGATTGTAGCTGTTCATGTCGGGTTCGTAGATGGTGCCGTCGGGCGCCATCGAATCCCAGCGCTCCCAGATCGTCGTCGCTCCCTTCGAGACCTGGTAGAGCCAGCCCGGCACATCCTCCTGCAGGAAGACCTTTTCGGCGAGATCGTCCATGCCGAGCTTCGTCAGGGCCGGCAGCAGGGCAGGGGTGCCGATGAAGCCGGTGCCGATCTTGTAGTCGGCATCGATGATCACCTGCCGGAAATGCCGCCGGGCGGCTTCGTCATGCTCGGCTGGTATCAGGTCGTGGAGGAAAGCCAGCGCATAGGAGGTCTGGTCGTTATGAGCGAGGCGTCCCGCCGGAGTGATGAACTCGTTGGCGAAAGCCTGGCTGATTTCGCCGGCACGCCGCTTCATCTGCTCTCCCAGCGCGTCTTCGCCGAGAACGGCGGCGATCTTTGCCAGAAGGTCGGTCGAGATGAAGTGGTAGAGGGTGGCGGCGCAATCGTCGGCGATCGTCGGGCGCGGCTTCCTGTTGTCGCCGACCGGCTGCAGCCAGTCGCCGAAGGTGAAGCCGCGGGCGCCCCAGTGCGACGGCGGACGCACGATCGGGCCATCCGAGATGGACCAGACGAAATCGACCCAGCGCACCATGGAATCGAGGCACTCCGACAGAGCGGCCCGATCGCCGTAATGGGTGTAGAGCACCCAAGGGATGACGACGATCGCATCGCCCCAGCCGGTCGAGCCGGCATAGCCCGGGAAGTCGGCGGGATGCAGACGCGTCGGGTCCGGCGAGAAATGCGAGACGGCTCCGTCCTCGCGCTGGTCGGCCATCACGTCGCGCAGATACTTCCTGAGGAAGGACTGGCTGTCGCTCAGCCAGCATGCGGTTGCGGCAAAGACCTGGGCGTCGCCCGTCCAGCCCAGGCGTTCGTCACGCTGCGGGCAATCGGTCGGCACTTCGACGAAATTGGCGCGCTGCGACCAGATGGTGTTCTGTACGAGGCGATTGACGAGAGAGTTGCTCGAGGTGAAGCCGCCGGCGGGCTCCGGCACCGACGAGATCGGGATCGATGCGATTTCGAGGATCTCGGCGTTCCCCGTGATCGTCACTCTGGCATAGCGGAAGCCGTGGAAGGTGAAATGCGGCGCATAGGTTTCGTCGCCGTCTCCCCGCAAAGTGTAGAGCGTGTGCGCCGCGGCCGCACGATAGTTGCGATTGTCGAAATGGCGATCGGGGCCGAGGACTTCCGAATGCTCCACCCGCACTTCGGCGCCGCCCGTGCCGCGGACCGTGTATCTGACGTAGCCGCCGACATTCTGGCCGAAGTCATAGATCGTCCTGCCTTCCTCATCGGTCCAGCTGTCGACCGGGGCGAGCGGCTGCAACTCCCGCACCGCCGCAGTCTCATGGGCGACGAGCAGCCCCTTGTCGAAAGGCAGCCTCTCGGTCCTGTGCGTTTCCCTAAGCGTTTCCCGGAGCGCGTCATAGATCTCGCCAAAATAGATCCCCGACTTCAAAATGGGCAGAAGGCCGCTGCGCCAGCTCGTATCGGTGGACAGAATGGTGCCGCCCGCCCCGACCAGATCCGCAATGGCGCCGATCCTGTCGCCCCAGCAGTTCGGGATCGCCTTGACGCCCCACATGATGGGCGACCGGTACCATCCGTCTGCGAGCCAGATCTCGATCCGGTTGAGGCCTGATTTGAGCAGGCTCGAGACGTCGTATCGCTGATAGGCGATGCGATCGTCATAATTTGTCCAGCCCGGCGTCAAAAGATCGGTGCCGACGCGTTCGCCGTTGATGAAGCAGCGGTAGAGGCCGAGCGCGGAGATGAAGAGTTCGGCCGGACCGCCGGCGCCATCGTGATCAAAGGTTCTGGAGACGAAGCTTGCCTGCGTTCCCTGGCCGCCGTCCGACAGCGGCGCGATCATGTCTCCCGACCAGGCGCGCGAAACCAGATCGCCGTCGATGGCTGCCGGCTGAAAGTTCATCAAGTCCTCCCACAGAATGTAGAACGTTCTCCATATAACGTTCTACATTTTTTTCGGGAGCGCAATAGAAATTTCGCCGCCACTCTGCCATGGTGTTTTTGCGGGCGATTATGACGGCTCGCAGGGCAGCCCAGAGATTTCATGTCGATCGAAGACAAACAACGACTGCAACGAAATGATCGCGTGACGATCCGGACAGTGGCAAAGCACGCAGGTGTCTCGGTTGCCGCGGTTTCCAAGGTGATGCGAAATGCCTACGGCGTCAGCGAAGGGCTGCGCGCCAAGGTGACCGGCGCCATCGAGGAGCTCGGCTATCGCCCTTCGCGGGCCGCACGGGGTCTGCGCGGCCGCAGTTTCACCATCGGCGTGCTGCTGATCGACATCCGCAATCCCTTCCTGCCGGAGGTGATTGCCGGCGTCAACGGCGTCCTGGCGCCGTCGCATTATCAGGCGATGATCGGCGTCAGCGATGCGCGCGTGCAACTGGAGACCTCGTTGATCGAGTCGATGATCGACTACAAGATGGACGGCCTGATCCTCGTTGCCCCGCGCTTGCCCTCCGAGATCATCGCCAAACTCGCGTCACAGATACCGATCGTCGCCGTCGGCTACCACGATGCCGGCGCCACCGCCTTCGATACCGTCAATGCCGACGACCAGCGCGGGGCGGAGATCGCGGTGGAGGCGCTGCTTGGCTGCGGCTACCGCGATATCGAAATGCTCAGTCTCGGCGAGCGCGAGGGACATCAGGTCTCCGTCGTTCGCCAGCGTGAAATCGGCTTCCGCCGTGCGATGCAGCGTGCCGGGCTCGGCTCGTCTGCCTCGATCAGCAAAATTCCGATCGCTCCGCCAAAGCGGGAGGAAACGATGCGAAAGTTCCTGTCGCGAGAAAACAGGCCGCGCGCCGTATTCTGCTGGAGCGATCTCGATGCGATCACGCTTTTGAGCCTGGCGATGGAGATGGGCGTGCGCGTGCCGGAAGACCTCGCCGTCATCGGCTACGACAATTCCTCGACCGCAGCGCTCGGCCTCGTCAATCTCGCAAGCATCGATCAGTCGGGCAGGGAGCTCGGCCAGGTCGCCACCCGGACATTGATTTCCAGGATCGAGGGCCGCACCAGCGCGGAGCATATTTTCCAGATACCGTCGTTGGTCAGCCGCAGCAGCCTGATCCGTTCCGGCAACGCCGAAGGCGCTTAGCGTGAGCGCGGGAAAAGCCGGCAGCTGCGGTGCGCGCTGCCGGCCTCATTGTCTCAGGCGGCCTTGCCAATCTTCGGCGGACGCGTGGCGGCCGCTTTTTCGACCATGGCGGTGACCTCGGCGCGGCGCGCCCCCGAAAGCGGCAGGCGTGGCATGCGGACGCGTTCGGAGCCGCGGCCCATGATCTGTTCGGCGAGCTTGATCGACTGCACGAGGTCGTGCTCGGCATCGAGATGCAGAAGTGGCATGAACCAGCGGTAGATCTCGCGGGCCTTCGCCCAATCGCCGCGTTCGGCGGCGGCGACGAGTTGCACGGATTCCTCCGGGAAGGCGCTGGTGAGGCCGGAGACCCAGCCCTTGGCGCCGAGCATCAGCCCTTCAAGCGCGACGTCATCGAGACCGGCGAAAATATCGAAACGATCGCCGAATTCATTGATGAGGTCGGTGAAGCGGCGCGGATCCGGCGCACTTTCCTTGACGGCCTTGATATTCGGCACGTCGGCGAGCACCTTCAGCACGTCGGCGCCGATGTTGACGCGATAGGCCGGCGGGTTGTTGTAAAGCATGATCGGCAGCGAGGTCGCTTCGGCGACGGTGCGGAAATGGGCGATCAGCTCTTCCGGCTTCGGCACATAGACCATGGCCGGCAGCAGCATCAGCCCGTCGGCGCCGAGCTTTTCGGCGTCGCGGGCATAGGCGACGGCGCGGCGCGTGTCGAATTCGGAGACGCCTGTGACGACGGGAACGCGGCCGTTGACGACCTCGACGGCGGCTTTGAGGATCGTGCGCTTTTCATCGGGATCGAGCGAATTGTTCTCGCCGCATGTGCCCATGACGATCAGGCCGTTGACCCCGTCATTGACGAGCGCGTCCTGAACGCGCTGGGTCGCGGGCAGATCCACGGAAAGATCTTCGTTGAACTGTGTCGTTACGGCGGGAAATACGCCCTTCCATCCTGTCGTCATCGCTTGCACCCCGTTGAAGTCAGGAGCGTTATATACAAACTGTCGACAGGACTCAACCGGCTTTATCAGGACCGTTGCAGAAACCGGCCGAAACGCAATACAAGGCTTCAGGACAGAGGCGGGACACATGCAGAATGACACGGAAAATGTGCGGGTGCGCGGCTCCGGCACGCAGAGCGTCTATGTGACGCTGCGCCGGGAGATCCTGTCGATGGCTCTAGAACCCGGCAGCCCGCTCGACGAGGTGCGGTTGTCGGAGCGTTTCGGCATGTCGCGGACGCCCATTCGCGAGGCGCTGCTGCGACTTGTCGCCGATGGCCTCGTCACGACCCTGCCCAACCGGAACACGATCGTCGCGCCGATCGATTTCGCGAGCCTGCCCACCTATTTCGAAGCGCTGACGCTGATGTACCGGGTGACGACGCGCGGGGCGGCCGAGCGGCGGAACGGCGACATCATGAAGACGATCCGGCTGCATCAGAAGCATTTTGCCGATGCCGTCGCCGCGCGCGACGCCTATGCGATGATCGAGGCGAACCGCGAATTTCACGTGGCGATCGCCGAACTTGCCGGCAATTCCTATTACACGGCCTTCTTCGCCAAGCTGCTCGACGAAGGCCGGCGCATCCTTCGCCTTTATTATTCGACCTTCGACGACCGCCTGCCGCGTCAGTATGTCGATGAACATGAGGAAATCATCGCCGCGATCGAGGCTGGCGACGCCGAGCGGGCCGACCGGCTGGCGATTGCCCACGCCAGCCAGATCGTCCGCCAGATCCAGGACTATCTCGCCCGCGACCTCGATAGGTCGGTTGCGATCAATATATCCTGAAGCGACGGATCAGGGGCAGAGCAAACGCATCAATCCTGAATGCCAGAGGCACTCCCCGCCTTCAGCTTGACTTCGATGACCGGGACCACGACCTTGGGGCGGCGCACCGGCAGGACGAATGTCAGTTCGTCCTCGGCGACGGGAAACTGCGTGTTCGCCCATAGCGTATTGGCGGACGGGCGCAGCCAGGTGACTTCGCTGGCATCATGCAGGAATTGCGCATATTCGATCTTGCCGGCCAGCGCATCGAAATGCAGATGCTTGTAGGGCCAGTTGAAGAGGTGGATATAGAGGCGGTCGCCGTTCTGGGTCAGGCGGCAGTCGGGCGGGGCGGTGAAGTCGGACTGGGTGCAGCCGACGATACTGCGCTCATGCAGCGCCATCCACTCCTCATAAGCGGTAAGGGCTGATAGTGCGCGGTGGTCGAGCGTGCCGCGCGCCGTCGGCCCGACATTCATCAGCAGATTGCCGCCGATGGCGACGGTGCCGACCAGCATCTGCACCAGTTGCTCGGTGCTTTTCCAGGTGTCTTCGTCGCGGTGATAGCCCCAGGAGCCGCTGAGCGTCTGGCAGGCCTCCCAGACGACGCGCCTGCCGTCGCGTTTCGGCCAGACGCGCGGCATATATTGCTCGGGAGTTACGATATCCGGCTGCAGACCGGCAAGGTCGAGCCGGTTGTTGATGATGATGTCGGGGGCAAGCTCGCGCACCAGCCGCACCAGCTTTTCGCTTTCCCAGTCCCGATGGCCCTTTCCCACAAGTTCGCCGAGTTTCCACTGCGGATAGCTGAAATCGAACCACATGATGTCGATCCGCCCGAACTCGGTCAGCAGCTCGCGCACCTGCTCGCGCATGAAGGCGGCATAGCGCTGCATATCCCGGCCTTCGTTGATTTTTGCTGCATCCGGATGATTGCGCTGCGGGTGGCGCGGATCGACGGTGAAGTCGGGGTGATGCCAGTCGATCAGCGAATAATAGAAGCCGATCCTCAGGCCCTCGGCGCGGAAGGCGTCGACGAAGGGGCGCAGCAGATCCTTGCCATAAGGCGTGTTGGTCACCTTGAAATCGGTAGCCTTGGTGTCCCAGAGACAGAAGCCTTCGTGGTGCTTGGTCGTCAGCACCACATATTTCATGCCCGCGGCCTTGGCGCGCCTTGCCCATTCGCGGGGATCGTAGAGATCGGGGTCGAAATGATCGAAATATTTCTGATAGTCGGTATCATCCAGCTCTTCGCGGCTTTTGACCCATTCATGGCGCGCCGGCAGGGCATAGAGCCCCCAATGCACGAACATGCCGAAACGGTCGTGGACGAACCAGGCCTTCTTCTCCTCGGGCAGGGCCAGTGACTGCAGATTGTCGGTATCCATGGGATATCCTCTTGTTGATCGTCGATCAGGTCGTTTCGCGGATGATGAGCTCGGGCACGATGACGATGCCGTGCTGACGGTTCTTGGTGGCGATGCGGCTGAGCAGCAGGCGCACGGCTTCCTCTCCCATTTCCCGTTTCTGCACCCGCAGGGTGGTCAGTGCCGGAGACAGAAGTTCTGCCGTCGGGATGTCGTCGAAACCGATCAGGGCGATTTGCGCGGGGATCGCAATGCCGGCGGCCCGGCAGGCCTTCATGGCGCCGATCGCGTTGAGGTCGTTGTAGCAGATGAGGGCATCGATGCCTGGCGTTTCCGCCAGCAATTGCGCCGCCGCCGTCTGCCCGCCGGCAGCCGTCGGATCGCAATAGACGATGCCCTGCGCCTTCAGCCCGTGGGCGGCCAGCGTCTTGCGGAAGCCGACGAGACGGCTCTTGCCGCCGAAGGAGCTGCGCGGCCCGGCGACGATCGCGATTTTGCGGCGCCCGCGCTCGACCAGATGGTCGATGGCCCGCGACGCGCCGGTCTCGTAGTCGGTGACGATGGTTCCGGCGATCTCGGGAGGCGCCTCGCGGTTGATGAGCACGACGGCGCGGTGGGGTGCGAGCGCCTTATGCAGCGCGGCGTCGGGCAGCCGGGCGCTGCAGACGATGATCCCGTCGACCCGATGCCTGAGCAGCGCTTCGATGAGTTCCTCTTCCCGTCTGCTGTTTTCGACGACGTTAGACAGCAGCAGGTTGTAGCCGGCCGCACTCGCGGCATCCTCGGCGCCCCTTATAACCTCGGGAAAGAATGGGTTGGTGATGTCGGGAACGAGAAGGCCGATGGTCTTCGACCGGTCGGACCGCAATCCGCGCGCAAAAGGATTGGGACGGTAATTGAGCTCGTTCGCCGCTGAGAGAATGCGCTGACTGGTTTCGGCGCTGGCGCCGCCCCGGCCGTTGAGCACGCGCGAGACCGTCATCGGCGACACGCCTGCGGCATGGGCGACATCGGCGATGGTTATTTTGGAGTCCGGTTCTTTGGGGCTGCTCAAGGGCTGTCTCTGAGAGGGCGAGAAATTTACGATAACGATAACTAACATAAATCAGGTGAAAGCCAAGCCTTTATGGGAATTCATTAGGCCGATACGAATCTTTTTGACAAGATGGAACGATAACGTTAACGTTTGGAATTGAGGAGAATACGTTAACGATAACCTGAGCAGAAGTAGGGAGGACAGAATGCAACACGTCAGAATTCTACGGCGGCAGGTTGTTTCCACAGTTGCCGCGGCCATCCTCATGGGCGCCGGCTGGGCCGGGGCTGCGTTCGGTTTTCAGGAGGCGCCGGAATTGAAGGCGCTGGTCGATGCCGGCAAGCTGCCGCCGGTGGAAAAGCGGCTGCCCAAAGAGCCGCTGGTGCTGACGCCGCTTGAATCGGTCGGCACCTATGGCGGCACCTGGCGCACGGCGACCTTCGGCGGCGGCGACAGCGAGATTGAGCGTTCGATCGGCTATACGAGACTGGTCCGCTGGAACCCTGAGTGGACCGAGGTGATCCCCGACATCGCCAGGAGTGTCGAGGTCAACGACAATGCCACCGAATATACCTTCACCCTGCGGGAAGGCACGCGCTGGTCGGACGGCGAGCCCTTCACCGCCGATGATCTGGTGTGGTGGAACGAGAATGTGCTGCGCAACACCAAGATCACGCCGGCGGCGCCCGACTGGCTGACCGCGGGGGGGGAGACCGTCAAGGTCGAAAAACTTGCCGACGACAAGGTCGTCTTCAAATTCGCCGCGCCGAACGGCCTGTTCCTGATGAACATGGCGACCGTGCGCGGCTCCGATATCCTGGCGGCGGCACCCGCGCACTACCTCAAGCAGTTTCACAAGGATTTCAATCCCGATGGCATCGATGCCCTGGTGAAGTCGGCCGGCGCGGCCGACTGGGTCCAGCTCTTCAACAATAAGATCGGCTTTCCCGGCCGCTGGCGCGATCTCGGCCGGCCGACGCTCGATGCCTGGGTGCTGACCGCGCCCTATAACGGCACGACCCAGGTCGTCGCCGAACGCAATCCCTACTATGCCAAGGTGGATACCGCAGGAAACCAGCTGCCTTACTTCGATCGCATCACCATCGACGTGATGCAGGATACGCAGGCGATCATCCTGAAGGCGATCAGCGGCGAAATCGACATGCAGAACCGCTTCATCGAGACGACGGACGCCCGCACCGTCATCGTGCAGAACCAGCAGAAGGGTGGTTACGGCCTGTTCATCGCCCGGCCGGCCTGGTCGAACGCGCTGCTGATCACGCTGAACCAGACCCACAAGAACCCGGCCTTGCGTGCCGTCTTTTCCAACAAGGATTTCCGCATCGGCCTCAGCTACGCCATCAATCGCGAGGAGCTCAACCAGCTGATCTATGCCGGGCAGGCCAAACCCTATCAGGCCGCACCCCGCGAAGGCACCGCGCTCTACGACGAGAAGATGGCGACGCAGTATCTCGAATATAACGTCGACCTCGCCAATCAATATCTCGACAAGGCGGGCCTGACCAAAAAAGACACCGAGGGTTTTCGCCTCGGTCAGGACGGTAAGCGCATCACTTTCGCGATCGACGCGCTGACGGGCAGCCCGATCCAGGTCGACGCGCTGGAAATGATCCAGCGCTATTGGCGGGCGGTCGGTATCGACATGCAGCCCCGCCCGGCCGAACGTTCGCTGATCTTCTCCCGCCTGCAGAACAACGACAATGACGGCCTGGGATGGGTCGGTGGCGGCGGCTACGACTTCCTCGGCCTGCTCGATCCCAAATGGTATTTCCCGCACGAATACGAGTCGAGCTTCGCGACCGCATGGGGTCTCTACTACCAGAATCCCAAGGATCCGAACGCCGAGGAGCCGAGCCCGGCCGCCAAGAAGCAGATGGAGCTCTACCGGCAGGTGCAGGAAGCCCCGACGCTGGAAAAACAGCTTGAAGCCATGAAGGAGCTGCTGGCGATCACCCGGGACGAATTCTACGTCATCGGCACCAATCTCGAGCCGGATCGCGTCGGCATCGTCAAGACCAATATGCACAACGTTCCGAAGGTCATTCCCAGCACGTCCTTCTACATGACCCCGGGACCGGCGAAGCCCGAGACCTTCTACTACCAGCAATAAAGACATCCGATCGTCGGAATGGCGTCCGTTGCGCCATTCCGGCAGCGGCCCCGCCCCATCATCCGGACCGAGCGGCGATCGCCGGTCGAAGGAGCTTGAACATGGCCGGCTTCATCATCAGACGTCTGCTTTACATGATCCCGATGATGTTCGCGATCTCGGTCGTGACCTTCATCATCATCCAGCTGCCGCCAGGCGACTTCCTGACCGCGATGACGGCGCGTCTTGCCTCGCAGAACGAGACCATCGATCCCAGCGTCATCGCGGGCCTGCGCGAGCGCTATGGGCTCGATCAGCCCTGGGCGGTTCAGTATTGGAAATGGATCAGCGGCATCCTGCTGCGTGGCGATTTCGGTCAGTCCCTCGATTGGAACAAGCCGGTCAGCGAGCTGATCTGGGCGCGCATGGGCCTGACGATGGTGGTCTCGGTCACCACACTGCTCTTCGTCTGGGCGGTGGCCTTTCCGATCGGCATCTATTCGGCGGTGCGGCAGTATTCGGTCGGCGATTATGTCGCCACCTTCTTCGGTTTTCTCGGGCTTGCCATCCCGAACTTCTTGCTGGCGCTGGTGCTGATGTTCGTCTCCGCGCAGTATTTCGGCCAGAGCGTCGGCGGGCTGTTTTCGCCCCTCTATATCAACGCGGCCTGGAGCTGGGCCAAGCTCGGCGATCTCATCTCGCATATGTGGATCCCGGTCGTCGTGCTCGGCACGGGTGCGACGGCGGCGCTGATCCGCATCATGCGCGCCAATCTGCTCGACGAACTCAACAAGCCCTATGTCGACATGGCGCGCGCCCGGGGCCTGAGCGAAATCCGGCTGCTGCTCAAATATCCGGTGCGGGTGGCGCTCAACCCCTTCGTCTCGACGGTCGGCTGGGTGCTGCCACACCTCGTCTCGGGTTCGGTGGTGGTCTCCATCGTCCTCAGCCTGCCGATCACGGGGCCGCTGCTGCTCAACGCCCTGTTTGCCCAGGACATGTATCTCGCCGGCACCTTCATCCTGCTGATGAGCATGCTGACGCTGATCGGCACCCTGATCTCCGATCTGCTGCTCGCCTGGCTCGATCCACGCATTCGCAATGGCTGAAGGACGAAACCAATGACCGATCAAGCCATCGCACTGATACCTGAACGTGTTCGCAATTCCGATGCGATCGCCGGCCAGTGGAAACTGATCTGGCGCCGCTTCCGCCGCCACCGACTGGCGCTTGGGGCAGGGGTCGTCATCCTGCTGATTTACCTGGTCGCCCTGTTTGCCGAGGTGATCGCCCCGGTTTCATCGCAGACCTACGATTCCCGCTACACCTATGCACCGCCCCAGCGGCTCAAGGTCGCCGGTTACGACGCGGCGGGGCAGTTTCATGCGCTCTACGTCAACGGCTATTCGATGAAGGTCGATCCGATCGCGCTCAGCCGCACCTACGTGCCCGATCCGGCGGTCGTCATTCCCGTCGGCTTCTTCGTCAAAGGCGAGCCCTATCGGTTCTGGGGACTGTTCGATTTCGACCGTCACCTGATCGGCCCGGTCGAGGCGGGTAAACCCTTCTATCTGTTCGGCGCCGATCGGCTGGGCCGCGACGTCTTCAGCCGGACGGTGCATGGCACGCGTGTTTCGATGTCCGTGGGCCTGATCGGCGTGGCGATCAGCCTCGTCCTCGGCATCATCCTCGGCGGCATTTCCGGTCTTTGCGGCGGCTGGGTGGATGATGTCATCCAGCGTTCCATCGAGCTCATCAACTCGATTCCGACGATCCCACTATGGATGGGCCTGGCGGCTGCCGTTCCGATCAGCGCCGATCCGATCCTGGTCTATCTCTGGATCACGATCATCCTGTCGCTGATCGGCTGGACCGATCTGGCGCGCGTGGTGCGCGGACGCTTCCTGTCGCTGAAGACCGAGGACTTCGTCATCGCCGCCCATCTCGATGGCTGCTCCAGGATGCGCATCATCTGGCGGCACATGGTCCCGTCCTTCATGAGCCACATCATCGCCTCGGTCACGCTCGCCATTCCGACGATGATTCTCGCCGAAACCGCGCTCTCCTTCCTCGGCATCGGCCTGCGGCCGCCGGTGGTCAGCTGGGGCGTGCTGCTGCAGGAGGCGCAGAACATTCTCGCGGTTTCGAGCGCGCCCTGGCTGTTTCTTCCGGGCCTGGCGGTGATTGTCACCGTGCTTGCCCTCAATTTCCTTGGTGATGGATTACGCGATGCTGCAGATCCCTATGAATACTGACACCAATTTCGCCGCCGCCGGCGGCCGGAGCCCGCATCGCGACGCGCTGATTGAGGTCGACGACCTCAGGACGCATTTCTTCGGCGGCGCGGGGACTATCAGGGCGGTCGACGGCGTTTCCTTCTCCATCCCGCGCGGCAAGACGGTCTGCGTCGTCGGTGAATCCGGCTCGGGCAAGAGCATCACCGGCCGCTCGATCCTCAATCAGGTGCCGCGCGGTGGGCGCATTGTCTCGGGCGCGATCCGCTACCGGCCCGATCCGGCAGCCGCCGCCATCGATCTCGCCTTGCTCGATCCGCGCGGCCGCGACATGCGGGCGATCCGCGGCGCCCAGATCGGCCTGATCAGCCAGGAGCCGATGGCGGCCCTGTCACCCGTCCATACGATCGGCAACCAGATGGTGGAGGTGATCCGTCTGCATCTGAAGATGGGAAAGAAGGAGGCGCGCGAGCATGCGATCGAGACGCTGGCCCTGGTCGGCATTCCCAGGCCGGCCGAGCGCATGGACAGTTACGCCTTCCAGTTTTCCGGCGGCATGCGCCAGCGCGTCTGCATCGCGCTGGCTCTCGCCTGCCGTCCGAAACTGCTGATCGCCGACGAACCGACCACGGCGCTCGATGTGACCACGCAGGCCAATATCCTCGATCTTCTCGCCTCGCTGCAGGCCGAATTCGGGCTCTCGGTGCTGTTCGTCACCCACGATCTCGGCGTGGTGGCCGAGATCGCCGACGAGGTCGTCGTCATGTATGTCGGCCGGGTGGTGGAGGCGGGCGATGTCGACACGATCTTCCACGCGCCCGTTCATCCCTACACCAAGGCCCTGCTGCAATCGGTGCCGCGCATGCACGGGCAGCCGAGCGAACGGCTGGCGACCATCGAGGGCATGGTGCCCTCGCGTTTCGACCGGCCGGAGGGTTGCAGCTTTCATCCCCGATGCAGAGAGGCGAGGGCGGGTCTCTGCGACCAGAGGGATCCCAAATCCATCGCCGTCGGCGACGGACACGTCGCCAGCTGCCTGCTTTACGAGGGGAGACAGTAATGGCCGGTTCCCAAACGCTGCGCAGCCCGCTGCTGGAGCTCAATGATCTCAGGATGCATTTTCCCATTCGCAAGGGCGCGGTCCGGCAGGTGGTCGGGCATGTCAAGGCGGTCGACGGCGTTTCGCTTCGCGTCGAAGACGGCGAGACGCTCGGCATCGTCGGGGAATCCGGCTGCGGCAAGTCGACACTCGCCCGCACGATCCTGCGCATCTACCAGCCGACCAGCGGCGAGATCCGCTATCGTGGCCGCAACGGCGCCACGGTCGATCTCGCAGCTTTGTCCGGTCCGGCCCTCAAGGAAATCCATCGCGACCTGCGCATCGTGTTTCAGGACCCGCAATCCTCGCTCAATCCGCGCCTGCCCGTCATTGACATCATCGGCGAGGTGCTTGGTGTCAACGGCATCGCCAAGGGTCGGGAATTGGAGCACCGGGTCGCCGAGCTGATGCAGAGTGTCGGCCTGCGGCCCGAATATATGCGCCGCTACCCGCATGCTTTCTCCGGCGGCGAACGTCAGCGCATCGGGATTGCCCGGGCGCTGGCGTCCAACCCGCGCCTTGTCATCGCCGACGAGGCAGTCTCGGCGCTCGATGTCAGCGTGCAGGCGCAAACCATCAACCTCTTGCAGGATCTGCAGGAGCAGTTCGGCCTAACCTATCTCTTTGTCGCCCACGATCTCTCGGTCATCAGGCACATCTCCGACAATATCGCCGTCATGTATGTCGGCCGGGTCGTCGAAAAGGCGCCGACCGAGCAGATCTTTTCGCGCCCGCGCCATCCCTACACCGAAGCGCTGCTCTCGGCGGTGCCGATCGCCGATCCGAGGCTGCGCCGTCACGGCAAGCGCATCCGGCTGGCGGGCGAGGTGGCCGACCCCGCGCATCCGCCTCCCGGCTGCGCCTTTCATCCGCGTTGCCGCTACGCCACCGAGCTTTGCAGGCGGGAGCTGCCGCCGCTGCGCAGCGTCACCGCCGATGGACACGAAGTGGCCTGCCATCACGCCGAATCGCTGACCCTCAATCCTTTCGCCGACCGTACTGTTCCGGAGTTCAATTGATGCCCGAATTCATTCCACGCTCCGAGCAGCGTCCCATTGTGGATACCTCCTCCAGGACGCTCGATCTCATCTACTTCGACCTCGTCACGCTTCCCGCTGGTGGCCAGGATACGCGGCGGCTGCCCTTGCACGAAAGCCTCTACGTCGTGCTGTCGGGGCAGGTGGATATCGCGGTGGATGAGGTCAGCTTCGAAGCTGTGGGCCGGCGAGCCGATATCTGGGGAGGCGATGCGGATTCGGTTTACGCGCCCGTCGACGCCAATGTCCGGATATCGGCCCGTGGGCGCCCGGCGGAAGTCGCCATCGCCGGCGGCCTCTGCGAGACGCGCTATGCGCCGTTCCGGGTCGCGCCTGAGGAGGTCGACGCGGTCAATGTCGGCTCGCCCGATACGCATAGCCAGCGACGCATCGCCCACTTGTTGGGGCAGCGGCAGAACGGCCGCTGCGGCAATCTGCTGGTGAGCGAGCTCTATGCCGGCGAAGGCTGCTGGTCGGGCTATCCTCCCCATAAGCACGATACGGAAGACGGCGATGCCGAGACCCTGCACGAGGAGCTCTATCACTATCGTTTCCAGCCCGAGACGGGCTTCGGCAGCCAGATCACCTATGACGACAACGGCCCGGTCAAGATCCTCATGACCCGCAACGGCGATACTGTGCTGGTCGATCGCGGCTATCACCCGACCGTCACCTCGCCTGGCCATCGCGGCTATATCTTCACCATCCTCGTCGGCAAGCACCGCCGCGGGCTGATCCAGCGCTTCGATCCGGCGCACCAGCACCTGACCAAAACCATCCCCGGCATCGATGCGATGCGCGAAAAGTTCAAATAATCCGGCCTTTTGCGCTGCCAGCATTTCCCTCCAAGGAGAACGATCCATGCGTGAACGTACGCGAATAAGCGTTGATGCCGGCGAAGCGGTGCGCCCGTTCAACCGGTTCTGGCGCGGCACCGGCTTTTCGCCGGCCGAATTGCTGCTCGAAACCGAGATGCGCCAGATGCTCGCCTATATCGGCGGCCTGCCGAACGAAGGCATCCGCTATCTGCGCGTGCACTATCTCTACAATCTGCTGCGCTCGACGGGCGGCGAGGGCAGATTCGTCTACGACTGGTCTCTGCTCGACCGGGCGCTCGACGTGATGATCGAGCACCGCCTGAAGCCGTTCTTCGAGCTGATGGGCAATCCCTCGGGCCTCTTCACTGATTACGAGGACATGGACCAGGTCAGGCGCTGGCGGGATCTTGTGACGGCGACGGCAGACCGCTACGGCGCGCGCTACGGCATGGACGAATTGCGGACATGGTATTTCGAAACGACGAACGAAGCCGATTCCGGCTGGTGGACTTACGGCATCAAGGGCTACACCAACTATTACGACGCCTGCGTCGCCGGCCTCGACGCCGTCGATCCCGGCCTGCCGATGGGCGGTCCCGGCACCGCCCGTACGCTCTCGCCGATCTTTCGCGCCCTGATGGCCCATTGCGACAGCGGCACGAGCTGCCTGACCGGCGACGGCCCGCCGCGCCTCGACTACATCTCGATCCACGAAAAGGGAGTCAACGGCAGCAAGGACGATCTGACGCCGAAGACGAATGCCATCGTCGACCGCACGCTGCTCGTCGTCGATTACCTCAAGGAGCACCATCCCAGGCTTGCCGGCCTGCCGATCATCAACGACGAATGCGACCCGCAGCTTGGCTGGAGCGATCATCATAGTTGGCACGGCAAGGCCTATTACGCCGGCATCATCGCCCGCATCATCGAGCAGCACGACCGGCGCATCATCGCGCCGAAAGCGGCGAATTTCGCCCTCCTCAGCAATGATCACGCCTTTATCGGCGGCTGGAGCCAGCGCACGATCTTCGCCTATTTCGGCGCGCGCAATTTCACCAAGGCGCAGTGGGAGCACAAGACCGATCTGGACAGGCTGGTGACCGACATCGACAGCGCGCCGCCCTTCGACATCATCAAGAAGCCTGGTCTCACATCGATGGAGCTGCTTGCGACGCTCGGTGACACCGTCTGCAAGGTGACGGCCGAGCCGCCGTTGACGCCCGATCAGGATGGCTTGGCGATCCTGCCGACACGGTTGCCGGGCGGCGGCGTTTCGATCAGCCTCATCCACAGCATCGATGCCATCAACCGCTCGGGCCGGACCGCCGTGCGGCTTGAGGTGACTGGGCTGGTTCCCGGCCGCCATGCGCTGTGCCTGCTGCGCATCGATGAGGAATTCACCAATCCGATGGAGGTCTGGGAGGCCCAGCGCGACGAAAGCAATCCGCGCGGGCCCTTCGAGCCGGTCGGCGCGCCGTCCGTGCCCGATGAAGCGCAGTTTGCCGAATTGCGCCGCGCCCAAGAGCCCGCCCTGCTGCACCCGGTCAGCATCGTCGAATGCGACGGGGGCCGCATCAGCGTCGATCTCGATGTGCCGTTGCCGTCGCTGACGCAGGTGCTCGTCGTCCCCGACACCGGCGCGCCTCCGGCCACCCCCACTGGTCTCGTCGTCGAACGCTACCTCGGTCTCGGCGGCCGCGAAGAGCGTATGCTGTTCTGGGCGGCCGGCGATAGCAGTCCCGCCATTTTCTATGATGTGCTCACCAGCACGGATGGCGAGACCTTCGAAAAGGTCAGCGCCGCGCCGCTGATCTCGACGGCGTTCCTGCACATGTCGCCGCCGGCGGGTGCGCAATACGCGGTGCGCGCCCGGGACGCGTTCGGCCGCCACAGCGAGCTTTGTGCCATTCGTCGATGAGCAATGAAACGATGGACATCGCCTATTTCACCAAGACCCTGGAAGGCCTACGGCTGGAGACGGCGGCGGAGATCACGGCGGGGCTGGGCTTCGACTGCGCCGATCTTCTTATTCGCGAGGGTCACGCCGTCTCACCCGACAGGCCGGAGGAGATTGTCAAGGCGGTCAAGCTTTTTGCGGCGGCCGGTTTGCGTATCCCGATGGCGACCATCGACGCGACACAGCCGGACGACGCCGCGTCCCGGCTGCTCGATCGTTGCGGCGCGGCCGGCATCGGGCAGATCCGGCTCGGGTTCTGGCGGTATGATCCGTCGCGGCGCTGGCAGGTGCAGCTCGACGAAGCGCGACGCGACCTCGATGGCTTCGAACGCCTCGCCGAAAAATTCGGCATCAAGCTGACCGTCCAGCTGCACGGCGGAACCCTCCATGCCTCGGGCGCGCTGGCGGCGAAACTGCTGGCCGGCCGCGATCCGATGAGGATCGGCGCCTATCCCGACCCGGCCAATCAGCTCATTCGCGAGGGCAGCGAAGACTGGCGTCTCACCCTCGATCTTCTCGATCCCTGGTTCTGCTGCATGGGCGTGAAGAATTGCGGCTGGTTTGCCGGCGTCCATGGGGCGCAGGGCCAGCGTGCCTGGCATTCGGACTGGTATGGGCTCGATGAAGGCATGGTGCCCTGGAACGACATCGTCCCGCATCTCATCGCCACCGGTTTTGCCGGCGTGCTCTCGATGCATTCGCAATACCGGCTTGCCCGGGACCAGGCGCTCGACAAGGCCCGCGCCGATCTTGCCCATCTCAGGCGCCTTGTCGCCGCAGCGAAAGAGTAGAACCATGAGCAAACAGGCTCCCGTCATTGCCGTCCTTTTGACCGAAAAGACCCGCCGCATGATGCTGGACGATGCGGCGACCGCCCGGTTGAACGGCCTCGGCGACGTGCGCTGGCCGGCCGGCGCTACGATCGACGCTGCCGATGTCGACCGGCTGCTGCAGGATGCCACGGCTTGCCTCACCGGATGGGGCACGCCGCCCTTCGATCCCGCCCTGCGCCAGCGTCATCCGCAGCTTGCCCTCGTGGCGCATTCCGCAGGCAGCATTCGCACGCTCGTGCCGGCGCGCCTGTTCGATGACGGGCTTCGCGTCAGCCACGCCGCCTCGAAAATTGCCGCCTCGGTTGCCGAGTTCGTCGTCGCCGAAGCGCTGCTCGCCATGCGCGGCATTCATCGGCTGCATCATCAATTGCGTAGCGGCGGTGAATGGCTCGACGTCCGCGCCGCCATGCCGCAAAGATTGCTCGGCGCCAGAACGGTCGGCATCGTCGGCGCCGGATATGTCGGGCGGGCAGTCATGCGCCTGCTCGTGCCATTCGGCTGCCATGTGCTTATTGTCGATCCCTATCTCGACGACAACGAGGCCGCGGCACTCGGCGTCGTCAGAACAGAACTGGACGATGCGCTGGCGCAAAGCGATGTGATTTCCCTGCATGCGCCCGTCCTGCCGGAAACGCGTGGGATGATCGGCGCCCGCGAACTGGCGCTGCTGCGCCTGGGCGCGCTGTTCATCAACACGGCGCGGGCCGAGCTGGTCGATGAGGCCGCATTGCTTGCCGAGCTCCGCTCCGGCCGCATCGAGGCGGCTCTCGATGTCTTCGACAATGAACCGTTGCCTCAGGACAGTCCGTTCCGCGATCCCGGGCTCACCAATGTCACCATTTCGCCGCATGCCGCCGGCCACACCGAGGAGGCGCATTTCGCCCAAGGGCAGGCCATGGTGGACGAGATCGGCCGGCTGCTGCGCGAAGAACCGCTCCATTATGAAGTGTCGCGCGCCATGCTGGAGCGGATGGCATGAGCATGGAGAGAAGCAACGGAGGTTCAATGGAGGCGCCGTGCATCAGAATTGTCGAGATCGATGCCTTCGAGCGCGAGATCAGCCTGCGCCTGCCGTTCCGCTTCGGCGCGGCCGCAGGCCTTCCTCAGAGTGCGCGTCGAGGATGAGACGGGGAAAACCGCCATCGGTGCTGCCGCCGAAATGATGGTGCCGAAATGGTTCGACAAAAATCCGGCGCTGACGCCGGCGCAGAATGTCGATCAATTGCGCGGCTCGATCCGCGTTGCAGCCGCCGCGTCGCTCGAGGCATCCGCGCCGGCGACATTGTTTGCCGCCGCCAGACTGAACGAGATGGAAACCGTACGACGCCTGCCGGGAAATCCGTTGGCCGCCGGCTTCGGCCCTTCGCTGATTGCCCGCGCAGCACTCGATGCCTATTGCCGCCTTGCCGGCATTTCCGTCTTCGATGCGGTGCGTGGCAACCTGGTCGGCATCGGCGGCCCGATGCTGCCTGGCGACATCGACGCGGATGCCGCCTCAGCGGTGCTCGCGGGCCTTCGTCCCGCCGGCTCGATCGCAGCCCGACATACGATCGGGCTTCTTGACCCGATCACCGAGAGCGAGATCGTCGACCCCGTCGACGACGGCCTGCCGCAGAGCCTCGAGGCGGTGATCGCCCGCTACGGCAATCGCTGGTTCAAGATCAAGCTCTCGGGCGCGGTCGGTGCCGATATCGACCGGCTGGCGCGGATCGCCGCCGTGCTCGACCGCCTGCCGGATTACCGGGTGACGGTCGATGGCAACGAACAATTCGGCGCCGTCGAACAGCTGATCACATTGTTGGCGCGGATCGAGACCATGCCCCGGCTGGCGAGGCTGCGCGCGGCCATTGCCTTCGTCGAGCAGCCCTTCTCACGCGAGATCACCATGGAAACGCCGCTCGGGGATCTAGCGGCGCAATTGCCCTTCCTGATCGATGAGAGCGACGATGGCGACGGCGCCTTCGCCCGCGCCCGCGGGCTTGGTTATACCGGCGTCTCCTCGAAGACGTGCAAGGGCATTTACCGCTCACTGCTGAAGGCGATCCGCATCAGAACGGGAGGCGTGTCGGGGTTGTTTCTATCCGGCGAGGATCTAACCTGTCAGGCCGGGCTTGCCGTGCAGCAGGATCTGGCGCTGGTTTCGCTGCTCGGCCTCTCCCATGTCGAGCGCAACGGCCATCACTATGTGGCCGGCATGCAAGCGGCGCCGCAGGTGGAGAAAGCGCGCTTTGCCGCCGCCCATCCCGATCTCTACGAAGAGGGTGCCGACGGGCCGTTGCTGTCGATCCGCGACGGCCAGATCGCCATCGGTTCGCTCGGGGCGATCGGCTACGCCAGCAGCGTCTTGCCAGATTTCGACGCAATGGAGTTATCGGCCGGATAGCAGGACGCGCAGGCGGCTTGTGGCCGCCTGCGGGGGAATACGTCCCGCGGTCTTGTTCCGGGGGAGAGGAACGCGACCGAAGAAGTTGCCGTCAGCGGCTGCCGACTGGTGAGATCATCTTTGACCTTGCCCTCGCCTTGCCTGCTCGGGCTGGAAGGCGATCGCTGCGTGATCGTTGGAGGCATGCGGTTTATCGCCGGCGATGTCCTCGGCCAGTCCGATCCGGCGCAGAATCCGTTTGAGGATCTGTTCGAAATCGTCGACGAAGGTGAAGATGACCGGGATGACGATCAGGCTGAGCAGCGTCGACACCACCACGCCGCCGATCACCACGATCGCCATCGGCTGGCGGAAGCTCGAATCGCCGCCCATCAGGCTGAGTGCTGCCGGCAGCATGCCCGAGGCCATGGCGATGGTGGTCATCACGATCGGCCGCGCCCGCTTGTGGCAGGCATCCACCAGGGCGTCGAATCTCGACATGCCCCGCTGACGCGACATGATCGCATATTCGATGAGCAGGATGGAGTTCTTCGTCACCACGCCCATCAGCATCAGCAGGCCGATGACCGCAGGCATAGAGAAGCTCGTCCCGGTCAACACCAGCGGCAGCAACGCGCCGCCGAGCGAGAGCGGCAGAGCCATCAGAAGGGTCAGCGGCTGCAGGAAATCGTGGAAGAGCACGACGAGAACCGCGTAGATGCAGAAGACGCCGATTGCCATGGCAAGCGCAAAACTCTGGAACAATTCCGAACTGCGCTGAAGTTCGCCCTGTTCGACCAGGGTGACGCCCGACGGCAGATGCTGGAGCGCCGGCAGCGCCTGCGCCTCGCGGTTGACGTCGCCGAGGATGCGGCCGTTGAGTTCGACCGAAAGGGTGACGTTGCGCATCCGATCGATGCGGTCGATCTCGGACGGGCTGCCGCCGATCCTCACATCGGCAATCGATCCGAGATCGACATTGCCGTGCGTTCCCGCCACCCGCATGTTCTTGATGTCGTCCAGATTGGTGCGGGTCTCGGGCGAGAAGCGGACGACGATCGGAATCTGCCGCTGCGGCAGGTTGAGCTTCGGCAGATCGGAGGAATATTCTCCGTTGGTCGCCACGCGCACCGCCTCGGCGATGGCGCTCGACGTGACCCCGAGCGCGGCGCTGCGCGCAAAGTCGGGTGTGATCTGGATCTCGGGCGCCTGCCTGGCCGCGGTCGACGTCACCGCGCCGATGCCTTGCAGCGAGCGGAGCTGTTCCTCCAGCGCCGTGCTGGCGCTGTCGAGCACGTTCGCATCGTCGCTTGCGAGCGTGATATCGAGCTTGGTGCCATTGCCGCCGCCGCCGACCGCCACGCGCACGCCGGGCAGGACCGAAAGCGCCTGCCGGATGTCGTTTTCGATTTCCGATTGCTTGCGGTCGCGCTCATCGATGGGCGGCAGCACGGCCACGATCGTTGCCGATCGGACATCGCTCGTGGTGCTGGCATCGGGGCCGCCGCCCGAGGAGGTCGAACCGACGGCGGAAAAGACATGCGTCACGTCGGGAAGCTTGCCGATAATATCGGCGGCCTTCCTGGCCGTGGCATCCGTCTGCTCGATGGTGGCGCCCGGCTGCATGGTCAGCGTGACCTGGGTTCGCGCGTCGTCGGACGCCGGTAGAAAGCCCGATTTCAGCAGGGGGATGGTCGAAAGCGAGAGCGCCACGACGACGGCGGTGACGGCCACGGTCGTCTTCCGGCGGTTCATGGCGGCCTTCACGATTGCTATATAGGCGCGCATGATCCGGCCGTCCTTCTCCTCGGTCGGATGGGCCTCCATGAAATAGGCGGCCATCATTGGCGTCAGCAGGCGCGCGACCACGAGCGAGGCGAGCACGGCGACGGCGGCGGTGATGCCGAACTGGCGGAATATGAGGCCTGGTATGCCGCTCATGAAGGCCGTCGGCAGGAAGACCGAGACCAGCGTGAAAGTGGTCGCGATGACGGCAAGTCCGATCTCGTTGGCCGCTTCGAGAGCGGCGTCGATCGGCCGCTTGCCCATCTGCAGGTGGCGGGCGATGTTTTCGATCTCGACGATGGCATCGTCGACGAGGATGCCGACCACCAGCGACAGTGCAAGCAGCGTGACGATGTTCAGGCTGAAGCCAGCGAAATACATCACAAGGAAGGTCGGTATGACTGACAGAGGCAGCGCCACGGCCGACAGGATCGTCGCCCGCCAGTCCCGCAGGAAAAGCCAGACGACGATGATCGCCAGGATCGCCCCTTCGTAGAGCATGTGCATCGAGCCATCGTAATTGCCGATGATCGGGCCGATCGTGCTGTAAGCCTCGTCGATCTTAACATTGGAATGTTTGGCGGCGAACTGTTTGATCGCCTTGTCGACGGCGGCGGCAACGCCGCTATCGGAAAATCCGTTCGAGCGCTTGATCTCGACCGCGATCACCGGCTTGCCGTCGAGATAGGCCATCGAGGAGCGTTCGGCGAAGCTGTCGGTGACGGATGCGACGTCATCGAGGCGAATCTGCTGGCCGTTTGCCAGCGGGATTTTCAGCCCTTTCAGTGCCTCGACCGAGGGCAGGGCGCCGAGCGTGCGCAGGGTCTGGCGGGTGCCGCCGATTTCGCCGAGGCCGCCCGAGGTATCCGTCTGCACCGCCTTCAGCTGCGACGATACGGTGGCTGCCGTGACACCCAGCGATGCCATTGTCGCCGGATCGAGATCCACATGAACCTCGCGGTCGATCCCGCCGATGCGGTTGACCTGCCCGACGCCGGGCACCGACAGCAGCGCCTTGGTCAGATCATTGTCGACGAACCAGGAAAGTTCCGTCTCGTTGAGAGCGGTCGAGCGGACGGCATAGGTGACCAAAGCCGAGCTCTGTACCGTGACCTTGCTGACGTTTGGTGTTTCCATTTGCGCCGGCAAGTCGCCCTTGACGCTGTCGACGGCATTGCGGACTTCGTTCAAGGCCGTTTCGCTGTCTTTTTCCAGCTTGAAGGACACCTTGATCGAGACGGTGCCGTCGGTGATCGTCGTCGTGATGTGATCGAGATAGCTGAGCGCGGCAAGGCCATCCTCGATCTTGCGGGCAACCTCGGTTTCGAGCTGCGTCGGTGCGGCGCCTTCGAGCGTGGCGGTGACGTTGATCGTCGGAAGGTCCATATCGGGGAAGTTCTGGATCGGCAGCTGATTGAAGGCCAACAGCCCACCAACGGTCAGCATCACAAACAGCAATATCGCCGGTACGGGATTGCGGATCGACCAGGCTGAGAAGTTCATCAGTTTTTCTCCGCAATCTTCACGAGGTCATTGTCCGACAGGAAGGCGCCGCCCGAGGTGACGACCCTCGACGCGCGGTCGATGCCGGAGACGATTTCCACCTCGCCATTGTTGCGGCGGCCCGTTTCCACCCTCACCCTTTGCACCCGGTGATCGTCGCCTGAAGTGAAGAGGTAGCTGATGCCGTCCCGGAACACGATCGCGGTCTCGGGAACGGTCAGCGCCGGAGATGTCTGCAGTTCGATGTTGCCGGTGACGTAAAGGCCGGTGCGCGGACGCACGTCCGCGGGAAGCGCGACATAGACGATTGCCCGGCTGGTATCGGTACTGACCGAAGGCCCGACAAGCCTCACCTTGCCGTCGATGACCTGGCCGTCCGGCCCGTTGATCTCGACGCTCAGGCCTTCCGAAATACGCAGGAGATAACGCGCCGAAATCTCGGCCTGCCATTCGACACGCTGCTGGCGAACCATGCGGAACAGTTCGCTGCCGGCCGAGACGACGGCGCCGAGATCGGCGGAGCGGGAGGTTATGAGACCGTCATCGACGGCCGTGATCGTGGTCTGCGCAAGCTTGATCTTTTCGCTGTCGAGTGCGGCCTCTTCGGAGGCAAGGCTTGCCGTCGCCGTCTGCTCGTCGGCCAGATATTCGACGATCTTCTCGTCGGAAAGCGCACCGGAGGGTTGGAGCTGCCGTGCCCGGTCGGCATTCGCCTTGGCCTTCGTAAGACTTGCCTTGGCGATCTCGACGGCCGCCTGCTGTTTGCGGAGATCGGCCATTACGCTCTCCTGGGAAAGCCGGACGAGCGTCTGTCCCTTGGTGACCACGGACCCCACATCGACCAGGACATCGGTGATGCGCAGACCGCTCGTTTCGGAGGCGATGACCGCTTCCTGCCATGGTTTCAGCCAGCCGCTCGCGGGAACGGTCTCCGGCCAGTTCCGCTGCGCCGGCGCCGTCAGAGAGACGGTGAGGGCGGTTGCCGTGGCTTGTTCCGCCATGGCAGAACGCACGGGGGAAACAAATGCTGCCGCAACAAGTGCAGCGGCAAGTATTCTGGATGGTTTTCTCAACAAAGCATTCCTTGTGGTCAAAGGCATCGATACCTTTGGGGTCCGCGCGAACGCGACGAAGGACTGCCGCTCATGTCGAGGCGACCGATCCTGGTGCGCATCCATGTCATGGCAGGATAAGTAACGGGGCGAACGTTAAGCGCGGTCAAGTTAGTGTTAAGTTAGGTAAAACTTGGCCGGCTGAGGGTGTTTGTGCTGTATGGCTTGCCCGGATTTGAGCATGATGCCGAAAAGTGTGAGCGGTTTTCGGACGATATCATGCTCTAGCTCTTTAATGTGGAACAGGATGCAGATTTTAGGCCGACCCGGTCTAAAATCATCCTGTTCTAGTGACGGACAACGCAAATGAACAAGGTTCTCCTCATCGACGACGATGCCGAGCTGACGACGCTTCTGCAGGAATATCTGGTCGAGGAAGGATATGACGTCGCAACGGATACGGACGGCCGCGCCGCCATCGCCGCGGCTGCCGGCAATACGGTCGATATCATCGTGCTCGACATCATGATGCCGCGGATGAACGGCATCGAGGTGCTGCAGAGGATCAGAAAGCTGAGCCAGGTCCCCGTCCTGATGCTGACCGCAAGGGGCGACGACGTCGACAGGATATCGGGCCTCAATCTCGGCGCCGACGACTATGTGCCGAAACCCTGCTCGCCGGGCGAACTGGCGGCAAGGCTGCGCGCCATCCTGCGCCGCGCGGGTCAGACTGGGGCGGGCGCATCGACCGACACGATCAGGGCAGGGCAGCTGGTGATCCATTCCGGCAGCAGAAGCGCCGAATGGCGCGGCGAGACTTTGGAGCTCACCGGCACCGAGTTCAGCCTGCTCGAGGTTCTCGCCCGTAGCGCCGGCCAGCTGGTGTCGAAGCAGGATATTTCGAAGCGGGCCTTCGGCAAGCCGCTCACACCGTTCGACCGCCGCATCGACGTCCATATCAGCAGCGTTCGCCAGAAGCTCGGACTGCGGGAGGACGGGCAATCCTGGATTCAGTCCGTTCGCGGCCAGGGCTATCAACTGCTGTTGGATTGACCATGCCCCGGCTTTTCTGGAAATTCTTCAGGATTATCTGGCTGACTCTGGCGGCAAGCCTTGCTGCCATTATCCTTACTGTCAAACTCCTCCAGGCGGTTCCCTTCGCAAGCGAGCTGGAACATGAGCGCCGGACGCTTGTGCTGAACCTGACTGCAAATATTCTGGCTGAGGACGGCGAAACAGCCGCTGCGCGTTTCGTGACCACAAGCGAAAAGACGCAACCGCTTGGCTTGACCCTGTCGAAGCCTGACGAGGCCGATGCCTGCGCCGAGAAGAACACGGTCACCACCCGATCCGTGCTGAAGAACGGAGTCTGCTATCGGCTTTCCGTGTCGGCTCCGGCCGGTTCCACCTTCGACAGCCTTGGGCCATTCCTACCGTGGCTCACCATTCTGGTCGCCAGCACGATCGCGGCCGGTGCGCTGGCGCGATACCTCATTCGTCCTGTCGTGCATCTGCGCGACGGCTTGAGCGCGCTCGCCCATGGGCGTTTCGACTTTCGCATCGGCGACAAGATGGCCGGACGAAAAGATGAAGTCACCGCACTTGCTTATGATTTCGATGCGAGCGCCGCCCGGCTTCAGGAGCTTCAGGATGTGCAGCAGAGGCTGTTCCATGACGTCTCCCATGAACTGCGCTCACCTTTGTCCCGCCTGCAGGCCGCCGTCGGCGTTCTCAGGCAGAGCCCGGCCAAACTCGCGGCCATGCTGGATCGCATGGACCGGGAGGTGGAACGGCTCGATACGCTGGTGGGCGAGGTTCTCACACTTGCGAGACTGACGGCGGGATCCAGTCGGCCGCTGAAAACGCAGAGTCTGGATGTGATCGAACTCCTCAACGAAATCCTCGGCGATGCGGCATTCGAGGCCCAGGCGCGAGAGGTTTCGATCACGGCGAGCGTCGATGGCATCTTCCGTGCCGAGGTGGAAGGCGAACTGATCTACAGGGCGCTCGAAAATGTCGTGCGCAACGCCGTCAAATATACCGCCGAGCATTCGCGTGTGGCCGTATCCTGCGAAACGATGGCCGACCGCCTCAGGATCTGCGTCACCGATCAGGGGCCAGGCGTCGGGCGTGATGAGCTCGAACGCATCTTCCAGCCGTTTTCCCGCGGCAAGGATGCCATGCCGCGCGGCGGATATGGTCTCGGCCTTGCTATCGCCAGGCAGGCGATCGAGCGTCACGGCGGGCGCGTGCATGCCTCGCTACCGGAAGCCGGCGGCCTGGCCATCACGCTCGAGCTTCCGAGGCGGCCGATGCCTTATGGTGCGGCCGGCGGTGAACGCTGATCAGCATCGCTCGACAGGGCGGTGCCGGATTTTACCCAACTTTACAGTTTCTTAACCGCCATTAACGCTGGCGCCGCTAAGCCTGAACCCACGATCCCGGTTCAAGAGGCTCGCCCGTGAGTACGTCGCTTCGCACAAGATTATCACCCCTCCGCTATGCCGCATCGCTCCTGACAATTCTGCTGGCAGGCTGCGTCAGCGGCCCGGATCACGTTCCCCCGCAAATGCCGCTGCCCGCCAAATTCGAAGAGGGCGGTAGCAAGAGCAACGGCAATGTCGTGACGGCCGAGTGGTGGACGGCCTATCGTGACAAGCGGCTCGACGGCCTGGTGGCTCACGGCCTCAGCGAGAATCTCGATGTGCTGCAGGCGCTCGAAAGCATCAACTCGGCCTCGGCCAATGTCACCGTCGCCGGCGCCGGCGGCCTGCCGAGCCTGACCGTCGGCGCATCGCACACGCTATCCGGCGAGAAAGGCAAGCTCCGCACGACGGTCGGCACCACGAACACGACGGGCGGCGAGGCCAGCCTCTCCTGGCTGCTCGACTTTTTCGGCCAGTATCGCCGCTCCAGGGAGAGCGCGATCGCCTCGCTCGGGGCCGCCTATGCGACGGCCGACAATGCCAGACTCACTTTTCTCAAAGATCTCGTCGAGAGCTATATCGACGCCCGCTATTATCAGGAGCGCATCGCGCTTTCCCGGGCGAGTTTGAAATCCCGGCAGCAGACTTACGAGCTCACGCAGCTGCAGCTGAAAGCCGGTGCGGCCTCCCGCCTCGACGTCGTGCAGGCTGAAGGCCTGGTGCAATCGACAAAGTCCGACATTCCCGGCCTGGAAAAGAGCTTCACGGAATCAGCCCATCACATCGCCACGCTCATCGGCATGCCGGCATCCTCGCTGATGGGTGAGCTGCAGAAGAGTGCGGGCCAGCCGGTCTTCCGTGGCGACATTCGCGCCGGCATTCCGGCCGATCTCATCCGCAACCGTCCCGATATTCGCAAGGCCGAACGCGAGCTGGCGGCGGCCGTCGCCGATATCGGCGCGGCCGAAGCCCAGCTCTATCCGTCGATCACCTTGTCCGGCTCGATCTCGCCGAGCTGGGTCAAATCGTCAGGCGCCAAAGGCGCAAGCCTGACCAGCTGGTCCTTCGGTCCATCGCTCAACCTGCCGATCTTCGATGGCGGTACGTTGCGGGCAAATGTCGATATCGAAAAATCCGATGCCCGAACGCAGTATCTCGCCTGGAAAGCGACGGTGCTGAACGGCGTCGAAGAGGTCGAAAACGCACTGACCGCCGTTCGCCGCGACACGCAGACGCTGGAGCCGCTGCGCCGGCAGGTCGAGACGGCGCAGGAATCGCTCGCGCTCTCGACCGTAAGCTACAAGGATGGCGCCTCCTCGCTGCTCGATGTCCTGGACGCCCAGCGTTCGGTCTCCGATGCTCAGGCGAGCCTTGCCGCCACCGTGCAGCAGGTCGCCAAGGATTATGTGGACCTTTATGTCGCCATCGGTGCCGGTTATCTCGAGCCGGAGCGTGCCTCCAAGCCAACGGCAAAGTCGGGCTGATTGGCCGGAGGGTTTTGCCTATCGCCCAGCACTCTCCAGAAGGCGGAGCGCGAGCTTGAGGTGCGGCAGGTCAAGCATGCGCCCGTCAAGCTGGATAACACCGGCGTCGGGCTGGGCGGCAAAGGCGGCGGCGACCTTCTGCGCCCAGGCGATCTCGGAGGCATCCGGCGTGAAGGCGTGATTGATCGTTTCCACCTGGCTCGGATGGATCGCCATCATGCCGGAAAAGCCGTCGCGCCGGGCGCGGCCGACATAGGCTCTCAAACCGTTGAGATCGCGAAAATCGGGATAGACGGTATCGATCGCCGGAACGGCTGCGGCATGGGCAGCGAATAGGGTGAGCGAGCGGGCAAGCTCGTAGGGCGGCGTATAACGGCCATCCGTTCTTCGCGCGGTCGCAGCCCCGATCGCGGCCGGCAGGTCCTCGGCACCCCAGGTCAGGCCGCGAAGCTTGTCCGAGACTTCGTGGTAGCTGCCGATCTCGAAGATCGCCGATGGCGTTTCGGTCGCGATCGGCAGGATGGGAAGGGCCGATGCCAGAGCGCTTGCAAGCTTGCGCACGGAAGCGGCGCCTTCGGCCTTCGGCAGCATGAGCGCGAAAGGCTGAAGGCCGCTCAGGGCGGCGAGGTCGTGTTCGAATTCCGGCGAGGCGAGGGGATTGATGCGGATCAGGAGAGCGGTCTCGCCGGCATGGCGCCGTACGAAAGTGTGCACGCTGTCGCGGGCCTTTGGCTTGTTGGCAGGCGCGACGGAATCTTCCAGATCGAGAATGACGGCATCGGCGCCCGATGTGAGCGCTTTTTCGAAACGTTCCGGCCGGTCGCCGGGCACGAAGAGCAGCGAGCGCAGCCTCATGACGGCTTCACCTTCAGCATGGCGGTGCGCAGGCACTGGCAGACGATCTCGTCGCGCTGGTTCAGGGTGATGTGCCGAAAGGTAACGATGCCGGCATCGGGTCGGGAGGTCGAGCGGCGCAGCTCCGTCACCTCGCTTTCCACTCTCAGGGTATCGCCGATGAAAACCGGCTTCGGCATCGTCACTTTGTCATAGCCGAGATTGGCGACGAGCGTGCCGAGCGTCGTGTCGCCGACCGAAAGGCCGACGGTCAGCGCGAAGGTGAAGGTGCCGTTGACGACGATCCTGCCGAATTCGGTGCCGGCCGCATATTCTGCATCGAGATGCAGCGGCTGCGGATTGTGGGAGAGCGTCGTAAACAGCAGATTGTCGGTCTCGGTGACCGTGCGGCGGATCTCGTGGGTGATGCGGTCGCCGACCGCCCATTCGTCGAAAAAGCGGCCGGCCATCACTCCTCTCCCTTCATGACGGTGACGACCAGCTGGCTTTCTGAGACCCTGGCGCCGGGGGAAACCTGCAGTTTGCCGACGATGCCGTCGAAGGGCGCCCGCAGCGTATGCTCCATCTTCATCGCTTCGACCGTCAGCAGACGGTCCCCCTTGGCGACCGGATCGCCTTCGGCGATATCCACCGAAATGACAAGGCCCGGCATGGGTGAAAGAATGGCGCCGTCGCCCACGCCGTGATTTGCCTCGACCTCGCCCGCATGCGGCAGGCCGATCGACCAGGCATTGCCCGCATCGAAAAGCACCATCGTTTCGTCCATCCCGACGACATTCGCTTCGAGGTCGGCGCGGGCGCGTCCCCAATGGAGGTGACCGTCGATGCGCACGCGCACGCGGCCGTCGTTTGGCCCGGCGATGCGGAAGCCGGTCAGTGCGGACCAGGGATCGCCATCCATCTGCTTCGAAAGTGCCGTGGCCGCTTTGTCGATGACGGTCTCATCGGGCTCGCTCGCCACCAGGTTTTCGCCGTGCCGGTCGAGGAAGCCGGTATCGATCCGCGCGGCGCGAAAATCCGGATCATTGGCGATGCGGGCGAGGAGACCGGCATTGGATCTGACCGGCCAGACCTCGATGCCGGCACAGGCGACGGCGAGCTTCGAAAGGGCGGCCTGGCGGTTCGGCCCATGGGCGATGATCTTGGCAATCATCGGATCGTAAAAGGCAGTGATCTCATCGCCCTCAACGACGCCGCTGTCGACGCGGACCGTCGTCGGCAGTTTGAGATGGTCGAGCCGGCCGATCGAGGGCAGATATCCGGCGGCGGGGTTTTCGGCATAGAGCCGGGCCTCAAGCGCCCAGCCCTTCATGGTGATCTCATCCTGGCTTTTCGGCAGTGGCTCGCCGCTCGCGACCTTCAACTGCCAGAGGACCAGATCCTCGCCTGTAATTGCCTCGGTGACCGGATGTTCCACCTGCAGGCGCGTGTTCATCTCCATGAACCAGATACGGTCGGGATGGAGGCCTTGCGAGGCATCGGCGATGAATTCGATCGTGCCGGCGCCGACATAGGTGACCGCTCTTGCAGCCTTGACCGCCGCCTCGCAGATCGTCGTCCGGGCGGCGGCATCGAGGCTGGGGGCAGGAGCCTCTTCGATGACCTTCTGGTGACGGCGCTGCAGCGAGCAGTCGCGTTCGAAAAGGTGGACGCAATTTCCTGATTTGTCGGCAAAGACCTGAACCTCGATATGGCGCGGATTGGCGATATAGCGTTCGATCAAAACGCGGTCGTCGCCGAAGGCGGCAGCCGCTTCGCGCCGGCAGGAGGCGAGACCTTCGGCAAAATCCTGCGGCCGGTCGATGCGACGCATGCCCTTGCCGCCGCCGCCGGCGACGGCCTTGATCAGCACGGGGTAGCCGACGAGATCGGCTTCGGCCGCGAGCCTTGCTTCGCTCTGGTCCGAGCCGAGGTAGCCGGGGGTGACGGGTACACCCGCCGCCTGCATCAATTGCTTGGCGGCGTCCTTCAGCCCCATGGCGCGGATGGCGGCCGGCGGCGCGCCGACCCAGATCATGCCGGCCTTCTCGACAGCTTCGGCGAATTCGGCATTTTCCGACAGGAATCCGTAACCGGGATGGATGGCGGCAGCACCTGACTTGCGGGCAGCTTCCAGGATGCGCTCTTGTGAGAGGTAGCTCTCTCGAGCGGGCGGCGGGCCAATGGCGATCGCCTCGTCAGCTTCCCGCACGAAGGGCAGACCGGCATCGGCTTCGGAATAGACGGCGATGGTGCGGATGCCGAGCGACTTTGCCGTGCGGATGATGCGGCGGGCGATTTCGCCCCTGTTGGCGATGAGAAGACTTTCCATCATCGCGCGCCTCACATCCTGAACAGGCCGAAGCGCGGCCCTTTCGGGATCGGCGCATTCAGGCAGGCGGAAAAGGCAAGGCCCAGCACATCGCGCGTCTGGCGCGGGTCGATGATGCCGTCGTCCCAGAGGCGGGCGGTGGCAAAATAGGGATTGCCCTCCGCCTCGTAGCCGGCGCGGATCGGTGCCTTGAAGGCCTCTTCCTCGGCGGCCGGCCAATCCTCACCGCGCGCCTCCATCGCGTCGCGGCGGATGGTGGCGAGCACGGAGGCCGCCTGTTCGCCGCCCATGACGCTGATGCGGCTGTTCGGCCAGGTGAAGAGGAAGCGCGGGCGATAGGCGCGCCCGCACATGCCGTAATTGCCGGCGCCGAAGCTGCCGCCGATGATGACGGTGACTTTCGGCACGGTCGCGGTCGCCACCGCCGTCACCAGCTTCGCCCCATCCTTGGCGATGCCGCCGGCCTCGTAGCGGCCGCCGACCATGAAGCCGGAGATATTCTGCAGGAAAAGCAGCGGCACGCGGCGCTGGCAGGCAAGCTCGATGAAATGCGCGCCTTTCAGCGCGCTTTCGGAAAAGAGCACGCCGTTATTGGCGATGACGGCGACAGGCATGCCCCAGATGCGGGCGAAGCCGCAGACGAGGGTGGTGCCGTAGAGCGGCTTGAACTCATGCAGTTGCGAGCCGTCGACAATCCGGCCGATCGCTTCGCGCACATCATATGGCGAGCGCACGTCATCCGGAATGAGACCGCAGAGATCGCCAGGATCAAGCTTCGGCGGGCGTGGAGGCTGAATGTCTATATCGACCGATTTGACGCTATTGAGGCTGGCGACGATATCGCGCACCAGAAGCAGCGCATGTTCGTCGTTTTCGGCGACATGGTCGACGACGCCGGAGCGGCGCCCATGGGTCTCGGCGCCGCCGAGCTCTTCGGCCGAGATGATCTCGCCGGTCGCGGCTTTGACCAGCGGCGGGCCGGCCAAAAAGATCGTGCCCTGATTGCGCACGATCACCGTTTCGTCGGACATGGCGGGCACATAGGCGCCGCCGGCCGTGCAGCTCCCCATGACGCAGGCAATCTGCGGAATGCCTTCGGCCGACATTTGCGCCTGGTTGTAGAAGATCGCGCCGAAATGATCGCGGTCGGGAAAGACCTCGGCCTGATGCGGCAGATTGGCGCCGCCGCTATCGACCAGATAGAGGCAGGGCAGGCGGTTCTGCAGGGCGATTTCCTGTGCCCTGAGATGTTTCTTCACCGTCATCGGAAAATAGGCGCCGCCCTTTACCGTCGCGTCATTGGCAACAATCATCACCTCGCGACCGCAAACGCGGCCGATGCCCGATATGATGCCGGCACCCGGCGCCTCGCCGCCATACATGCCGTTGGCCGCCAGCGTGCCGATCTCCAGAAAGGGACTGCCGGCATCGATCAGCAGCTGGATGCGGTCGCGCGGCAGGAGCTTGCTCTTGGCCGTGTGGCGCTCACGCGCCGTTTGCGGCCCGCCCTCGCGTGCCTTCGCCGAGCGCTCATAGAGCTCGTCGATCAGGGCCTTGTTCTTGATGGCATTGGCTTCGAAGCTCTCGCTGTTGCGATCGATCGCGGTCGAAATCACCGTCATGACGCAATGAGCTCCCGGCCGATCAGATAGCGGCGGATCTCGTTGGTGCCGGCGCCGATGTCGTAGAGCTTGGCGTCGCGCAGGAAGCGCTCGACCGGCCAGTCCTTGGTATAGCCGGCGCCGCCGAGCGCCTGGATCGCCTCCAGCGACACCTTCACGGCGTTCTCGCTGGCAAAAAGGATCGCGGCGGCCGCGTCGGTGCGGGTCGCCCGCCCGGCGTCGCAGGCGCGGGCAACGGAATAGACATAGGCGCGCGCCGAATTCAGCGCGACATACATGTCGGCAATCTTGGCCTGCATTAGCTGGAAATCGCCGATCGGCTTGCCGAACTGCTTGCGATCGCGCACATAGGGCAGCACGACATCGAGGCAGGCCTGCATGATGCCGAGCGGGCCGGCGGCAAGCACGGCGCGTTCATAATCGAGGCCGGACATCAGGATCTTCACACCTTCGCCTTCCCGGCCCATCAGCGCCTCCGCCGGCACCTCGCAATCCTCAAAGACCAGCTCGGCCGTATCGCTGCCGCGCATGCCGAGCTTGGAGAGCTTCTTGGAAACGCTGAAGCCGGGCATGCCCTTCTCGATGATGAGCGCGGAAATGCCTTTCGCGCCGGCGGCGGGATCGGTCTTGGCATAGACGACCAGCACATCGGCATGCGGCGCATTGGTGATCCAGAATTTGGTGCCGTTCAGGATGTAGCGGTCGCCCTTGCGCTCGGCCCGCAACCGCATGGACACGACGTCGGACCCGGCGCCGGCCTCCGACATGGCGAGCGAGCCGACATGTTCCCCTGAGATCAGCTTCGGCAGATGACGGCGCTTCTGTTCCGGTGAGGCCCAGCGGCGGATCTGGTTGACGCAGAGATTGGAATGGGCGCCATAACTCAGGCCGACGGAGGCCGAAGCACGCGAAACCTCCTCCATGGCGACGACATGCTCGAGGTAACCGAGACCGGCGCCACCGAATTCCTCCTCGACGGTAATCCCGTGCAGGCCGAGGGCGCCCATCCGGGGCCAGAGCTGGCGCGGAAACGTGTTGCTTTCGTCGATCTCCGCGGCCAGCGGAGCAATATGATCGGCGGCAAACCGCGCCGTCGTGTCGCGGATCGCGTCCGCGGTTTCGCCAAGCGAAAAATCAAACATGGCACTCCTCCCGCTGAAATATGTAGCGCGGGTTGCGAAAGGTTCAAAGTGCCCATGATTTTGCTGCAGGTGGGGGCTTCCCATTCAAAGTCATACACGTGTCGTTTTCCTGAAAAGATGGGAAATATGGAATATATGGAAATAAAGAACGGAGATGATCCCATGCGACAATTCACGACAGGCGATCTCAACAAGCAGGTCGGCGATGTCACCGATGCTGCGAGCCGGGAGCCGGTCGTTCTCACCCGCCATAACAAGCCGCGTTTCGTGCTGATGAGCTATGAGCATTACGAGCGGATGCGCAGCGGCATGGACCCGCGTCGTGCCCATCACATCTCGAAGATGCCGGACGAACATGCCGAGTTGTTCGGCGAGGCGATCAGGCGGCTGGCGAAGGGTGAAGGCTACGACGATGAGTCATGAGTTTGGCACTGCCCGATCCTTGCAATGCGTGCCGGCCGAGAATTACGGGGCGGGTAATCGGCGGTTGCCCTATTCGTCCGGGAATAGCAATCGTTCATAGTCTACCGCGCCGTGGAGGACATGCAGCACTTCGACTGCGTCGGCAATCCGGTAAAAAATCAGATAGTCGCCGTAGGGGCGCCGGCGGATGCCGGATTCTTCCCGGCCGGGCAGAAGGGGAAAGGAGCGGGGCATATGCCCCAGTGATTCGCACCGTTCGTAAAGCTCCCTCACGAACGTCTCGGCGCGAGCCGGATTGCCGTCCTTGATCCAGCGGCCAATATGCAGCATGTTTTCCCATGCCGCATCGGTAATCCTGACCTTCATTTCCCGGCGCTTTGATCCAACAGCCCGAGTTCCTCGCGAAGCCGCTTGAATGCCGCCTCCAAGGGCATGGTGCGCCCCGCTTCAGCGTCGGCGATGCCGCGTGCCAGTGCCTCATCCAACGCCTTCAGCTTTTCGGCGCGATCGCGTTGCTGGTTATAGCGCTCGCGTACCAGGTCGCGGATATATTCGCTGCTCGATGCGAAGGCGCCGGTGCGCACCTGATCGCGGACGAATTGCTCCAGTTCGCCGGTGAGGCTCACGGTCATCTGGCCGGATGGTTTCATGGCTACGGTCTCCTTTGCATCCTTATAACATATAGTGAAAATTAGTGACTAACACTATTTTGTACTATTAGAGGTCTGCTGCGGCAGGGCGACTCCGACGCGGCTCGCGCGGCTTTGTTGTTCTCGAGGCCGAGGGCCCTTCCAACGCCGCTTAACCTGCCTTAGTTGCCAACTCGGAAAATTTCGACCGCGAAATTCCCCGTCCTTCTTTCAAATTTCTTGATTCACCGAACATCTAGATAAGAGGCGGATTACACCGTTCTCACACGCACATTTATACGACCATCGGGAATAACGCTTCAAATTTTCCTCATCAGAGCTCCTGGTTGCTTCAGCAAATCCTTCGTGACGACGATGCCACCATGTTCACGAAAGCGCGAAGCCAGTCAGTTCGCGTCAAGCGTTTCGACTGACAAAAGTTTGATTTTCCGCTTCCTCCCGCCGGAAAGCCTCCGGGCTCTTGCCCATCCATTTCCGGAAGGCCCGGAAGAAGGCGCTGGGTTCGGAATAGCCGAGTTGTACGGCGATCTCGCCGATGGTCTTCGAGGTGTTCAGCAGCAGTTCGACGGCAAGGTCACGGCGGATATCGTCCTTGATGGCGGCATAGCTTTGTCCCTCGTCGTGCAGGCGGTGGCGGAGTGTGGAGGAGGGCATGCGCATATCGGCGGCAAGTGCTGCAAAACTCGTCCAGGCAGCCGGTGTCGCCTGGTTCAAGCGCCGGCGGACGGCGGCGGCGATGCCGGCGTCGTAACGGTAGCGCACCAGAATATTGGCGGGCGCACCGCGCAGGAACTGCTTCAGCGCCTGTTCACTGCGGGAAACCGGCAGGTCGAGCATGGCGCTGTCGAAGCCGAGCCGGCTGATCGATTGCGAGAAGCGCACCGGCGCGCCGAAGAAGAGCCGGTAGTCGGCCCCTTGTTTGGGTTCGGCGCAGCGGAAATCGACGAGGCGGATCGGAATGCGCCGCCCGACCAGCCAGCAGATAATGCCGTGCAGGATGATCCAGTAGGTTCGATAGGCGAAGGCCGAACGCGGGCCGCCGGCTTCCCTAAGCTCGACTTCGGCGAGACCGTCGCGGATGACGAGCTGCCCCCGGGGATCGTCGAGCACGACGGCGAGGAAGCGCAGCGCCCGGCGTAGCGCATGACCGAGTGTCGGCGCGTGCAGCACGCAATGGCAGAGCAGCGTGAAGCTGCCGCTGCGCATCGGGCGGGCGCCCATGCCGAAGAATTCGTCGTTGAGTTCGGCAGCGATTGCCAGCCACAGGGCGCCATAAGTCTCCGCTGAAACCGGCTGGTCGATGACAGCAGGCAGCCCGACGCGGGTGAGGATCGGTGCCGTCGGCTTGCCGAGCCGCCGCAGGCTGTCCAGCGCCTCCTCCACGAAACCCGGTGCGATCATGCGTCGCTCGATCTCGGCCATGCCAATCCTCGCTATGGCAAAACTGGCCGAAATTATGGAGCAGTTCTGTCATCGCTTGCAATAGGTGGAGCGAATAGAATCGCTGCTGCCGGTTGCACCTGGAGGAGGGCGCCTACCGGCAGGGAGAACCGGATTCATGCTGATCCCAGGAGCAAGTTTCATCGTCACCGGCGGCGGCTCAGGCCTGGGCGCGGCCACGGTGCGCGCGATTGTCGAGGCCGGCGGGCGCGTGACGATTGCCGATCTCAATGCGGGAGCGGGCGAAGCGATTGCCCGGAAATTCGGCAGCGAGGTTCGCTTCGTCAGGGCCGATGTGAGCGATGGCGAGGAAGGAACGGCAGTGGTCGCCGCTGCGGTGGAAGCCTTCGGGGGCTTGCGCGGATTAGTGAATTGCGCCGGCGTCGCGCCGGCCGAAAAGGTGATCGGCCGCGACGGGCCGCACCGGCTGGAGAGTTTTGCCCGCACGATCGGCATCAATCTCATCGGCACGTTCAACATGATCCGACTTGCCGCCGCCGCCATTCAGAATGCGGAGCCGGATGCCGAAGGCGAACGTGGTGTCATCGTCAACACGGCTTCGGTTGCCGCCTTCGACGGCCAGATCGGCCAGGCTGCCTATGCCGCCTCCAAGGGCGGGGTGGCGGCGATGACCTTGCCGATCGCCCGCGAACTTGCCCGGCATGGCATCCGGGTCGTGTCGATTGCGCCCGGCATTTTCGAGACGCCGATGATGGCTGATATGCCGGCAGAGGTACAGGAAGCGCTCGGCAAGAGCGTGCCCTTTCCGCCGCGGCTCGGCCGGCCGGCGGAATTTGCCGGGCTGGTACGCCATATCTTTGAAAACAACATGCTGAACGGCGAGGTCATCCGCCTCGACGGCGCATTGCGGATGGGGGCGCGATGAGCGTCGCCAGAGGAGGAAAGATGGCATTGCAGGACCCTATCGTCGTCACCGGTGCGGCGCGCACCCCGATTGGCAGCTTTCAGGGAGAGCTGAAGGAGGCGGCCGCACCCGAGCTTGGGGCAACGGCGATCCGCGCAGCACTCGAGCGCAGCTGGGTCGAAGCGGAGGCGATCGAGGAAGTCATCTTCGGCTGCGTGCTGCCGGCAGGGCAGGGGCAGGCGCCGGCGCGTCAGGCGGCCATCCATGCCGGCCTGCCATTTTCAACCGGGGCCAGCACCGTCAACAAAATGTGCGGTTCGGGCATGAAGGCGGTGATGATGGCCCATGACCTGATCGCCGCAGGCAGCGCCTCGGTGGCCGTCGCCGGCGGCATGGAAAGCATGACCAACGCGCCCTATCTCCTTGACAGGGCCCGTGGCGGCTACAGGCTCGGCCATGGGCGTGTCGTGGATCACATGTTCCTCGACGGGCTGGAGGATGCTTATGACAAGGGGCGCTTGATGGGCAGCTTCGCGGAGGATTGCGCCGAGGCCTATCAGTTCACGCGTGACGCGCAGGACAACTACGCGATCGCCTCCCTGACGCGGGCGCAGAAGGCGATTGCCGACGGCTGTTTCGAAAGCGAGATTGTGCCGGTCACGGTCAAATCGGGCAAAGCCGAGCAGGTGGCAAGCCGCGATGAACAGCCCGGCAAGGCCAGGCTCGACAAGATCCCGACGCTGAAGCCCGCCTTCCGCGACGGCGGCACGGTGACTGCGGCCAATTCCAGCTCGATCTCCGATGGCGCGGCAGCACTTGTGCTGATGCGTCGCTCCGAGGCCGAGCGTCGCGGTCTGACGCCGCTCGCCACAATCCTCGGCCACGCCACCCATTCACAGGCGCCCAATCTGTTCGCTACCGCCCCGATCGGCGCGCTGCAGAAACTCTCCGATCGCACCGGCCTGGCGCTTTCCGACGTCGATCTCTTCGAGATCAACGAGGCTTTCGCCGTCGTCGCCATGGCGGCGATGCGCGATCTCGACTTGCCGCATGAAAAGGTGAACGTTCATGGCGGCGCCTGTGCGCTCGGCCATCCTATCGGGGCGTCTGGGGCCCGCATCCTGGTGACGTTGCTTGCGGCGCTGGAGCGCTACGACGTGAAACGCGGCATGGCAGCACTCTGCATCGGTGGCGGCGAGGCGACGGCCGTCGCCATCGAGCGGCACTAGCGGGGAGGCGAGCCACATGATCCTTTCCGATCTCCAACAGCAGATCTCCGATCTCGCTCGTGACTTTGCCCGCGACCGGCTGGCGCCGGGAGCCGCCAAGCGCGACCGGGAGCATCTTTTCCCGCGCGAGGAACTGAAGGAGATGGGCGAACTCGGTCTGCTCGGCATGCTGGTGCCGGAGGCCTATGGCGGCTCGGATACCGGCGTTGTCGCCTATGCCGCGGCACTCGAGGAGATTGCCGCCGGCGACGGACCCTGTTCGACCATCATGAGCGTGCACTCCTCCGTCGGCTGCGTGCCGATCCTGAAATTCGGCACCGAAGAGCAGCGGCAGCGCTTCCTGCCGAATCTGGCGAGCGGCGAATGGATCGGCGGTTTTGCGCTGACCGAGCCGCAGGCGGGATCCGACGCCTCGAACTTGAAGACCCGGGCGCGGCGTGACGGCGACCATTACGTGATCGACGGCGCCAAGCAGTTCATCACCTCGGGAAAGAACGGCAATGTCATCATCGTCTTTGCCGTCACCGATCCGGATGCCGGCAAGAAGGGCATCACCGCTTTCATCGTGCCGACGGAGACGCCGGGCTACGAGGTGATCCGCGTCGAGGAAAAGCTCGGGTTGCATTCCACCGATACCTGCCAGATCGCCTTCAACAGCATGCGTATCCCTGCAGAATTGAGGCTCGGGGCGGAAGGCGAAGGTTACCGAATCGCGCTCGCCAATCTCGAAGGCGGACGGATCGGCATTGCGGCGCAGGCGGTCGGCATGGCGCGGGCAGCCTTCGAGGCGGCGCGCGATTACGCCAAGGAGCGCACCGCCTTCGGCAAGCCGATTTTCGAGCATCAGGCCGTCGCCTTCCGCCTTGCCGATATGGCGGTACGGATCGAGGCGGCGCGCCAGCTCGTCTTTCATGCCGCCGCCCTTCGGGAGGCCGAATTGCCGTGCCTGTCTGAAGCCTCGATGGCAAAGCTCTTTGCCTCCGAGATGGCCGAACGCGTCTGCTCCGACGCGATCCAGATCCATGGCGGCTACGGCTACATGGCCGATTACCCGGTCGAGCGCATCTATCGCGATGTGCGCATCTGCCAGATCTATGAGGGAACGAGCGACGTGCAGCGCATGGTAATCGCCCGCAATCTGTAAGAACCATATCCGGCCCACTTCCGGGGAGAGAAGCGCGGTCGGCAAGGGAGGAAAGAAAAGACATGGTGGATTCCGCTCCTCTGAGCCTGCACGTCCCCGAACCCGCCGTCCGCCCCGGCGGCCAGCCCGATTTTTCCAACGTCAAGATCGCCAAGGCCGGTGCCGTGCCGCGGCCGGAAGTCGATGTCGCGTCGGAAGACATCCGCGACCTCGCCTATTCGATCATCCGTGTCTTGAACCGTGACGGCGAGGCGGTCGGACCCTGGGCCGGATCGCTCACCGATGAGGAGCTGCTGACCGGGCTTCGCAACATGATGAAGCTGCGTGCTTTCGATGCCCGCATGCTGATGGCGCAGCGCCAGGGCAAGACCTCTTTCTACATGCAGCATCTCGGCGAAGAGGCCGTCAGCTGCGCCTTCCGCAAGGCGCTCAATAAGGGAGACATGAATTTTCCGACCTATCGCCAGGCGGGCCTCTTGATCGCCGACGACTACCCGATGGTCGAGATGATGAACCAGATCTACTCGAACGAGAGCGACCCGCTGCACGGCCGGCAGCTGCCGATCATGTATTCCTCCAAGGAACACGGCTTCTTCACCATCTCCGGCAATCTCGCCACCCAATATGTGCAGGCCGTCGGCTGGGCGATGGCCTCGGCGATCAAGAACGACAGCCGCATTGCCGCGGCCTGGATCGGCGACGGCTCGACGGCGGAATCCGATTTCCATTCGGCGCTCGTCTTTGCCTCGACCTATAAGGCGCCCGTCATTCTCAACATCGTCAACAATCAGTGGGCGATTTCCACTTTCCAGGGCATTGCCCGCGGCGGTTCCGGCACCTTTGCCGCCCGCGGCCTTGGCTTCGGCATTCCGGCGCTGAGGGTCGATGGAAACGATTATCTCGCCGTCCATGCCGTCGCCCGCTGGGCAGCCGAGCGGGCGCGGCGCAATCTTGGCCCGACGCTGATCGAACATGTGACCTACCGCGTCGGCGCCCATTCCACCTCCGACGATCCGAGCGCCTATCGGCCGAAGACGGAATCGGAGGCCTGGCCGCTCGGCGATCCCGTGCTGCGGCTGAAGAAACATCTGATCGTCAAGGGCGCATGGTCGGAGGAGCGTCACGTGCAGGCGGAAGCCGAAATCATGGACGAGGTAATCGAGGCGCAGCGTCAGGCCGAGGCACATGGCACGCTGCATGCCGGCGGCAGGCCTTCGGTGCGCGACATTTTCGAAGGCGTCTATGCCGAGATGCCGGCGCATATCCGCCGCCAGCGGCAGAAGGCAGGATACTGACATGGCCAGGATGACGATGATCGAGGCCGTGCGCAGCGCCATGGACGTCTCGATGGCGAAGGACGACAATGTCGTGGTGTTCGGCGAGGATGTCGGCTATTTCGGCGGCGTTTTCCGCTGCACCCAGGGCCTGCAGGCAAAATACGGCAGAACACGCTGCTTCGATACGCCGATCAGCGAGTCCGGCATTGTCGGCACGGCGATCGGCATGGCCGCTTATGGGCTGAAGCCCTGCGTCGAAATCCAGTTCGCCGATTATATGTATCCTGCCTATGACCAGCTGACGCAGGAGGCAGCGCGCATCCGCTACCGCTCCAACGGCGATTTCACCTGCCCGATCGTCGTGCGTATGCCGACCGGCGGCGGCATCTTCGGCGGCCAGACGCACAGTCAGAGCCCGGAAGCACTCTTTACGCATGTCTGCGGCCTGAAGGTGATCGTGCCTTCCAACCCTTACGATGCCAAGGGCTTGCTGATCGCGGCGATCGAGGATCCCGATCCCGTCATGTTCCTGGAACCGAAGCGGCTCTATAACGGCCCCTTCGACGGCCATCACGAGCGGCCGGTGACACCCTGGTCAAAACACGACCTCGGCGAGGTGCCCGACGGCCATTACACCATACCGATCGGCAAGGCCGAAGTGCGGCGCGCCGGGTCTGCGGTGACCGTGGTTGCCTATGGCACGATGGTGCATGTGGCGCTTGCCGCGGCCGAGGATGCCGGGATCGATGCCGAGGTGATCGATTTGAGAAGCCTGCTGCCGCTCGATCTCGATACGATCGTCAAATCGGTCACCAAGACCGGGCGCTGCGTCGTCGTCCATGAGGCGACCCTCACCTCGGGCTTCGGCGCCGAAGTCGTGTCGCTGGTGCAGGAACATTGCTTCTATCATCTCGAAGCGCCTGTCGTGCGCGTCGCCGGCTGGGACACGCCCTATCCGCATGCGCAGGAGTGGGACTATTTTCCCGGTCCCGGCCGGGTCGGGCGGGCGCTTGCCGAAGTCATGGAGGCCTGAGCCGTGGGCGAATTCATCATCAAGATGCCGGATGTCGGCGAGGGGGTCGCCGAGGCCGAGCTGGTGGAATGGCACGTCAAGGCAGGAGATCCGGTTCGCGAGGACATGGTGATCGCCGCCGTCATGACCGACAAGGCGACGGTCGAAATTCCATCACCCGTCAGCGGCACCGTCATCTGGCTTGCCGGCGAGATAGGAGATCGGATCGCGGTCAAGGCGCCGCTGGTGCGGATCGAAACGGCGGGCAATGCCGGCGAGGCTCCGCCTGTACAGATCTCACAGGCGCCGGTTGCGGAACCGGTCAAGGTCGAAGCTGCACGGCCGGCTCCGGCTGCTGCGGCCCCGCCGGCTCCCGCCTCGCCTCCGGCCGAAAAGCCGCTGGCAGCCCCCTCTGTGCGGCTCTTCGCCAGGGAAAGCGGCGTCGATCTCCGGCAAGTGCAGGGCACCGGACCTGCCGGACGCATCCTGCGCGAGGATGTCGAGCAGTTTCTGTCTCAGGGAGCAGCGCCAGCAACGGCAAAGAATGGTCTCGTCAGAAAGACCGCGACCGAGGAGATCAAGCTGACCGGCCTGCGCCGCCGCATCGCCGAGAAGATGGTGCTGTCCACCTCGCGCATTCCCCACATCACCTATGTGGAGGAAGTCGACATGACCGCGCTCGAGGAATTGCGCGCCACGATGAACAGCGACCGCCGGGAAGGGCACTCGAAGCTGACAGTGCTGCCCTTCCTGATGCGGGCGCTGATCAAGGCCATTTCCCAACAGCCCGAGGTCAACGCCACCTTCGACGACGATGCCGGCATCATCACACGCCACAGTGCCGTGCATATCGGCATCGCCACGCAGACGCCCGCCGGTCTGACCGTGCCGGTGGTGCGGCACGCGGAAGCACGCGGCATCTGGGATTGCGCCGCAGAGATGGTCCGGTTGGCGGAGGCCGCGCGGTCGGGAACGGCGACGCGCGATGAGCTTTCCGGCTCGACCATCACCATCAGTTCGCTTGGGGCACTCGGCGGCATCGTCTCGACACCCGTCATCAACCATCCCGAAGTGGCGATCATCGGCGTCAACAAGATCGCCACGCGCCCGGTCTGGGATGGCACGCAGTTCGTGCCGCGCAAGATGATGAACCTCTCCTCGAGCTTCGATCATCGCATCATCGACGGCTGGGATGCGGCGACCTTCGTGCAGCGCATTCGCACGCTCCTCGAAACCCCGGCGCTCATTTTCATCGAAGGCTGATCCATGAAAGAGATTGTCTGCAAGCTCCTCGTCATCGGCGCCGGCCCGGGTGGTTATGTCTGCGCCATCCGCGCCGGGCAGCTCGGCATCGATACCGTCATCGTCGAGGCTGGCAAGCCGGGCGGCACCTGCCTGACGGTTGGCTGCATTCCCTCCAAGGCGCTGATCCATGCGGCCGAGGAGTTCGACGCCACGCAGAAGATGCTCGCCGGCAAGAATCCGATGGGCATTCGCGTCGAAGGCGCCTCGATCGATCTTGGCAGGACGATCGCCTGGAAGGACGGCATCGTCGGCCGGCTGACGGGCGGCGTCTCGGGGCTCTTGCAGAAGGCGCGGGTCAAGATCGTCCATGGCCGGGCTCATTTTCGCGATGGCAAGACGGTGGAGGTCGAGACGGAAACCGGCCAGCAGATCATCCGCGCCGAGACCGTGGTGATCGCCACCGGCTCCGATCCGGTGGAGCTTTCCAACCTGCCATTCGGCGGCCGCGTCATCTCCTCGACCGAGGCGCTGTCGCTGACCGAGCTGCCGAAAAAGCTGGTCGTGATCGGCGGCGGTTATATCGGCCTGGAGCTCGGAATGGCCTTCGCCAAGATGGGATCGGAGTTAACGGTCGTCGAGGCGACGCCGCAGGTATTGCCGCTTTATGATGCCGAACTCGTGCGGCCCGTCATGCGCAAGCTCACCGAAAGCGGCATCCGGGTGCTGACGGGTGCAAAAGCGACGGGTCTTGCCGACAACGGCGAGGCGTTGCTTGTCGAAACCTCCGATGGCCGGCGAGAAAGCCTGCCGGCCGACCGCATCCTCGTGACCGTCGGTCGCCGCCCGCGAACGGCGGGATCCGGTCTCGAAGAGCTCGACCTCGATCGCGCCGGTCCCTATCTCAGGATCGACGATCGCTGCCGCACCTCGATGCGCGGCATCTATGCGATCGGCGACGTGACCGGCGAGCCGATGCTGGCGCACCGGGCCATGGCGCAAGGTGAAATGGTGGCGGAGATCATCGCCGGCAAGAAGCGCGCCTGGGACAAGCGCTGCATTCCCGCCATCTGCTTTACCAACCCCGAGATCGTCAGCGCCGGCCTCTCGCCGGCGGAAGCGCAGGCGCAAGGCTATGAAATCCGCACCGGCCAGTTTCCGTTCAGCGCCAATGGACGGGCGATGACAATGCTCTCGGAGGAGGGTTTCGTGCGCGTCGTCGCCCGTGCCGACACCAATCTCGTTCTCGGCCTGCAGGCGGTCGGGGCAGGGGTCTCCGAACTCTCGGCGGCCTTTGCCCTGGCGATCGAGATGGGCGCGCGCCTGGAGGATATTGCAGGCACCATCCACGCCCATCCGACCCGCAGTGAAGCGGTCATGGAGGCAGCGCTGAAAGCCTTGGGGAACGCTTTGCACATCTGAGCCGAGCTGGCCAAGACGACGGGATGGCGGCCGGGCCATGCCCTTCGTTCGATCACTTCGGCTTATTGGCCATCAGATTCCCGAGCTCCATCGGGAAGGGAAACAAGATCGTCGAAGTCTTCTCGCTGGCGATGACGTTCAAAGTGCTCAAGTATCGAAGTTGCATCGCCTCAGGCTGCCTGGCCAGAATTTCGGCCGCCTCCAGCAGCTTCGCTGCAGCTTGCTGTTCGCCCTCGGCATTGATGACCTTTGCGCGGCGTTCGCGTTCGGCTTCCGCTTGGCGAGCAATCGCACGGATCATCGACTCGTTGATGTCGACATGTTTGATCTCGACGGTGGCTACTTTAATTCCCCAAGCATCCGTTTGAGAATCCAGGATTTCCTGAATATCCGAGTTGAGCCTGTCACGTTCTGCCAGCATTTCATCAAGGTCGTGCTTGCCGAGCACGGAGCGCAACGTTGTCTGAGCAAGTTGGCTTGTTGCCATCATGAAATCTTCGACCTGAATTGTCGACTTCTCGGGGTCAATAACCCTGAAATAGATCACTGCGCTGACCCGAACCGAGACATTGTCATGTGAGATGACGTCCTGGCTCGGGACATCGAGCACGCGCGTGCGCAAGTCGACCCGGATCATCTGCTGGACATAGGGGATGAGCAGAAACAAGCCGGGTCCCTTGACTCCGGTAAAGCGGCCAAGTGTGAACACGACGCCGCGTTCATATTCCCTCAGGATCTTGACGGCGGATGCGAGGATGGCGACCAAAATGACAATGGCGACCAAATAGAAGGCAAGATCTGCAAACATATCCATGACTCCTCCTCCTGCTTCCGGAGCGCCGTTACGTGTCCTTTGGACGGCTGGCGACCTCAAGCGCCAGCCCATTGCGGCCGGTCACGCTGACAAGGTCACCGGCAACAAGGGGTTCGGCGGAAACCGCCTTCCAGCGTTCGCCATGCGCAATGACGTACCCCGTGAGCCCCGTCCAACTCTCAACTCTGCCTGATATGCCGATCATCTCCTCTGCACCGGTGGCAACCTGGCGCAAGCGCGAGGTGAATGCCAGGCGAGCAATGACAAGGCTAAAGGCAAGAGTCGCAAAGGCAATTGCGCCCAGTAGGGGGCGCGAGACTTCCAGGCCGGGTATATCGGTGTCAAACAAAATGGTTGCACCGAGAATCACGGCTATCCCGCCGCCAATGCCGAAAGCGCCGAAGCTTGGCGAATGCGCCTCAGCTGCAGTCAGTCCCACGCCGAGGAAAATAAGCCCAAGGCCGGCAAAACTCACCGGCAACAATGCCAGGGCATAGAGACCAAGGAGGAGGCAGATTCCGCCGATCGTGCCGGGAAGCATTGTCCCGGGCGCGAGAAATTCGAAGATAAGGCCGTAAATACCGACCATCATCAGGATGATTGCGATGTTCGGATCGGTGATGACGGAAAGCAGGCGCGTGCGCCAGTCAGCCTCGAATTCCTGCACGGCCAAACCGGCGGTATCGAGCCGGACGTCCGTTTGGCCGACCCGCACCATATGCCCTTGTGCCTTTGCAAGAAGATCGTTGACATCAACGGCGATGAAATCGATGGCATGTTCGCGCACTGCCGCCGTCGATGAAAGGCTTGCAGCTTCGCGGACGGCCCGCTCTGCCCAGTCGGCGTTGCGATTGCGCAATTCCGCAAGCCCGCGAATGTAAGCGACTGCGTCGTTAACGGCTTTTGCTTCGTGGGCATCGCCTGGGGCTTCTGCCTGCTTGCCACCAGCTTCGCCCGGCTTCTTTTCGGGTTCCTCATCACCGCCGAAAGGCTTTACGCCGAGCGCGATGGGTGTCGCCGCACCCAGATTGGTCCCAGGCGCCATGACCGCAATGTGGCTTGCGTAGAGAATATAGGTGCCGGCGCTGGCTGCGCGTGCCCCGCTTGGTGCGACGAAGCCCGCGACAGGCACCGGCGAGGCAAGGATCGCGCGAATGATTTCCCGCATGGAGGTATCAAGGCCACCTGGTGTGTCCATTTGCAGAATGATCAAGACCGCTCCACGTTCGCCGGCACTCTGAATGCCTCGTACCACGTAGTCAGCTATCGCAGGCCCAATGGCGCCGTTCACCTTGAGAACGACAGAAGCGCGGTCGGACGCCGACGGTGCGACGAAGCCCCAAGCTGAGAGCAGCAAAAACAACAAAGTGAAGATTGGCGGTTGCCATCGCCAACAGCTTAATCCCCGCGTGAGAATCTGCGGAACATACATAATGTCTAATATATGGCGGAAATTACAAAGAAAAAGAAAGAGGAGTCTCAGGATCTACGAACAGGCAAAGAACGCCGAGCCTCTGCCGATGTTATTGGAGAGGGGCGGTCCGACTCTTTCTATCACACCGATATCGCACGCTTAGCGATTCTTAGATCGCAGCAGATGCAAGCCGCAAACATGGATATAAAAAAGGACGACGCCAAGCGGTGAGTAGGACAGCGGCAGGAACGACCAGTCGCTTTGCTGCAACTGGGGCAGCGCAACATCGAAAAGGCAGGATTGCGCCACTGCTGGCCGCCCAATGGTTAGACCGGTCGCGATCAGCGCGATATTGGCATGGATGAACCCTGACCGGAGATGTCTTTGCGGCTGCAAGGATCGACGCAATCGCGCAGGCCAGTGACGGCCCAACTCGTATCAGCGTGAAAATAGCGATCCGCAGACGACGCTCCGACCTGCCGAGCAGGGCAGGCGACGTTGATTAATTTTCTGCTCTGAGAATCATCGGACACATGATACCAACTCTGAGTGGTCGGCGTTTATCATCTTGGCGCCTTCCGCGCGAAGGCCGCAGCTGTCGCTTTTTTGTGACTGTTTGCTAAAATTCTCGAGTTGTTAGCTTTTTTTTACGATGATCTCAGGTGAACGCATCCGGATCTTTGGTAAGAATGTCTGATGGGGGATCAAATTGCCGATGTTGCAGATCAGAGCTGGGACTAAATGCATCGCGTTTTTGATAGCGGCTGGAGCGATCTTGGCTGGTTGCCAATCATCCAGCGATGGTCTCGCTGCTTATGGCGATAGTGCAAAGACCCTCGAGGATGACTCGGCCGTCGCCTTCTATAAGAACGACGAGTTGATCACCAACGGGAAGCTGCAGTTCCAGGAAAAGAACTACGGAAAATCCTACGCCATCTACAAACGCGCAGTTGACGTTTTTCCGGAAGATCCGGCCGCCTGGCTGGGCCTGGCGGCCTCCGCCGATATGGTCGCCCGCTTCGATACGTCCGACCGCGCCTATCAGCAACTCTCGCGAATGATCGGCAATACGCCGGTCTACTACAACAATATCGGATATTCTCACCTTTTGCGCGGTGACTTGCGCAATGCCAGACGATATTTCCTGAAAGCTTATGAGCTCGATCCCGGAAACGAAGTCACCGCCCGTAATCTCGAATTGATGAAGAACAGCGTCAATTACCCTCAGCGGGGATAAGCTCTGAGTGTCGTCTGCGTGAGACACCCTTGACGCATTCAAGCATCCGGCGGCCTCCTGGTAGAGTCCTGCAGTCGCTTTGGAGATTTCTCTGCGGTGGTTGTTTACCGCGCCTTCCGAAGGATGAGCTGGCCTTCCGGCGAGAGTGTTCTTTCGTAGTGCGGCAGGTCACTGACAGCAATTCCTGCGGCTTCAACGGACGCAAGACTGCTATCTTGAGTTTCTGCCGGCACGGCACGGGGTGCGAAAAATTGTGCCGGTTCCTTGCCCGGCGCGGTCAGGACCAAAGAGGAACCCATCCGTGCACCGCTTGTGGCGCTACGCATCTGTTCATTCGTCGAAAGCATTGCTTTTTGCAGGCTTTCCATCTCCTGACGGATAATTGCAAGTTCGTCGGCCTTGGCGTTGCTCGCGATCTTGTCCGACTGCTTATCGAGTTGTCCTTTCAGGCCATCAATGGACCTCTTGAGCGCAGCGATGGTCTCGCGGCTCTCGCGAACATCGGCTGAGTTCTTAGCCGTATAAATGAGAACTCCGGCATTCACCGGTAACAGCATGAGGAGCAGGCCGACGAGGAGCGGGTTTTTTGTGGCTCTCGGCTCAATTGTCCGCACATTGCTTGGTTTCGTGCCGCCGACTTCGCCGTCGATGCTCGGGATGCTGGTCATTCGTTTATTCCCCCGTAAGTCGTTCATTTGGATGGATCAGGACGCCGTGTCCGCAATCATTCCGATGTGAATACGCCTTCCCACGCGCGCTCCAGCATATCGAGTGACGCGATTCTCGCTAATCCGTTGAAATCACAGTACGAACCGACGAAATCCAAAAGATATTTCGGATGATAGCAAGAGGCTAGCACATCTCCATTGTACTTGCGATCATAGAACAGGTTCAGGTCCGCATCACCGACAGCCAATCCGGCGCCGCTGGCATAGGACTTGAATATTTTGATATATTCGTCACGCGATGGAGTGTTCACAAAGATCTTGTACTTGAGACGCCGCAAGCCCGCTTCGTCGGAAAGGTCCCTCGGCGCAATGTTCGTCGAAAACACGACCAACTCGTCAAAGGGAACCTTGAACTTCTTGCCGGTATGCAGCGTCAGGAAGTCGTATCCGCGCTCGAGCGGCACGATCCAGCGATTGATGAGCGCCTGCGGCGCCACTTGCTGGCGCCCGAAGTCGTCGATGATGAAGACGCCGCCGGACGCCTTCAAGTGGATGGGCGCCTCATAGACATTTGGCCCCGCGTTGAAGGTGAGATCGAGCTGATCGAGGGTCAATTCCCCACCCGTCTTGATCACCGGGCGGCGGCATTCGATCCATCGTTGATCGGCTTTCGGATGGGATTCCGTGTCAGCCTCCGATACGGGATGATGCACTGCTTCATCATAGAAGCTGATGACATGGCCGCCGACCTCGATGGCATAAGGCACCCAGATGGTTTGGCGAAACAGTTGCGACGTCCGCTCGGCGATGCTCGTCTTGCCGTTGCCGGGTGGCCCGTAAAGCAGGATCGAGCGACCGGAGTTCAGGGCCGGGCCGAGCTTTTCGACAAGGGCGTCTGCGAGCACCAGCCCTTCAAGGCTCTCGGTCAGCCGCTCCAGGGTGACGCGCTCATGATGGATGGACTGCAGGCCTATTTGCCGGCAGAACGCGTCCAGCGACACCGGCGCCGGGCCGACATATTGGCATTGACGCGACGCCGCGTGGGCATATTCGAACCCCTTCATTGACAGCGCATAGCGAATATCGGATCGCACATCCTCACCCGCCAAACCGCGAGCCTCGAGATAGGCGAGTTTCACGAGTTCCTTGATCAGGATATTGATGATTACTTTCGGCAATTTGATCCGGTCGGCCAGATGAGATGCCGTGATTGTATCCTGCTCGGCCGCACATTTTGCCGCCAGCCGAAGCAGGAACGACGGATCCAGTCCCGCTTGTTCTATGCTCGCCGGTGCCATCGGCATACGCGGATCGAGGGAAATGATGGCCTCGTTACGATTCTGTTCGAGCGAATACTGCATACGACCTCGCTTGGCTCAACCGCCAGGTTTCATGCCCATGAGAAGACTGACGACACGCATAACAACGGGTACAAGAACGATGAAGAGGCTTACCGGAAAAAGGAACGCGCCGAGCGGCAGCAGCATCTTGACCGGCAGGGCGTTCGCCTTTTCCTCCGCGCGAACAATGCGCAGGTCGCGCATCTCCTTGCTATAGACCCGTAGCGTCTGCGTTACGCTGGTCCCGAGCTCCTCCGATTGGCGGAACAGAACGGAAAGGGCGCGGGCCTCGTCGATCCTCAGGCGGGTGGCAAGGTTCGCGAGCGCCTCGCGCAATCGCCGGCCGCCCCGCACTTCCAGCATCATGATCGACAGATGCAGGCCGAAGTCCTGCTGCTTGTCGACGAACTCCCGGGCAACGCGATTCGCGGCCGCTTCAATGCTCATCCCGGCATCGAGGCAGACGATCAGCATATCCATGAAATCGGGAAAGAGGCGGCGGTATTCCCTCTCCTTGGCGGCGCCCCGCCGGTCGATATAGATGTTGACCAGAATGAACGTCGCGCCCGCGGCAAACATGCCAAGGAACAAGGTCGCCGCCTGCGACATGTTCGGCGAGACCCGGTTTAGGACCCAGACCGCCGCGACCAGCATGCTGATACAAATCACTGCGCGAACCACCTGGAAGGTGGTCACGGCGCCGGCAGCGAAATACCCAGCCCGAATCAGCCTGTTCTGCGTGGAATTCAAATTCGTGTCACGTAGCGTAATTTCGAAATAACGACGGATCAGGCGATTTTCCGCCTCGCCGAGATCGGCAATCGTCGTATCGCCAAGGTGGAATTCCTCGCCGGCCACCGCCGAACTCTTCGATACCCGAACCGAGACTTCGCGCTGTCGAAAAAACAATTCCGAGGCTGCTGCCGTAAAGATCAGCACCGCAAAGAAAACGACGAGGTAGATTCCATACTCACTCGACATGACCGCCTCAGTACTCGAAGTTCACCATCTTGTAGAGAATGACATTCCCGACCGCCATGACGGCCAGCAAAGCGCACACCACGGTGGTTCCGTGGCCGCTGTCCCAGACGGGATCGAAGTAGGTCGGCGACAACGCCTTGATCATCGCGTAGAGCAAAAACGGATAGACCGACATGAAGATCGCCGTGATGCGTCCTTCCGAGGAAATTGCCCTCACCTTTGCCCTGAGCATTGACCGGTCTCGCAGCGTTTTCGAAAGGTTCTGCAGGATTTCCACCAGATTTCCGCCGGTTCCTGCCTGTACGCTCAGCGATATGGCAAGCAGGTTCAGATCCTCGACGCCGACCCGGTCGGCCAAGTTGACAAGAGCATTGTCCAGCGTCACGCCGTAGGTGAGTTCATCCGTGAGGAGGCCGAACTCGGTGCCGATCGGATCAGGCATCTCGCGTGCCACCAAGGCAATCGCCGCCGGCAGCGGGTGGCCGGCGGCCAAGCTGCGATTGGCGACATCGAGCGCTTCAGGAAGCTTCAGTTCGAATGTCTTCATGCGGCGCGCCCGGGCGCGCCAGACAACGAGTGCAGGGATGAGAATGCAGATCAGGAGAAAGACCGGTACTCTAAACAGATTGTTCGGCACAAGGAACTGAACGATCAGCCACGTCAACAATGCGCCCGCGATTGTGAAGAGAGCAAATCGTCTGGCATCGAACTTGATTCCCGATTGGGCGTAGAACTGCAGCAGCCGCTGCATCACGGGATTTTGCCGCCAACTCCTGGCGACGCCGCGCTCCTTCAGCATATCACCATAGGTCTTGCGATGATCATCGCTGACCTCGAGCAATCTCAGCCGATGGTTCACGGCGCGGTGGCGTTCGGATGTTTTGAAGTAGCCGCGCATGATCGCTTCGACGGCAACAAGCGCCGCGGTGAAAACGGCCGCGTAAAGAAGAGTCAGGTTCATTGAACAGGTCCCGTTTGCAGCGGTTTACCGGGATCAAAAATCGCCACAGGGATTTCGATCCCGAGCTCGGCAAATTCCTCGACGAATCGCGGCCGGATGCCGGTGGCGCGGAATTCGCCATGGATCCGCCCGCCTTCATCGGTGCCGAGTTTCTTAAATTTCATGATCTCCTGCATCTGCACGACTTCGCCTTCCATGCCGGTTATCTCGGAAATCGAGACGACTTTGCGGCTGCCGTCGCTCAGCCGCTGGACCTGCACGATGACGGTGATGGCGGAAGAGATCTGCGAGCGGATGCTCAACTGCGACATCGGCATCCCGGCCATGCCGACCATCTGCTCAAGACGGCCAACAGCGTCGCGGGGCGTGTTGGCGTGAATCGTCGTCATCGATCCCTCGTGACCGGTATTCATCGCCTGCAGCATGTCGAACGCCTCGTCGCCGCGGACTTCGCCGACGATGATGCGGTCAGGACGCATGCGCAGGGCGTTTTTCAGAAGCTCGCGTTGCCGGATCTCGTTGCGTCCGTCGAGCGTTGGCGGTCGTGTTTCCAAACGCCCGACATGTGGCTGCTGCAGCTGAAGCTCGGCCGCATCTTCGATGGTGATCAGGCGCTCCTTTGGAGAAATCTGCGACGAGAGAGCATTGAGCAGGGTGGTCTTGCCGGAACCGGTGCCGCCTGAAATCACCATGGACACCTTGCCCTTGACTGCGGCGCTGAGAAGGATACGCATCGCATCGGCCATCGCGCCATATTGCACAAGGCGCTCCAGTGTCAGCGGCTTGCGGGTGAATTTGCGAATGGAAACGAGCGGTCCATCGACCGAGATCGGCCGGATGGCGACGTTGACACGTGAGCCATCCTTGAGTCGGGCGTCAACCATCGGCGTCGACTCGTCGACCCGGCGGCCAACGGCCGAGACGATCTTGTTGATCACCCGAAGCAGATGGTCCTCGTCTTTGAACCGCACGGGGGTGCTCTCGAGCTTGCCGCGCCGCTCGACATAGACGCTGTTATAGCCGTTGATGAGAATATCTGCGATGGTGTCGTCGGCCAGCAGCGGCTCGACCGGTCCCAGCCCGAGCATCTCGTCGGTGATATCGCGGATCAGATCGTTGATTTCCTTGGCATTCAGCGGAAAGTTGTTACTCCGGATATAGTCCTTGACCAACGGCCGGATCTCGGTGGCGATCTCCTCGTTGTCCATCGTGTCGAGGATCCCGAGGTTGATGCGATCGAGCAGGTAGCGGTGCAGATTGACCCGCTCGGAAACCATGTCCGCCCCGACCGAAGCCTCGTCGCCACTCGCCGTGGCGCTGTCAGGGACCGGCTGGGCAGGTATGTTCTGAACAGTGCCGACGAGGGACACCTCGGCCGCCTCCGGATGTTCCCGGCTTTCAGGCTCCTGCCGCTTATAGAAACGCCCCATGATGCCGTTCGCCATGCTTCCCACCCTTGACTATTTTACAATGACCGTGGAACCGACTTTCACCCGCTCGTAGAGATCGATGACGTCGGCATTGCTCATGCGAAAACAGCCCGATGACGCGAAACCGCCGACCGTCGACTGCTCGTTCGTTCCATGAATGCGGTAGAGCGTGTCGGTCCCGCCCTTGTAGAGATAGATCCCGCGAGCGCCCAATGGATTAAGCGGCCCGGCAGGCACCAGGTCCGGCAGCCCGGCTGCGCGCGCCTTCATCTCGGCAGGCGGGCGCCAGTCAGGCCACTCAGCCTTGCGTCCAACCTTGACGGTGCCGCTCCAGCGAAAGCCGTCTCGTCCGACGCCGATCTTGTAGCGAATCGCGCGTCCCTGGGAGATGACGAGATCGAGCGTGCGGTTCGCAGTAACGACGACGATTGTCCCGGGCGCGTAGTTCTTTTCGATCGCCACCATGGCGCTTGTCGTCGGACCAAGACTTCGTGGCACAAGCCCGGCTGCCGCCGCATCCCCGGTACCCGCCAGAATTGCCAAAACTAGAAGGCTGACACGGGCGGCGCAGGACCTTATGCGCCCACTGTCGATCGCCTTCATCGCACCAATGCTCCGAGTTTGCCGACCGCGGTGCAGAAGCGCGCCCGGGAATTCACTTGGAATGGCAGCACGCCGCGGTTGGCCGCTTCGCTCAGGGTGTCCCAGTCATCCGCAATGACATGCGTTGGGATATCCTTGAATATCTTTTCCGTCTGTTGCCGGCGCACGCCGAGGCCGAAAAGCTTGGCGCGGTATTTGTTGATGACGATGAATATCTGATCCGAAGTGCCTCGCAGCCGCACCAGATTGGCAAACAAATCCTTGGCTTGAGAAAGGGCGGGAACCGTCATTTCGGTGACGATGCAGATGCTGTTGACCGAAGTGAGCACATCGTATTTCCACGGCGTGTCATAATAGGGAATGTCGATGATCGTGTGGTCGCTCTCGAAGGCGGCGACGTCGAGCATACGCAGCACGAGTTCGCCGCCCTTCGGCGCCAGAAGCACGGATGGCTGCTTGAAGGACAGCAGCGAAAAGCCCCCCGAATGGCGCTTTTTCACCAGATCGATGAATTCCAGATCGACGCGCGAGGGATTGGCGATGACCGGTTTCAAGTCGTAGTCGTTGACGAGGTTGAGATAATAGCCAAGTGTCCCGGCGCAGAAATCCGTGTCGAACAGGTCAACCCGTGGCTTGGAATTCTTGGTCGGCTGGGCCAGCACATGCGCGAGCGATGAGGCGATCATGCTGGCGCCGGCGCCACCGACGGCTGAGACCACGGCATGCACGCGGCTGTCGCTGGCCCCAGTGCCTGGCGCATGGGTCGAAATCATGTCGATCAGTGCGCGGCGCTCAAGCGGCTTCTTCAGCCAGTCATTGCCGTTCAGGCGGAAGAGCAGCCGCAGCATGTCGTCCGGGAGATCTTCGGAAACGACGACGAGGGGAACATCCCGGTGGCTGGTGCGAAACGCGAAGAGCTCCGGACGCTGCAGCAATTCGCCCCTGTCGACGTCGAGAACAATCAAGTCGAACTGCGTCGGATCGAACTTGCCCTTTTCACCGAGCGCCTTCAGTGCCAGATGGCGGACATCGTAACGCGAAAGCGACCCGAACGTATCGAGCATGAAGCTCGCTGCAGCCGCGTCGTCGGAGAGGACCAGGATTTTGGTGGATGCAGCAATGTTCATGTGAGCTGTCATTTCGCTTTCCTACGCGTGATAAAAGGAGTCAGCAGGTTGAGCAGGTCTTCAGATCTTCCGTCGTGATCGTCACCGGATGGGCCGGGATGGTGACGTCGTTCAGTCCCAACAGTCCGCCGAGGATCGGCAGATCGAAGGTGATGTCGCGCACCTCCAGCCGCATCGTCAGCACGGGCCCGTCCGGCCGGCCCCAATAGCCCAGCCCCGATCGCTGGTAGGTGACCACCAGCTTATCCGGCGTGATGCGCCAATTGAGGTCGCAAATACCGGGGTGGGGATCGGTTCCGACGTTGCAAACGCCGTCGCTTCCCAGGACGATCCGGTTCAATGCCGCCGTGCAGTTGGCAAGAGCCGGTCCGCAGGTCGAGGATATTGTTGCATCGTTCGGCGCCGCTTTGCCGTTATTGAGCGGATCGGCAGCGTCGACCGGGAAAACGGCATTGAAATTGGTCGTCAACGGATCGGATACCGCAGCCAAACGGGCACCATATTGCAGGGCCTTGACCGTCTGATTCCACTGCGACATGGCATAGCCGAACTCGATGAAGGCGGCGAACACCAGCATGACGATCGGAAAGGTCAGCAGGGCTTCGACAAGGCTGACACCATCGCTCTCCTGCCAGAATGTCTTGATTGCCTTAGAGGTCACCATCCGATGTACCTCTCTTCATGGGAGGAACTTATAGTGATGGCATCGATTCCGAGAAACCCGAACACCGGCGAGCTCTTGTAGAGATGAGCAGTGGAAATGGTGATGTTGCCATCCGCATCGGGGGCCGTGATGGTGATGTCCGAAGCGTCCTTCCAGTCGGGGACGCGGGGTTCAGCGCCTGCCGCGGGTGTCTGCGTTCCGTAAAAGGCAATCGTCTTCGCCGTCGCCTGACTACAGGTCGGCACATAGGTTCCCGACAGCGGTCGGCAGCGCGAGAGGTAACGCCCGGCATCGCGCAAACCGGCATCGATCTGCATGCGCTGCCAGAAGATACTGCCAAACTCCAGTATTCCCGCCGCAAAGAGGGTCACAAAGGGGATCGCGAGCAGCGCTTCGGCAAGCACTGCGCCTTCCTCCCGCCGCCAGAAGCCCAGGCAAAGCCGATGCAAGATAAAATTGCGGAGCGCCATCATCTGACCAACTCCGCTTCTTCCCGCAGGAATTCGTCCAGCGTACCGCGACCACCCTTGCCTGTTATGTCGATCATCTCCAGGGAAAGATATCGTTCGCCGGAATCCTTTATCGCCGGCTTGGTCAGGAACATGCGGGCGAAGGCCACGGCGCGCGTCGCCTTGTGACCGTTCAGATGGCCGACCGAGGCTTCATAGCCGCAATTGACAATGGCCGAGAATATCTCGCGGCGATCACCAAATTCGGCCGCCGTATAGTTCGAAAGATCCGGGCCGGTATAGCACTGGCCACCCGTTGCCGGTGTTCCGGTCTCACCATTCGCCGAGGCATGGCTGATGAGCGACGCGGTTGCGAGCTCGTAACGATAAACATCGTAAGCCGAGGGCTGGGTCGGTGTTCCCGTCGCCTGCGGGGGATAACTGGAGTAGTTGCTGAGGACCGTGCTCACCGACGGCACAGCCGTTCCCTGCGCGACGTTCCAATAGGTCGAGTAATTCCAATTGTTGCCGCTGCTGATCTTGCCGCCGGCAAGCGAGGTCATAGCCGCTCCGTAACCCAGCGGCAAAGCCTTGGTGGCATCGCCGACAACGGATCCGACCATGACTGGATTATACGTATCGCAGGCTTTCTTTCCCTTGCCGGTGATTGTCTGTGCGGAGCGTACGTTTTGCGCAGGTCGGTAACGATAATTTCCGTTCACCTTGTTGAACGATGAGGAGTAAAAGCCGAAGCGCGTATTCACGCCGTCCTCGACAGGCCCGGCCTTTGCGCCCGTCTCCGTATCGAGGTTGTCCTGTGTATAGCAGGTGCCGGGATTGCCGGTCGCAAGAGCCTCCGCCAGCACGGACGCACCATTGCCCAAGGGCGTCCGCAGGAAGCCGAAATTGCCGGGACCGGGATTGGACGCCGACGTGCTGTGAAGCTCGATCTGTCGTCCGTAGAGATTGCCGGCCGCAAAATTGGTGTGCAAGGCCGTCGCTGCAGATTCACTGGCGCTTTCGCTCGTGTTGCCCACCGGCTCGTACGGATTGCAGATAAAGATCGGCGTCACGTCGCAGGCGCTGGCGTGGTAGACCGCCACGGCGTCGGCAGCGATGTTGATCGTATCGCGGGTGAAACCAACCGGCATCGGAAAGATCGTCTGCATCGCCTGCGGCTTGGCGATGACCCAGGCATAGGAAGCTTCGCTGGCCACTGTCGTCTCCATCGAAGACGGGATAGCCGTATCGTCATTGGCCGGGATGTTCTTCAGAAAAAGCACGGTAACAGTGCTCCCGGCATCGTTTCCGGCGTCATAGCTCACTGATATATGCGAGCCGAGCGACATGCCGGTCCCGCCCCCTGAGAAAGCCGCGCTGTTGGCGATTTTCTCGATCGCCGTCTGCGCCCTGGTAATGGCATCGTCACGGCCATCGAGTTCGCGGGCTCCGGCGAGCGCCATCGCATCGACGGCGTTCTGGAGATCGGTATGCAGGTTGCTGCTGCGGCCGACATCGATGACCAGCAGCGAAAAGCCGAGAAGCATGGGCATGGCGATGAGCGTCAAGGCGATGACATAGCCGCGATGATCGTTCCAGAACCGTCTGACAACTCTGCTCAGCATTGGCACACCCCCCATCGCGGCGCTATCGCCGCGACGACCCCTGTTTTGTGCATTCCCCTCCGGCGCACTGACGCCGGTCATGCCTTCGCCAGCTACTGGCTGACGGTCGCCCCGTTGGACGCCCCATTCGCCCCCATGGCCGGTGACGCCTGAATGACGCCCACCCCGCCGTTCTGGTACTGCGTGACCACCCTGCGGATGACCTTGCCGTCGCTTGCGATCTGGGTTCGCTGCGCTTCCGGCGGGAAGGGGTCCTGAATATGGATGGCCTTGTTTGCTTCTACGGCGTTCCCGACCCCGAAGGTGATCGAGTCGCGATTGTTCATGTAGTCGGCGCAGCCGGAAGCGAGGCCGGCGGCGGCAAGGACGAGAAGGACCCGCTTAGCGTTTTGTAACAACGACTTTGCCTCCCTGATTCAGGTCGAGACGATGGCCATAGGGGCCCGTCACACCTACGCCATTGCGAAACCGTCGAAGCATGTCCTTGTCGACTTCCATCACGCCGAGCGCGAAAAGCTCGACGTCGTTGGACGAACGCGTCTGATCGAGTGGACTATAGAGATCCTCACCAGGTCGAGCCGGTCGCACAATGTGCGGGGTGACAACGATAACGAGGTCGGATTCCTTCTTCTGGAAACTCGTCGAACGGAACAGTGCGCCGAGGACCGGTATCTGCCCGAGGCCCGGCATCTGCTGGATGTCCTTGGCATTGACCGACTGCAGCAGGCCGGCCAAGGCAAAGCTCTGACCGTCGCGCAGCGCGACCGTGGTGCTGGCAGCGCGCGAAATGAATCCCGGATTGCCGTTGACGTTGATCGATGGATCGAGCTCGGAAACCTCAGGCTCGATCTCCAGATTGATGACACCGTCGTCAAGCACCACCGGCTTGAAGGTCAGCCGCACACCGAAGGGGCGATAGTCCGTCTCGGTGGCGACCGTCGTGCCGTTGTTCGTCGTCTTCAGGATCGGCACTTCACCGCCGGCATGGAAGCTGGCGGTCGAGCCGCTCATGGCGATGAGGTTCGGCTGCGCCAGGCGACGCACCAATCCCTTCTGCTCGAGCGCGTTGATGACCACGTCGATGTGGCCGCCCGAAATTTCCAGCACCTTGGCGATCAATTGGCCGAATGGCAGCATACCTGTTGCCGCACCCTTGGGGTCAACCAGGGTCCGGACCAGGTTGCCACTATCGTCCACGGCGATACCCTGGCTGGTCGTCGCCTTGCCGATGCGGTTGTTGTTGCCGTATCCGGACCACCCGATCCCGAGGTCACGACCCGTCTGGCGCGAGGCTTCGATGATACGAACCTCCAGCATCACCTGCTGGCTGTCACTGACGCGCAATTGGTTCAGCACCGGCTGCTCGGAATAGGACTGGGCGATTTCCAGCACCCGCTGCAATTCGATGCTGTCCCGGACCACGCCTACCAGGCGAATGCGATCGTTGGAATTGAACACCCTGACTCGGGCCGTAGGCGCCGCAGAGCGAATGGCGGCGGAGACTTCGCTGAAATCGCTGGCAACGCGGATGTCGATGACGCCGAGAAGCGACTTGTCGTCGCCATAGACCGAGATATTGGTGGCGCCGGTCTTCTTGCCGCGGACGAACAGCGACTTGTCGGAAAGCGGCACCACGTCGATCATGTCGGCGCTGCCGATGACCAGATCGCCGAAGGGCTGTCCGGTATTGAGCGTCAGTGTCTCGTTTGGAGGCAACGTCACATGCTGGACCGACTTGCCGAGCGTGACGGACTTTTCCTGTGCGCTGGCGCAGCCTGCAAACCCAGGCCCTAAAATCACACAGGCTGAAAAAGTCGCCGCCAGTGCCGCAAGGCTTGTCGTCCTTGCGCTTCTTCTCTTGCCATTCGCCATGCCTGCTTTAGCCCCCTCGTTCGGCTAGCCGCATCTGCGGCACGCCGCCTAAATATCACTGGACCAGGCCGACTCGGTGCTCCTCGCGCTTCGTCGTGTTCCAGACACCCACTGTCACCCACTTTGGCTCGACCGGCAACACCGGTTCGACTTTTTGTTCCACAATCTGCACTTGTTTTTCAGGTTCTGGCAACTTATTCTTTTCCAAGTCATTGCTTAATTCCGTCGCCATCGCCCCGCCACCAAGGTCGGCGACGGTGATCGGTCGGGTTTGCTCGACAGAGGAAGAGGCAACATTGCGAAGCGCCAGCGACAGCGTGCCGATACTGGAGCCGAGCGTAAGGCGCTGCGCCTCATCGGTCGTGACCTCGAAGGTCACGGTTTTGACGACGGATGGCTCGTCCTTGCGTTCGTCTGCCGTTTGGTCCACCGCCAGCACCTTGACGCCTTGGAGAAGCACGTCGACGAAAGTCTGATCATTGCCGGCTGGCCCGCGTACCACCCGCGTCAGGAGCACATCGACGCGATCGGAGGGCCTGACGAAGCCGGCAACGCCGAGCACGTCGTTGACGCGAATGGAGACCGCCTTCATGCCCTGGTCGAGCGCCGCCGAAAGCGTGGCGCGTTCGCCGGTACCGGTGATTTTCGAGGATAGCACCGGCTCGCCAGGGTCGATCGCCGCCATGGCATAACGCGGCTGGGCATCGTTGCCGACGACCGCCTCGATGCTGACGAACGAGCCTGCGGGTGTTTCATTGGAGGGCCACGGAATGGCTTTCAAATTTTCGGAGCGGATCCGGTCGCCGAAGCGCATTGGCTTGGCGGCGACGACGAGCGTCCGTTCCTCCGGCTTCATGCCGTTCATCGCCAGCAGCCGGGCCTTTTGATCGGAGAGATACTCGCGCATGCCGAAAACTGCTGCTGCGGCGAGTACAAACGCAATGAGGAGACTGAGAATCGTTGAAGAACGCATCGCGGTTACTCGCTACACTGGACGAAGTGCATCCATTCGTTGCTTCTAATTTAGAAGAGAGGGGTTAACAAAACCCCCTCTCTTCTTCGTAGGCCAATATCAGGCCGGGACGGCGAGCGTGGCGGTGAACCAACCTGCCCATGCATTCCAAACGGTGGCCAGATTGGTGCCGGCCAGTGTTACCGCCCCGATCACGCCGCCAACCAACAGGGCAAGCAGAATAAGGTATTCCGTGAGTGCGACCCCATCTTCTTCCCGCGCGAAAGCGCGTACGCTGTTTACAAATGCTTTCATCGAGAATTTCCTCCGGATAAGTTGTGGGCCGTAAATCCCCTCGGCCACCTTGTCGTCGAGACCGCCTCTTCGACTGGGAATATTAATAGTCTGTTAATTCTAATTTAGTCAATTGTTTTATACCAGATTGAATTGAGATTTATACTTATGGTTAAGACTAAAGCCCGATGATTGGCGGTAAAAACCGGCGTATTCGCCAAAGTTGAGTGGAAATCGAAGTTACCTGATAGACAATCATAGCCCAAAAGGTTGATTCCTATGTCGCAAATGGCCGCTTTTATTAGCTCACTATCAGTATTACTTTTTCTCTACGCCGCCTGGACCGATTTCCGTACATGGAAGATTCCCAACACGGTTGTTCTCGCGCTCGTGACACTTTATGCGCTGCGCGCGGTGGCCGTGATGCTTGGATCCGAGGATGTCGGCGCGGCACTTTTTGCGTCGAGCGGAATTGGCGGCGACGTCGGGGCCGGCCTGCTGATGTTCGTGCTTGGGGTGGTTCTGTGGGCGTTCCGGCTGTTTGGCGCAGGAGACGCCAAGCTTTTCCTGCCGATCGGCCTCTTTGTCGGATGGCATGGGATGCTGCCGTTTTCGTTTTTGCTCCTCGTTCTCGGAGTCGTGACGCTCCTGGTCCTGCGGCTGCCGGTCCCGCTGCGCGTCGCACATCTCGCCTTTTTCATGCGCATTGGGGAAATCCGGGCGAGCCGGAAGATACCTTACGGCGTCCTCATGGTCTTCGCCGCGCTCCTCACGTTGGCTCTGCCGATCATCCGATAGCAGTGCAGCTACGGTGACTTGGCATCGACACCCGCCGAGCCGCAGCGCTAAAGCGCCCAGCTTTCGCAATACATGGATGGAGCCGTGGGTGAGGGGTTCGCAAATGACCCGAAGTGAAGTCAATCGTGAGCAATTACAACGGTGTTTCGGCCGCGTTCTTTCGCTCTATAGAGCGCGCGGTCCGCTTCCCGCACAAGCGCTTCGGGGCCACACGAGGAATCACCGGTCAGCCCGGTGACGCCAACGCTGATTGTGGCGATCCCGTTCGGACTGGCTTCATGTTCAATTCCAAGGTGAAGCACGGCGAGACGGATCAGCTCTGCGACAGACGCCGCTTCCGATCCGTCGGCACCCGGCAGCAGTACGGCAAATTCCTCTCCGCCGTACCGCGCGGCGACGTCACCGGCGCGGCGGATCGTGTCTTTAATTGCTCCGCCGATCCTCTTCAGGCATTCGTCGCCCGATGGGTGGCCGTAGCGGTCATTGAAGGATTTGAACCGGTCCACGTCGATCATGAGCAGTGCAAGGTTCGTCCGTTGGCTTAGAGCGTGGGCGTGCTCGCGCAGAAGCGCTTCGTCGAAGTATCTCCGGTTGGCAAGGCCTGTCAGCGCGTCCTGCTCGGCAAGCGCCTGCAGGCGACGATTTGCTTCCTGCAACTGATCCTCGATCGCCTTCCGGGCCGAAACATCCCTGAGCGTGCCGATAATTCCGGAAACCGTGCTTGTCGTAGGGTCTTTCAGTGCCTTGAGCTGCGCCTCCACCCATATCCAGTGCCCGTCCCGGTGACGAACGCGGCTGATGATCGAGTGTCGCTCCATGCGGCCCTCGAGCAGCGACTGAAAGACGAGCGCCACGCCCGGCGCATCCTCGGGGTGCGCCATGCCGATAGGCTTGGCCCCGATCAGTTCCTCGGGCTCAAAGCCGAGAATTTCTCGGCAGGCCGGCGAAACATATCGGCGCACGAGGTCGCGGTCGAGCTGCAACACCATGTCGGTGCTGTGATCAGCCAGCAGACGGTAGCGAGATTCACTTTCCTGGAGACGTCGTTCCGCCGCAACGCGATCGTCGATGTCGCGACCGACCGAGTGAATGGTCGTCACCTGACCCTTCGAGTCGAACAATGCTGTGTTGGTCCAGGCCATCCACCGGACCCGTCCATCCGGCAGGACCACCTGATTTTCGATCTCGACGCTATGGCTGACGCCGCACACCATTCGCAAATGTTCTGCGACAGCGGCCCGACTATCCTCCGGAATGAAGTCGAACAGGTTCCTGCCCACCATTTCATGCGGTTGCAGCCCGTAGTGGCGCGCATAGGCATGATTGACGAAGCTGAACACGCCTTCCGGGCTTGCGAGGGACACCAGCTCCGACTGGCTCTCGACCAGTTCCCGATAACGGGCTTCGCTCAAGATCAGTTGCTGCTCGGCAGCCTTGAACGCAGTCACATCCGTGATGACAGCAACCGAAACGCTCCCCATTTCCGGCAGGCTGTCGTCCAGCACGGCAGACAGGAGAACATCGATGATCCGGCCGTCCTTGCACACCATTTGATATTCGACATTGTCGATGCGGCCGGACAGGAAGAATGCGGGCAAGACTTCCCGAATTGCATACATCCGCGATTCCGGCGTCAGAAACTCGGAGGAGGGCCGTCCGATGACTTCCTCGCGAGCATATCCGAGCTTGGCAAGCCAGGCATCGCTGACTGAGATGAGACGCCCCTGCTTGTCGATCGAATGAAGCATCGCCGGTGTAACTTTGGTGCGGTGGTCGAGTTCCGCGCGCAATCTTGCATTGGGACGTGAGTCTATGTCGATTAAGGTGGATGACCTGGTCATCAGGAGCCGATCTGTCAAAAAGTGGCGACCGCGAGCTTCAAGGTCGTCCTGCAGGGCGGATGCGGGATTTTCACGATCGTAATTGTCGCTGAAATCTATCGCCCGCCGCTTATCAATTTATTAAATCCTCGCCGAGGCCGGTATTTGGCGATTCAACCGGCTGAATTCCGTAAACAGCAGCACCGGTCTCCGGTCGCAGGTTCAACCTGGCGCGGTGCCCGAAGTCAGTGAAGCTGGCAGACCTGGTCTGCGAGCGACAGTTCAATTGTACGGCCAGCCGGCTCCGCGAGCGTTCACTTCGACGGAGACGATCTGGCCGGTTCCGGCCATCTGATCCATCTTGTCCATGCCAAACCATCGTGCGGCGGTGATGAAGAGGGTCGACCGATTGTCGCCGCCGAGCATACAGGCGAATGCGCCCCGATCGATCTTGATCTCATCAAGCATTTCGCCGCCTTCGCGGACCCGGCGGCAACAGGCATTGGCGACGTCCGCGTACCAGATCGCTCCCTGGCTGTCGAAACAGATCCCGTCCGGGGGGCCGGGAAGCTCCGCCCAGATCCTCCTGTTGCCAAGGCGACCGTCCGGCGCCACATCGAAAGCAGTCAATAGCCTGGCCCAACTTTCGGCGCAGACGAGAGTGCAGCCATCCTGGGATAACGCCATGCCGTTCGGAAACTGAAAGCCTTCGGCCTGCGTCTCGACGCTGCCATCCGGCAGGATCAGCATAAGGGATGGGCCGTTGACATAGATTCTGCCTGCAGCGTCAATGACGATCTCGTTCCACCTGCCTGGCCCAAGCGCAGCGAACTCTTTCAGACCCTCACCATCGAAACGCATGAGCGATGAGGACGCGGACTGGACCACGAAGAGCTCGTTCTCCGGGCTGAAATCGAATGACAGCGGTGGAGCTTTCGCGGGAACGACAAGCCGCGATTGGCCTTTCTCTTCAAGAACGCGGATTTCGCCACTGGTCCAATCGGCAAACCAGAGCTCGCCCTTATGCCAACGCGGGCATTCAACCAGTCCTCTTCCCTTCAACAATATCTGTGCCGGCACGTGCGCCTCCCGGGTTATCTGCACCTCCCCAGGACGTGTGACCATCGGCCGCTCCGACATTCCGGAACAAAAAATCCGACTGTTGGCCGGCGAGGCGGTCTGGTCTAGCTATCGAAGGGTCTTGAGGGCGGCTCGGCAAGAGTGATGCGATTTCCGTCCGGGTCTGCGATTTGAGCGATGCGTCCGTAATCACCTTGCGATTCATCGGTGAGATCCACGCCCATCTCTTGAAGTGATTTTCGCGCCCGATCCATTTTCGGCACCACTATTGTCAATCTGCCGGAGCCGGCATTCTCGCTATTGTCGAAGATTTGGATGTTGGCTCCGGCAATGTTGCGCCATTGGATCAGACCAACCATGGGGCGATCATCAGGCTCTCGGCCGAAAAGTCGGGTGTAGAATCTTTCTGCCTTATCCATGCTCGCCGTGGCGAGCGCCGCGTAAATTCCCTGGATTTCCATTCGAAAGCCTCCTTTGCCCCACCGGTAATTGAGAGAAGGCGTGACTCCGTTCCAAATCTTGCTGCGCCCGTGCAACGCTGCTGAAATACGGGCTGGTCCGTCGAGGTCAGACGGCGGCCGTGGAAAGATCCGGATCGGCATGATGGCAGGCGGTCAGCAGTCCGGGCGCTGCCGTCCTGTTCTTCAAGGCCGGCTCCTGTTCCGCGCAAAGCGATGTCGCTTTCCAGCAGCGTGTTCGAAAACGGCATCCGCTCGGCGGATCGACGGGGCTTGGCAGATCGCCTTTCAGAACGATGCGTCTGCCTTGTCCGCGAAGCCGCGGATCCGGTGTCGGGACTGCCGACATCAGGGCCTGGGTATAGGGATGGGCCGGCGCGCTGAAGATCGATTGTTTCGGTCCTGTCTCAATGATCTTGCCGAGATACATGACCATCACCCGGTCGGAGACATGCCGCACCACGGCCAGATCATGGGCGACGAACAGCATTGCCAGATTGCGCTCGCGCCTCAGCTTGGCGAGCAGATTGACGACCTGCGCCTGGACCGACACGTCGAGGGCCGAGACCGGCTCGTCGCATACGAGGAGCGTCGGATCGAGCGTCAGGGCGCGCGCAATGCCAAGCCGCTGACGCTGACCTCCCGAAAATTCGGAGGGGTAGCGCTCCGCATGTTCGGCGCGCAATCCGACGGATTCGAGCAGCCTGACCGTCTCCTCCCGCCACCGGGATTTGGGCAGGACGCCGGGATGCAGCGCCCACGGTTCGGCGATCAACCGGTCGACCCGCAGGCGCGGATTGAGTGACTGGTAGGGATCCTGGAAGACGACCTGAATCTGTCGGCGCAGATCGTGCAGCTGGCGGCCGCTTGCCCTGGTGATCTCAACACCGTCGAGCAATACGCTGCCGCTCGTTGCCGGCCCGAGCTTCAGCAGCGTGCGCACCAGCGAGGTCTTGCCGCAGCCGCTTTCGCCGACGAGACCGACAGTTTCGCCCCGGCCGATCTCGAAGCTGACGTCGTCGACGGCGCGCACTGCTGTTGCGCCACTGCCGAAGTGCCGGGAGAGGTTTTGCACCTTGAGAAGAGGCTCGGTCATGCTGGCGTCACCGGGAAATGGCAGGCGGCCTGGCGGCCTGGACCCACGGTTTCAAGAGGAGGGACATGCTCGGCGCAGACACCTGCGGCGCGCGGACAGCGGGTCCTGAAGGCGCAGCCGGACGGCAGGGCGACCGGATTGGGAGCCGAGCCGGGGATCGGGATCAGTGCGTCCTCATCGGTGTCGATGCGCGGCTGCGAGGCAAGCAGGCCGACACTGTAAGGATGGCGGGCATCCTCGAAGAGTTCGAAGACGCTCGCGGTCTCGACAATGCGGCCGGCATACATGACAGCGACACGGTCTGCGAGCTCGGCCACCACGCCTAGATCATGGGTGATGAAGATCATGCCGGCATCGCTGCGTTCGCGGATCGTGCGGAGCAGGTCGACCACCTGCGCCTGGATCGTGACATCGAGCGCCGTCGTCGGCTCGTCGGCGATGATGATATCAGGTTCGAGCGCCACGGCCATGGCGATCATGATGCGTTGGCGCATGCCGCCCGAAAACTCGTGCGGATATTGTCTGGCGCGGCGTTTGGGGTCGGGAATGCCGATCGCAGTCAGCAGGTCGATCACCGCATTTTCGACGCCGCCTTCCGGATTGCGCCCGTGGATGCGGAACATCTCGGCGATCTGCCAGCCGACGGGATAAACCGGATTGAGCGAGGCCAGCGCGTCCTGGAAGATCAGGGCGATCCGGTCGCCGCAGAGATCACGTCGTTCGCTCCGCGGAAGTTGCAGCAACTCGATGCCTTCGAAGCGGATGGAGCCGCGGTCGATAGCACCGGGCGGATCGGGAACGAGGTCCATGATGGCCGAGGCGGTCACCGATTTTCCCGAGCCGCTCTCTCCCAAAAGCGCCAGAACCTCGCCGCGCTCGAGCGAAAAGGAAACGCCGTTAAGGGCGAGGATGCGGCCGGCAGCCGTGTCGAAGCTGACCTGAAGATCCTTGACGTCGAGAAGGGCCATCAGCGCCTCCGGCTCACAAGCCGCCAGTGCTGCGACGGATCGTTGACGATCCGGAACCAGTTGGCGAGAAGGTTGAAGGACATGGTGGTGAACATGACGGCAAGGCCGGGAAAGAAGCTGAGCCACCAGGCGGAGGACAGATAGCCCTGGCCCTGTGCGACCATCAGGCCCCAGCTAACCGAAGGCGGCTGGATGCCAAGTCCGAGATAGCTGAGCCCGGATTCGAACAGCATGACCATGGCAAGATTGACGGAGGCAAGCGTCAGCATCGTCGGCGCAACGCTCGGGAGAATGTGGGTGCGCAGGATCCAGACTGGTCCGCCGCCGAAGACACGCGCCGCATCGACGAACAGCCTTTCGCGGACCTCCAGCGTTTCGGCCCGTGCAACCCGGATATAGGCCGGCATGCGAGTCACGGCGAGCACGATGACGAGATTGCTGACGCTCGGGCCGAACAGATAGAGGCCGAACAAGGCGACGAGCAGCGTCGGGAAGCCGAGGATAATGTCGCAGATGCGCATGACGAGGCTGCCGACGATGCCGCCGAAATAGCCGGCGACGACGCCGAGCAGCGTCCCGCCGGCGAGGCTTGTCAGCACGGTGACGAGGGCGATGCCGATCGTCGTCGATGCCGCCTCGATCAGACGGACAAGGAGTGGTCGTCCGAGCGCATCGGCGCCCAGCCACAGGGTCCAGGATTGGCCGAATGTGAAGGGCGGCAGGTTGCGCGCCTTGAGCGAGATCCGGTTCTCGCCGACGAGCGAAAAGCTGTCAGCGGCAATGGCAAGGACGACGATCAGCAGCCAGATCGCTGCCGCCACTGCCATCGGGTCACCTGAAAGCGCCCGCATGAGCCAGAGGATGCGCCGGTCGCGGCGTGCGCGGGCGGGGAGGAGCTCGGCGGATGTGTCGGTCATTCGACCCTCACACGCGGATCGATCGAGGCATAGAGCATGTCGACCAGGATATTGATGACGAAGATGACGACGGCGACGGCAAAGATCGATGCCTGAACGATGGCGAAATCGCGTTTCAGGATGCCGTCGATCAGAAGTTTACCGATGCCTGGAAATCCGAAGACCACTTCGACGACACCGCCGCCGCCGGCGAATTGCGCGGCGAGGTCGCCGGTCACCGTGACCGCGGGAAGGAGAGCGTTGCGGAGCGCATGCACGAAGGTGACTCGCCCGCCGCGGGCACCCTTGGCGCGTGCCGTCCGGACGAATGTCGCGTTCAGTGCTTCGATCATCGAGCCGCGGACGATTTGCACCAAGGTTCCGAAAGGTCGAGCGAACAGGCAGGCGACCGGCAACACCCAGTAGACGGGACCACCAAAGCCCGACGTCGGAAGAATTCGGAAGGTGACCGCGAACAGAAGCACGCTCATCAGGCCAAGCCAGAAATCGGGTACGCTGGCTGCGGATTGCGACAGGAGATTGATGCCCCGGTCCACCCAGCCGCCGGCGTTCACCGCCGCAATCGAGCCGACGAGGATCGCGGCGGCAAAGGCGAGTGCCAAGGCGATGGCGCCGAGCGCCAATGTGTTCGGCAGTGCTTCCAGCACCACGTCCATGGCGGGGCGATGGTGCCAGAGAGACATGCCGAAATCGAGGCTGAGCATATCCCAGGCCCAATCGAAGAACTGGGCGAGGAGGGAACGATCGAGCCCAAGGCGGACGCGCATGGCTTCGCGCGCCGCATCGGAGGCGTCGACAGGCAGATAGAGGTTGACGGGATCACCCGTCAGCCGCACGAGGAAGAAAGCTGACGTCATCAGAGCCGCAAGCGCGAGCGCTGCGAAGGCGGCACGTCTCAGGAAATAGGTGAGGGACATCCGCTCTCCTCAGGCGACAGTGGTTGGGCGCATCGGTCAGCGATAGCTGATCGACTTCAGCTTGATCTCGTTGCCGGCCTGCACATCGGGGATGTAGTTCACGTCCTTTCCGACCCGGGCAATCGAGACCATATGGAAGAGCGGGGCGATATTCACCGCATCGACGGCGATGTATCGGAATGCCTCCTGGAACAGCTTCTTGCGCTCGTCGCCGGTTGCCTTCGAACCATCGGCGATCAGCTTGTCGAGCTTGGCATCTGCGATTGTCGCCTGATTGCCGTCGGTGGTGAAGCGGTTGGGCAGCGTGAACACGGCATCTCCCTCGGCATTGTCGATCTGGGTCTGCAGGATCGACGGCTGGCGATCCTTATCCCAGGGCTTCAGGAGCCGTTTCAACCATGGGCTGGTCTCGAGCATTTCGAGCCGCGCGTTGAACCCGGCATCCGCAAGCATCGCCTGTATGGCCTCCAGGCTTTCCGAGGAATTGGGATAGATGCCGATGCGACCGTAGATGACGATCTCCTTATCGACGGGCACACCATCGGCCTTGGCCGCGGCAAGCAGCGACTTCGCCTTTTCCGGATCATAGGTCCAGACGGGAATGTCGGGATTGAAACCGAACACCGAAGGCGGCACGACCTGCATTGCCTTCTGCGCGTCCTCATGGAAGATGGTCCCGACGAGACCGTCCCGGTCGATGGCGAGATTGAGCGCTTCACGCACGCGTTTGTCGTCGAGCGGCGCTACCTGGGCATCGATCCTCAACAGCGACGTTTCAGCGTTCGGAAAGGCCTGGTCCTGGTCGGTCGTGCCGTCCTGCGGCGCGATCTCGTAGGCGATCTGCGCTTCGCCTGTCTCCACCATGGCCGCACGAACTGCGGATTCGGCACGCCAGATGATCGTCGCATTTTTGATTGCCGGCTTGTCGCCCCAATAACCGTCATAGGCCGTCAGCGCGACGGACTGGCCAGGGATCCACGCGTCCAGCTTGTAGGGGCCGGTTCCGGCCGGACTGCGCGTCTTGCCGTCACTCGGGGTCGCCGGCGAGCCGATGTCGACGGCAGACATCTTGTTCGGCAGGATCGGTTCGACGACATCGGTTTTGATGAGGACGGTGGTCGGATTGACGGCCTCTGCGTTGAGCTTAATGCCTTTCAAGGTGGCCAGCCCGACTTCGCAGGCCAGGGCCGGGTCTTGAGCCCGCTTAACGGCGGCGACGACCGCGCTGGCTTCGAACGGCTTGCCGTCATGGAACGTCACGCCCTCGCGCAGCTTGAACTCCCAGGTCAGGTCATCGACCTGGCGCCAACTTGTGGCAAGGCTGGCAACGACCGATCCGTCCTTCGGGCTGAGGTTGACGAGGGATTCGGTGATATTGTTGTGCAGGATGCGGGAATTTCCCGAAAGATCGGTATCACAGGGATCCAGCGACTTCGGCTCGTCCGTCACCACAACCGTCAATTTGTCTTCGGCAGCGTCGGCGGACATTGCAACGCCCGCCGCCAGACAGATCGCAAGCCCGATCCGTAGTGGGTGAAATTTCCTGATCGTCATGAAGTCCTCCTCCCGTTCCAGCCGCGCGCCATCGCGCATGCCGCAGCCGTTCGGTTGCGCTTCCTCCAGCAACCGCGTAGTGTCAAATACGACACTTGCGGCGGACAAGATGGTTGCCAACGTTGCCGGAGTCAAGCCGATTAATTCTCTAATGGAATTGCAAGTTCATGAATGAACCGAAACATGGTTCTCCGGTGGTGGAAAAGACGGCGCATCTGCTCGAGGCGGTGGCTGATGCGAAAACGGGCATCTCGCTTGGCGCCTTGGTCGATCAGCTGCGCGTGCCCCGGTCGACGGTCTACCGCATTCTGAACTCGCTCACCGCCCACGGCCTGGTCGCGCGGGTCAATGGCGGAGCCTCCTATGAGCTGGGGCCGAAATTCGTCGAGCTTGCCCGGCGGATCTCGCCCGGTGCCGATCGCGTGACGCTGATCGAGGCGGCAAGGCCAATTCTGGCGGCAGCGGCGGAGCGGATAACGGAATCCTTCAAGCTGGCCGTGCCCGAGGGGCAGGAGATGATGACGATATTCGCCGCCGCGAGTCCTGGCGATTATGCGTTGTTTATCAAAGTGGGAGGACGTTCGCGCAAACATGTTGGGGCAGCCGGCAAGCTGGCCTTGGCCTATTCGGACTACGGTGAGGTCGAGGCCTACTGCGCCGGCGGGCTGGAGGCCAAGACCCCTTATACGATCACGGATCCGGAGGCGCTGAAAGAGGCGCTCGCAGAAATTCGCCGCGATGGCTACGCTGAGGACAATCAGGAATCCAACCTCGGCTTGCGCGCTTTCGCTGCGCCGGTGTTCGATGACCGAGGCAGTCTGATCGCCACTCTCAGCGTGCCTTTTATCGGGGAGGCGACGCCGGATCGGGCTCGATCGATCAAGCGCGAAGTCCTGGAGGCGGCCGGAACGCTGACAAGAACCATCAATGGGCGGCATCAATTGTCCAAATAAGAAAAACTAAGTTCTCTATTGAACCAAAGATTTGTTGTGGTAGATCTTCCGCCTGACAAAGGGAGAGATCTCATGACCGCCTTAGACCCATTGATTTATGCAAAGCTTTTGCGGACGAATTCGGCGAGTCTCAGCAGTTTGCTGCTGAAGCGGGGACTGAGGAATACGGCTGTTCGCGGCGTGCGGCCGCTCGCGGCGGCCGAAAAGCCGATGGTCGGTCCGGCCGTCACCGTCCGTTATATTCCGGCGCGTGAGGATATCGACGGCTCGAGCTACAGTTCCGATCCGTCCAACCAGCAGCGCAAGGCGATCGATACGATCCCGGAGGACCACGTCCTCGTGTTCGACTGCCGCTCGATCGCCGAGATCGCAGGCATTGGCGCGGTGCTGGCTCGTCGCCTTGTCTATCGCGGCTGCGCCGGTCTTGTACTCGACGGAGGGGTTCGCGACACCGCCGATATGGCCCAGCTCGGGCTCCCCACCTATTGCCTCGGTCCCGCGGCGCCCGCCAATTTGGTCGCCCATCACGCATCGGACATGAACCAGCCGATTGCCTGCGGCGGCGTTGCGGTTTACCCCGACGACATCGTTTTTGGAGATGCCGAAGCCGTCATCATCATTCCTCGCCAATATGTCAGCGAAATCGCCGACGAGGCCGTCGCGATGGAGGAGCAGGAGGAGTTCCTCAAGCTGGAGATCGAATCCGGCAAGCCGACACTCGGCGTCTACCCACCCAATCAGGAGACCCTCGAACGCTACGAGGCGTGGCGCAAGGCTCGTGTTGAAATCGTCTGAGGCGCTTGCAAAGGCAAGTTTAGAGAACCTAATCCAAGCGATGTGGCGGTGAAGTTGAAATGTCCGGATGTTTGCAAAGTAGAAATGTCACTTTGGTCTGCATCCGGCAGGCGATCAGCCCCGATCTGAGCGGCTGGTCCGGGTTGCAAGATCAGATCGGGGCGGGT